>NZ_JAHZSS010000003.1 GCF_019457915.1 Neiella holothuriorum
TGTTTATAGGTCATATCGCCTTTTTCAACTTGCTCAACAACAGACAATTTAAAGGCTAGTGAATAATCGCGCTGAGTGCGCTTTCTTATTGAAGAAATTCGCTTTTCCATCATAGGTCTCCAATGTGTAAACCTATTTCAGGACGGGACACTAGGCACAAAAAAGCCGCTCATAGGAGCGGCTTTTTTAGCTGTCGAGTAAGTTAATTACTTTTTAGCAGCAGCTTTCTTTTTTACAGGCGCTTTTTTAGCAGCAGCTTTTGCCATTGCATCGGCACTATCTTCAGGCTCTTGATATTTACGGCCGTAGTAAGTGTCTAGCAATACTTGCTTGAGTTCGCTAACGAGTGGGTAGCGCGGGTTAGCACCAGTACACTGATCATCGAACGCATCAACAGCAAGTTGATCAACTTTAGCTAGGAAGTCAGCTTCATTAACGCCAGCTTCTTGAATTGACAATGGAATGTTCAATTCTATCTTCAACTCTTCAAGCCAATCTAGCAAGGCATTCAATTTCGCTTCAGTGTTACCTTCAGTGAAACCTAAATGTTCAGCAACTTCTGCATAGCGAGCGCGGGCTTTCGGACGGTCATACTGAGAGAAAGCCGTTTGTTTGGTTGGCGTGTTGGTTGCGTTGAAGCGAACCACGTTAGCCAGCAATAAGGCATTCGCCAAACCGTGTGGGATATGGAATTCCGCACCGAGTTTGTGAGCCATTGAGTGACACACACCCAAGAAGGCGTTCGCAAATGCGATACCAGCGATGGTTGCTGCGTTGTGAACTTTTTCACGAGCAACAGGATCTGCTTTACCGTTTTTGTATGAGCTAGGCAGGTATTCTTTCAGCAGTTTCAGCGCTTGTAACGCTTGACCGTCTGAGTATTCGTTAGCCAGAACCGATACATATGCTTCCATCGCGTGAGTTACTGCGTCGTAACCACCGAAAGCACATAAAGAAGCTGGCATGTCCATAACCAAGTTGGCATCAACAACAGCCATGGTAGGAGTCAACTCGTAGTCAGCCAATGGGTATTTCTGGCCAGTTTTGTCGTCAGTAACAACTGCGAACGGAGTAACTTCTGAACCCGTACCTGAAGTGGTAGTGATACATACCAAGTCAGCTTTAGCGCCCATTTTAGGGAACTTGTAAATACGTTTACGGATGTCCATAAAGCGCATCGACAGATCAGCGAAGTCAGTTTCTGGGTGCTCGTACATAACCCACATGATTTTCGCAGCATCCATTGGTGAACCACCACCAACAGCCAGAATCACATCAGGCTTGTAGCTGTGACATGCAGCAGCACCTTTTTCTACGATAGATAGTGTTGGGTCTGCTTCTACGTCGTGGAATATTTCCACTTCCATGCCTTTGTCTTTCAGGATGGCGCGTAGATCATCGATGTAACCGTGGTTAAACAGGAAGTCATCGGTCACGATCATTGCACGTTTCTTACCGTCCAAATCGTCCATTGCTACTGGCAGTGAACCGCGACGGAAGTAAACAGATTTAGGTAGTTTGTGCCACAACATGTTTTCAGCTCGCTTAGCAACAATTTTCTTGTTGATCAAGTGTTTTGGACCAACGTTTTCAGAAATGGCGTTACCACCCCAAGAACCACAACCCAACGTCAGAGATGGGGCTAAGTTAAAGTTGTAGAGGTCACCAATACCACCGTGTGAAGACGGAGTATTCACCAGAATACGAGCGGTCTTCATTTTGTCGCCGAAGTAAGCGATGCGATCAGCGTTAGCGTCTTGGTCAGTGTAAAGAACAGATGTGTGACCAACACCGCCGATATCCAACACGATGCCAGCTTGGCGAACCGCGTCTTCAAAATCTTTGGCTTTATATACGCCCAGCGTAGGAGACAGTTTCTCGTGCGAGAATTCGTCATCGTAAGATGCTTCTAAGCCTTCACCAATCAGAATCTTGGTGGCTTTAGGAACAGTTACGCCGGCAAGCTCAGCAATTTTATAAGCAGGTTGACCTACGATTTTTGCATTCAAAGCACCGTCGATCATCAGTACTTTACGTACTTTGTTGGCGTCGGTTTTATTCAATACCGCAGCGCCGTATTTGGCGAAACGCTCAATCGTAGCGTCATAGACATCTTCAACAACGATAGCGGCTTGCTCAGAAGCACAGATAACACCGTTATCGAATGTTTTAGACATTAAGATAGAAGAAACAGCACGTTTGATATCGGCAGTTTCGTCAATAACTACAGGTGTGTTACCAGCACCTACACCAATTGCAGGCTTACCTGATGAGTAAGCAGCTTTCACCATGCCTGGACCACCAGTAGCAAGGATCAAAGCGATGTCTTCGTGCTTCATCAACGCGTTAGACAGCTCAACTGAAGGTTGGTCAATCCAACCGATAATGCCTTCAGGAGCTCCAGCGGCAACAGCTGCATCAAGAACAAGCTTGGCAGCGTAGTTAGTTGCATTTTTAGCGCGCGGGTGTGGCGAGAAGAAACAGCCGTTACGCGTTTTTAAGCTGATGAGTGCTTTAAAGATAGCTGTCGACGTTGGGTTCGTAGTTGGTACGATGGCACAAACAATACCAACTGGCTCAGCGATAGTAATAGTACCGCCTTCGTCGTTTGACTCGATGACACCGCAAGTTTTGTCATCTTTGTATTTGTTGTAGATAAACTCAGAAGCGAAGTGGTTTTTAATCACTTTATCTTCCATCACGCCCATACCAGTCTCTTCGGCGGCCATTTGAGCCAATTCGATACGAGCGGTTGAGGCAGCAAGAGATGCTGCACGGAAGATTTTGTCGACTTGCTCTTGAGAGAAAGACGCGAACTCTTTTTGGGCTGCTTTTACGCGTGCAATTGCCGCATTGAGTTCTTCTACATTAGTCACTTGGGACATTGTGTAACTCCGTTAAAGTTGAAATTTCTTGCCTAAACCAGCTTGCTTTTAGGTACCTGATATACGGTCCATCGCAATTATAGTAAAGAGTAATAAACTCTGTTTAAGCCTGAAATCTCGTGTGGGTTGCGCCAATTATATTTTTATTGGCCTGACCAAAATTGACTTCAATCAACTGTAAGTTAATTACGGGAATTGGTGGGATTCCCTGCAAAAACTTTAGATTGATCACGCAATTTCGATCCTTCAGTTTCAATTCAGTAACTCATCATTGATGCGCTTACCATAACGTAAAGATTTTTAATTTCAAGACTCAAATAATATAACATTGATCTCGATTAGTTTCTCAGCTAACAGAATAGCTGGTGTTTGTAAAAGTGTCTGAAATACTGCAAAAAAATATTAAATTAAATTGTTTAAATTATGTGCTTCGATAACTTGTTATGGGCCATCGAGAAGGTGTGCTCATCCACTTGCTTACAAATCCAGCAACATTCACCCACGTTTGCATTACAAATAGTTATTCGTACGGGCCAAAAACCGTTAAAAAATTTCAATCGTCTATTTTGTTAAAGCGGCGCTAGAATGCGCTTCCTTCTTGAACGAATACCATTAAGAGCTAACAGCTATGGTTTTTGACAGTGCTTTGTATTTGCAGTTCTTCATCGGTTTGATGGCGATCCTCAATCCGTTTGGTTTGTTGCCGGTGTTTATTGGCCTCACTAGTCACCAAAGCCATGTTGAACGGGCGCGTACTAACTCAGTAGCAATGCTGACTGTGGTGGTTGCCTTAGTGCTGGTGTTGCTGGTTGGCTCACTCATTTTGAAAATGTTTGGCATTAGCATCGACAGCTTCCGAATAGCTGGTGGCGCGATGCTGGTATTAATCGCAATTAGTATGCTTAAAGGGCAGCTTAGCGAGGTTCGCCGTAACCCTGATGAAGTAAGTGAGTCAGAAACTCGTGAATCGGTTGCTGTGGTGCCGTTTGCCATCCCATTAATTGCAGGGCCGGGGGCGATGACCACGGTTATCGTTTATGCCGCGGAAAATCCAGAATGGCCGCACTTGGTTGGTTTTAGCGCGGGGATCGTCGCTTGTGCCATTATTTGCTGGTTATCATTTCGTGCGGCGGGCTCAGTCGTTGATATTTTAGGCCAAACGGGTATTAACATTATTACTCGGATCATGGGATTGATTATGATGGCCATGGCCGTTGAGTTTATGGCGCAAGGGCTGAAAGGAATTTTCCCCGTCTTATCGTAATGACCGAGCATTAAGAGGCGCAGCCTCGTCTGCTCGGTTTAACTCAGGCAAACAATTCTTTATGAATTCGCACTGCTGACTGATCGGTTAAGGATGAAACCCAGTCAGCAATCACCCGCATGCGACTACTGTCAGTGCTTTGCTGGCGCCAACGTTCTTTTGCATCTGCCGGTAACAAACGGGCTGGATCTGACGCGTAAGCTTCAAAAATTGCCATGATCATTTGCTGACCTTTGTACTCAGCGGTTTGTACTTGATGGGATTGAATGACATGGTCAAATACAAACTTCTTAAATATTTTCAACGCTTGCAGCGCGGTGCTCGGAAGTGTGGCGTTGTAACTCAGTAACGGCTCATCAAAATCCTGATTGCGCGAGATCTCAATGGTGGTAATAAAATAGTTTACCAATGCGCCAATGGCATTTTTGCGGATATACGGGAAACGGCTAAATAACTGTTCACTAATGCTCATGACGTTTTCATTTATCCAAGGATCGTCAACTTCCATGAGTGCTAACTCTGCTTTAACCCACTGATCGCGCCGCACCATGTTCAGGGTTATAGCGTCCTCTAAATCATGAATGCCGTAGGCGATATCATCGGCCAACTCCATGATGGAGCAGTCCAGCGATTTGAACTGGGCTTTACGGTGGCCCTCATCTTTATCTTGGCTTTTGGTGAAGTTGGTGCGCTGGTAGCTTGTAAGTGGCGCGAGTAGCCAATCAAACCAGCGTTGATCGCAGTCATACAAGGCTTTGGCCGGGTGCCAGTGGGCAGATTTCAACTCTCTTGCATTACGGATATTGGTTTGTGCGTCAGGATTTAGCTTGCTGACATCACCCATCAAAACCGGATACTTCACCAGCCCCAATAAGCTCCGCCGCGCTAGATTCATGCCAAAAAACTCGGTATAGGGCTCTAATGTGGTAACAATCCGAAAGGTCTGGCCGTTGCCTTCAAAACCGCCGTGATGGCGCATCATATAGTGCAGGGCAACTTCTCCTCCGTGGCCAAATGGCGGATGGCCTAAGTCGTGGGCTAAACAGAGCGTTTCTATTAATTCAACGGGGCCAAGCAGATCGGCTAGGTCAGGATATTTTAGTTTGAGCTGAGCATGAATGCCGGAGCCGATTTGTGATGCTTCTAAAGAGTGCGTTAGGCGTGTCCGGTAGAAATCAGAGCTGCCCACACCATGGATTTGGGTTTTGGCCTGAAGTCGACGAAATGCTGCTGAATGAAGCACTCGGGCGCGGTCACGCTGAAAAGGCGAGCGGTGATCATCGCGGCGAGCTTTGTTTTCTTCTGAGCGGCGATCTTGCCAAGCGTCTGTCATGAGCAATTCCTGATTTTGTTCATTCTTTTAACAGCTTGTCACAGTCTGTGCAGTGCAACAAGCCACGCGAGAGTTAGCTGCTAAACTGCTTGTCATAACAATGATGTTGAAATGGGAATATGCCATGTCGCTTATGAATGATTTGGTGATTGATAAACAACGTGCGAGCAGACTTCCGATGGCGGCTGCTTGGTGCATCAAGCTATCACTGATGTTTGTTTTAATGGCAAGTGGAGCATTGCAAGCATCTGAATTGAGCTTATGGCAAGGCGATGCAAAAGCGCGAATAACGGGCTTTATCAACGCGGTTAGCGATCCCAAGTCACCTAGTTACGTGGCGCCAGCTGAGCGAGTCGCAGTTATTGATAACAATGGCACCATGTGGGCTGAGCAGCCTGCGTCGCCGCAACTGTTATTTGCCATGGCTCAGGCCCAAAACATGGTCAACGAAAATCCAGAGTTGCTAAATCAGCCGGTATTCAAAGCGGCCAATAATAATGACTTGGAGACGCTGCGTAGCCAAGGTATTACCGGTCTACTGCAGTTATTTATAGCCACTCACGTCGGCCTACCTATCGCTGAATTTGAAGCTCGCGTGAGCCGCTGGATTGCAACCGCTAAGAACCCGAAAACGAATCAATTGCACACGGATATGACGTACCTGCCAATGTTGGAGTTGCTGGCCTTATTGCGCAAACATGACTTTGATATATGGCTTGCCACCAGTGGTAGTGCAGGGTTTGTTCGTGCTTGGAGTGAACAGGTTTACGCCATTCCACCAGACCGAGTGATTGCTAGCGAACTGAGAACTGAATATCGCGTGCTCAATGGCCGCCCCAGTTTAATTCATATGCCGGAGGTTGGTTTTATCAATTCGAAGGGCAACAAAGTGGTAGCGATTAATGAACGGATTGGCCGCAGACCCATACTCGCTATTGGAAACTCAGACCACGATATCGCCATGTTGGAATGGACCACAAGCGGCGAGGGCAAGCGCTTGGGTATTTTGATTCACCATACTGACAGCAAACGTGAATTTGCCTATGACAAAGATGCCTACGCAGCGACCTTAGATGAAGGGCTAGCAACAGCTAAACAGCAAGATTGGCTTGTGGTTGATATGAAGCAGGATTGGACTCAAGTCTTTAAGTGGCAGTAATACCGCTGATTTGATGATGCATTGCTTTTGGGGTAATGAAAGTGGCCGAGCCGTTCAATACAAGAACGGCGCGGCCTTTTTAGTTAATAGCCTTTTTTAACGTGCCGAGAGGCCGTACCAACGGTTTTCACCATTTTCCCAAATGCCTTGTCTTTGGCTCTTCGCTCAGCAAGTGTGGCACTGTTTCTTGCTTGCTCAGACAACAGTTTGCGGTAGTTACTGAGTCGACGTGGATCTAATGCTTTACTTGCCAATGCCTGTTGAATAGAGCAACCAGGCTCAGTGGTATGCTGACAATCGCTGAACCGGCATTGACTTGCTAGCGCTTCAACATCCGCAAAGGTCTGTTTTACGCCTTGTTCGCATGCCGCCAGCTGCAACTCCCGCATGCCCGGTGTGTCAATCAATACCGCTCCGGAAGGCAGAAAGTGAATCGAGCGAGCCGTCGTTGTGTGGCGGCCTTTACTATCATCTTGCCGAATCTCACCGATTTGTTGGTCTGTTTGCCCCATCAGCGTATTCACCAAGGTTGACTTACCAACCCCCGAAGATCCGAGCAGCGCGATACTTTGACCTTGCTGTGTCCAGTCTGCTAAGCACAGACAACTGCTCTGATCGCGCGCATCTACCGATACCACACGAAGCATGGGATCGAGCTGTTGAACGGCCGAACATTTGTCTTCAGCATCATTGCACATGTCTTGTTTTGTTAGCACCACGACGGGCTCAACCTGAGCGTCATGGGCGAGTGCTAAATAGCGCTCGATACGGCTCAGGTTAAAATCGTGATTAAGAGAGCAAACAACAAACAAAGTGTCGACATTCGCGGCAATCTGCTGTGCTTTGGCTGCGCTACCTGCCGCTTTTCGACGAAATAGCGATTTGCGCTCAAGCCGGCGTATTAGCAGATTATTGGTATCAAGTAGCAACCAGTCGCCCACCGTGAACGATGCGGATTCGGTATCAATCGCAAGTTTTAATGTGGCGTGGTTTGTTTGCACTACATATTCATTCCGATGAATGGTAACAATGCGTGCAATGGTGGCATGTTCATACTCGTCAAGCGCGAGTTGTTGCTGAAAAAAAGGCTGCCAGCCTAATTGGTGTAGAGAAATTAAAGAATTCATTTTGTGTTGCCTGTGCGTACAGAAATACCCTGTGAAATCACAGAGGATCAAGCGCAATGAAACAATTTGCCTACGCTGTACTCGCAGCTCAAAGGCAGTTGTTCTATTGCGGAGCTAAAGCATCACCGGGTAAAGCAAACAACGAGAGGGCGTTGGCTCGCTCTAGTTAGAAACTATTACCGGGTGGGTTTGCAACACAATCATCAATTTCTCCGTTCATCTTTATTCAGTCGCAGGATTATAACGCGCAAACGGTACAATGCCGCTAGCAACGCATCGCTGAATTTTGATCTACTTCGGCTGAATTGAAAAAAAATATTGTGGCGCGCAAGCCCAACACAACAACGGCCTCGCAATGAGGCCGTTATTAAGAAACTTAGTCAGGATTGTTCTTAGGCGCCGGTCTTACTGGCGATAGTTCTCTAAGAAGCGGCCAATCCGAGCAATTGCATTACTGAGTTCGTCTGCGCGAGGCAGGGTCACAATGCGGAAATGATCGGTTGTGGGTAAGTTAAAGCCAGAACCTTGTACCACTAAGATTTTTTCTTGTAGCAATAAATCCAATACGAACTTTTCATCATCGTGAATTGGATACATTTCTGGATCTAATTTAGGGAATACATACATGGCGCCTTTTGGCTTCACACAGCTAATGCCGGGGATCTCGTTCAGCGCTTTCCATGCCGTTTCCATTTGGCGGTGGAGGCGGCCCGTGGGCAGCACCAAATCATTAATACTCTGATAGCCACCGAGCGCTGCTTGCACCGCATTTTGACACGGCACGTTGGCGCATAATCGCATTGACGAGAGAATGTTCAGCGCATCAATGTAATTTGACGCCCGACGCTTAGCGCCACTGAGTACCATCCAACCAACACGAAAACCGGCAACTCGATACGATTTTGATAAGCCGTTAAAGCTAACGAACAACAGATCGTCTGCCAACGAGGCGAGGGCAATATGCTCGGCACCGTCGTAAACTACCTTGTCGTAAATTTCATCGGCAAAGACGATCAGGTTGTGCTCGCGGGCAATCTCAATTAATCCCTCTAGCACTTTTCGTGGATAAACCGCGCCAGTCGGGTTGTTTGGGTTAATCACCAACAGGCCGCGAGTGCGAGGCGTGATCTTGGCGCGAATATCGTCTAAGTCTGGATGCCAGTCTTCACTTTCATCACAGTGATAATGTACCGCTTTACCACCGGCAAGCGTTGTTGCAGCCGTCCACAATGGGTAATCAGGCGCCGGGATCAGCATTTCGTCGCCGTCGTTGAGCAGGCCTTGCATGGCCATCATAATGAGTTCACTGACACCATTGCCCATGTAAACGTCATCTATTTCAACGCCCATAATGCGCTTTTGCTGGCAGTACTGCATGACCGCTTTACGGGCCGAAAACAGCCCTTTTGAATCGGCGTAACCTTGTGCTTTAGGCAGGTTATGAATGACATCGATAATCAGTTCTTCAGGCGCATCAAAACCAAATGGGGCCGGGTTACCAATGTTAAGTTTGGTGATCCGATGGCCGTCGTCTTCAAGACGCTTGGCTTCTTGCAAGGCGAGTCCACGAATTTCATAACATACGTGATCGAGCTTGCTTGAATGCTGATAAGAACTCATGGTGTTTCAATGTCCTTTTATGAGTAGAGGGAGGCTTCAACCTGCGATTAATGCGACTAAACACCATATCACTGTGAAGGCTTGTCAAGAAAGGAATTTTTCGAATTTATCACTCGATTTCGTGCGCGCTTTGAGGTGATTAACTGTGCCCGCTTAAACTGCCACAACATTAGGGTTAAAACGTGCAGGCTAGTTTGTTCGTCGTTTCGATTTTTTGTGGTTGAACCCTTGGCCTAATTACCGTTAAGGTGCTGACTGATCATGTAAATTAGGTATTCATGGAGTCAGGGGATGTTGCAGGTAAAAGAAACCAGCCGACTTTGTTTTGAATTAATGTCAGAAAACGATGCGGAGCTGATGTTCCAGTTGGACCAAGATCCGCAGGTGATGAAGTTTATTACACGCGGAAAATGCCCAACGCGCGACGATATTACCAACGTGTTTATTCCCCGCATGCAGGCGTACACCAATCCAGACAAAGGGTGGGGGCTGTGGAAGATTATGCGCCGAAATAGCGGTGACTTTCTGGGGTGGGTGTTGGTTCGACCAATGTACTTTTTTGATGATGAAAAACCTACCGCACTCGATGATTTAGAACTGGGTTGGCGCTTGCACCGCCGTTATTGGGGGCTAGGTTATGCCACCGAAGCTGCCCAAGCCATTGCTGATGCGTTAATCGCAACCGGTGAAATTAACTACCTTACAGCGCTAGCCATGGAAGAAAATGTAGGCTCAATTGGGGTGATGAAAAAGCTAGGCATGGCCTACGTAAAATCTGATACCCACCAAGATCCGCTGGGAGCGCTTGATGTTGCGTACTACCGTTGTGCGGTGAGTGAATTGACTGGTTAGAATTGACCGGAAACGACTTGTTTGGCGTGCAGATCAGCTGCCTGATTTTGCACGCTGTGCTAGCTCTCTTTGGTATTCCCGCTCAAAAATAAACCAAATGGCGCGCCCCAAGACTAGCCCGGCTAATGCGTAAATTGCGATTGTCCCGAGCAACTCCAGCGAGTTTTTTGGCCAATTGCTAGCTAATGACACGATCAAGAGCGGAACGCCGCAATAGAGGATACCGGTTAAGCTGAAATGCAACTTGCCTTTTAACCGGATGGTGCGCCATTTCTCAAATCGTTTGGCATTCATATTGATCCCTCAATGTTGTAAACCAAAGGCATCCTGCCTTTAGTCTTAGTTTATTCATTGCTGCCGAGTACGCCATCAGCTTATTGGCATTAACGCCCCAAGCAGGGGCAAATTAACGCAGGCTGAAATTAGGAGCGAAGCGACGGGAGCCTGCGTTATATTTGTCCCGCTGACTTGGCTTGTTAGGGCTACTATAGGCCCACTAGCCTTTTTATATATGGGTTCACAACCCAGAAGAACCAAAAAACCAACGAGCTTATCAAGAGAAGATCGCTGAACAGCGATGTATGAATCTGCTCATGTCCATCCAAGCCAAACAGCACGGAGATTAAAATAGTTGGTGGAACTAGAGAGACCACTGCAACTACGATGCTGTATGGAATTAATTTCAGGCTCATGAAGGCTGGGCGCTGATATGTTCCGCTACCATTATAAAAATACTTGTGTAGGTCAAACACCCTCATACCTGCGCTAATAATCATACAAATGAACGCAGGAACGACAGGGGTAAACACTACCAAAGACATATTTTGCAGTGCGCCACTATTAATTAAGCGTATTGCAACCAAGGTTACTAGAGCTGCAATCAACGCTATGGCATACCACCTTCCAAACTTATGACTGATTACTTCGAAGAATTCTGCTCGATTCACTCTTGGCCCTAACAACTTATTATCGCGACCTTACAAGCTCCATTACCTTGCAAGGTTGCTTCCAATTCACCTCAACCTACGCTGCTTGAAGAATCAATTCAACGACTTAAATCAAGTTGTGGCGTGGTGGGTAAACTAGTGGTTCGCTTAATCTTGAACCAGGGTTATATCAGTGGTCGGCTGGCAGCAGCAGGGCAGGATTTCACCTTTGCGAATAAAGGCGATGGGTTGGTGTTGGTAGTTAACATCACCGTCTAAGGTGGTGGTGCGGCAGGCGCCACAGTAGCCGCTGCGGCATTCAAAGTGCACAGGTACTTTGTGGGCTTCCATGGCTTCCAGCAGACTGTCGTGCTGCTGGGCGTCAAATTGAAAGGCTTGCTGGCCCTGAATAAACACCCAGGGCCGTTTGGTACTTGGTTTATCGTTTGGGTTGTCGGTCACAGGCTAAAGTCTGAGAGATCGTCAACGTCGACTGAGTTGTCGATTTGGCCAACCAGATAAGAGCTTACTTCCACTTCTTGCGGCGCAACTTGTACTGAGTCTGATGCCAACCAAGTGTTGATCCAAGGAATTGGGTTCTCACTGGTTTCAAAGATTTTTGGCAGGCCAATGGCTTGCATGCGTACATTGGTAATGTACTCAACGTACTGGCTCAAAATGGCTTCGTTCAAGCCAATCATCGAACCATCTTTGAACAGGTAGCTGGCCCAAGCTTTTTCTTGCTCGGCTGCAAAGCGGAACACTTCAATGGCGTCTTGGTGACACTCAATGGCAATTTCAGCCATTTCTGGGTCGTCTTCACCCGATGCCATGATGTTAATCATGTGCTGTGTGGAGGTCAGGTGTAGCGCTTCGTCGCGAGCAATCAGGCGAATGATTTTGGCGTTGCCTTCCATCAGCTCACGCTCGGCAAATGCAAAACTACAGGCAAAGCTGACATAGAAGCGAATGGCTTCGAGTACGTTGACTGACATCACGCACATGTACAGTTTGCGTTTTAGGGCGCGCAGGCTGACGGTGATGGTTTCACCACTTGGTAAGGTGTGTTCGCCTTCGCCAAATTCTTGATATTGGCGGGTGGCGTCAATCAACTCGTCATAGTAGCCGCTAATGTCTTCAGCGCGCTTTAGGATCTCTTCATTCAAAACGATATCGTCAAAAATCTCCGATGGATCTTTAACAATGTTACGAATGATATGGGTGTAGCTGCGGCTGTGAATTGTTTCACTAAAGGCCCAGGTTTCAATCCAGGTTTCTAGCTCTGGAATCGACACCAGTGGCAACAGGGCTACGTTTGGTGAGCGCCCCTGAATGGAATCGAGCAGGGTTTGATATTTCAAGTTGCTGATGAAAATGTGTTGCTCGTGAGCCGGCAGGCTTTGGTAGTCAATGCGATCTTTGCTGACATCGACTTCTTCCGGGCGCCAGAAGAAACTCAACTGCTTTTCAATGAGTTGCTCGAAAATTGGGTACTTCTGTTGATCGTAACGGGACACATTGACCGGGTTACCAAAAAACATCGGCTCTTTTAATGCGTCATTCTGCTCACGGCTAAACGTGGTGTACTTCATCGAACAAAAACTCTCACAGTTACAATTTAAAAGAAAAAGTGGCGGCTCATACTTAGTGAGCCGCCGCATTATTTGACTATTGATTAGATCTTACAAGCGCCGCCTGCACAGCCATCATCTTCTGGCTCCGGCTCTTGGGCATCGGCCGCACCGTCACGAGTGTTGTGATAGTACAAGGTCTTGATGCCTAACTTATACGTGGTTAATAGATCTTTGAGCAGTAACTTCATTGGCACTTTGCCATCTGGGAAGCCTGCAGGATCATAGTTGGTGTTAGCAGAAATGGTTTGGTCGATGAATTTCTGCATGATGCCAACCAATTGCAGGTAACCGTCGTTGCCACCCATTTGCCAAAGCAACTCATAGTTGTCTTTGAGGGTTTCAAACTCAGGCACAACCTGCTTCAAAATACCGTCTTTACTTTGTTTCACACTCACGTGGGCGCGTGGCGGCTCAATACCGTTGGTGGCATTCGAGATCTGCGAGCTGGTTTCTGATGGCATCAGGGCGCTTAGCGTTGAGTTACGCAAACCGTGCTCAACAATGCTGGCGCGTAAACCATCCCAGTCGAGGTGCAGTTGCTCATCGCAAACGGCATCCAAGTCTTTTTTGTAGGTATCAATTGGCAATTTACCTTGCGAGTACGTGGTCTCGTTAAACTTCGGACACGCACCGGCTTCTTTGGCCAATTGGTTTGATGCTTTGAGCAAGTAATATTGAATGGCTTCAAAGGTCTTGTGAGTTAAGCCATTGGCGCTGCCGTCTGAATACTTCACGCCGTTTTTAGCCAAGTAGTAGGCGTAGTTAATCACACCAATACCTAAAGTACGGCGGCCCATGGTGGCGTTGTAGGCAGCTTTTACGGGGTAATCTTGGTAGTCGAGTAGGCTATCAAGGGCGCGTACGGCCAAATCGGCCAAGCCGTCTAACTCGTCAAGCGACTCGATAGCACCTAAGTTGAATGCACTAAGCGTACATAAAGCAATTTCACCTTCATCATCATCAAAGCTATTCAGTGGCTTGGTTGGCAGTGCAATTTCCAAGCACAGGTTTGATTGACGAACCGGTGCAACGGTTGAGTCGAACGGGCTGTGGGTATTGCAGTGGTCAACGTTTTGCAGGTAGATACGGCCGGTGTTGGCGCGCTCTTGTGCAAATAGCGTAAACAGCTCAATCGCTTTTACCGCTTTCTTGCGAATGGACTCATCTTGTTCGTACTGAACGTAGAGTTTTTCAAATTTCTCTTGGTCTTCAAAGAAGGCGTCGTACAAGCCCGGTACGTCTGATGGGCTGAACAAGGTGATGTTGCCACCTTGCAGCAAACGTTGGTACATCAGGCGGTTCATTTGCACGCCGTAGTCGAGGTGACGGACACGGTTTTCTTCAACACCACGGTTGTTTTTCAGTACCAGCAGATCTTCAACTTCCAAGTGCCACATTGGGTAGAACAGGGTGGCTGCACCACCACGCACGCCACCTTGTGAACAGCATTTAACAGCCGTTTGAAAGTGTTTGAAGAAGGGCACACAGCCAGTGTGGAAGGCTTCGCCACCACGAATTGGGCTACCCAAAGCGCGAATACGGCCAGCATTAATACCAATACCGGCGCGCTGAGAAACATATTTTACGATGGCGCTAGAAGTCGCGTTGATGGAATCTAAGCTATCGCCACACTCAATCAATACGCATGAGCTGAACTGGCGTGTTGGCGTACGAACACCGGACATGATTGGCGTAGGCAATGAGATGCGGAACGTGGAGATCGCATCATAAAAACGGCGAACATAGTCTAAACGGGTGTTTTTCGGGTAGTGGGCAAACAAACACGCAGCAACCAGAATGTATAAAAACTGCGGGCTTTCATAGATTTGTTTGCTGACTCGATCTTGAACCAGATATTTGCCTTCAAGCTGCTTCACGGCAGCATAGCTGAAGGTGAGATCGCGCTGATGATCTAAGAACAGCGACATCTCATGGAATTCATCTTCACTGTAATCTTCAACCAGATGTGCGTCATAGCGGCCTGCGTCAACCATGCCTTTGACATGCTCATACAGCGCTGGTGGCTCGTATTGACCATAGGCTTGTTTGCGCAGGTGAAAGATAGCCAAACGGGCAGACAGATATTGATAATCTGGCGCAGAGGTTGAGATCAAATCGGCCGCCGCTTTAATCATGGTTTCATGAATGTCGCCGGTTTTAATCCCCTCGTAGAACTGAATTTGCGATTTGAGTTCAACCTGAGAAACCGACACTTTGTCGAGTCCTTCGGCAGCCCAAGTGATGACGCGATGAATTTTTTCCAGATCCAGTGGTTCTTGATCACCGTTTCGTTTGGTGACGAGGAGTTGGGTGTCCATGTATTTGAGTCAGCCTCTGTTGGTGCACTTAGCGATTGGCTAATTGTTAAGCACATCTAGTGTTATTTTGTTTTCGAGGCACAACATAATGTGCTTCTGACACAAATTCAACACCTAGAGGTGTCTCAAAAAGGGGCTCGGGGATGGTGCATTTAGGGCTTGATCTGGATGAAAGCCTTTCGCGTTAGGGGGTTGCGCTGCGCTGTTTTTTGGCAAATGCCGAAAAGCTAATATGTCATTTTTTTTATCTGCCGCACGGAACAAAAAAATGTTGCGAAATAGTGTATTTCTAGCTTGACAAGGTTGTTGCTATTTTAACCAGTCAAGGATTTCAAGGGGATGAGAAAGTTGACCATTGGCTTGCCATTGATCGGGTTGATCGTGCTCGTCAATATATCCCCACAATGCGAGTAGGGTTGTCATGGCCACTTTATTACCGGCTTGCATATCGCGCTCGGCATCACCGACATAAAGAATATCTTCGGGTGCAATGTTGAGCGCTTGTGCTGCTGTTGTCATTGGTAGCGGATCGGGCTTGGCTACGCCACAGGTATCGCCGCTAATGGCCACCTGACAGCGGTTGAATTGGTTAAAGTGCGGCAGCAACGCATCTGTAAGAAACGCGGGTTTATTGGTAACAATGCCCCAAGGCACATTTTGGCTATCGAGCGATTGTAGCAATGGCTCAATGCCGTCAAACAATTTGGAGCCGCTGGCAATATCGGCTTGATAGAAATCGAGCAGCAGCTGTCGCAGCTCAGTCACGTTGTAATGGTCTAAGCGTTCGCCCAATGCGCGTTTGAGAAGCCCTATGGCGCCGTGAGATGCGAAATGGCTGACATAGTCATAATCACATTCAGGCTCGCCAATGGCACGCAATACCTGATTGGTCGCTTTGACTAAATCCGGTGCGGTATCAAGCAGGGTGCCATCTAAATCAAATAATACGGCTTTAGCCATGAAGGGGCTCTCTATAGGGCATGTGGGCGCAACTATTATGCAGGCTTTTGGCACGCAACCATATAATTAACGGATACATCGCTATGAAGACTGAAGCGGTCAGTCAACGGGTTATAGCGGAATCCAGAAATGGCGCGGCTAAATAGGCCCAATTCATCGGTCATGGCCATTAACTCAGAAGGTTTGATGAACTTGCTGTGATCATGGGTGCCTTTAGGTAACCAATTTAGCACTTGTTCGGCACCAACAATCGCCATTAAGTAACTGCGTTTGGTGCGATTCAGTGTTGACAAAAATAACCAACCACCGGGCTTTAACATGTGCTCGCAGGCCGCAATGACTGACTGCGGAGAAGGCACGTGCTCGAGCATTTCCATACAGGTGATGACATCGTAGGTTGCGGTTTGTTCTGCCGCTAGTTGCTCAGCCGTTTGTTGTTGATAGTTAATTGTGAGCTGTGATTCTAATGCGTGAAGCTTGGCAACTTGGATTGATGCCGCAGCCATGTCTATGGCTGTAACTTCGGCGCCAGCTCTTGCCATACTCTCTGACAGCAGGCCGCCACCGCAACCAACATCTAATAGTTGTTTACCGGCAACGCCTTGGCTATGCAGCTCAATAAATTGGCTGCGCAGAGGGTTGATCTGATGCAACGGCTTGGATTGGCCTTGCGGATCCCACCAAGTGGCGGCTAAAGCTTCAAATTTACTAATTTCCTGCTGATCAACGTTATTCACGACAAACTTCCATTACTTCTGGTGGGGCTATTATAACGATCCGTGATGTTGAAGGTAGCGTGACCCTATGATTTATGTATTATTTGTTATCGATAACTATTGCAAACCTCACCAAGGAACGGTGCGTGCATGTCATTGGAACAGACTGATAGTAAAACCTCTTTTGCCATTGTGCTCGGTATTCTTGTGAGCATTATTGTGGCCATTATTTTATGGCCAAATCCCCACCGTGACCTCATGGAACTCGCTGACAAAGTGGGTCTAGAAGAACCTGAACGCTCTCGATTTATTTATTTGGTTAGTGAGTCTCGTCGCCAACCGTTTTTAAAGGACGAGCAAGCCTCAATTGTGAACGAGCAAGACAAAAATCATCAACTATTGGAAAACTTATCTGAGTTTATGACGCCAGATCAATTGGCTATGGTGGAACAACAATGCATTATTCCAGCTAGTCCGATTTGTATTACTTCTGGGAATTAAAAATGACTCGGTTTATCCAAACGATGGTGGCGTTGGCCACAGTTGTTAGTTTTGGTTACTGCTTTACGGCCTCAGCAGGGGCATACGATGGTTCTCGCCAAGCTTTTATCGACCACGTTAAAATTTATGCGCCGAACGCCCCCATTCCGAGTGAATTAAAAGTCAAAGAAATGAATGGAGCAGCCATTCGCTATGGCGTATGGCATACCCAACAGCCACGCCAAGGCCTGGTTGTCTTCCTTTCTGGTCGTACCGAATTTATTGAAAAGAATATACCGGCCTATACCGAACTACTGACGCGTGGTTTTGATGTTTATACCTTTGATTGGCGCGGGCAGGGGTTATCTGAGCGAGTGTTAAGTCACTCAGAGCTGGGCCATATTGATGATTTTGAGACGTTCATTGCCGATCTGCATGTGTTTGTCCAAGACATTGTTAAACCGGAAACGCATCCCGGTTTAACCCTACTGTTAGGGCATTCGATGGGCGGGCATTTAGGGCTGCGCTACATGAACCAATACCCTCATGTGTTCGACCGAGCTCAGTTCTCGTCGCCAATGATGGGGGTGAGTGCCAATTCATGGGCAAGCCGACAATTTGCAGGATTTCTAAATTGGGCCGGTTGGGGCCGTTCGTGTGCGCCGGGTACCGAGCCTGTTTGGCAAAGCTATCTCGACGAGAATGCATGCGAAGGGATTTTAAAAGGTACCGTTAGCTTGCCAGAGAAGCCTAATCAGGCGTTGCTGTACTCCAACAACTTAAATCACTTGGCACAAGCGAGTTGTTGGGTTGAACAAAGTTTAGCGAACAACCCTCGACACCATTTGGGGCTAGGTTGTCCCACGGTCGGTTGGGTTAAAGAGGCCTTCAATTCCATGGCCGACACTATGGGGAATTTGGACAAGGTGAAAGCGCCGGTCATTATCGTTGGCGCATCGAGTGACAAGGTGGTGACGTTTGATGCGCAACAACAGGTATGCGATGAACTTGCAAATTGCTGCTTGTGGCAGATTCAGGACAAGCCAGAAAAACCAGCTGCGCATGAAGTCTTAATTGAACTAGACGACTATGCGCAGCAATTTTGGATTGCATTTGAGGCGTTAACGCACGGCTCCGATGCGGGGTGCGCCTGCGCTGAAATTCGTGATCATTACCAACATCTCCAGTGCAGTGCGCTTTAGTTTAGCTATCGCTGGTAGCGGGCGTCTTCGGCAGAACTTTATTCAAGATCATGTAGCCGGCGATTGCAGCAACCAGCGAGCCCAGCAAAATTCCTAAGCGTTCGTCGAAATCATAGACGATTTCACCTGCTTCAAATGCCAGTGAGCTGATAAATAGGCTCATGGTGAAGCCGATACCGCACAGAACCGAGGCGCCGAAAATCTGTTTCCAGCAAACGTTGTCTGGCAGTTTGGCGCCACCAATCACTGTTGATAGCCAGCTAAACAACATGATCCCGATAGGCTTACCAAGCACCAGACCCATAGCAATGCCTACCGGCACAGGGTGTAGGGTCTGCTCTAAGGTCAAGCCGAGTAGCGGTAGCCCCGCATTAGAGAATGCGAAAATCGGCAAAATAATAAAGGCAACGGTGTGGTGCAGGTTGTGTTCAAGCTCTTTTGCGGGCGAATAATCTGGATTTTTCGGATCGCGCATGGGAATAAAGAATGCCAATACCACACCAGCTAACGTTGCGTGCACGCCGGACTTGAGTACCGCCCACCAAAGAATAAAACCAATGGTCAAATAAATGGACGAATTGACCACTTTCATCCTGTTTAAGCCAAAGAGCGCTGCGAGTGACACGCCAGCAACAACGAATGCTGTGGTGGATAGATCGCCACTGTAAAACAGGGCAATGATCAATATCGCGCCGATGTCGTCGAGGATAGCCAACGACAGTAAGAAAATTTTCAATGCGAGCGGCACGCGCTTGCCAAGTAAGCCCAGCACACCCAGAGCGAAAGCAATGTCGGTTGCTGCTGGGATTGCCCAGCCGCCAATTGCATTAGGATCACCCCAATTCATTGCCGCATAGATGCCAGAAGGGACGACGATACCGCCGATTGCAGCAAATGCAGGCATAATAATTTTAGAAGGCTCGTTCAGTTCGCCTTCAAGAAATTCACGCTTTAATTCCAGCCCTACATGTAAAAAGAAGATCGCCATCAGGCCATCGTTAATCCACAAAAGTAGTGGCTTAGAAATGTCTAGGTGGCCAATTTGAATGGCCAAAGGCATGGCCAAAAAACCTTCGCGTAGCCCTGCAAGCGGCGAATTGGCAACAATCAGTGCAAGCACTGTTGCGATGACCAATATAATGCCGCCTGCCGATTCGAGCTTCAGGAAGTTCATAATGTTCGAGTTTTGCATTCACGATCCTTCACAGGTTTCCATTGTGGATTCAGTGTAATAGTAATAGAACAAAGCTGAATATACGATGAATGTCACATAAAGTCGTATGCAATATTTCGATTATGAGCGTTGGCGCGAAAAGGCAGACATAAAAAAAGCTTCCCGAAGGAAGCTTTTTAATTTCTTAATATCGTTGAATTTAGTGGTGACCACCGCCAGCACTTGTTGCAGCTTCAAGGATGTTGTGGTGGCTAAGCCAACCGGCGTTATACATCCAGTCGGTGACCGGCATCAAGAACAACTCGGTGGCAATCAAGCTGACGATGATCAATACGATGGTGTAAGGCAAGGCCATCCACACCATGCGACCGTATGACAATCGAATCAATGGCGCGACCGCTGAGGTCAACAAGAACAAGAAGGCAGCCTGACCATTCGGAGTTGCAACACTCGGTAGGTTGGTACCGGTATTAATCGCTACCGCCAATAAGAAGAATTGGTCTTGGTCAATCGCGCCTTCTTTCAGGGCATCGACCATTTCAGAGATATACACAGTACCGACGAACACGTTATCACTAATCATTGATAACAAGCCGTTGGCAACAAACACACCAAAGAGCTGCTCACGACCATCAAACGACAATACATATTGGATGACTGGGGCAAACAAATCTTGCTGAATGATTACGGCAACAATTGCGAAGAACACGGTCAACAAGGCTGTAAACGGCAAGGCTTCTTCAAATGCGTGGCCCAAGCGATGCTCTTCAACAATACCTGTGAAGGCTGTAGCCAGAACGATAATCGACAAACCAATTAAGCCAACTGCAGCTAAGTGCATCGCCAATGCAATCACTAACCAAAGACCAACAAGCCCTTGAACGATTAACGCAGCACGATCTTTTGCAGTGCGTTCGCGGTCACTTTTCGCATCGAAATCGGCAAGAATCGTGTGAACTGCGGTTGGCAGTTTTGCGCCGTAACCGAACCAGCCCAATTTCTCTAAGGCGAAACAAGTGATGAGACCTGCAACGAGTGTTGGCATGGTAATGGCCGACATCCGTAAAAAGAACTCAATGAAATCCCACTGTGCGGCAGCGGCAATAATTAAATTTTGCGGCTCACCAACCTGAGTACAAACACCACCCAATGCAGTACCAACACCGGCATGCATCATCAAGTTACGTAAGAAGGCTCGAAACTCTTCTAATTCGTCACGGTGCTGTTGTTTGAGTTCATCATCTGAGGTGTGGTCATGGTCGTGATCTGTCGGTTTACCGGATGCGACTTTGTGATAAATCGCATAGAAGCCGGTTGCAACAGCAATAACCACCGCAATAACCGTCAGCGCGTCTAAGAAGGCTGATAAAAACGCAGAAGCGAAACAGAATGATAAAGAGAGGAGGGCTTTAGAACGAACTTTAACGAGCAGCTTCGTGAAAATATACAACAACAGCTGCTTCATAAAATAAATGCCAGCAACCATAAAGATCAGCAATAAAATTACTTCAATATTGGCTGAAATTTCGTGCATCACGACTTCGGGAGAAGCTAACCCTAAGAACACTGCTTCCATCGCCAGCAAGCCGCCGGGTTGCAGTGGATAACATTTGAGAGCCATTGCTAAGGTGAAAATAAACTCAGCAATTAATAGCCAACCGGCAATGAACGGATCAATGCTGGCTACGATGGGGTTAACAACTAAAAATAGAATGATGGCCTGCTTATACCAGAGCGGAGCATTGCCCAGGAAATTTGCGAAAAAGGCCTTTTGAACAGAACTAGCCATAGTTAACTTTATCCTACAATTGTTCAATGTGTGTGAATCGCGGGGTTGTTTGATTCTATCCCATACTTTTAATAAACCGGTTTAATTTTCGTAATTTTTCAACATAAATAGTTAAGTTAGATCACGTAACGGTTAAATATCGTTCAACTTTATTTCATTAAAAAAGTGTTGCGATGTTTGCTTGTTGCAACAATGGTGGCTCTGGTATGATGAGTCGTTTTTTTACTGACATGGGTAGAGTTGGCTTGTCTCATTTAGATCGCCGGGGAAGTATGGATGACGAGGGCGTCATCCAGGCAAAGAATCCCGCAGAATTCGCTGAAGAATATATTGTCCGCTCAATTTGGAACAATCGTTTTCCTCCTGGCACTATTTTGCCTGCTGAACGCGAGTTATCTGAATTAATTGGTGTCACTCGAACCACTCTCCGAGAAGTGTTGCAACGCCTCAAGCAAGATGGCTGGATCACCATTCAACATGGTAAGCCGACTCGCGTGAACAACTTCTGGGAAACGTCAGGCTTAAACATCCTCATGACGTTGGCACGGTTAGATCAGGACGGCATGCCAGATTTGGTACGTCACCTGCTTTCTGCGCGCACTAATATTTCAGCTATCTATATGCGAGCAGCAATTAAAGCTGCGCCAGAAGCGATTTTAGCTGGTCTTGAAGAAGCGCTGAACACCGCTGACGAAGGCGACGCATTTGCAAACGCTGACTATGAGTTGCATCAGTTAATGGCGCGCGAATCGGGCAACCCAATTTATGTGTTGATCTTGAATGGCTTTAGAAACTTATCAATGCGCATTGGTGGTCATCACTTTAGCTACCCCGATAGCCGAGAAGCCGCTCGCGAATTTTATAAGAACCTAAAAGAGATCACCCTAGCGAAGCGTCACAATGATGCTGTGGTAGCGGTGCGTGACTATGGTCGTCAGAGTGGTATGTTGTGGCAAACGCACCAACAAGATATTCCATCTGATTTAGTCGAAAAATAAATAGTCGCGCGAAAATAACATACAAAAAAGCCGCCTTATTTGAGGCGGCTTTTTTTATGGAAAACTAGTTTAGAAGCTATAGCCAGCGCTAATCATGTAGACGAACGGATCAATATCCACACTAACTTTGGAATCGAGATCGCCCACTTTGAATTCGGCGTCGGTTGAGATGTCGATATATCGGATCTGACCGTTTAAATGCCAGCTCTCATTTATCTTATAGTCCATACCAACTTGAACCGCCCAGCCAAATGAGCTGTCAAGATCGAGCGAATTAAACCCTTGCTCTTTACGGCTACCTTTAAAACTTTCATCAAAGAATACGGTGTAATTTAAGCCTGCGCCAAGGTATGGGCGAAACACAGAATCAGCTTGGCCAAAATAGTATTGAACCGACAGTGTAGGCGGCAAATGACTCACTTCAGCTAAGGTGCCATCACCGAGGCCTAACTCAGAGTTTTGCAAGTTGACGTCATGCGTAAACGGGGTGGCGGCTAACAATTCAATGCCCCAGTTATCGTCATACATGTAGACAAAGTTCAAGCCGATTTGGGTATTGCTATCAACGCCGACAGTCATGCCTGTTTCGCCAAGACTATCGACCGAAACGTAACCTGAACTGTCATCAGGAGAGACGTGAACAATACCACCACGAACCAAAATGTCGCCGGCTTGGTGCGCAAGCGCTGGGGTGGCTAAACCGAAAGTGGCCAAGGTTACAGCTGCAGCAATAATGGTTTTTTTCATATTGTTATCCATTTGTAATTGTTAAGTGTGTTTTATGTAGGTGCATGGAAATTGTCTCGGTGCAGCGCTAAGTGCTAATTGATCTAGATCAATTGGTAAACAGACTTAATATTCAGAAGTGTGAGGCAACACTTAAATGTTGTGTTTCAAATGAAACAACTCGTGCTACCCCGATTCTAAGGGGATTTTTTGCCAAGAATCGGCACAAGTATCGGCATAAAAATACCAGCATTTCTATTGCATTAGCTGTTGAGATAAACGGTGGTATTTTTGAGTTCGTTGTTGATTGAAAGCCAAGCCAAATGAGCCATTGTGCTTTTGGTTAACGGCATTTAACGCGGCTCGGACGGAATTAAAGCCAGCGCTTGTGGCCGAGTTAATGTGCATAGGGCTGGCTGTGGTGCCGCTAACTGGCTCGCAACTCCATGTAATTGATACAAGCCAATATCAATATATACGTTTTGCTCTTGAGACAACCTTGTGCTTTGCGGATAAACCAATAGCACTTGATGCCATTTACCTTGTTTCGATTTGTCGCTGGCCTGTTGAATATATTGTTGCCGCAACTGCTGTGAAACTGAGCTTGCCGATGTTGGAAGGCAATACAGGGCGATAAAGAAAATGAGTACATACTGCAACATTGTCATAGAGCTCAATTCACAATTTTTACGCTGGATTGCGACATAGAATAATAACAACTTGGTTACATTTGGATGAAAATTGAGACGTTGATCGCCTGTGAATATCGTTTCACATGATTAACGGTTTGATGACTTACTGTAAGAATATTTCTTCATTTTTATCGATGGCTAATAGCGGATCTGCTTGCGCATGCTCTTCACTTCACTACGCTGTGACTTTTGCTGTAGTCGACGTTGTTTTGATGCTCGCGTTGGTTTAGTGGCTTTGCGTGATTTAATCGGGCGAGTGGCTTCAATAATGAACGTTTTGAGGCGCGCGAGGGCGTCTTCTTTATTTTGTTGTTGGGTTCGAAATTGCTGTGCTTTGATGATCAGCTGGCCATCTTTGGTGATCCGCTGATCATTGCTTTTGAGTAAGCGTTCTTTATAAAAAGCAGGCAAGCTAGAGCGCTGGATGTCAAACCGTAAATGGATGGCCGACGAAACTTTATTGACGTTTTGACCGCCGGCTCCTTGTGCCCGAATGGCGGTTATGTCGACTTCCCAGTCGGAAATAGACACCGTATTTGAAATGACTAACAACGTGGCCATGAGGACAAATCACTGAGAATAATGGCTGCAGTCTATCGAGTTTGTTGGCAGCGTGCACGGTTAAGTGCACGCTGAATTCATTAATATTTAACGGAGCAGCCGTAAGGTTTGGTGAGCGGTTTAGACACGGCTTGACCCGCTTCTAACTCATTCATTGCTTGCGTGACATAGTTTGTTGCTCTAGCAATATCGGCCGGATCGGTTGATTTAATGCTGTCGATGGCGCCAATGTAAGCCAGCATGCCATCAGGTTTGATGATGTACATATGCGGCGTTGTTTTAGCACCGTACGTTTTACCAACTTGACCATCACCATCAAATAACACGTGCGTTGGGGCGGCTTCTCGGCTGGTTGTTAGCATGTTTGCTGCGGTGGCATCGACATAACCTTGCTTGCCTGGCGCAGATGAAATTATGGATAACCACACCACATCTTGGCCCGTATATTGTTTCTGCAACCCTTGCATGTTGCCGCCGCTATAGTGCTTTTTCACAAATGGGCAGTCGTGATTGGTCCACTCCAGAATGACGTATTTACCTTTGTAGTCACTCAACGAAATTGTTTCGCCATTGGATGATGGTAAGGCAAAATCTGGCGCCATTTGGTTTGGCTTGACGGCCGCTTGAGCGGTCAGCCAAAAGCTGATGGATAGAGCAGCGACAAGCCCACGATATATAGATTTCGAATTCAGCATTGCTTGTTCCTTTTCTAGTTTGGTTGTGATGGCGCGGCAAAGCCGCTTTCTTTTAGTTCGCTAAGGTTTTATCTAATTGTTCGATGACGCCAGCCGGTGTCAATAACTGCGGCAACACTTGCGTTTGCCCTTCATGGTTATATAGCACATACAAAGGAACGCCCGCGTGCTGAAACTGATCGAGGTAACGGCTGATTTGCTCGTCTCGATGCGTCCAGTCGCCCACCATATAGTGCACGCCATGTTGGCTAAATGCTTCACTCACCTGTGCATCGCTAAAGGTGACTCGTTCATTAACTTTGCAGGTTAAACACCAATCTGCGGTCATGTTGATAAATACCGGTTCATTCGCTGCCAATAGCTGCGCTAACTGTTCTGGCGAATAGGGTGTGGCAACGTCAGCCAAGCGTGACTCTTGTGCGCCGGGTTGCAGATACCAAATTCCCGGTACGGCAATGGTTGCAGCAAAGACAATGGCTGCCAAGCGAGGGTAATTGCGAGTTTTGAGCCACCAACAAAAGGCAACCAACAGTAGCAACAGCAATAACAGTAAGACGATATTTGGATCATGCTGTTGTAACAGCCAGAGTAACCAAATGGCGGTCAGTAACAGCGGGAATGCCAAGGCTTGCTTAAACGTTTCCAGCCAAGGCCCTGGTTTGGGCATTTTTGAGATCAGCGCAGGCCAGAAGGTGAGTACTAAAATCGGCAGCGCTAAACCAAGGCCCAGCGCCATTAAAATGAACAGCATACTGACAAATGGTAAGGTCAGCGCCACGCCCAGAGCGGGTGCCATTAATGGCGTCATACACGGGCTGGCAACGACAACAGCCAAGCAACCAGACAGCAGTGAGGCAGTATCATCTCCCTTGGACAACCGCTCGCTACCAACAGACATCCAGCTACCGGCCACTTCAAATGCGCCGAGTAAGCTGGCGGCCATGAGCACCATCACCAGCGTCAATATCGACAAGAACCAAGGATCTTGTAATTGAAAGCCCCAGCCGATGGCATTACCAGCTTGTTTTAAACCGCTGAGCGCGAGACCAAGCACAAATAAGGACAGCAATATACCGGTGGCATATAGATAACCATGACGCCTAGCTTGATGACTTTCTTTCCCTGACAACTTCACCAAACTCAGCGCTTTTAATGACAACACTGGAAAAACGCATGGCATTAAATTCAACAACATACCGCCAACAAACGCCATGAGTGCCAGCACAATAATGGAATGCTCACTATTGCTAACAGTGTCGCTGGAAGCAGTAAACGTTAATTTTGGTAAGGTTGCCTGTTTCGCGTCAAAAGCAATTCCTTTTACGCCATCAACATCGTCAATGCGCAGCACTATGTCGGTTGATGTTGGTAATTGATAAAAGTATTCGCTGGTCTGGAGGTTGGCTTGCCACCAACGCGAGCCATCTGGCGCCGTGCCTTTTTGCCACACTGGCGCTGAAGACGCTGCCAATAAGGTTTCATCGGCGGCAAATAAATCGTAGTTAGCCGCATCTGAACCGGCAGCAGAAAGCTGGAACGTGATTTGATTGGCATCATTGAGCGCTAAATCGTACCGTAGCGCTAATTCGGTTTGGTTTACCGGAACAACTTGTCGGGTGGTGGCAAATAAGTTTGCAAATTCAGTCAGCTCGTCCGATGGCGCTGTAGCAAGGGGCATCACCAACTCAAACTCGCCATTGCCCGGGATACAACTTTCTTTACACACTAACCAAGACGCGGATAACTGGATGGTGAGCCCTTCGCGTAATGTCTGTTCACTGATATTTAATGGTACTTGGACTGGCACCATTAACAGAGAGTCGCCGTCATAACCGAAGTTAGTAATGTCCGACACCACGATTCGCTCTGGTGTTGGCCACTGGATATCGCCAAAACTTAATTCAGGTTCATTGCTGGTAAAAGTGAGCTGCGTGGCTAGCCCGCTATCGCCCGGGTTTTTCCAATAGGTATGCCAGTGATGTTCGGGGCGCATGGCAACCCCAATCCATTGTGTGCTGCCAGGTTGCCACGTTGCATATTCAGTGATGAGCTCAACTTCGATGTGAGGGTGTTGCTGCGGCCCTGTGGTTGCGTGTGCCCATGTGCTAAGCAGGCATAACAGGGCTAGAAAACTGCGCATCATAAATGTCCCTAAAACGTTGCTGAGGTTGCCATGAATCAACCTGCTAAAGAGGTAATCAAGCTTATCTTGCTACGCAACCTTTACTAAGGTCAATTTTTTACGAATGATTCTCAATTTTGTTCAGTCAAAGATAGCAACAACTTGTCGGCTAATTGCCACCAGCTCACCATAACTGTCATAGATATCGGCTTCCGTATGACCATAGCCGTCGGAAGCCTGCCGAGTCAGTGCTTGGTAGGCAAACCAATTCTCACCGCTGACAGGCCGATGCGGATGAATGAACTCTAAGTTCCAACTCATGGTGCTAGCTGGCGCTGGCCACTTCAGCATTTGTAATATGGTTGGTGGCCAAGCATCAATTAAAGCGATCAGGTGGGCATCGGAAATGTTGGCGGGTGGTTGTTTGAAGCGCATCCAACCGCCAATCGTATGATGGCGCTTGCCAGTAAAAGGCCAGCCGCCTTCTTGTTTTGCTAAATCAATATGGCGGAGAAATTTGGGCGTTACTTTCGGAATTTGGGGTAAGAAGTTGGCTTTGGCTGGTTGTGGCATGTGGTGGCTGCGCTGATCTTGTACAGCAATTTTCGAAGGTCTAGCATCGCCAAAGCATGCCTGACAAACCGTTGTGGTTTTGCCGTTTTGAACAATACTCGCAAGCGCCTGAGTGGCGCTGCGGCCTTCTCGCAAAATATCGACATTGATTTCAAATTCTTGTTCGCTCGCCAATGGGCCAACAAAGTTGGTGGTTAAGGAGCGCAATACTCGTGGTGCGGCCAAGCGCTTTTCGATGGCTCGGAATGCTAATGCTGCCGTGATGCCGCCAAATACCGTGCGACCCTGACCCCAGCCTGCAGCTATGCTCATCCGAGTGACCGGCTGGGCAGCTTGCTCATCAACCGTTGCCAGTAATTGATCGATATGCATCTAGTTTATTCGTTAATGAAAGTTCTCAATAAAGGTACCAGTTTGACTGGTCGGATGTCTAATGGCCGTTATTAAACAGCTTGAATTAATTTATTATTTTGTCGAATTAAAAGCTCAAAGTAACAATATTGAAAGAATCTGACCGCAAGCTAAGTTCGTTCAGTTTCGGTTCAAACTAGCAGGGCAAAGTTGCGTGGCATTATTTCTTCACCGCCCATTAGGTCAGGCGTTGAAGTAGCGCGATGAACATGGATAGAACATCTGCAAACCATAGCAATTACTTTTTCCTGAGAGAGCGTCAACATGAACAGAGCATCTAAGCACAACTTTGGTACTTTATCGGCCGTCACCGTGACGAGCGCAGAGCTAATTATCGTCAATAACCAAAACGAACGAATCGTTATGAACGGGGAAGATTGGCAACAACTGCGTCCGATGATGCAAGCCAAAGCCCTGAACTTATTAAATGAAGAAGTGGTCATCACCACCCACAGTAATACTCGATCTGTGGGTTCTTTTTATGATTTAGAACCTGCGGCTTAATGTAGCGCCTGTCACTTAACGCTGCTTGAAGGGTTAGGTCAGTGGAGCCTAGCCCTTGGAGGAATAATCATGTTTGCAATTGCGGCATTGCTTTTTGCCTGTGGATTGCTCATTAGCGCGGGGTTTGCGACTCAACTTAAAAGTGAAGAAGCGTTAATGTTACAACGGCAGGAATTGTTACAGCGCCACCATGATGCGCCTCGGTTACTTGAGGAGTATTACCTCGAATACTATCAAGAGTAACAGCCAACTCTCGGGCTAACGTTTCACTGCGGCCAACCGTCTACCTCATTGCTTGTCTTCATTCTTGTTATCGTTGATCGCTGTTGTTGCTGACAGCGAACGTTTCAACATACCTCTGCTTTGTAGCCCGCCGGATCTGCTCTCTCAAATAAACTAAGCTATAGCCTGCTGTCCGTTCGGCTGGATACTAACCATGAAGAACATGTAACGAGGTAAATCATGAAGACCTATTCTGGACGTTGTCATTGCGGTGCCATTACCTTTAGCTTTGAAAGCGAACCTATCGCGATTGGCTTACGTTGTAATTGCTCTATGTGCCGTCGTAAAAGTGCGGTCATGTCGACTTTTGCATTATCGCCAGAGCAGTTGCGCATTGTGGTGAAAAACGACGCGCTTGCGGATTACCAATTTGGCAACCAAGTTGCTCATCACCACTTTTGTCGTGTTTGCGGCATCTATCCATTCCACCAAACCATGCGCCAGCCAGGGCATTATCGGGTGAACTTGGCGTGTATTGATGACATTGAACCACTGAGCTTACCCACCGAGCAGTTTGATGGCGCATCGCTTTAGCCGCTAGCTCAGATCCCTCAAATCTGCGAATTTAATTTGCACGCAAATGAAATAAAAGTAGTTTTGACTCTGTCTAGTCCAATACGTGGAACCCAACATGGCTCATGGAATGTTAATCAATACGACTCACCTAAATAGACGAGCGAACCTGATTTATGTGCTAGTTCTAGCCCTTGGCGTTGCGCTGACTCTCTATGTGAACTGGAGTGTTGGTCAGGTCAAAAATACATCGAATCGTCTTATCCAAAATCAACTTCCCATTCTTGAAGTGAGCCGCACCATCGATCGCTTGTTCGGTGAGCACGAACGATTGCTTTATGAATATTATGCAACGGTCGACACAACGCTGTTTACGGATGCCGCCGTGCCGCGTCAGAGTGAATTGAAAGAGGCGCTTGGCATGCTTGCGATGTATGCCGGTGAAGACGCTGTTGCCCCCATTCATCAGCAATTAGATATCGTTATTAAGGAATCCAACGCATTACATGAAAATCTAGATGGTCGCTCTATCGATTGGGATCTCTCTCGGGCTCAGCTGCGCGTTATTAGTGACGGCAGAAGAGCGGTGTTGCCAGCGCTTAGTGCACTTGAAGCCAGGATTGGCGGTGAAGTAAATCAAGGTGCACAAGATACACTGGGCCAAGTTAGCGAATTGCTCATTGTGGTGATTGTATATGGCGTGGTGGTGCTGATTTTCGCGTTTGCTCTTGGTTCTTACATTAAGCGATATTTGCTGTTAAGTAGCACCAATGAACGGCTGGCAATGTTTGCTGAGCGTAATCCAAATCCGGTGTTGAGCCTTGATGAATCAGGCCAGCCGCTCTATCAAAACCCCGCCACTTTCAAGTTGCTTGATAGATTACCGACGGTAGCCGAGCCATTGGCGTTGCTATCCGGCAGCATTGGCCAGCAGCTGTTTGATGCGCGCACAGATAACAGTAAAAGCCACCGCTACGAGCATCAGATTGGCGATCGCTACTTTAGTTACGAGGTGCACTGGTTAGAAGACTTAGCGGCGTTTGATGTCCACCTAAAAGACATCACCACGCAAAAACGCGCGCAACTTCAATTGTTGGAAAAAGCGTACCGAAACGATCAATCAGGCTTATACAACCGTCCACGATTCAACGACGACATTGGCGAGCTAATCAGGGAAGGGCAAGGCCTGACGTTGGTTCTTGTTGAAGTGGCGCAAATGGGCCAACTACAAGGTCACTATGGGCTAAATGGCGCAAGTGCCTGTGTTGATGGTGTTATGCATAGCCTTAAACGAATCTTTAACGAGGCGATCGAACAAAAATCGATGAAGGCCGAGCTTTACCACATTGCCGATGGAAGCTTTGCTTTAATCGTTCAACATTTAGCCAATAGCTCAGAGCTACAATATCTGACGCAGCGCATTGTCGAGTGTTTCCGTCACCCAATTGCCACTCAACTCGGCCAAATGCGTATCCAAGTTCAAGTTGGTGTCACTGAACATGCTCCTCAGCAGCGCACCGGAACCGACTTGCTGTTGGATGCCAAAATTGCGGTAGACCAAGCGCTGCGTAGTGGTGGCAACGACGTAAGTTACTTTGATGTGACTGTTGGCCAGGCCCATGCGCGTCGCGTTGAATTAGCGCGCAATCTAGAACATGCCATTGCTCGCGATGAACTCACGTTAGTGATGCAGCCGCAATTGTCTGCCGATGGCCGTCGATTAATTGGTGGCGAGGCATTGTTGCGCTGGCAGACCAATGGCAAATTCGTGTCACCGGCTGAGTTTATACCGGTTGCCGAGGAATCCGGGCTGATCTTAGAAATTGGTGATTGGGTACTGGATCGCGCGTGCCAAATGACAGCGCACTATCGGGAGCTAGGTCTGACTGATTTGGTGATTGCGATTAATATTTCGCCGCGTCAGTTTATGCAGGAAGGTTTTGTTGAGCGCGTTAACCAAGTATTGGAAACGTATCAGTTACCGCCGTCATCCATTGAATTGGAAATTACCGAAAGCACCATCATGGATAACGAAGATGGCGGCATGAAAATGCTGCAAGAGCTCAAGCAATTGGGCGTGTCTTTGGCAATTGATGACTTTGGTACGGGTTACTCATCACTTTCTTACCTCAAACAATTCCCTGTCGATAAGCTTAAAATTGACCGCAGCTTTATCCAATCGATTGATGTCAGTACTGATGACCAAGCGATCGTCTTGAGCCTTTGTCAGCTAGCTAAAAACTTGAACTTGTCAGTGTTGGCGGAAGGCGTTGAATCTCAGCCGCAATTAGATGTGCTAGCTCAATTCAATTGTGATGCGATTCAAGGTTACTTCTTTAGTAAGCCACTTGCCGATAGCGACTTTATTAATTTTTCCTTGCGCTATTTAGCGGACGATTCGGAAAAACTAGCCATCACAGAAAAAATCAACGGTGCTTTATCGACGTAATGGTTTGGGCTTGCTGAAGGTGGATGGTTCGTTTAACGACGCTTATTGCGGCTAAAACAGACTGTCGCTGCTGCCCGGAAGGTTGGCATCGGTAGGTGTCGTATTGCCGGTGTCGGCTTGTTTCTTTAACGCACGCTTCTTACGTTGGTCGCATAGTTTCAACACATAGAGCTTTTCTGCATCGCTGAACTGTTGCCAGCTAAAACGTTCTTCTCGCTTGCGAAAGCAACCAATGCAATAGCCTCTATCACCCGTCTGGCAAATTCCTTGGCATGGGTTGGGGGCATCAAAGAGGTGAAGTTGGTCGTGATTTTTAGTAGGGCTCATGGCGACCTGCATTAGCGACGGTTACATCAGTCTAACCAGCCAAGATCAGTGCTTCAAGCTTTAGCAAAGCGAAGCGGGCGCAAGCGCCCGCTCTTTTTATCTAAATGTTTATGCAATTTGCTGCTCAAACCTAGGGCAATTGTGCCAGCCATTCACCGTTTTCAAACCATTTGGCATGAAGGCGATCTGGCAAGCCTACACGATCATAAGAGACCATGAAGTTGCGTACTAAATTGAAAAAGTGAAGGTCGCCATGGGGCACTGCCACTGCGACGGGCTCCATCGAAAGTGGTTTCTTCAACGTAACAAAGTTATCACTTGGATTACGTAAAACGGCGAGTTTACACATGGCCATATCAGCAAACAGCGCATCTACCTTGCGCTCGCGGATTAGCTTTAAGCCTTCTTCGTAGTTTGAAATACCAACCACTTCGGCTTTTGGCATATTGAGTTGCACCATCGTTTTGCTGGTGGAGTTTGATAGCGCCGCGACTTTGATGCCAAGGCGATTAAAGCCGCCATCTTGCTCTAGCTGCATCATTCGTTCTTCGGTGGATACGAGTGATTTACCCGCCATCATGTAGGGCTCGACAAAGCTCACCGACTTAGAGCGCAATGAGGTGATCGACATACCTGAAATAATCATATCGGCGCGACCCGCTTCGATGGCGCTGATAAGTTCAGGAAACGGTACTTTGACGATCTCTAATTCAACGTTCATGGCGTTGGCCAATGATTGCGCAAGATCCACATCGTAACCAATGAAACGGCCACTACGACTAATCATATTAAACGGTGGTTGATCGCCGGTCATGGCAACTTTGACCACACCGCGGTCAAGTACTCGATCGAGCACAGGGCTTGCCGCGTGGCTAAACGAGCTAAACATGATCGGTAATAATGCGATGAAGCTAATGAATAATCGTCTGAGGGAACATACCGTCGAGGTCATAATGCTTTCTCCTTGAGCAAACTTAGGTTTCGGTATAGGCGTTTAAGCGTAGTCCTAAAACATCAACTTGTTCAAAAAGTTAGCTTGTTTTTTTTAAATCCCCAGTGGCGATGTAGGGCTAATATTGACGATAGGTTAAAAAACAAACGGTAATAACTGATTTCGCTGGTGTCATTCGCTTGGCTCCAGCGCCCTGATCCTTTATTATTGCGCCAGTCCGATTGGTAACGGACATAGCGAAGTATTTATATACGGCCCCTTTGTGGGCTTTTTTATTTCAAATTTTTCGTGCTGGTAATAAGACCATCAGTCTTGATAGTGGCACTTAGCAAGTGGCCCTTGGTATGGGTCACCACTGTATTGTAGGAAAACACATGCCTGTTATTACTCTTCCTGATGGCTCTCAACGCGCCTTCGATAACGCTGTATCAATTTTAGACGTCGCCATGGATATTGGTCCTGGTTTGGCAAAAGCCTGTATTGCTGGCCGTGTTAACGGTGAGCGGGTCGATGCGGTCGATCTCATTACCGAAGATGCCAACATTGAAATCATCACGGCTCGTGATGAAGATGGCTTGGAAATTATTCGTCACTCGTGTGCTCACCTGTTAGGGCACGCTATCAAGCAATTATGGCCTGATACCAAAATGGCGATTGGCCCAACCATCGATAAAGGTTTCTATTACGATGTTGATCGTGAAGAGCCAATTACCGAAGAAGACTTGGTTGCGCTTGAGAAGCACATGTTGAAGTTGGCTAAAACCAACTATGACGTCGTGAAAAAAGTGATGAGCTGGCAAGAAGCGCGCGATACGTTTGAAGCTCGTGGTGAAACCTACAAGATGGAAATTTTGGATGAGAACGTCAGTAAAGACGACCGTCCAGGCTTATATCATCACGAAGAATACATCGATATGTGTCGTGGCCCACACGTACCGAACATGAAATTCTGCCATCACTTCAAATTGATGAGCGTTGCTGGCGCGTATTGGCGCGGTAACAGTGACAACAAAATGCTGCAACGCCTTTATGGCACAGCATGGGCTGATAAAAAACAACTGAAAGCTCACTTAACTCGCTTAGAAGAAGCAGCCAAACGTGACCACCGTAAAATCGGTAAGCAGTTGGACTTATTCCACATGCAAGAAGATGCGCCGGGTATGGCGTTCTGGCATAACGATGGCTGGACTATTTTCCGCGAGTTGGAAGGCTTCATCCTGCAAAAACTGCGTGAATATGACTATCAGGAAGTGAAAGGCCCGTTAATGATGGATCGCTCCTTATGGGAGAAATCTGGTCATTGGGACAAGTACGCTGAGAACATGTTCACGACGCAATCGGAAAACCGCGAATATGCGGTTAAGCCAATGAACTGCCCTGGCCACGTTCAAATCTTCAACCAAGGCTTGAAGTCATACCGTGACTTGCCGCTGCGCATGGCTGAGTTTGGTTGTTGTCACCGTAATGAACCAAGTGGCTCGCTACACGGTCTAATGCGTGTTCGTGGCTTTACCCAAGACGATGCACACATCTTCTGTACTGAAGCACAAATTCAAGATGAAGTTAGTTCGTGCATTAAGATGGTTTACGACACGTATTCCACGTTTGGTTTTAAAGATATCGTTGTCAAACTCTCAACTCGCCCTGAACAACGGGTTGGCTCAGATGAGATTTGGGACAAAGCGGAAGCTGCGCTTGATGCTGCGCTTCAAGCTAATGATATTGAGTTTGATGTTCAGCCAGGCGAAGGCGCTTTCTACGGGCCGAAAATTGAGTTCACCTTGCATGATTGCTTAGATCGCGCATGGCAGTGCGGCACCATCCAGCTCGACTTCTCTATGCCGGGCCGTTTAGGGGCTTCGTACGTCACCGAAGATAACGAACGTGCGGTTCCTGTGATGATCCACCGTGCGATTCTGGGTTCATTGGAACGTTTTATTGCCATTTTGATTGAAGAATACGCTGGATTGTTCCCAACGTGGTTGGCGCCAAAACAAGCTGTAGTAATGAATATCACTGATAATCAAGCCGATTATGTGAATTCTGTCGTTCAAAAACTCAATTCAGCAGGCTTCCGTGCTATTTCTGACTTGAGAAATGAGAAGATTGGCTTTAAAATCCGCGAGCACACTTTGCGCCGCGTGCCATATTTACTGGTTGTTGGTGATAAAGAGGTCGAAGAAGGTGAAGTCGCTGTGCGCACTCGCCGCGGTAAAGACCTTGGAAAACTCAAAGTGGACGATTTTATCGACTTGTTGGCGAAAGACGTAGCCGACAAGAGTTCTGATTCTGTGGAGGAATAACCTATTAAAGGTGGAAGAAGAGGCCAGCAACAGCAGGCCGCGCATCGGATTAATGAGCACATTCGTGCACAAGAAGTTCGTTTAACCGGTCCAGAAGGCGACCAATTGGGCATCGTGACGTTGCAAGAAGCAATGACCGTTGCAGAAGACGCCGGTATGGATTTGGTGGAAATCAGCCCAAATGCTGAGCCACCAGTATGCCGAGTAATGGACTACGGTAAATTCCTCTACGAAAAGAGCAAGTCTCTTAAAGAGCAGAAGAAGAAGCAAAAACAGATTCAGGTTAAGGAAGTTAAATTCCGTCCTGGAACTGACGAAGGCGATTACCAGGTAAAACTGCGCAACCTGCGTCGCTTTCTTGAAGGGGGTGATAAAGCCAAAGTCACACTGCGTTTTCGCGGTCGTGAAATGGCCCACCAAAACCTTGGCATCGATCTTTTGAATCGCATCAAAACCGATTTGGAAGAACTGGCTCAATGCGAATCGTTCCCGAATCGTGTTGAAGGCCGCCAAATGGTAATGGTACTCGCCCCAACTAAGCGGTAATTAGGGCCTACAAGTAATCGAAGCGGCTCGTTTTCGGACGGGCCGCTTTTATTCGCCTTAATGACTATTTTTTTTACTAACAATGCGGAGTTGTATTCAATGCCTAAATTGAAGACCAACAAAGGCGCTGCCAAACGTTTTAAGCGTACTGGTAACGGCGGATTTAAACACAAGCAGTCTCACCTGCGTCACATCTTGACTAAAAAGAGCACCAAGCGTAAGCGTCAGCTTCGTGGTAAGCACCAAGTTGAGAAATGTGATGTTGCACAAGTGCAGCGTATGCTGCCGTACGCATAAGGGGAATGACTGATGGCACGAGTTAAACGTGGTGTGATCGCCCGAGCGCGTCACAAAAAAGTACTGAAGCAAGCTAAAGGTTACTATGGTGCACGTTCACGTGTATACCGCGTAGCTTTCCAAGCGGTTACTAAAGCAGGTCAATATGCTTACCGTGACCGTCGTCAGCGTAAGCGTCAGTTCCGTCAACTGTGGATTGCCCGTATCAACGCGGCATCTCGTCAAAATGGTCTGTCTTACAGCCGTTTTATTGACGGTCTGAAAAAAGCTTCCATTGACATCGATCGTAAGATCCTTGCTGATATTGCTGTTTTTGACAAATCAACCTTCACTGCGTTGGTTGAAAAAGCGAAAGCTGCTTTAGCGTAAGCTAATAAAAGCTAAGTTTTGAAAAATGGGAGGCCTTGGCCTCCCTTTTTTATGTCCAGGGATGGACGGTATGCCGCGGAAACACGGATGTTTAAGAGCGGCGATGTCCAGGGATGGACGGTATGCCGCGGAAACACGGATGTTTTAGAGCGGCGATGTCCAGGGATGAGCGGTATCCGTCCTTAGGTGCGTAAACAGCACATCCATGTGCTACTTCTGCCGCGGAAACACGGATGTTTAAGAGCGGCGATGTCCAGGGAAGGACGGTATCCGTCCTTAGGTGCGTAAACAGCACATCCATGTGCTACTTCTGCCGCGGAAACACCGATGTTTAAGAGCGGGGGGGCAATATTTCAGCTGTTTCCTTAGAGTTACCGATGGGAAAGCTAACCACCATTCATATTTCGACAAGTTCCTTTCGATAAACTCAAGACAGGCAATACGAACGATATCGTCTGCAGTCCTTTATTCAATCCATCCTGCCTCGAATCTCGTAGTTCAATTTGCTACCGTACTGCTGCTATAAAACACAATAAAGTTCCGGCTGTGATCACTGCTCATTTATTTCCTTATCGAGTAGCAGTGAAACGGTCATAACAAGCGCGAAAGGGAAACAAATGAGCCAAGTAAGGCGAGCCTTATTTTTTCTGGTTTTGGGCCATTCTACAGCTGTTTACGCAGCAGATAAGGCCGACAACATTGAGGTTATTACTGTTGAAGGCTCGCGCCATCTTGTGTTGCAGCAACAAAGTGGTGTGCATGAAATATCCCTCAGTGACGATGTACTTTCGCAAATCAAGCACCAACATATTCAACAGTCGTTAAACCGCTTGCCGGGGGTTAATTTGGCCCGCGGCAATGGCCAAGAATATTTGCCCTCGGTGCGCTCGCCTGTGCTAACAGGCGCTGGGGCCTGCGGCAGCATTCTCTCTGCGATTGATGGTATTTCGATACGTGCCGCTGGTTTTTGTAATATCAACGAATTATTTGAAGCGCCAACCGAATTGGCTGAGCGGATTGATGTCATTCGTGGCCCAGATTCTGTGCTATACGGCGCCAATGCGATGAATGGTGTTATTAATGTGGTCACCCCAGCTTTGGATTCAGAGCCTTCGCAATCGGCTCGGCTGGAATATGGTGCAGATGATTTTAAGCGGGCCGTTTACTCGGCAAATGGTGGTGCAGAAGCTCCAATTCGATTTGATGCTTTGATCGCATCAGACGGTGGTTACCGCGACAGCTCGGGCTACGATCAGCAAAAGTTTAATGTTAAGCACCAAAGCCAAATTGATGGCTGGGATTACATCGCAACGGTTAGTGGCACCAACCTAGAGCAAGATACAGCCGGTTATATTACCGGCTACAAAGCTTATGAATCGAAATCGCTGAGTAAGACCAATCCAAACCCAGATGCATATCGCGATGCCCAATCGCTACGCGCAGCCATGCATTTCACCAAACTAGATGAAAATGACGGTCAATGGTCGCTCATTCCTTACGCGCGTTATACCGACATGGAGTTTTTACAGCACTTTTTGCCGGGTACGCCTGTGGAGCAAAACCGTCATCATAGTTTGGGGATACAGAGCGCTTACCTCGCGCAGATTGGCGATAGCATCGAATGGACAGCCGGTATTGATGGTGAATGGACCGATGGCGAATTAAAGCAGACCCAAGCTGAACCGACCGAAGGCTCGGAATTCTTGCAGGAAACAATTCCTGTCGGTAAACAATACGATTATCAAGTCGATGCCTTGCAGCTCGCTAGTTTTGCGAATGTTTCATGGCAAGCAACAGAGTTACTTACATTGGCGGTAGGCGCTCGCCTTGAGTACATGGAATACGATTACAACAACCGCATGCTTGATGGTCGAACGCGAGAAGATGGTACCGAGTGTGGCTTTGGCGGTTGTCGTTATAGTCGCCCTGCAGATGACACCAATTCATTTACCAATTTTTCGCCCAAATTCAGCGCCGTGTATGAAGTCAGCGAGTTGAGCCAAGTTTATTTCAATCTGTCGCATTCGTTCCGACCACCGCAGGCAACGGAGTTGTATCGTTTGCAGCGGGAACAAACCGTCGCCGATCTCGACTCAGAGGAGCAGTTATCAACTCAACTTGGCTATCGCCTGACAACGAGTCAATTGGCGGCAGAAGTTGTCGGTTATTGGGCGGACAAGGAGAATGTGATTTATCGTGATTCTGATTACTTCAATGTTTCCGATGGGGAAGTACGCAGTCAGGGCGCAGAAGTATTACTGCATTACATCTTTAATAGTCGCTGGGATATACGTGGTGTCGCGAATTATGGCCGTCATCGCTACCGAAATCACCGAATCATTAACGGCGTTGAGATATATAACAACGATGTTGACTCCGCGCCGCGTCATTTTGGCAATCTGCAATTGGGTTATCAACTTGGCGAGCAAGGGCGTATTGAGTTGGAGTATCAGTACCAAGGATCTTATTACACGGACGCTGAAAACTTACATAAATACAATGGCCATGAGCTATTCAACTTGTATTCATCACTTAACTGGCAAGGGATTACGCTATCGCTGAATATGTTTAACCTATTCGATGAACGCTACGCTGAGCGCGCCGATTACACCTCTTTTAGCGGCGACCGATATTTTCCTAGCCGACCCCGCTCGGTATTTGCTGCGATTGAATTTTCGCTGTAATGGCCAAGAGGTAACAGATCGAATCAACTATGTGACTGTATCTATCGATAATCAAAACTACCTTAGCGGCATTGAAACACGTATCATTTGGCTTTATAGAAATTGCTACCCAATGAGTGTTCCATGCTGGTTGATTCCCATTGCCACTTAAATCGCCTAAAGCTAAAAGAGGGCGAGACCTTAGATGATATTGTGCAGTTCGCCCGTTCGCGCGACATTGAGCACATGTTGTGCGTCAGCGTTACGTTAGATGAGTTCCCAAGCATGCGCGATGTTGTTGCTAAGTATGACGACGTTTCGGTCTCTTGCGGTGTTCATCCTCTCGATTTAGAAAAGCCGTATCAATTTGAAACCTTGCAGACATTTTGTGCTGGTGACGACGTTGTGGCGGTTGGTGAAACCGGCTTAGATTATTATTACTCCAAAGACACGATTGCAGTGCAGCAAGCATCGTTTCGCGATCATATTCGCGTTGCCAAAGAATGTAATAAACCACTGATTATTCATACCCGCGATGCCCGCGACGATACCATCGCTATCTTGAAAGAAGAAGGTGCAGATCAAGTCGGTGGTGTGATGCATTGTTTTACGGAGTCATTGGAAATGGCCGAGGCTGCCATGGCGCTTGGCTTTTATGTTTCCTTCAGTGGCATTATCACCTTTAAAAATGCCGAAGAGTTGCGCCAAGTTGCGCAAGCTGTGCCGCTCGATAGGATTCTGGTTGAAACCGACAGTCCTTATTTAGCGCCGGTCCCATACCGCGGAAAACCCAATCAGCCCGGTTACGTGAAAGAAGTAGCGGAATATATTGCCACGCTAAAAGGCGTGAGTTACGAAGAGCTGGCAAGGATCACAACTCAAAACTTTTATCGTTTGTTTCCCCTTGCTAAACGTGAAGGCTAACTTGTTGATCCGGATAAACTCCGGTAAAACTAAATCAGTCGTTTGAATGAATTCGCATTGAGGCGAGTTTAAATATTGACTGGAGGCAACGGCGCCAATGAGTTTTGTGACGCAACACGAGCGACCGGAAGATCATAATCCAATCATTAATATTCATCGGCAAGCGTTCGCTCGCGATAACGAAGGGCGCTTAGTTCATCGGTTGCGGCGCGAGCAACAACTATTGTTGTCGATGATTGTGGCAGACAATGATCAGCCTATTGCTCACATCGCATTTAGCCCTGTCACCTTATCGGGATCAGAACGAGCGAAGTCGCTGCCCACCGGTGTGGCGTTAGGCCCCGTTGGCGTATTACCCAGTTATCAAGGGCAGGGGATTGGCTTGAATTTGATTCAGGCTGCACTCGATTCTGAAACGATAGCAGCGACCCCTTGGCAAGTCTTGGTTGGTGAACCTTCGCTGTATGGCCGTTTTGGCTTTGATGTTGCCAGCAAATATGGGTTGAAATGTGAGTTCAAATTGCCACCTGAGTACTTCTTGTTACGTGTGACGCCGGCCGCCGAAGTACCGCTTTTTGAGCAAGGTGAAACACTGCATTATCACAGTGCTTTTCATTCGGTATAACCATCATGATTGCAATGGCCTTTAGCCCGCCGTGCTTATTTGAACGACGCAATGGTATGGTGTTGACCTCCGATCCTAGCCGAATAAAGTTTGATTGGTTACACGATAAACTCTCGCGCCAGTACTGGTGTGAAAATATTCCAGCTGACATTTTACGGACGGCGATTGCCCATTCGTGGTGTGTGTCAGTCTTTGCCGACGATGCGCGTCATCAGCAAATTGGCTTTGCTCGTTTAATTACCGACTACGCAAGCTTTGCGTACCTAGCAGACGTTTATGTCGCACCTAAATTTCGTCGGCAAGGCATTGCGCGTTGGATGGTTAATGCATTCGTTAATTGCCCCGAACTACCACAGCTGCAAAAGTGGTTGTTGATTACCGCAGGTGATCCGTCAGTCTATCAGTCTGCTGGTTTTGAGAAAATCAGCTATCCCCATGCTTTTATGGAGATCCGTGGGGTGAGTGATTACAACGATGATGATGGCCGAAGTCAGAAATAATCTAGCTAAGCGATAACTTCTGACTAAAGCTAAAACAGATTTGATTTTAAATAACGTGTGCCGTTAGTATGGGTACATAATCAACTGGTACGATGAGTTAGACGGAGCCCCTCATGATTATTGTCCGCGACGACATGCCGGCTGGCGTAGTAGCCATGGAAGCTGTTGGTGAAGTAACCCGAGCAGACTATCAAGACATTATTCGTCCTGAATTAGAGCGAGCGTTTGCCTACGGTGAGAAGGTTCGCTTTTTGTATGTTCTGGGTAGCCAATTCAAAGGCTTTGAAGCGGCGGCTCTGATTGATGATGCCAAACTCGGCATTAAGCATTTGGGGGATTTTGAAAAAATTGCTGTGGTGTGCGATGTGAAGTGGGTGAATCATGCGGTGAAACTGGTGAATGTTGCCACGCCATGTCCGATCAAAACCTTTCGTGTTGAGCGTGAAGCTGACGCAGTAAGCTGGTTAACTTCAACGCTGTAAACCCGGTTGTGATAGCTGGCGTTAAGGGCCAGTTATCACGTAAGCTTATTTATGACTATGCTTATAGAACGGTTAAACGACTATTTGCTTGAGCATGCGTCAGATTTTACTCCTCGCTATACTATTGGTTGCCAACACGGTTTGCGCAGCCGCTAGAACCATTCAATACAACAACGATCCCTCACCAAAAGAGCAATACATCATTGGCTTGTTAGACTTAGCGCTGGAGAAAAGCGGCTCAGGTATGGTGATGCAAGCTAATCCTGAAGTTTGGCAAGAATCACGAATTATCCAGCACGTCGAGCGCGGTGAGTTTGATGTCTATTGGGGCGCAGCGTCAACCGATAATGAAGCTAAGATGCGGGCGATAAGGATCCCGCTGACAAAAGGCTTGTTGGGTTATCGCTTGTTTATCGTTAAACCCGATCAGCAGCACAGATTTACTGATATCAACACACTTAGTCAGCTTAAGCAGCTGAGTGCTGGTCAAGGACGGTTTTGGGGCGATACTCAAGTGTTGCAACACGCTGGGATCCCAACAGAAACGGCCATTAAATATCAAAGCTTGTTTCATATGTTAGAAGGCGAGCGATTTGATTATTTTCCGCGTGCGGTTCATGAGCCGTGGGCTGAAGTTGAAGCCTATCCAGAGCTCAATTTAACCGTTGAAAGTCACGTTTTGTTGACCTATCCGCTCGCCATGTATTTTTACGTCAATAAACAAGATGATGAATTGGCCGTAGCGCTTGAAGCTGGACTTGAACAAGCCATTTCAGATGGCAGTTTTGATGCGTATTTTTATGGCCACCCGATGATTCGAGATTCGCTCGCTAAGGCGAACATCGACAAGCGAACGGTGATACGAATCGATAATCCGTATTTACCAGACACTACGCCGCTCGAGCGCAAAGAGTTGTGGCTCGATTTGGCGGCGCTCAGACAGTATTAAAGCACTATTTGATTTAGCCATAAAAAAAGCCCGCAATTGCGGGCTTTTTTATGAAACTTGAAATTCGACTTAGAAGTCGGCTGAGCGAGGTGCGCGAGGGAATGGGATCACATCGCGGATGTTGCCCATGCCAGTGACATAGCTAACCAAACGTTCAAAGCCCAAGCCAAAGCCGGAATGAGGCACAGTGCCATAACGGCGTAAATCACGGTACCAGCTATAGTCTGCTTTATCCAAATCCATTTCTGCAAGGCGCGCGTCGAGTACATCAAGACGCTCTTCACGTTGGCTACCGCCAATGATTTCGCCAATGCCTGGTGCTAATACATCCATGGCGGCAACGGTTTTGCCATCTTCGTTCATACGCATGTAGAAGGCTTTAATGTCTTTCGGGTAGTTTTTGACAACAACCGGCGCATTAAAATGTTCTTCCGCTAAGTAACGCTCATGCTCAGATTGCAAATCGATGCCCCATTCAACCGGGTAATCAAATTGCTTATCGCACTTGAGCAAAATGTCGACGGCTTCCGTGTAATCAACTTGTACAAAGTCACTTTCCACGAAGCGCTCTAGGCGAGATACGGCTTCTTTATCGATGCGCTGAGCGAAGAACGCCATATCATCGGCGCGCTCTTCTAGAACTGCTTTAAATGCGTACTTGAGCATTCCTTCGGCAAGTTTGGCAACGTCGTCGAGATCAGCAAATGCGACTTCAGGCTCAACCATCCAGAATTCCGCCAAGTGGCGACTGGTGTTTGAGTTTTCTGCTCGGAAGGTTGGTCCGAAAGTGTAAACTTTGGACAGCGCGCAGGCATACGTTTCCGCGTTGAGCTGGCCGGATACCGTCAGAAATGACTCTTTGCCAAAGAAGTCTTGTTCAAAATCGATGGCGCCTTTGTCATCACGAGGCAGGTTTTCTAGATCGAGCGTACTAACGCGAAACATTTCGCCTGCGCCTTCACAGTCACTGGCGGTAACAATCGGGGTACTAACCCACACATAACCTTGCTCGTGGAAGAAGCGGTGAATGGCTTGAGCCAAGCAGTTACGAACGCGAGTGACAGCGCCACCAACGTTGGTCCGCGCACGCAAGTGGGCGTGTTCACGGAGGTATTCCATACTGTGGCGCTTTGGTGCCATAGGGTAGGTGTCTGGATCTTCAACCCAGCCTAACACCGCGACGTCAGTCGCATTCAATTCAAATGACTGGCCTTTGCCTGGCGACTCGACAACCTTGCCGGTCACCGCAACAGAGCAGCCGGTGGTTAATTTGGTTACTTCTGATTCATAATTGCTTAAATCGTTAGGTACAACGGCTTGTACCGGATCGAAGCTTGAGCCATCGTGGATGGCCAAAAATGAAATCCCTGCTTTGGAATCGCGACGAGTGCGGATCCAGCCTTTGACCGTAACGGTCGAATCAATTGAATAGTCACCAGCCAATACGGCGGCAACGGTTGCGTGCGTCATGAAGCAAATACTCCGAAGTTCCTGTATGTGTTCAAGATGAAAGACACACATCTTACAGGTAACATAGCCCGATACCAATCAGATTGATTCATTGAGTGTATGATTGGTCAAATCAACCTGTAGGAAATGGCTATGCAAATGAAAGGCACAGCCAAAAGGAGTATTGCTGGCGATGGTATGGGATGGCGTCGAACGCCGCAAAGGGCCTGATTGGCGTATTAGAGCGTTGCAAACAGTTGCCTTACTCGCTTGGCTATCGTTTATTGCTGGGCTGCTTTTGTTCCATTTGGCTCGCCCTGAAATGGACTCCGGAATTGCGCGCTATTATGAAATGGAAATACGCAGTTTTTGGGATCCGACCTACACTGGCCCATTGCTGTATTTTGTGTGGAGCAGCTGTGTACTCAGTTTGGTAAGTTTGATTGCAAACCGAAAACTAAGTCGACGAATTTATGATGCGCGTCGGTATAACCTGATCCTGCTCACTGTCATCACGGTATCTTTTGGCATACTGCTGACGTTTAAGTTGGCATAACAAAATCCAATCACTGTTTTAACATTCTGAAGTACAAAGCAAGCTGAAGCTGCTTTGAGGAGATACATGTGGCCATTGAACAAGCGTTGGTTTTAACCTTTAAAGACAAGCTCGCTCGTGATGTTTTGGTGATCCCAAGTTTGCCAGAAGTGGCCATGAGTGTTTGTGAAACAGTTGAACGAGAAGATGTGTCGCTCAAAGAAATTGGCGAACTCATTACTCGTGATGCTGGTATGGCTGCCCGCATTATTAAAATTGCTAACTCGCCGCTTTTTGGTGTTTCTCAGCGTATTAAAACGATTCATGATGCGGTCAATCGCATCGGCCTAACGGCGATTAAAAATATCGCGACAGCTATGGCTATGGAACAGCTTTACGTGAGTAACAATGAGCAGATCTTTGAAATGCTTGAACGCAACTGGAAACAAGCAGTTCGCGTTGCCAGCGGTGCTTGTGCATTGGTGGCGCTATACAACAAACCACTGACATTTAGCTCAGAGTTAATCACCCTCGCAGGCGTTGTTCACAATATTGGGGCACTACCAATCTTGTTAGAAATGGAAAAAATGTCGCAGATTATTGCTGATCCTGAAGTGATTGAGCGCGTTGTTCATTCACTGCAAAGTGAAATTGGTGGAAAGCTACTCAGTGTTTGGGAGTTTGATGATGCGGTGTTGGCTGCGATCAAACAGCTAGAAACACCTGCTCCAGCGAAGGGCGATGTGTGCTTAGGCGATTTTATTTGCGCGGCCGCCATTTCAGCCGGTGTTTACCCCGATGACAAAGCGGATGTACTACTTCAACCATTCGTTGCTAAAGGGGTGCTGAGCGATGGGGATGTGTTCAGCTCGCCGGACTATCTCAGCCTATACCGCGACACCTTCAACTCCTTTAATTAGGCGCCATAAATAGTTTTGTTGAATCCCGTCTAAACTCATAACATCAGGTCCTTATTCACTTTTCGGTCGACAGGAGATGGCAACAAATGCCGCAGTTGGTCAGTTCAATGTTGCGTTGTTTTTGGGGCGCATTTAGTTTTTTGTGTTTGATGGGCAGTGCCGGCGCTGCTCCGTTGTCGCTGGAAGATATCGAGCGAATAGCGCTTCAAGTTCCTGCCTCTGAGCCTAAGCTGGCCGAAATCTATCAAGAAACAATCCATTTGTTGAACGAACGCGATCATTTTGCCGAGCAAGCCAACGACTACCGTAACACCTTGGCGGGGTATGCTGAATCGGTGATTGCCGCGCGCGAACGTGCGGTATTCAATGAGCAGCAAGTGGACAACTCATTGAAGCTAATGAATGAAACGCTACTGGTCGAAAAAATTGGCAATCTGAATGCCGACATCACAATCACGCGCGAGCAACTGCAAGGGCAGCAAGAGCTGGGAGAGCAAATCCAAAACCGAATGGTTGAGCTACCGTTGGCGATTGATAACGTTGCCATCGAGCTAGATTCGTTAAACAGTACCGAATTAGAGCAAATGAATTCTGCTGGTATTCGCGAAGCTCGGCAATTTCAGCAAGATGCTCGTCGCGAAATGCTGCAGGCTCAGCATCAAATGTTGCAATTGGAAGCCAGCTCCGCGACCAAACAAATTGAACTCAACCGTTTAGCGACCGCTCAAACCAAGCAAGTACTGGATAATCAAGTACAAACGCTGCGGTTGGCCAACCAACAATTAGCATTGTTGCGCCAGCAAAATTCAGAAAAAGCACTCGCCGATATGAATTTGGCATCAGCTCATATGTCATCTGAAGATACGGCCACCAAGATTATTATTGATCGAAATATCGATTTAACTCAGGCGCTCAAGTCGCGTCAATTACAGCTACAAGATGCGCAACTTCGTTATCAAGGGCTATACCAGCTGTCCGCGCAAATCAATTCGTTGCTGCGAGAGCTGAGAAATAATATTGACCGCTTTGAACCGTCGGTGGAGTTTTCCAGCGCGATCATTGAACAGCTCGCGGCACTAAGCTCTATTCCAAGTATTCAAGAGTTGTCCAGAAGCCTCAACCAATTGCGAGTTGATAGCTTCTCTTACCGTAATGAATTGCGTAAAAACCGTCAGCATTTTCAGCGAGCAGGGCAGCAACATGAGCGAGAGTTGCTAGAGACTCAATATCAGTTGTTATCGGAGTTAAGTGGCACAACAAGCCAGCTTGAGCTGCTGTTAAAGCAAGCATTAATCAATATTGATCAACTCACGGTAAAACGAGCGCAGCTTGAAGAGCAGGCATTTCGTTTGCTGACATGGATCCCCAATATTCATTCTGTTCGCTATATGTTACCGCAGGCTTTTGCCGTAGATGCAGCTTCTATTTATACGCAGCTTTCGAGTCAATGGCGGGTTATTTCAGAGCGCCCAGGCGCTCATGTGTTCCCATTGGTGTTCTTGTTTTTACTGCTGGTGTATTTGCGGCGATTCTGCCATCAATACGATCACTACATGGGCCGTATTAGCGACCGAATTGGCAATGTGAAAAGCGATAAAGGGCACTACTCGGTGGTGGCTATTTGCGGTTTGCTGGCGTTGGGCTGTATGTTGCCGCTCGGCAGCTTAGTGGCAAATTGGTTAGCCAATCACTCGACGCCGATGATTCAGCAGCTGACCGGGCTTGCTGCGATTGCTGTTGGTTTGCATGTGGTTGCTCGTCAAGTACGGCAAGATAACGGTGTGTTCATTCACCACTTTCGGTTAAAGCCAAAAGCCATTCTCCTGATCAGCCAGTACGTGATTTGGCTATCGCCATTATTCCTTTCAGTGCTGCTTCTGTACCGTTGGTTATTAGACGGAAACTCGCTGGCGCTGTTTTCTGAAAGTGGTCGTTTTCTTCATTTAATCAATGCCTTGATGCTGACGTGGGCAACCGTGTGGTTGTTTCGATTAGTGAGTGACATGGTCAAAGAGCGGGGGCATGTCATTCGTTTGCCCCTGCGGATGTTGTGGTGGTTTGGTATTGCCGTTCCAGCATTTACCTCTGTGCTGCTGTTACTCGGTTATGTTGTCGCAGCGCAAATGTTACTCATTGGCTATATGTGGACGCTCGTTTCGGCGGTCGTGATCTGCTTACTCTATTACTTGTCGCTGCGCGGAATTGCCATCTTGTATCGGCGTATGGCATTTGAACGGGCGCTGGCCAAGCGCGCCGCATTGTTAGCTGCACGGGAAGAAGCGGAAGAGGGCACCGAAACCACCATAGAAGAGCCGCAAGAAAGCTATATCGAATTTGATGACATTGGCGCACAGGCGAGTAAATTATTACGAACCACCTTTGTTTTGTTGTTCTACTTTTCGCTATTGCCAATTTGGAATGATGCTTTTGATTCTCTCAGTGCACTCAATGACTTAACCCTGTGGACGGTTAAAGGCACAGATGGGCAAGGCCAGTTAGAACTCACCACCATTACCATCAAAGTATTATTAACGGCGATGGTCACGGGTGCCTTTACCCTGGTCAGTGTGCGCAATGTTCCGGGGATGTTGGAGTTGTTGATCTTACAGCGAATGCAACTCTCGCCGGGCACGGGCTATGCCATTACAACTATCTCAAAATACTTGATTTTGGTTGTTGGCGTACTGGTTGTTGTTGGGGCGTTAGGCTTTAGCTGGTCGTCATTGCAATGGTTGGTTGCAGCCTTAACGGTTGGTTTAGGTTTTGGTTTGCAAGAGATCTTTGCCAACTTTGTTTCCGGCTTGATCATACTATTTGAAAAGCCGATTCGAATTGGTGACACGGTCACGATTCGGGGAATGAGTGGTACGGTTACGCGAATTAATACCCGCGCGACAACCGTGGTCGATTGGGATCGTAAAGAGATCATCATTCCTAACAAGGCGTTTATCACCGAAGATTTTGTTAACTGGTCACTGAGTGATGCAGTGACACGTATCGTGCAGCGGATCGGTGTGCGTCATAATTCTGATGTGCGGTTGGTGACTAAATTGATTCTACAAGCCGCTGATGAGTGTGATTTGGTGATTGATGAGCCGATTCCTGAAGTATTCTTGCTGGAATACAGTGACAGTTCGTTAATCTTTGAGCTGCGCGCTTACACCAGCGATACCGCACACCGGCTGCCTTCAATTCACGATATTCATAGCCGCGTGATTAAGAAATTTGCAGCATTAGGCGTGGAAGTTGCTCACCCTCAACTTGATGTGCATGTGAAGCATGCGGCGGGCTTAAGCCAAGCAGCTACGGGCAAAGCGTAGCTGTTAGTCACCCAGAATAATATGTGGCACAAAGCGCGATGTGTCTTGAGTGATGGCTGTGTTGTCTTCGCGAATGGTTAAACCTGCAGGTTTATCGTCGACAAGCCAGCTGCCAATGAGGGTGTGGTTACCGTCAAACTGCGGCAGAGGCGCTGCTTGTTGCAGCACATAGCCTTCTTCGCCATAGCCTTGATCGGATGATGCCCAAGCCGACTGCCCGTCGCGCAACCATTCGATATTGGCGCCTTCGCGTCCTAATAACGGCTTACGAATATAATCTCCGGATAAATCGGGTGATTCATCGGCGAAATAAGCCGGTAGTAAATTCGGATGGTTAGGGTGGCGTTGCCAAAGTAACGGTAAGATCCCCTTGTTCGATAAAATCGCTTTCCACATGGGCTCTAAAAAGTGGCTATCAGACTTTGGCAGGTAGTGGCCAAAGCTATCATTAAACATCATTTCCCACGGGTACAATTTGAACAACGCTTTGATGGGGCTGTCATCTTGATGAATGAATTGGCCTCGATCATTGATGCCAATGTCATCAAGATAAACGAATCGCGTTGCGACGCCGCCCTGACGCGCACAATCTTCCAAATAAGCTACGGTACCGCGATCTTCATCGGTATCTCGGCAACAAGTAAAGGTGATTGGCAAACTTTTTAGTTCTGCAAAGCGCTGAATTAGTTTTTCTTGAATGGAGTTAAACTGGTCGGCATTGCGCGATAACAGGCCCGCATCTACTTGCTGCGCTAACCAAATCCACTGGAACGCTCCGGCTTCGTATACCGAAGTTGGGGTGTCAGCGTTGTACTCCAATAGTTTTGCTGGCGATTTTCCGTCGTAGCTGAAATCCATTCGGCCATACAGCGACGGGTAACCATTGTTCCAGCTATTGGCGATGGCATCCCAATAGTGAGGTGGGATCGCCAATCGCTCCATCAATTGCTGATCGCGAACCACATCGTTTACTAAGTCTAAGCACAGCTGGTGCAATGCCTCCGTCGGATCTTCCAAATCATTTTCAATTTGACTGAGGGTAAACTGGTAATAGGCAGACTCATCCCAATAGACATCACCATCAATGGTGTGAAAGTCGAAGCCATTTTGCGATGCCACTTCCGCGAGGTTTGGTCTTACGGCAATTGGGATTCGTAACAATTTAGCTGCCCCAACTGCGAGCGCTTTTGCCAAAGCCACCACGTTTCATGGCTGCTGCTCGCTTACCCATGCTATTTGGGCGGCTATAAAGGCTCGCTTGTGATGCCGACATTAGTCGATTCGGTGCACTGCGTGGGCGGGTATCACCTACGGCGCCAGTTTTCACATTATCAGAAGTGCGGAAGCTGCCGCGATCATCGGCGCTACGATACAGTGGTCGCGAATGAACCTGGCCAGATCGTAAACCAGACCCAACGGAGCCAGCTAATCGCGACATGAAAAAGCCCGCCATAAATGGCTGCCAGAAACTGCCATTGTGGTAGCACTGATCACGGCCAAAGTCTGTCTGACAATCTTGGCCATTTTGATACATAGGCGCGTCAGCCGCGGCTTGCTGTTGAGCTTGCTGATATTGTGCAACGCATTCTTGTTCGGAAAACACCCGATCATTAACGCAATCGCTGATATCGGAATAGTTTACAATTTGTTGGCGAGGCTCAGGCGAGCAACTGATTAAGCTGCCAGACGCCGCGCCCATAATCGTGAGTTGTAACCATTTAGATCGTTTCATAGCGTTCGTTAACTTCTTTAGTACGTCATACAAGCGGCATTAAGAATGCCCGTGGCTAAAGCGGCACAACCTAAAAACAGGCCTGCAGGAATTTGATCTTGGTTGATGCGGTCTACCAAGTCACGCATATACCAGCGTACGGTGGTAAACGTAATAATTTGTGCCACCAGCGCGACCACAGCCCAAACCACGTAATCGAGTATACCAACGGAGTTAATCGCGGCACTTGCAACAGGAATGGTGTAGCCAACCAGACTTAAGCCAAAAGCAATTGCAGCTGCAACATTATTGTTGCGCATTAAGGTCCATTCACAATAAGGCGTCACTTTGCCGTACAGCACGCAAAACACTAATACAAACGCATAACCAATGACAAAGTACAATGCAAAAGCAGGTAAGCCTTGGAGGGAATCAAGGATCATTTGAAGTTCCTTTAGAAAGTGGCCTTAGCTCGGCCACGGGTATCTGTTAGAAATCGCTTAAGCTATGGTAGCAGGTCGCTCATAACGGCAAAAGATCTCATTGTTAAGTATGCAACTTACTCTATTTGTATGCGGTCATGAAACTGTCACTTGGGCAGGATACAACTGTTTAAGATGACGTTGTAATGAGAATAAACATTGATGATATGGCGACTGCTAATGCACTGGTTTGGCTCTTCTTCCGATGACATGAGCGCGGTGAAATGTATTCGAGCATTGCGCGATTTGGCTACTATCGATGATGCCGATGCGGTCGATTTAATCGAGCGCTTGGAGTCGTTAACCGGCCACCCCGATATTGCTACTTATTTACACGACAACCAATGGCGTTTGGTCATGCCCAAAACCGTGGTGCGCGATATTATGGCGGAAGTGCGGTTGTTGCAGCAGCTAACTGACGATGATTTGAGCTAACGCTCGGTTAATCCAACAACTTCTTGTCGTGACTATTGGCAAACAACCCGTCAGGCAATAGGCTAAGGGCAATTTAATTGTTTGGAATGCCTGTTCATGTCGCCTGAGTTGTTAAAGTCCCCGCTGTTTCTTGCCATTTTCTTTATTGCTCTTCTTGTTGCTGTTGCTATTGGGTTTTGGCTCGCACGCTCCCAAAGCCAACGTCAACTGAAACAGATGGAAGAGCATCATCAGCAACTCAATGAGCAGTCAGAAGCGAGCATTGCCGACTTGCAACAGCAGCTGCAGCTCAGCCAGCAACAAGCAACGCAAACGAGCAACGCCTTGGCCGAGCAACAGGCACATGCGGCGGGTTTAACGACCGCAGAAAAATTGCTTCGAGAGCAACTGAACACCCAACAAATACGTTTGCAGCAAACGGAATCCGAGCAGCACGCATTACGTCAGCAATTGGCGCACAGCGAAACACAATACAGCACATTGCAAGAGCGCCACGTCAATCAAACCAAAGCGCTGGAAGAAAAGCAGGCGTTATTGCAAGAGTCTGAACAACGCCTTGCCAAGGAATTTGAAAACCTCGCCAATCGTATTTTTGAGCAAAAATCACAAGCGTTTAAATCTAATTCCGAATCGGGTTTGGAGTCATTGTTGAAACCTTTTCGGGAGCAAATTTCCGGTTTTCAACAGCAAGTTTCCAAACAGACCGAATCCGATCAGCAACAACACACCTTATTAAAGAAAGAGCTGGATGACTTAAAAGCGCTTAATTTGCGCATGTCTGAAGAAGCAACGAACCTCACTCGAGCTCTGAAAGGTGATAGCAAAACGCAGGGCAATTGGGGCGAGGTGATTTTACAGCGCCTGCTCGATCAAGCGGGGCTCACCGAAGGGCGTGAGTACGAGCTGCAAGTCTCGTTGAAGACCGAACAAGGCAAGCGTTACCAGCCTGATGTTATTGTGCGCTTACCACACGACAAAGACATTGTGATTGACTCTAAGGTCTCGCTAACTGCCTATGAACGCTTCACCAATGCAGAGTCTGATGCAGACAAAGCGGTGGCGTTAACAGAGCATGTCAGTTCCCTTCGGAACCATATTCGAGAATTAGGGAAAAAGAACTACCAGAGTTTACAAGGGGTGCGAAGCCTCGATTATGTGTTGATGTTTGTGCCCGTTGAAGCGGCGTTTTTGTGTGCCATTCAGCAAGAGCCAGAACTGATTAAAACTGCGCTCGACAGCAACATTATGTTGGTGAGCCCAACGAACCTGCTGGTGGCATTGCGCACCATTCATAATATTTGGCGTGTTGAACAGCAGAACCAAAATGCGCAGGAAATTGCTGATCGCGCAGGCAAGCTATATGACAAGTTCGTTGGTTTTGTGGATGACTTAAACAAAGTCGACACGGCGCTACAGCGTGCCAGTAAAGAATTTGATGCGGCTAAAGGCAAGTTGTCATCTGGACCGGGAAATTTGATACGCCAAACCACGATGCTGAAAGAGTTGGGAGTGCGTAGCAATAAGCAACTGAGTGCTGAATTGGTCGATAAATCGCAGAATGAGTGTTAAGGCTCATTAGCTTATGGACATAAGAAACCGCCAATTCGGCGGTTTCTTTGGTTCTGAGCTGGCTAATTAGTCGTCTGTACGTTCTGTTGTATAACGGAAGTAGCGGCCTTTGGTGCTTGGTGCAGAAACATGACTGCCATTTGCAGCTGACACCTGAGAAACTTTTTTACCGTTGAAATAGCCTAAAAATTCGATAAAACCTGACATAGGTTAACTCCTAGCGTTTGATGATATTGGCAGTTGTTTTAGCCTGTTGAACAACTGCAATCGTCACCTTGTTTGTCTTTATAAGTGTGATCTTGATCACTAAAATATTGAAAAGTGTGACGCATGTCAAATTATATTTTGGTTCCGAAATTAATCGCTGCCGCTAAGAGCATTACACATTTTGGCTAGCTAATTGATTTGTATTTGAATTTTTTGGGGAAACTAATCGCCGAGGGCAATGCCTCGGCAATTTGATTTAAGGAAGGAACTTCTTAAAGGGTTTAACCACGACTTTGGCATAAACGCCGGCTTCAACATAAGGGTCGTCATCGGCCCAGCTTTGCGCTTGATCGAGGCTATCAAACTCAGCTACCACCAGTGAACCTGTGTAACCAGCATCGCCTGGATCTGTGCTGTCGATAGCAGGCAAGGCACCGGCTAAAACCAGTCGGCCTTCCTCTTGTAAAAGCTGCAAGCGTGCTTTGTGCATGGCACGTGCTTTTTGCCGCAAGGGTTGGCTATCTGCGACATCTTCTGAGCAAATCATGTAGTACATGCTTCAGTCCTTGCTTTGTTCAATCTGTTTTTCGGTTGGTTGTTCTAATGCATCTTTGGGTAGGTAGCGCCAAATATAGAAACCTTGCATAACGGCAAATACCAAGGTCATTACCGTGAGGCCAAATACTTTGAAGTTAACCCAAGTTTCGAGCGGTAAGTTAAAGGCAACGTAGACATTGAGTCCAGCACAAAACATGAAAAATAGTGCCCATGCGTAACCTAATTTGACGAAGACATGGTGCGGCAGTTCGAGTTCGCCGCCCAACATGGCTTTGATTAAAGGTTTGTTGAAGACCCATTGGCCAATCAATAAAGCACCCGCCATGGCGCCATAAATTGCAGTGACTTTCCATTTAATGAAGGCATCATTATGGAAGAATAACGTCATAGAGCCGAACACTGTCACCATCACCAAGGTGATCCAATGGATCTTTTCAATTTTGTTCCAGATCCACTTGGCGGCAATTATCTGCACGACCGTGGCTGCGATCAACACGCCTGTCGCAGTATAAATGTCGTACATCTTGTAGGCGATAAAGAATGCCAATAACGGCAAGAAGTCAAAGAGTTGCTTCATTTACAGACCTGTAATTTACTAATTGTCGGCTGGCAGTGTACCTAGTTGAAACTGAACCGTCACCCACCAAAGCTATCAAAAAGTGCAGTATTATACCGCAGCATAATTAATCGAATAAGCTAATCTCGGGGAGTAACGTGACTAGTATTTCAAACTGGATTTATGGTGAATTAGCTACAATATCAACGGCTTTGCTCGCTTGCTCTATCGTTGTTTTTGGTGCTGACATCAATCAAGTACTACGCAAGGCAATGCGCGGACAACATTTTGTTGTCCGTACATCGGTATTTATTTTGATCAACGCATTTGGCTTTGGTTTTGTCATTGTAAAAATGGCGCCATGGCTGGCTTCTCAGCTTGCTCAGTTATCGCTGTACTGGCTCATTGGTAGCTTGCTCGTTGCATTTTTTGCCATTGGCAGCTGGGCACAACGTAATCGCCACGTCTAACCCGTTATAAACCCACATTAAATAACAACAATTAGGACTCTATCAGATGAAAGGAACCGCAATAATCACCGCCGCTTTCAGTGCGTTGCTCGTGCTGACTGCTTGCCAAACCACGACGGTGAATGAACCAACAGAGCCACATATCGTTATTCACAGCAAACAAGCGAATCAGCTGATAAACGAGAGCAGCGCCATTGAGGTACTTGGCGATGGTTACCATTGGTCAGAAGGGCCTGTATGGGTACCTAAGCTAAACGCACTACTGTTTTCCGATGTGCCTAATAACATCATTTATCAATGGCGCCCGGGCGTTGGCGTTACCGAATACTTGCGACCGTCTGGCTCTACTGGGATTCATCTTGATGCCAGCGGGCAAGGATCGAATGGTCTGATGCTAGATCTAAATGGCCAGCTTATTTTGTGCCAGCATGGTGACCGACGCGTTGCGCGAATGGCGGCCCCGCTCGACCAACCTGCAGCAGAATTTCAGACGTTAGCGTCGCTTTATCAGGGCAAACGTTTTAACAGCCCAAATGATCTGGCACAGAGTAAAGATGGAACCATCTGGTTTACCGATCCGCCATACGGTTTACCAAAAGGCCAAACCGATACCGCTCATAAAGAGCTTGATTACCATGGTGTGTTTCGTCTTGATATGAATGGCGATGTGCGCTTGGTGCATCAACACTTAACGCGTCCGAATGGTGTTGCTTTATCGCCAGACGACAAGACCTTATACGTTGCCAATTCCGATGATAAATTCGCAGTGTGGAAAGCATGGGACATTCAAACTGACGGCAATTTAGCCAACGAAAGGGTGTTATTTGATGCCACACCATTAACGGCAACAGGGCCGGGTAAACCAGACGGATTGAAAGTCCATCCGTCCGGTGTTTTGTTTGCCACGGGCCCTGGCGGCGTGTTGTTGATTAGTCCAACTGGAGAGCATTTAGCGACCATTCGCACCATTACGCCAAGTGCCAATGTGGCCTTTAATAGCGACTATTCAATACTATTTATTACCTCTGCAAATCGTCTGCTTAAAGTTGAATTATTGCCCTGAAGGAGCTTGAGCCTGACTTTCTTTGAGTAAGGCTTGGATTTCTGGCAAGTCAATATCATTGACCGTTATGTATGTTGATTCGGTTAAGGTGATGTCTGGCACATCGAAGCCCTTGTGCGCATCAGATGCTGACATCACCCCTCGGTAGCCCATCAAAAACGGTCTCTGTAAAAACAAGCTGTGCAGTTGCTCTGAGCGCAGTGCATCAACCAGCACTTTGTTGGCATCTACCCCAATATGAAGGATGGCGCTGGGGCTTGCTAAGTGTTGACGGGCAACCACGGTTGCCGTCGTGGTCGACTCATTTGGGGTGAACACACCAGCAATTTGCGGGTGCTTTCGCAATAGCTCATATACCTTAGTTTTTGTCGCTTCAGCCGAACTACCAATGTATTGGTCTAACACCAGGTTGAGCCCCATTTGTGCGGCACCATCAATAAATCCTTGTTCGCGATCTGTGGTAGAAACAACCGCTTTGTCCATTCGCAGCAGTGCAACCTGGCTGGCTTTGGGTAGCTCTTGGGCCATTGCAATAGCTGCACGCTCACCGGTGGCATAATTATCGGTGAGAATCGCGCTAACACGACCGCTTGTTTGGTCACTGGAAAGGTCTCGGTCGATAAACACGCTGATGATGTTATGTTGCTGCAAGCGCGCGACATCGTGTGCGCGATCGATTGAATTGGGCGCCATGACAACAGCAAAGCAGCCTTTGGCGATGGCCTCATCAACCAACTGACGCTGACTGGCCACATTGGTTTCGCTGGTATCGCGGCTAGCATGCAACGTAATGTCCAGTTCACTAGCAGCCTTTTGGGCGCCAGCAACAACTTCTTGCCAGAATTTAGAACCGCCGCCGGCGGTGATTAAACTAATGCATTCATTAGCTTGAGATAATGTAGACCAGAACATGGCGAGGATGAGTGCGACACTGCGAGAGGAAAACGTCATTAACTACCTAAAGTGTAACGAATAATTCAACTGAGATTAGTCGAAAAAAAAGCCTCCGTGTTTAGGAGGCTTTTAAATGGTTGATCCAGTGCAAATTAATTACAGTTGGGTTCCGGCTTTCATTTGCTGAATGTAGTTGGCCATTTCACTAACCAGCTGTTTCGGATCGGCAAGATTGTTTTCAATCACTTTGACGACCGCCGAGCCTGCAATGGCGCCAGCTGCGCCCGACTGAATAGCCTCTTGCACTTGCTCTGGCCGGGATATGCCAAACCCTAATAAGGGTTTTGGTGCATCAAATTGGGCCAGCCTTGCCAACAGCTCGCTGACCGGCATACCAGCTTCGGTTTCAGCACCGGTGACGCCTGCACGGCTGAGCAAATAGGTATAACCGCTGCCTAGTTCGCCTAATTTTGCCAAGCTGGCATCATCGGCATTGGGGGGGGCGATGAAAATAGGGTGAACGCCATGTGCTTTAGCGGCTGTTGCAAACGGCTCGCTCATTTCAATCGGCACGTCGGCAACAAGAACGGAGTCAACACCGGCTTTGGCACAGTCAGCATAAAAAGATTCAATGCCATTGGCGAACACCAAGTTGGCATACATCAGCAAGCCAATTGGTAGATCAGGAAACTCCGCACGAATTTTGCCAATGAGATCAAAACAGAGGCGTGGTGTTGTGCCACTGTCCAACGCTCGGATGGTTGCCGCTTGAATCGTCGGGCCATCCGCAAGGGGATCAGAAAACGGAATACCAAGCTCTAGCGCATCGGCACCCGATGTCACCAGAGTTCGTATAATTTCCAAACTCAATTCGGGATTCGGATCACCAATGGTCACAAACGGTACAAAGGCGCCTTGTTGCTTGGCGGCCAAAGCATCGAACATCAAGTCGTAACGGCTACTAGCGACGGTGCTCATGACATAACTCCTTTGTTCTTTAAGATCTCATGGACAGTGAAGATATCTTTATCACCGCGCCCCGATAGGTTGACCACTAACAGTTGATGTTTTTCTGGGGATTGGCGGGCCATGCGTAATGCCATTGCCAAGGCATGGGACGATTCCAGTGCCGGAATAATGCCTTCATGGCGAGCAAGCTCCTGAAACGCATCCAACGCCTCATCATCGGTGACCGAATCGTATTCAGCACGACCGATGGAGTGAAGGTACGCATGTTGCGGACCAACTGATGGAAAATCTAGCCCGGCAGATACCGAATAAGATTCCTGTACTTGGCCGTCATCGTCTTGCATGAGAGGGGCTCTCATGCCAAAGAAAATACCGTCTTTGGCGTGTTTGAGCGGGGCACCATGCTCGCCACTTTCAATACCGTGGCCGGCAGGCTCGACACCAATCAAGCGAACATCTTTCTCATCAATAAAATCAGCAAACATACCTATCGCATTCGAGCCGCCGCCGACACAGGCGATCAGCGCATCCGGTAAGCGACCTTCGGCCTGTTGAATTTGGACTTTGGTTTCTTCGCCAATCATGCGTTGGAATTCGCGTACGATGGTTGGGAATGGGTGCGGACCAGCCGCAGTGCCCAGCAGGTAGTGTGCTTTTTCATAACTCGCAGACCAATCCCGCAAGGCTTCGTTACAGGCGTCTTTGAGGGTGGATGATCCCGAATGTACCGGGATCACCTCGGCGCCCATCAACTTCATTCGAAACACATTTGGGCTTTGACGTTCAACGTCCTTGGCGCCCATGTAAACTTTGCATTTCATGTCCATCAATGCGCAGGCGAGGGCCGTTGCAACACCGTGTTGGCCAGCCCCTGTTTCCGCGATGATTTCATTCTTGCCCATGCGTTTGGCGAGTAAAACCTGGCCTAACACCTGATTCGTTTTATGGGCACCGCCGTGCAGCAAGTCTTCGCGTTTGAGATAAAGCGTAGTGTTAGTGCCTTTGGTCAAGTTACGGCAACGTGTCAGCGCCGTAGGGCGGCCGGCATATTCCTTCAACAGGCTACTGAACTCGGCCTGAAACTCAGGATCGTTTTGTGCATCAACAAAGGCTTTTTCTAACTGCTTAAGGGCAGGCATCAAAATTTGCGGTACATACATACCGCCGTAAGGGCCAAAAAATGGGTCAAGTAAGGTTGTCATGGAGCAATCCTTAATAATGTCGCAGCGCGCTAAAAACGCTGTCAATTTTGTTGTGATCTTTGATGCCGGGAGCTGATTCAACACCAGAGTTGAAGTCCAGCCCGGCGCAATTGAGTGCCGCCGCTTGAGCTGCATTTTGCGGATTGAGGCCGCCAGCAATCATGATATTGCTGACATCGACATCTGCTAATAACTGCCAGTCGAATGTGGTGCCGGTGCCCCCGCTTTGCGAGCCAATACGGCTGTCGAGCAAGTGACGATCAACCGACCATTGGTCAAATTCAGGCAAGCAGTCAGTCACACCGTGGGCTTTCCAGATGGCAATGCCATCCGTTAATAGCTGGCGTAGTTCGTTGATGTGAGCGGGTTGCTCACCGCCGTGCAATTGAACCGCGCTCAGTTTCAACTCGTTGGCAATGGCGGCCACTTGCGCAGGCGTATGATTCACAAACACGCCAACGTATTGCAGTGGCGCACCGGCCATCACGTGACGTGCTTGTTGGGTGTTAATGCAGCGCGGTGACTTTTCAGCAAAAATAAGGCCACCATAAACGGCGCCCGCCTTGAAGGCTGCTGCAGCGTCTTCGGTTCGCGTTAGGCCGCAAACCTTGTGCTCGCCTAACACTAATTTACTAGCGGCACGGCTGACGTTGGGTTGCGACATCAGCGAACTGCCAACCAAAAATGCGTGTGCGGTTTGATGTAAATCGCGGACTTGTTGATGTGTGTAGATACCGCTCTCGGACACGATGATTCGGTCAGCTGGGATCTGTTTCCCTAGCTCAACGGTGCGTTCTAAATCAATGCTTAAGTCCCTCAAATCTCGGTTATTGATGCCGATAACTTTGGCATCAAGTGCAATGGCTCGCTCTAACTCGTCTTGTGTTGAAACTTCAGTCAGTACGCCCATACCAAGTTGGTGAGCCAAATCAGCCAGCGGTTTGTATTCGTCATCGGTCAACACTGACAGCATGAGCAAGGTTGCATCAGCACCATGTAAGCGCCCTAAGTAAATCTGGTAAGAATCGATAATGAAATCTTTCAAGATCACCGGTTGACTAACTTGATCGCGAACTTGCTTCAGGTATGCCATACAGCCCTGAAAGTATTTGCTGTCGGTTAAACAGGAAATGGCAGAGGCCCACGGCAAGTAAGCCTGAGCTATTTCATCCAAATCGAATGGCTCGCGGATCAAGCCTTTTGACGGCGAAGCCTTTTTGCACTCTAAAATGAACGCAGGACTGATAGCGCGCAAAGCGCTGTAAAAATCGCGATCAGATTCGGTGACATCGTTGATAAAGCTAGCTAGTGGGCGCGACTGCTTTAACTCAATCAAGGTCTGTTGCTTGTCGGCAACAATCTTTCCCAGAATGGTGTCATCTAACATGCTCATGATTCCACCCGACTTGCGCTGGCCAGTGCGGTTAACGTTGCCAACGATTGCCCTGAGTTAATGACCGCCATGGCTTGTTCGGCGCCTCGCCGTAGGTTTTCAGCTTGGCCTGCCAAGTACAGCACCGCACCAACATTGGCTGCAATGGCAGCATGCTGGGCAGGTTCTCCTTGACCGGCAAGAATTGCCGTGGTGATTTCGGCATTCTCAGTTGGCGTGCCGCCAACCAGTTCTTCAACCGAATATTCTGGCAAACCAAAATCCGCAGGGGTGATGGTTTTTTCGGTGATGTTGCCGTGGTCGACTTCTGCCACCAAGGTTGGGCCGTGCAGGGCAATTTCATCTAAACCTGAGCCGTGAACGACCATGGCGCGATTTACACCAAGCTTCACTAACGCCTGGGCGATGGGCTGTACGAGTTCTGGCGCATAAACGCCCAATAACATGACATCGGGGCGAGCTGGGTTAATCAATGGCCCTAAAACATTAAATATGGTGCGCGACTTTAGTGCGCCACGGACGGGCATCGCATGGCGAATGCCAGAGTGATATTCGGGCGCGAAGATGAAACAAGCACCGCTTTTCTCAAGTGCTTTGGCAGCAATCTCGGGCGACATTTGAATATTCACCCCAAGGGTTTTGAGCAAATCGGCTGAGCCTGATTTACTACTTACGCTGCGATTACCGTGCTTACAAACTGTTAAGCCTGCCGCCGCTGCGACCAATACGCTGGTAGTTGAAATATTAATGGTATTAAGGCCATCACCACCGGTACCAACAATGTCGACGACTTGGCCTTCCGGACGCGGAAATGTCTTGGCCGCTTGTCTAAGTGCTTGCGCAGCACCAGCAATTTCATCGGCGGTTTCGCCTTTGATTTTTAGAGCGGTGAGCAGGCCAGCCATTAATGCTGGGTCAACATCGCCCTGTACAATGGCGGCAAATATAGTCGCCGTTTGTTCTGCGCTTAAATCTTTACCTGCGCACAGCAATTCGTAGCTCGATAAGATTGAGGATTGAGTCATTTGGGTATCCTTATTCAGCAACCTGTGGCGCGCTGGCAGATGCGGTTTTCGCCAGAGCCCAGGCTAAGCTTTGGTTAAGCAACTTGGCGCCGTCGGTGGTGAGGACCGATTCAGGATGAAACTGCATGCCGAGCACGCGATCGTCTAAATTCATCACTGCCATTGGAATGGCGTCGTAGTGCGCGACGACTTCCAAACCGCCGGCAACTTCGGTACCCATCAGCGAGTGATAACGCGCGACCGGTAACGGCTGTTGTAAACCACAAAACATGTGTTCACCGCAATGGTCGATTAACGACGATTTGCCATGAACAATATCGCCAGCAGAGCCAACTTTGCCGCCGTATTGTTCGATCAACGCTTGATGACCTAAACAGATACCAATAATTGGCACGTTCCCGCGGGCGAGGGCAATCAAATCAATCATGCAGCCAGCTTGATGTGGTGCACCTGGGCCGGGGGATAGTACGAGCACCGCCTGATCGGGGCAGGCTTTAATGGCGGCCATAACTTTGTCTGCGGCTAAGTTATTGCGATAAACCGTAACCGGATAGCCTTCTGAGCGAAATTGATCGACCAGATTGTAGGTAAACGAGTCAAAGTTATCGAGTAAGAAAATATGGGCCTTGCTCATGAATGGCCTCCTGCCTGAGCGATTTGCTCGTTGGCGTAGCGAATGGCGCTCATAACGGCTTGAGCCTTGTTGCGTGTTTCGTCAGCTTCAGATTGCGGATCAGAATCGTAAACCACGCCCGCGCCAGCTTGCACATGAGCGACTTGGTCTTTGACAAAAGCCGAGCGAATAACGATACAAGTGTCCATCGTACCGTTGCCATTAACGTAACCCACGGCACCGCCGTAACTGCCGCGGCGCTCTTGTTCAACGCTACGAATTAGTTCAGACGCTCTGATCTTCGGTGCGCCGGTGAGTGTGCCCATATTCATACAGGCTTGGTAAGCGTAAAGCGCATCAAGATCGTGACGCAAGGTTCCCACCACTCGCGATACTAAGTGCATCACGTGAGAATAGCGGTCAACTTTAAGCAAATTAGCAATGTGGCGAGTGCCGGGTTCGGAAATGCGCGCTACGTCGTTGCGGGCTAAATCCACTAACATCAGGTGTTCAGACAACTCTTTCTTATCGAGTCGAAGTTCAAGCTCAATCCGGCTATCGAGATCGGGGTTAATGCTGCCGTCGTCGTTAAAGCCCCGGCGGCGCGTGCCGGCTATCGGATAAACCTCTACATCGCGGCTGGTGGCGCAAAATTTAACGGCACATTCCGGCGAGGCACCAAACAGCGTGAAGTCCTGATCTAACATGTAGAACATGTATGGGCTCGGGTTGCTCTGCCGCAGGGCTTGATAGGCTAATAGGCTATCGGGACAAGTGAGGCTGAAAGTGCGTGATGGCACCACTTGGAAAATATCACCAACAAAAATGTTTTTCTTGAGCGCAATGACATGGTCAGCAAAAGTCGCATCGTCCATGCTTTCCGCTACAGCGCTATCAACAGGTTTGCCGGCGGTTGGCAAATGGCGTTGCAGTGATGCATCCTGACTTTGCTTTTCAATCTCTTTAATGCGTGACGGTACGGCTGCGGCGACGCTTGTGGCATTGGCACCACCAAATACTGTTGCCACCAAATGACATTGCTGCGCAACATGGTCTAAATGAAGCAAGGTTTCCGCTAAATAAAATACAAAATCTGGGCAGCTATTGGCGCCTTGAGGAACCTCTGGTAACTGTTCAATACTGGCAATCATGTCGTAAGCGAAAACGCCACCTAAGAAGATCGCATTGGCTTCATCGCTATCTGTTTCAATACCGTTGATAATGGTGCGCAATGCATCGAATGGCGATGCTGATTTGAGCCGGGCTTCTTCATCGAGATCGAATTCAGGCTCGGCAAACGTTGCGGTAATGACATTACCGCTGAACGCGGTAGCAGCACAGCTGTTGAGTTTTGAGTCGAGGAAAGGCAACAAGCTGCTGCCGTTATCCGTCAATGCTGTGATTGACACGGTACGACCGTGGCACTCCAACCGCAGCGCCGCATCAATGAGCATAAGACTTTGAGTATGCTGTTTGGAGTCAATTTCTGCGGATTCCAACAACATGCTATTGCGTTGATTGTTGCTCGCGCAAATCTGGGCGTAAAGAGCGAGCGGATCGGCCTGATAGCTCAGCGATTGGGTAATCACATGAGCATGGCCTTCAGGTAGCTGAGTTAGCTGACTCATAAGGCCTCCTGATGGGCTTGCCGAAGCACTGGCTGATGAGTGAATGGCATTAACAGTCGTTTCATCTCTGCGTGTCCTTATTGATGGTCTTTGGCATTCGCCTTAACCAGCAGAGTCGAGATACAAAAAAGCCCGCTCTTGCTGGAGCGGGCTTGGCGATTCGATATTTTCAGGCAATCAAAACTCAACGCACAACCCGCAAGGGACGTGCCACCACCAGTTGGTTAAATGAGTGTTTTGAACGAAAGTCATTGCAACTGCCTGTTCTCTGTAGTTGGATGATATAGGTACTTGATTGGCTAAAACTTGTCAAGCGAACTGGCTAAAACCACCGCAAATTAACTAAAAAACGAGCAGATATTGGACTCACAAACCGTTGCCGCTGAGCTGAACGAAAAGCTGACCATCGATTTACATTGCCATAGTACGGCATCTGATGGCGTATTAACGCCGCAAGAGCTCATCATGCGAGCAAGTAATATGCAGGTCGATGTATTAGCCCTGACCGATCATGACACCATCGAAGGACTTAAGGCTGCACGCCTTGTCGCCACAAGCATTAAGCCGCCCGTGCAATTGATAAACGGCGTTGAAATTTCCTGTGCTTGGCAAGGATTAGAAATCCATGTCGTGGGGTTAAATTTTGATGCTGAGCATCCAGCACTTAATGAATTACTTGGTAAACAGGCCGAGCGCCGGCTAACGCGAGCGATGACAATTGCTGCTCGCTTGCAACGTAAGGGCCTTGAGAACTGCTGGCGAAAAGTGTCGTTGTTAGCGAAGGGCGGTCAGGTCACACGCGCTCATTTTGCGCGGTTGTTGGTCAATGAAGGCTGGGTTAGTTTGCAGAAAACAGCCTTTAAAAAGTACTTACGAAAAGGCCGTAATGCTTATGTCGCGCCGCCGTGGTGCAGTATCAGCGAGGCCGTTTTGGCTATTCAGGCCGCGGGTGGCCAAGCCGTGTTGGCCCATCCATTGGATTATCAGTTGGCGGATAGTTGGTTACAGCGTTTGTTACAAGAATTTGTCGATGCTGGCGGCGATGCCATGGAAGTGGCACAATGCCAGCAGACACCAGCTCAACGGTTGAAATTAGCTGAGCTGGCTAAAAAATACGCATTGCTAGCCTCGCAGGGCTCCGATTTTCATTTTCCGGCAGGGCGTCGGGAATTGGGGCGCAGCCTCCAGTTGCCAGAAGGATCAACGCCAGTTTGGTCATGCTGGGCACCATAGCCAGTGCTAACAATGTTTAAGCGCATTGCGCTTCATAATAAGTTGAGCCGCGTTGACGATTACAATTGATAACAACGCCCTCATAGAAGCTAGCAACAGTTAGGAATAAAGTGATGAGTCAATTTTTTTATGTTCATCCTGACAACCCGCAAGCACGCTTGATTAATCAGGCTGCGGCTATTGTGCGCAATGGTGGCGTGGTTATTTACCCAACGGATTCGGGCTACGCCATTGGTTGCCATATTGGTGACAAAAAGGCACTGGAACGCATTTGCCGTATTCGTAAAATCGATAAAGAGCACAATTTTACGTTGGTATGCCGAGATTTATCGGAGCTGAGCCTATATGCCAAAGTTGAAAACACCGCATTTCGACTGATCCGCAATAATACGCCAGGTGCTTACACTTTTATTTTCAAAGCAACCAAAGAAGTACCTCGCCGACTCCTCAACCCCAAAAAGAAAACAATTGGTATTCGAGTACCGGATAACACCATTGCACTGGCGTTGCTTGAAGCTTTGGGTGAGCCGTTGATGTCGACAACCTTGATTTTGCCTGATAATGATGTGGCCGAATCTGACCCCGAAAGCATTCGTGATCGTTTAGAGCATCAGGTTGATTTAATTATCAACGGTGGTGATCTCGGCGAAGCGCCTACCACAGTGGTTGATTTCACGGATGACGAACCGGTTATTTTGCGTGTGGGGCAAGGCGATCCGGACGTCTTTTCTTAATTCATGAGTGCGGTTGATCCTGAGCCTCAATCACAGCAACAAACGTCAGCGGCAAGTCCTACTCAACAGCAGCCGCTGCCGCTAGGTTACGTGCGCGGCGAAGCCTTTATTGAACAACCGCAAGATTTGTATATTCCACCTGAAGCCTTGGCTGTTATTCTCGATGTATTCGAAGGGCCAATGGATCTGCTGCTTTATCTGATTCGTCGTAATAAGTTAGATATTTTGGATTTGCCAGTATTAGAAATTACTGAGCAATACATGGAATATATTGCGTTAATGGAAGAGCTGCAGCTCGAACTCGCAGCTGAATATTTGCTGATGGCAGCACTGTTGGCAGAGCTGAAATCGCGCATGCTATTGCCCAAACACAGTGATAGCGATGGCGATGAGGCTGATCCTCGCGCCGAACTACTAAGGCGCTTGCAAGAATATGAATTGTTCAAACGCAAAGCCGAAGAAATCGAGCAGCTCCCCCGTGATGAGCGAGATTTCTTTCGCGCAACAGCGGCGCTGGATGAATCTGTTCAGCCTTTAAAGCTGCAGCCCGAAGTTGCGATGGACGATTTGATGCTGGCATTTACTACGGTCGTAAAACGCGCTCAGGCTTTCGACCATCATCACATCGAGAAAGAAACCTTATCAACGCGTGAACGCATGACCAAGGTTCTCGAATCGCTGCAGCATGGCCGCTTTGTGTCGTTCGAAAACTTATTTGATGTGACTGAAGGTAAGGCTGGGGTTGTGGTGACCTTCTTAGCCGTATTGGAATTGGCAAAAGAGCAATTGTTAGAGCTGACTCAGAATCAACTATTCGCGCCGATTCATGTGCGGGCTAAAGCGCCAGAACAGTAGATAGAACAATAAGCGCCTATTCGGACAAATCATAGAGATCAAGCATGGCAACTCAAATTAATGATCAACAATTAATTCAGGTCATCGAAGCTGCATTATTTGTTGCCGATCAACCGCTTACGCCGGTGGCTTTGCGCGATTCGGCATTGCAACAATTCGTGGTGCCGTTACCTCGAATTCGCGATGCGCTTGAACAGCTTCGGCAAGATTATTTGTCTCGGGGCGTTAACTTGGTAGAGGTTGGTTCTGGCTTTCGCTTTCAGACTGCACCGGCGGTGAGCGAACAAATTGCCATGATGTGGAGCGAGCGGGCGCCACGCTACTCACGTGCGACCTTAGAAACCTTATCGTTGATAGCCTACCGCCAGCCGATAACTCGTGCTGAAATTGAAGATGTTCGCGGCGTGTCGGTCTCGACGCAGATCATCAAGACGCTGCAGGAGCGCGGTTGGATCAAAGTCGTCGGTCACAAAGAAGTACCAGGGCGCCCATCGTTATGGGCGACTACTCCTGTGTTTTTAGACTATTTTGGCCTTAAGAGTTTGAGCGAACTACCTGAGCTTGAAATGCCAGAAAACGCCCGCGAATTGGCGCTTGCCAATGAATACCCGCTACTCAATACTGATCCCGAAGCACTTCAAAAGCAGCCCGCCGAAGCCAACGACAATTAGCTTTCAAGGCATTAAACCGGCAGGTAAATTTGAGGCAAAAAAAAGCTCGGAACGATTCCTGTTCCGAGCGTAGGGGAATGGCTCATGTTGAGCCGTGCGCTAACTAACTGTTCCAGACTGGCAGCCCGAGGCGCTGCCCTCCTGTCATGTTTTAAAGTCTAGGCAATAATTCCTGATACGCCAATTTTTTGCTCGCTTTTTACGCGTTTATTACTCGAACATGCCGTTAAAACTCAGTAACCGCCTGATCGCGAACAAGATCTCTAGGTAACAAATTTTTAACTTTACCGTTGACCGCTTTGCCAAGCCCAAGCACTTGCGCCTCGAATGTAATAATGACTTCGCCTTTGGCCGGCAAGCCGTCAACGCCACTGACGACTTTGCCTTGCAGGTAATCACGCGCTTGGACTGCGTCTAAGCTGACTCTGCCCTGTGTTGCATGTTGGCCAAATGCCATCACGTATTCATGGCTTAGACGAAAATCGCGTTTAAATTGTTCGGCCACTTTCACACCGATGCGATCCATTCGAATTTTGTTGATAAGCGGTGTCAGTGCATTGGGGAATAGCCAGTAAGCATTGTCGCGTTGGTACCAAGTCATCTCCGCCGGTCGACTTAGCCCGTAATTGCTGAGGTGCTCATCGATCGCACTTTGAGCTTTTCGGGTCATCGGGCCATAGGGAAATTTACCCAGTTTATAGTCCAATGGTGGTGGTGCGTCAGTGGTGCCTGTTTTAGTAAAGGCGGCAATGAAAAAGCCCTCACAATCGAACAGTTGTGGCCAAATGTGGAGGTAGCCCTCAGCTGTTTGTGCTTTGCTGGCTCCCTCGAACAAGTTGCCCAATGAGCGCGCCTCAACCTTGCCTGCAAACGTCTCCAGTAGATGTTGGCAAACGTCCTGATTCTCTTGCGCATTCAAGGTGCAGGTTGAATAAACTAAAATGCCGTTGGGTTTAAGGGCATGAAACGCGCTGACGATTAATTGTTTTTGCACGGCGGCCAGTTGTTCAGTGCTTTCCAGCGACCAGTTTTTAAATGCGTCAGGATCTTTTCGCACCGAGCCTTCGCCAGAGCAGGGCGCATCGAGCAACACGGCATCGAAGGTATTGGGTAAGGCGGCACCAAACACGCTGGCATCAAAGTGTGTCAGCGCTGCATTTCTCACGCCACAACGTTGAATGTTGGTGAATAAACCTTTCAGCCGAGAGCCTGATAATTCGTTGGCGACTAAGCCGCCTTGGTTGCCCATGAGCGCGGCTAGTTGGGTGGTCTTTGAACCCGGCGCTGCGGCCATGTCGAGTACTAACGTTGGTTTTTCACATAAATAGGAGAGCGCCATTGGCGGCAGCATTGAGCTGGCTTCTTGAATGTAAAACTGTCCATTTAGATGACTAACATGGTTACCCAATTGATAGGTTGGCTGGCCGTTCAGCCAAACGCCCTCTGGGCACCAAGGAATGGGATCGGCTTGTGCCGTCAATTTTTGTAAGCTTTCGCCTGCGGGCATTTTCAGGCTATTAAGGCGAATACTTTTACGCAACGGCTGCTGGCAAATGTCGAGCAACGACTCAATGCTTAAGTGGCTGGGTAGTATCGCTTTGGTGTTTTCAATAAACTCTTGAGGGAATTCCACTTTTGGCATGATCGTAATGGGCTGGTAATTGATAAGATCAGCGCCGGATCTTACCACAATCAAATCAGGGAAATGATGTGTTAAATCGCGTTTGGCTGGTGATGATACTTGCCAGCATTGCCACGGCACTAAGCCAGTGGCTGTTTTTTGGCGATGTCAGCAGCGTCAATGGCTTGGTCAGCGCTTTATTTAGTAGTGCTGAGCTGGCGGTAGAGATCGCGCTTGGGTTAATTGGTGTGCTGTGCTTGTGGCAAGGTTTGTTTGCCATTGCGGAGCGCTGTGGCGCTGTTGATTGGTTGGCCAAGCGGGTGGCTCCATTGTTTCATGTGCTTATGCCGGGGATCCCAAAAGGCGACCAAGCATTTGGCAGTGTCACCATGAATTTAGCGGCGAATATGCTGGGACTTGATAATGCAGCTACGCCGTTGGGCATCAAAGCGATGCAGGATCTCCAACGGCATAATAAAACGCCGGAAGTCGCTAGCGACGCACAAATCTTATTTTTGGTGCTCAACACCTCGTCAGTAACCCTCATTCCAATCACCGTATTTTTGTACCGCGCTCAGCAAGGCGCAGCGTCGCCGGCAGATGTGTTTTTACCCATTTTGTTAGCCACTAGTGCGTCAACCTTAGCCGGACTGTCGATGGTGGCATTCATTCAAAGAATTAACTTATGGCAGCGCCAACTCATGGTGTTTTTCGCCATTGCCGGTGCGGTATTGTTTTCTTTGGTTGCTTACCTAATGCAACTGAGTGCCGACGCAATTAGTAGCCAATCGACGCTCATGGCCAACTTGCTATTACTTGGTTTTATTAGTGTTATCTTGCTTTTGGCGCATCGCCGTCAAGTTGCGGTGTACGACGAATTTATCGTGGGTGCCAAACAAGGCTTTGAGACGGCAGTCCGACTCATTCCATTTCTTGTGGCCATGCTCGTGGCTTTAGCGATGTTAAGAGAAAGCGGCCTACTTGGCGCATTAGTCGCGGGGATCGCAGCTGTGGTTGCTGCGTTAGGAGGCGATACGGCGTTTGTTGATGCGATGCCAGTGGCTTTTGCTAAACCGTTTTCTGGCTCGGCGGCGCGCGCTTTGCTCATCGATACAATGCATGTGCATGGCGCCGATAGTTTTGTTGGCCGCCTCGCGAGTATTTTTCAGGGCAGCACCGAAACCACATTTTATGTCTTGGCAGTCTATTTTGGCGCGGTCGGGATCCGCAATAGTCGTTACGCCTTATGGTGCGGTCTATTTGCCGATGTAGTGGGCATCATTGCCGCAATATTCATCGGTTACTGGTTTTATGGTTAGAGCTTTGCCGATAGAATGCGCGGTCAGATTTAGCAGAGGAATAGCAACATGAAGCGGCAACAACTAATCGATTATCTCGACGAACTTCTGCAAGCCGATAAAATTCGCGACTACTGCCCTAATGGCTTGCAAGTTCAAGGGCGCGACGACATTCAAAAAGTGGTTACTGGGGTAACCGCCAGTCAAGCATTGATCGACGCTGCTATTGCCGCAAATGCTGATGCCGTATTGGTGCATCATGGTTACTTTTGGAAAAACGAATCGCCTGTTATCACCGGCATGAAATACAACCGGTTAAAGGCATTGCTCGATGCCAACATCAATTTAATCGGCTATCACTTGCCGTTAGATGTGCACCCTGAGTTAGGCAATAACGCACAGTTGGCGAAGCGCTTAAATATTGTTGATTGTGTTGGGCTGGATCCAAATGATGCCTTTTCAGTCGCCATGAAAGGACGTTTTGCCGAACCGATCAGCGGCTCTCAACTAAGCCAATCATTGCTGCAGTTGTTGAATCGAAAGCCGCTTCACATCGATGTTAAAGACCAACCGTTGCAAACAGTAGGCTGGTGTACCGGTGGCGGTCAGTCGTTTATCGAGCAAGCGGCATTAGCTGACTGTGATGTATTTATTACCGGCGAAGTGTCGGAGCAAACGGTGCACGTGGCCCGTGAGCTAAACATCGATTTTATTGCCGCTGGTCATCATGCCACCGAGCGATATGGCGTTGAAGCATTGGGTCACCACTTAGCGCAGCAGCTGCAGCTGCAGCTGGATGTTCAGTTTATTGATATCGACAACCCGGCATAATGGCGTGATCAGAACAGCATGAAATCGAATTTTGATGGCGCGATTGCTAAGTTTGCGCGCAGTATTTATCAAACCCCAAAGGGGAAAGTCAGGCTCGCTGTGTTGCAGCGTGATTTGCTGAGGCTCCGAAATGGTAAGCCCCTTCGAATACTCGACGTTGGCGCAGGCATGGGGCAAATGGGACTGTGGTTTGCCGAAGCGGGTCATCAGGTCGTGTTGTGCGATATTTCTGCCGACATGTTAGAAGAAGCGCGCCAGCGTGCGGTTCAACTTGGCGTCGCTGATCAAGTCGAGTTGATTCAATCTGACTTGTTCGAATTGGCCGACATTGGCACATTCGACATAGTGCTGTGTCATGCCGTGTTGGAATGGGTTGAGCGCCAACAGCAATTTGTTGAGCGGCTCACGAAATATGTTGGTGCACACGGATGGCTGAGCCTAATGCCGTACAACGCCACATCTAAATTGATGCATAACTTAGTGCTGGGTAATTTTGAGTATGTTGCCAGTGGCATGAAACGCCGCAGCCGGCAACGGTTAAGCCCACAATGGCCTGTCGTGTTGTCCGAATTAGAGTTGTGGCTAAATGAGTTACAGCTGGATTTGAACGTATGCTCGGGTGTGCGCGTATTTAGTGATTATGTGCGCGACCGAGATCATGCTGTTGCCAATGAAGAGCAGTTAATCGAACTCGAGTTGCAGCAATCACGCAACCCAAACTTAATTCCTATTGCCCGCTATGTGCATTACCTTTGCCAGCGAGCTGGTTAACGGCATGTGGTGAAAGCCACCAGTCCGTTTGCATTGGCGGAATTTGTTCCGGTAAAAAAGGATTGTTGAGCTTGATCAGCGCACGCGGGTGGCTCGCTATTTGAGAGGCAATTTGGCCGAAATGTTTGTCGAACAGCGCCTTAAAGCTGCCATCTTCCAACGCTAAGGCAAAGCCTGCAAGCAATCGCTCGGCCAATTCAGTATTACTGCGATTGACGAAAAAGTAGCGCGGAAACACATAAAATAACGCAATGTCCTGATTGATCTTCAACTGGTCGTGAATCTTCGACTGTTCCACAAGCTCTAGTTGGATCTCATTTAAACCGCGTGGCAGGTAATCGATCTGCCCGCTACTAAGCATCGAGAATAATTCCTGATATTGCGGTGATGTCATTACCGGTAGTCGGTTGCGATACAAAATTCTAAGATCTTCCCAGTGTAAACCAAAGCCTGCGATGGCTTTTTCACGCAGTTGCTTGAGATCTGTTATTGTTTTGAATTTTGAATCTGACGATTCAGTGGTCAGAAGTAATCTGTAGCCCAACATGCCTTGCAGTAACGGTTGCTTGATGGCTTGGTAGTTGGCTTCGCGGCGTTTGCTAGTTGGTAGAAATGCGATATCGACAGCGCCTCGAGTGAGGGCGCGCAGACCTTGCTGCTCGGTTAATTGATCATTCAATGGGCTAGCTTGACTGGGGCCGTAGTCGTTCGCAGTGATATTCAGTAAGTGCTGTAGTAACTCAATGTCATAGTTAAACCGTTCGTGGCTTTGAAAGTACACGATCTGACTTTGAGCATGGCCGCGAGGGCAAAGCAACAACACCACAACCACGAGGGCAAAAAGTCGAACCACCAACGCCTCCAATACACTAGACTAACGTCAAACTTGAACTGCAATTTTGTCAGTATGCCTCATACGCCCACGCAATCAACCTTACCTGTGCCGTGTTTTGAAGGCGGTAGCAATCGTGGCATTAAATTGGTTGATGGTGTTGCACACGTATCGGGTCAGTCGAGCACGAGCCCGATTGACAATGTACTGCTGGCCGCTTGGGATGTTAGTGCCTGGCTCGACGCTCCCATTTTAGCGGATGGCTATCAAATGCTATGTCAGTGGCAAGGCTCATTAAGGGCGCCAGTGGCTGTGAGCCGCTGTGCTGATAACGACGCTGACTATCGCCGATATCCCGCTGAGCAAACGCGTTTTTACAATTACTTGCTCATAGAGTTGGAACCCGATAACAGTTATTGGTTAGTTGGTTTTGCCGATTGCCATCAATTCAATGGCTACTTTGAATGTCGCCACGATAGCCAATTAGTTGCGGTCGTTGAGACTGAATCGTTATGCCTCGAACCGGATCAGACAGCAGTTTTACCGACGCTCGTTAGTTTGCAAGCTGACTCAATCACCGCCGTGTTTGGCAAGTTCAGCACGATCATTCAATCACGTCATGGCACGCCTAAAATTCAGCAAAGTGTTAAGGGCTGGTGCTCGTGGTATCACTACTATGAGCACATCACGACAGACATTATTGCTGACAACGCCAAGCAACTGGCACAACAGTGGACTGAGGCCGATCTGGTACTGATTGACGATGGTTACCAGCGAGCCATGGGCGACTGGTTAATCCCGTCTAATAAATTTGCTGGCGGCGTTGAACAGGCCATTGATGCCATCACGTCGACTGGTTGCCGCCCCGGCATTTGGTTAGCGCCGTTTATTGCGCAGTTAGATTCGCAGCTTTATAAGGAACACCCCGATTGGTTTGTACACCATGCTGACGGCAGTCCATTGTTAGCGGACAGCGTTACTTATGGCGGCTGGCGTTGTACCCCCTGGTTGTTACTTGATACCTCTCAAGATGCCCCCTGTGAATTTTTGCAGCACACGGTTGACACCATGAAGCAACAGTGGGGTATTGCGTTATTTAAACTCGATGCCTTGTACTGGGGCGCATTGGACGTGCCGAGGGCTCACCCAATGACTAGTGTGCAAGCTTATCGGCGCGGGTTAGCTGCGATTAAACGCGGCGCAGGCGATGCTTGCGTTCTTGGCTGCAATGCGCCGATGTGGCCTTCACTTGGATTAGTTGACGCGATGAGAACGAGTGATGACATTCATCGTCATCAGCATCGGTTTAATCAACTTCATTTGGAAAATGCAGGCCGTAGTTGGCAGCATCGTGCTTTGTGGTTGCTCGACCAAGATTGCTTAACGTTAGAGAATTTGAATACTGAGTTCCAGCAACAAAGCGCACGCCCTGAGGCTTATGAATTTCATGCAAGCTCGATACTCGCGCATGGCGGTAATTTGATATTAGGCGATGCGATGAATTGTTTGTCTGCTAGTTCAACATTGAAAGTGTCTCAGTTACTAGCGCGACTCGCGTGCACCGAGCAAGTTGTGGATTATCAGTCATTAGCGTTTGATCGAGCATCACTAATATTAGATGACAACACCACGTTGTTTTTTGCATTTCATACTAATGCCGAAGTCAGTAAAACCTTTAATTTTCAGACGAATTACGACGTTGACTGGTTTGATTTTTGGCAAGGTATTGCCTTGGCTGATCAGTGTCAGGCATTACAAGTGGAGGTGGCGCCCAATCAGGCTAGGGTGGTGGTTGCTAAACGACGACTTTGAATTTAAAAGTCGAATTGCAGCTGCAAACCAAGGTTGGCATCGCCTAGACCAGGGATTGTGCCGGTGGTGTAAACAGAGCGAAGGCGAGTGCGCTCATCAAGTGCCATGGTCGCACCTAAACCGAATGCCATTTTAGCTTCCGTAAATTCGATGTCGGCGTAAGGCATGTATTGTTGCAGTGGATCATCTTGGCTGCGGTGGCTTAACGCATAAAACAAAGGATCGTATGCTTGAGTAAACAATTCAAAGCGTACGTTATCCGATGGCAACGCAACTAATGGCATTGAAAAATAGCGATAGGATTCGGCTTGGGTGTCATAAAAGCCATCGGTTGCAGCCGGCAAAATTTCAATTTTATGGCTGTAATTGACCAATGACTGGTAAAACGAATTGTAGGTTTGCACCACCGCTTGGCGAGCTCTGGTTAGCGATAAAAAGTCGTATTGTTGGTTCGCGTCAAATTCGTCATAGGCTTGTTGGCCTGTCGGCAATTCAGTCGACGAATTAGCTGTGCTAGATAAACTTTGATAGTCGAGGTAGTCGTCAGTCATTGCATGGCAAACACTGTTTAGTGAGAGCAGCAACACCCCAAACGCTAATATTGTTGAGCTAACAAAATACTTCATAGAGACCTTTTCACGACGAACAACTTCAAATGTACGTGTACTGCATCCGGTCAGTAGACGCAGCCAAACTACCAGCTTTGTTGCACAAAAATCAACCAGAATGCTCGATATTAAAGATTTCTGTGAAGCCTTCGTAAATTTACGGTTTGCCAATGCCGTTCGGTTGAACTAATTGCCATTGCTTCAATACATGCTGATTTTTGGCATAAATCTGAGTGCGCGACAGGTTAAAACTAGGTGGCGGTGTGCTGATTTGTCTGTATCATTTGCACCAACTAAAGCCCAACAATAAGGGCTTATTAAATTTGTTTTAAAGGGATGATTCGATATGCGGAGCTTTGTTACCGCCGTTCTGCCAAGCGCAGGCGCTGTTCTAATGTTGGGCACACAGCTAGCTCAGGCTGCGGGTTATGAGCCAGCGCAAATTGACGTGGGAGCCGGCTTAGGGTTGGTGCCTCAAATCGCCATCAAAAATGGTTTCGATGACAATACTGCCAACCAATCTTCAAATGAAATCGACAGTTGGTTTACTGTAATCAAACCCCGTCTAACACTGGAAGGTGGCGGAGACATTAGTCACTTGGCCGTTACTTATGAATTGGCTGACGGGCGTTATCACTCCAGCGATGAAGATGACTTTACCGATCATAAATTTATCACTGAATTGCACCATGAATTTACCAGTAAACACCGGGTTGATTTAGATTACCGCTTCAGTCGTGTACATGAAGAGCGGGGCACAGGTATAAGCGAAGGGCAAGGCGAATCGCTGACCGAAGTGGCTGAAAAAGACATCCATCGGGCAGATTTGGTATATGGCATTGGCGCTGCACAAGCGCGCTTTAACTTCGATATTAATGTTAATTACGAAGATCTCGCCTACCGCAATTACGAGCAATTAACTCAATATAGTGATTACGATACCATTGGCGGCGGCGCCACTGTTTATTACCGTTTGGGGCCTGATTCGTCACTCCTTCTTGACGCACAATACGCCGAGCGATCTTATGATCTATTGCCACCGTCGGGGCTTAGCCGTGATAGCAGCGATCAACAGCTGCGCTTGGGTTTTCGCTGGCAAGCAACGGGCGTTAGTGCCGGAACGTTTAAGCTAGGCTACGCAGAGCGTGATTACGATGACGCGCAGCGTTCGGACTTTTCTGGCCTGACGTGGTCATTGGGCGCTGAATGGGCACCAAAAACCTATTCAACGTTTTATATCGAAAGTGGCCGCAGGGCAAAAGATCCTGATACGCTCGGTGATTACGTGAGAGAAACAACGGCGCAAATCCGCTGGGAACATGGCTGGACGGAGCGCTTTACCACTCTTGCCTCCATTGCCTATCAAGATGAAGAATATACTGGCATTGAACGTGACGATGACGCACTGACCGGTGAAATTGGCGCCCGTTACCATTGGCGCCGTTGGCTAAACACCGATTTGAGCTATCAATACATTGACCAAGACTCAACATTCGATGCGCTCACCTACGACAAAAATATCTATTGGCTTACCGTGACGGCTTCACTTTAATGGCGACAACGAACGGCTCTGACATGCCACAACTCTGCGAGCGCCATTAATATGGCAGTAAAAAGTGTTGCCAAATGCTTTGAGCCAGACGGAGAGCTAGCCAAAGCGATCCCGCAATTCCGCCCGCGTGATGCGCAAATTGATATGGCAAAAGCTGTTGAAACAGCCATGAAGCAAAAAACTAGCTTGGTGGTTGAAGCAGGCACTGGTACAGGTAAAACCTTCGCCTATTTAGTGCCAGCGCTTCGTCATAAAGGCAAAACCATTGTCAGCACCGGTACCAAAGCGCTACAAGAGCAGCTGTTTCATCGTGATTTGCCTACGGTTGTCGATGCACTGGCCTGTGGTCGCCCGATTGCGCTTTTAAAAGGGCGCTCTAATTACTTGTGCCGCTATCGTATGAATTTGCACCTAAAGCAAGCCGACACGCTATTAGAAGCAGACTTGCAGGCTGATTTGGTGATTGTTAAGCGGTGGGCGAATACGAGCGACAGCGGTGATATTGGTGAACTTACCGAGCTGGGTGAGGATAGCCGTATCTACCCCTATGTCACCTCCACCCAAGATAACTGCTTGGGGCGTGATTGTGCGGACTATGACGAATGCTATTTATTAAAAGCCCGCAAAAAGGCGCAAGAAGCAGAAGTGGTGGTGATTAATCATCATTTGTTTTTTGCTGATATGGCCATTAAAGACACTGGTTTTGGTGAACTGTTGCCTCAAGCGGACACGTTTATTTTTGATGAAGCGCATCAGCTGCCTGACGTTGCCACTTTATATTTTGGTACGTCGCTATCGACACGCCAGCTGACGGATTTAAGCAAAGATGTTGAAGCGGCTTATCGCAGCGAAGCGAAGGATCAAGCGCAGCTTAGTAAGGCGGGTTCACGTTTAAGCCAAGCGGCTCAAGACTTACGCCTTTGTTTTGCGCGAGATCCCAGTAAAGGAAATTGGCGCGAGCAGTTACAAACCCCAGATGTTCAACGCGCGATTAAACGACTAACAGATGATTTAAGCTTTTTATTTGATGTACTGAAACTGGCGTTGGGTCGCGGTAAGTTAATCGATCAATGTTGGGAGCGATGTAGCCAATATATCAATCAATTAAAAGCCGTTTGCCAAGTTGAAGAGCTGGGAAATAGTTATTGGTTTGAAACAACGCCGCGCCACCTGATCATGCATTTAACACCGCTTGATATCGCCAGCCGATTTGAAGACTTCATGGGGCAGCAGCATGCCAGTTGGGTGTTTACCTCCGCCACCTTAAAAGTGGCCGATGGCTTTGGCCACTTTGCTAGCCAAATGGGGATCCAGCGTACTGCTGAATTAGGCTTGGCCAGCCCATTTGACTACCAGCAACAAAGCTTGTTGTACGTGCCGGCAAACTTGCCTGAGCCGGGTGGCGGTCAGCCCACTACCGATCAGTTTATTAATTGTATTATGCCGCTTATTAATGCGAGTCGTGGTGGCGTGTTTGTGCTGTTTACCAGCCATCGTATGATGCAGCTTGTGGCAGCGGCTATCACTGAACAACTGACTCGGCCAGTGTTGGTACAAGGTAAAAGCTCAAAGCGAATTCTACTTGACCAGTTTGTAGCTGCAGGCGACGCCGTGTTATTGGCCACCGGTAGTTTTTGGGAAGGGGTCGATGTCCGAGGCGACGCATTAAGCTGTGTTATTATCGATAAATTGCCCTTTGGGGCTCCGGATGATCCGCTATTAAGCGCGCGCATTGAAGATTGCCGACGTGGCGGAGGAGATCCATTTGGCAGCATTCAGATTCCACAAGCGGTGATCACGCTAAAGCAGGGCGCCGGGCGTTTAATTCGCTCCATCACCGATCGCGGTTTGTTGGCCATATGCGATGCCCGCTTGGCGTCACGCGGCTACGGCAAAACCTTTCTACAAAGTTTGCCTGATATGCCACGCACTCGCCTTGAAAGTAAGGCTGTAGCGTTTTTGCAGCAGCAACTGTCCGACAACGACTAAACCACTACAACGACAAGATAACGAAAGAAACCTTCATGACTAAAGCACGGATCCTGGCGATTGATACTTGCACTGAGAGTTGCTCAAGTGCGCTGCTCTGCGATGGCGACATTATCAGTCAAAGCCAATTAGCGCCGCGTGAGCACGCCAAATTATTACTACCTATGGTCCAGCAATTACTCGCTGACGCGCAAATGAGTTTAAGCCAACTTGATGCCATTGCATTTGGCCGTGGCCCGGGAAGCTTTACTGGTGTGCGGATTGGTACTGCAACGGCGCAAGGGTTGGCGTTTGGCGCCGATTTGCCGGTATTACCGATTTCAACCCTACAAGCCTTAGCACGGCAAGGTTATCGTTTATCCGGCATCGAGCAACAATTGGCAGCTATTGACGCGCGCATGAACGAAATGTATCTGGGCGCCTATCGTCATCTCGACGGTGACATGGTTGCCGTTGCCAAAGAGCGGGTTTGCCCACCCGAACACTGGCGTGAGATCATCGAAAGTGCGCCAGCTACTTCCGATTGGTATGCGACTGGCTCTGGTTGGAACGCTTACTTAGCAACTCTCGGCGAGTTACCGTCTAATGTAACGTGTCATGCTGACGACCTATTTCCGCTCGCAGAAGACATGGTTGCGTTGGCTGAGTTTGCTTGGGCTCGAGGTGAAGCTGTGGATGCGGCACTTGCACAGCCTGTTTATTTACGCGATACCGTGACCTGGAAAAAATTGCCCGGCCGCGAATAATTTTTAAGCTAAATTCTCACCAAATCAGCTCAAGCCAGCCGATTCTGTTTCAAAATATGAATAGGGCTGGCTATTTTGACTGAAATTCCCTTATGTTATCGCCCGTACTCTTCCGTAATGACAATAAATCTCAATAAAGGAATAACCCTATGTTAGGACGCTCGTGGACTAAAAAAATAGCTACCGGCCTAAGTTTCTGTACGTTGCTCTCGGCGGCAGTTATTTCCGCTCAGGTATCGGCAGATCCGCAATTAACAGAGGTTGTGGCTGATGAACGCCGTGGCGATGCGGCTAAGCGTGATATGTATCGGCACCCAACCCAAACCCTCAGTTTTTTCGGCATTAAACCAACGGATACGGTCATTGAGTTGGCACCGGGCGCTGGCGCTTGGTACACCGCTATTTTGGCACCTTATTTAAAAGCAGAAGGTCAGTTTATTGCGGCTAACTTTGTAACAACTGGCGATGAAAAATCGTATTACGTGCGCGCAGGTAAGAAATTCCTCAAAAAAGTAGAAATGAACAAAGACTGGTGGGGTGATATACAAGTCGTTGAATTTTATCCGCCAGAAGCGAGTAAGCTCGCTGAGCCGAATAGCGTGGATATGGTGGTGAGCTTCCGCAGTCTGCACGGTTGGCATCGTGATGGTAATTTGCAAGATGTTGTCGCGTCGGTATACCGCGCGTTAAAGCCAGGCGGCGTGTTTGGTGTGGTTCAACACCGCAGCTTGCCTTCAAAAACCAATGAAGAACTTAGAGGCACGGGCTACATTAATCAGAATGAAGCGATTGCGTTGATTGAAGCGGCTGGTTTTTCGTTACAAGCGAGTTCAGAAATTAACGCCAACGCCAAAGACACCAAAGATCACCCGAAAGGCGTTTGGACGTTGCCGCCTTCGCTACGTCTAAAAGATCAAGATAAAGACAAATATCTAGCGATTGGTGAAAGTGACCGCATGACCTTGAAGTTCGTTAAACCATAACGACCATGCAACACCCTTGGCACTATGAGCTGGCGGGCTTAACGCTCGCTGGCTGGTTGCACCGCCCACCAAACGCCACGCCCGACACGCCTTTGATTGTGGCAACTCATGGTTGGCTTGATAACGCTAACTCGTTTCTGCCACTGGCTAAACGATTAACCAACTATCAACTCCTCGCATTCGACTGGCCTGGTCATGGCTTATCAGATCACATCGCCGAGCATAGCAATTATCACTTTGTTGATTGGGCCGACACCTTACTGCAGGTGTTGGACGCGCAAATTGGTCCGGTGATTTTGCTAGGTCATTCCATGGGCGCATTGGTCAATACCTTAGTTGCGGCGGCATTTCCGGAAAAAGTCAGCAAGCTGATCTTAATTGAAGGCGCCGGACCGTTAACCGTCGAGCCCGAACAAGCAACCGCTATGTTGCGTAAAGGCTTGCTGAGTCGCACGCGAACCCGCAATAAACTGGCGCGTCATTTCGACACATTGGAAGACGTCGTTAAAACTCGGCAACAGGCATCGCCTGATTTAAACGATGCACTGGTGACGCTATTAGTGGAGCGCAATGTGGAAGCTTCGAATCAGCAGCTGCGCTGGCGCTACGATCCACGCTTAAAAGCGTTATCGGCAATGCGCATGACTGAGTTACAAGCACAACAGTTATTATCGAATATAGAATGCGACGTGCTAACCGTTATTGCTGATCAAGGCTATGCGCAAGTACGTCAGCTGCTTGAACAACGCCGCTCATGTTTTAAATCCATACAAAAAGTAGTGCTACCAGGCGGCCATCATGTGCATATGACACGCCCCGATGATCTTGCCGAGCTTATCGATGAATTTGTCGCCAACTAAAATTCAAACGCTTGATTGAAAATATGCGCTAGCTCTCAAGCTGAGCATAACAATCGATGCGATTTCGCAAAATTGTGTCACGATTCCAACATTAGAGTGTTAGCTCTAGCTGAATTCCTCCAAAGTTAACATTGGCTGGAGTTTTTGCAGTTACACTCAATCGATAATCTAAAAAAAAACAACATTGCAGGAGAGCGCAGTGGAGAAGATCTGGCTAAAAAATTATCCAGAAGGGGTTCCTGAAACCATTAACCCCGAACACTACACCTCACTGGTCGATATCTTTGAAGAGTCGGTCCGAAAATATCCGGATCAGCCAGCGTTCATTAATATGGGTGCTGTTCAAACCTTTCGCAGTTTGGAAGAGCAAAGCCGCGCATTCGCCGCGTACTTGCAACACGAACTAAAACTTGAGAAAGGTGATCGTGTTGCCATTATGATGCCCAACTTGCTGCAATATCCCATTGCGCTGTTTGGTGCCTTGCGCGCCGGCATGGTCGTCGTCAACGTGAATCCCTTGTATACACCACGTGAACTCAAGCATCAGCTAAATGACTCCGGTGCGAAGGCGATTGTGATCGTATCTAACTTTGCCCACACCCTTGAAAAAGTGGTTCGTGAAACGCCGGTACAACACGTTATTTTGACCAAGCTGGGTGATCTACTGGCACCGGTCAAACGAACATTGGTTAACTTTGTGGTTCGTTACGTCAAGAAGATGGTGCCCAAATACGACCTACCTGGCGCGTTATCGATGCGTCGTGCGTTAGCCAAGGGTCATCAACTGACTTACGTGAAACCGAGTATTACGCATGACGACTTGGCATTCTTGCAATACACGGGTGGCACTACGGGCGTAGCAAAGGGCGCGATGTTGTCGCACGGCAATATGGTCGGTAACTTAGAGCAAGTTGCCGCGGTGGTCAGCCCTGCTATTGTGCCGGGCAAAGAATTTATCGTCACGGCGTTGCCGCTCTATCATATCTTTGCGTTGACCGCGAACTGCCTAACCTTTATGAAATACGGTTGCGCCAATTTGCTCATTACCAACCCTCGTGACATTCCTGGCTTTGTTAAAGAGCTTTCGCGGTATCCGTTTACCGTCATGACGGGGGTAAATACATTATTCAATGCACTACTCAACAATGATGACTTCAGAGCAATGGACTTTAGCCGCTTTAAACTAGCCATCGGCGGTGGTGCGGCGGTTCAGCGAGCGGTTGCTGAACGATGGCAAGATGTCACCGGCGCGGTATTGCTTGAAGGTTATGGCCTGACCGAATGCTGCCCGCTAGTCACGGTATCGCCACTGAATCAACCCAGTTACAACGGCAGTATTGGACTACCAGCGCCTTCCACGGATATGCGCTTGGTGGATGACGAAGGCAATGATATTGGTCCAGGTGAGTCTGGCGAGCTTTGGGTCAAAGGGCCTCAGGTGATGCAAGGCTATTGGGGCCGCCCCGATGCAACTGACGAAGTGATTGTTGAAGACGGCTGGCTTCGCACTGGTGATGTTGCCAAGGTGGACGATGAAGGCTACTTCTACATTGTCGATCGCATCAAAGACATGATTCTGGTGAGTGGCTTTAATGTCTTTCCGAATGAAATCGAAGATGTGGTTGCCATGCACCCTGATGTGGTGGAAAGCGCCGCGATTGGTATTCCGCACGAAGTAACTGGCGAATCAGTAAAAATATTTGTGGTGAAACGAAGCCCTGAATTGACCGAGTCTGCCTTGATCCAGCACTGTCGCAAGCACTTAACTGCTTATAAAATCCCGAAGCAAGTGGAGTTCCGCGATGACTTACCTAAATCGAATGTTGGTAAGATACTTCGACGAGAATTGCGTAAGCATGAGGTTCAGGAGTAACGCCGCTCGTTGCCTGCTCACCTGAATTCACTAAGCCAAGCTGAGATGCTTGGCTTTTTTTGTAAAAAATTTGATAGACCTTTGGTTAGTCAAATGTTGCACAAACACTCCTCGTCGGCTGCACAGTTTCTTCATAATTGATCATTACCTTGTCCCTATCGTCAATTTACATAGGGCAGCTGTATGGGCAGTGTTCGAAATGGTCTTAGCTTTGGCCTTGTTCTTTCTGCGCTGCTATACGGATGTGGAAGCAGCGGCTCCGGCTCAGACACTCAAAATTCGGTAACTTATACAACCGATAGCGGTAGCTCTGGTTCAACGGCGGAATTACCTCTGGCCAAGTTACAGGTGGTTGATACAGGCCAGCTGTTGTGTTTTGACAACACAAATGAAATCACTTGCCCCAACCAAGATGAATCATTCTATGGACAAGATGCACAACAGCTTGGCTTGACCTTTGATTTACAACTCAATGGTGATGGCACCGTTACTGATTACAACACCGGATTGATGTGGCAGCAGAGCCCTGATCAAAATGGCGATGGCGTCATCGATATCAACGACAAGTTGACTTATGAGCAGGCTACCGATCAGTTGCCTTTAAGTTACGCTGGCTACGATGATTGGCGCTTACCGACCATCAAAGAATTGTATTCCCTAATGGACTTCCGTGGCACCGATCCGAGCGGCTATGACGGAACCGACACATCCAACCTGATTGCCTTTATCGACCGGGACTATTTTGATTTTGCTTACGGCGATACGGCTGCGGAAGAACGCCTTATTGATGCGCAATTTGCCTCCAGCACCTTGTATGTAGACGAAACGGCAAACGGTGGTGACTCTATTCTCGGGGGCGGTACCTTGTTTGGCGTTAACTTCGCCGATGGCCGTATCAAAGGGTATGGCTTAAGCCTGCTCGGTTCGGACAAAGATTTCTACGTTATTTATGTGCGTGGCGAAAGCGGCTATGGCGAAAACCAGCTCGTTGATCATAACGACGGCACCATCACAGACCTAACAACAAGCTTGATGTGGCAGCAACATGATTCCGGCGTTGGCTTAAATTGGCATGATGCATTGGCCTACGTACAACAGCAAAATGAAGCGAGCTTATTGGGTTATAGCGACTGGCGCTTACCGAATGCGAAAGAGCTGCAAAGTTTGGTCGACTACAGCCGTTCGCCAGTCACCTCAAATTCGCCAGCCATTGCCGCTGAATTTGATAGCACGGCCATCATCAACGAAGCCGGTGAACTGGACTATCCATTTTACTGGACCAGCACAACCCATAAAAACTGGACTGACAGCGCTGGCGGCGCGGCAGCCTACGTCGCGTTTGGTCGCTGTCTTGGCTTTGATACTAACAGTGACTCGTGGATTGACGTTCATGGGGCAGGCTGCCAACGCAGTGATCCTAAAGTGGGCGACCCTGCTGATTACCCGCAAGGCCATGGGCCTCAGGGCGATGCCATTCGCATATTCAATTATGTGCGACTAGTCCGCGGCGGCAGTTAGTTATCGGTTTTCGGATCCTGAGGCATTGCTAGCAATGCCTCAGGATTTCTGTTTCGTTCATCATGAATAATACCAACAAGGAAACTACTATGACGTCTATTCAAGGCTCAATGAGTAACATGATGCCGCCTCCGCCCAAAGGGCAAAACAGCACGACTCTCACTGAAGAGCAGTCTCAACTCATTACCGAAACGCTTGAGCAATATGATGCTGATAATTTAACGGAAGCCGACGCAAAAGCGATTGTTGAAACCTTCAGTGAAGCGGGTATCCAGCCCAGTGAAGCATTCGCCGCGCAACTCGATGAACTGGGGTTTGATGCAAAAGCAATTGGTGATTCTGCTGGCATGGATGGGCCTCCTCCACCACCACCGCCAGGTGAGCAAGTCGCTTCTCTGAGTATCACTGAAGAAATGCTGAGCGAGCTCAATACACTACTTAACGAGATGAGCGAAGGTAACTTGTCAGACGATGAGCAAGCGAATACATTGTCTCGGATTAAAGATATTTTTGAACAAGGCATGCCCGAAGGGGGCTTAGTTGATATTACCGTATAACGCGCTGGTGGTGTTGTTTTGACACTATCGAAAAAGCTAAACGGTGCCTTTCTGGGCATTACCGTATTTGTGCTGTTGCTGATGCTTGGTTTGGCCCGTTGGAGTTTTGAGCGCGGCTTTCTTGAATACGTAAACGCCATTGAAACCTCTCGCCTAGAAAGCCTAAGTAGCATGCTCTCTGAACTGTATGTAGCCCAAAACGAGAGCTGGGATACCATGACGCGCTCTCAGTTCAACTGGATGTTGAACATGTCCGCGGTGATGGCTCGCGGAGACGGTGGCGACTTTCTGCCACCACCACGCGCACGCCGAGAGCCGCCTCCGCCGCGAGGTGCACGTTCAGCGGCCGATGGCGGGCCAAGTCGTTTTCCTCCGCGTGGGCCGGGCCCACAAGGCGGTCCTCCAATTGGTGGGCCACCGCCAACTCAATTGCACGATATGAACGGCAATGTGATTGTTGCTGATAGCCTTGAAGCGCTAGATGACAATGCGATTCGTGTACCCGTTATGGTCGGGAAAATTCAGGTTGCTACCTTGTTAAGTGCGCCCAAGTATCACTTTGATTCACCAGAGGAAACCGCCTTTTCTCGCCAACAATTGATCACGTCATTATTGGCGGCGCTAGCTTGTTTAGCGTTGGCTGGCGCGGTAGCGTTTTTTGTGTCAGGTCGTATTCTTGGCCCTATTCGGCAAATGATTGCTAACGTATCGCGTTTGTCGAAGGGCGATTACACCGCACGTCTTGATGGCAAACAAACCGATGAACTAGGCCAATTAATGACCGATATGGATCACCTTGCGTTTAGTTTGGAGAAAAACCAGTCGGCAAGGCAGCGCTGGATTGCGGATATTAGCCATGAATTGCGTACGCCGATGACCGTGCTCACCGGCGAGTTGGAAGCCATTAAAGACGGCATTCGGCCGTTCGATCATCAGCAACTCATGTCAATTGATCAGGAGATCGCGCGCTTACGCCGTTTAGTCGATGACTTATATCAGCTTTCATTGTCTGACATTGGTGGCCTGCGATACCGGTTTGAAAATTTGGATTTATCTGAACTTGTTCAACTGTCGGCCGACTCGATAGTCGAACGTTGCAAAGGGCGAGGGCTAACCTTAACCGTTAGCGCCACACAAGCGTTTATGGTCAATGGTGACGAGCAACGTTTGCAGCAATTGATTACTAATCTGCTAGAAAACGCCATTGCCTATACTGATCAGCCGGGCCAGATCCAACTGGTCTTGGAAGCGTGCGGTCAACAGGTGTGTTTGTCGGTGCGTGACTCGGCTCCTTCGGTACAACCAGAGGTGTGTGAGCAGTTATTCGAACCCTTGTATCGGCAAGACTCGTCGAGGCAACGACGAGAATCCGGTGCAGGCCTTGGCCTTGCCATCTGTAAAAATATTGTCGAAGCACATCACGGCTCCATCAATGCCACGCCATCGGCCATTGGCGGATTGGAAGTTAATGTTAAATTGCCCCTTTTGCTGAATTGATAGCATTTGAACAGGGTAGCCTGAGGTAAACCTTATATGTCACAACCCCTTGTATTTATCGTTGAAGACGAACAAAAAATTGCTCAGGTCTTGGTTGATTACCTAGAGCAATCCAATTATCAAACCACCACGTTTTATAGTGGCGAGGGGGTTGTTGGCGCTGTGCGTGATCAGAAGCCCGATTTCATCATTCTCGATGTGATGTTGCCGGTTGTGGATGGCTTAACGCTATGCAAAGACATTAGAAAATTTTCGCAAGTGCCTATCATGATGCTGACTGCTCGTGTTGACGAAATTGATCGCTTGCTTGGGTTAGAGTTCGGCGCCGATGATTACGTGTGCAAACCATTCTTACCGCGAGAAGTTGTTGCGCGGGTGAAAACCATTTTGCGGCGGATTGAACATACTTCGGAGTTGGCAAATAGCGAACAATCTCAAAGCCAAAAAGTTATGCGTTATCGAGAAGTGGTACTGGATGCGGATCAATTTCGCTGCGAAGTCGCCGGCAATACGGTGATTTTAACACCGGTAGAATTTGCACTACTGCAAACCATGTTGGCTAAACCCGGCCGGGTGTTTAGTCGCGAGTTGCTGATGCGTGCCTGCTATGACGATATGCGCGTGGTTAGCAATCGGACGATTGATAGCCATATCAAAAACTTACGTAAGAAAATTGATGCCGAGTCGGACGAAGATGATTTGATCCACTCCATTTACGGTCTCGGCTATAAAGTTGAATAGATAGACCGTAAAATTTATCAGCAATTGCGCTGTTTAGCCGAATGGGGCGACCGCAGACCAGATAAAAGCAAGTGCTAGGACAACACCTAGCACGCCAATAATGCGAAAAACGTTAGCGAATTTAGTGGCAGCCCAAACCGCGAACTGCTGATGAAATCGAGGCGGTGTAAGCAGCAAGCCAACACCGACACAAATTAACAAATAACCCAACACCGTTATGATTGTGGGGATAGCGGTTTGGTGCGCCAACGCGACAAACAATGCGCCGATCGTGATCCGGCTGATAATCTCGAATAAATGGAAGTGGCGCTGTTGGCTAAATCGAATGATGCCATCGGCAAACGAGTGCGGGTTGTAGACCATCCATAAACAAAAGCCAGCCATTAAAAGCCCAAATGCGATGACGACAATCACAGCAAGGGCTCTTTAGTGGAAGCGCTCCACGGGTGGCTTTTAGCAGCCACAAACAACATCTTTGCCGGTCGAAGCTTGACTACCGTCGGTCGCGTAGCCATCTCTGAGCCACCAATCCAAACCGCCCAATAGTTCTTTTACCTTGAAACCAAGCTGGGCCAGCTTAAGCGCGCCTTTAGTTGATGCATTACAGCCAATACCGTCGCAATAACTGACGTAAACAGCGTCTTTATCGAGCTGTTGAGTGGTTTCTTCGGTCATGGTTCGATGAGGAATGTTGATGGCTCCAGGAATATGCTGCAGGGCAAAAGCTTCTGGCGAGCGGGCGTCGATCACAACAATATGTTGATTCTCAGTGAGCGAGACATAGAGATCCCACGAGTCAATTTCATAGTTCAACTTATCTTGATAGTGCCTGATTTGCTCATTCATCAAGGTATTCTCCATAGATTTTTTATGTGGTTCAGCCGACATTCTTGGTTACTAAAAAGAGTGCCTGACAAGTCTACTTCCACCTAAAATGGGAGCGATGATCATCATCTTGCACGAACTTGCGAAGCAAATGTCGATTTTATAACGTTAATTGCATTGGTGATGAGATTTCAAGTTTTGCGAACTCCCTCGTGAAATGTCATTGGGCCGATGAAGTCCGATTCACCCGCCATTGGCAGTGCTAAAACCGGCATCGCCTCGCTATTTTTTGTTCACTTAGACCGAAGGAGCTTGTAGTGGATTACCTAAAAATCAACAAAGAGTCGTGGAACAAAAGAACAGAAATCCACGTTGCGTCGAAGTTCTACGATGTTGACCGGTTTTTACAAGGAAATACGTCGCTTCAAGACATAGAGTTGCGCGAATTGGGGCCAGTGGCAGGTAAAACCTTGCTGCATTTACAATGTCATTTTGGTTTAGATACGCTGTCTTGGGCCCGTTTGGGGGCAAAAGTAACTGGGGTCGACCTATCGTCAACAGCCATTGATAAGGCAAATTTACTGGCGAAGCAAACGGCGTTAGATGCTCGTTTTATTTGTTCCGATCTCTATAGTTTTGGTGAAAACTCAACCGAGCAATACGATGTTGTTTTTACCTCGTATGGGGCGCTTTGCTGGTTGCCCGATCTAGCGCATTGGGCAAATGTTGTCGCGCGCAGTTTGAAACCTGGTGGAACCTTTTATATCGCCGAATTTCATCCGTTTCATGACGTGTTGTCAGGCTATTCCTACTTTCATAATTTAACCCCAGATATTGAGGAAGAGGGGACGTATACAGAAAATGACCCAGGTGACACGCAAACAGTTATAACTTGGGCACACCCGCTAAGCGAAGTCATTTGTGCGTTGATTCAAGCGGGTATTCAGATCGAACAATTCAATGAATACCCGTACAGCCCTTACAATTGTTTTGATGGTATGACTGAGCGAGAAACGGGTAAGTTCTATCTCAAACACCTCGAGCAAGACATCCCACTGGTATATACCATCACAGGCACAAAAGGTGCATAAAAAGCTATATTACGAAGCCTTCCATCCCGCTGCGGGTTGCTGTTAAGCGCACTAATGCGGCTAATTTAGCGGAATTCACGCTAGCCAATCGATGAGCTACCACAACATGAGTGGGTGTATGGCTCGATACGCACGCGAGCGTTGCAGATGAAAGCCGAGTGGACGATACGTAAGCGTCAACGCAATGCTTAACTGTAAATGGATATCGCACTGATGAATCTTGCGCTAACTGTGCTAGGAGGGGACTAACATGGCGCTTTATCGACATAACCTGCCTCATCTCGGTGCGGATATTTTTGCATGCTATACCGGCATGGACACGGAGATTCTATTTCGCGATGGCATTGATTTACCGGGGTTTGCTTCGTATCCCTTGTTACTTAACCCGCAACATAAAAATTTAATCCGTAATTATTACTGCCAATTGGCCGAGCTAGCCCGCGAGCAAAACGTAGGGTTAATTTTAGATTCGGTAACTTGGGTGGCCAACCGAGATCGAGGCGCTGCGCTCGGCTTTACGCCCTATGACTTAAAACACTTCAATATGGCCGCCATTGATCTTCTTGTCGATGTAAGACAAAAAATGGGAGATCTGCCAACGGTGCTCTCAGGACAGGTTGGCCCACGAGGCGACGGCTATACTGCTGACGATAGGATGACGACTGAGCAAGCGGAACACTACCATGCCGAACAAATTCAAGTGTATTCGCAAACCGAAGTGGACTTCATCAGCGGGTTCACCTTGTGTTATCCCGAAGAAGCATCGGGCATCGTGAGAGCGGCCACAAAGTATAAGTTGCCAGTCGCTATTTCATTTACGGTTGAAACTGACGGGCGACTACCAACCGGCATGTCGGTTAAAGACGCTATTGAACAAGTAGATGACGAAACCTATGGTAAGGCGATCTATTTCCTGATCAATTGTGCCCATCCGGAGCACTTGCTGAATACATTTAGTGATGGTGTTTGGTTGCAGCGTTTAAGAGGCGTGGTGGTCAATGCTTCTCGGTGTAGTCATGCTGAACTGAATGATTCAGAGACGCTAGATGATGGTGATCCTAATGAGCTGGGAATGCAGGTCGCCAAGCTGCGTCAGCAATTTCCTCACTTTACCATATTGGGAGGCTGCTGCGGCTCTAACCTGCGTCACATGAAGCGCATACTAGAACAAGCAAAGGTCGCATAAGCGTCTATCGACTCAAGGAAACTGGAGCGTCATGGAGAGTAAAACTTTAGAGCTAGGCACAACTAAGTGCTTGTTGCGTCGTGTCGCAACAGGTATTCGCCTACGCACGCTAGCTTCACATTTGGCAATTGAACGAAGCAAATTAGGTGTTGGTTGGATGTCGCCATGATTTACCGGTTTGGTGCCTATGAAGTCAATACGGATGAATATCGGCTAACCTGCAAGGGGCGATTGATTGCAGTTGAGCCAAAGGTTTTTGATGTTGTTGCCTACCTTATTGCTAACCCCAACAGGGTCGTGCCCCGAGCTGAGTTTTTCACTGAGTTATGGGCGGGAGTAACGGTCTCTGATGCCACATTAAGCAATCACATCAAGCTCGCGCGTGCTGCGCTTGGCGATAACGGCCACGACCAGCGCGTTATAAAAACCGTGCATGGTCGTGGCTATCAATTTGTCGCCGTTGTGGAAAAAGGCGAAAAGGAAAATGTGTTGGCGACAGAAGCGCCAAACGCGGCCTCGCCGCCATTTGTTGTGGAACAGGCCAAGCTCGACTCGTCAAACGCTCAATCCACCAAGTGGATGCCGATGGTTTGGGTGGCCTTGATAGTTGTCACTCTGATCGTGATTGCCGCAGTGGCTTTTGTTCTCGGCCCATTTCACAAGGCGACGACTCTGCCGCTAATGGATTCGACAAGTCTGGTGGGGCAGCGCTCGATTGCCATCCTGCCGTTTAAAAACTTAACGCGGTCAACGACAGACGATTATTTTACCGATGGCATTCATGGCGATTTACTCACTCAAATTTCAAAAATTCACGGTCTAAAAACGATTTCCCAATCGTCTGTAATGCATTACCGCGCTAGCCAACAGAGTTTAACTGAGATCGCTAATGAGTTAGCGGTGGAGCATCTTCTTGAAGGTAGTGTGCAGCGAGCGGGCGATCATATTCGTATTGCCGTTCAATTGATTGAGGCAAATACCAATGAGCAACTATGGGCAGAGACCTATACGCGAACCTTGAGCGCTGAAAATATTTTTACGATTCAACATGACATCGCCTTGTCTATCGTCACGCAATTAAATCTTATTCTCGCGCCTAGTGATGCAGCACTAGATACGCCTTTTCCCACCACAAATTTACAGGCATTAGAGGCATATTTCAGAGCTAAAGCCATGTTCGACCGAGGTACCCGCCAAGGCTTTATTGAAGGAAGCCGGTTACTCGAACGTGCCATTGCATTAGACCCTAACTTTGCTTCAGCTTATGCCGAGTTGGCCCTTGCGCGGTTGGGCCTTATTTATTGGGCTGGCTTACCAACGGCAGCCCAGATCGAAAGTGCCAGCGACAGTGTCAAAAGGGCGCTGGATTTAACCCCGCATTCAAGTGATGCCCACACAGCGCGTGCGGTACTTAACAGCAATAAGGCACTATTCAGTGAGGCGGAACAAGCGTTTCAACATGCTATTTCACTGAACCCGAACAACGCAAAAGCGTTGCACGAATACGGCTTATTTTTGTTGTGGCGGCGTAATGCGCCATTTAAAGCGACCGATGTATTGACCGAAGCGAGACGAACTGCACCCCGCGACGATAACATTGCATTGGCACTGGTGAGTGCGCTGACGAACTCCGGGCGATTTGACTCGGCGTTGCAGCTGGTCGACTTGGTGTTGGCGCGATCACCTAACTTAGCGCCGGCGTACCGAGCTAAATCGGATATTTACTATTGGATGGGCCATCACCTTGCACAATCCCAATCGTTATTGAGCGAGAGTTTACGGTTAGATCCTAATATGCCCTTTAATGCCATGGTCATGTCCACTGCGTACGTTATGGTGGGCGAAACCGAGATAGCTAGTCGCTGGTTAAGGCACGCGGTAAAGCTAGCACCGGATGCCAATAACGCTGAATTTTCGAACGTCATCATCGAATTGTTCAACGGCAACCGAAATGGTGCGTTTGATGCCTATATGGCGAGCGATATTGACGAATTTGTTTTTCCTGTGGTGATTTATGACGTCGTGGCCGAAGGGATAGCGCTGAATCGACTTGACGTGCTTGAACAGTATTATCGGCGGCACTTTGCCCCACTTTTTATCGACAACGCTGAGATTGATGTAACTAACTATATTCCCGCCATTGCCGTTGCTCGCATATTCATTGCAAAAGGCCGATATCAAGCTGCAGAACGATTGCTCCATCAGAGTTTGGCGGTCGTTCAAGTGCCGCCATATGGCGGTTGGAATTACCGAGAAAATGACTGGAAAACCAAAATATATTTGGCTTTGGGAGAAACTGATTTAGCCGTACTGTCGTTCAAGGAATATGTTGCTGCTGGCTTTGGCGCGTTGTCCATTATCGATGACCCTTTGTATCAGCCGCTGCGCAAATATCCGGAATTCCTTACCGCTATTGATGTGATGAAACGTTATCTCGAAAATGAACGAGAAAAAATGCGGCAGATGGCGCTAGACGGTTCGTTGATGCTGCCACCCGAAGATAATTAAATGTCGCTGTTACGTCGCCTTCTATTAGTAGTGCTCATGACGAGGCCCTACTATCGTTCGGGTGAAGCGCTTCCCGCCGGGTGCTAAGGCAAGGGATCTTGTTCCCAGACCGAAGGTAATCGGCGCCGTTATCAAAATAATAGATAATCGTTAGACAGTGCATAAGCAACTTACCTGCCGCTCTTACATCATCACAGAGCGTGCTAGGGCTGAGATTTACCCATCAATTGGGTAACGGGATGTGAAAGCTACTAGCTTCCCAAAACCAAACAAGGCGCAGTTGAAAAGGAGTTTTACCATGCATCTTTCAGAATCTCAGAAACAGTTTTTATGGACATTGCCGCAACCGATGTTTGTACTCGGTGGGACCATTCTCATGGCGTTGGTATGCGTATATGAGTGGATGGATAAATGGATATTACTGACGTTAATGATGTGGTTATGCATTCCTGTCATCATGTTAGGCGAACGAATATCACCCCGTCGGAAAGACTGGTGGCTTAGCCGTGGCGATCTATTTCGCGATGTGTTCTGGGTACTATCGTCCTATCTATTTTGGATTCCATTCTTTACTGAATATTACGAAGGGCCGATTCAAAGTGTATTTGGGCGTTTGCGAGACTCAGTGGGATTTAGCCTTAGCCTAGAAGCTCACAGTATCGGCGGTTTATTGATGATGGCGCTGCTAGCAACGCTTATTATCGAATTCATTGCATATTGGCTTCATCGTTTGCAGCACCGCTTTTTGTTCTTTTGGCGGATTCATGCAACTCATCATCATATCTCTAAGATCAGTGTGGGCCGCACCAATAGAACTCATCCATTAGAGTTCATTGGCCTAACGCTTGGTATGGCTGTCACGGTTAGTTTTCTGGTCGCTAGTACTGATGTGATCGCCGTTATACTGGCATTTAAGACGCTTTCGGTGAACGTCAACCACGCTAATATGCCATTGCGCTCAGGTGTCTTTGGTTGGATCTTTAATACCGCCGAATATCATCAACTTCACCATTCTAAAAACTATGCCGAGAGCAACAGAAATTACGGCTGTGTAGTGATTTTATGGGATCGGGTGTTCGGCACCTTTTCAGCAAAACCTCAAATTGAGCATGCGGGGGCGGGCACAGGCCAGAAACTGCCACTTTGGAAACAATTGGCACTGCCGTTCTTCTCCAATCGTGCATTGCGGAAATTGTAATGCGTGCTTTGCAATTGATGTGTTATGTCTAACGCAGCCTTTGAGCGTGCCCTGCGGTATACTGCGCGGCGAACAATTGGCTTAAAGGTTAACTATGCAAGGCACTCTTAAGAAACTCCAAACTTCGTTGAATGATGCTAACGAGGTTGTGTATCAATTGCCGGTTGGCGAGCAGTTGTTACCCCTTAACCCGCTCATTGGCAGCAAACTTAAGCTCAGTCACACCGGCAAGATCAACTGCTGTAATTGCGGCAAGGTGACTAAGAAAAGCTACTCCCAAGGCCACTGTTTTGTGTGCATGAAAAAGCTCGCTAGCTGCGACATGTGCATTATGAAGCCCGAAACCTGCCATTATGCGCAAGGGACATGCCGCGAGCCGAGTTGGGGAGAAGCAAACTGCTTTGTGCCTCACTATGTTTATTTGTCGAATACGTCAGGCGTCAAAGTCGGCATCACTCGGCATACCCAAATTCCGACCCGCTGGATTGACCAAGGCGCCACACAAGGGCTTCCAATCTTTAAAGTGAAGTCGCGTCATGTATCTGGTTTGGTTGAAATTGCGCTAGCCAAGTTGGTCGCCGATAAAACCCATTGGCAGGCGATGTTGAAAGGTAATAATGAAAATATCGATTTGAACCAAAAGGCCGCGGAGCTGATCCCTCTCATCGAGGATGCGCTCACTGATATTATTCAACAGCACGGTGCTGATGCCATTGAACGCCTCGACCAAGCGATTCAGCCGATACACTACCCAATTACCCAGTTTCCGCTCAAAGTTAAATCCTACAACCTTGATAAAGCGCCACAAATTGACGATGTACTTGTGGGGATCAAAGGCCAGTATCTGATTTTTGAAAATGGCGTGATCAATATTCGAAAATATACCTCGTATGACGTTGTTGTTGAGGCATGAGTGCTCAAACTGTGCCTCATTCAGCAGCGCTAACCGCAACGCTCAAAGACAAATTTGGTTTTGAGCATTTTCGGCAAGGACAGCAAGAGGTTATCTCGCGTGTTTTAGCTGGCGATTCTGCGCTGGCGATTTTCCCGACGGGCTCGGGGAAATCGCTGTGTTATCAGTTTTGCGCAATGCAAATGCCAAACTTAACCTTAGTTGTTTCGCCATTGCTGGCGCTCATGAAGGATCAACTCGATTTTTTAACTGCGCATCATATTCCTGCAGCAAGTCTCGACTCGAGCCTTAGCTACGACGAATATCGTCAAGTCGTTGCCTATGTGAAAAGCAACAAACTTAAAATTTTGATGGTCTCAGTTGAGCGCTTTAAAAATGAGCGTTTTCGTTTGCTAATGGAAGGCGTTGATATTTCGTTATTGGTGGTTGATGAAGCCCATTGTATTTCTGAATGGGGTCATAATTTTCGGCCAGACTATTTAAAGCTGCCAAGCTATCAGCAAGCCTTACATATTCCACAGACATTGCTGTTAACGGCCACGGCCAATAAGCAAGTAAAGCTGGATATGGCAAACAAATTCAATATTGCCTCAGATGCCATTGTGCAAACAGGGTTTTACCGTTCGAATTTAAACTTAAATGTGGTGGCGGTGGATGAGAGCGAAAAGGCCTCAGAGCTTCACCGTCTGCTCAATCAGTATGAAGGGCAAAGCGGCATTGTATACGTGACCCTGCAGAAAACAGCAGAGCAGGTTGCCAGCAACTTGCAGCGTGCCGGTATCAATGCCAGTGCTTACCATGCAGGCATGAAAAATGACGAGCGTTGGCGAATACAAGATGGCTTTATGCGCGGCGAAATTCCTGTTGTGGTCGCCACCATTGCATTTGGTATGGGCATAGATAAATCGAACATTCGTTATGTCGTGCATTACGATCTGCCAAAGTCGATTGAAAACTATAGTCAGGAAATTGGTCGTGCAGGGCGCGATGGCTTGCCTGCAGATTGCTTTGTGTTAGGTAATTTAGACTCGCTAAATACCATTGAGAATTTTGTTTACGGCGATACACCCGAACAATCAGCCATTGAAGCGGTGTTGAATGACATCGCGCAACGCCCAGACCATCAACAGTGGGAAATGCAACTTTATAAACTGTCTAACACCTCAAACATTCGCCAACTCACGCTAAAAACCCTCTTAGTTCAGTTGGAAATGCAAGGTGTGTTGACGCCGTTGTATACCTACAGCGCAGACTATTCCGTGAAAATGCTGTCTGACGAAAGTACGATTTTGGCCACTTTTGACGGCGAACGTCGCTGGTTTGCCGCATGTGTTCTCGAACACATTCAGTTTAAGCGCACGTGGGGCTCCGTCGACTTCGAAGGGATTTATGCGGCCTGCAAAGACTCGGGCAATCTTGGTGACCGCAAACGGGTTATCGCGGCATTGGAATATTTCAAAGAACAAAGCTGGATTGAGTTAAAACCTTCGGGCGCCGCCGAGGTGTTTGCAGTTAACGCTAAAGCCATGGATGATGATCTTGCGAAGCGGCTTTCCGGCCACTTTTCGACCCATGAACAAAGTGAAATCAAACGGATCGCCTTACTGTTGCGTTTTTTACAGTCGACGCGATGCTTAAGTTTCGGATTGGCGAAATATTTTGACGATCAAAACGCACCGCAACAATGCGGCCATTGCAGCGTGTGTAAAGGGCATACCGCTCAGTTTTCGGCACCGAAAGCCGTACACCTTGATACCAATTTGCTGCTAACAACTAGCCAGGCGTTAACGGCACATTTGCAAGAGCGGGGCATCTCAGCGCCGTCGAACGAGTTAATCACGCGATTTTTAGTTGGTATTAATGTGCCAGTGTTTACGCGTACAAAAGCAAAAACAGTCGCTGGCTTTGGCATTGCTGAATCGATGCGTTATGACAGCGTACTGAAAGTATTAATGAGTCAATGTTTACCTCAAGATAAAAGTGACATTGGGTAAAGACTCTAAGACGATTGGGTAACGACGCATCCGAACAGGTGGCGTTGGGTTTAGTAAATGGCTTTGAACACAAGAAGGACGTTGTATGAATTTGGATAAAGCGAAAAAACGTATCGCGAAACAGGTTAACAAAGGTTTCAATGGATACCCCTCGATTACCCTGCAGTATTTAGGCGCAACTAAGGAAGTTGCCACAGAAGTCGTTGTTCAATTTACGATGAATGAAGGCGAGAGTGCGCAAGAGCAGCGTTTTTCTTGTGAAACAGACATCCGAGAAAATGAGTTGATTCAAACGACGTTGCTCAAAGTCATTGAGCGAGCGAATGTCAACTCTGTCGTTGAAATTGAAGGCGTGACAGTTGTTTAGTTTTTACTCATAAAGGCTCGTTAATCGACTAATTTATTCGTGTTGTTCTTGAGAATAGAAATTAATTTCAGCCATTAAGTATTGTTGAACGGATACTTTATTAGCACTCGTTCGCTTGATTCGGCACTTTAAACCACGAATATAAGCCTGAAAGTACACCAAATTGATAGATTAAATAATTTTTTGTGAGTCGATAAATATTTGTTTTGTTCGGCATAACCTTCACTTTTTTACGCACAAAAATTGTGCTGAGTACTGTTTTTGGGTTCCGTTACTCGCATTTAATTAAAGTTTTTTCGGCTTTAAGTTGCTGTTTTAAATGTGTATTTTTGTTTGTTTTTCGCTGAGCTTTGTATTCGAACGACAACCGACTATTGGTCATAACAACATGTGCCAACAATAGCGACGCGAACGGCCAAAGGGCTAATTGCTCGCTGCGCCCAGTCAGTAAGGTGTAATGTTCTCTTATATCAAGGGCTATTTATGTTATGGTACTGTCGGAAATTGAACACGAACATCACAGTAATAGAGAGAAACAGTATGAGTTCAGGAACAGTAAAGTGGTTTAACGGCGACAAAGGCTTCGGTTTTATCACTCCAGATGATGGCAGCAAGGATTTATTTGTTCACCATTCAGAAATTCAAATGGATGGCTACAAATCACTTGATGAAGGTCAGAAAGTAGAATTTGTTGTTGGCCAAGGTCAAAAAGGACCATGTGCTACCAACGTAAAACCTTTATAAGCGATTAAATGTAGTCGTCTGACATAGGCCTTTATTGGCATTGTGTCTGAAAAGGTTACCAGTGAAGAATTTGCATGTTGAATTAGTTGCAGATTTTTCTTGGTAACCTTTTTATTTGTCGAGAAAAAAGTGATGCGTGCTAACGCAATGATTGGCCACCATCAACCGATTAGTCACTTCCTTGAGTACAACTTACTCTGCTGATGACCTTTCCCAAAAACCATCGACGTAGCCACTTTGGCGATGTACCAATTAATCACTGCGATCCAAGTACCACCACCGGCCTTTTTCAAAGCGAAAGTTTGCGACTTCGTGGTGCTGTTTAAGTTGGCCTGATTGGCGGTACAGCGCAACAAATTCAACCACACCTTTAGTGCCCAGCTTATGAGATTGCGCCACGTTCAACGCCAACCAAGCACAAGAGTCATTCCAGGTCTTAATGGCATCGGCATCTGCGGGGCGTGTCGAGGGGTGCCAGCTTTTTAAAATGAAGTCTAAGTCGCCAGTGGCATGAGCACTATAGCGTGCACGCATCAACTGCTCTGGGTGGCGAGCAAGTTTTGGATTCAGGTGAATCGCACTGCAACATTGTTTAGCCGCTAACATTGAGCCACAAGGGCATTGGTTTTTCTTCATGATGGTTTGCATTGCAAGAATAAAGAACCGATATGGTGCGGATCATAACTAGCTGTTGTCAAATCAGAATCATCTAGTTTATATCGATATTGATGGCGTCTGGCGCTACAATCAGCGCTCAGTTGTTCATTGCTCGTTGGATCTTCTATGCGCCCCTCTGCGTTGTTTACTACTACCGCTGCTGCGTTATTCCTTACCCTAGCAGGATGTGATAATTCAGGCTCTACTGCTAACACAAATCCTTCTCCTGATGCGCTCATCAATGTCGGGGAAGAATGCGATATTAGTCAGCTTAAAGGCGTGTTGGACGATTACTTTATTGCATCGAAACAGCTTTATCCAATGTGGGCAACGGCGCTTGGCGATACCGAACTAAACGGTAAGTTTGCCGATGGCCTATCCGATCAATGGTTAGCGCAGCGCCACACGTTAAACACGCAATCGTTAGCTCAAATACAGCAACTTAATACCAGCTGCTATCGTCAAGGCGAGCAGCTCATTGTCAACGAGTTTACTCGGTCGCGCCAATTGGCCTTGGTGGGCGAAACCTTTCCCACGCGATTTTTACCGCTTAATCAATTTAGCAATCCGTATTCGAGCTTAATTCAGTTTGCTTCAGGCAAAGCGGCGCAACCATTTGCAACGGTGGCAGACTTTGAAAACTTTAATGCCAGAGCTGAAGCGTTTACGCGCTGGGTTGATCTTGCCATCAACCGAATGAACGAAGGCATTGAGAGTAATGTGACACTGCCGCGAGTGTTAGCGCTCCGGTCGGCAGAGCAAATTCGTCGGACCTTGGGCTTGCCACAGTCTGAAAGCCCTTTGTGGGGCGCTTTAGTGCAGGCAGTGGCCGATGATACCTGGACGCCGCAAGAGCGCCAAAAAATTACAGCCCTGTTTGAACAAAGCGTTGAACAGTACATTGTGCCCGGATTGGCCAAGTTGGCCGACTATCTCGAAACGGACTATTTGGCAAAAACGAGAGCATCCGATGGCTATTGGGGCTTGCCTAATGGACGGTTGTGGTACAAGCACTACGTCAATGTATTTGTTGATGACACCCGATCGGTAGAAGAGATTCATCAACTCGGTTTAAGTGAAGTCTCGCGAATTCACCAACAAATGCTAGAGATTGGCAAGTTAGTCGGCATTGAAGGTGACCTACAGGCGGTGTTCCATGCCATGACGTCGGACGACAAGTTTTACTTTGACAATGGCCAGCAGCTCGTTGATGGCTATAACGAACTTAAGCAACACATCAATCCGTTGCTCGATGACTATTTCGCCAATCAACCCGCGCAAGATTATGAGATTCGCGAAGTCGAAGCTTACCGAGCGGCCAATGCAGCTGGCGCAAGTTATATGATGGGCAGCCGAGATGGCTCTCGCCCTGGAGTGTTTTACGTTAACACCCACAACTTACGTGCTCAGCCTAAATGGGGCATGGTAACCCTGTCATTACACGAAGCATCCCCAGGCCATCACTTTCAAATTGCAACCCAGTTAACGTTGCCGGTGTTGTCGGAGTACCAAAACTACCAAAGCAATGGTGCGTTTGTTGAAGGTTGGGCGTTGTATGCCGAACACCTCGGTCTAGAAATGGGATTGTTCAACGACCCTTATGATCATTTTGGCAAGCTAAGTGATGAACTCTTGCGGGCCATGCGACTGGTTGTTGATACTGGTTTACATGATAAGGGTTGGAGCCGCGAACAAGCCATCAGTTACATGATCAATAGCTCGCCAATGGCCAAAAGCGACATTGTGGCAGAAGTTGAACGTTATATGGCTTGGCCGGGGCAAGCATTGAGCTACAAGCTAGGCGAGCAAACCATTTTGGCATTGCGCGCCAAAGCGGAACAACAATTAGGTGACAGGTTCGATATTCGGGAATTTCATGACGTGGTACTGCGAAACGGCTCGATTAGCCTCCCCACGTTACGATTACAAATTGAGTTGTGGCTTGCTCAGAAACAGCGCGGATCAGAGTAAGATCCGCTTATTATTTTTGATGACATGCTTGTGAATCTGATCACAAGCATAACAACGCTGGGTAGTGGCATCGCGTTGGAGCATGTCTGTTTCAATCGATTTTTCGCAATCAGCACAAAAACCATAAAGGCCTAGCTCTGTTTGTGCTAACGAGGCATCTACTGCTCGTAAACGATTTAAAATTCGATTCACTTCTTGGCTTTCTTCATCCGCTAACGCATCAACAATTTCATCGCAGCTTAACGTTTTAAGCTTTTGCAGCACACGCTGAACCTCAGTTGAGTCAACTGCGTGTAGCGCCATTGCCAAATCTGCGATTAGTAGCTGTCGCTCGCTTTCCAACGTCTTTTTGAAACGCTCAATTTTTGCCATGAGTTGTTTGGTAGCCATATGTCTTGCCTCATTAAGTGCTGCCGAGTATAGGAAGGCGACTTTGGTGAACCAATGACTCATATCAAAACCGGGGTAACTAGCAGGGGACTAATTGCCAATTCATTGTTCCCGATTAAGATTAAATGGCTACTCAATGCAAATTTTTGAAATTTTTTTCTTGTGCGTTGGGTCTTTTATTTTGACTGGAGAGGCAACAGCAGCAAATTTAGCTGGCGCCACAATGATACAAATAAAATATAAAGGTATGATTATGAAACACTTAAACAAAAATTCTGTTGCTGCGGCTGTTGGTGCGGTTGCTGTTGGTTCTGTGATGGCTATGCCAGCTCACGCAGAAGCTTCACCTTTCGGGTTGACTGATCTGGTCGCCGGTTATCAAGTCGTGGCGCCAGAAGGTGGTTGTGGCGGTAAAGAGAAAAAAGAAGCCGGTTGCGGTGAAGGTGGTTGTGGCAGTAAAGGGGAAAAAGAAGCCGATTGCGGTGAAGGCGGTTGTGGCGGTAAAGACAAAAGTAAGGAAGAAGGCAACGGTGGCGGTAAAGACAAAACTAAGAAAGAAAGCAACTGTGGCGAAGGTTCATGCGGTAACAAATAAATGACCGTGTTACGGCATTGAGCTTAGCAAGTGACATTTGGGGCTGACTGAATGAGTTGGCTCTAGAATGATTACAAATAGTCAGCGCTCGTGCTGGCTATTTTGTTTGAGTGACAAGCGTAGAGGAATTATTTTGGTTAAGTTTGATATGCCCTGTGGGGCAGGGTTGGGCTTTAAGCGGCGCATGCTTGATGACGTGCTGAGCGGGAAACCATCGGCCGTTGACTTTTTCGAAGTCGCTCCGGAAAACTGGATCCCATTTGGCGGAAAACTCAGTAAAAAGCTTCGCTCGTTAACCGAAAAACACCCCTTCATTACGCACGGATTGTCACTATCAATTGGTAGTCTCGATCCGTTGGATGTGGATTTTGTAAAACGGGTGAAGAGTTTTCTCGATGAACACAATATTCAAATTTACTCAGAGCACCTGAGCTACTGTAGTAGCGACGGCCACCTGTATGATTTGATGCCCATCCCGTTTACCGAAGAAGCCGTCAAGCACGTTGTTGGTCGAGTGAAACACGTTCAAGACATAATTGAACGCCCTTTGGTGCTGGAAAATGTTTCGTATTACGCAGCCCCAGGCCAGCAACTGAAAGAGCTTGAGTTCGTTAATGCGGTTCTATCAGAGGCCGATTGTGGCCTGCTGCTCGATGTGAACAATATCTACGTCAATTCGATTAACCATGGTTACGATGCGCTGGAGTATCTTCAAGGCTTACCATCAGAGCGGATAGTTTATGGTCATATTGCGGGCCACTACGATGAAGCCGAAGATCTCATCATCGATACCCATGGCGCTGATGTTATTGATCCAGTTTGGGCTTTGTTGCAGCAGGCTTATGCGCATCATGGTGTTTTTCCAACCCTGTTGGAGCGAGATTTCAACATTCCGCCAATGCCTGAGCTATGCGTTGAAGTTGAAAAAATTGCTGAATTTCAGCGCCAAAGCCTGACGGCGGAGCAGCGCGCATGAGTCAATCCGATGATTATCGCTGGCATCAGCGTCAATTTGCTTCCTATATCCGCAACCCCGAGCAGAATACGCCGCCGCAAGATATCGAGCCGCGCCGTTTAGCTGTGTATCGCCGCTTAGTCTTTAACAACGTGAAAAGCTTTGTTGAAGAGGCTTTTCCTGTGCTTTGGAGCGTATGGGGAGAACATCACTTAGATGAAGAAGTCGCGGACTTTCTGGCCCTGCATACGGCGGAATCGCCTTATTTTATCGATATTGCCGAGGAATTTTTACAGTATTTGATTTCAGAGCGACAGGCTAAGGCGGATGATCCACCATTTCTAATTGAACTTGCTCATTATGAATGGGTTGAGTTTGAGGTAGCTTTTCATCGGCCAAGTCGCTTGGTTAAGCCGCTCCTTGCAGACAACATCGGATTATCAACGCCCATCGAGCTGGCTGAAACTGCACGAGCGCTGCAATATCAATTTTCAGTTCATCAAATCCGTACTGATTTCCAACCAAATGAGCCGGCTGAGCAGCCCGTCTATCTAGTGGTTTATCGCAATGACGAAGACGATGTAAAGTTTATGGAAGTTAATGCGGTCACTGCGCGATTGTTGCAGCAGCTTGCTGAGCAACCTGGGCAAACCGTACAAACCTTGATTGAGCTGATGCAGCAATTAATGCCTGAAGTCGCGCCAGAGCAAATCTCGCAAGGCTTAATCCAAGTGCTTGCTAGTTTATGTGTGCGTGGCATTGTTAAGCAGTCGCTCAAACCTGCTTAACAAAGTAGTGACAGCTATGGGTATAAGTAAATAGCAAAAATACCCTAGTAAAACACTCGGTCTTCCGATACGATGCGCGTTCGAAAATTATAAGCATTCCTATTCGTAAAGCTGGATGATTGAGTATGTCTTCTGAAAACTTTAAAGAACCCTACAACTTAGGTTATTTTTTGGCATTTCTAGCGGTATTGGCTCTGCCAACGCTCGTGGCTACGTTAACGTGGATAAGAGTACTCGGTGGCTGGGATTGGCAAACCTAATCAACGCTGACGAAAAGTTATACAAAAAGCGCCTTTGGGCGCTTTTTTTGTGCTCTGGGATCGCTAAAACTCTGATCCCGCGGGTTGGCCCATCCGCCATTCTGTGACACCATTGTCGCTTGATTTTTTTCAGCTTGAGCAAGCCTAAAACGCTATGAGCGAACAGTATTCCTTTATTAAAGCTTCTATCCGTACCATTCCGGATTATCCAAAATCAGGCATCTTATTTCGAGACGTCACTTCGTTGTTAGAAAACCCTACGGCATTTCACCAATCCGTTGAATTATTGGCCAAGCCCTTTAAAGACAAAGGCTACACCAAAGTCATCGGCACCGAAGCTCGTGGCTTTTTATTCGGAGCGCCTGTCGCATTGGCGTTGGGCTTGGGCTTTGTACCTGTGCGTAAACCAGGTAAATTGCCCAGTGACACCATCAGCCAAAGTTATCAGTTGGAATACGGCGAAGACACCTTAGAAATTCATCAAGGCGCAGTTGGGCCAGGTGATAAAGTGCTGTTAGTTGATGATCTGCTGGCTACTGGCGGCACCATAGAGGCAACGGCAGAACTTGCTCGTAAACTCGGTGCAGAAGTTGATGAAGCGGCATTCGTTATTGCGTTACCCGACTTGGGAGGCATTGAGCGGCTGGAAAAAATTGGTCTGAAATCCCATTACTTGTGTGCATTTGACGGCGACTAAATTTCAAAAGGAACGGACATGAGTTATCAGGTATTAGCACGGAAGTGGCGGCCAAGTAAGTTTTCAGAAGTGGTTGGCCAACAACACGTTGTTCAGGCGCTGACCAATGCCATGGAAACGGGGCGCCTCCACCATGCTTACCTGTTAACGGGTACCCGCGGCGTGGGTAAAACAACCCTTGGCCGGATCTTAGCCAAAAGCCTCAATTGCGAACAAGGGCCTGCTGCTGAGCCGTGCGGCGAATGTAGTGTATGCGTTGAAATCGATGAGGGGCGATTTGTCGATCTGATCGAAATTGATGCCGCATCACGCACTAAAGTTGAGGACACTCGTGAGATCCTCGACAACGTTCAATATCGGCCAACCCGTGGCCAATACAAAGTTTACCTGATCGATGAAGTGCACATGCTGTCTAGGCACTCGTTCAACGCGTTACTCAAAACCTTGGAAGAGCCGCCTCCGCATGTGAAGTTTTTGCTGGCAACAACCGATCCGCAAAAGTTGCCGGTGACGATTTTATCGCGCTGCCTGCAGTTCAATTTAAAAGCCATGACCGTTGAGCAAATCATTGGTCAACTGCAATTTGTGCTTGGGCAAGAGCAGGTGAGTTTTGAGCCACTTGCGGTTGAGCAAATCGCTCGAGCGGCTGAAGGCAGTATGCGAGATGCATTGAGCTTGACTGATCAGGCGATCGCACACGGCCAAGGGCAACTTACCGATACTCAAGTGACGGCCATGCTTGGCCTGATTGATCGTGATTATGTTCGCGCCTTAGTCAATGGACTGTTGTCTGGCCATGCCGAAGCTCTGATGGAGCAAGTTTCGATCGTCGCGGGCTTTGCGCCGGACTACGACAAGCTGCTTAGCTCATTGCAAAGTTTGGTTCACCGCGCATCGCTCGCTGCGCTTGCGCCTTCCGCGGTAGCGCCTCATGAGCCAGAGCGTGAATTATTGCAGCGCTTAGCGACGCATTGGGCGCCAGAGCAGTTGCAACTTGCCTATCAAATTTTATTGCAAGGACGACGAGATTTAGCCTTTGCGCCAGATGGCCGCAGCGGCTTAGAAATGATTTTGTTACGTGTATTGATGTTCCGACCGATGCATCAAATTGATTTACCAAAACACGAAGTCATGGTCGCAGCACCAACCGCCGTGCAGCAAACAAGCGCACCGGTAACATCTGTGTCGCCATCTTTACCCGAAGATAAGCTCGAAAATAAGCCAGAACCAGCAGCATCGTCGGCTACAGATACTCCAGCGGAACTAGCTCCAACGGCTACACCACCAGCACAAACTAACCCTGTGCAATCGGCCGTTAATGAACCCGAAAGCACGCCTGTAGATGAAGTCATACCATCAGTTACGTCCGAGGCAAACGAATTAGCTGAGGCTAAAGCTGAGGTTCGACCTGACGCCGAGGCGCCGTTCGATGCTCAAGTACTCGACGCACCAACTCAGCCAAGCGAGCCTACACCGGAAATCAGCACTGCCGCGCAACCCGAGGCTGTGAGTTCCACAGAATCAGCGCTTGAACCAAGCGGTGCGGCGCCTATTTCTCCGCCAACGCCCCATTCGGCACCTGTTGATGATGGCATGGCCGCATTATTGGACGCAGCAAACCAAGCCGAACCGGACTTGGCCAGTTTGGAAGCACAACAAGACTACATCATGGCGATGGCGCAAGATCAGGGCTTTAGTCCTGAGCCTCCTGCGGCTCAGGAGCCGGTAGACACATCGCTGCTGGCGAATGAGCCGCCGCCACTTGCTGATGCTCAGCAAGCTGCAGACGCTAGCTCGGCAAGCATTGGTGCATCACCATCACCATCACCGCTGAGCCCTGAGCAACCTGCTGATAACCATTTGAAAGCACCCGCATCTAGCCTTAGTGCCATGTTGAGTGCACGCAACCAGCTGCGCAGCCAAATAAAGCAACTTGAAAGTCAGCGCGCCACAACAACACCAGTTAGTGCAAGTAATAAAGCGAAGCCGGCTTCAACAGAGCCAGAGGAGCCAGACCGAGAATCGGTTGTTGCTGCGCAAACACCTCAACAGACTGCCGTTCCGAATAAAACCGCTGTGACAGCGGCGGTATCGACTGATGGTGCTGAAGATGTTGAGTCAAGGTTAGAAGTAAGCCAAACCGCAGCGCTTGTTAATGACGAACCTGCCAATATTGTAGCGGCGGATGCTGATTCAGCCGTGCCATTGCCAGCGCAGCCAGATGACGATGTAGCATCACAGTCTGCAAGCAATGCTGCACCACAGACTATGGCCGATGATACACAAGCTAGCTCAGTGACACTGCAGCCTGAGGTCAGCCAAGTGCCAGGCGCAAGTGGCCAAGGGCAGGTGAAAAGTTGGTGGGAGCAACTCATTGACACCTTGGGTTTTGATGCCCTTAAACGCCAACTTGCCTTAGATTGCGTGCTTGAACCTTCTGGTCAAGGCTATGTCTTACAAGTACCCGAGAAAGCGAGGCACTTGGCAACGGACGTTAATTTAACGATATTGCTGGAGCGCATTCATAGCTATGTTGGCCTGAATACGCCGATTGATATCGAACATGAAGCCAGTATTGAGGCTGAAACGCCTCGTCAGGCACAAGGGCGGCGCGCTGAAGAGCGACAACGCGATGCCGAAATAACGATTGCCAACGATCCGATTGTAAAACAACTGCAACAGACCTTTGACGCTGTCGTAGACGAAGATACAATTAAACCAATTCAATGACCGCATGAAGCGGTCCATGCATCAAATATTCATAAAGCGAGAAAAAATATGTTTAAAGGCGGAATGGGCAACATCATGAAGCAAGCGCAACAAATGCAAGAGCGCATGCAACAGGCCCAGGATGAAATTGCCAAGATGGAAGTCACCGGTGAAGCCGGCGCAGGCTTGGTAAAAGTTACCATGACAGGTAGCCACGGCGTGCGTCGTGTCGAAATTGACGAGAGCCTGATGGACGATGACAAAGACATGCTCGAAGATTTGATTGCGGCAGCCTGTAACGACGCAGCGCGTCGCGTTGATGAAACCAGCAAAGAGCGTATGGCTGAAGTCACCGGAGGCATGAATTTACCACCGGGTATGAAAATGCCGTTTTAATGGTAACGAATTGATTAAAAGGCCGCTTCGCGGCCTTTTTTATTGAGCCTGCTAAGCGGCTAAGGTATAACAAACGGAAGTGGCATTGTGTGTCACAACGCGCCGGATGAATGTGGTGAAAACCCACAGCTGTACCCGCAACTGTAAGCACAGCACGTCGTCAGTAGTGACGTGTTATGGCAAGTCAGATCTCCAGCGCCAACCTTTATTGTATTGTCCAAGCGGGATCACTTGGCGGTCACTCTCGCTAAAGCGTCGTCATTCCTTCAAAGCGAACAGTGAACAGTCCTGCCTAATTATGAAGTGAACAAGCAGGAAATGGCTGACAGCAACCTCTACTCAATCAAGCAACTCTCATGGCATGCAAGTAGCAAAGCTATTTTGCACAATATTGATCTGACTATTCCTAGTGCTGCAATGACGGGCATTATTGGCCCTAATGGTGCCGGCAAAACGAGTTTGATTCGGTGCTTGAATGGCTTTTATCAACCGAGTGCTGGAACCATCAATTTTAACGGTGGTGAATTGGCGCAATGGACATCACAACAGTTAGCGCAACAAATCGCTCTGGTGAGCCAGCAACCATCGGTCGATGATGGTTGGACGGTGTTGCAATTAGTCGCCACTGGCCTGCTTCCTTATAAACGCTGGTTTGAGGGCGATTCTCTGGGCGATGTTAAAGTGATTGACGATGCGCTTCAGCAAGTAGGCTTAGTCAATCAACGCGACCAATTACTGCAAACGTTATCTGGCGGCGAGTTGCAGCGGGCACTATTGGCAAAAGCGTTGGTACAGCAGCCTCATTGTATGTTGTTGGATGAGCCCACTAATCATCTGGATGCGCGCTATCAGCATCAGTTAATGAAGCTTATACGGGCGTTGCCAATGACCGTGGTCGCGAGCATCCACGATATCAACCTCGCAGCCCAGTATTGCGATTACCTTATTCTGCTGAAGCAAGGTCAAGTCATCGCCCAAGGCGCTGTGGCCGATGTATTCACAGCAGACAATCTATCGCTACTTTTTAGCGTGCCAGTTCGTGTTGATCCACACCCGTATCGAAATGGCTTATGGATGAACTTCATTGATGAAGAGGGCACACCATGAACAGGCGAGCAGCCCTCTTACTGATATTTGTGCCGATTAGCTTGTGGCTTGGATTAAGCTTTGGTGCCAGCAACGTTAGCGTCATTGAAGCGCTGCAATGTGGCTTGTTTGCTCGCGTAGATCCGTCATCATCAGCGCAGGGGGCGAACTGCGTAGCGCATCACCTTCACTGGCAAATCTTGGTCGATGTGCGCTTGCCGCGCGTGTTAACCGCATTCTTGGCTGGCGCTGGCTTAGCGTTATCTGGCCACGTGTTACAGCGTGTTAGCCGAAACCCACTTGCCGATCCTTATTTGTTTGGCATCGTCGCTGGCGCAGGCCTAGGCGCGGTTGTTGGCCAGCTCGTTGTCACTCGCTTAGGGTTGCAATTGGCCATGCCATTATTGGCGTTCATTGGCGCACTTACGGTCACTTGTGCGGTGTTTTTCGTGATGTGCCGTCAGCGTTGGCAACAAATTGAACGCATCCTTTTAGCCGGTGTAGCAATGTCATTTTTATGCACAGCGATGACCAGCTTTGTGTTGTATTTACAAAGTCCTCACGCGGCAAACCGCGTTCTGTTCTGGTTGATGGGCAGCTTAGCGGCGGCTGACTGGGCGGTCGTTGCTTTGTTATTGCCAATCATTGTGTTGGGCTCGGTGATCATTTGGGGCGCTTCGCGCGTAATGGATGCCATTCAACTTAGTGATGATGCCGTTCATGCCCTTGGCATCAACTTAAATCATGTCCGAATCGTGCTGATGGTTGTGGTTTCAGCAATGACCGCAACGGTCGTCGCTTTTTGTGGCGGGATTGGCTTTGTTGGCTTGATGATCCCTCATGTGGTTCGATTTAGCATGGGTAATCATCGAACACTCAATATTATTGGCTGCATTATCGGCGGTGGTAGCTTCTTGGTGTTGGTTGATTTGGCTGCGCGCGTTGTGTTGCCGAATCAAGAAATCCCCATTGGTATCATCACCGCTGCAATCGGTAGCTTGTTTTTCTTAGGCCTGATGCAGGCCAAGCGGACTTAATGGAATTGCCCAGATGACAGATACGAGTAAGCAGCAAAAGCACAAACAACGTCAGCAAAAACTAAAAGAAAAAGTAGATGAGCGTATTGCCAGTGCGCAACAAGACAAAGGGCTGCTATTGGTCATTACCGGTAACGGCAAAGGTAAATCGACCGCTGGCTTTGGCGTTGTTACTCGAGCCGTGGGACATGGCATGAAAGCCGCCGTTGTACAGTTTATTAAAGGCGAGTGGGACTGCGGTGAGCGTAATTTATTAGCGGCTAACGGTGTTGAATTTCATGTGATGGCTTCAGGCTTTACTTGGGAAACACAAAATCGCGATGCAGATATTGCCCATGCCAAAGTTGCGTGGCAAGAAGCCAAACGCATGCTCGCTGACGAAAGCCTACAGGTTGTACTGTTAGATGAGCTGACCTATATGGTGAGTTATAAATACATCGAATTGTCTGAGGTGATAGACGCCTTAGCCAACCGGCCAGCAGATCAACATGTTGTCATCACGGGGCGAGCCTGTCACCGCGAGCTCATCGCTATGGCCGATACCGTAAGCGAAGTGCAATCTGTTAAGCATGCCTTTGATGCTGGTATAAAGGTTCAAAAAGGGGTCGATTGGTAAAACGCGCCCAGTCGAGAGGGGGCGAGCTGGCTGATGAAGGTTATTGAATCTCTTTCAGCCAAGCGTTGGCGGGCTCGAGGGCTGTAAAAAAGCGGGCGGTCACGTTAGCGGCTCGATAAGCGCGGCCGAACTGCTCTTCGATAAGGTTTTGTGCTTCAGGTGTTTCTAAGACCACAGCGCAGCCACACAATCCGCGAGCCTTCCGATCCTTTAACGATTGAGTAAAAATAGCCTCAGCGTCTGGTGTCATTAAACTTAACTCATGTAACATCACCCGTTGATACCACTTACCCTGCTGCTCCAGCGCAGTGATACAAGTCTCCAGCGCTTGTTGGTATTGAATAATTAGCTCTTCATTAAAAGGGCCCGTTGCATCAGTAAATAACAGGTTGTTATCGATGTGAACGGAAAAAATCCCATGAGCGTCAAATTTCAATATTTTTCTACCTAGTCGTTCGTAACAGCAAAAGTTAATCGGTGGCTAGCGTGGCAGCACAGCCAAAACACTATTAAAAAAGGCTTACCGAAGTAAGCCCTTTTTACTTGTAAGTCAACCGTTAGGCTAATTCGTCAACAGCAACTTTGTAATTTGGATCTTCAAGTACGTTGACTTCAACCAAGGTGCCTGCGCGTTTCAGCAACTTGCGGCACTCTGGCGACAAATGACGCAGGTGAATGGTTTTGCCTGCGCTGTTGTAACGTTCGGCAATGGTATCAATGGCTTCAAGGGCCGAGTGATCGCAAACACGAGAATTTTTAAATTCGATGACCACGTCTTTTGGATCGTTTTTAGGATCGAATAAATCTTTAAAGTCTGAGATGGCACTAAAGAATAGTGGGCCCGTTAATTCGTAAATCTTCCAGCCGTTCTCATCGGTGTAGGTACTCGCGCGAATATGTTTGGCATGCTCCCAAGCAAATACCAAGGCAGCAACAATAACACCCACTACAACGGCAACTGCCAAGTCGGTGAAGACGGTTACCCCTGAAACTAATACCAGCACGAAAGCATCGTGGCGGGGAATGCGATTCATGATGCGCAAGCTTGACCACTCAAAGGTACCCACCACGACCATGAACATCACACCAGTCAACGCAGCAATAGGGATCTGTTCAATGAGCGGTGATGCAAACAGAATGAAGCTCAATAAGAACAATGCGGCTGCAATGCCAGACAGACGGCCACGACCACCGGCATTGACGTTGATCATCGACTGACCAATCATGGCGCAACCACCCATGCCACCGAAGAAGCCAGTCACAATGTTGGCTGCACCTTGGGCCATACATTCTTTATTGCCGCGGCCTCGCGTTTCGGTCATTTCATCAATAACAGTCAACGTCAGGAGGGATTCAATCAAACCAATGGCAGCAAAAATGATGGAGTAGGGCGCAATAAACATCAGTGTTTCGAGGTTTAAATCGATCATCGGTACCGCGAAGCTTGGCAAACCGCCGGCAATGGATGCCAGATCGCCAACACGCTTGGTATCAATATCGAGGCCAATCACCAACAGGCTACAGACCACAATCGCCACCAGCGCCGATGGAATCGCTTTGGTGATTTTGGGCAAACCCCATGTGATCACCATGGTGAGAGCAATTAGCCCCGCCATCCAAAACATCGACATACCAGTAAGCCAGTCACCAAATGCCCAACCCCATTTACCTTCTGGAGTGAAGCTTTGCAGCTGTGGCAATTGCGCTAAGAAAATCACAATGGCTAGGCCATTTACAAAGCCCAACATAACTGGGTGCGGTACGATGCGAATGAATTTACCAAGCTTTAGAGCGCCGGCGGAAAATTGGATAATTCCCATCAGGACGACCGCGGCCAGCAAGTATTGCAAACCCGCACCATCGCCAAATTGCCGCTCGGCTTGGGCTACTAAGGCGACCATGACGACCGCAAGCGCACCTGTGGCACCACTGATCATGCCTGGGCGACCACCAAATGTAGCGGTGATCAGGCCTACCATAAAGGCGGCATATAGGCCGACCAGCGGGTGAACGCCAGCGATAAAAGCGAAAGCGACAGCTTCTGGTACCAGCGCCAAGGCAACGGTTAAACCAGATAAAATATCTGATTTGGCGTTTGCCTGATGCTTCATTACAAGTTGAAATAGCATGGTATTAAACTTTGATGGGGGTCACATTTTGGCGCGTATGCTACCAGATTGTGATCAATATTGGAAAAATTGATCAGACCCTGATAGCTGGCATGAGTATAGCAGCTGAGAACGCCAACGCAGTGATGAGGGAATATTGGGCCGAGTTAGCTAACACCGCATTGAGCTGGCTCGCCTCAGATTGGTGTAAATTGCGAGTAAGGCGCATTGCTAACGGCATTGTGATTGCGCCGGCAATGAGCCAGTGCCACGGCGCTAAACCTAAGCCCCATGCAACACAACTCACAATAGCTGGCGTCATCACCAATAGGCTAAACACTTGTTCACTGCCGCGGCGACCGAGCCTGACTGCTAACGTCCGTTTGTTGGCTTGTTGGTCGGTTTCTATGTCGCGGGTGTTGTTGACTAACATGATGGCGCTAATGGGGGCGCCGACAATAAATGCCAGCCACCACGCAATACTAAGGATTTCACCGGTAAATAGGTAACTGCCGCCAACCACTGCGATCAAACCAAAAAATAAAAACACGGTCACTTCACCAAGGCCATGACTGGCTAGGGGGTAAGGGCCACCGCTGTATGCCAGTGCTGCCACAATACACAGCAGACCTAAGCCGGCAAACGGCCAGCCGCCGGCCAAGATCAACGGCATACCAGCGACAATACTCACCAGTGCGGCTAGGCCAATACCGAGCTTCATGCTGCGATGACTGATTAATCCCGACTGCGTCGCACGTTGTGGCCCTTTGCGCTCGTCAGTATCTACGCCCGATTTGGCATCAAAGTAGTCATTGGCAAAATTTACCAACACCTGCAACGCCAACGCACAAACAAACGCTAGCACGATCAAGTCGTAACGCGGTGTCGCGCTATGACTGATGGCAATCGCCGCTGCAACGGCAATCGGGGCCACCGCCGCAGGAAGCGTCTTGGGCCTCATGGCGAGGAGCCAAGCACTAAGTTGAGAAGGTGTTGAATTGTTCGGCATGAAAGTAACTGTTTACCAAAACCATAGTGTTGTTCCCCAAAGCAAGTTCAGTTTGGGGGTGCTAATAGTCAAATCAAATTGATTCGAGACGTCAGCCATTCTCAATGAATTTGACGTTGTCGCAAGGCGGTGAAAGCAGTCAGCTTAGAAGTTTACACAAAGTAAATGACTAAGCTGAATGCAAGAAGCCAGCGCCGCTACGACTTCCACGTCGCAGAGAATTAGAAGATGCGCATGCCCGGTTGGGCACCGTTATCTGGACTTAAGATCCAAATATCTTTACCGCCTGGTCCGGCTGCACACACCATGCCTTCTGACATGCCAAACTTCATTTTACGAGGAGCTAAGTTGGCAACCATCACGGTTAATCGCCCTTCAAGCTCTTCTGGAGTGTAAGCAGACTTAATGCCGGCAAACACTTGGCGTGATTCTGCGCCGATATCTAAGGTGAGTTTGAGTAGCTTTTTAGCGCCTTCAACGTGCTCGGCTTTAACAATTTTAGCAACTCGCAAGTCGACCTTGGCAAAGTCCTCGAATTGGATTTCATCGCTAATCGGATCAAATTCAGATGCCGGTGCGGCTTCTGGCTCGTCTTTCTTCGCTGGCTCAGCGGCAATCAAATTATCTTTCGAGTCATCTACCATGGCATTTACTTTATCCATTTCCACACGCTGCATTAGAGCTTTAAATTTGTTGATTTCATGGCCGAGCAACAACGTTTTATGGCTGTCCCACGTCAATTGGTCGTTCAAAAAGGCTTCAGAGTTTGCTGCGGTGGTTGGCAATACTGGCTTGAGGTAGACCATCAGCAGACGGAATAGGTTGATACCCATAGAACACACTTGGTGCGCTAATTCTTGTTTACCGTCTTCTTTAATCAACTGCCAAGGCGCCATATCGGCAATATAAGCATTAGCTTTGTCGGCCAACGCCATAATTTCGCGGACAGCTTTGCCAAATTCACGTTGTTCATACAACTCGGCAATGCTATCGCCAGCGGATGTGAATTCTTCTGCTAATTCAGGCGCAAGGATGGTCTCGCTAAGTTTACCGTCAAAGCGCTTGGTGATGAAACCGGCGCAACGCGAGGCAATGTTAATGACCTTGCCGACTAAATCAGAGTTAACTCGCTGCGCAAAGTCTTCGAGGTTTAGATCTAAGTCATCGATACGACTTGATAGCTTGGCAGCATAGTAATAACGAAGGTATTCCGGGTTTAAATGGTCTAAATAAGTACGCGCTTTAATAAATGTACCGCGTGACTTAGACATCTTGGCGCCGTTTACGGTGACATAGCCGTGCGCATAAACTGCATTCGGTTTGCGGTAGCCAGCACCTTCTAACATGGCAGGCCAGAAAAGGCTGTGGAAATAAATGATGTCTTTGCCAATAAAGTGGTACACCTCGGCATCTGAGCTTGGCGCCCAGTAATCATCGAAATTTAAACCGTCTGTCTTTTCGCACAGGGCTTTAAAACTGGCCAAGTAACCGATTGGCGCGTCGAGCCAAACGTAAAAGTACTTACCCGGAGCATCAGGAATCTCAAAACCAAAATACGGCGCATCTCGGCTAATATCCCATTGCTGCAAGCCTTGCTCAAACCACTCGGCCAACTTGTTAGACATTTCTGATTGCAAGTGGCCTGACTGAGTCCACTGCTGCAGCATGTCGGAAAATGCAGGTAAGTCGAAGAAGTAATGTTCTGAGTCGCGCAGCTCTGGCGTTGCGCCAGAAACGGCAGATACAGGATTCTTCAGGTCAGTAGGGCTATAGGTTGCGCCGCAGTTGTCGCAGTTATCGCCATTTTGATCCGTAGCGTCACACTTCGGGCAGTCGCCTTTGACGAAGCGATCGGGCAAGAACATTTGCTTCTCAGGATCGAACAATTGGCTGATGGTCTTGGTTTTAATATAACCTCCATCGCGCAACGCGAAGTAAATGCCCTCTGCCAGTTCACGATTCTCGTCACTGTGGGTGCTGTGATAATGGTGAAAGTCCACCATGAAATCAGCAAAGTCACGTTGGTGTTCAACCGCTGTATCGGCAATCAGTTGCTCGGGGGAAATACCCATTTGCTGAGCTTTAAGCATGATCGGCGTGCCGTGGGCATCGTCCGCGCAAACATAAGTGCAGTTATTACCACGTAGATTCTGGAAACGAACCCAGATATCGGTCTGAATGTATTCAAGCATGTGGCCTAAGTGGATCGGGCCATTGGCATACGGAAGCGCAGAAGTGACCAAAATGTCACGAACGGAATTTGTCATCGTGTCTTGGGCTTACTATGAAGTTAATAAAAGAAGCCGAATGGTAACTCAGATTGGCCTTGTAAGGCCACCGTTATAGGGCGAACAGACGCCTGCTTTGGCCGTAAACCCATCAGTCAAATACGATGTCGGTCTAAACTTGGTGATTCGAGGTTGCTGTGCCAGTATGGCTTCAAAAGCCTTAGCCGTGACACAATAGACATGAATGCCGACGGTTCGCTTTTCCTACCCTTTATTGACCCATTATTATCGATAGATACCATCGCCAAGGACGTAACATGTCAGATTTTAAAGCCGCTGTACTTCAAGTGATTGAACCCGTGACTCAAGTTACGCTGGGCTCGCTGTGCCTTGATATTAACGTCCAAGAAACGGCAGGCACAATTCATGTCACGCTGATCTTTCCTTTTCCCAATAAAGGGTTCTGGCAGCGCCTTGATGACGTACAAAAGCAGCGTCTCTATGACGCGGCTGCGGGCAAACAGGTTGAAGTTGAAGCTCAGCACGAATCGGTAGCAACGCTTGGCGAGCGCCTACCAAGCTTGGCTAAGGTCAAAAACGTGATTGCCGTATCGAGCGGTAAGGGTGGGGTAGGCAAGTCAACCACGGCCGTTAATTTAGCCTTGGCGCTGCAGCAAGAAGGCGCCAAAGTGGCGTTGTTAGATGCCGACATTTATGGCCCATCGCTTCCTCTCATGTTGGGCTGTGAAGGACAAACGCCAGCACTTGCCGATGGCGAAAAGATGATGATTCCGATCAGCACCCATGGTTTGGTCGTTAACTCGGTTGGTTTCTTGGTTGCAGCTGACACCGCAACGGTATGGCGTGGCCCAATGGCTGCTGGAGTTTTACAGCAATTGCTGCGCGATACCATTTGGGGGGAGGCAGACTACTTAATCGTTGATATGCCACCGGGTACTGGTGATATTCAATTGACCTTGGCGCAGGTAGCGCCAGTTTCTGCTGCGGTGATTGTCACTACGCCACAAACGATTGCGCTAGCCGATGCCGTTAAAGGTATAGCCATGTTTCAAAAGGTCGATGTACCCGTTGCCGGGGTGATCGAAAACATGAGTTTTCATGCCTGTAGTAATTGTGGCCATCATGATTACCTATTTGGAAAAGATGGCGGTAAACGTATTGCCGACCTATATGATGTGCCTTTACTTGGCGCGTTACCGCTAGATCGCCAAATAGGTGATGATGTTGATGACGGTAATCCAACCGTTGTAGCTGAGCCCGATTCACTGCTTGCTACTATTTATCGAGATACAGCCGCGGCAATGGCATACCATGTGTGGCTGGGGCAACAGCAGCAAGCTGATCCTGTGGCAATTGATATCTCAGATGATTGATCCAAGTTATTAATTTATTTTTAAGCAGGTGATCTTATTGTCACTTGCGCATAAACTACGCGGCAAATTTTTGAAGGTAGACACGAATATGAGATTGAACGACGTTCAAATTGAACAAGCACTCGATGACGGTACCATCGTTATTGAGCCAAAGCCGGCCCCTGCGATGATTAGCGGTGTCAGTTTGGATGTGTGTTTGGGCAATACCTTTCGTGTGTTTCAAGACCATACTGCGCCTTATATTGATTTAAGTGGCGCGCGCGAAGACGTTGATGCAGCTTTAAATGCTGTGATGAGCGATGAAATCTACATTAAAGATGGCGACGCCTTCTTTTTACACCCTGGCGAACTGGCGTTGGCAGTAACCCACGAGTCGGTGACATTACCGGCCGATATTGTCGGTTGGCTTGACGGGCGTTCGTCGTTAGCTCGCCTGGGTTTGATGGTGCACGTGACAGCCCACCGGATTGATCCGGGTTGGTCTGGCCGGATTGTGCTTGAATTTATGAATAGCGGTAAATTGCCGTTGGCACTGCGTCCTAAGATGAAGATTGGCGCATTAAACTTTGAAAAATTAGAGTTTCCTGCCGCGCGTCCATATAACAAGCGGGCCGATGCCAAATACAAACACCAACAATCTGCCGTTGCTAGTCGTATCAGCGAAGATGGAAAAGACTAATTCGAGTCAACGACTTGCCATCATCATGCGCGGTTTGCCCGGCTCGGGCAAATCACGCCTCGCCAAACAAATGTGGCAACAGCACGCCAGCCAATACCCTCGCGATCAAATTATATGCAGTACTGATGATTATTTTCAGCACGGCATGCGTTATGTATTTCAGGCTGAGTTGCTACCGAAATATCACTCGCTTAACTTAGTTCGCTTTATTGACGGGTTGTGTGCGGGTTACCCCATCATGATTTGTGACAATACCAATATGGCGTGTTGGGAATATTTGCCTTATCAACGTGCAGCTCAATCGTTGGGCTATAAAGTCAAACGAATTCTAGTGGGCGATCCGACCGAACAGCATCAACAACAGCTGTGCGCGCGCCATAATAAACACCAGGTGTCACTCGAAATCATTGAGCAAATGGCCGCTAATTTTGAGGCAGACCAAGACAAACCGATGAGCCCTTGGTGAATCGATACGTTTTTGGGTAACACAACCTCGTATCAAGGCTACTATATAGGGTTGAAAAACGCGGCACGTACCCATATATATGTGTTTGTTCAAGGCGCCAATGAACCGGAATTCAAGCAAATAAGCTGTAACTAAACCCTTACAACCGCTGTTCTTATCGGATTGTGACTGTTTATCAAAACAAGCTTGGCATTCTTTACAGGAATTCCTGTATACTTGCGCGCAAATTTAGGCTCATCACCAACTGAGTAAGAAAATGGCTGAATTATCTAAGTACAGAAACATCGGTATTTTTGCCCACGTTGACGCGGGTAAAACGACTTCTACAGAACGTATCTTGAAACTAACCGGTAAAATCCACAAAACCGGTGAAGTGCACGACGGTGCTGCAACAACTGACTTTATGGAACAGGAAGCTGAGCGTGGTATTACCATTCAGTCGGCTGCTACAACTTGTTTCTGGAAAGACCACCGTTTAAACATCATTGACACCCCTGGCCACGTTGACTTCACTGTTGAAGTTTATCGTTCGCTGAAAGTTCTTGATGGTGGTGTAGGTGTATTCTGTGGTTCTGGTGGTGTTGAGCCTCAGTCAGAAACAAACTGGCGCTATGCGAACGACTCAGAAGTTGCTCGTATCATCTTCGTCAACAAGCTGGACCGTTTGGGTGCAGACTTCTATCGCGTTGTCGATCAAGTTAAAAACGTTTTGGGTGCAAACCCATTGGTTATGACTCTGCCTATCGGTACTGAAGATGACTTCGTTGGTGTTGTTGATGTATTAAGCCAAAAAGCTTACATCTGGGATGACACTGGTTTACCAGAAAACTACGAGATCACCGACATCCCAGCCGACTTGGTTGATGATGCTGCTGCTTACCGTGAGCAACTGATCGAAACTGCTGTTGAGCAAGATGACGATCTGATGATGGCTTACATGGAAGGCGAAGAGCCTTCATTGGAAGACATCAAGCGTTGTATCCGTAGCGGTACTCGCACCATGGATTTCTTCCCAACTTACTGTGGTTCAGCGTTCAAAAACAAAGGTATTCAGTTGATTCTGGATGCGGTTGTTGATTACTTGCCAAACCCTGTTGAAGTTGATGCGCAGCCTCTGACTGACGAAGAAACTGGTGAGCCTACTGGCGAAACTGCACTGGTTTCTGTTGACGAGCCTTTCCGCGCGTTGGCGTTCAAAATTATGGATGACCGCTTCGGTGCGTTGACCTTTATTCGTATTTATTCTGGTACGTTGAACAAGGGCGACACCATCCTTAACTCTGCCACTGGCAAAACTGAGCGTATCGGCCGTATGGTTGAAATGCACGCTGATGACCGTACCGAGCTAAGCACTGCTCAGGCTGGTGACATCATCGCAGTTGTAGGTATGAAGAACGTTCAAACTGGTCACACTCTGTGTGATCCGAAGAACCCTTGTACGCTTGAGCCAATGATCTTCCCTGAGCCAGTAATCTCGATTGCTGTATCGCCAAAAGATAAAGGTTCAACTGAGAAAATGGGTATCGCAATCGGTAAAATGGTTGCTGAAGATCCATCATTCCAGGTTGAGACTGATGAAGATTCTGGTGAAACCATCCTGAAAGGTATGGGCGAACTTCACTTGGATATTAAAGTAGATATTCTGAAGCGTACTTACGGTGTTGAACTGACTGTTGGTCAACCTCAGGTTGCTTACCGTGAGACCATCACGCAAGCGATCGAAGACAGCTACACGCACAAGAAGCAGTCTGGTGGTTCTGGTCAATTCGGTAAGATTGATTACCGTGTTAAGCCTGGCGAGCAAAACTCTGGCTTCCAATTCAAGTCTACCGTTGTTGGCGGTAACGTACCGAAGGAATTCTTCCCAGCGATTGAGAAGGGCTTCAAGGTCATGATGGAAGAAGGTCCATTGGCTGGCTTCCCACTGCTTGACGTTGAAATTGAATTGTTTGATGGTGGCTTCCACGCCGTTGACTCCTCTGCTGTAGCGTTTGAAATTGCAGCGAAAGGTGCATACCGTCAATCTATGCCGAAAGCTGGCCCACAACTTCTTGAACCAATCATGAAAGTTGATGTGTTCACTCCAGAAGATCACGTTGGTGATGTAATTGGTGATTTGAACCGTCGTCGTGGCATGATCAAAGACCAAGAAGCTGGTGCAACTGGTGTTCGCATTAAGGCAGACGTTCCTCTGTCTGAAATGTTTGGCTACATTGGTTCACTGCGTACTATGACATCTGGTCGTGGTCAGTTCTCAATGGAATTCAGCCACTACGCGGCATGTCCTGCCAACGTAGCAGAAGCTGTAATTGCTGCAGAGAAAGAAAAGAAAGCTGCTAAGTAAGTTTTCTTGAAAGAATGAAGAGCCCTGCAAGTGAAAACTTGCGGGGCTTTTTTATGTTCAGGACGAACGGTATGCCGAGGGCGCACGGATGCGCAGGAGCGGCGATGCCCATGGATGGGCTGTATGCTGATAATGCAGGAGTAATTATCGGCGGTGAACACGCACGGATGGTATCCTTCCTTAGTTTCCTACACGTCACATCCGTGTACCACTCCCGTCGCGGAAGCATTCTATTTACCCAGAGAAAGCCGGAGCGGCGACTTCTAAGTTAAGCAGGAATCGAGACGGAGCATGGATCGTGGCCTAATGGCGTATTAATTAGTCAGAGTTATTGGAGATGAGCAATGGGTAAAGATCCAATTTCCGTCGAGCTTATTGAAAATGGCGGAACCATTCGTATTGGCAATTATGCTGAGTTGCAATTCAGCGGCCCTGTAGAGGGCGTTATTGATGCGCACCACACTGTAGTGGCGCCAAGTCATCGTGGCCAAGGTCTTGCTGGAGTGCTGTTTGATGCGCTCGTTAATGTCGTTGAAAAGAAGGGGTGGAAAGTAAAGCCGAGCTGTAGCTATATTGATAAACAGTTTGCACGCTACTCAGAGCTAACACGCCTTGTTAACAAAGGTTAACCGAGGCAACGCAAAGACTTATTAAACAAGGACGCAATATGAAGCAATGGATAATGCTTATGGGCTTACTTTTGGCGGCCAGCAGTCATGCCGATGACTATCACCAGGTTGCTGCTCAATCGTTGCGAGCGCTTGGCCAGCCTGTTGAACATATTTCTCTGATTGATCTACAAGGTTCCACAATTGGATTTGAAGACCTCAGAGGCGAACCTGCAGTTATCTATTTTTTCGCTTCTTGGTGCGCCAGTTGTTACAAATCGCTAGAGCAAATCGAACATATTCGCCAAAGTGGTCAGCAGAAAATTCGACTGATTGCCATGGCAATGGAGGATAACAATCCGAAATTGCAACGCATGTTGGCTAAAACCAGCTTTAAAGGGGAGGTGTGGTTACCAGAGCGAGGAGGCGAGATTTTGCTGGAGCGAAGGTTCGCTAATTCAGCTCAGTCACTGCCCTATGTGATTCGGCTTACCGCAGATCTGGTGTTAGCAGAGCATAGTTATCATCTAGCAAAACAAGAACACTGGAGCAGAGCTCTCGTTGAGGGAGATAACTTGGCCGCTGCTACAGAATATCGAGGTCAATAACCGCAATTAGCCCTTTAACCAGATCCGGTTAAGCCAACAGGCGAGAATTGGGCAAGCCCAGGCGAGCAGGGTAGGAATACTATGCCAAATGCTATCAGCCATCACATCAAGGTGTTGTGGGCCCACGTAATCGAGCGCCAACAGGCAGATGAACACCAATACGCCAGCGATATTGGCAAACTGTTGAGTGAAACGGGCTAGGGGAATGGTGATAACCAGCGAAAGTAGCAACCAAGGCAGCAGGTATGTGACTAACTCAGCAAGCAAATTCCCAAAATCAAAACCAAACTGATCGAACAGCCAAGCAGGTAACGCCACATCAATGGTGTGATCTGTCAGGAGCTGGCCAAACAACTGCAGCGCTGCTGCAGTTATGACAATCAGGATTAGGTTTGCAATTTGCGTCATAGTAACCGGCGTTGGTTAGATGAGCTTCTCAAAGCAGATGCTGTTTGGATCGTTAACATATTGACCAAAAGGGTCAATTTCGTGATACGCCTCGCTCAGGTACAAGCCAATAGCTTCAGGCTGGCGTCGGCCAGTTTCGAGCAACATTTTTGCGTAGCCCTGTTTACGGCCAATATCTTCCAAATGTGCGACTAAACGACGAGCCAAGCCTTGGCCACGATAATCTGGCAGCACATACATACGTTTGAGCTCAATCTCGGATTTGTTCAGTGGATAAAAAGCGCCACAAGCGGCCACTTCTTGGCCAGAGTAGGTAATTAAGAAAACACCGCCGCGACTAATAAAGTCGTTAATATCAATATCGCGGACTAGTTCATCAGGGTAACGCTTATTCACTTCTTCTTTAAATTGGCGCAGCAATTCCGTCGCTAGCTTAGAGGAAGGATCAGATACTTCAAAACGAAGCTCAGACATGTGATATCAAGTCCATTTACAGGTTGCGAAAACAATCGCGCACTAGGTTAATGAGTTTTAAGTTTGGTACAAGCCCAGAATTGAGATCTATTCGAGAGTTTTTTGTTTGGGCGTAACGTCATGCGTAAAAATCACTCATTTATATCGAATAATCCTTCGGGATCTCGCGCTTATTGCCGTTGGAGTCAATGGCGACATACGTGAAGCAGGCTTCGGTGACTAAAAAATGCTCTTGTGCCTGCTGTTCGCGAAGCACTGGTTTGACCCAAACTTCGAGCCCGAGCGTAATAGAGGTTTTACCAACACGCTCCAAATGACCGTAGCAGCACACAACATCGCCAACTTTTACCGGCTGTATGAATTTCATACTGTTGACGGCAATAGTCGCAGTTCGGCCCTTGGCGACTTCCTTCGCCATAATGCCGCCGGCAATATCCATTTGGGACATGATCCAGCCACCAAAAATATCGCCGTTGGCGTTGGTGTCAGCAGGCATTGCTAGCGTGCGCAGTAACATTTGGCCTTTCGGGGCTTCAGGCATGGTGGGTTGCTGTGTGGACATATTTTTCGCTCCGTCAATCGTAATGTGAACTATATCACTTTTTCCCGTAAAGTCATTGGCTTTGCCTCACCCCGCGCTGAGCCGTTACACTGTGGCGTGAAAAATAAAGGCGCAAACAACAAACTGGAACAGACATGCTTGATGCTCAAGGGCTTTGTTGCCCGTTGGATGGCTCATTGTTGGTTAACAAAGAGCGTAGTTTACTATGTCAACAGGGGCACAGTTTTGATGTGGCGAAGCAAGGTTATTGTCATTTACTGCCTGTTCAGCACAAGCGCTCAAGTGATCCCGGTGACAGCAAAGAAATGGTCGCAGCGCGTTCGGCATTACTGACTAACGGACACTATCAACCACTTGCCAATGCGCTTGCCGATGTTATTCAGCAACACGTTGAGCAAAGCGGCGAAGAAATAATGCGGTTGGCTGATGCTGGTTGTGGTGATGGTTATTATTTACAGCAGGTCGCGCAGGCTTGTTCACCTGAACGCGCAGAATACATTGGTTACGACATTTCCAAATGGGCTGTGCTTGCGGCAAGCAAGCGCTATAAAAATGCACGTTGGTTGGTTGCGAGTAGTAAAAATATTCCAATAACCAATGATTATCTCAACATACTGTTATGTATGTTTGGGTTTCCGGTTTATAGCGAATTTAAGCGCGTGCTGAAACCGGGAGGCCAATTACTGCTCGTAGATGCTGGCCCAAATCATTTGATTGAATTGCGGCAAAAGCTCTACCAAGACATTAAGCCTCACCGTCCTTGGTCTGCCGAACAAGCGCAAACTCAGGGTTTTGAGTTGGTCGGGCAGATGCTGCCTGTGCAGTTTAAAATCTGCTTACCGCAAGATCAGTTGCAACAACTGCTATTAATGACGCCTCATTTCTTCCGTTCATCACAGCAAGCTAAAGATGAACTGTCGACGTTGGCTGAATTGACACTAACCATCGACGCACAGATCCGCGTGCTGCAATTACAAGGAAATGGTGAGTCATGCAACGTTTGCTGCTAATCCGTCACGCTAAGTCAAGTTGGCGTCATGATATTGATGATCTGCTTCGACCGCTCAATGACCGAGGTTATGCCGCTGCGCAACAAATGTCGCAACGGCCAATTGTTCGCAGTAACTTACCCGATGTGATTTTGTGCTCGCCAGCAATCCGCGCATACAGTACTGCCGTATGCTTGATGCGAACACTCAATATTGCCGCTGAACGCTTGCAGATCTGCGATGAAATTTACGGCGCTAGCGCCACTGATTTACAACAACTGGTTGCTCAAAGACGTGAAGCAGTTGTTTGGTTGATTGGCCACAACCCCGCGATTCACCTTGCGGCCGAGCTATTTGCCGAATCTGCTATTGAAGCATTTCCAACGCTGGCGGTGGCGCAGTTTGATTTTGAAAACGACGTCGCTAGATTACAGGCGTTCGACTGGCCAAAACGCAGTATTGATTAAAGACCACTAGACACTCACATTTTAACCATATCACTTTCATTTTCACGGAGTACGTTATGAAAATAGCCCTGATTAGCACAGGCGAAGAGATCCTTGCCGGCGATATCGTCGACACAAACTCAGCGTGGCTAGCAGAGCAATTGCACGAGCACGGCCTAAAGTTGGCCTGGCACGTTACCGTGGGTGATGACATGGCCTCATTATTAGATGCATTTTCACTCGCGGCTGAACGCAGTGATTTTTGTATTGTAAATGGCGGCCTCGGCCCAACAACCGATGACTTAAGTGCAGAAGCTGCTGCCACTTGGTTAGGCGAGGGCATGCGCGAGTTACCCGAATGGCGTGACAAGCTTGAGCAATATTATGCCAAGCTTAATCGGGTCATGCCGGCGTCAAATATCAAACAAGCCATGATCCCTGAATCGGCGCAAATGATTGATAACCCAGTAGGTACTGCTTGCGGATTTGCGATTCAACATGATAATTGCCAGTTGATGTTTACCCCTGGCGTACCACATGAATTCAAACGGATGATTCACGATCAGGTGATCCCAACGCTGTTGCAACACGCCCAGCAACAAGCGCCAAGCCTGCATCGCTGGCTGACTATTGGATTAAGCGAATCGTTATTAGCGGACTTGCTTGATGATTTGCCGTTGCCGTCAGGCTGTACCCTTGGCTATCGTTCGTCTCAGCCGACCATTGAAGTGAAACTGAGTGTCCCATCAGATGTTTCTGAGGAGCAGTTATCGACAGTCAAACAAGGCATTAACCAACGTTTAGGTGGCTATGTCTTTGTCGACGCAAAGCTCTCCTTAGCGGCCCACATTCAGCAATTGATGCTTGCTCGCGGTGTTAAGTTGGCTACTGCTGAGTCGTGTACCGGCGGAATGATTGCCGATTGGTTGGTGCATGAAGCGGGCTCCTCCGCATACTTTGAACGTGGCTATGTCACCTATAGCAATGAAGCGAAGCAACAAGATCTCGCCGTGCCTGAAACGGTTTTGGCGCAATATGGCGCAGTCTCGGCAGAAGTTGCTGCAGCCATGGCCTGTGGTGCATCCGTTAACGCCAATACGGATTTTGCTTTGGCGACTAGCGGGATTGCTGGCCCAAGCGGTGATACGCCTAACAAGCCCGTGGGAACCGTAGCGTTTGCGTTAAAAACGCCAACTGGTGTTTACCAGCAGCTTCTCAAATTACCAAACCGCGGCCGCACAATGATACGTAAGCAGGCAGCGGCCATTGCGCTGGATATGCTACGCCGCTACCTAACTGGTGTTGATGTGCTTGCTGATTACTCTGGCGTAAGCGAAATGAAACAAGAGTTTATTGCTAACTAACGGCGAGCAACGCCATTGAATAGCGGACATTTATCGGTTGAATTGATTTGTCCGCTTGGGTTCCTACTGGTTTATTTCAACCAGTAGGAAACGGATTCGATTATCGAATAGCAATGATAATAAGGCTAAACGCTGACGTTACGGCGCTCAAACGCCGTAACAGGTATCAACAATGATTATCTATAGCGCTTGATTAAACCGTTCAAACCCGTCCGCTAAGTCTTCAATTAAGTCATCAACATGCTCTAAACCCACGTGCAGGCGAATAAGAGGGCCTTGAGTTTGCCATTCGGTAGCTGTACGTAATCGTTCAATGCCGTAAACCGCCAGAATTAAAGACTCATAGCCGCCCCAGGAGTAACCCATTTTAAAATGGCGCATGCCATCGAGCATGGCGGTTGTTGCTTTCTGATGGCCTTGTTTTAAAACAAACGAAAACAAGCCGTTGGAGCCAGTAAAATCGCGCTGCCACACATCATGACCGGGACAGCTTGAAAATGCTGGGTGGCGAATATGATCCACTTCTGGCCGGTGAGCAAGCCAGTTGGCAATTTTCAGTGCGTTTTCTTGATGTTGCTGCATACGTACGTTGAGCGTCCGCATGCCACGCATGGCTAAGTACAGATCGTCCGGCGATGTGCATTGTCCCAATAGGTAGCTATTCTCACGCAGTTGCGGCCACAAGGCTTTAGTTGCTACGGCTGTTCCAAGCATGACATCGGAATGGCCGACTACATATTTGGTAGCGGCTTGAATGCTGATATCCACGCCATGAGCAAAGGCATCAAACAACATGCCGGCGCCCCACGTATTATCGAGCATAACAATCGCACCGTGACGGTGGGCGACTTCAGCAATGGCTGGTACGTCTTGCACTTCCATGGTGATCGAGCCAGGAGATTCGGTGAAGATCACCTTTGTATTGGCTTTCATCAAGGCTTCAATACCAGCGCCTACTAACGGATCGTAATAGGTGGTCTCGATACCCAAATTAGCTAGCATCTTGTCGCAAAAATCGCGGGTTGGCTCGTAAGCTGTATCAACCATTAATAAATGGTCGCCAGCTTTTAGGAACGATAACAGCGCACCAGTAATTGCAGCGGTGCCGCAAGGATAAATCGCGCAACCTTCCCCACCTTCTAAGGCCACCATTGCATCAGCAAAAGCAAAGCTCGTGTCGGTGCCGCGGCGACCGTAAAACAACGTCTGATTAGCGCGATTGCCTGTCGCTTGCTTCATTTGGGCAACCGACTCAAAGACAACCGTGGAAGCGCGCATGACCGGCGGGTTAACAACACCTTTTGTCCATTTACTGTCGCGACCACCACTGACTACAGCCGTTGCTTTATGTTTGCTGCTCATGCCTAACCTTTTGCCTAATACAGAGAGAAATAGATTCGAACAGCGTTTGTAACACATTAGCTTTTGGATTCAAGCAAAAGCCTAAAATCACTTATACAAATATGGGAAGTAATCTTTCAATTCGTCCAAGGTTAGGCGCTCTAACTTTGCGATGTTGCGGGATGGTATTTTGTCGGGATCTGCGTAATTCATGAGCGCATCGGTCAGACTTTGCTCGCGAATTAAATGGAAGATAGGTACGGGCGAGCAGTTGGTTAGGTTACTGGTGTCATCAGGCTCCGAATCGACAAATTGATAGTCGGGGTGAAAACTCGCAATTTGGATTTCCCCTTGCCAGCCGCCTTGCTCCAATAATGCATCGGCGATGTCTAGAAAATCGTTGTACTGCTGAAAGCACAACAGCATGTTTGGCACGGCGATGAGTGTCGTTTCTAGTTCATCAACTGGCGTTGCTATTAATCGAGCGATTTCGTGATGTAATTCGGTCAACAGCTGCTCTTCATCGGTAGCTGTCGAAACCACAATATCAACTAACCGCATTCGGTGCGGGCGAGCGGCAAAGGGGCATAAATTAAGCCCAATCACCACGTTTTCGAGCCAACGTTTAACGTCCTGTCTAACCGATTCGGTCATGGTTTTTAATTACCTATCTAAAAGTGCAGTTTGCATAATACCTAATCCACTTTTAGCAGGATATGACGCTTTACTCAGTTTCAACGCTAAGATCAATAAGTTGGCGTCGTTGCGAAGCGAACAAAAGTTAGTCGAAGTCTTGCTTTAATGCCGGTCGCAGGCATACTTAGCCGCTATAGATTAAAGCACAGACACGGGATTTGATTGTGCGCACCACTGATTTAGTCGGCGGCATTCGTCACTCGGCACCTTATGTAAATGCTCACCGCGGCAAAACCTTTGTGGTTATGGTCGGCGGAGAAGCTATCGAACACCCAAACTTTCGCTACATTCTCAATGATATAGCCTTATTAAATACGCTTGGTATTAAGCTTGTTTTAGTGTTTGGCGCACGCCCGCAAATTGACCGTGCGATGGCTCGGCAGCATGTAGATGTAACCTTTCACAACCAGATCCGCATTACCGATAACGAAGCACTTGAGCAGGTCAAACAAGTGACTGGCGCGATGCAGCTCGACATCACGGCGCGTTTATCGATGAGCCTGAGTAACACGCCCATGCAGGGCTCCGATATCAATGTGATTACTGGTAACTTTGTGATTGCCCAGCCGATCGGGGTGATTGATGGTATTGATCACTGCCACTCTGGACGTGTGCGCCGCATTGATGTTGAATGCATCGACAACCTGCTTAGCAGCAACAATATTGTGTTACACGGGCCGATTGCCGCTTCGGTGACTGGAGAGAGTTTTAATCTCACGGCAGAAGAAATTGCGACTCAAATTGCCATTCGTATCAAAGCGGAGAAGATGATTGGCTTCTCCGAGCTGCCGGGCATTTTGGATGAAGCTCAGCAGGTTCGGCCTGAACTGTTGCCGAGTGATGCCGAGCAGGTACTGAGTCAGCCCGAGCATCATATTTTTGCTTGTCCGGCAGCACATAACTTTTTGACTGCTGCAATTAAAGCCTGCCGCAGTGGGGTCAATCGATGCCACTTGGTGAGTTACAAAGACGATGGCGCCTTGCTTCAAGAACTGTTTTCGCGCGACGGTATCGGTACGCAACTGGTGACCGAAAGTGCCGAGCGGATGAATGCCGCCAATATTTCTCACATCGGCGGTATTCTTGATTTAATTCGGCCACTCGAGCAGCAAGGCATTTTAGTGCGACGTTCGCGGGAGCAACTCGAAACTGAAATTGAACATTTCACTGTGGTAGAGCGCGACGGCTTAGTGATTGGTTGTGTGGCGCTATACCCTTGGCTAGAGCACAAGTGCGCTGAGTTTGCTTGTTTAGCAATTGACCCAACTTATCGTCAGGCGCAACGTGGCGAATTATTGCTTAAAGCGGCAGTTCAGCGAGCAAAAACGATGGGCTGTGAGCGTATTTTTGCGCTGACGACGACCAGTATTCATTGGTTTTTGGAGCATGGCTTTGTGATGGGAGAATTGACGGACTTACCGCCAAGTAAACAACAGCTTTATAACCTCCAACGCCGTTCGAAGATCCTCACGCTTGATGTGACTTAAAGCCTATTGCGATAGGCTTCGATCATACGCACAAGCGCATCACCTAAATGCGCTTCAAACTCATCTAAATCAGCGTCAATGGCGGCTAAGTATTGCTCGGCTTTGCTGCGGGGCAAGCTTTTACCTCTGACGCTGAATTCCATTTCGGGTAGCGATTTGTCGTAGCGGGGAATGACTTGCCAGTTGACGAAATCGGCATCTAACGTTGATACCGCTCTGTTGGCGAACTGACAAAAGCCTTCGATATGATCTTTGCCGTCAGGCCCAAGGCAGCCGGGCTCCACACGGTAAGTTAAGGTCAATTTATTTTGTTCAGGTTGCGGGTCTGGCATGGTAGCTAGTTTCGTTAATATTCCTGATGCCATTTAAAGATGTTCGCTGTTTCCAAACAAGCATTAATGGCAATTAATGCTAATTAACGCAGTAAAAAATTCAGTTTGCTGAACAACAAACGTGCGACGGGTTTATACTGTGCTACAATCCTGCGCCGCCTGAGAAGGCTACATCCTGTGTTGACCAAACATAAACGGAATCCTCATGAGTGAAAAATTGCAAAAAGTATTGGCCCGCAGTGGCTTAGGCTCGCGTCGCGAAATGGAACAAGTCATTAGCGCGGGTCGCGTTAGTGTCGATGGCTCCACTGCCAAACTCGGCGATCGCGTTGAGGATGATGCCGTGTTGCGACTCGATGGCAACATTGTGCAAACCCGTTCAGACAGTGACACCATTTGCCGTGTGATTGCTTATCACAAACCTGAAGGTGAAGTTTGCAGCCGCAAAGATCCTGAAGGTCGTCCAACGGTTTTTGAACGCTTACCTAAATTGTCGATTGGCCGCTGGATTGCGGTGGGTCGTCTCGATTTGAACACATCTGGCTTATTGTTGTTTACCACCGATGGTGAACTTGCTTCACGCTTGATGCACCCATCTTATGAACTTGAGCGTGAATACGCCGTTCGAATTTTTGGTGCCGTGGATGACGCCATGATTAAGCGCTTGAAGCAGGGCGTTATGCTCGAAGATGGCTTAGCATCGTTCGACACCATTCACGCCGCAGGCGGTGAAGGTGCCAATAAGTGGTTTCATGTGACGTTACACGAAGGCAAGCATCGTGAAGTTCGCCGTTTGTGGGAAAGTCAGGACGTCACGGTTAGCCGGTTGATTCGGGTGCGTTATGGCAACACAGTGTTGTCGAAAAAATTACCACACGGAGCTTGGCTTGAGCTGCCGCTTGAAGACGTCAACGTATTGCGCGACTCGGTGCAACTGCAGCACGAAACCCGCACCATGCTAGACATGACCAAAGACAACAAGGTTAATACCCATCGACTACGCCGCACGGCCCAAAAAAGTAGGGCGCGCCAGCTGCAGCGTCATAAAGCAACCTCCGCAAAGCCTAAAACTAAGCAACAGCCTAAACGTCGACAAGGTCGCGGCTAACCGCAGTTTACATTAACGATTACGTTTCAATTTAAAACAAAACGGCGCCTTCAGGCGCCGTTTTTTATTGGAGTAAGAACTGGTTGAATTACCCTTGTACGATTTTGGTGCCGCACTGTTCGCAAATCACATGCCGTTCATGATCGTCAATTTCCGCCAATAAAGGGCCCGCCGCCCAACCGTTGATCAAGCCAGTGAAAAACTCTTTCAGCGATCGGTGTTTTTCATTGCGAAATGGACTGGCTTTACGGGCGACCACCACCACATGTTGAGTGTCATGTTGGCAGCTTGCGCAATACCGTTTTTCCTTGCTTGTGGTTGTCATTCTCTTTCTCCTTGAGAACTGAAAGGCGCGCTGGGTTTCTATCGCGATGAGCATTCAATTCATCACCACTCTAGCGCTGAAGGGAGTAGCTGACAATAGTGAAGGCGACTGCCAAATCGAAATTTAATCAATAGGTTAAATTTATGATCCGCGTTGCCGCCTAGCTTCACTCAAACTGGCGAGGGAATAGCGATCAAACCAATTGTTTAGCTGTGTGGCTGCGCGTTGATCACCGAATAGATCGAGTGCCAATGCCGCAACTTCTGCTGTCGCCAACTGATGATCGCGAGAGGCTGTACGCAGCTCAAATCGCGATATCGCTGCGGGGCTAAACGACAACATCGGTAGTTGATGGAGGTAGTTGCTTTTACGATACATTTTACAGGCTTCACGCCATGCGCCATCAAGGATCACAAACAAAGGCTGTTTGCCACGTTGTAGGGGCGGAATACTTGCGCTGACAGGCTGCTCGGGTAGGGCATATTCGCCGGGAAAGATAACGATGGGCTGATATCTCGGGTTATTCAGCAGTGCCAACATAGCAGGGGCTGGCTCGGTGCGAGACCAGTTGTAGGCGTGGCAATCGGCAACAACGTCGGCAATTAACCAGCCGGTATTGCTCGGCTTAAACACTTCGCCCTGATACATGATCAGCAAAAACGCGGCGGTTTCCACTGGCTCAGGGCATTGCTGACAAATACATTGAGCAGGGGGTTGGCGGCATCCAATACAACGATCGTTGTGGCTACCGCGGCCAATATAGGGGCGGGTGCTTTGAGCTTTAGACTGAACAAATAATTGCTGAACGGCGTGCACAAACAAACTTCGTTAAGGGCAAAACACAAGTATAAGCTGTGTTTTGCATTGCTTAAATCAAGCAGGTTGAATACATACCACCTGCTGGTGAGTCATCTTTCAGTCGTTATTTGGGCTGAGCGTCTATGCTCTGGCCGTTTTCTTGCGCCTGAACACTCAACAAATAAAGGTATAGAGGCATTAAATCTGCGGGCTGTTTCAGCAATGAGACGTCCTCTGCTGGGTAAGCTTTAGCACGCATTCCGGTTTGAGTTGCACCTGGATTAATGCAGTTGACGCGAACATTGGTATTGCTCATTTCATCTGCCAATACTTGCATTAAACCTTCGGTAGCAAATTTTGAAATCGCGTAGGCATTCCAGAACGCGCGACCTTTTTTACCCACGGACGACGAAGTAAACACGATGCGCCCGGCATCGGCTTTCTTCAACAATGGCAACAGCGCTTTTGTCATGTTGAGCTGGGCGGTCACATTAACCTTCATCACTTCATCAAACATCGCCATGTCGGTTTGTTCAATAGAGCCAAGGACACCAAGCTCACTTGCGTTGTGAAGAACACCATCGAGCTGACCCAAACTTGATTCAATGGTTGCGGCCATGTCGAGGTAGTGTTTTTCCGTCGCGCCTTTTAAATCAAGTGGAATGATGGCTGGCTCGGGCCCGCCCGAAGCAACAATGGCATCATAAACTTGCTCTAACTTTTCGACGGTTCGTCCCAACAAAATAACAGTTGCACCATGCGCAGCTAATGAGGTTGCGGCTTGTCGGCCAATACCCGCGCCGGCACCGGTTACTAAAATCACTTTATTTTTAAATGCGTCTTGCGCAACAGTTTGAACGTTCATAACAGCTCACCCGAAAAATTCTGTGCGCAGTGTACCTGAGCTTGTTGCTCGACCCAAATTATTGGAACTGGGATCAAGGTAACAGGATGGCACTAGTGCAATTGCTCCTATTGGTTTAGCTTTAATGGATTATTCAAACGCGAGTTTGAATTTTACATTTGTGTTAACGAAAGGACGATTAACACCATAACAATGACAAGAAGTTGGGGAGAATAATGAAAATAACAAATTACACGGCTGCGCCGCTGTTACTGGCGTTGCTGGCTGGTTGTGGCGGTGGCGAGTCGCTAAAAGACATTGCCAACGATCAAGAACCTGCCGTTCCTTACACGCGAATCGTCTTTGATCCCGCTAATAGTGAAATTTCGTTGCCATCGGACATTTTGCTACTAACCACCACGGATGGCACGCTCGACATACCGGTCGATGATCCAATGGATTTAACGGACCCTGCCGTTGCCCTTAGTTCGTTGGACGGTTGGGGCACGAGTGCGCCCATTGTTATCGAAATGGATTATCCGCAAGCGTCATTTGGTGATTACAGCTTGAGTGTAGAAAGTGCTGCTCAAGTTGGCGCCGCTGAGCTTTTTGAGGTGATTTTAGGTAGCCCGCTGTCATCCGATCCTGATTGTGTGACTGTGTCGACAGGCCACCTTTGTAAAGTGGTGTCGCAATTAACTTATGGCGTCGACTTTATCACTCAATCTGATGGGACTGATTTTGTTGTGGTGCCCATTAAGCCACTAAAACCCAAAACGTCTTATTTATTGGCAACCACAACCTTGCTCGAAGACTCTGAAGGTCGCTCGGTGTTGCCATCGTCGAGCTATGAGTTGTTGCGCCTCGATGTTGAAACGCAGCCGCTAGGATCAGAATCACAATTGCTGCTACAAGCCGCCGTTAACAGCTATGAGGCAGGCTTAGCAGAAGCTGGTGTTGATTTAGATACGGTGAATTACAGCATGCCGTTTACTACGCAGTCAGTAGTGGATGTGATGTCGATTAGTCGACTGGTGGTTGCTAATAGCCAGCCAACGCTTAGCAATATTACCGATACAGGATTAAATGCAGCGGAAATGCTTGCTCTATCCGGTGTTGTGTTAGAAGGCCAAGCTGCGTTGATCGCAAGTGCTGCAAATGTTTATAGTGCGACGGTCAATTTAGTCATGTTCCAAGACATTGCCAGCACCGACAACTGTGATTTGACCGAATTGGTCACCACCGGTGTCTGTGATGTGTTGTTCACATATTGGCAAGCGCAAGGCGATAGCCCTGTTTCGATTGCCGGCGCTTTGGCGGATGGCTCGCTAACGCAAGAATCGTTCGCTATCCAAGCCATGACTCAAAATCCGGCGTTAACACCGGAAGATCTAGCGGATCCGAGCAAATGGGTTGGTTTGCAAATCAATGTGCCTGACGCCAGCGGCACCCCAGTTGATTCTGAAAAACATCTGACTCAATACAATCCGCTTGGCTTAGTCAAAGGTCTGCAACAAGTACCAGTGCTGATTACCGTGCCTGATACAACAACCGTGAATGCCATTCGAGCATCGTTAGCGGGCATTGATATGTCGTTGCTTCCTGCTGAGCTCACCTTGACTGAACCTGCCGCGGGCTGGCCTGTTGCCGTATTTGCTCATGGCATTACCAGCCTAAAAGAATCAGTGCTTGGTTTGGCCGGAACAATGGCGCTGCAAGGGCAAGCGACGATTGCCCTTGATTTGCCAATGCATGGTGCCCGTAGCGCCGATCTGACCGGCAATGGCGTGTATGAGCTAACCGCAACGGCGCCAAGTAACGGAGCGGCTTATGCGAATGGTAATGTATTGACGTACTTGAACCTTTCAAGCCTGATGTCAGTCCGCGATGCCATGCGACAAAGTGCGCTTGATATTTTAACCCTCCGCGCGGCCATTACATTCACAGCGTTGCAAGATGCGGCCATGATGCAGGCACCATTGCTTGATGCTAGCCACGTTGGTTTTGTTGGCATGTCACAAGGCGCCATTGTTGGCACATCTGCTGTTACGGTCGCCAATACACCGTTTGTGGTTGACGGCGTAGAAATGGCGAATCCATTTGCCTTCAATAGTGCGGTGCTTAACGTACCGACCGGCGGCTATGGGCCAAGTGTGGCGTTTTCAACCACCTTCGCTCCGGTGCTTAAAGATGGTTTAACTGCGTCCGATACGTTTTCGGAAGCGTTACAGACAGCTTTCTCACTCACTGCAGAAGAGCTAGAAGCGATTGCAGAAAATGATCCTGAGCAGTACCAAGCAATGGTCGATGCGGTGTATCCGACGGTGCTGAACGAATTTTTGTTCGCCGCTCAACAAGTACTCGATAGTGCGGATAGTATCAATTTCGCCAGTACGCTAAGTGCTCTTGAAACGCCGGTTTTACTGCACGAAGTGGTTGGTAATGGTGCGGAGAACTTAAGCGATCATGTGCTACCCAACAGTACAGCCGCAAATGGTTGGCCGGTAGCCGGTACCGAGGCACTAATTGGTGCACTTTCGTTACCTGCCATTTCTAGTTCGCAAGCCGATAGCGATGGGATTATGGGTGCAGTGCGTTTTATGTACGGTTTCCATAGTTCATTGTTAAGCCCTGCTGCAGTCGAAGGCATTGCGCCGGATGCGGCTAAAAATGCGGTAGTGACGGCTACCATGCAACAGCAAGCTGCAGAGTTTATTAGTACTGCAGGTCAGCAATTGACCATTTCTGAAGAGTCCGCCGCGGTGATTGTTCCAGCATCGTAAAAGGAACCAAGGTTGATAAAAAAGCTCGGCATATGCCGAGCTTTTTTGTATCTGGAAGGTATGATGACGAGTTTGATAAAAGTTGTAATTGGTCGGCTCGATTCGACAGCAACGTAAGACTAAGATTGGATGATGATAAGACGGCCATTCTGTGAGTACTGCCCAGTGCCTAACATTAAAACTCTAGTAGCTATATTTTGTGCGTTCACTTGCTGTTGGTTAACCGCTGGGCATGCGCAGGTGCAATCGCCAACGCAATGGCCACAAAGTGCTGGCGAACTTGCCATGCAATGCGAGCAAGCCGCCGGCCGTATCGATCAAATCTTAAGTCGAGATGTTGAAGCCGATGAGCAGTTGCTTCGTTTACTTGATGAAGCTGTTGCTGGCTTGGAATCGCAAATAGCCATTTCCATGGTGTTAGCAGACGCGTCACCCAATGCCGATCTGCGGCAGCAGGCGTTGCTATGCCTTGACGCCTTATCGACCATTGAGCAGCAGTGGTTAAGTTTTGATGAAACGAGTGACATGCTTAGTGCGTTGGAAGATCAGACGCTATCCAAGCAGGGCAGCCGTTTGCTTGGGCTTTGGTTGCATCAGGCAGGTTTAGTCTCCGGTGAGCGAGCACAGCAAAGCAATCAACGGTTACATTACGCAGAAGCTGGTTATCAACAAACCTTGCGAGCATTGGATAAAAAGTTACGTCTGCCGCAACAATGCCAGCAGGGTGTGCCGACCGATCAATTACAACGTTGGCTCAGCAATGACCAATTCGAATTGCCATTACGAGGCGCCCAGGTGATTCGATTTTTGCGCTACCCAGTGGCTACCGAATGCCGCCGTATGGCATGGGTTGCATTACAGTCCAAAGGCATGCCAGAAAATATGATGCAACTGGATATGGTGCTCAATCAACGCCAGTTATGGGCTAAAAATCATGGGGCCGCAAATTTTGCAGATTATCAGTTGCGCACCCAATTGCTCGATAGCCCTGAGCTGGTGATGCAATATTTGGCAGCTACTGCAGCGGCCAACTTACCCCAACAATTCGAGCACAGTGACTGGTTATATACCAGTGTAAGGGCGCCGGATTCGGCTGCTGATGTTGGTCAAAGTCCAATAGCGGTAATGCAACAAACATTTCAGTATTTGCAGCAGTTTGGTCTGCAATTTACGCCTGTGGTTGCACCTGATTTATTAACCCCCAAACAGCTTGAACAACAGCAACATAATCAACCGGCCCGTTATTGGCACCCAGGTGTAGCGGCGTATCACCTTAGTGTCACAGCTAATGGCGATGACCAACCGCGAGTGTTAGCCACTGTGTATTTTGATGTGTTTGCGCGCTCAAATAAATCGGCATCGGCACGCCACCGAGCATTACGCCATGGCGTCTACGGTGGCGGAGAAGCCGAAAGTGCGGTGTTGATGGCGCTACCGATAACGGCTTGGTACGGGCGCGATCGACGTAGCTTCTATCGTCAATTAGGGCAGGCAGTACAACATGCAATGGCGAGGGCGGAGTACCATGGCCTTAGTGGCAGCCCTATCGAGCGAGATTTCTCTCGACTGGGCATGGCGCTGTTCGAAGCGTTGATGGCTGACCATGATCCATGGCTGGCTGGCCAAATAAAATCACCTAAGCGGATTGCCAAGAAGTTATTCAGAGCATCTGTATCGCTCGACTATCATCGCCTTGGCATGTCGAACTTTGCTGGTTTGCAATCCATTAATCAGCACTATTTTGAACGTTATATGAAAGTGCCAATGCCGCCTGAATATACGCCGCAATATTCGCTCAACACTTTGATTAGCGACGGTGTACTTTACTATCAACGGCTCTGGTATCCGGCATTTGCTAAATTGCTATTGAGTTGCACTGAGCAAGTGAATGGAACATTTATGCAGCAGTTGTTTGAGCCAGCAGGGCAATCTGCTGCCTTTAATGCTGTGCAACAGGTTTGTCCAAACATTCATAGCCTTGAGCAGCTAGTGAATCAGGTTGCTACTGTGAAGCGGTTGCAATAATCACTATACTGGCGTTCATTTTTGAATTTATTGTTGCTGACGCCGGTCTTTATAGCGGTGTCGTTTAATTGACCAGAGAGTACGAGTTTGGAATTTTTGTATGAGTACGGACTGTTTTTAGCCAAAACGGTCACTTTCGTGATTGCCATTGCCGCGGTTATCGGCTTGATTGTTGCTAATTCATCAAAAGGGCGTGTTGGCCGTAAAGGTCACCTTGAACTGACCGATCTGAGAGATCAGCTTGATGAACACCAAGACGTCATTCGCCATCAGTTGTTATCTGATGAAGAGCTGAAGCAGCTCAAGCAAGAAGAGAAAAAGAAGGCGAAACAGGCCAAAAAAGACGCTAAACAAAAAGCCAAAGAAGCGAAAAAGAAAGGTGCTGCTGAAGATATTTCGGAACAGGAAGTACAAGGGCGCATCTTTGTACTGAAATTTAATGGCAGTGTCGATGCCCACGAAGTGGAATCGTTACGAGAAGAGGTGACGGCGATTCTATCGGTCGCAGATACTGACCATGACGAAGTACTGCTAAAATTAGAAAGTGGTGGCGGCGTGGTTCATGGTTATGGCCTTGCTGCGTCACAATTAGACCGTATAAAAAAAGCTGGTTTGACGTTAACGGTTGTGGTCGACAAAGTCGCGGCCAGTGGCGGCTACATGATGGCGTGTTTAGCCGATAAGCTCTATTGCGCACCGTTTGCCATTATTGGCTCCATTGGTGTTATTGCCCAAATACCGAACTTCCATCGTCTCTTGAAAAAGCATGACATTGATTTCGAACAAGTAACGGCGGGCGAGTATAAACGCACGTTAACCATGTTTGGTGAGAATACCGATCAAGCGCGTGACAAATTCAAAAACGAATTAAATGAAGTGCATGGCTTGTTCAAAGATTTTGTGCAGCGCTATCGGCCAGAGCTCGACTTAGCGAAGGTTGCGACTGGCGAGCACTGGTTTGGCATTCAAGCTCACGAATTAGGCTTGGTTGACGAACTAGCAACATCTGATGAGTTGTTGATGCAGCATTGCTTAGACGACAAAGAGATCCATGAAGTGCGCTATGTCATTCGCAAAAAACTGTCAGAAAAAGTGGCCGAAAATGTCACGTCGAGCCTTGCGCGCGTAGCCGCGAACTGGAGTCAAAAATTACGTTACTGGCAGCAGTAGCTAACGAATCGCCGGTGCTTATAAGGATGTTAAGCACTTAGAGCTAGGGAGTTAAGCCATTTGAGCAGACTAAACGAGTCACCACGTCCCACGGCACATGAGTGGATGAAAGAAGTCCCTGCAGGCAATGCAGGGCCTCGCGTCAGCGTGTTGATGCATTTGGTCGCGTTTGTTCCGGTGGCAACCCTTGCTGTTTACCACTTTGTGCTAGGCAACCTGCTGGTTTCCGCGTCACTTACAGTGATGGCCTCGATGCTGGCAGCAACCGTTCTAGTGGCGCGTGTTGCGCCTCATCTGTGTGTTCATGTGTTTCTTGATTGCCTTTTTATTTTCACTGCGTTACCAACATCCTTATGGGTGTTGTTTATGCCCGACCTATATGTCATTTACTTAATTCCAGCGCTCATTTTTGCGGCATTTTTCGTGATGCCTATACGTTTATCTACCCCTTTATTAGCGGTCTATACAATTACCGCAATTTTCTTTTTTGCAGGCCAACATGGCTTTGCCGAGAGTTTGCGAGTTGGGTTTGGATTAGGCGCTTGTTATTTATTTACCCTTGGCCTCGCTTCGATGATGTTGCGCCAACAGAAACAATTGACCGAGCTGGCGTTCCTTGACCCACTAACCAAAGCCTATAACCGTAACGCGCTGTTTGATGAACTTGCGCATGTCATGGATACGGCCGCGCGACATCAAACCGCAGCATCTGTGGTGATGCTCGACATTGATCACTTCAAGCAAATTAATGATAAGCATGGGCATGCGGTGGGCGATGAAGTGTTGATTTGGCTTACCAATCAGCTGCTGGCGCATAGTCGCCGTAATGATCGCTTGTTTCGTCTTGGTGGTGATGAGTTCTTGTTATTGTTACCGGACTTGAATAGTAAGGAAGCGTATCGGGTGATTGAACTCATTAAAGAGCGCATGGCACCCGTTGGCGCCCCTCATCAGATCCGCATCACGGTCAGTGCTGGTGTTGCTGAGTTGATGGCCGAAGACAGTGCCGATAAATGGCTCGACAAGGCTGATAAGGCGCTCTATTTGGCGAAAGAAGATGGCCGCAATTGCTGCCGCAGTTGGCAGCCAGCCTCATCATCAGAGACTGGCACCAGTGATTGTTAGTGTGGTGAGGCTTACTTGAGGTGAACCTCTTCTTCTTTTAAGCCGGCACTTTCATCGTTGTAAACGTCAAGATCCATTTTTCCTTCGCTCTTACCAACCACACAGGTCACCATGGTATCGCCCGTCACATTAACGGCGGTGCGTGTCATATCCAACAGACGATCAACACCGATAATCAACGCAATCCCCTCAACCGGCAAGCCCACTTGTTGCAGTACCATCGCGAGCATGATCAGACCAACGCCTGGAACACCAGCGGTACCGATGGAGGCGAGGGTTGCCGTTAAAATAACGGTGAGGAAGTCTCCGAAGCTTAAGTCAATCCCATACACCTGAGCGATAAACACGGTCGCTACACCCTGCATGATGGCGGTACCATCCATGTTGATGGTTGCCCCCATTGGGATGGTAAACGAAGCAACACTGTTATGAACGCCGAGCTTACGGGTAGCCGTTTCCATTGTGACCGGAATGGTGGCATTGCTCGATGCGGTGCTAAAGGCAAACAAAACGGCATCGCGCATTTTTTTCATAAACGGCTTGGGGTTTATTTGTGCAAAGGTGGTTAACAGCGTTGGGTACACCAACGTCGCGTGGATTATGAGCACCCCAAATACCACTAAGAAATAACCGGCGAGGTTCGCGATGGTGCTTAAGCCCATCTCAGTAAATAGTTTCGCCAAGAGACAAAATACACCGTATGGGGCCAAATTCATGAGGATGCTGACCAAACTCATGATGACCTTGCTGAGATCTTCAAAGACTGCCGCTAATCGCTCACCTGGCTTGCCCGATATCGCCATGGCGAAACCAAACAATAAGGCGAAGACAATAATTTGCAGCATATTGCCTTTAGCCATTGCCTCAATTGGGTTGCGCGGGAACATGTCGATGAATACCTGCGACAAGGCTGGCGCCTGTGCTGCATTGAAGTTAGCCGTGGTATCTAAGTCCAGTCCATGGCCTGGGCCAATTAAGGTCGCTGCAGACATAGCCAAAGCAATCGCAATTGCCGTGGTTAACAGGTAAAGCAGAATCGATTTACCACCCAGCCGGCCAAGTGTTGAAGCATCTTTTAGCTGGCAGGTGCCGCACACTAGCGATACAAAAACCAAAGGAACGACGAGCATCTGCAGACTGGCGACAAAGATTTTGCCCACAACGTGAAACAAGCCGTTGGTGAAATAGTTGTCGACAAACTCACTACCGGGAAATAACTGTCGCAGTGCAAAACCGACGACGATCCCGGCCACCATGCCCAACACGATACGCTGGGTAAGGGATAATTTTTTACTTTGGTTCATTTTAAATTCCGATAAAACCTGACGCCGCTACCTTACCAAGTGCGGTAAATGGGATAAAGGCCGCATTTGCTCGCATTTTGATTCAATTAGTTGAAATTGCTAATTACAGGTCTGGTTAAAAGTTCGTTATAGTGATGCCGGAATTATATACCCAGTTCAAGCACGGAGATGTTGATGATGTCAAAATGGGTGCAGTGGTCATGGATTTTGTTAGTAGCCTTATTAGTTGGATGTGGCGGCGGTAGTGCGTTGTCAGAGGACGACGATGACGACGACGGCGGTACAACGACAGAAACGGTTGAAATCACCTTATGGGCCTGTGACTCATTTGACTTGTCGGCGCCAGATTTAACGGGCTGTAGCGAAACGGATCAAGTTGAAAGCTCTCCGCCAACGGTCATTTTCGTTGAGGCAGAATCCGACGGTAGTGCAGCCAGTGGCGAAAAAGTGACGGTTGCAGCTGATAAAGGTGTGTTATCTCAATCCGATGGTACCGTCTTAACCAATACCGACGGCCAAGGGTTTTTAACCATTACGGCAGGTGAAGACACCGGTGTCGTGACGCTGACGGCGTCATATTCAGATGCTAGCAGTGAGCTTGTTGCTACCATCAACGGCACGCCAGTCACGTCTTCTAATAGTGTGTCAGTAGAGCTTTGGGACTGTGAACCATCGCAAGATGGCTGTATGCAAATTACCAACTTTTCTGCTGCATCGCCGGCACTAATTGTGGTGATGGCGCAACAAGATAATAATCCGGCAGTGAACCAAATGGTCACTGTTACCTCGTCGAAAGGTACCTTGTCGCCAAGCGATGGCATTGTGTTGACCGATGATAGTGGCTACGCCACGTTAGACATCTCAGCTGGCAGTGACAGCGGCATTGTCACTGTTGATGCCGTCTTTGAAGATGCCACTGACTCGCTAAATGCCACCATCAACGAGGTGCAAATTAACTTAGCGTTGACCACCTCATTGGCCGATGGCGAAGAATTAGCGGATGGCTCTACCATTGCGGTAACTGCCACACTCACCACAGATGAAGGTGACGCTTACGAAACCCCCGTTGAAGTCGTGTTCTCTTCAACGTGTGCCGAAGCCGATACCGCAATCATCGACGAATCCATTCAATCAACTGCAGGCACAGCCGTTGCAACTTATAAGCCGGACGGTTGCGAAACCGAAGATGTGATTTCAGCATCGGTAACCGTTGGTTCATCGAGTGACCTTGATAGTGTGGTGATTGCTATTGCCGACACGCCTGTTGGCAACATTGAATTTGTGTCTGCCGATCCAACCTTCATTTATCTTGAAGGATCAGGCGGGCAAACAACCTCATCCGTTACCTTTAAAGTCACCGACACCAATGGCCGAGCGAAACAAGGGGAGTCTGTCGATTTCTCACTTGCCAGTGGCGACGACAAAGTCGATTTGAGTGTGTTAACCGCGCTGTCTGACTCAAACGGTGAAGTAACGACAACAGTTCGTGCCGGCAGCTTACCGGGCTCGGCGCGCGTCCAAGCCATTGTCACGGATAGCGATCCCGTCATCTCAACGGTTTCCAGTGAGCTGGCTATTGCGACGGGCTTACCCGATATTGACAGCTTCTCATTGAGCTTTTCTGTTCATAACCCTGAATCTTGGGGCTATGACGGTGAGGAAGTTGACGTCACTATTCGTGCGGCAGACCACTTTGGTAACCCTGTCTCCGATGGCACGTCTATCTCGTTTATTACCGAAGGTGGGGCGATCGAACCAAGTTGTGAAACCGCTGGTGGCGTTTGTACTGTGAGTTGGACTTCGCAAGATCCGCGACCAATCAATGCTCGGGTCACTGTATTAGCATTTGCTGAGGGTGAAGAATCGTTTACCGACAATAACGGTAACGGCTTATTCGAACATGACGCTGATACCTTTGATACGGCATACGATATTGGTGAAGCTTATCGTGATGACGATGAAGACGGTATTTACAACAATGCCGATCAGCTTATCGACCGTAACTCAAATGGCAGTTACGACGGACCAGACGGCATCTACAACGGCCAACTTTGTCATCAAGACTCGGCAACCGCTGGCACTTGTACTCAAGACTTGGTTGATGTGCACAGTCAAGGTGTGATCGTGATGGCCGGCAACGCGCCACAAATTAAATTCTGTGGTTGGGATGGCACTAACCTAGATTGCAATACAACGCCGTCGACGTTAGCCGGCGTATCAACGGCCGTGGTTTGTGCTTACGACATTGCCGCTGACGGTGTGACCATCAACCCCGTTGCAGCCGGCAGTGAAATTAGCTTTACGCCGAGCGATCCATTGAAGCTATTGGGAGCAAGTGGTTTTGAACAAAGCAGCACCAATGCCAGTATTGTTCACCCATACCTAGGTATTGATGATTTTACCGCTTGTAGTGCCGGCGTCTACCAAGTGCGATTAGATTTAACCGATGGTGGTGGTCAGCTTCTCGTTGAACTGACAACGCCAAAAGGTGTGTACACTTCAGCTGCGGTAACGATAGAGCTGTAGTCGCAATCTTGAGACATAAAAAAACGAGCCATCTGGCTCGTTTTTTTATGTCTAAGTGAAATTGGCCACTTAGATGACTTGTGCTAAATGCACCACGGATTCTTGATTGATTCTTGGCTGACTCAGCACTTGGCCAACGGTGACTTTATCTAGCTCAGCCAGAAATGCGCGCTGGGCTTTGCCGAGTAAGCATTGCAATTTGCATTGGCCATTAGCAGGGCAGGCCACACCTTCACAGTCAATCGGATTAAGGCGTTTTTCAAAATCGCGAATGACCTGACCCACGGTGATTTGGTTTAAGTCGCATTTCAGGCGAATGCCGCCGAGTCGGCCACGCACCGAGGTGATGTAGTTCAGTTGTGATAATTGCTGCGTCACCTTAATCACGTGGTTGCGCGGCATATTGAAGTCTTCGCACACTTGGTTGACGGAGACGAGCTTGTCATCTTGCTGCAGCCCTAAGTACATCAGTGTGCGCAAGGCATAATCGGTAAAGCTAGTTAATTGCATAGCGAGATTTGATTGTTGGGCGAAAGAGCCAGTATGTAACTTGTTATACCGCCAAACTCTGATCGACAGCAAGGTCAAGCGTATAAATAGCAATTTATTTGTAGTAATTAGTGTTAATTACCGTGGTCCAGCGCCATATTAATGCTGGCGCATTAGCACCGGGCTTTGTAAGATCGCCTCTCTTTGTTTTGCTGGAGATCCTCCTTGCCCTTTCAAGTCATCAATTCGCAACCCCAACTGATCGCGGTTATTGAACAATGTAGTGCAGCACCTGTGCGTTATTTAGACACAGAATTTGTACGCGAACGTTCGTTGTACCCGCAATTTGGCCTGCTACAAATTTCCGATGGCAACCAAGTGTGGCTAGTTGATCCGTTAGGCATTGATGATTTAAGCCCGCTTTGGCAATGGCTACAGCAAACCGACCAGCTAACTGTTTTCCACGCTTTTGGTGAAGATCTGGAATTGCTATGGCATGAGGGCAAGATTCAATTTGGCAATATCCTCGATACGCAAGTAGCCGCAGCCATGTTGGATTGGGGCTCAGGTATGGGGTTTGCTGCATTGGTTGAACGGGTGTGTGGCGTCGAGCTCGATAAATCACACTCGCGCACCAATTGGTTAGCGCGACCTTTGAGTGAACAACAATTGCAGTACGCTGCTGATGATGTTCACTATTTAGTGCCTGTTGCTGAAGCGCTAATTACTGAATTAAAAGCCAAAGGCCTGTATGAAGCGTGCATGAATGAGTGTAGCCGCCTTGCGGCTCGCAAAGATAAGTCGCTCGCCAACCGTTATCTCGACGTGAAAAATACCTGGCAACTCAATCGCCAGCAATTAGCGGTGTTACGAGAGTTGGCAGCATGGCGCTATCAGCGCGCCATGGCAAAAGACATGGCGTTGGGTTTTGTGATTAAAGACTTGGCGTTAATTGCCCTGGCACGAAGCCAACCAGAGTCCATGGCGAAGCTAAAACAGCTGAATGATGTGTCGCCCATTGAAGCGCGTATTCACGGTTCAAAACTGCTGTCGTTAATCGCCGATGCGAAGAAAATTGATAAGGCTGACTGGCCTGAACAAATTTACCGCGTCATCGATATTCCGCAGTACAAACAGCGCAGTAAAGCGTTGGCCCAACTCATTCAACAACAAGCTGAGCAAGCTGATATTCCAGCGCCGGCGTTGGCCTCCAAAAGGCTCATTAATGAGTTGCTCATGTGGCATTGGCAACAACCAAAAAATGATGACAAGCCCGTGTTGCTCAGTGGTTGGCGCGGCCAGTTAGTTGGGGAAACGCTAACGCAATGGCTAGCAACAAACTGCTAACTTTCTTCCGATTTTGTTCATGATATAGTCCGAGCGGTTCGTGAAAATATCCGAACTAATTTTTAATTAGACGTGATTTAAAGCCCAATGCTAACAGCAATTTATAAAAGCCCGAAAAAACCAGAAACCTTTTTGTACTTACCCAAGCGCGATGATTTTTCTAAAGTGCCGGAAGCGCTGTTAGAAATGTTTGGCAAACCGCAATTTGTCATCGTGCTGAACTTAGCTAATAAGCAAAAGTTAGCATTGGTTGATTTGGAAAAAGTGAAATCCGAACTGCTTTCAACCGGCTTTTATTTGCAACTGCCACCGCCGCCGAAAAACTTACTGAAAGAACATCGAGAATCTCTCGGACTCGACGATTAGGAGCTTGTGATGAGTTGGTCAAATTTTACTGTTACTAGGTTACGCAACGCCCTGATCCGCCCTTTGTTACTTGTTGTAACTTGTTCTGCCGCGCTGATGAGTGCGACGACAATGGCGGAGGAGAAACCTAGCTTTGAACAATACTTACAACAAGTAAAACAACAAGCTGTGGCACAGGGGATTGCGGCTCATACAGTCGACCAAGCGTTTGCCAACGTGGAATTTAAAAAGCGGTCGGTCAAGCTTGATCGGAATCAGCCTGAAAAACGTCAGACGCTCGATACCTATTTGCCCAAGCGTGTACCGCAATGGAAAATCGACAAAGCCCGCAAACTCTACAAAGAGAACTACCAATTATTGTCGAAAATTGGCGATGAATTTGGGGTGCAGCCACGGTTCATTGTGGCGCTGTGGGGAAATGAAACCAATTTTGGTACCTATACTGGCAATTTTGACATCATATCCGCATTAGCGACATTAGCTTACGATGGTCGTCGGGAAGCCTTTTTTCGCAAAGAACTGATTGCAGCGTTAAGCATTTTGGATGAGGGCCATATTGATCTACCTAAATTTCAAGGATCGTGGGCTGGCGCAATGGGGCAAACCCAATTTATGCCAAGTTCCTTTTTAGCCTACGCCGTTGATTACGATGGCGATGGTCGAAAAGATATTTGGGGCACCCAAGAGGACGTGTTTGCTTCAATTGCCAACTACCTCAAGCAAGCGGGTTGGAACAATGATCTGACATGGGGCCGCCAGGTGAAGTTACCGGAAGGTTTTGATGTCAGCTTAACTGGGTTAAAGACCAAAAAATCACTGGCTGAATGGCAAGCGCTGGGCGTGCGCCGTTATGACATGAGTAATTTGCCAACGCGCGACATTCAAGCATCCATCGTGCTTCCTGATGACGCTCAAGGTCGTGCTTACTTAGCGTACGGAAATTACGATGTGTTGATGGACTGGAACCGTTCTTATTACTTCGTAACATCTGTGGGTTATCTGTCAGATCGTATTGCATATCCTTCAGTGTTCAAGGCGCAGTAATGAGCGGGCCGGAGCCGTTTTGGCAAACCACTGCACTGGACGATATGTCCGACGCCCAATGGGAGTCACTTTGTGACGGGTGCGGTAAGTGCTGCCTGACGAAGCTTATTGACGACGACACAGAAGAATTACACTACACCAACCTAGCGTGCGATTTGCTCGACACTAAGCGTTGCCGCTGTACGGACTATACCCATCGATTTGCCCGTGTGAACGATTGCGTGAAAGTGAGCTTAAAGCATCGCGAGAGCTTTTCGTGGCTGCCTCCGAGTTGTGCTTATCGCAGATTAGAAGAGGGTAAAGGCTTACCTGATTGGCACCCGCTGTTAACAGGGTCTAAAGCGGCCATGCACAAAGCCGGGCAGTCTGTTCGGGGTAAAGTGATTCATGAATCGATCGGTGGCGATCCGGAAGATCGCATCGTTAGTTGGCCGCTAGCGGACTGCTAGCGCGCCAATCGCAGGTCTAAATCTCCAGCGGCCGCCGCAATCAAATTACGGGCGGCGGGCAATCCAAAAGCGACTCATCAATACCACCGTCCAGATGGCGATATAAACTGAGAAGCACACAACCAACCATTGGGGCATGGAGTAGCCAAGAAATTCCCACTGCACTTCATCGCACATGCCACGCGGCATGAATACTTCAGGCAACCAATAATCCAACGGCGCCCAACTTGGAAACTCAGGATCCATACCACAGCTATTGATAAATGGATTCGCTGTTGGTGCCTGCAATGCGACGTGGGATAGAGCAATGCGTAGCCCTTCAATGGCACTGTAAATCCAAAGGCCATAACCAGCGATGCGAACGACCATCGAGCGCGGGTTTATCAAACCAATTAAACCAGCGAACATGAGGCCAAACATGGCGACGCGTTCGTGAATGCACTTCACGCAAGGCTCTAACAGCATCACGTGTTGAAAATAAAGGGCAACCAGATCGAGTACTAAGGCGGAAATAGCTAGCAGTAACCAAGACCAACGGGTTTCTGCGAATTGACATAATGCGCGCATGGAATTTGAGTGTTTACAGCAAAAAGAAGCGTGAATTGTATAACTTAGCGCGCTGTAGCGATAGTCGGCATCAAGTGAATTTTGTAACGGATCAAGTCAAAAAAATTGGATAAACCGTGGTGTAGGGTGGTCATTATTGTTTCAACTAGGGTCTTGTCCTTTGAGTCTGGGAAACAATAACCGTGAGAACAATAGTGTTGCGCTTTAATTTATCGCGGAGCGCTTATGCCTGTTGAACCAGTATCATGATTGTTCTGAACAAATGTGGCGCTTCGATTCAGTTTTGAATGGGGCTACGTTGATTTGTTCTGCCGTGATGCGCAACTCCACCGTACACACGTTATCGTTAAACTTGCGATTATGCTGTAGCAACATAGAATGCAGCGGCTGTTGACCATTTGCCAAAGACCCAAGCTGAACCATGACAAACACCATCGAAAATGCTGCCCACCTCAAACGTGTCGATCAATTGATATTGGCGCCAATGGAAGGTGTGATGGATCACCTAATGCGCGAATTGCTGACGGGGCTTGGTGGCTACGATTTGTGCGTCACTGAATTTATTCGCGTAGTGGATCACGGGTTACCAGAACGGGTGTTCTATCGGTTTGCGCCTGAGCTACACCACGGCGGGAAAACAACGTCGGGCACGCCCGTTCGCGTCCAGTTGCTGGGCCAGCAACCGGATGTAATGGCCGAAAATGCCGTTACAGCAGTCAGCTTAGGCTCGGCAGGTATCGACTTGAATTTTGGCTGCCCGGCCAAAACGGTGAATAAAAGCCGAGGCGGGGCATCACTGCTCAAGCAGCCTGAGCTTATCTTTTCGATTGTTGATGCGGTTAGACGAGCCGTCCCTAGCGAGCAACATGTCAGTGCCAAGATCAGGCTTGGTTGGGACGACACATCATTGCTGACCGAAACGATTGATGCCGTCAATCAAGCAGGCGCGAGCAGTTTAGTGGTGCATGCCCGAACCAAAACGCAGGGTTATCGCCCGCCAGCTCACTGGCATGAACTGGCAGCAATTTGTGCTCGTGCCAACATGCCCGTCATTGCCAATGGCGATGTGGTGGATTTTGACAGTGCCCAACGCTGCCTGATCGCCAGCCAATGCCAACATATTATGGTGGGTCGAGGCGCGTTAGCCTTACCAAATTTGGCGCAGGTAATTCGCGGGCAACAAGCGCCCATGACTTGGTCTCAAGTGCTGGCGTTATTGGTGAAGTATTCCAAGTATGAAGTGACCGGCGATAAAGGTAAGTATTACCCGAATCGCATTAAGCAATGGCTTACTCATTTGCGCCATCGATATAGCCAAGCCGATTGCTTGTTCAAAAAAGTTCGTACGCTAAAACGAAGCGATGAAATTGTTGCTTTGCTAACCCGTTAAAAACGCCCCCTGAAGACACTTATGCCGGCCAATCGCTCGCCCGCAAACAACAATAGCTGAATTTTGTCAGTTTGGCCTAACATGCTGCGCGCTATAAATCACAGTGCCATCTTGCGTTTGCCCCCTTGCACCCGCTGGCGGGATAGGTAGGATTGAGCGGAATTAAATATTTGTAAGTGGGATCAAGCGTGAGCGATAAAAAAGGCTTAGACGCCAAAGCTTATCGCCCTTTGAACGAGGGTGAGGAATATCAAAGCTATGTGCCGGCGAGTAGTAATGTCGCCGAATTCACGTTCAAGGCCGTCGGCCTTGGCATCTTATTCGGCATCATTTTCGGTGCCGCCAATGCTTACTTGGGCCTGCGCGCAGGTTTAACCATCAGCACTTCCATTCCCGTTGCGGTTATGGCCGTTGCGGTGTTCAAAATCTTGGCCAAGGGTGGTGTTAACAGCACCATTCTTGAAACCAATATCGCGCAAACAACCGGCTCGGCTTCGAGCTCCGTCGCCAGTGGCGTGATCTTCACCTTGCCCGCGTTATTTATGTGGGGCATTGCACCCGATCTGTTGCAAATGACGGTATTGGCCATGTGTGGTGGTTTGCTCGGTATCTTATTCATGGTGCCCCTGCGCAAATACCTAATTGAAAAAGAACACGGCAAACTACCTTATCCAGAAGGCACAGCTTGCGCAGAGGTGTTAGTGGCCAATGAACTTGGAGGCAATAAAGCCAAGTACATCTTTTGGGGCATGGGGGTTGCAGCGCTTTTTAAAACCTTAACCTCGTGGCTCAAAGTGATTCCCGATCACGCCTCATTCAATATTCCCTTTATTAAAAAAGCCAGTATCGGAATCGACTTATCCGCCGCGCTGTTTGGTGTGGGTTATATCTTAGGCCCTCGAATTGCTGCCATTATGGTTGGCGGTGGTTTGCTGTCCGCACTGATTATTATTCCCGGTATTGCATACTGGGGCGATGGTTTAACGGCACCGCTGTTTCCTGAAACGCAAATGCTGATCACAGATATGTCCGCTTCGCAGATTTGGACGCGCTATGTTCGCTACATTGGTGCTGGTGCCGTCGCAACAGCTGGCATCATTACGCTGATCCGCAGTATTCCTTTGATGATGGAGTCGTTTAAAGCAGGAGCTAGTCACCTTGGTGATGGCAGCGGAGCGGGGCGCGCGGTGCCTCGTACCCAGCGCGATTTGCCACTTAAGTTTGTTGGTGTTGCCGTGGTCATTATTGTGGCGGTGTTAACCTTGTTCCCGAGTGCTTTTGGTCAAGTAGGCGACATTGGTATTCGCCTCGCTGCAGCCCTTTGTGTCACTGTGTTTGCGTTCTTCTTTGTCACGGTTGCATCGCGAATTGTTGGCCTAGTTGGAGTGACTTCGAACCCGACGAGTGGCATGACCATTGCGGCGTTGTTAGGCACTGCGACCATCTTCTTAGCGATGGGCTGGACTGACACCGCCGGTAAAGCGGCAACCCTTATCGTTGGTTGTGTCGTCGCGATCGCTGCATCCATCTCCGGTGATACTTCACAAGATTTGAAAAGCGGTTATTTGTTGGGCGCTACGCCGAAAAAACAACAAATGGCAGAGCTTATAGGCGTGCTGACGTCAGCAACCTTTGTCTGTTTAGCTGTCTTGTTGCTGGCCGAAACCTTTGGTTTTGGTTCGAAAGAACTACCCGCGCCGCAAGCTACGCTGATGAAACTAGTGATTGATGGCGTGCTCGATCAAAACTTGCCTTGGACTCTGGTTTTCATTGGTGCTGGTATCGCCATTGTCTGTGAGTTATTCAAGATTCCATCGTTGCCGTTTGCGGTTGGCGTGTACCTGCCTGTTGCAACCATGACGCCAATATTCATTGGTGGTTTGATTCGCCATTACTTTGAAAAACGCACTAAGAAAGCGGCGCAATTAGAAGACCGTCGCGAACGCGGCGTACTGCTAGGTTCTGGCTTTGTGGGCGGTGAAGGCCTGCTTGGTGTGGGGATAGCGGCTGTCGCTTTTGCGCAAAGCCGTAAGCCGGATGGAATCGGTACCGATTGGCTGGGTAGCGAGGTAACAGCCATGGTAGTTGGCTTTATCGCCTTTGCCGCGCTGATGTATTGGTTCTTCAACAACATTCGCAAGGCTTAACAAACCAACAGAATTAAAAAGCCCGGCTGATGAGCCGGGCTTTTTTTGGGTTTAACGCGCCAATCGAATCATCGCTGCTGGTTATTTGCTCTTGATTTTGAGTTTGCCGCCGGCGTTCGGTTGGTCATCGGCATCATGCCAAGTAACTCGAAGATTGACGCGGTTGCGGCCTTCTTCCTTGTTGGCGGTGAGTTTAAAGTTAATGAGTCCGTGGGGCGTCATCGACAGTTCACCGTTATCATCAGAAAAACTCAATTTGCCGCTTTTTATGCCACTCGTTAGCGCTTTTAACAGATCGGCAATAGAGTCTTGGTCTTCGAGTGATTCGTAGCGAAATGCTTTGGTTTCTGAGGCCACCTTGGTTTTCCTTATGCGGTCAGTGCTTGTTGTTTATAGTCGGCGCGAATGCCCTTGGGATCAAAGACTTTAATCCATTGGTAGTCATTGCTGATGCCAATCACTGCGCCTTTGGCGTCAATGATGGTCGCACCTGCGCCAGCGCCAGTTAAACCTTCTTTAGCGCGACTATGACTATCAAGGGTGATATCGCACTCGAAGTGGATCAAGCTCTTGCGGCTTGAAATGCGCTGGCCGCGTAGCAAGTTACGATGACCATGAACAATGGCATGCACGCCCGCGGCATGCGCTAAATTGGCGCCATGTTGGCTAAGCGGCATATCAACCGAACGATATTTGGTGCGAATCATATTGGCTACTGGGCCATAGTAAAACTCAAATGCGCTGCCACTGAGTTGTAGTTTAAAGAGTTTGTTGGCGAAGCCGATGCCCTGATCGTGCAACATGGCCGCCATGCGGTCGTCGAGTCCTGCGTGCACAAACAAAAAAGAGCCACGTTTGTAAGTGAGTTGGAGTTGCTCAAAAAACCAGTGGAACTCACCCTCTGGCTGAAGAAACAACTGCTGCCATTTAAGCGCAGCGGCGTAGGCGGTGCGCATCGACAAACCGGCTTCAGTGCAGGCCTGTCTGAACTTTGCCGACTTGTTGTTAATCTTCGATACTTCACGTTCAATTGCCGGCGGCGGCATCATCCAGGCCGCTAACTTAGGGAATTGTTGATGCCATTCGTGTTGCGGGATGAGCAAACGGGCACAGCCGTCGTCATCGGGCAAGCGCTGGTAGTCTGATTCGGTTAGGTAGTCGCGCTTAATTTCTGCCAGAAATGGAACGGCTTTGACGCCCATGCGGACAAAAAAATGACCGTTTCGCGGATCTCGAGTTAGCCCCGCATAACGCATGCCGTAGTACACGCGAATATCATGATTTCCGGCCAGCAGCTTAACCTTGGCACCAGCTTCTATAAAGCATTTGAGCTGGCGAAGCAGCGCTAAGTTCGATGGGCCCTTATCAAAGAAGTCACCGCCAAACACATGGACGCGTTGCTTGCCAACCGACGTCAATTTAATTGATTCATCGTTACGAACGGGCTTAATGCTGCCACAGGCAACCAGTGAATCCGTCAGCGCCTGCGCATCGGCATGTAGATCTGAGATAAATACAATATCTTGCTTCGGCCATTTCCACTTATGGTTGCTCATCAGTTTGCTGACCGACTGTTGTGCGCGACTTAAGCCAGCGCCGCGGCGGCGCACCGAATGCTTATTACCAGCCAGCCACGGCTGAAACTGCTGGGGTAAACCAATAGCAAACTGTGTGCTTACAGTGGTTAATGATTTATATTTTCGGGCAAGTTTACGAGTCAGTTTGGCCATAGTTAGCGTCAATCAGTAAAGGATTCAGAAACAAGGCGTATTTTCCACTCGCCATCGATATGTTGCCATTGGCCGCCGGGTAGTACGGCAAAAAATACAACCGACGCATGGTACATGCTTAGTTTGGCAATTTGATGACGCTCCAACGCGCCAGTAAGGTAGGCGGCATGGCGAAATGCAGCGCCATGGCCGAAGAACAAAGTTAGGCCGTTCGCGGGCGCCTCCATGGCTTGCTCATTGATGTAATTGGCTACCCGTTGGCCTGCCATCATTAATGATTCCGCGCCGGGGTAGGGCAAGCAGTAATCGCTATCGGATTTCCATCCTTTGGGTGGCGCGGAATAACGCGGATCGGAGGCGATAGCTGCTTCAATTTCAGCCGTTGTCAGATTGGCTAAGTTGCCCACACAACGTTCCCCTAATTGCGCTGTTTCTATCAGTGTCGAAGTCCCGTGATCGGTTAGTTGATTGGCGCAAATAGTGGCGGTTTGCCATGCCCTTAGGAGCACAGAGGTGTGCCATTTAGGGTTAAGTCGGACTTGCCATTTGGTAACGAAAGCCTCAATTGAATCGGCTAATTGCTGTGATTGTTGTTGTCCAAGCTCAGTTAATGGATGAGGCTGGAATGCGCTGGGGGCGCCAACGTGTTGTTGATAGTCACCATGACGGATCAACCCAATGATTGAGCTGTTGGGCGGCAAACGCGGTGGTTGAGTGGGTTTCATCAGCTTGTCCATTACGGCTTAGTCTAAAAGGCGCTGACAGTGTTCGAGGAGTTGTTCGAAATTAACGCCGCCACTGACTTCATATACCTCGCAGCCTTGCAGTGCATCAATATAGACTTGCTGTAACGCTTTGTCGGTAAGCACGTCGGCCCCATTGGCTAAAAATTTGCCTGTTTGATCCTGATAAAATGGCCCCGGCGATTTCATAAGCGCCGGCAGTAAATCGTGACGCTTGGCAATATCTACCTGAGTGATAGTACAGGGGCTAGCGTTGCTCGGTTGCCAATTGAGGATCACCAAAAAATCTAATGAACTGGCGTGGTTAATTCTGTTGGCACCAAATAATCGAATGACGTCGGCATCGAACTTTTCTTCGAGTGGCCAGAGTTCATTGGTGTGCATCGCCTTATAACGGACCGCCTGTTGTTCATTGATGATCGGCAATAGTGCGGGGTTATTAATAATGGTGCCGGGATTGATCCGCGGTAACTTAGGAATGCCTCTACATTGTAATTGGCCGTGTTCACGGCGAATAAATAGCCGATCATTGCTAACAAATTGATAGCGCCCGTTAGCCATCAAATGCAGCATGCTGGTGCTTTTGCCGCCACCGGAAAAGCCACAAAACGCCATGCCTTTACTACCGGATGTTACCGCTGCAGCGTGGCCAATTAGCCAGTCTGACTGTTGCAACTTATTGATGTATTGATTATTAATGAAATTGATAATTTGATTACTATTGGCCAAGCAAGGGCCAATAGCAATTCGGTAAGTCAAACTCTGCAAGAACACCATGCCGGTTCTGACTTTAAACAGTAAACGGCCATCTTCTAACGGATAAAAGGCATCTTTTCGACCAGTTTTGCCGGCTTCACGCTGCCACTGTTGCCAGGCCACATCTAACTCAACGTTTGCGTGCTCTATGCAAACGATTGTTGCGGCCGTATCGCTTGAACCATCGGTTGATAGTGCTTGTTTGGCGGGTTTTAGCGTTGCAACGTGACGAAAGTAGTCAGCTAACTCCTCAAGCAATTTGAGCTGGTTGGAGACAACATCAATGGTCATGCCTGGTAGTGTCAGCAATAACCGTTGATCGGCCATTGTATGTTGCTCAATGAAAGTAGTTGCAGCGTCTTGGGCGGTGGCAGGAAAGCTCATGTCATTCTCTTTAAAAAACCGATTTAACACGGCTTGAGTTGATTGATGGCATAGTCAACATAGCGCTTGGCTGCGTCTATGCCGATGCCGTCTTTAGCGCCTCGAAAACCGCCAAACGCGGAAACTTCAAATACCACTGGTCCGGTTGCGGTTTCGGCGACATCAACGGTCGTGAAGTCCATACCAAATGGTTGTTGCGCGCGGAAGGCCATTTCAATGACGTCCTCACTGAGCGAAGCCGCTTGGTATTTTCCGCCGCTGTGAATCGTGGTGTTCCACGAATCAGTTTGCGCAACGCGCGCATATGCGCCTAAGTATTCGCCACCGAGAAACACCAACCCCATATCTCGGCCTGATAAATCCAATTTTTGCTGGATATACATCATTGGGTTCTGTTGCTTGAATGACTCAATATGTTGCCTGCGCTGCTGTTGATTCATCGAGTTGTCAATAACCACCATTCCGCGTGCTTTGGTTGAATACAGTGGCTTGAAGATGGCGCTACCATATTGCTCGACTGCGTTCATCGCGGCATCGATGGACTCGGTGATAGTGGTGGGTGGCATTGGGATCTGGTGCTGACGTAAAGTGACCGTACAGCTTAATCGATCGATAAGGCGCAAAATGTTTAAGGCTGGGCTCATAACCCGCACGCCTTGATGCTCACACCAACGCAGTAGTTCGAGTCGATCGAGGGTATTCGGGTTGTATTCTGCACTGATTTTCTTAACCAATAGTGCGTCATAGTCGGAGATTTTAGTCGCGCCGGCATATACCGCGCCGGTGGTTAAATCTGCACGCAGCTCCGCCATATCAATGACGTGGCGAAAACCCGTGGCGTGTTCAACCGCATCAGCTAATGCTTCGGTCGACCATTTACCCGGTAAACCGATCACGCCAACTTTTAAATCAATCACTAAACAGCTCCTTGAGCGGCAATTTAAACTGATTAGGTTTTGCCAAATCAGCTCTTAGCAAATATTCAAGTATGTATCTTGCCCGATAGAACATACGGCGCGCCATGGTCTTATCGAGAATAAAACGCGTCGATGTGGCGAACGACCGCGCTAAACCGAGCGCTAAACGAATCTCAAAGCTGTTATCGTTGCGTTGTGCAGCATAACTAGCTGCAACCTGATACAAGCCAAGGGCTTGATAGCGAACCCGTTGGCGAAACTCAGTTTCTAGTACCTGCAAACGATAATTCGAGACCATGAATACCGATACATCTTGGACGTAATCAAAGTACTCTGAGCGATGTAAATCGATGAAGTTAATGCGCTTTTGTTCCGGTTCAAAAATGACGTTGTCGATATTAAAGTCACCATGAATAAACACACTAAAGGGCGGCGGGTGGGCTGATTCGAGTTGTTGGGCCTGCTTAATCAACTGGTTCATACTTGGCTTTGTATGTTGACCGATGTGTTGTTTACCTTGCTGAAAATCCGGGTGAATTTGATAAACACTGCTGAGCCGTTTCTGCATTTGCGCCATAAATTGAGCGGGCGATGGTTGCGGGCGATGCGTTTCATCCCAAATGTTTGTGAGCGTCGCTGCTAGCGTCGCCATGGCCTTATCCATCTCTGCTTGCGATGACTGCAGCACCACTTGTTCAAAGGTCATGCCTTGTAAGTGTTCAATCAACAGCGCGGCTTTGTCACCGGACTTTTTGTAGTTAAAAACTTGCGGTGCCACACCGGGGTAGATCTCGTGCCAGCGCTCAACGCCTTGTAGCTCTTCTTTAAGCTTGCGGCGTTCGCCATCTTTAAAAATTGCGACATGCTGATCATCGTTTGAATCGCGGACATTGACTGACGAGATGCCTGAGCCAGAGCGGGTTTCAGCAAGTGGCTGGATGTCGAGGTTGGCTAGCACGTCGGTTTCTAGCCAGTCACTTAGTGAATCGCGAAGCGAATAAAAACGCTGAACGTCCATAGGCTGGCCAATGTTGCTGGAAATAATGGACTCGCTAATGCTCAGCAATGCATTGCCCATTTGTTCAATGCTGTGGGCAACGAACAAACCCGTCACTAAATCTTCCGTGTGTTTCTTTTGCTTTAGCTGTTGAGTGTATTTTTTCAATAACTTTTGGTACGACGCGCCGAGTTTACTCTCGCTTTCACCGAGTTTTAGTGCCAAGTCGGTATTGCGATCCACAAGTGCCGCTTCGATTCGCCCAGTGCTTTTAATCACCTGCCTTAACAGAGGCTGGAACACGGTTAGATCAAGCCGGTGTGAACGGCGCAAATAGCCGAGTTGTTGAACGCAGTCGCGGCATAATTCTGTTAATCGTTCCAGATCATGGGCGATGGTGGTGACAGCGCGAAGCGTGAGAGTGTCGGTCGACTTACCTTGTGCCAGCTGCATGGTGCAGCCGTTCTGAATGCGCTGTTTGAGCGAATACGCGTAACCGCTGCGCTGAATGATCTGCTGGGCGGTGATGATGGATTCATTGTCAAAGTACTGGGCGAGTTGGCGCAACTGGTTGGTAACTTCAACCAGTAAAAAACGAAGATTAGCGCGAAGCGAGCTCGACAACGGCATAGTTTAAAACCTGTTCCTTGGTAGTTAGCTAAGTGGGTGAATCAATGACCCATCATGGTCATCTAATACACGGATTGATTCGAGCGCTACATAGTAACGTCCAATTAAGACGTTACGGTGATCGTTATAACCCCTTGCACACGACAGGCTTTTGACAGCGGATCTTACTCTGGCTTTTGCTGGTGGAGGCGGTTACCAGCACGGTTGTGCTAGCGTGGTGAGCGCCTTCAAACTAGGGCCTACGCCCTATTTGTAGCGCCGCCGCTTGTGTTATTCAGCTCAGCGCTCAAGCAATTCAGCCGTCAAGCAATTAATGGTATGCCATCGGTTGCTAATGCTTTGTTTTTGTATCCTTTTATGTGCGTCACGTCTTGGCCAAACCATGTCGGAACCTCAAAGTCATCAGTTTGCTCAACACTTTCAAATTCAACTTCTACTAAGCGAAGTGGTGCCAAAGCCCCTTCAAACACATCCAATTCAAAGCACAAATTGTTATCCAACTTGCCCTTCCAACGTGTTTTCTCAACACGCTGACCAATGGTGTTGGGCCATAATTGAACAAACTGCTGCTCACTAATGGTCATTTCATTTTCGTTTCGTACTAACCCCTCGCCAGACTTAAGGGTCATAAAATATTTACTGCCTTTTTGCCGAATGCGAACCTCAACCGAGTCATCTGGTTGTGTGAGGTAACCTTGACGAATGCTGGTTTGGTCAGCATTTGCGAGATCTGGCAGCTCTTTAACCAGAAATTTGCGTTCTACTTCTTGCTGTTGAGACATGGTTATGACCTCTTACAGAACAGGTTATATGCGCTGCTTCAGTTCTTCCCAAATCGCGCAATAGGCTTTGGCGGCAGGGCGGTTTCGTGCAAAATCTAATACTGGCGCACGATGAACTCCCATTTTTTCAACATCCGTTGAAAAAGGAACATAAGCGTTTAAAAACGTTTTTTTATAGCGTTTGTGCATTCTCTCCATGGTTTCCAGATGCAATTTTTTTGCCCGTTGCACCATAGAAAAGACAGGGATGAGCTTTTTCTTACCGAGTTTATGCTCATCGAAAAACGTTAGTAATTGCTCATAAGTGCGTTCCGAAAGGGTGCTGGGGATCACCGGTACCACTATGTGATCGGCGGCTTTGAACACGCTTTCTGATAACGTTGAAATGTTAGGCGGGCAGTCGAGCAACACCACATCGTAGTCATTGTTAACGGCTTTCAATGCTTTTTTCAGACGTGAACGACTGTTCTTCATGCGCGACAGAAAAATATCAAAATCACGATAAGTCATATTGGCCGGCAATACATCGAGCAGCTCAAAGTCGCTACCGCGAATTGATTTGGTGAATTTATCGACGTCTTTAAAAAATGCATCGTGTTGCAATTTCTTTGACGGTTTAACGCGGTAATAGAACCCCGACGCGCCCTGAGGATCGAGGTCGCACAGTAAGGTTCGTTTACCCGATAAGGCCAGGGCGTGGGCTAAATTAACCGAAGTGGCGGTCTTACCAACACCGCCTTTATTGCTGTAGCAGGCAATGATTTTCATGACGATTCCTGTTGCTTAAATAACTGCCGGAATTCATTTCGCGTGGTGTCATTGTCAAAGTCTGCAAACTTGGCAACGACCTGATCGCGTTCTTGTTGTTGTTTATGGCTCAATACTGAGCGCAGCGCGCCAACACTCTGCGCGATGGCAATATGTTGTGCTGTGCCTTTGTTGGCATGTGTTGCCAAATATGCCTGCAAGCTTTCTTGCTGCACTGAGTAATCATTAAATAGGCCAAGGGTTTCTTGCAGAACTTTGAGTGATTTGATGAGTGCCTTAATCGATTTAGCCGCAAAGAGTGGGGCAAAAAACTCCATCAAGTAGCGTAGTTTTTTGCAATCAATACGCAGCTCATGGATTTGTTCATCAGGCGTTTGCGCATCAATCGCGCGGGCAATCTTGCATACCTTTTGATATCGCTTCCATATCAATGTTTGGGCATAACTCGCCGCTAAATGTTTTGCCTGTGGCCCAGGTTTAATTACGTTGCTATTCGCTGAAAATTGAGCGGATAGTGCTGCCATTGCTTGTTGATAGGCTTGGCTAGCAAAGCGTTTACTGAGCTTGTGATGGTGCGCTGCGCGTTCTTTCTCGAATTGGGTAAACATCAAATCAAGCCCTTGATGCAGCGACGCCGGGAGCAAGCTGTAGAAGCGATCCTTTTCGAGCAAGTAAACATCCAAATCACGTAGTTGCCCCGTTGGATTCATGTGCTCGGAAAACGCTTGCTTCAAGCTGATGGTTTGCGGTGCCGAATAAACCCCTTTGAACAGGCTGAGCACTGACCTTACTTTGCGCAATGAAACGCGGTAATCGTGCAAAAATTCAGTGTCATAATCGGCAATAACGCCAGCTTCGTTAGCTCGAGCTACATCAATGTAGGTATGAATGATTTGGCTTGCTACGGTAATCGCGTTGGGTTTGCCTTTAAAATGAAGCGTTGGCTTTGGATCGTAGCCACTTGGGATATAGCCCAAGGCGTTAAAAATTAATGTTGGCGATAAAACTTGATGTGGTTGCAGCGCTTTATTATTGGCAAGTGCTTTAAGCACCGCTTGTTGAGCTTTGACATAGCCACGCACGGGCTCAAACGTAATGAAACAATGCCAGTTGCTGTCTGGGCTAGCCGCCCAACATTGGATGGATAATCGAGCAACGGTCTTGGCATTGCCATCAAGTAATTTGCCTTGAACTGATTTTTGCAGCCCCTTAGTACCGGCAAGTAACGCCCGTAGCGGCGACACATCAGCAAGCTCAGTCTTAACTTGGCCAGGGGCCAGTTTGGCAACAAAGTTGACTGGCTGATCGCAAGGTTGGGTGATGGCTAAACCATTTTGACTGATGAGTGTTAGCTGATCATTGGAGCGGTATAACACGCGATTTGATTGCTGAATGGTTTGATCAAAGCAGTCATACAGCTGCACATCGGCGGTGTGTTCAGGTACATCAAGCGCTAGGCGATATTTGCCTAGCTTCTTACCCAACTGACTCGTTAGCCCAGTGTTGAGTGTTTTGGCTTCAACTTGGTATACAAACGATGCGTTCATTATTTCTTTTTCTTGTCGCCGTCTAAATAATTGTTGATCAGTTTTTCTATGATTTGTTGAACCGACGTGTCTTCTTCGATCGCTCGAATTTTAAGGGCTTTGAGCGTTTTCGATTCGAGCCGCAAGGATGTGTTTTTCTTACCGTCCTTACTGTTTTTGTCTTTGGCCATGAAAGTGACTTAATGAAATGATGACGTCATTACATCATTAAGTCATGTTAGCGCGTAATGATCAATGGAGACATAGCACGGTGTGATACCGATCATAACGATTGGATAGTATGAATTGTCGACACAACGAGCGCCCTTGAATCAGGCAATAAGCGTTGGAATGATAAAGTGCGCAGCTAGCTAGTGCTTGAGGCTTAATTGAAGCTGGCTTTTTTCGCGAGGGCGGGTGGTAAGCTTAACTGATAGCGATCCAACTCGGCTTTACTGAAATAGTACTCGGTTAATTCGCTGTTTTTGTAAGGCGGCGGTGTCTCGCCATTGAGTATTTGTTTGGCCATTAATGCGGCTGTGGCACCGTGATTTTCGCTATTAATCGCTATCGCACCTACGAGTTTGCCAGGACCCACTGACGCGATACTAGAGGAAAATACGGGCACTTTACTGTGTTGACTCATCCACCTGATCACCTCGTTTTCTGGAATGACCCGGGCGTCTTTGCCTTTTAGTGTGAAATAATTTTGGACGATGATGGCGTCGTATTGCTCCGGCGCATGTTTTACCGCAACTTGCCAATCTTGATAGCGATCAAACACCTTGATGTCGACCCGCATCGTACCCCAGGTGATCTGTTGTTTACCCCCGTATACGTAATTTAAATTGGCCTCTGTCGTCGCGCTATTGTCCATTATGATCAAAATACGATTGTTGGTTGCCGGCACGATGGATTGAATTAACCGAGCAACGGGTTCGAGCTGACGCCGCTCTAACACGCCAACGCTATGGAGCAGCAATTGGCGGCTGTCATCAAACACTTCCCGCGGATTATTGTTCAGGCCGTAGTAAACCACAGGAATATTGCGTGCAATTAAGGTTGGCTCTAATAGACGAATGGCGTTGTCATCTCCCAACATAACAAGCTTGGGCTGTTGCTGTTCAATGAAGTCGAGTGCTTTCAATGCCTGTTGTTGGTGTTGTGCTTTTGGTAAACGTTTGGTGTCGAGATAAAACGTAGCGAGCTGATAATCGGGGGAGAGTACGCCGTAAATGCCCGTTAAGCATTTGTTGGTCCAACTGTTTGCATGGTGGTAGCTAGAAACAACAACAACATCGCTTGCATTCGCAACTTGAGTGAGAAGTGCAAAACACAAAATAACGATATTGCTAATGCCTTTTACCATGCACTGCCTACTTCGGGGATTACTGATAGCGTTTAACTGATGAAACTAAAGCCAAGTACCAAGCCGTTTTTTAAACGCCACGCTGACTAATTATTAAATGCTGTTTCGTTAAGATTAGTCAGTTGGCGCAAGGGTGTACAAGGAAATTGGCTAAAGTGTGATGAAACAGAAAGTCCTTATGCAATAGATGCATTTGGCCGTCAGTTTACTGCCGTGTAGCCGCCAGCATCCATCGGAAACTCGAGCGATTAACACCCAATACGTTAATCAGAGGCAGCGAGCTTCAAGCAATTCTACGGTGAACGTCAAAGCCATATTCGGCCCAATCGGTGCTCGGCTACCTTTGCGTCCGTACGCTAATTCAGGCGGAATATATAGCTCCCACTTTTCCCCTAGTTTCATCATAGGTACACCAATGGTCCAGCCTTGAATGACGCTGCCTAATGCAAAGGTTGCGGGTTTATCACGTAAGTAACTGCTGTCGAATACTTGATTATCAACGGCTAAGCGGCCCTCGTAATGAACAGTGACAGGGTGATTCGCATCAATTGCGCAGCCTTCAGTTGCTTCCACAACGCGATATTGCAGACCTTCTGGCGTTTGTTGCACGCCGGGTTGCAGTTTGTTGCGCTCCAGCCACTTTAACGATGTTGCCAAGTTGGCTTGAATTTCTGCTTCGGTTGGCTGCTCGCTACAGCCCGATAAGGTTACTAAAACGGCGAGTGTCGCAAACAGTGCAGGGATGGTTTTCAACGTGTAGCTCATTGTGGTTATAGCTCATTCAGATTAAGGGAAGCGTTGCGGCTCGCCGATTTGCTTCAAAGAGTAACGCAGCATGCGCTGGAAGTCATTGCGGTTGGGAGATGGTTTTTAGCACCACTGTTTGGATCGTTCCTCGCAAATTTAAGGGCTTGTTCTGCATCTGTTCTGATTGTGAATATTGAACGTGGCTTAGTGAATGCGCCCAACAGCACCGCTGTGCACCCGCCGAAAAACAAGATCTGCATCACGCTTTTAACATGAATAAGGCCGCTGCCACCCCCAAGCAAGGACTGTACTTTGCCCATTCAATATTCGTTCAGGTTGTTAAATTAGCATTGCCCACATTGTCGTTCGGCGTAAAGATTTTAGCGCCAAGAGACCTAGCAGGTTGGCTGTGGACCATAACACCGTATGCCAATAATCAGAATTTATATAAAGGGCTATTTAACTATGAAAAAGCGATTTTTAAGCATTGGTTTAGTGTTACTCACCACGTCAAATGTCTTGCTAGCAAAGGATATTTTTATCGAAGATGATAAAAGTCTTAAAGCCGCCATTAAAAAAGCGGTGGCTGGTGACAATCTCATCTTAAAAAACGGCACCTATAACGACATGAATATCGTCTTTTACGGCGAAGGTACTGAAGACAAGCCAATTACCTTAAAAGCTGAAACGCCGGGTGAGGTGTTCATCGAAGGCTTATCAAACCTACAAATTGGTGGCTCTTACCTTAATGTGGAAGGCCTCCATTTCCGCAATGGCTACACGCCAAGTAAGGTTGTGGTTAGTTTCAAAATTGATGATGAGCGCGTTGCTTATAACTCTAAGTTCACCAATAACGTGATTGAAGAATTTACTCAAAAAGACCGCGAAATTAGAGATCAATGGATCGCGCTTTGGGGCCAACACAACGAAATCAGCAATAATTTTATTGCCGGTAAATCGAGCCCAGGTCCAACTATTATGGTTGAGCTAAAAGGCAATGAGCACATCCATAATCATCACCAAATTACTAATAACTATTTTGGCCATAAACCTCGCCAGGGTGGCCCTGCAGGCGAAACCATTCAAGTTGGCAGTAGCTATACGTCTATGGCGCCTTCGTACACCAATATTGAGAACAATTTGTTCGAATACAACAATGGCGAAGTAGAGATTATTTCAAGCAAATCGAATCACAATCAATTTAAGAATAATGTCTTTTTTGAAAGTGAAGGCTCGTTAGTATTGCGCCATGGCAACTACTCAAACATCGACGGCAATATTTTCATTGGTGACGGCGAGAACGAGCATATGGGCGGGATTCGAGTCATTAACACTGGCCACTGGATCACCAATAACTACTTTTACAAGCTCAAGGGCGAACAATTTAGAGCGCCAATTGCGGTCATGAACGGTATTCCATACTCACCGTTGAATCGCTACAACCAAGTGACTGATGTGGTCGTTGCCTATAACACCTGGGTTGAAACAGCAACGCCTTGGCATTTCAGCGTGGGTTCAAACGTCGAGCAAAGTGACGTGTTGCCGCCATCTGAGATCCGCTCGGCGCGCCCTGATCGCACAGTGTTCGCAAACAATCTAATTTACAATAGCGAAAAGGCCGAATACCCAATTCACAGCTACGACGAAGTGGATGGCATCAAGTTCGTCAACAACGTTTCTAACCATGCAAACAAGTCCTCAGTTGGCGAAGAAGGTATTGCTAAACAAAACCTTAGCATGACGGCTCTATCCGATTACCTGATGGTGCCGGGTCTAAGTCGCGAAGCGTTTTACCATGGCTTTGGCTTTGACAAGATCACCACTGACTTGTTGGGCAATGAGCGTGCAAATGGCAATAGAGTAGGTGCTATTGCGAGCGATGCTAATTCTGGTGAAGCGTTGTTTGATCGTGAAAACTTTGGTCCATCTTGGTTCTCAACAGCACAAGAAGCTCGAGAAGCTAGCGTCATTAAAGCATCAAATAGTGCCGAGTTGATTGCCGCTGTTGCTGCTGCTCAATCTGGTGACGTTGTTGAACTGACCGCTGCGCATTACACGATCGATCAACCAATTGAAATCAACAAGCAGATCCTCATTAAATCGAGCGATGCGAAGCAAAAAGCAACGTTAAACGTTACCGCGGCAAATACTGCATTCTTGATGTTACCTAAAGGCAATCTGCACCTAGACGCTGTGGTGATGCAGGGTAACGGTCAGCAAAATGCGATTAGCACGCTAGATAAGTACATGTCGAAGGCTTATGACGTTGCTATCACTAACTCAGAGCTATCGCACTTTGACAATGTACTAGACGTATCACGAGGTTCGTTTGCCGACACTATTTTGGTAGAAAACTCGACGTTCACGGACCTCAACAATGGCTTTATGTTGAACAAAGAAACGCAAAACCGTGGTACCTACAATGTTGAGCACTTAACCATTACCAACTCTAGCTTCGACTCTGTTGAAGGTATGATTGTTGACTACCACCGCGGTGGGTATGACGAGTCAACCATTGGTGGAAACCTAGTGTTCAAAAACAATGTGGTGACCAATTCAGGTAAGGATCAAGCTCAGAATCTACTGATCAAAAACCACGGTATTGTAAACGTGACGCTCAAGGGGAATACCTTCAAAAACAACCCTGTAGAATTAGTAGCTGTGTTGTGGGGTGAGAAAGATCAAAAGCCTGTTGATAACAAAGTTGTTGAATCAGGTGAGATCACCATTGTTCAAAACCTCAAGCTTGATTTGATGTACTAATCAAACCGTCGTTGTTGTTCTAAATCCCGCTCATGCATAGGTGTGAGCGGGATTTTTTGTTTTGTGCGTTTATGTTTCGACAAGCTCCCTTCGCCCGGCTAAGCACAGGCGTTACGAAAGCTCGAGAGTCTTATAGGTTCGTGGTTTGAATTTGCCTTACCCGTTCGCATTGAGCTTGTCGAAATGTGAACGCGTGGTGATATTTAAGCTGTTGAGCTATCGGGCTAACATTAGCCACCAAATTGACTTCATTGACGTGCCGGTGCTGACCGGCGGCAGCTTAAGACCCTTTGCTGGCAAAGGGCCTTAAGAATCCAAAACCAGCCCTACGTCAGCGTGAATCCGCTTAACAACATTCCTCATTAGATGACCGTTTGTGATGCGCCGTCCATGGCGCAACACAACCTTGGCTCGAATCCATTCTCGCCATCATCAACAAAGGATTGTTAATCGGCGCTGACGAAGGGCGATTGGTATGGGGAATAGTTAAATGTTCATATTTGATACCTCAGTATGAACGGTGTTCGAGCTCTGTGCTTAGCGCTTTTTCTAGCGGTTCGATGGATGACTAACCCAAAAATTCCCCGTTCGCACTGAGCTTGTCGAAGTGTGAACGCTAATTCAAATCAGCGCTCGATCTTCAAATCCCCGTTATTGGCATGAGGCCAAGCTCAGGAACAAGCACAAAACCAAGCGCTTGTTTGTCGTGCATGAACTGGTTTGGATTTGGTGGGCGAGTTTAAACGTGTTCAAGCGCGACTTTTGTGCGCCTGAGGTTGGTTTCATGTTGGCCAATGCCGGGGCACACTTTCTTTTGCTTACTGTTCTTTGTGTGAGCAAAGAAAAGTAAGTCGCCTTTCTTTGCAAAAGAGTGGCGAAACCAGATCTTGATTTCGCTTGAGAGCTATCGGGCAAACACCCCATTTCAAATAGACTTCATTGACGTGCCGGTGCTGACCGGCAGCAGTTCAAGGGGCTTTCTTGTCAAAGCCCCTTAAAAATCCCCCGACATCCCGACGCTCTCGGCCTTTGGCTTCATTGTGTTGCTCGCGCTCGAAAGCGCCTGCGGAACTCACCTTACTGAAACAACGTAAGGCTCAAACAGTCCTCGGCTTTACCTTTCGAGCTCTGCGCTACTCATCGATGGCGACGGGAACAGGAAAACCACACTCCGATTAGATAACAGCGCTCGGTTTCCGAACCCCCGTCATTGGCATGAAGCCAAACTCAGGGAAAAGCGCAAAACAAAGCGCTTGTTTGTCGTGCATGAAGTGGTTTGGATTTGGTGGGTAAGTTTAAACGTGTTCAAGCGCGACTTTTGTGCGCCTGAGGTTGGTTTCATGTTGACCAATGCCGGGGCACACTTTCTTTTGCTTACTGTTCTTTGTGTGAGCAAAGAAAAGTAAGTCGCCGTGAGGGCGACATCTGATTTTGATATGCCCGTTAGCTATCAGGCTGGCACCTTTCATCAAATAGACTTCATCTACGTGCCGGTGCTGACCGGCAGCAGCTTAAGACCCTTTGCTGCCAAAGGGCCTTAAGAATCCCAAACCATCCCGACGCTCTCGGCCTTCGGCTCTTTCCGTACGGAATAAGTGTGTTGCTCGCGCTCGAAAGCGCCTGCGGAACTCGCCTTACAAAAAAACGTAAGACTCAAACAGTCCTCGGCTCTTCCTTTCGATCACTGCGCTACTCATCGATGGCGACGGGAAAAGGAGAACAGCGATTCATTTTAACTACATTGCTCGATCACCCAATCCCCCTCATTGGCATGAAGCCAATCTCAGGAACAAGCGCAAAACAAAGCGCTTGTTTGTCGTGCATGAATTGTTTGGATTTGGTGGGGGAGTTTAAACGCGTTCAAGCGTGACTTTTGTACGCCTGAGGTTGGGTGAGTGGTTTCCAATGCTGGGGCACACTTTCTTTTGCTTACTGTTCTTTGTGTGAGCAAAGAAAAGTAAGTCGCCGTTAGGGCGAAACCTTAGCTTGATTTCAACGCAAGCAGATGAACATGTCGCAACAAATAAAATATTGAGGCGTATCAGATCCCTACCTAACGAGATTAGGGTATGGTTTAGCAATTAACTTGTGCTGCACAATGCAGCCTAAAACTACCCTTACAAGGATTGGCAAGCTTGTAAGGTCACGCTAACAAACGGTTAGCTTTCATGGAAGTTTGGAGAAGGGAGTCATGGGCGAAGAAATACTAGCGTATTTAGATCACAATATTCTAGATTCTATTCGTAAAGGCGATCCTCATAAAATTAAAGAGCTAGTCAGAGAGTTAAAGTTAACTCCAATATATTCATATGAAAATCTAAAAGAGATAAAAAGGTCAATAGGTTCTGAGGATATATTTCTGAATCTATTGAAACAACTCAAAGCAAAGTTTATAGAGCCGATCCTTGAGAGCAACCTCCTAACAGGTTCAGCGAAAATTCAAGACGTCGATATCTTTGATGTTTGGAAATGGTTCATTGAAAATGAAGACCCGATGCCTGAGTATGGATACGGCTTAACATCAATGTTAGAGAAGTTTTACGGTGGAAGAAGCGATGAAAGCTTTTCCGATATTTTTGTAAAGGGAAGTGAGGAGCTTAAAGTTCTCTTAAACGATGCATTAAAGAATATCACAGTTCAAGACTCTATCACTGAAGAGATGAGAGCAGCAATCGAATCTCTACCTGATTTACTAAATGAACAGTATCAGCAAATTAGTCGAGAGTTAGATGGGCAGGAGCAATCTCCCGTAAAAGCTTTTGAAGCTGCTACTGGGTTAGGTGCATTAGTCTTAAAAAACATTGAACCACCGAATGTAGTTGAAAAGGTATTTGAAAAAGTACAAAAAAGCATGGAAGGGCCAGAGTTAGACATTGATATATTCTTTGGTGTAAAACCACAGCCCTCTGAAGCAAACGGCGATAGAGAAAAGACTTTATCTGAAAAAGTAAACGGGATTTATCACCAACTAAACTTCTTAGGCTATTACAGAGATACAGGCATGAAAACCCCTAGAGGGTTTGTGAGATCTTCTAGCGATATGACTCATGCAGGAGTGGCTTCATTTTGTCACTTACTCTTATGCCGTGACGAAGGATTAGTGGTTAAAGCTGCAGCTGCATATGAGTATTTAGGTGTAAAAACCAAAATAGTGCACTTTCAAGCTAGCAAGAAAATTAACAAGGGCACGTAACAGTTGGCCGCGTTCCTCTTCATTTCACATTATAGTCAACCATTACCAAACCTGTTGTTTAGGTGTTGATAAATAAACAAAAAAGCCGCTCAATGAGCGGCTTTTTCAATTCAATGCTTGTGAAAGCAATTTGCAATTAAGGCAAATAACTTTCACCCATCAAAAACGCATCAACTTCTCGTGCTGCGCGACGACCTTCGTCAATCGCCCAAACAATCAAACTTTGACCACGACGGGCGTCACCACAAGCAAACACGCCTTCAACATTGGTGTTGAATTCGTTGTATTCGGCTTTGGCATTACTGCGGCCATCTTGCTCAACGCTAAGTTGCTCAAGAATTTCCGCTTCTGGGCCGGTAAAGCCCATTGCCAAGAACACTAAGTCTGCGTTCAGAACCTTTTCAGAGCCTGGAATTTCTTGTGGCGCGAATTGGCCTGCATCGTTGGTAACCCACTTGATATCAACGGTGTGAACGGCTTTCACGTTGCCGTTTTCATCGCCTTCAATCTTCTTGGTCATCACTTGGTAATGACGTGGATCATCGCCTTGGATGGCAATGGCTTCAGACTGACCGTAATCAACCAACAAGGTCTTCGGCCATTCTGGCCACGGGTTGTTCTGAGCGCGTTCGTCAACTGGCTTTGGCATGATCTCAAGCTGAACCACATGGTTACATTTGTGGCGCAGTGAGGTGCCAACACAGTCAGTACCTGTATCACCACCACCGATGATCACGACATTCTTGCCTTCGGCATTGATGTAGTTGCCATCTTTGTGCTGTGAATCGAGCAGCGACTTGGTATTTTTACCCAAGAACTCCATGGCGAAGTGAACGCCGTTCAGTTCACGACCTTCTACCGGCAAGTCGCGTGGTTTAGTGGCGCCTGTGGCCAGTACCACGGAATCAAACTCGTCTTGCAGCTGCTTGGCTGGAATATCTTTGCCAATTTCCGTGTTGGTGACGAAGGTGATGCCTTCTTCTTTCAAAATATCGATGCGACGGTCAATGATGTGCTTTTCCAACTTCATGTTTGGAATGCCATACATCAACAAGCCACCAATGCGATCAGCTCGCTCATATACCGTCACAAGGTGACCCGCTTTATTGAGCTGAGCAGCTGCAGCTAGACCCGCAGGGCCAGAGCCAACAATGGCTACTTTTTTACCGGTGCGTGCCGCAGGCGGCTCAGCAACCACCCAGCCTTCTTCGAATGCACGCTCAATGATCGCGTATTCGTGATGCTTGATGGTGACCGGTGGCGCATTGATACCCAATACACATGAACCTTCACAAGGAGCAGGGCACACACGGCCGGTAAACTCTGGGAAGTTATTTGTTTTGTGGAGGCGCTGAATCGCTTCTTTCCAGCGGCCGTGGTAAATCAAATCGTTCCACTCAGGGATCAAGTTGTTCACCGGGCAGCCAGCTACCTTCGGTGCAAAGCGGCTGTTACCGCTTTGACAGAATGGCACACCACAGTCCATGCAACGCGACGCTTGTTGCTTGATGTCGTCTTCGAGCATGTGCTCATGAACTTCGCACCAGTCAATTAGGCGCTCAGCCGGATCGCGATCTGCAGGCAGAGCGCGGTCTACTTTTAAAAATCCAGTTGGATTACCCATAATTCGCTCCTCCTTACTTCGCTAATGCGGCCATGTGCATATCAAATGCAGCGGCGGCAACGTCATTGTCAGTGTCATATTTGCCCGATGCGCGAGCTTGCTTCATGTACTCTTGCATCTGTTTGAAATCAACTGGCATGACTTTAACGAATTTGGCGATAGCTGCGTCCCAATCTGCAAGCAGATCGGCGGCTACGTCTGAATCGGTGTGCTTTTGATGTTTCTCAATCAACGCTTTCAGGCTAGCAATGTCTTCGCTATCTTCTAGCTTCTCGAGCTGCACCATTTCCATGTTGCACTTGCTGGCGAAGTCGCCGTTCACATCAAGCACATAAGCTTCACCACCACTCATACCTGCAGCGAAGTTACGGCCGGTTTCACCCAAGATAATGGCTTTACCACCGGTCATGTATTCACAACCATGGTCGCCCACACCTTCAACAACAGCGGTTACGCCTGAGTTACGAACGCAGAAACGTTCGCCGGCAATACCGCGGATGAAGGCTTCACCTGATGTGCCGCCAAAGAAGGCAACGTTACCAATCAGAATGTTCTTGCGTGGTTCGAATGGTGAAACTTTAGGTGGGTAAACCACCAGCTCGGCACCGGACAAACCTTTACCGAAGTAATCGTTGGCATCGCCTTCAAGTTCAAAGCGAACACCAGCGGCTGCGAAGGTACCAAAACTCTGACCGGCAGAGCCATTGAACTTCACGCTAATGGTGTCGTATGGCAAACCTTCGGCGCCGTATTTCTTACTGACTTCGTTGGAAATCATGGTGCCGACAGAGCGGTCGGTGTTGATGATTGGCATTTCAATGGCAACACGCTCGCCGCTCTCTAGGGCCGGTTGCGCTTGTTCAATGAGCTTGCGGTCAACAATGTCGTGGATCAAGTGCTTTTGAGCGATGCTGTTGTAAAGCGTTTCGCCTTCAGCGGCTTCTTCTTTGTGCAGCAGCGGCTTCAGATCAACGTGCTTGAATTTCCAGTGTTCAACATCTTGGCGAACGTCCAAACATTGGGTTTGGCCAACCATTTCTTCAATGCTGCGGAAACCTAGCTCAGCCATGATTTCACGTAGGCCTTGAACCATCATGGTGAAGAAATTCACCACGTGCTCAACTTTACCGTTGTAACGCTCGCGCAGCTCTTTGTTTTGAGTCGCAATACCAACAGGGCAAGTGTTCAAGTGACACTTACGCATCATGGTACAACCTTCAACAATCAAAGCAGCGGTGGCGATCCCCCATTCCTCGGCGCCCAACAGGGTCGCTACAGCGAGGTCGCGCGGCGTCTTCATCTGGCCATCAGCCTGAACCGTAATACGGCTACGCAGACGGTTTTTAACCAGCGTTTGGTGTGTTTCAGCCAGACCCAACTCCCACGGCAGACCCGCGTGCTTGATGGAGCTTAGCGGCGATGCACCTGTACCACCGTCATAACCGGCAATCAGGACCACATCGGCATAACCTTTACAAACACCGGCAGCAATGGTGCCAACGCCAGCTTCAGATACCAATTTCACATTGATACGGGCGTCGCGATTGGCATTTTTCAAGTCGTAGATCAGCTGAGCCAAATCTTCGATTGAGTAAATGTCGTGGTGTGGCGGTGGAGAAATCAGACCTACACCCGGTGTTGAACCACGGGTACGGCCAATCCATGCGTCAACCTTATGGCCCGGCAGCTGACCACCTTCACCAGGCTTAGCGCCTTGAGCCATTTTAATTTGGATTTCATCGGCATTCGTCAAGTAATGCGAGGTCACACCAAAGCGACCAGAAGCAACCTGCTTAATGCGCGACTTCATGCTGTCGCCATTGTCGAGCGGTTTAAAGCGGATTGGATCCTCACCACCTTCACCCGAGTTGGACTTAGCGCCAATACGGTTCATGGCAATTGCCAAGGTGGTGTGTGCTTCCCACGAGATTGAGCCGAACGACATGGCACCGGTAGCGAAACGCTTGAAGATGTTTTCGGCCGGCTCTACTTCGCTAATGTCGATGGAAGGGCGATCGGACTTAATGTTCAGCAAGCCACGCAAGGTGAATGCTTCTGAAGACTGATCATCAACTTCTTTGGCGTATTCTTTGAATTGATCGTAGTTATTGTCAGCTGTCGAGTGCTGCAGCAAACGAATCGTTGTTGGGTTGAATAGGTGACGCTCACCATCATGACGCCATGCATATTCACCACCAGTGGCCAGCACATCGTCAATGACGATACGGTTGGCAGCTGGGTAGCCTTCGCGGTGCGTTTTCAGCGCTTCAGCGGCGATTTCATCGAGTCCAACACCTTGAATACGGGTAACGGTACCTGTGAAGTATTGCTTAATCACTTGTGCGTTAACGCCCAGCGCTTCAAAGATTTGTGCGCCTTGGTATGACTGCAAGGTTGAAATACCCATCTTCGAGAAGATTTTCAACAAGCCAGAGCCAACAGCTTTGATGTACTTGCTCAGCACTTGCGAATCGCTTAACTCAGGGTCAATGACACCTTCGTTACGCATTTCATTAAGGGTTTCAATCGCCAAGTATGGGTTTACAGCAGAAGCGCCGTAACCAATCAAGGTGGCAAAGTGGTGAGTTTCACGAGCGTCTGCAGCTTCAACAATGATGTCAGCTTTAGCGCGCAGGCCGTTTTTAATCAGGTAGTGGTGAACCGCCGCAGTTGCCAACAATGAAGGAATGGCTGCGTGATCGGTATTGGCATTGCGATCGCTTAAGATCAAAATGCTGTAGCCATCATTCACTGCGTCTTTGGCGTAACGGCAAAGCTTGTCGATGGCTTTTTCCATTTCACCGGCATCGCCGCTGGCGTTAAACAGCGCATCGAGCGATTTGGCTTGCATGTGGTTGTGATCAACCAACTTCAGCTTCATCAACTGCTCGTTTGATAAAACAGGCTGTTTGATTTCAATCTTGTGGCAGTGCTCTGGTGTTTCTGACAACAGGTTTTTGTTGGCACCAACATAAGTGCGCAACGACATCACCATTTCTTCCCGAATCGGATCGATTGGTGGGTTGGTCACCTGTGCGAACAACTGCTTAAAGTAGTTAGATAAATGTTGTGGACGGTCAGATAACACGGCTAGTGGGTTATCTGCACCCATGGCGCCGAGTGGCTCTTTGGCCGTGCTCACCATTTGCGCGAGGATCACGTTGAGATCTTCGTGGGTGTAGCCCGCGGCTTTCTGACGCATACGCAACGGCAGCAATGCTGGTTGCTGCTCAACGGTGCTTGGTGTTGGCAGATCATCAAGCACGATCTTGTTTTGCTCTAGCCATTCGCCGTAAGGCTGGCGAGAGCAGATATCGGCTTTCACTTCATCGTCCGCAATGATGCGGCCTTGTTTCAAGTCAGCAATGAAGATTTTACCCGGCTGCAAACGACCTTTTTTAACGACCGACGCAGGATCAACACATAAGGTGCCGGTTTCAGAGCCCATGACCACCATGTCATCTTTGGTCACGAGGTAACGAGAAGGACGCAGACCGTTACGGTCAAGGGTGGCACCAATCACTTCACCATCAGTGAAAGAGACTGACGCTGGACCATCCCATGGCTCCATGATGCAGGCGTAATATTCATAGAACGCGCGTTTAACGGCATCCATGTTTTCTTGTGTTTGCCATGCTTCTGGCACCAGCATCATCATGACTTGCGCCAGTGGACGACCGCTCATAACCAGCAGCTCAACCGTCATATCAAGGTTGGCAGAGTCTGAGTTGTCGCGGTTACACACCGGATACAGCATGGCCAACTCTTCTTTTGAGAAGGCTACTGAGTCAAACAGTGCTTCGCGGGCAGCCATCCAGTTGACGTTACCTTTTACGGTATTGATCTCACCGTTGTGAGACATGAAACGGAATGGCTGGGCACGACGCCAAGCTGGGAAAGTATTTGTCGAGAAACGAGAGTGGAACATGGCCAGTGCCGATGTCACTTTGTCGTTTTGCAAATCTAAGTAGTATTCACGCACCTGCGCGGTGGTGAATTGCCCTTTGTAAACCACAGTCTTGTTGGACAAAGAAGCAATATAGAACTCGTCTTTTTCACGCGAAATGGTCGAGTTAATTAAATGCGCAGCATATTTACGCAAGACAAATAGCTTACGTTGAAATTCTTTTTGGTTGAGCGAGTAGGGCTTAACAATAAAAGCCTGCTCAATACGCGGCTCAGTTTTTTTAGAAGCCTGACCCAGACCTGAATTGTCGCCAGGTACATGACGGTAACCTACAACTTCTAAGCCTAGTTTTTTGGCGCTATCTTCAAAGACGTTACGGCACTGTGTTGCCGTTTTTTCGTCTTGTGGGAAGAACATCATACCCACGCCGTAATTACCAAAGGCCGGTAGTTTAATACCCAATGGCTTCACTTCTTCAACGAGGAAGTCATGAGGAATTTGAATTAAAATACCAGCACCATCGCCCGAGCGAACGTCATAACCGGTACCGCCTCGGTGCTCCATGCAAGTCAGCATGGTCAGGGCGTTTTCGATAATGTCGTGGGACTTTTGGCCTTTTAAGTTGGCAACAAAGCCGATGCCACAGGCATCGTGTTCAAAATCCGGGCGATAAAGGCCGTCAGTTGAAACGTTATGTTGGGTCATAGTGGTTCCCGTCTGTTAATTGCTCCAAGTACTTCGAGCGGAGCAAGTTGCTTTCCAAAATTCATCATGCAGTGGCGGGCTAACCCTATTAAGCAAGCGGCCTGCAGCACGAATGAAAATTTACTAATTCCAATTTTATCTCAGCGGATTGTTATGGTTGATTATGTTGCCGCTGACGATCACGCGCACATTATGCACATTTTTCGACTAAAAGCTCGGCTTTGACCGAATGCATTGTGAATATTTATGCGCTTTTAAGTGAATGGCGTACAAGACCAGATTTTCACTCGTATCACAAGTAAAAAAACAACTTATGTTGAGCTAGATCTATCAGCTTGAGTGCATCTAGAAGCCCGAAAGTCCATTAAAAGGCTTAGCCATCAAGCTTCGCGAAGGCATTCAATTGGTTAACTCGATGTAAAAATTGAAAACACACAAATGAATAAGATTGCAGTTTAGTGTGCATTTTTTATGCGGGTTTAGCTTTTAGCCAGGGCGTTATGGATAGCGCCAGTGAGCTGGCTTAACTGCTCTGATGAGATGACATACGGCGGCATCACATAAGCTAATTTACCAAATGGCCGAATCCAAGCTCCGTTTGCTATGACGTTGGCCTGTAACGCTGCCACGTCAATGGGCTGATGCATTTCGATGACGCCAATTGCACCCATCACGCGAACATCTGCCACGCCTTCAAGATCGGCACAAGGCGCTAGTTGTGTTCGTAATTGTGACTCTATGGCTGCAACGCGTTGCTGCCATGGCGAACGAAGCAGCAAATCGATACTGGCATTGGCAACCGCACAAGCTAACGGGTTGCCCATAAAGGTAGGGCCGTGCATGAATACGCCAGCCGCCGACTGGCAGACGGTTTGTGCCACATCATGGCTGCACAAGGTCGCCGCTAAAGACAAGGTACCGCCAGTTAGCGCTTTGCCAATACACATGATATCTGGGGTGATGTTGGCGTGTTCAACGGCAAATAGTTTGCCGGTGCGGCCGAAGCCGGTGGCAATTTCGTCAGTGATCAGCAATACCTGATGTTCATCGCACAAACGGCGAATGTGCTGCAAATATTGTGGGTTGTAAAAGCGCATGCCGCCGGCGCCTTGCACCACGGGCTCAATAATAAATGCTGCCACGCTGTCGCTATGGCTTATAAAGGCTTGCTCAAGCTCAACTAGCCAGTCATCACTCAGTGCCGCATCAATTCCTTGTGGTGGCGCCGGTAGAAATAAGGCTTGTGGTAGAACGTCACTAAACAAACTGTGCATACCATTAACCGGATCGCAGACCGACATGGCGCCAAAAGTGTCGCCGTGGTAGCCGTTGCGAACTGTTATGAAGCGAGATTTTTGAGGCTGCCGCGCACCGTGCCAATATTGGAGCGCCATTTTCATGGCCACTTCGACGCTGACCGAGCCCGAGTCGGACAGAAACACGCGCTGCATTGGCTCTGGCGATAGCGCTACGAGCTTTTTACACAGTTCGATAGCGGGTTGGTGTGTCAGCCCACCAAACATCACGTGACTCATCTGACTAATTTGGTGTTCAATGGCGTGATTTATTTCAGCCACGTTATAACCATGGATTGCGCTCCACCAACTGGCCATACCATCAATCAATTTGGTTCCGTCGGCTAATTCAATCTGACAGCCAGAAGCGCTGCGCACCGGGTAGTTTTCGACTTGCGGATCAGCGGCAGAATAAGGATGCCAGACGTGTTGGCGGTCAAACTGCATGTCAGTATCGGACGTTGGTTGCTGTTTTGGTTTGGTCATAAATTGAACGCTAGTTAACGTGAGGGGCTAAATTGCCGTTGACTGCGGAGGGCGTGTCGCTAGACTAGCGATCAGACCTAGCTATTGCAACTCTTTAAGGAAGCTTCCATGGCCGCTCAAGCCTCGTTTGGTACCATTCGTAATGATTGGACGTTGGAGCAAGTCAACGCCTTGTTTCAAATGCCATTTAATGATCTGTTGTTTCAAGCTCAGACGGTGCATCGCCAGCATTTTAACCCTAATGAAGTACAAGTCAGCACGCTATTGTCGATTAAGACAGGTGCTTGCCCTGAAGATTGCAGCTATTGCCCACAGAGTGCACGTCACAATACCGATCTTGAGACTGAAAAGTTGATGGAAGTACAAGAAGTTTTGAACAAAGCGAATGAAGCCAAACAGTCTGGTAGTTCTCGCTTCTGTATGGGCGCCGCATGGCGTAACCCGCGTGACCGTGACATGCCGTACATCATCAAGATGATTGAAGGTGTAAAGGAAATGGGCCTAGAAACTTGCATGACGCTGGGCATGCTAACCAAAGATCAAGCACAAACCTTGGCTGATGCCGGTCTTGATTACTACAACCATAACTTAGATACCTCGCCGGAGTTTTACGGTGAAATCATCACCACGCGAACCTACCAAGATCGTTTGAACACCCTAGATAATGTGCGCGATGCGGGCATGAACGTTTGTTCTGGCGGGATTGTAGGGATGGGCGAAACGGCCAATGATCGCTCCGGTTTGTTGATGGCTTTGGCCAACCTTGATCAACAACCTGACAGTGTGCCGATTAACATGTTAGTCAAAGTTGACGGTACGCCGTTGGCAGAAAATGAAGCGGCTGAAATTGATCATTTTGAGTTTATTCGTACCATTGCAGTGGCGCGCATCATGATGCCTAAATCGTTTGTTCGATTAAGTGCTGGCCGAGAAGAAATGAATGAGCAAATGCAAGCGATGTGCTTTTTTGCCGGCGCTAATAGCATCTTCTATGGCTGTAAGTTGTTGACTACCGATAATCCCGATGAAGATTTCGACAAAGCGTTATTTAAACGACTCGGCATCAACTCTGAGATGACCAAGGGGTATAGCGATGAAGTTGAGCAATATGTGATTGAACAAGCCGTCAAAGACAAACAAACGGCCGGCATGTTCTACGAAGCATAACGCGGTTAATTATCTGCTTTTGTTGGCCGCTCAAATGCGGCCATTAAATTGAAGCTAGCGCTTCGTTTATCATTAATAACGACCTATCTATCGATGAGCTTACTCAGTCGCATTGAGCAACAACTGGCAACCCAACGCGGTGCTGGCCGCTGGCGCAGCGTTACGCCGCGCCAGCAAGGGCAGGGGCGCTATCTTGTGGCAGGAAATCAGCGTTGGCTTAATTTTGCTTCGAACGATTACCTCGGTTTAGCCAATCACCCCAAGGTTCGCCAAGCCGTGGCCGATGCTGCGCAGCAGTATGGGGTAGGGAGCGGCGGTTCGGCTTTAATCACCGGTTATCACACACTCCACCAAGCATTGGTTGATCGTTTGATTGAATTGACGGGTAAGCCGCGGGTGCTGTTGTTTGGCTCGGGGTTTTCAGCCAATCAAGGCGTATTAACGAGCCTGTTGCAGCAAGGTGATTTGATTGTCCAAGACAAACTTAATCATGCCTCATTGATTGACGCGGGGCTTCACAGCGCTGCAACTAGTGCGCGTTTCCGTCATAACGATGTCAACAGCGCAAAGCGCCAACTATCGCGCCAAGCGAGCGGCAAATTGCTGGTAACAGAGTCGGTGTTCTCGATGGATGGCGATAAAGCGCCGCTCAACCAACTAGCCTTAGCGAGCCAGCAACATGATGCGTTATTCATGGTTGATGACGCCCACGGCATTGGCGTGATTGGTGAGGAAGGCTTGGGCGCGACCAGTGTTGAGCCTTCGATTGATATATACATGGCGACGTTTGGCAAGGCGTTGGGCGTGGGCGGCGCAATGATTGCCTGCGATCAACACATTGCTGATTATTTAACGCAATTTTGTCGCCATTACATTTACACTACGTCGCTGCCGCCAGCGCTGGCTGCCGGCGTTAGTGCCGCGATTGATTGTATGGCAGCCGAGCCTGAACATCGCGAGCGACTGCTTGCACGCATTGAGCAATTCCGTCAGTTAGCTAAAGCCGCGCAGTTACCACTATTGGCTTCTCAAACGGCCATTCAACCTGTGTTGGTGGCTGGAGCTGAACGGGTGACGTCCGTTGCCGCACAACTTCAGCAAGCCGGTATCGCTTGCGGTGCGATACGTGCTCCCACGGTTAAAGCGGGCGATGAAAGGCTGCGCATTACTATTAGTGCAAGTCATACAGAACAAGATATTGAAACATGCGTTGCCGCCGTTGCACGCGCGCTAGAGACAACGCAGGAGCAAAACCAATGACAGTAGTTGAGGTGCAACCCTCAGTCGCCAAACGCTTTTCCAAAGCGTCAAAACGTTATCATGAAGCGGCCACGGTGCAGCAACAGGTTGGGCGTAATTTATTGGCCTACAACCCAGTTCGAAATGCCAAGGTTGCCGTCGATTTAGGCTGTGGGCCGGGTAGCTTTGTACCTGCCTTAATGCCGTTGACCGAACATTTATTTGCCGTTGATTTAAGTCCGGCGATGTTACGCCAATGCCGCTTGGTTGATGATCAGGTTGTTGCTGTGCAAGGCGATGCGCAACAACTGCCGTTTGCCGACAACAGCGTTGATTTGATCTTTAGCTCGCTAGCACTGCAATGGGTAAGTGATTTAGACAGCATGTTTGAGGAAGCTCAGCGAGTTCTTAAGCCTGGCGGTAGTTTGGTCTTTAGCTGTGTTACTGAAGGTTCATTGTGGCAATTGAAAAAAGCCTGGTTAAAGGTCGATGATTATGATCACGTGAATCGCTTTGCCAGTGTGGCCAACATTGATAAAGCGGCAAATCATGCGCGCCTGCAAAAAGCCATTGGTGTGGTTCGCCCACATACCTTTTGGTACCCAGATATTCGAGCGCTATTTGGCTCTATTCGAGACGTTGGCGCTAACACGGTGATCGGCAGTAAACGTCAAGGGTTAATCGGTCGTCAGCTGTGGCAAAAATTTCAGCAGGCCTACGATCGTTTTCGGACTGAGGAAGGGCTACCGCTCACCTATCAAATCTATTACGGAGTCGTCACAAAATGACGGTTGTGTTTGTAACCGCCACCGATACCGATGCTGGCAAGACGGCCATATCGCAAGCATGGCTTTATGGTGCTCGCGCCATGGGTAAACAAGTGCTGGGCTACAAGCCTATTGCTGCAGGTGCTGATTGGCACAATGGCCAATTAATTAATGAAGATGCGCAACGTTTAGCGGAGCAAAGCAGCGCCGATTTAACGGCTGGCGACATTAACCCTGTTTGTTTTGAACCGCCCATTGCGCCACATATTGCTGCCGCAGCAGACAACAAAGAAATTGAATTAGCTAAAATTGACCAGCACTTCCAACAATTGCGTCAGATTCACCCCGCCGATTTTTGTTTGGTTGAAGGCGCCGGAGGTTGGCGGTTGCCGCTGAACTTACAGGGCGATACGTTGGCAAAATGGCCAGCCCACAACAAATGGCCCGTGGTTATGGTAGTCGGGCTTAAGCTGGGTTGCTTAAACCACGCGCTGTTAACGGCTGAAGCCATTTATGGTGATGGTTGTGAGCTAGCCGGTTGGATTGGCAACGGCGTGGATCCGACGATGGCGAATCAGCAGGCTAATATTGATTCGCTTAACGCATTACTGCATGCGCCATGTTTAGGCATTGTTCCGCATTTAAAAGACCCTAACCCTACCGCGATTTGGTCACACCTAAACAACGGGTTAACGGCTTTGAGTCAGCGCCTTTAACAACCCTAATTGATCAGTTAGGCGTTTAAGCTGTATTGATGATTCGCAAATGTTGACTCGCGAATTGAACGGTAATGCGCTTTAATTTTATTTATGTTCGCAAAACATAATGTCGGCACCAAAACCACGGTTACCCTTTTTTGCCTTGGCGGCTTGGCCGGTGGGTTGGTGTTTGTGAGCTATTTTTTGGCTGAGTTTCCGTCTTTAAGCTCAGTCATCTTTTTAGGGCAAACTGCTATCAGTACTGCCCTGGCTTGGTTTGTGTTTAAAAAAAGTTATCGCGCCTTGTGGATAGGCGCATTTTGGTGCTGTGCACAAATTATTGAAGTGAGTGGTGACGGCTGGCGATTTGCGTTTGGTGCGCCGGTTAAGTTCCTTTTAAGTTGGCACTGGGCCGGCGTTGATGTGGCGATTAATCTATTTGCCGTCATTACCTTGTTTTGCATTGGCTACGGGCTACGAACGCTTCACCGACTTGTGCCTGCGTCCAAAGCTAGCCACTGAAGTGTGAACACAGTGGCCGTGAGTGCTTTGTTTGCCGGCGTTCGCTGCCGTTACATCAATTTAGGCTGATGGAGCGAGTTTAAACGCTTGATTGCTGTTAATTTCGGTTTTGATGCCACCTACCGTGATCCAATAACTAGTTGGTTCGCCAAGGATTTGGGCGGTATCACCAGTAATCTTCAAAGCATTGCCTTCTGGCATGGCTAAGATGCGCTCGGTAGGACTTAACGCAAGGTATTCGGTTAATCGCTGCAGGCGCGTTTCGCCATTATGATCATCCGGCTTCCATTCGGTGTAATGGGGATTAAGTTGAAACGGCGTAAAGCCAAGGGACTTCAAGCTTGGTGGCTCGATGATGGGCATGTCATTGGTCGTGCAAATGGTTGGCCCCGCAATATTGGAGCCGGCACTCCAGCCAACGTAAGGCATGCCTTCATTAACGCGGATCTTTAGCGGCTCTATAAGCTGTAATGCATATAAACGCTCGAGTAAGCGAAAGGTGTTACCGCCGCCAACGAACACGGCATCGGCATCAAAAATGGCCTGATCCGGTTTGTCGTAATCGTCGATGTTGTGGATCTCGATGCCCAATGGTGCTAAGGCTTTTTGCACCATGTGACTGTAGTCCTTATGGGTAATAGTAACGCCAGCATAAGGAATAAACACAATGCGCTGGATGCTGCTGTCGAGCAGCGGCTCAATGAGCGGCAGGGCATGGCTAAGGTAAGGCGTGTTACTCGCGCGCGAAGCACTGAGCAGTAGCAGTTGCTTGTTGTTCATAATAAATTCAGAAAACTTTGGCAGAATGCCAAGCGTACCATAAGGAGCGCTGCCTGCTCGATTCAAAACACGTGAAATCGCTCTTGAAACTTGCTGCAAGCTCCCCAATTAATAACTCAGATAACAATAATTGTGACTGGATGAGGAAACCATGAAGCGTATTGCTTTATTTGTTCTAACTAACATCGCCGTAATGGTGGTGTTTAGCATCGTACTAAATGTGCTGTTTGCAGTGTTCGGCATTCAAGATACTCGTGGCATCGCCGGCTTGGCAATGATGGCCGGTGTGTTTGGTTTTGGTGGCGCTTTTGTAAGCTTGTACATGAGCAAATGGCTGGCAAAACGGTCGACCGGAGCGCATGTCATCGAGCAACCGCGTAATGATGCAGAGCGCTGGTTATTAGAAACGGTGACGCGTCAGGCGAAAACCGCGGGCATCGCAACGCCAGAAGTTGCTATTTATGATTCGCCAGACATGAATGCCTTTGCGACCGGGCGTAGTAAAAATAACTCATTGGTGGCGGTCTCAACGGGGTTGCTTACGTCAATGGATAAAGACGAAGTCGAAGCCGTGCTCGGCCACGAGGTTAGCCACGTTGCCAATGGTGACATGGTGACCATGACGCTCATTCAAGGCGTGGTGAATACTTTTGTTATCTTCCTCGCTCGTTTGATTGCGCAAGCGATTAGCTCTGCGGTAGCGCGTAATAATGACGACGGTCAAGGCCTAGGCTGGCTTGCCTACACGGGTGTTGTGATTGTTCTCGAAATCGTCTTTGGCTTGCTGGCTAGCATCATTGTGATGTGGTTCTCACGCCGTCGCGAATACATTGCCGATGCCGGGGGCGCTTACCTGACCAGCAATCAAACAATGATTAATGCACTAAGACGTTTGAGCAATAGTCATGAACCGCAAATGGAAGGTCAGTTAGCTGCGTTTTGTATCAATGGCAAATCAAGCATGGCCGAGCTGTTTATGAGTCACCCGCCGATTGAAAAGCGTATTGCTGCGTTGCAATCGGCTAAATAGCCGCCGTTAGGGTTTCATTTTGTATTGCTATAAACTCCCACTCAGTGGGAGTTTTTTGTAAGGACGTTAACCAATGGACAAAACGGACCAGATTAAATCAGTGCTGATGGTTTGCATGGGCAACATTTGTCGCTCACCAACAGCCGAAGCTGTATTTCGACAACATGCCAAGCAAAAAGGCTTACGGCTTCATATTGATAGTGCCGGGACGATTGGCTACCACGTGGGCAACAAACCAGATCCGCGCAGCATGAAAGCGGCAGAGGCGCGAGGGTACAACTTTGCTGATATTCGGTCACGCCGTGTGGTGATTGAAGATTTCCATCAATTTGATTTAATTTTACCAATGGATCAGGCCAACTATGATGACTTGATTGCTATGTGTCCATCGCCTGAATTGGCGCACAAAGTTATCTTGATGCTCGACTTTTCGCAGCAAGAAAAAATCCGCGAAGTGCCGGATCCTTATTACGGTGGCCAACGCGGTTTTGAATTGGTGCTCGATCTGATTGAAGATGCCAGCCAATGCTTGGTTGAGCATATTTACCAGCGCCAAACCAAAGGCTAGACAAAGGCGTGTGGGCGGGGTATAAATCTCGCCAATATGGTACTCGCAAGAGTTTAAAAGGGAATACGGTGCAAGGCCGTAGCTGTTCCCGCAACTGTGACATGGGCTGACAATCGATACCACTGGCAAACGATGCCGGGAAGGGGATTGTTGGGTTACCCCATTTAGCCAGGAGACCTGCCATGGACAATTCTATTCGGTTTCACCAAGCGGGTAACTTGGCGTTTTACGGCATCTTTCGGTGATATAAGCTGCGGCTTTTACATGCTCACCATCTTTGCGCGTCTTGCAGTGAACCAATAGTCTTCAAATACCACAAGGGACTTGTTCATTGTCATTAGTTTTCGATTGGTTTGCATTAAGGCGTATTAAATACACCTTGCTATTGGTTTGCGTGCTCGTTACCGCCAATACCCAAGCCACACCTACTATGGATGTTGCGCCTGCAGCCGTTGCCTCCGCTACGCCTCCTTCGCGTGTCATTGCCCTTGCGCCCAACTTGGTTGAAATGATTTATGCCCTTGGTGCTGACCATTTAATGGTGGGCGCCATTGAACACTCGAATTATCCAAGCGAAGCCAAGCAGTTGCCTGTGATCGGGAACTACGCCCAGCTGAATATTGAACGAATCGTTGCGTTGCAACCGGATCTATTGATTGCTTGGCGTGGTGGTAGCCCGCCGGCCGATGTAGAGCGTTTGCAACAGCTTGGGCTCCGTGTGGTTTGGATTAATATACAAACGTTCAACGACGTCGCTGATGCCTTAACCTTGTTGGGCGAAGTACTGGGCCATCAACGAGACGCTCAGCCATTGGTGAGCCGATACCTAGCCCAATTGGATTCCATTCGCCGCCAATATCAGCATGCAGCGCCCATTACCGTATTTTACGAACTCTGGCCACAACCACTGACGACCGTTGGGCTAGGCAGCTGGCCGCAGCAAGCGTTAGCGCTGTGTGGTGCTGACAACCCTTTTGCAAAAGCGATGGGTGACTATCCTCAGGTCAGCCTTGAACATGTGATAGCAACGCAACCACAAGTCATTATTCAACCGCTCGATTCCGCGCGGGGTATCGCGCTAACCGATTGGCAACGTTGGCCAACGGTGCCTGCGGTTAGCCACCAAGCGATTGTAACGCCCGATTCTGACAAGCTTCACCGAATGACGCCGCGAGCGCTCGATGAAGCTGCAAAACTTTGTCGTCAACTTGATGAATACCGAAAGGTTTATCGGACGACGGATTAACCATCGCTGTGAAGCGATATTGACTAGTTTTAGGTGCCTTTTAAGGTGAAACGGGAAATTGGTGTAAAACCAATGCTGCCCCCGCAACGGTAACTGTCAACGCGTTGATATAAGCCACTGGCGATTTGCTGGGAAGGCGCAACGTTGTCATCAGGAGCCCGGAGACCGGCCTGAAACATTAATCACAAGGTGAGGTACGGCGGGTGCCTCAGGATAATAATGAAAAACTTTGCGATAAAACCGTGCGCAGCTGCGATAGCTGCTGCCATGTTAACCACACCCTTTGCTGCTGTTGCTGATGATGCCGGTTTGCCAGAACACATGGTGGTGACTGGCAGCCGAATGCCAACAGACGTGAATCAATTAATTGCCCAAGTTGAGGTGATAGAGCGCGCTGACATCGTTGCGATGCAAGCGAAATCCATTGCTGATGTGCTAGCACCTATTGCCGGTGTTGAAATTGCTCAACTCGGTGGTGATGGTCAAGTTACTAGCATCTATACCCGCGGTACCAATACCAACCATACCTTGATCTTGGTGGATGGCATTCGCGTGGGTTCAGCAACGCTTGGTTATAAAGGACTGTCATCGATTCCAGTGAACCAAATTGAGCGTATTGAGTTACTCAAAGGGCCTCGTGCTGCGCTGTGGGGATCGGATGCGCTCGGTGGCGTGATTCATATCTTCACCAGGCAATTGGATGCAGGCGAATATGATGCCACGGTTGAGTTTGGCTCTGATAACTACCACGCTGCCACGGCAGCCGTTGGCGTTGGTTATCAAGGTGGCAGCTCCACTCTTGCGGTCAGCTACCAAGAAAGCGACGGCTTTGATGTGCGCGATGACGGCGAGACCGATGATGATGGTTATGACCGTTGGTCGATTGCTTTGCGTGGTGACTATCAATTGAATAATGCCGTTGCGTTAGATTGGACGGCACAATTAGACGACGGTAGTGCCGATAGCGATAGCTTCAGCGAAAACAATTATCAAGATTACCGTAACCACTTATTGCGACTGCGTACCAAATACACTGCGGGTAAATTTGACTCCGAGCTGACGATTTCTCAAAGCCGCGATTTTAGTGAAGACTTTTATACTTATTACGACTGGCTTACTTTTGAACCTATTAGTGACAGTGCGCGTTTTGAAACACGACGAACTCAACTTAGCGGGCTGAGCCAATATCAAGCGACCGATTCGTTGACATTAACCGTTGGTGCCGATGCCTATCGAGATGAAGTTGATAGCAGCAATACCTACACGGTCGATGAGCGTGATACATGGGCAACTTATGGTTACCTCGTGTTTGATCAAAACAACTGGTTGTTTGAAGGCGCGCTGCGTTATGACGATGTTGAAGATATCGATTCAGAGGTTACTTACAACGCCAGTGCCGGTTATCGCGTTACGCCTAATTTGATGCTTGGCGCCAGTGCCGGCCATGCCTTTAAAGCACCAACCATCAACGATCTGTATTATCCCGATACTTTTGGCTCTGCTGGTAACCCAGATTTGGTATCGGAAACAAGCGACAGTTATGAATTGCTGGCGCAAGGTGTTTGGCCGGATATTTCGGTAAACGCCAGTATCTACCGAACCGAAATTGACGATTTAATTGAGTGGCAGTGCACCGCGGATTATTCCAGCTGCAGCCCGCAAAATATTAATAGCGTCACGATCGAAGGTGGCGAATTGATTGTTGCTGGTCATTGGCTGGGGCTTCATCACCAGATCGATTTGACGTACATCGATGCTACTGATGATGCAACGGGTCGTCAGCTAGACCGTCGCGCTCATAAAACTGCTAATTATCAAGCGCAATATAGCTGGCGCGATGTCAGCTTGGTGCTTAATGTGATGCACGTTGGTGATCGTAGAGAGCAGGGCACCGAACTGCAAGCATACGAAACTATTGATTTAGCAATGAGTTATAACCTTGCTAAACGATGGACATTGGCAGCGAAAGCCGACAACTTGCTGGATGAAGATTATCAAAATGGCCTCGGTTATTTTACGCCGGGTGCGCAGTACTTCATATCACTCGAATATAAGAATAATTAAACCAACTTAACTACGTTGTTAACTAAAAGCCGCTTAAAACAGCGGCTTTTTTCATTTCTACCGAGATCTACTTCACATTCATGACGCGAGTATAACAACTGGTTCTGGAACCATGATCCGTATCGCTGAAACCAAGGCTTTCGCACTATACATTGCACACGTGTTTCGTTAACGGCAATTGTTTGAGCCGAGTTTCCCAAGGACATTCAAGTGAAAACATTACGTGTTTTAGTTCTGAGTTTATTCACTACATTGGTCGCTATACCTAGTGCTTATGCCGATCATATTGATCCTGCAAAGCTTGTTGGCGTTTGGGGTAACTCAAGTGACGGCGGAAAAACATTCTGGGGTTACGATCAGTATTTCTCTGACGGCAGCACGCGTTCTTGGGGCACCGTTCCAGACACCACTATCAACTACGAAGTTGAAGCTTTTTATCAAGTAAAACAGAAGTTTGACATTACCAACTGCCTGACCATTGTTGGTACTACCCACCCTGAAGTGATGCCGGTTGGCAGCTCTTGGTGTGATGAGATTTTAGAAGTTAACGATAGCTACCTGACGTATAAAAGCACCGATGGCAGTGTTGTCACCCTTTACCGTCAAACCGAACTAGCAGCTCGCTAAACGTAAACGCTTCAGTTTGTTGATGAACGAAAGCCACCTAAGGGTGGCTTTTTGCATTTCTGAACTTGGAAATTTGTTGTTGCTGCGGGTTGTAACTCACACGGAACATGAGTAAGCAAACCTGCAGGAGTGAGATTTCAAAACTTCGGTTAGCCCTCTATCGAGGTAGTACACATTCTTCTTACATCTGTTTAATGACCGCTGTTTCTCAAAGCCGCATACCCTTCAATACAGAGAGAACACGCAACCGGCGCATTGCTAGCGCTGCCATATTGAGTACGCCTGCCTACCTGGGCTAGTGGCAACTCACTGATGTTGAATAAGCGTGTTGAACAGCTAAAACTGCAGCCGCCAGAGATTGGGTTTGAGCGTTGCTGAATCTGACAGTGGGAGATAGAAGTTTGCTGGGGTAAGCCATTGCTGGCAGGTTCATATCGTACGTTAGCTTTACCAGTATCGAATTCTCAAGGCATTCAACCAAACACCAATCCGGCAAAGATGTGTCCAACAGGGCGTGAGAAAGCAAAACTGTAATCGGAGGTTAATAGCGTGGAGGCAGCAAATAAAAAGCCACCCGAAGGTGGCTTTTTAGGATTTGAGTAATTCAGAGTTACTCGGCAGGGCGACCCATTGGTGCCGATGCCTGGTTCGTAGCATTGTGACTACCACGATTAGCAAGCTCAGAGGCAACTGGCTGACCGTGACGTTTAGCCAACACTGACGTATCAACTGGCGTTGCATCAGCGAATGAAGGCTTGGTCATTGGTGCACTAGTGGCTCGCACAAAATAGTGAACAACCTGAGACGTTGCATCAGCAGCTGGCGTAGCAACGGGCTCTTTTACCGCTGGAGCAGCTTTGGCAACTGGCTCGGCTTGGGCAACCGGAGCAGGTTCAGCATCAGCAGCTGGCGCTACTGGTGCCGGCTCGGCTTGCGATGGTTCAGCCTCAACTACTTCGGCAACTACAGGTTGACTGTCAGCAACTTTCTCACTTACTTCCTCAGCGGCTTTTTCTACCGCTGGGGTTGGCGCAATATCAAGTTCTTGTTGCACAGGTGATTCAGCTTGAACATCTGAGGTGACAGCTTGTTCCGCTTGAGCTTCTTGTGTTGGTGCCGCTTGTTCTTCGGCTTCCGCAACAGCTTCTTGTGCTGGCGCAGTAGGCTGCGTTTCGACAACATATTCAGAAGTAACTTCGTCACTTTGCTGAGTGCTATCTTCTAGCTGCTTGGCCTGTAACGCAGCTTCAATCGCTTTGCGCGTTGCATCTTTAGCGTCTGCGTCTGCTGGTTCAGCTGCAATTTCTTGGCTGACAGGGCTTGCGGCCGCTTGGCCATTGTCGTCATCTGTCGGGTAACGTGCGTCGATTTCTGTTTCAGCTGCAGTTTGCTGTTGTGCATTCTGTGGCTTACGGCGACGTTGGCGACGCGGACGGCTTGGCTTAGCTGCTTGCTCAGTTATTTCAGACTGGCTGGCTTCAGGTGCAATTTCTGCAATTTCTGCTGTTTCTGCAGTGGCCTCGACTGCTTCAACGGTTGCTGCCTGTGATTCAGCTTGCTGCAAACGAACTTTTTTCTGCAAATCACGACGTTTACGGCGCGTTTTCACCTGCTTTTGTTTCGGTGTTTCTACCGTCTCGACGGTTTCAGCCGTATCAGTTTGTACGCTCTGCTCTTCGGTAGTCGACTGCTGCGGCTTTTGATTGCTACCGTCTTTACGGCGGTTGCGATTGCGGCTACGACTACGTTTGCCGTCAGGCTTTTGCGTTTGCTTCTGATCGTCTTGCTCGGCGGTTTCAACGGCGCTGTCATTTTTGTTGTCGCGGTTGTCCTGTTTGTTTTTCTGAGGACGGCGGCGATCACGACGACGATTATCGCGGTTGCGGTCATTGCGATTGCGATCGTTGCGGCTGCGGCTTTGATTATTGCGTTGGCCTTCTTTCTTCGGCGAGCTTGGCTGTTCGTTGGCGCCGAACAGGCTTGCGAAGAACGCTGCTATACGAGCAAATAAACCGGCTTGTGCTGCTTGCTGCTGTTTAGCTGGTGCAGGTTTGGCTGGTTTAGATTTAAGTGGTGATGGCGCCGCTTCAACCGGGGCAACCATGCCAGACAAAGCTGGTTGTTCGCGCTTTTCGACGGTCGACTCACCGCGAAGTTGGCTAGTGCTCTCATCAAGCTCAGGCGCTTTTGCCAAGTTATATGAAGCATCGGTAATTTCTTCATTTTGGCGCAGGCGTTGAACGTCGTAATGCGGCGTGTCCATGTGTGGGTTTGGAATGATGACCACAGAGACTTTATTGCGTTTTTCGATTTGACGAATCGCAGGGCGCTTTTCATTCAATAAGAATGTACCAACGCTAACTGGGACTTGAGCCTGAATTTGCGACGAGTTGTCTTTGAGTGCTTCTTCTTCAATCAGACGCAACACCGACAAGGCCAACGACTCATCGCCACGAATGTGGCCACTACCAGTACAACGCGGGCAAACGTGGTGAGTTTGCTCGCCTAACGATGCACGTAGGCGCTGGCGTGACATTTCCATCAAACCAAAACGGCTGATACGACCGATTTGCACACGTGCACGGTCAGCTCGAACCGCTTCACGCAAACGGTTTTCAACTTCACGTTGATGGCGTGCTGGCGTCATGTCGATAAAGTCGATGACGATCAAGCCACCCACATCACGTAAGCGAAGTTGGCGGGCAATTTCGTCGGCAGCTTCTAGGTTTGTCTGGAAAGCTGTCTCTTCAATGTCTGTGCCTTTAGTTGCGCGAGCAGAGTTAATATCAATAGACGTTAACGCTTCGGTTGGATCAATGACGATTGAACCACCAGAAGGCAGGCTTACTTCGCGACGGAAGGCCGACTCAATTTGACTTTCAATTTGATAGTGCGAAAACAGTGGTACTTCGCCTTGATATTTCTTCACGCGATTAGCGAAATCAGGACGAACGGTCTTAACGTGCTCTAACGCTTTCGAGAAAAGGGTGTCCTTATCAATCAGGATCTCACCAATGTCGCGGCGTAAGTAGTCACGAATAGCACGAACAATCACGTCACTTTCTTGGTGAATCAACAGCGGCGAAGGACGCTCGTCAGCAACTTGCTTGATCTGGCCCCAATGGGTGATCAATGTTTGCAAATCGTAAGCGAGTTCTTCTGCTGACTTGCCAACCCCAGCAGTACGGACAATTAAGCCCATGCCTTTTGGCAGTTCAAGTTGGCTTAGTGCTTCTTTAAGCTCAGTACGCTCATCACCTTCGATGCGACGTGAAATTCCGCCGGCACGTGGGTTATTTGGCATTAAGACTAAGTAGCTACCGGCCAAGCTAACAAAGGTTGTTAACGCGGCACCTTTATTGCCTCGCTCTTCTTTATCAACTTGAATGATGAGTTCCTGGCCTTCTTTAATAACATCTTTGATGTTAGGACGACCTTGGAAGGTGTAACCGGCGGGGAAGTATTCGCGGGCAATTTCTTTCATCGGTAAGAAGCCATGGCGCTCAGCACCATAATCAACAAAAGCGGCTTCTAAACTTGGTTCGATGCGGGTGATTTTACCCTTATAGATGTTGGCTTTCTTTTGGTCTTGGCCTGCACCCTCGATATCGAGGTCATACAAGCGTTGGCCGTCAACCAGTGCAACTCGGATTTCTTCCTGTTGAGTTGCATTAATTAGCATACGTTTCATAAATGACTAAATCTCTGTTTTAGCCACAGCAAAACGTGCACGTAAGAAACGTGTTCAGGGCCTAGCCCCGAGTCCAATCTCGACAACCTCACGGTTGGAACGATGCTTGGGGGCGTACGAGAGGCAACCAAATTTTAATGTATCGCGATGTAGCCTCAGCTACATTTCAATCCGGCCACAACGCAGCCGATAAAAAATTTCTCAGAACTCGTCTATTACGCCATGTTCTGGTGGCGTTTATTTTTAATAACTCGTTAAATTGTCGGATTTTGCGATGTCGTTGAGACGCGTTAATAGAGTCCAGTGTGGCTCGGTCTCGTGTGTATAAAGTGCATCGCGCACCGACCAACTGCACGCTAGCAAAGCTTTGCAAGGGCAGTTTCAGCGAGCCATTGTCGGTGATAAACCTGTGGATAGCAACCTAAAATCGATTCAGCAGATCACCATTCGGTGCTAAACTTGCGCGCCTATGACTGAAATGACTACGACAAAAGTTGCCTTTGTCACAATTTCTGCCGATGAGGCAGGGCAACGCATCGACAACTTTCTAATCACCCGACTCAAAGGTGCGCCGAAAAGCCTTGTCTACCGAATCGTCCGCAAAGGCGAGGTGCGCGTTAATAAAAAGCGCTGCAAGCCAGATTATAAACTGCAGCCCGATGACATCGTGCGGGTGCCGCCGGTTCGCTTATCTGATCGCCCTGACCCAATTCCTTCGGCCAAGTTAAATAAGGTTAAGGATTTAGAGTCACACATTCTGTATGAAGACGATCACTTAATAGTGCTAAATAAACCGTCAGGTTTGGCTGTGCACGGTGGTAGCGGGTTGTCGTTTGGCGCTATTGAAGCGTTACGATCGCTACGCCCAGATGCGCGCTTTCTGGAATTAGTACATCGCCTTGACCGAGACACCTCGGGCTGTTTGCTCGTTGCCAAAAAGCGAAGTGCACTGCGCGAACTTCACCGGATGCTACGCGACAAAGAAGTCGAAAAATATTATTGGTGTTTAGTAAAAGGGCACTGGCCAGAGCGGCGTAATAAGGTAAATGCGCCGTTGCTGAAAAATACCCTTAAATCTGGTGAGCGCGTAGTACGCGTTGATGACCAAGGCAAAGCTGCCTTGACGCGTTATAAGGTGGAGCAACGTTTTGCTAAAGCCACGTTAATGGAAGCCTTTCCTGTGACTGGGCGAACACATCAAATTCGTGTTCATTGCCAAGCTGCAGGGCATCCGATTGCAGCTGACAGTAAATACGGTGATGCCGATTTCACCAAACAAATGGCCGAGGTAGGGCTTCAGCGTTTATTTTTGCACGCGATTCGGCTCAAATTTAAGCATCCGAATACCGGCAAAATGATGGAATTTAAAGCGCCGCCAGAGGCTAAACTCAAAAGCGTACTTAATGCGCTGGATTGATTGAATTTTGTTCGAACAGGGCGGGAAGGCACTCAGAAGGGCAGTTTGGGGATGCCATCGCCAAAGCGCTAAGGTATGATGCCCGCCATTGATAACCGTTAAGTAACAGAATTTAATGCCTGATCGTCAATCTCAACTTGACTGGCAGCAATGCATTGCCCAAGCTCAATCACTTATTAGTGGCGAGCCCAATTTAATTGCTAATCTTGCCAACATTAGTGCCCTTATTAATGATGCGCTGGATGATTTGAACTGGTGTGGTTTTTATTTAGTCGAGGGTGAAGAACTCGTACTAGGGCCATTCCAAGGCAAAACAGCTTGCATTCGAATTGCCAAAGGGAAGGGTGTTTGCGGTACCGCAATGGCTGAAGGGAAAACCCAGCGAGTGGCCGATGTGCACGCGTTTAGCGGCCATATAGCTTGCGACGCCGCCAGCGAATCAGAAATTGTGGTGCCTATCGTGGTGGCTGGACAAGTGCTGGCCGTGTTCGATATCGATAGCCCTAAAAAGAATAGATTTAGTGAAGTGGAGCAAAATGGCCTAGAGCAACTCGTTGCCGAGGTTTTGGTACCACTGTTTGAACGCGCTGCAGCGCAATAGTTAAGGTTTTACAAATTAATGGAACAACAGCCCAAACTGACCGAAAATCGTGAAATTATCGCTTTTTTGGCAGAACAATATCCGCAATGTTTTGTCCTTGAAGGCGATGCTAAACCGTTAAAGATTGGTATTTTTCAAGATTTGGTTGAGCAATTAGCTAGCGATGATCGCATCAGTAACACCCGCTTACGTCAGGCGATTCGCCACTATACTTCGAGCATGCGTTATTTAATGTCGGTTAAAGCCGAAGTGTTACGCGTTAATTTAGATGGTACTACCGGCGATGCTGTCACCGCTGATCATGAAGGTTATGCTCAAGAGCGTTTGACCGAGATCCGTCAGCGTATTGCAGAACGTAAGAAGCAAGCATTAGAAGCGCGCAAAGCAAAAGAAAAAGAACAGGGTAAAAAAGCTCGCCCTGCCAAAGCTAAACGCGCAAGTAAGCCTGCTGGTCAAAAGCCTCGGCAAGATAAAAAGCCAGCGCCAAAACCAGTGGTTAACACTAAACCTTTAGATGCGAATGAACTTGAAGTGGGTAAACCAGTCCAAATCTTGGTAGGTAGTAACCCTGTTCAAGCAACTATTGCAGAAGTATTGAAAGAAAGTGTTCGTGTTACCTTAGCGTCAGGAATGGCGATTGAAGTAGCAAATGACCGAGTTGTTGGTGCTTAGTCGCACTAGTTAGCCATCGATGACATGGCTAATAATTCAACTCTGACTTTATAAAGAGGCGATTGAATGAATTTTTGGCAACATGCTTGTGCCGCACTGGTATTGGCTCCTAGTATAGTTTTTGCATCAACTCAGGTTGAACCATTAACCTATACTGCTGATGATTTACCGCAGTTGAAACAAGAAAAGCAGCACAAAAATGCCGCCATTCGGATCACCGATGTGTTCACGCAGTCGCATTATCACCCGATTGAACTCGATGATGCCTTTTCTGAAAAAATCTTTGAGCGCTTCTTCGATACCTTAGATTACAATCGACAAGTTTTTATCCAGTCTGATATTGAGAAATTCTCAGCGTACCGTACTCAGTTTGACGATTACCTAAAACGTGGCCGCCTTGATGTGCCCTATGAGATATATCAACTTAATCTGCAGCGCCGCTTTGAACGCCTTAATTATGCATTGAGCTTGCTTGATAAAGATTTTGATTTCACCAAAGACGAATCAATTCTTTATGACCGCCATGACTTACCTTGGTCAAACACAACCGCTGAGCTTGATGAAATCTGGCGTTTGCAAGTTAAAGGCGATGCCTTGAACTTAGTGTTGTCAGGTAAAACGCAGCAAGAAGCGCGTGATTTGCTGAAAAAACGATACGGTTATGGCATCAAGCGACTCACTCAAAGCAATAGCGAAGATGTTTTTCAAATATTGATGAACTCATTTGCTCGTTCGATTGAACCTCACACAAGCTATTTGTCGCCGCGTAATGCTGAACGATTCAAACAAGACATCAACCTGAGTTTGGAAGGCATTGGTGCGGTTCTGCAATCTGATTTTGATTACACCGTTATTCGTCGGTTAGTGGCCGGTGGCCCTGCAAAAACGTCAGGTCAGCTTAAGCCCGACGACAAAATTACCGGTGTTGGCCAAGAAGGCGATGATATCGTCAATATCGTTGGATGGCGTTTAGACGAAGTCGTTGAACTGATCAAAGGCCCTAAGGGAACCAAAGTTATTCTGGAAGTGGTTCCGGTTAAAGGTGGCGTTGATGGCGAAACGAAGTTAGTCACACTGACGCGCGACAAAATTAGACTTGAAGATCAAGCTGCTAAAACCGAAATCAAGCGACCAGAAGAAGGGCCTTATGCGGGTCGTGCTGTCGCAGTCATCGATATACCGAGCTTTTATAACGGTTTAAGTGACGATGTGCGTAAACAATTGCAAGAGATTGCGCTGGAAAAAATTGAAGCCGTGGTTGTCGATTTGCGAGGCAATGGTGGCGGCTCTTTGCCAGAAGCGATCGCACTAACGGGGCTGTTCATCGACCGTGGTCCAGTTGTTCAACGCCGCAATATGATTGGTGAAGTAAAAGTCGATTCTGACCGCGATCCTCGCACCCAATATGCTGGGCCTATGGTGGTCATGGTCGATCGTTACAGTGCATCAGCATCAGAAATTTTCGCTGCAGCGCTGCAAGATTACGGACGTGCTTTGATTGTTGGTGAACAAACCTTTGGTAAGGGAACGGTGCAAAACCACCGTAGCCTGAATCGTCGCTTTGATCTGTTTCAAAACCCATTGGGCGACATTCAATTTACCACTGCTAAATTTTATCGAATCAACGGTGGGAGCACGCAGAATAAAGGTGTCATTCCCGATATTAAGTTCCCGCAAGAAGTGGATGCGAGTGAATATGGTGAAAGCCAAGAAGACAACGCATTACCATGGGATCAAATTGGTACCGCCAAGTATGTCCGTATCGATGAAGTGAAAGCGTGGATCAATGGTGTTAATAGCCGCCACCAGCAGCGCATCGAAACAAACCCCGAGTTTGACTACATTTTTGATGATATTGAGCGTTACCAAAGCGAGAAAGAAGACAAAACAGTTTCATTGAATCAAGCGACTCGCTTAGCTGATCGTGAAGCCCGTAAGACACGTATGCTGACGCGTGAAAATGAACGTCGCCAGCGTGAAGGTAAAGAGCTCGTCGCCAACATCGACGCATTTGACGAATTGGAAGAAGATGATTTCGCAGGCCCAGAAGATGTGGTGCTTGACGAAGCCATTGCCATTACCTTCGATTTGGTTGATGCGCCGCGACTCGCAAAAAACAAATAAGATCTAAAACGGGCTGCTTCCCCAGCAGCCCGTTAATTTTTATAAGCTTCCGAGTCCTTCGGCAGCGTTGGAAACGACCATGACAGCCAAAGCCAAATTATTATCTGATTATCGCACCCCAGAATACACCATCGATCAAATCGCTCTCACCATCGAATTGAAGCCCAATGCAACGAAAGTAACGAGCCGCATGCGTGTAGCACGGCAGGGCGAACATCAAAACTCGTTAATCCTTGATGGCGAACAGCTTAAGTTAATCGCGGTATCAATTGATGGCTGCTTGTTAACCAGTGACCAATACAGTGTGACCGATACGCATCTCGAAATTTCAGCGGTACCGGCGAACTTCGAATTAGTGACCGAGGTTGAAATTGACCCAGCTGGTAACACCTCGCTCGAAGGTTTGTATTTGTCCGACGGCGCTTTTTGTACGCAATGTGAGGCTGAAGGTTTCCGCAAGATCACCTATTACCTCGATCGACCAGATGTGTTGGCTCGCTTCACCACCACGATTATCGCTGATGCCAATGAATACCCACACATGCTCAGCAATGGTAACGAAATCGCTCGTGAAACACTGGCGGATTCACGTACGGCAGTAACCTGGCAAGACCCGTTTCCCAAGCCTTGTTATCTATTCGCTTTGGTGGCCGGTAATTTCGATGTGCTGGAAGATACATTTACGACCATGAGCGGGCGCTCAGTTGCGCTGCAACTGTTTGTTGATAAAGGCAACCTAGACCGCGCTGATTACGCCATGGTGTCATTGAAAAACTCAATGGCGTGGGATGAAAAGGTGTATGGCCTGGAATACGATCTCGATATTTATATGATTGTGGCTGTCGACTTTTTCAACATGGGGGCCATGGAAAACAAGGGCCTGAACGTTTTTAACAGCAAATATGTTTTGGCCAACCAAACGTCAGCCACCGATCAAGATTTCAATGGTATTGAATCGGTTATTGGCCACGAATACTTTCACAATTGGACTGGCAACCGCGTGACCTGTCGCGATTGGTTTCAATTGTCGCTTAAAGAAGGCCTGACCGTATTTCGCGATCAATGTTTTAGCGAAGATATGACGGGTTCATCGGTCAATCGAATTGATGATGTTGCCATTATTCGTAGTCATCAATTTAGCGAAGATGCCGGTCCAATGGCGCACCCCATTCGGCCTAAATCTGTGATCGAAATGAATAACTTTTACACAGTAACGGTATACAACAAAGGTGCTGAAGTTATTCGTATGATGCATACCTTGCTGGGTGCTGCAGGTTTCCGAAAGGGCATGGATTTATACTTTGCTCGCCATGATGGTCAAGCCGTGACGTGCGACGATTTTGTTCAGGCCATGGAAGATGCGAACGACTACGATTTGGGTTGTTTTCGCGTTTGGTACCAACAGGCTGGTACACCAACAGTAACCGTCAACGATCACTTCGACCCAAATACTGGCGAGTATGTACTCGAGCTAAGCCAGCAAACACCCGCTACAGCGGATGAAGCGAGCAAACAAGCGACCCACATTCCACTTCGAATTGGGCTCTATTCCGAATCTGGAGAAGCCCTCTCATTGGACACAGACGCTGAGCTGACAGACGGTAACGTTTATAGCTTAGTGAATGATCAGGCTACGCTGATATTCCGTGGCTTGTCGACAAAACCAACGCCGGTATTACTCAAAGGTTACTCGGCGCCAATCAAATTAGAATTTGATTATTCAAATGCGCAACTTATTACGTTGATGCAGCATTGCGAAGACGGCTTTAGCCGCTGGGATGCAGCACAAACACTATTTGCGCGGTATATCTGGCGCCTTGCAGACGGTGAAACAGAGACTTTGCCTGATGAGTTGATCGCTGCAGTTATTGCTGTTTCCAAAGATAAAAGTATTGAACCGGCGTTAAAGGCGAGATTGTTGCAATTACCAGCAGTTAGCAGCTTATTAAATCAGCGCGATAAAATCGCCATCATGCCTTTACTCGATGCGATTGAAACTGCCCATTGTCAGTTAGCTGATAGCTTGGCGGGGATTTGTACCGACCTATATGAAAGCTTACGGCAGGCAGATTATCAACTGAATGCACAAGCGGCGGCGAAGCGCGCGTTGTCAGCAACTTGCTTAGATTGGATCGCTCAAAGCAAACCACCCGTGGCTAGTGAGCTGAGCTTACAGCTATACAACAGCAGCAATAATATGACCGAGCAGCTCAATGCATTGAAAGTTGCCAACCGTCATGACTTGCCGATTCGCCAACAATTAATGGACGCCTTTGAGTCACGTTGGTCACATGATGGTTTGGTCATGGATAAGTGGTTAACACTACAAGGCTGCTGGAATTCGTCAGTTTGTACCGACAATTTGGCTGTGGTTGAACAGAGCCAAGTGTTTAGTTTGGAAAACCCAAATCGGGCGCGTTCACTGATCAGTGGCTTTGCCGCAATGAACCATCGTTATTTTCATGCTGAAGATGGTCGTGGCTATCAATGGCTTGCAGATAAAATTAAAAAACTAAACAGCATCAACCCTCAAATTGCTGCGCGCTTGATTAATCCATTAACCCAATGGCGTCGATTTGAGGCGCCCCAAGGTGAGTTGATGAAGCAATGCTTACAGGGCATTTATCAATTAGACAACTTATCTAAAGATTTACAGGAAATCATTGGAAAGAGTCTTGATCATTAATTATCAAGTTCACGTTAATGTGTCTTACCATGAGCTGCAGGCCCTATATAAAGGGGCCGTGCAGCGAATTATTGTGCTTGATAGGAGCGGCAAGACGGTCTCGCTTCCGGCGAGTCACTTTATGCCGTTTATCACTCATCGAGGAATTTACGGCTGGTTTAATTTACAAACGAGTGAATCAGGAAAATTTATTTCGTTACAACCGTGTGAAGATTAGAGTAAATACTTAAAACGTTTAGTTTAAACTGACGATTTGAACAAGCCCTTGCTAATTCAAACTAAAGCAGATTGAAAACATACAGTTACCAATCAAACGTTAGCGTTTGATAAATTAGAGTTAAAACTTAAAGCTCGTTAATCCCCTTCAATACTGTGCGCTAAATCCCAAAAAAAATAATATAAAACAGCATGTTGCGAGATCTCGGTCACTTGCGGATTAGTGATATTGCTGTAATTATTTAGCTCATTCGCAGCACAACATTCGCGGAACAGATCCGCTATTCCAATAAATCGCTGCAAGTAACTGGGGAGAGATAATAATGATGACGAAAAGTCGTCGGTTCCGCTTACGCCCGTTGGCGCTAGCGGTCGCTTCTGCAAGCTTGGTTTCACTGGCCACTCCTGTTCAAGCTATTTCGTTTAACTGGGGCGAGATTGAAGGTACGTTCGACTCCACTTGGTCTTATGGTCAAAGCTGGCGTGTTGAAGACCGCAATATGAATATCATCGGCAAATCTAACCAACCAGCATTCGACTGGAGTGGTTACAATCCCGCCCTCAACACAAAGTATTCATCGCAAGATATTTTCGCTTATCCCAAGGGTGGATACTCCACCAACGGTGATAACGGCAATTTGTCATATGACTCCGGCGAGACCTTTTCAAAAGTATTCAAAGGCCTGCATGAATTAGAGTTGCGCTACGAGAATATGGGTATCTTCGTACGCGGCATGTATTTCTACGATTTTGCATTAAATGACGACGATTCAGCGTGGACGAATCCGACCAGCGGCAATTTGCATGATCCTTGTGAAGACAGCAAAGCATCTGATTATTCGTGTAAAGACGTTCGTCTACTCGATTATTTTTTCTATGCTGATTTTGACTTGGCTGATGGCGATATTCCGGTGTCGTTCAAAATTGGTGACCAAGTTATCTCTTGGGGTGAAAGTACCTTTATTCCCCACGGTATTGGTGTCGTTAACCCCGTTGACGTTGCACGCTTGCAAACCCCTGGTGCTGAATTGAAAGAAGTGTTCATTCCTCAGGGAATGGCGTGGGTATCGGTGGGGCTTACTGAAAACTTGGCGTTAGAAGCGTTTTATCAGTATGAGTGGGAATCGTTGCGCTTGCCGACTCCTGGTACCTATTTCTCAACTAATGATTTCACGGGTAAAGGCGGCTACCTCAGCACGGTCCAGCTTGGTTTTACCGCAAACCCAGATCAGGATTTAGCGTTTTTAACTGAGCGTTTAAACAACATCAGTAGCGAATATGAGCAAGTTGTCGGCGCTGATTTGCCAACGCTGTTGGCAACGCTTGATCAACTTGAGCCAGGCTCCGCAGCGTGGACAGAGCTCTATACAGCCTTAATGGGCATATATGTTGCCTCGCCGGGTACTCAAGCGTTAGTTATGCCAGAAAACGAGCCTGATGATGGTGGCCAATATGGCTTGAAAGTCAGCTACTATTCTCCAGCGCTTGGCGATACAGAATTTGGCTTGTACTACATGAATTACCACAGCCGCCGTCCGTTGATTAGTGCTTACGCTTCAGATTTCACACCATCAGGTGTGTTAAGCGATCTCAATATGATTGCTAACACTGAGATTGATAAAAATAACGTCAACGAATTACAAGCGTTCACCAAAGGTTTTCTTGATTACCCAGAAGATCTGAAATTAATTGGGTTGTCATTCAATACGCCGGTTGGTGATACCACCATTAGTGGTGAGATTGCGTATCGTCCCGATGAGCCATTGCAGATTGATGATGTAGAAATCTTGTTCGCAACCATGCCTGAACAATTGGCCTATGCTGGCATTCGTCCAGAGTTAGCCGATATTTCCCAAGTCGGCCCACTCGAGCCGGGTGAATTTCTGCAAGGATATATCGAGCGCGATACCACTCAGATGCAATTTACCGCGGTTCATTTATTCGGCCCGCAACTCGGCTCTGATAACTTAACCGTACTAGGTGAAGTTGGCGGTATTTGGATTGATGATATGCCCGGCTTCAACGAGCTTCGCCTAAATGGACCAGGCACGTCACGTAGTGGTGGTATTGAAGGAAAAGAAGGGCTTGAAATCGCATTGCACAATGGCCCTGAATCGAATCCATTTCCGGATGATTTTTCATGGGGCTACCGTATGTTAGCCAAGCTCGATTATAACAACGCGTTTTGGGGCATGAATGTGTCACCGCGCATCGTATTCGCCCATGATGTACAAGGCATTACGCCTGATCCTATTGCGGTATTTGTAGAAGATCGCAAATCGTTAGGCGTAGGCGTTAGTTTTGATTATCTGCAGCGTTGGTCAGCCGGCTTTAATTACAATGCATATTGGGGCGGGCAGGGCACCACGAATTTGCTTGATGATCGCGACTTCGTCAGTTTTAACATCAAATATTCTATTTAAGCTGGGGCACTCTTACCATGAACAAGAAACAACTACTTTCAACTGTGGCCTTGTCCCTAGCTTTAACGGGCGTTAGTTATGCTGCCGTTAATCAAGAGCAAGCCGCCGAATTGGGTCAAAGCTTAACGCCACTTGGTGCTGAAATGGGTGCCAATGCCGATGGCTCTATTCCAGCATGGACAGGCGGCATTACCACGCCTCCGGCGGGTTATACAGTGGGCGATCATCACCCAGATCCTTATGCTGCCGATAAGGTGCTCTATACCGTCACCGCAGCAAACGCTAAAGACTATGATGCGTTGTTAACTGATGGTCAAAAAGCGCTGTTTGCAGCGTATCCCGATACGTTCAAAATGCAGGTTTACCCAACTCAGCGCTCAGCATCTGTGCCTCAGTACATATACGACGGTACTAAGGCCAATGCCACGCGTGCGGAATTGATTGATGGTGGTAACGGGATTGTTGGCGCTGGCGCCGGTATTCCGTTTCCTATTCCAAGCAATGGCTTGGAAGCGATTTGGAACCATATATTTCGCTTCCGTGGTGTTGATGTAACTCGTTTTGCCGGTCAAGCCGCGCCGATGCCTTCGGGCAATTACACCTACATTCGTTTTCGTGAAGCTATTAAGTTCATTTCATCCGGCGAAGACATTACGCCTGAAAAGCTAAGCGAAACAAACATGGTGTTCATGTTTAAGCAGGCCGTTACTCAGCCAGCTAGTTTAGCGGGCACTGCTTTGTTGGTGCACGAAACCATGGATCAAGTAAAACAGCCCCGTAACGCCTGGACATTTAATGCCAGTACAAGGCGCCCCCGAAGAGCACCAACGGTTGCCTATGATCACCCAGGTACCGCAGCCGATGGTTTGCGTACCACTGACGATTACGACATGTATAACGGCTCACCTAACCGTTACAACTGGTCTCTTGTCGGTAAACAAGAGCTGTTGATCCCTTACAACACCTACAAGCTGCATAGCGATGAATTGACCAACGATGACATTTTGAAGCCGGGTCACATCAATCCGGACGTCGTACGTTACGAAAAGCATCGGGTTTGGGTTGTCGAAGCGAACTTAAAAGATGGCATTAGTCATATTTATAAAAAGCGTCGCTATTACATTGATGAAGATTCATGGCAGATTGCTGTTGCTGATTTATACGATAGCCGCGAGCAGCTGTATCGCGTAGCAATGTCTCATGCGATTAATTACTACGAGGTTCCAGCCTTGTGGTCTACGCTAGAAGTGTTCCATGATCTTCAAGCCCGCCGCTACATCGCTATTGGTCTTGATAATCAGGAAAAGATGTACGATTTCAGCAAGCCGCTTAGTGAAAAAGATTTCACCTCGCGAGCCCTAGTAAAAGAAGCAAAGCGCTAATCTTACTTAACCGCAGAACAAGCCTCCCATGTTGGGAGGCTTGATGATTTTAAGAGTCTTCATGAAGCAAATTGTTGGTAGTGCTGCCGCTCTGGCGGCTTTGTTTGTATCATTTGCCGGTCTTTCCGAAACGCTCGATGCGAACGCTGCTAAGTCAGCGTTAGTTCTTGATCTTACCCAAACTCCTTCAGGTCAATTAGTTGCAGTTGGTGAGCGCGGCCATATCTTGGTGCAGCAGAAAAATCAGTGGCAGCTAGAGGCAAGTCCGGTCGAAACCCTGTTGACGCGTGTCGTTTTTAACGCCGGCTCACTATGGGCGGTAGGTCACGATGGCGTGATCCTCAACCGACAAACCGACGGTTGGCAATTGGTTCGGCAAGACATTGAAAGCGAGCAACCTTTAATGGACTTGCTGTTTGTTGCTGACAACGAAGCGATTGCTATTGGTGCTTACGGCGCGTTTTTACGCTCAGTTGACGGTGGAAAAAGTTGGCAACAGGAAGTACACGAAGGCTTGCTTTATCCGGAAGATCAGGAATACCTAGCTGAATTGAAACTTGAGGCTAGTGCCGACGATTACGCATATGAATTATCAACCATGCTGCCGCACTTAAATCGAATCATTGCGCTATCAAACGACAAGTTATTGATGGTTGGAGAGTTGGGTTTAGTTGCCTTGAGTGACAACCGTGGACGCGATTGGCAACGATTAGAAGTTGGTTATGAAGGATCGTTCTTCGCCGCTATTGCTATCGAGCATGAGAATGTTGAACGCCTGGTGATTGGTGGCCTAAGGGGAAACTTGTTCTATTCCGATGATACAGGTAGCCAGTGGCAACGTGCCAAAAACCAACTTAAAACCACGATCAATGGCTTTGTAGATGGCCACGTAAAAGGGCTTTATGCATTGGCAACAAATGGCGCTTACTTGTTGAGTCATGATGGTGGCGAGAGCTTTTCTGCAAATCCATTAGAGCAAGGTGAAACTGCCGTTGCTGGTGTGGTTGCGGGCGACAATATATATATTGCAGGCGATCATGGTCTTCGCCAACTGGCACAGTAGGGAGGTTTCGCAATGATGATTACGCCTGCAATCGATGTCGTTGAACGCATTGTTTTTCGAAATCGCTTACTTGTTATTAGTCTATTTGTATTGGCTACACTGGCGCTGCTCTACAGTGCGACAAACTTACGAATGGCGGCGGCATTTACCAAGAACATTCCGCTTGCACATGACTACATGCAAACCTATGTGAAGCATCAAAAAGACTTCGCTGGTGCCAACTCTGTCATGGTCACCGTCACGGCTCGTGATGGTGATATGTTCAACGAAGAATTTTTTACGGTGCTTCGACAAGTCCACGATCAACTCTATTTTATTCCTGGCGTTAGTCGATCGTCGGTTCAATCGCTTTATAGCCCCGGCACACGTTTTACTGAAGTGGTTGAAGACGGATTCTCTGGTGGGCCTGTCGTGCCTGCAGATTTTCAGCCTAATGAAAATGGCTTGGCGCGGGTTAAGTCAAACATAGGTAAAGCAAATATTGTCGGGCGTTTGGTCGCCAATAATTACAATTCGGCCATGGTGAAAGCTAGCCTTCAGGAGTTCAATCCTGATACCGGCGAAAAGCTCGATACGTTAGCCTTAGCCGGCCAGCTCGAACAAGAAATTCGCCAACAATTTGAAACAGACAATATATCCATTGAGATTATCGGTTTTTCTAAAATGATCGGTGATGTCGCTGAAGGTGCGAAATCGGTGGTGCTGTTTTTTGCCATTGCCTTAGTTATTACCGCCATCATGGTGTATTTCTTCAGCCATTCGCTATTACTGACATTGTTGCCGCTTTGCTGCTCTATCATGGCGGTGATCTGGCAGTTGGGCACATTACCATTATTAGGTTTTGGTATTGATCCAATGTCGGTGCTTGTGCCCTTTTTAGTGTTTGCGATTGGGGTGTCTCATGGCGTTCAAATGATTAATGCCATGGGGGCTTCAGTTGCCCAAGGAATTTCTAGTAAAGAAGCTGCTCAACTTAGTTTTCGACGTCTTTTATTACCAGGCGGCATTGCGCTGCTTTCAGATACCATCGGTTTTCTAACGATTTTGAGCATCGATATCGGCATCATTCGAGAGTTGGCGATTACCGCTAGTGTGGGTGTAGCTGTCATCATTTTAACCAACCTGCTGCTATTACCGGTATTACTTAGTTATGTGAAATTTTCACCGAAGACCATCAAAAAGCTATCTACCCCTTCACCAATAGCCCTCAAACTTTGGGATAAAATTGCCGTTTGCAGCAATTTAAAAAGCGGCGTACCCGTTGTCATCATTGGTTTGTCTGTGGTGTTGTTCGCCATTGGCTACTGGCAAGCAGGGCAGATGCGCATTGGCTCCTTTAAGCCCGGTGCTCCAGCACTTCATGCGGATTCGCGCTACAACCTAGACACTGCATTTATCACTGCAAATTACGCTATTACCACTGATGTGATGACGATTATCGTTGAAACTGACGATCAAGCCTGTGCGAATTACCAAGTGATGTCAGCCATCGATAATTTTCAATGGCAAGTGCAGCAAGTCGAGGGCGTGCAGTCAGCGATTTCGTTAGCGTCAGTTGCCAAGCTCTATAACGCAGCATTTAATGAAGGCAACCCAAAATGGCGGTTGTTGCCACGTAACGAAGCCGGTCTGGTTCAAGCCATTTCACAAATTTCGACCAGCTCAGGGTTACTAAATGCAGGCTGTAGCGTCATGCCGGTGTATTTGTTTTTGAGCGATCATACGGCTGAAACCATCGAGCGTGTCGTGGCGTCAGTTAAAGAGGCACAACAGCAATACGGCGCCGATAACATTGCGTTCAAATTGGCATCTGGCCCAGTCGGAGTTATGGCTGCAACGAATGAAGCGGTTGCAAGTGCCCAGTTGCCGATGATGCTCTATGTCTACGGAGCCGTTATTATTCTATGTTTGCTGAGCTTCCGTTCGGTGAGAGCAACAGCTGCTGTTGTGGTACCGCTGTTTTTGGTATCAACACTCGCACAGGGACTAATGACTCAACTTGGTATTGGCTTAACGGTCTCAACGCTTCCCGTTATTGCGTTAGGGGTTGGTATCGGCGTTGATTATGGCATTTATATTTTGTCCACCATGAGTGAAAAAATACGTCAAGGTGTAGCGATTCAAACTGCCTATCGTCATGCACTTGCTGAGCGTGGTAGTGCGGTCTTGTTTACGGGTATTACGTTGGCCGTTGGTGTTTCTACCTGGTTTGTTTCGCCATTGAAGTATCAAGTGGACATGGGGATTTTGCTGACCTTTATGTTCCTTGTAAACATGCTGGCAGCGGTCGTTGTTTTGCCGGCCTTGGCCGCCATTTTTTGGCGCAATAATGAGCAAACGAACCGCTTATAGCCGCATTATTAAAATTATTTGCTGGCAGCGTCACATAAGCTGTCAGCAAAAGCTGACAAAACGTCATTTTCGGCACTGAATTCAATCTGTTATTTATTATTGTTGTGACTCGCTAATTCGCTTTGAGATGAATACACTCAAGGCTGTTAGTGACCCCAGATAAGAGCGAACGATAACGCTCAAAATACAGGTTATTGAATGATGTCCACATCAAGCCCTGATTCTTGTTCAGAATCGCCGACCGTGTTGCTGCAGCGCGTTCACCAATTGATCCAATCCAATGTCCCTGAACATGCCGATACTGTATCTGCGCTTGCGCGTGTGATGTACAGCCATATTGGATTTTCAGATTTAATGAATCGAAGTGATTCAGATTTATATGGCGCAATTCTTAGTCTTTGGCGTTTTGCTGGCGAATACCAGCGGCCCGAAGCAAAAATTCATATTTACAACCCTAAACTGGAATTACATGGCTGGCACTCCAATCACACGGTGATTGAAATTGTGGTGCGCGATATGCCGTTTCTTGTTGACTCAGTTCGCATGGCATTTAGCCGACTCGGCATTACCTCCCATTTAACCTTGCATTCACCCGTTGCCGTGGCACGCGATGACAGTGGTCAATTGATTGGGTTTACCGCAGATTCCAGCGATGCCAACAAGTCACAACTCGAAACCTTGTTCCATATTGAAGTTGATCGCCAAGGATCCGAGCAGGCTAGAACGTTATTAGAGACAGAGCTGCGCGAATCGCTTAAGGAGGTTGCAGCAGCTGTCGATGACTGGCAATTGATGAAAGACAAACTGGCCGATGCTATTGCTGAAGTAGAACGCAGTGAGCATGGTGCGCTAGCAATGCCCAAGGAAGATGTGGTCGATTACCTAAAATGGGTGCACGCTAATAATTTCACCATGCTTGGCTACCACCAAACGAGCATCACGGCAGTTACCGGCGATCATGAAGTAGCGCGCATTATCGGCTCCGAACTTGGTATTTTTAAACTACACGACTTACCCGAGCGCTTGCACTTAAGTGAAATGATCAGAAGTGGCCAAGATGCCGCGCTTTCCAATGAAATTTTGGTACTCACTAAAGGTAACCAAAAGAGTAAGGTTCATCGCCCAGCATTTGCCGATTACATTGGCATCAAACGCTTTGATGAGCAAGGCAAGGTTGTTGGCGAACATCGCTTCGTGGGGCTGTATTCATCTTCGTTGTACAACAATAGTGCCCAGCACGTACCGCTGCTAAATCGTAAGCTTGAGCGCATTATGGCCCAATCAGGCTTGCTCGATGGCTCCCATGCTTACAAAGCATTGCTAAATTTGATTGAAACGTATCCGCGCGATGAATTAATCCAAGCCAGCGAACATGATTTGCTGACAGCCGCGATGGGCGTCTTGCAAATGCAAGAGCGCGATATGACCCGCGTGTTTGTACGCCGCGAAGTGTTTGGCCGTTATTATTCGTGCATGGTGTATGTCACCAAAGAGCGTTACAACACGCAGCTTCGCAAACAAACTCAATCGATTCTCAAACGATATTTCAACAGTGCTGAGCCGGTTGAATTTACCACCTTCTTTTCCGAGTCAGAGTTGGCCCGAACTCACTACATCGTGCGTGTCGATGATCACCAACAGGAAGTCGATGTGAATCAAATAGAACAGAATTTAGTTGAAGCTGCGCGATCGTGGGACGATCGATTTGGCGATGCCCTGACCAAACGTTTTGGTGACAACCAAGGCAGCCAGCTTGCCGCTCAATACGATCAAGCGTTCGATCCGAGCTACAAAGAACAAACGTTACCAAACGCAGCCATTGTTGATATCGACAAGATTGAGCAACTGACCAGTGACGAAGAACTGGGCATGTTGTTTTATCAACCCCAGGAAATTAGTGACGCCAATGCAGTGTGTCTGAAACTGTTTCATCGCAATCAGCCCATCCCGCTATCTGACGTGTTGCCAGTACTGGAAAATCTTGGCCTCAAAGTCATTGGGGAACGGCCTTACGAGGTCAAAGATGCCTCTGGCGCTCGAAGCTGGATCCTCGAATTTTTCATGACCTACTTAGGTGATGCTGAATTAGATATTGTTGCGAGCCAACAACGTTTTCAACAGGCACTTGCCGGCATTTGGCAAGGAGACTATGAAAATGACGGATTTAATCGACTTGTACTCAGCGCTGACTTGTCAGCGCGACAAGTTTCGATGCTACGCGCATACAGCAAGTACATGCGCCAAATTGGCAGTACCTTTTCACAACAGTACATTGAAAATGCGCTGACCAAATATGCTGGCGTTGCCAAACAACTAGTGCGCTTGTTTGAGACGCGTTTTACGCCCGATACATCTCTCGATGCTGGCAAGGATCGCGAAGCCGACTGCCAAGCACAGGCCGAAGCCATTGAGGCGGCGTTGGAGCAGGTTGTTAATCTTGATGATGACCGCATCATTCGCCGCTATGTCACGCTAATTCAAGCAACCATTCGTACCAACTTTTATCAGCTGGATAACGGCGCTAATAAGCCTTATTGCTCGTTCAAAATGCTGCCCGACTTGATCCCGGAAATGCCAAAGCCATTACCTGCTTATGAAATTTTCGTGTACTCACCACGCGTCGAAGGTGTCCATTTGCGCGGCGGTAAAGTCGCCCGCGGCGGCTTGCGATGGTCAGATCGGCGCGAAGATTTTCGCACCGAAGTGCTGGGGTTAGTCAAAGCTCAACAAGTTAAAAATACGGTAATCGTACCGGTTGGCGCAAAAGGCGGATTCGTTTGTAAGCATCCGTTAGATGGCTTGAGTCGGGATGAATTTATAGCCGAAGGGCAAGCTTGCTATCGCTTGTTTATTCGGGGCTTACTGGATGTGACCGACAATGTTGTAAAAGGCGAATTGATCCCGCCTAAACAAGTGGTGCGCCATGATGGTGACGATTCCTACTTAGTGGTTGCTGCAGATAAAGGGACGGCAACATTCTCCGATATTGCGAACGGCATTGCAGAAGAGTATGGCTTTTGGCTTGGCGATGCCTTTGCATCGGGCGGCAGTCAGGGCTACGACCATAAAAAAATGGGGATCACCGCCAAAGGGGCGTGGGAATCTGTTAAGCGCCACTTTCGTGAACTCGGGGTTGACTGCCAGCATGAGGAATTCACGGCCATAGGCGTTGGCGATATGGCTGGCGATGTATTTGGCAATGGCATGTTGTTGTCACCGCATACGCGTTTGGTGGCGGCGTTTAACCACATGCATATTTTTATTGATCCCGAGCCGGATGCGGCTAGCAGTTACCAAGAGCGACAGCGACTCTTCGATTTACCGCGCTCTAGCTGGCAAGACTATCAAACCGATCTGTTATCGGAAGGCGGTGCCATTTATTCGCGCGCGGCCAAGTCCATTACCATTTCGGCACAAGCGCAAATAGCGCTCGATACGCGGCAGGCAACATTCACGCCGACAGAACTGATCCAAACCATCCTTAAAGCTCCAGTCGACTTGATGTGGAACGGCGGCATTGGTACCTATTTTAAAAGTGCTGCAGAAGCCCATGCCGATGTGGGCGATCGTGCTAACGACACGTTACGAATCAATGGTAGTCAGCTGCGCGCCAAAATATTGGGTGAAGGCGGAAATTTAGGGGCGACGCAGTTAGGCCGAATTGAATTTTGTCGTAACGGCGGACGAGCCAATACCGACTTTATTGATAATGTCGGCGGCGTCGACTGCTCCGATAACGAAGTCAATATCAAAGTGTTGCTCAATCACATCGAGCAACAAGGTGAACTTACGCGTAAGCAGCGAAATCAACTGCTCGTTGATATGACCGAAGAAGTCTCTGAGTTGGTACTTGACGATTGCTACCAGCAAACTCAGAGCATCAGCGTTACTCAGTTCCGTGGCGGCGAATTGCTGAAAGAGCAGGTCCGATTGATCCATGATATGGAACGAGAGGGAATTCTCGATCGCGCATTAGAGTTTTTACCGTCGGATGACGAAATTGGTAATCGCCAAGCCAATGGTGTTGGTTTAACGAGACCAGAGCTGTCGGTGCTAATTTCTTATGACAAGATGCGACTAAAAGAGCAGCTCAATAACGACGATATCACCCACGACAGCTTCCATAGTAAAGCCATGGTGTCATCGTTCCCGAAACGCCTGCAAGAAAGCTATAGCAAGCAAATGGCAGAGCACCCGCTGCGCTCAGAAATTATAGCCACACAGTTAGCCAATCAAATGGTTAACGACATGGGCATTAACTTTGTCAATCGCATGCGCGATGAGACTGGCGCAGAAGTGAATGACATTGCGTGCTGTTATACCATTGCTCGGGAAATTTTTGGCGCGACGGCGTTGCGCGAAGCGGTACAAGCGCTCGATAACACCGTCACGGCGGAAGTCCAGTTTGAATGCTTCGTCGAGCTACGACGGATTCTTCGTCACGCGTGCCGCTGGTTCTTGCGTCACCGTAATCGCGCGATGTCGATTAAAGACACCATTAAATTCTATCAGCCTGCGTTTGATGCCGTTCGCAGCCATATGTCATCAAGCCTGGTTGAAAGTGAATGGCAAGAGTTGGTTGATAAGCAGCAGGAGTACATGAATCATGGTTTATCTGATTCGCTGGCTGCTCAGTTTGCACAGCTCAGTACGCTTTATTCAACATTAGATATTGCGCAAATCGCCGAGCTGCAGAATCGCCCCATTGAATTAATTTCCGATATCTACTTTAAGCTCGGAGCGCGGTTAGAGTTGCATTGGTTCCTTAACCAGATCCACGAACAGCCCGTCGCAAACCACTGGCAGGCGTTAGCACGAGCATCGTTCCGCGAAGAGTTGGATTGGCAGCAACGTGCTTTGACGCTAGCGGTGAATCGTTATTGTCAGGATGGTTGTTACGCAGACGATATGGTTGAGCGTTGGTATCAACAGCATCAACAAACGGTAACTCGTTGGAGCCAGATGCTTACAGAGTTCAAAACGGCCAAAGGCCATGAGTACGCTAAGTTTTCTGTTGCGCTACGGGAGTTGATGCTGTTAAGTCACACCAGTGATCCGTTACAATAATCACCATTCCACGTTCCATGGCCAATCCGTCATTGCGGATTGGCCTTTTTTAGAGTGATCACGCTATGTATTACAATCTCGCTCGCCGCATTATTTTTACTCAAGATCCAGAACGAGCACACGATCTTACCATCGGCATGATGAAACGCATTGGCAAAACGCCGTTGCGTAACTTGTTATCCTGCTCGGCAATAGGCCATGGCAAACAAGTCATGGGGTTAAATTTTCCCAATCCGGTTGGCCTTGCCGCAGGTTTAGATAAAAACGGCGAATGCTTGGACGCATGGTTTGCAATGGGTTTTGGTTTTGTTGAAGTGGGGACGGTAACGCCCAGACCACAAGACGGTAACCCGCAGCCGCGGCTTTTCAGAATCCTTGAAGCGGAAGGAATTATTAACCGCATGGGGTTTAATAATAAAGGCGTGGACTACCTAGTAGAGCAAGTAAAGCAGGTTAAAAACCGCACAGGTCTAATAGGCATCAATATTGGTAAAAACAAAGATACGCCGGTAGAGCAGGGCAAAGATGATTATCTTATTTGTCTAGACAAGGTGTATCAGCATGCTGATTACGTTGCAGTTAATATTTCGTCGCCCAATACTCCAGGTTTACGCTCACTACAATACGGTGAAGCACTTGACGATTTATTAGCGAGCTTGAAAACGCGTCAAGCCGAGTTAGCCGAATTGCACGGAAAGTATGTTCCGATTGCCGTTAAAATTGCACCGGATATGAGCCATGACGAAATTGCCCAAACGGCAGATTCATTTGCTCGTCATAATATTGATGGCGTGATTGCGACGAATACCACACTCGAACGCGATCTTATCAAAGGTATGAAACATTGTGATGAAACTGGCGGCCTAAGTGGTAAACCACTTCAGACACAATCGACTGCTTTTATAGCGACCCTTGCAAGTGAACTAAAAGGCCGACTGCCGATCATTGGCGTTGGTGGTATTGACTCACTGGCCGCAGCACAAGATAAACGCAGTGCTGGCGCGGATCTTATCCAGATCTACTCTGGATTTATCTACAAAGGACCACCATTAGTTCACGAATTAGTTGAAAAATTACAATAATTTGACACCTGCCAACTTCACAACACTGATTAAAAATTGTAAATTAGCAATATCAGTTACATGAGGTTGGATTATCGTGAATATCGCCAAGCAGGACTGGCACTGGCAGTTTAACGATTCAGTGAATCGTTTAGAGGTGTGTTCATCAGAGAGCACCTGCTACCAGACGAATTTAAGGAAATCACAGCTCTCCGGGGACGCGCTGCGTAAGCAGTCCTTGGCGATCGATGATCTTGCATTTTTACATGCAACCTATGAATCCATGGTTGAGCAATGTGGTAAAAATGACGAAACCGCGCTGTTGTTAGCCATTAGCGCCGCCTCTGCTCGAAAATTCTTTAAGCCAGCATTGCCACAGAGCTGGTTTTTCTTACCGTCATCAGCGGTATTGACTATTTCAGAACAAATGCTGATTGAGCTGGACACGCCAATTGAATCTGGAATTTTCCTGACCATAGAAACCAATGAAACGACATCGTTATTAATGTCCATTAATGACGAACTTGCATTAACCGAGCATAAAACATTGGCCGCTGGACACATTATTCGTGTCATGAATGATCGGATTGCTCGTTATGCATCAAACTCAGCGATTGAAAGCTCTCGCAAATTGCTAACGGCATAAACAAGTAATAATGATCGTCGAGAAGCGTCAGCATTTGCTGGCGTTTTTTTTTGGCCTGCTTGAAATTCAGCGTTGTTATTATGACGCCACAGCCATTTTTTTATGCCATAAGAGTCGTTGGATAGGGAAGGCTGCTCGGTTGCTAACTTGCGGAGTCGCTAACATAGTGGCGTGCGCCAATAATGATTCGCTTGGAATATATTGAAACTTGGAGAATTGGTTGCGGGGGCCGGATTTGAACCGACGACCTTCGGGTTATGAGCCCGACGAGCTACCAGACTGCTCCACCCCGCGACATTGGGTGTGATGAAGAGGCCACAGGCCAATCTTCCTATCAGCTTGTGCTGATACTGGTTTTACTTTTGCTTGTAGAGTCGAAGTTGATGCTAAGACTATTTCAGCGGTGTTTGCAAAGAGGGTAGTGTTTGACCACTTGTCTTTGTTGGTAAATTTGCGTTAGCAAATTGGTTGCGGGGGCCGGATTTGAACCGACGACCTTCGGGTTATGAGCCTGAAATAAGCATCCAATCCGCACTAACTAATACTTACCTTATTTTACCTGATCAGACTAACTCATTGAATAGGTGTAATTAATTAGTTGTTCCGCGTGACGTTAGCATTTTCATCCAATACGAATCCACGTTATGAGTTGTCACACGTGACACTGAATGGCTATGCTGTTCTCAAGCAGGGCGCAGACTTTAACACAGCATTTTTGTAATGCAAGCCCTAACGCGCAACTAATCAAGAATTGTGTAAATGCTGTCCGCACGAGCCGGGCGGTTAATCATTATCGCTATTTTATGGATGAGGAACCGATCTGATGGTTTTCGTTGATCTTCAATTGAGACAACATCAAGCACTTGCTCGTGTTAGGAATGAGTTGGACGATGATGAGTTTGACAGATTGTTATCCATTATCATTTCCGTAGATCCGCCACCCAACCTCGTAAATGTTGCTCGCATAGCTTCAAACTTAGCGAAAGATTACAAGACAGCATTAGAGTGTGTTGAATGGCCAGGCGATGTAAGGCGTATCCTTGAATTTGAGCTTAATGTATTGACCCCTCTTGCGCATGAGGATAAATCGCATCTGACATCCAACCCTTTTCGACGCCATTTCGGTGATTTTGCTATCGCTTCGTTGTTTGCTGAGCGGTATGCGCAAAATCTAACGCCCAATAACAGGCAGCTACTCAGCCTCTTAAGATTTACGTTTCTTCTTGTTTCTCGGCGCAGTGTGAACGAAAACAAGTTCGAAACTGATGGGCCAATGCTTTGCTTTAATGCAACTGAGCTACGCAAAGCAATGGCAAAACAATCATTTCCAACAATACCACTCCCATTGGATGTTACGCAGCTATGTAAATTGATTTGCATGTGTCCGAAGAAGCTTGATATTCCATTCCAGGATCAATTCGTAGATGCATCGCTAGCTGTAATACAACGGACATCAGTTGCTGAGCCGCCGACATTGAGGATTCGTAAACCGGCAAAGAGTCGCAGCACCTTCGATAATCCAGATCAAATACTTGATAAAACAGCTGACCGGCACGCCCCCAATGTATGCATTTCTCTTAAATACATACCTTCCACACTCACGCGTGAAAGTGATGAGCATTTGGTCGAAGTCACTTCATTTAAAGAACAAAGCGATGAACTAGGCCCAGATAAACAAGGACTTCATTCTGCAATGTTGTACGGAAGTCGTTTAGCCCTTCGGCAAAAAATGCTGTTGCCTTGGCGGACTGATGTTTTATCAAGTGAAGAAGCCTCAATTATCATTCCTGAGCTCGTTCGGGTTATGAAAAATGGCGATGCCAAAGCGCAAATACCGGCGGTTGTAACGCTGTTTTCGTTAATTACATCGAAACCGATTTCTTATCTATACGATCTTACTGTATCGAAGAAAGCTTTTTCGGGGGAGGGGGTATCGCTCAAGTTAGGTGTTTGGTTTCGGATGGACATACAAATGCCACAATCATTTGTACCTTCAAGTTCACAGCAAAGGTGGCTTGATGCTCATGATCCGCTCGTGGCTCTCCCTCTTCCGACGGCTTTGCTTAGTTGTTTAGAACAGCTATTAATCGACTTACATAAAGATTCGATAAAATTAGCAGATTTATCTTCGGTACCGCTGGAGCGGCTTGTCGTGCAGTTCTTGCAAACGATCAGCAAACCTTTTGGCGTACTTCATAGGCGCATTACGCCAGCGGCTGTTCGATCTTTCGCTTATCAGCAAATCGCAATGAAATGCGACCCTGGTTTTGCAAATCTTCTGCTGGCAAATACCGAATACCAAAGTCCTACCCAACTGTATTACCTAGCTCTACCGCACGTTCAACTTGTTGATGCATACAAGCAATTTCTAGGTGACAAAGGATTGGTTCATACGCATTTAAGACCATCAACGGTTATGTCTGGAAGCAGGCTTTGTTTGCAGGTTCAACTACTAAGACGTTTGTTAGCTGAAAAAAGGCACGAATTAGAATTGCTACTCAACATGTCGAGTAGCTCACTTGATCAACTCATAGCAACGCACAATGCGCTAGCCGGTTATACCGTGTTATTGGCTTTAGTGTTTACTGGGCACCGAGACCGAAGTGAATATAGCTTTAATCAAACGACAATTGCGCAGGCGCAAAGGGGCACCATTCTCTGCGATAAGGTGAATTTCGCTGAGAGTGCATTGCGCTTAGTAGCTTTGCCGGATGTGTTTTTTGAACAATTAACAGTGTATCGAAAGCACTGTGGCCTGCTTGCGAAAAAGCTAAAGGACCGGGCTCCTCAATTAGCCACTCGTCTGACTCAAATAAGCCATAATCAATTACTCCTTGATTGCCCTTTGTTTGGTGAGATTGATGAGATATTAACGTGGAAAGGCATCGGCACGGTATTTATGAAAGGTTATTTAGGCTCACCGTGGAGCTTGCCGCTGAATGCATTCCGACATAGCTATTGCTCCATGTGGCGTCGCTACGGATATGGCCAGTTTGCCGGCGCAGCAATGGGCCATGTAGGGGCTGGTGAGCACGTATATGATCCGTTATCGCTAATGCTCACGGAGTATCTTGATTCAATGCGTAACGTCGTTGAGTTATATGCAGAAGAACTTCAATGCAAAGCCGCAGGCAGGGCAAAGGTGTTCGTTGGGCCGACTATGTTTAAAAAGCTCAATGAAAAGCCGTACTATCCAAAAAACTTAAACCGCACGTTAGTAACTAACAGCAAAGCGATAGCTCAAGCTCGTCAGCTAATTGAACCGTTTAGACGAGAGCTAAAGGGAATGGGCGGCAGTAATTCGGCCGTTACCCTAAGGCAACAAATCATCGAGCATGCGTTGACCAAACGTCATGAATTTAAGTCGGAACGAAACTTTACTAAGGTGTTGAGTTACCTCAACCGGTTCATTGAGAAATCAACTTACGGCAGGAAAGCCAATCAATATTGGCTACTTACACTCGATCAGACTATTGGTCTTGATTACGAGCAAAATTATTCATCGCAGCTTATGTACGAGTTAAAACGAAAATTAACTCCATGGCTGGCAGGGGAGGTGAACTGTCAGGAAAGTGAGTTGCTGCCTCGATTTCTGATCAGTGCGATTGTAAACGGACAAATTATTTCGACAGTGACTGCTCAGATGCTTAGGTGCTGGTTAAGAGAAGCCCGCTTCGTTGATGGTTTTTTATCTATTGCAGATAAAGAAAGCGGCTTACGGCAAGGGTATATTTTTGATTCGATTACCTCAGGGCTTTGGCTTAACTTAAGAAGGCAACCAGAAACGCTAATCGACTACAATATCATAGCCATTGATAAATGTTTCAGGCAGCAATTGCTGCGGGTTGGTTTTACATTTTCTAATAACGTGAAATCCACCATACGGGCATTACAAGGTCTTGTTAGTCGATCATTTGACGGTGGTTCTGTGTTGATGGGCGCTATAAGTCGTGGTGAACTGCCAAGCACGGGTCTCAATGTTGAACGCTTGGCAAGACTGTTAACATCAAAGATTGCTCCGAACGAACACGAGCGACACATAGAACCTAACATACGGTTAAAAACGTTTAACTATGGCTCTGAAGAGAGTGTGCAAGCCAACGATAAAGCAGTATTTAAGGAACTAAGAGCAACATTACTTTCAAACAAGGGCACCACTAATCGTAACCTTCAAAGCGTTGTTAAATCGGTTTGGGCCCAATGCATTCGAAGTCAAGCGCAGGCGTCAGTCGATGAGCTATGTATCGCCTCAACCAGCCTATCAAGTACTGCGATAGCAATACTTTATTGGCTATATAAAGTAGCAGGACGTCCCGGCAAGGGCAGAAAGTCCATTGCTGTTGGAACCTTGCGTACCTATTTATCAGCCATATGCAATCCTGCTCTTGAACATGCGGGAGAGCTTAATTTCTTTGACTTGAATGAAGATGAATACACGGAATTTTATAATCGTGTGTTGGATTGTCGAGATCTAGAAAATCGACCGCTTAGGGCAAGCATCCTTCGGGATTTTCATCACACATTGGAGCGTTTCTTTGAGCTGCCAGAGTTAGAGTGGCAGGACATTGAACCTAGGGTTAGCGCTAGGACAGCGTATGTTGATGCCAATCTTCTTGATTCTTCCTCCTATAACATGGCCGTTGAGCTATTGCTCAATGGTGAATTCGTCGATAACGCACAACGGTTGGCTCAAGCGAGTTTGCTCGTTGCTTGTTTTAAATTAGGCTTGCGCGCGGGTGAATTTCAGCGATTGCGAGTTGGAGATATCAACCTATCTGAGTGGGTTGTGCACGTTCGTAGTAATCGCTTTGGCAGGACAAAGAGCCCTAACAGCAATCGCAGAATAGCCTGCGGATTTTTGCTAACTGATCTCGAAAAATCAATTATTACTCAGCAATGTAAGCTAGCCCAAAGCGCGCACCCTAACGGCGATCCATTGCTGTTGTTTGACCCAAACCACATTGCTGTACCTCGCAGGTTTAGAGAAACTTTTGAACCGCTGGTGTATCTCCTTCGTCAGCTTACCGGTGAACCTAATCTTAAACTGCATCACTGTCGCCATGGGTTTGTCAGCTATCTAATGGTTATCTTTCATCCATTGTTCGATCAACCGGTTCTCAGTCAGTTAGGGCAGCAGTGGCTTGGGGTTGATGATTCTGAATACCGCCATCGCAGGAATCAGCTCGTCAAACAATGGGTTGGTGATTTAGCATCCCCCCACAAACACAGCCATGCGATTGCACTGGCAGTCGGGCATGCGGAGGCCCATACGACACTGCATCATTATTGCCATGTCGCTGAACTGCTGAGTTATGTTGAACGTGCCCAAATTAATTATCAGGATTTTGAAATTAAACAAGTCGCACAGCTAGTAAATCGAACCGCAGGATCTGCGCGTCAAATCGTGAAGCGTTATGGTCATGTTGACGGGCGTTTACGTGCACTGCTCCGGCGCGCAGAGTGGCCTGATGAGGTGATATTGAAGCTGGAGAAGAAACCACTTGTCGATGTAAATTCCCGAGTTAAGACGACGTATGAACAAAAATCTGAACTAATTGCGGATTTAGGTCGAATTAACCGTCAAATTCGTCTGTATATTGACCTTATTAACTTTTCTGACATAGCGATAATTACTGGTGATAGTACAAGAATTGTTGTTGAAACCGTTCTGTCTACTGAGACGGTGATCAGGAACGTAGGGTATCGCGCATTAGATCTGCCGTACATCGAACAACATGAACGAGCGATTGTAAATCGTCGGCTAGCGAAGAGTCTGAGCCGATTGACGCAAACACAACAGTTTCGAAGTTTGTTAACGCAATTGGTTGTTCAGAACTCAGTCGATGAGCTGTTTGAGCTGGTCAAGGACTGGGAAAAAAATCAGAGCTATTTACCGGTCATCAATGGCACTCATTACGAGCAGAAATTACGAAACGTGCTGACTTCCACCGGATTGACGATTAAGAAACAAACTGCCGTACCAGTCAGGGGTACTACTGAAATAGATTATGTGCGGTGGGCAGCATATAAAGAAGGGCATAGCCGCAGCGTTACAGTGTTAGTTAATCACATCTTGTTTTTGTTGTGTGTACGTAGTGATTTGAGGATCTAAACAGACAATTAGTGCGTGACACGTTGTGCAAGTAAAAATGCGCAACACACAATAAAATATTACCGAATTAAATTGGCCTCATTAATAGGATTAAACGATTAAACTTTGTGTGTTTGGGAAGTAAATGTGCTTTAACAGATTGCCTATTACTACTGACGCAACAAAATAAGCTTGGATCTTCAAGGACCAGTGGGGATTGATAATACGACAATTGGTTGTCGTTGATGTTAATCGCAAGCGCCTCGTAAATAACGCTATTTATTCCCCCCCTTTTTGTTGTCTGTCGCCAGTAGGGCTGCAACCTTCTCAAACGGTGCGGCACTGTCATATGAAAGCAATCTGAGGAAGTCGCTATGGGTATCAAGTTAAAAGCAAACGAGGTGACAACGCAAGGCCTGCAAGCCATTGTCATCACAGATATTGACCATTTTAAGTTATCGATAAGTAAGTTAGAAGAGCTTTTCAAGTTAACGTTGCCGGTCAAAGATCGTGCAGGGTTGCAACTTGTGTTGACCGCCGGAGAACTCAATTTTGAGCTCTCGAAAGATGTTGATTTATTGCAAGGTGACAACGACCAGCAGACGATTGCAATGTTCGATGAGATAGAAAACCTCGTTGGTGCTGCCTACACGTATCTTCGTTATCAGTCGATTGGCGACGACGATGCCGCTGTTCAAATCGACCATGAGTACAGCGGCCGCGTCTCAAAAGTGTTAGACATACTTAAAGTTCTCCCTGAGGACTTAGTACTTGAAATGGATGACTACCGGGCAATAGAGCTGATAAAACAGCAAGGCTTTATAAAATCTAACAAGCAAGCTGGGCGCGAGTTGTCTTGGAATGGCTGTCAAATAAACTTACCCGACCTATTGAAAGACCCCGCAGCCACGTTTATCTGCAGAATCAATGGAAAAACATTCGAAGCAAGGCTGAACATTAACGAAAGTGATTTTCAACTTGTAAAAGAACTCGCATTTAAATTGGTGCTATGCAACATAATATTTCTTGTATCAGGCACTAAAAGTAGCAAGTCATATGTAGGTAATTTATTGAGAGTTGTAGCTGCACCTGCTTCTCAAATAACGCTAGATTTGTAGGTTGCCGAAGACAAGGCAGGAGATTTCGTTACTGAACACTCGCGATCTCAACGCTTATAGTATCACCTTACTCACTGATATTTGTTTGGCTGTGCAAATGCACAATATTTACCTATAATAGTGCTTACGAACAAGTTGATGTCGGAGTTTATGATGACTCATGCGCATGCAGTAGCGAAACTCAGCCCAGCCGATGTACTTGGGAAAAGCACCCTTAATGCAGGCCGCCATCTCGGATTATCTGCGGACCAAGTCGGCGAAATTATCGGTCGTGGCCGAACAAGCATTACTCGCAATGGGATTGACCCAACATCAAAAGTAGGGGATTTGGCAATGCTGCTAGTGCGTCTATATCGCTCTGTACACACGCTAATGGGAGGAGACGCAGCCAATATCCGACACTTTATGACCTCCTATAATCGAGGCACGCAAGGTCGCCCGATCGACCAAGTTTTTCGGGTTGATGGTTTGGTGCGTGTGGTGTCTTATTTGGATGCGATGCGTGGGCGCGCATGATCTTTCCCGATATTGTTCACGAGCCGTTAAACGGGACACTATGGCGCATTGTTGAATCACAAGAGAGTGCGGCAACACTTAGCATTTCCGATAATCTGGCAGAGCAAGCGGTTTTAGAGGAGCTATTAGAACAGCACTCTAAACCACCATACCGAGATGATTTAAGCCGCTATTCTTATCTGCTCTCAACTCCGTTTCGCTATCCACCACTAGACCACGGCAGCCGATTTGGGGCTGCCACTGAGCCAAGTCTATTCTATGGCTCAGTCGAGCCAAATACTGCGCTGACAGAATGTGCTTACTACCGGTTTTCATTTTGGGACGACATGGTACTACCGCCGCCAAACCCAATGGTCACGCAGCACTCCTTGTTCAACGTTGGTTATGCAACGGAACATGGAGCCAACCTGATCTCTGCTACCGAAGAGCAACGGACGTTGCTCAGTCACCCTTCTGATTATTCGTACAGCCAGTCATTCGGTACTCATATGCGAGATGCAGGTATTAAACTATTTCAATTCTATTCTGCGCGCTGTTCGATGCAAGGGATGAATATCGCGCTGTTCGATCCATCACCATTCACGATCACATCGCCAACAAGCAAACAAGAGTGGCTCTGTGAGCTGACAGAAGGTACGGTGTTCTTTAAACGCGTGCAGCATTCTGCTTCACAAATGTTCCTGCGCCAACAATTCATCGTCGACGGAAAATTACCTCGACCGGCATAACAATCTGCTTGCCTTAAAAGGAGTGAGCTGTGCACTTGATGATCTTCTGTTGTTCGGCTAGAAAACGGCTAATGTATTACTATCGAACTGAACTTGCTTGCTCGTGAGCGCCAGCTTGTCTATTTAAGTAAATCGCCTTGCCGGTATCTGGGGGCAACCTTGTTTACTATAATACTAAGCGGGTCCATTGAGTAAAGTGATAGCACCAATGACGATTTATGCGTGGTTAATCTTTTGTATTTGCTTGTTCGTCGTTCTACTAATTGGCGGAAGCGTTTTGGCAATAAAGGCTTACGATGGACACAATTCAAAAAAACTAAACGCTAAGCCTTAGTCGTTCGGTCGTCAGTGCCAATGCAAAACTAAACTATTAACGCCAATTGAAAATTGATCCACTTTGTGACTGTTCGTGCTTTAACTGCACTAAAGGGAGCATATGTTAATCCAATAAATATTTGTTGATATCCATATCATTTTCCAGCATGCACAATACTTTTCGATAACTCCACTTTTGCGTAGCACAATACAAACGCAATTAGCAGCCAAACAACCATCATCGTATAAAGCTAATTCCATTTAATATTTAGCACAGCGGTGCTCTGTTGGCCTGCTAAGCTCTCAGAATGAACGCGGCTCTGCGCTTTCTCGGTCGGCGATTTGTAAAGCAAGGGCGAGCGCACTTTGGGGTTTGAATCCATAGCGACTATTAAGCGTGCTACAAGTTAAGCAGTGCCGAATTTCAATCGCTATTTGTGGTAAGTGTGCGTCAAGGTAACTCAAGCCAGCACTGCAAACTTCTAACGTTAATGCATCGTGTTGCACCCGTGTGCCGAGCGAGCCGTGTTGATGGTTTGGCTTGATGGTTTTTACTTTACCAATGTCGTGAATAAGCCCTAAAACAATGGCTAAATCTTTGGACTCCAAGCTTTGGTTGGGTACAAGTTGGGCCAGCTTTTCGGCCACTTCAACACTGTGCTCAAACAAGCCGCCGGGATAGGCATGATGATGTGACACGCTGGCGGGACAAATCATCAATCTAGGGCCAACATCTGATGCAAATAGACAAATATTTAAAAACGTCCGAAGGTGCAGATTACTTATTTGGTCATACAATGCCAGCGCACGTTTAAGTAAAGACGGTTGGTAGCTAGTAATATGAGGAAGCAGCAATGGGAGCGGGTTTAAACACGCCAGTTCCGGCACACGGCAGGCAAGCTCAATTTTATGAAGCAAGCGCCACCGACCTTGACTTGAGCTGAGCTTCAAGTAACAAACAGCACCTGTTGTGACGAACGATTCTAGTCGGTTACTTTGATTGAACCAGTAAACCCAATAAGAACCACTGAAATCGCTTAACAGAACTTTCCAATAGGTATTGCCGTGAAGATCAAATTGCTGCTCCCAATCCATCAAACGATAATAACCTTGCGCGATTTCCAATCGTTTTAGCTGCTCAATGCAAGGCTGAAATTGAGTTGGTAAGACTTGTGCCTTAGGCAAAGAAATCAAGTTAGGCATGATCAGCGCTCCCTTTGTTTTTCGCCAGCATGCGTTCAAATGCGCTGCCATCTTGGCGTGTCAGATTCGGCACAAACCGAGAGTAAACGCGAAACAACATTTGAGTGTTGGCATGGCCCATTTGTTTGGCAATCCACTCTGGAGACTCGCCAGCTGCGAGCCACAGTGTTGCTGCTGTATGACGAGTTTGATAAGGCCGGCGTTTGCGCATCCCAAGACGCTTGAGTAACGGGTACCAAACGCGCTTGGTGACGTTATTGTGGTCAATCGGCTGGCCGGTTTGATGACAAAATACAAAGTCTGATAACCCGCCTGTCGCTTGTTTGTGATGTTGCAACGCTTTGAGTACCGGAGCACTCATGTGAATGTCGCGTTGGGAGGCGTCCGTTTTGGTATAGGTTTCTTGACCTGCGACCTTGGCTTCGCGAACTCGGATCACCCGATTGTTAAAGTCAATGTAGCGCCACTTTAAGCCGTCAATTTCGCCGGTTCGCATGCCGGTAAAAAAACGAACTAAGAAGTACGTACGGTAGTCAGGCCGAACAGCTACAAGCAATCGGTTAACTTCATCTAGGCTAAAAGGTTCAACGTCTGTCTTTTCTATTTTTAGTGGTTTAATCCGCTCAAACGGGTAGGGGAATCCATAGCGGTCACTAGCCTCTTCAAAGATCCGACGTAGCGGATCCATGATTTTATTAATGCGATTGTTGCTCAGTGATTCTCGGCCATTGCGACCGGGCAGGGATGCCAATTTTGCGCGAAACTTCAGAATAGTTGGCCGATCAATACTATCAACAGCACAGCCAGCAAACGCAGGTAGATAGTGCTTGTTGATGATGCTTTCGATATTGACGCGATGTGAGTCACGCCAATTCACTTTATTTTCTTCGAGCCACTCAGCCACAAACACCTCAAATGGCGGCGTTGCCGATTGAACAGCTTCATCTTGTGCTCGCTTTAGGCGATTTCGGCTTGAAGGAAAATGCAGTGCATAGCGGAATGTCCCGGTGGCCAGCTCAAGCGTGATCCGATCAAGTTTAGGTTTTAGTTTACGTCGATTGGTACTGGTATCAATCAGCCCCGAGCTTTCACGGCAGCGTTTCCCTTGAAACACGAAATCAAAATAAAGCTTGTTGGTATCTTTACGCGTGGAGAGGTTAGCCATTGGTCACCTCGTTGTAGACCATTGCAGAAGCGTCAGCTGGCGCTAATGCCAACATGTCTTTTTCAATCTCTTCCCAAATGAAAAGCAATTTACGACGCCCGAATGGGCGAACGTAATGGCGTCCTTCAAAAAGGCATACGTTAACCAATTCATTGCGAATAGTGCGAGGGTTGTACTGAATACGTTGTGAAAGCTGCTCGGTTGTTAAGTAAGTTTGTGACATAATGAAGCCCTTATCGTTCTCTTAGTGGTAAAATAAAACCTACAGGAGACAAAATAGCATAAAGAACAACCGCTGCAAGTGATTATTTTCTTCTGTGGGTGTTTTTCGTACGGAGAAGGAAATGTTAAGGTGCCACCTTTCTCGGATCCTTGGTGAGAGAAAGCTAAAAATAACAGAACTATCGCGAGCAACAGGGATCAATCAAAATACGCTGTATCGCTTGTATAATGAAACAGCGACACGCGTTGATTTGGGTGTGATTTATACTTTGTGCCGCTACCTTGATGTTGAAGTCGGTGAGCTATTCAAGCTGCCAGATGAATGAGTAAGCGCCTTGAACTAAGATTAACTTGCCGCCGTTATTGTCAGTCTTTTGAGGCTGGTAATTTGGCTGGCAGCAGCCGTTACTTAAACTGCCTAAGTTTCTGCTGGAGGGTATGATGAAAGAAGTCCCAATGTTCTCAAAAAAAGAATGGGTCGGCTTGGCTATCTGATTTGTCTTTGTGTTTCTTGTCTCTAGTTACTCGTAGAGTTTTTATTAGCAAATTTGGACTTTGAGACTATTAGCTCTTCATAAATTGCCGCAATAGTTAAAACGAAACACTACATTTGGGCGCGAATCTGATTAGGTTTTGAGCTCCATATGTCATGTTGCATCCTCATGTGTTGATTTTTATCTGCTTGCGTCAAAAATTGAAAAAACTCAAGCGTAATAATTTCTATATTCTGTAGAATCTTTTACCAACGCCTCATGCGAGCTCCAATAATTGATGCCAACACTTCTATCCTGGTTGGGTAAAACCGATCTCGACAACATGTCGCAAGATTCCTCTGCAGCCATTGCTTCTATTGCTCTAAAGCATGAGCAGCCATTCGAACAGATCCTCATTCTGGCAAATGCATGGGATGAGAAATGGCATCAATACGAGGAATGGCTGAAACGGCGCCTAGCAACCTTGTCTAGGCCTACAGAAGTCAAGATTGTCCGAGCACACATCAATAGTCCTATTGATTACCCAAGTATCGGCCGAGAAGCAGACAAGTACATTGGCAAGCTAGCAAATGAGAGTGATCAGCTTTTCATAAACCTAACCTCTGGCACACCAGCAATGACTGCACTGTCGGTGGTGTTGGGTAAGGCCAAAGAAAACGTTCATTTCGTTCAAGCTACACCGGACAACAAACTCATCTACGCTGAAATTGATGTTGATTTCAGTCGAGTCTACAACAAGTCTGCTGCTCACCAAGCCGCAGACCGAGCGACTAAAGTGCCTAAGCCACAAGCTGGATTCGAGAAACTAATCTCAGAGTCAAGCAAAATGCAGCAAGTGGTGACCACAGCAAGCAACTACGCTAAAGCAGAAGTACCAGTACTTATCCTGGGCGAGACAGGTACCGGTAAAGAGGTCATGGCAAATGCCATTCACCAATCTAGTTTCAGAGCTAATCAACCTTTCAAAATCGTCAATTGTGGTGCGCTGCCAGAAAATTTGGTCGACTCTATTCTATTCGGCCATGTCAAAGGCGCATTCACAGGCGCTCAAAAAGATCACAAAGGTCTTTTTGAATCTGCAGATGGTGGCACCTTGTTCCTCGACGAAGTAGGGGAGCTTAAACCAGATACCCAGGTTAAATTGCTGCGGGCGTTGCAGCAGGGCGAGATAACGCGTGTTGGTGATAACCAAACGCGAACTGTTGATGTACGTATCATTGCAGCAACCCACCGCAACTTAATAAACATGGTTGATACTGGCGAATTCCGAGAAGATCTTTTTTACAGACTGGCCATTGGCGTTATCGAATTACCGCCATTGCGGGAGCGAAATGAAGATATTGCTGCACTAGCTCAACACTTGCTGGCCGAGATTAATGATAACTTTAAACAGCTCTCTGGCTTCAAAAGTAAAAAAATATCCGAAAACGGAATTAAATTTATCGAGTCGCAAGCATGGCCTGGCAATATTCGTGAATTGTGGAGCACATTACACCGAGCTGTACTGACGACTGAGTCAGCAGAAATTGGCGCAGACACACTGAAAAATAGCGTCATTAAACGTCAATCGATAGCTGAAACTGAATCGATTAGCTTGTCGTATGGTGATTCGGTTGATGTTAACTTTCTTATTGAAAAATATAAGAAAAAATATGTGCTGGCAGCACTTAAAGCATCGGGTTACAAACTAACAGAAGCAACAAAAATGCTAGGGCTCAATAATCATCAAACGCTTAAAAGTTGGATGGAAAAGCTAAATATTGAACTTCCAAAATAATACGTTGGCACAATCATTGAAATCTATGGGACAAGGAACGTAACGAGATGAAGCAATCAATGAACTTTGAATTTATCAGACCTCATATGCCGCAAGCTGCCGATTTGTGTTGGTGTGCTGAAAATGTGTTGCATATTGATCCTGGTAGTTCAGCAACACGTTTGCGCGCAGTATGTGAAGTCATTGTCAACGAAATATACGAGCAAGAAACACTCACCAAGTATGATCGCGATAACTTGAACGACTTGATGCGCAAGCCTTCGTTTCAAGACTGCATAGATAAAAGCCTTTATTACAAACTCGACCAATTACGCTTATCCGGCAACAAAACAGCGCACGGTGCAGAAGGGCAGCTGCGCGAAGCCGCCATGTGTCTGGGCATTACACACAATGTGCTGATCTACATGGCCGTGCATTATTTCAATGTATCAGCATCAAGCATTGCGTCATTCAAAGACGTGCCAAAGCCGGAATTACAAGCTAAACAGGAAGTTGAAGAGCTCAAGCAAAAGCTAAAAGCAGCAGAAGAAAAAGCGCTCAAAGAATCTAAGGAAAAAGAGCAAGAACGCAATAAGCGAATCAAAGCTGAAGTTGATGCTGCGCAGCGCGCAAAGGCCAAAGTCAAAAGCCAGCACACAGCGCAATCGCTAGAGTGGAATGAAACAAAAACTCGAGAGCTTTTGATTGACTCCATGCTCGCTGATGCGGGGTGGGATGTCACCAATGACCAACAAGTCGGGATTGAAGTGAAGTGTATTAGCCCCATAGATAACCGAAACCTGCGTGTCGATTACGTGCTTTGGGGAGACGATCATTTACCGCTGGCTATTGTTGAGGCCAAAAGAGCGTCTGACCAAGATTTAGCCGCAGGCCGTGAGCAAGCAAGAGAATATGCTGCTGCGTTGGAGGCTCAAACAGGGCAACGTCCAGTGATCTTCGTAACTAATGGTTATGAAACTGAAATTTGGAATGACGCAGAAGACAACAGTGCCCGCGACATTTACGGCTTCTATGACAAAGAAAGTCTCGAGTACCTTATTTTCCAACGCACTTATAAAACGAAAGAGCTGGAAAAGAACAACCCGAACCCAAACATCGCAGGGCGCGATTATCAGATTGAAGCGATTAAAGCTGTTGCTAACCGCTTTCAGCCGGATCACGCTGAGCATGGCAGAAAAGCATTAATTGTTCAGGCAACCGGTACCGGCAAAACCCGTGTCGCCATTGCCATCAGTGATCTATTAACCGAACAAAAATGGGCAAAGCGCATTTTGTTCTTGTGCGATCGCAAAGAACTGCGTCGGCAAGCTAATGAAGCCTTTAAGGAGCATTTGCCATCAGAAGCGCGTTGTGTGGTCGGTGAAACCAGTAAAATTGATGACACAGCGCGTATTTACATCGCCACTTACCCAGGCATGATGGGGCGCTACGCCAGTCTCAATGTGGGCTTTTTCGATCTGATCATTGCTGATGAATCCCATCGCAGTATCTACAATAAATACCGTGAATTGTTTGAGTATTTCGACGCTTATCAAATTGGCTTAACGGCTACACCGGTGAAGTTCGTTGAGCGCCACACCTTCTCGTTGTTTGGTTGTAACGAAACCGAGCCAACATTTAACTTTGGTTTTGCCGAAGCCGTGAAGCGGCAGTACTTAGTGCCATATCGTGTCAAAGACCACACTACCGAATTTTTGCGAGAGGGTATTTGCTACAGCGATTTGAGTGATGAGCAGAAAGCTCAGTTGGAAGAAGATCTTGGTGAAGAGGAAGCCAAGAACACTCGAATTGCAGGCAAAGACATTGGTCGCAAAATCCAAAGCGAAGACACTGAATGCCTCATCCTTGAGAACCTAATGGACAATGGCGTCAAAGATCCCCATGGCACCATTGGTAAAACCATCATTTTTGCGCAACGCCATGAGCATGCACAAAGCTTGGCGAAAACCTTTAAAAAGCTTTACCCCCAGCATGGCGACCGGGTTTGTAAAGTGATCCACAATAAGGTTCGTAATGCCGAAGCCCTCATCACCGAATTCAAAAAGCCCGATAACGACTTCCGCATCGCGATTTCAGTCGACATGCTCGATACAGGTATCGATGTGCCCGAAGTCGTCAACCTCGTATTTGCCAAGCCAGTTCGTTCATGGGTCAAGTTCCATCAGATGATTGGCCGTGGCACTCGATTGTGCCTGAATTTGTTTGGCCAAGGTGATGAAAGCGATCCTGCCGACCCAAACCACAAACAAGAGTTCTGGATCTTCGACCACTACGGCAACTTTGCTTACTTCGAAGAGGAGTATGTAGAGCTAGACCAAGGCACTTCAAAGTCCAGCCTACAGCAGCTATTTGAATCGCGAACAGTGCTGGCACGCCAAGCGCAGCTAAAAGGCCTTGAAGCCTCGACTACCTTTGACATGGCTATTGCGCTGCTCAAAGAAGACATTAATGATTTGCCGCAAAAAGCCGTTGCAGTGAAACGTGGATTGCGAAGTGTCCATCAGTTGCAACAAACCGATATGCTGGCAACGTTCAATAGCACTGCGCAAAAACTCCTAGAAACAACCATTGCGCCCCTCATGGGCCAGCGTGTGATGCATGATAAAGCTGCCATTAACTTTGACCGGCAAATGGTTGAGCTGCAACTGGCATGCTTGGCTAAGGCGCAAACCCTGCACGATCTTAAAAATGCGCTCATCAAAGAGCTCGATGACTTGGCGGTGAATATTACTCATGTTCGGAACAAAGAAGGCGTCATCAACCGAGTTAAATCGCAAGACTTCTGGCTGAATGTGACGGTGGCTGATCTAGAAGATGCCCGCCTGCAACTGCGCGATATCATGAAGTACAAAAAGAAAGGCGCAGGTGTTGGCTACGATATGCTCAAAACAGCCACCAAAGAAAACAAACATGAAGTGCGCGAGTTTGAGCGCAAGGTCACGATAACCGATGAAGCCCAGGCAATGCTGTATCGTGAGAAGACCGCGCGCATTTTAAAACAAATGCTCAACACCAACCCAATTCTAACCAATGTGTATGAAGGCAAGCAGGTAAAACCAGAAGAACTTGATAGCCTGGTCTCTACCATTCTTGTCCAACACCCTGGCGTTGATATTAAGGTACTGAACGAGTTTTATGGTCGTACCGCAGAAGAATTGCAGACAACCCTGCAAAACCTCATAGGCCTTGACCCAAGCTATGTGCGGTCGCACTTCGCGGGTTTTCTTCAGGCACACCCTGAGCTGACTCACAAGCAAGTTCAGTTTTTGAATATGCTGCAACACTTCATTGCCGAACATGGCAGCATTACCCAAGGTCAGCTTTTCCAAACACCGTTTAATAGCATTGACCCAAACGGCATTGCCGGGGTGTTTGAGCAAAATGACATACAAGATTTAGTTACGTTGCTATCGCCGTTTGTTAACGAGCCAGCAGCGTCAACCGTTAATTAATTCAGGCCACGTATTGCACCACTCGCAATAGGCCACCCTAATAGTTAGGGCACAACAGGAAAACCTATGTTAACCGGACAAATTCGTAACGACATCGACCAGCTTTGGGAAAAATTCTGGACCGGCGGTGTGACCAACCCGCTCACCGTGATTGAGCAAATCAGTTACTTGATGTTTGCGCGTATGCTCGATGAGCGAGAGACGCAAAAAGAGCATCAATTTAACACCATGAAAGCATCGGGCTTAAATCCGCCGCCCATGTCGCGTATGTATGCCGACACGCCAGAAGGCCAAGAGTTACGCTGGAAAAACTTTAAAAGCCTCAAGGGCGATGCGTTGGTCAAGCGCTTGCGCGACCAAGTCTACCCAGGCTTTGCTAGGCTAAAAGTGGCGGAAGATGGCATCAACCCAGACATGCTTGAATTTATGGTGGATGCCGACTTAGCGGTGCGCAATCCTGCGGTACTGCAAAGCGCCATTGAAATGATTGAAAAGCTGCCGCTGAACCAAAGTGATATCAAAGGCGATATCTACGAATACCTGCTCAGTAAACTCACCACCGCAGGCATTAACGGCCAGTTTCGCACGCCGCGCCACATCATCGACACCATGATTGAATTGGTAGCGCCAAAGCCTACCGAAACCGTGGCCGATCCGGCTTGTGGTACAGCAGGCTTTTTAGCCCGCACCATGGAATACCTAAACCGCAAGCACTCCAGTGAATATGGGGTGCTGACCGATGAAGAAGGCAACAAGCACTACACCGGCGATCAGCTCACGCCTTATCGCAGCCACATCGAGAGCAACATGTTCTGGGGCTTTGATTTTGATGACACCATGTTGCGCGTATCTGCCATGAACATGATGTTGCACGGCGTATCGGGAGCCAATATCCATTATCAGGATTCGCTCAACAAAAACATGCAGCAGCATTTTCCAAAGCAGGTGGACAACTACTTTGATGTGATCTTGGCCAACCCGCCATTTAAAGGCTCGCTCGACTCAGAGGGCGTCAACCCCAAGATCTTATCGCAAGTTAAAACCAAAAAGACCGAGTTGTTGTTTGTGGCCCATATTCTCAACATGCTCAGCCTTGGCGGCCGCAGCGCCACCATTGTACCTGACGGCGTGTTGTTCGGCTCTTCTAAAGCGCACCAGCAACTACGAAAGCACTTGGTGGACGACAACCAGCTAGAAGCGGTGATCTCGCTGCCAAGTGGCGTATTTAAACCCTATGCAGGGGTATCAACCGCTATTTTGATTTTCACCAAAGGCGGTAATACCAACAAGGTGTGGTTTTACGATGTGCAGCGCGATGGCTTCTCCCTTGATGACAAGCGCACCGCCATTAAAGACAACGATCTGCCAGATGTGATCAGCCAGTATCATGCCTACCAACAAGTGGTTGCTGAAAATGGCTCACTCGAGCTATGGCAAGACAAAACCAAACCGGCGTTTTTAGTGGATGCTGCCGACATTCAAAGCAACAAATACGACTTGTCGATCAATCGCTACAAAGAGGTTATTTACGAGGAAGAAACCTACGATCCACCCAAGGAAATTCTCGGAAAATTAAAAACGCTGGAGCAAGAGATCTTGGCCGATTTGAATGAGTTGGAGAAGATGCTGTGAGTTGGCCGCTGATCAAACTAAGCGATGTGGTGCAAGTGAACCCCCGATGTCCAAGAGATATCGATGAATTTCAAAACGTTTCATTTGTAGCAATGGCTTCGGCATCCGAAGAAGGTTTTTTACTCACTGAAGAAACTCGAGTTTTGGGAGAAACAAAAAAAGGTTTCACCTATTTTGAAAAAGAAGATGTATTGCTCGCCAAAATAACGCCTTGTTTTGAAAATGGAAAGAGCCTTCGCCCCAATCAAATCACTCATGCAGTTGGGTTTGGTTCGACGGAATTTCATGTGCTTAGGGCAGACCAGAGCAAAGTAGATTCGACGTATCTATTTTACATGATATCGGGTAAACCTTTTCGCTTCCTTGGCGAGCGGTCTATGGCTGGAGCCGCTGGGCAAAAGCGCGTTGGGGCGGATTTCATAAAGAACTTCGAAATCCCACTCCCCCCGCTAGACGAGCAAAAACGTATCGCGGCCATTTTGGATAAAGCCGATGCCATTCGCCGTAAACGCCAGCAAGCTATCCAACTCGCCGACGACTTCCTCCGCAGCGTCTTCCTCGACATGTTCGGCGACCCAGTTACCAACCCTAAGGGGTGGGAGATGATGCCAGTGAAAGATGTTGCTGAGGTAACAACAGGGAATACTCCTTCGAGAAAAGTTCCTGAATACTATGGTGGGAAAATGGAATGGATTAAGTCCGATAACATCAATACTCCTGAACATTTTTTGACTAAAGCGACAGAGTTTTTGTCTGATGATGGACTTAAGGTTGCGCGGACAGTACCGAAAGGGTCGACACTTATAACCTGTATTGCGGGGAGTTTTGACTGTATTGGCAATGCAGCTTTCGCTAACCGCGAAGTAGCTTTCAATCAACAAATTAACGCGTTGACGCCAAAAGAAGGCATGTTGAGCTGGTTCTTGTATGCATTGATTCTCTTTTCAAAAAAAGCGATCCAGAGTGCATCAACAAATTCAATGAAAGGTATGGTTAGCAAAGGAAAGTTAGAAGAAGTCAGACTGATAGTGCCGCCAATTGAGCAACAACAAAAATTTGAAGATATTTTTAATAATCAAATTGAGATGGTTGCAAAGCTCCGAACTAGTTCATCAGGCATTGATGATTGCTTCAACTCCCTAAGTCAATGCGCCTTCTCCGGCCAACTCTAATTCCACAAAACAAGGATGTTTTATGCCATTGGATTTAAGTAATACCCTCGTTATCGGCATTTCGGCCACGGCGCTATATGACATGGCTGAGTCGGACAAAATTTTCAGAGAAACCGCTGAAACTGATCCGGATACCGCCATCGAAAAATTCCGTGACTACATGCTCAAGCATGAAGATGAGCCATTGTCACCAGGAACTGGCTACCCGCTAGTGAAAGCGCTGCTGAACCTTAACCAATATCAGCATGCCGACGATAAATCTCCTCTGGTGGAAGTGGTGGTGATGTCACGCAATAGCCCAGACAGTGGCTTGCGCGTACTGAATACGATTCGCCACGACAAATTATCCATTACCCGTTCTGCCTTTACCGCCGGCGAGTCGGTCACCGACTACTTACATGCGTTTGATGTGGATTTGTTTCTAACCACCAATGTAGAAGACGCTCAAACCGTCATTGACTCCGGCCAGTGCGCAGCAGCCATTGTCAAAGAACCCCCAAAAAACGCAGCCCACATTCCAGAAGGGCAAGTTCGCATCGCCTTTGATGGTGATGCCGTATTGTTCTCCGATGAGAGTGAATTGGTCTATAAAACCAAAGGGCTAGGGGAGTTCATGGCACAAGAAGACGCCAAGCAAAACATCCCCATGCAAGAAGGGCCTTACGCTAGCTTGTTGAAAAAGCTATCAACGCTACAAGATAGGCTCCCCATGAAGGTCGAATACTCGCCGGTTCGTATTGCCATTGTTACTGCCCGCAATAGCCCATCTGAAATGCGAGTCATCAAAACTCTGCGCCACTGGGGCGTTTATGTTGATGAAGCCTTCTTCCTCGGCGGCGTTGGCAAAGACAAAGTACTCACAGCTTTCCGCCCGCATATTTTCTTTGATGACCAAGACGTCCACTTAGACGCCGCAGCCAACCTGGTCCCTTCCGGCAAAGTGCCATATCAGAGTTCTTCGGCACTAGTCGATATTGATGCGGCGAGCTCCCAACAAACAGAAAAAGAACAAGCATGAAAATTACCAAGCTATCGCTGACTAACTTCAAATCATTTAAACAGACCCAACACATCAATTTCGCGCCCGTTACTCTGCTGTTTGGGCCCAATTCGGTGGGTAAAAGCTCAGTATTAATGGCGCTGTTTTATCTCCAGCAAATTCTTGCTAAAGGGCAGTGCAATCCGCAACGGCTAGATGCATTGGGCGACAAGTTTGTTGGGGGGTTTAAGAACCTTATTCATGGTAAAGATTTAAACGAGTCCATTACTATCGGAGTGACATACGAGCGTCAATCAAAGCTTGGTTCGACCTACAACATGCTTAAAACAATGATTGATGAAAGCGAGGAGCTGCTTGCAAACAGCAATGTTCCCATCGCCGAGCCTGCGGCTGATTCAGATAAAATCACTGTCGAGTTTACGATTTCGTGGTCAAAGAGTGCGAGCTCCGCATATGTCAGCCGTTATAAGCTTTGGCTGGATGGTCTGTTTATGGCTGAGTGCTCGGCAGAGCCCAAAACCCAACAAGCGGTTGTCGAGTTATTCAACTACTTGCACCCTGCCGTTCTTGGTGAACGACATATAGATTGGCTCAAAGATGCGGAGTCATTTGGACATGTGCATTCGTTTTACCAAGAGCACAGGTATCAGTTTCACCAATTCGATAATGATGAGATGGAATTTCATGATGACGCGGCCTGCAGCCGACTGCATGAGTTACTCTCACTTGGTCATGCCGGTAACAATCTCCGAGATGATTACAAGGCTTATGATTTACCGCCGATGATGCATGTGCCGTTTGCCCTGAAATCTGCTGCGGGAGCGTTCCCAACGCTTGGACAGGTTGTTGAGTCTTCCATTGACGCAGATGATTACTTCACCACTACCGTAATCAACGAAATCATCAGTGAAGCGCTAGTGAGCCCTCTTGATGATTTACTAGCAATTCTTGATTCGAGCCGATGCATTGGCCCTTTGCGTCATATCCCTGATTCAACGTATCAACCGAACCCATACCCGAAGCAAGGCGATTGGTATGATGGAAGAGCTGCCTGGGATGAATTCAATAGTCTTGAGCTCGACAAAGTAGTTAATTTGAATGAGTGGTTAAGCGGTAGTGCGCGCCTGGATCTCGGCTACGAAATTGCTGCAAAGATTAAAGATGGCGCCAAACGGGTAGTTCGGTGCGATGTGTCAACGCTTGCCAATGAAGCTCCATTTAGTGCTGTTTTTTTAAGTAACTATTTTGCGCTAAATGATGCTTTTGAAGAAAAGCTGGTGATGAGTTTCAGTAAAGAAGACATTGCTAAAAATCCGAACGCTAGCCAAGCCATGCTTGAGGTTAAGGGGCTAGAAAGACCTATTCCATTTCTAGGCAAAGGAAGCAACGATATTGCCAAAATGTCTGTTTCCCAAAATGCAGAAGGGGTGAAATTCTGCCTAGGGTCCCAGTTGTATTTGGATGGAAGCACGTTCAAAGATACGGAATTAACTCTGTGGGATAACCTGCAAAGTATTGAAGTGACGCCTTCTGATATAGGCGTAGGCTTCTCTCAATTATACCCTCTGGTTAGTGCCTCACTTTTAGCATCAAAAGGTCTTATTGCTTGCGAACAACCAGAGTTGCACGTTCACCCGAGAGTGCAAGTTGCCATAGGTGATTTGCTGACCCAAGCCAATGACAATGTGAATTTCCTCATCGAAACTCACAGCGAACATTTGATCTTGAGGTTGCTTCGCAGGATCAGAGAAACAAGCGATGGCGAATTACCAGAAAACCTTAAGCCTGTAACGCCGAAGGATGTATCGATTGTTTATCTAGAGCCAACACAAGTCGGTGTTGTAGCCAAGCCGATTGATATTGATAAAGACGGTGAGTTCACAACCAATTGGCCTCGTGGTTTCTTCTCTGAACGAAGAGAGGAGCTTTACTAATGCTGATAGAACACTTGATTGAACCTGAGGCACTGGTTGAGCTGGCAAAGTCCCGCAGAAATTGCAAAGACTTTGAAAAGGAGTTCTCAAAGCCATCGCCTAGAGTTGTTTCTGATTTTCCTAAGTTCAAAAACTTAAGGCGGAGGACGTTTGGCGCTCAAGCATCTGATGTTTCAGAGCATGAACGTATGCGGCTTGAAGAACTTATTCGTTTTATTGGAGAGCACAGTCGCGTAAAGCGTGCGACCGAGTTCAATGGAAACTTAACGATACAGGAAAATTTCAAACTAGCTGAAGGCTGCGGGTTCGAGGGGTTTTGTTTGCTACAAAACAAAGTTGATGGTGATGAGCTGGAGTCAACCACAATTGATGTAGCGCAGTTTGAGGATGGTATTGAATCATTAGAACATCAAGCCACTATGGCAAAGGTAAAAGAGCAAATCGCAGAAACGCTCGGCTCATTACTGCGCCTTTCCGAGGACATCACAATCGTTGAACCTTACTTTGATTTGCGCCCCGGTATGTGGGATTCCTTTATTGAGCTTTTATGCTCCGGGGCTAGCTATTCAGCGACTGGGCCGAAGGCATTAAAACTATTGTATGACGCAGATAAAACCAGAGGGCGCAAGCCTCAAGATCTTGCGGATAAATTAGTTTCTGACAATCCCGAGTGCTTGGAAGCTTACCGCGAAATCAAATTCTGCCACTTCAAAGAAAAAGAAAAGCAAGCCGGAGCTATTCATAATCGCTTCATTATCACAGAGCTTGCTGCTGTATCTATCCCGCATGGCTTGGAAGCGACAAACGAGAGCGAAACGGATGACGTGACGTTGTTAACCACTTCGATCTATGACTCAAGGTATTCTCAATATTCTTTGTTAAACGGTTATGACTTAGTTGATGAAGCTGTGGTGGATAATTAATTCGTTTTTAGTGAACTCGTTTAATTGTATTGATTGCAAAAGGAAGGTTACATGGATAAGCCACTTTCGCTAGAGGAGCGTTTAGCAATATCTGAGGCTATAAAAAAGAACAGCAAACAACGTCATAAGAAAAAAATGCAAAACGATCCGGTATACCGAAAAAAACAACAAGCTAGAAAGCAAGCTAAGAAGGATGCGGCTGAGGCAAGAAAGGTACGAATTAAAAAAGCTGACGAAGAGCGAATTAAAGCCGGCAGGGCCTTACCCGACAAAAAAGTGAAGCTTATTTCTGGTGGAGGCATGAGCCCTAAATAAAGATTATTTGTAGTGAGTTAAATTGACTGTTGCCGCGAAGAAGGGCGATTTGTCAATACTGTATTTCACTCGAATAAGTAATATCTGGCGCTTCCTATGAATTTCTGTAGGCGCATTAGATTGGTGGGTAATCAATTCGATCAAAAGGAACCCGAACATGATATTCGTCAGGACAAAACGTTTTCTTGAGCTTGAAAAAAGAGTAAGCGACCTTGAAAAGCTAGTAAATGACTTAAAAAATGACTCTCGAAAAGAAAATGGCGAGTTTTCGGCGTCTCCTTCAGTGGTAGCGCTATCAGGTAGCCATCAAGAGAAATGTGCGCCAAAGTTTAATTTTTCGGAACATAATGAACTTGAAACTTTTGATCTTTTAGAGAAGACATTAAAGCGCGATATTCAGATTTGGGTAAATGAGTTATTTCAAAATCAGTCTATCGTGGACTCTTTGGCGCTTGAAGTGGCTAAAACAGTCGTATTTAGGAGTAAACCCAAAAGCAAAGCTGTATTGAAAAAGCTGAGTAATATAGGTGTTTACTCTTTAAAAGATAGTGGGAGTACCGACCAGCTTGTGTCAACTTTGCTTGAGCTTCTGAGTCAAGCTAATCACAGTTGCAACACCCAGTTAACAGTGGTTGCGCGCAGTGACCTCAAGTATCTCATAGGCTACATCATTGAACATGTTGAACCTTCAAAATCTATTGATGGAGCAGCTGACAGTGATTTGATCAATTGGCTCGAAATAGACGGGAATTCGGACTTTAGTTGCCTCCGCGGGTTTGACCCTCTAGTGGCTGCAGAGATATGGCTTACCATTTGCGACATAAAATCAGGATCGAAAAATATAGACAGTTGTTGGATTGACGCAGCTCATCATGTTTTAAAAGGAAAAATGCCTACAAACCCCAATAGCATTAAACTTATTAAAGCGAATGGCATGATGGCTTCATCCGACTTTAAGAACAGTATGCGTATAGGTGGGTTCGCTATGTCTCCTTTTTGTTTTGAAGGAGCTTTCCCCTATAGAAAAATTGTTTCATCAGATTGGCTCAATCTGATCGCATTGGTTGTGGGGGCTGAACCTGGGAAGAACCGATAACGCGACTGATTTGATCGTTGGTTTAGGCACAAATTTGTAACTCGCCTAGCAATTAGTGACTTATTGGTTTGTAAGAGAGTGCTTCGTTATGATCAATCTTCGCGCGTTAGTCGAATTGGCAATTTGACTTATTACTCGCTCAACGGAATGAGCAGAACTTGCATCATTTTAATCTGAGAAATGGACGATGCCGATTAGAATTTTGAGGCAAGCTCGAAATCGCTTTGTGATTATGTTCGAAGACCGACCCAGTAAATATATGTAACCTCTACAGTGACACTCGATCAATTAAGCTAAGGGAAAACATGGCAAAAGTTGATATGGCAATAGCAGAACAAGCATTTGTGGATGCTGGATTGAGCTTGTTTACTAGTGGTCGAGATCAAGTTCGAATCGCTAAAGAAGTTAAACCGGCAGGGTGCAGCATGGCCATTCAACATAAAGACGGCAGTTATGAGCTGTACGTTCGTGGAAAGGTGGCTATAGAGCAACTTGATTTAGTGAACGATAGTCTTTCACGGCCATTGATTAAACTGACAGGCAAACCTGTGCTTGCCTGCAGGCCCATTAGTGCCTATGAACTCGGTAGTGTCGTTGCTGAAGTTGTTGGTGCGCTAAAATCAATCGAGCAACCTAGTTCCGACTATTTAGAAGACTTTGGTCGATGGAAAGAGCTGGTTGAATATGCTAATCCCGCCGTTTATGGGGCTATAAATTTATGCCGAACTATGAATCTTAAGACCCCTGAGGTTAATTATTACATTGATGATGGCTTTGGCGGTATCGCCGCAAAAGTTGAGTTAGCCTGGCCACATGAAAAATTTGCAGTAGCTATTTCTATGGAGTCAGCCCTCGTAGCTCAAAAATCGGGATGGGAAGTCGTGACTGTTAGTGAGTTTGTTGATGGTTATGGACATGTAAAACAAAAGTTGTGTGATTTATAATAGATTTGGTCCGCTTGAATGGAGCTGGTCATCACAATTGTCCATGCTTGGAAATTGGCGATAGATAAAATTGAAGATGATTTCGTTGCGACTATATCTTTGAGAGATCTCAAGTTGTCATTATGGACTGAGTTACTCAGCGACTTTTCTGCATAGGCCGATTTTTCTATAGCAAGTGATAGCCTTTAGTGTTTTATGGCTAGCAGCTTTGCTGCATTGACGATATTGGATCTTACTTACCGCCCAATAATCAAACCAACTTTTAGCGCTAATGGAGCTCATTTATGATGCTGGTGACTTACTGCTGGTGGATAGTGGCAGTTATATTGTTGACTAATTCTACAATTGTTAATTCCGCAGAAAATCCTATTCGCGGGACGACGGAAAAAGTAAGGGTGGAGAAAGTTGTTGGCAATATTATATACACAACAGATGGGCGTAAATTTAAAACAGATCGAAGAACAGGTTATATTCCGAGACAATATTACCGTGAATATCAACTTAAAGGAAAAGAGTTAACTATCCGACATGATGGCAGCGATTTACTGAGAAAATATCAATATGTAGACATAGAAAGCGAGCTGCGTAAATGATTATTGGATTTATACTAGTAATTATCAGTAGAATCGGGCTAAAAAATCATCACTTGCTACAACAAACTCGCTAGAGCGTTTACCGTCCAATTCGGTTTTTAGTCACACCGATTAAATCTATCGAACAATTTCATTAATTCCCTATTGGATTTGATAGCCTGTTGTCCATTACGCTAATGAATAATCAACAACTTTTCAGGGGGGCTTGTTGTTTTTAAATGAGGGGTGGAGTGGTTGATGTTTTGATTTTTTTCAGTTGGGGTGAGTTAATGTTGATTTTTGCGCTGGTGATGATGGATTAAATCTAATGTTGAGGGTTTTTGTAACTTGGCAAGAAAAATAGTTTGGTGATAAGCATGTAAACTAACTATTTCAGCTGTCAGTGCAACCTATCAGCGTCAGTTAGGGTTTCCACTGCTCGACGGCGTACTTATCAATTTCTGTTTAACGTTAAACTAAGGGGGAGGACACGGTAGTTACGGAACATGAACGATAATTAACTAGTACCTACGTTATTATTAACTGAATAGTAACAATTTTTGGTTTTTTTTATGCTTGGAATCACATGACATTAAATTAACTTAATGTCATAATTAAACTTGGCAACAGGATGTTGCTTTCGTAAACGCTCAAGGAATGAGTAATGGACATAAAAACTGAAGTTCCCTCTCTTAAAGCTTCCTGCTTACCAATACGGATACTGCTAAGTAAGTATGTGTGTTGAGGTGTCGTGCCAACACTTAATTGGCCAAGTTTTTGATAAACCTTTGAATTAATCTGACTCTTGAGTAGTAATAAATGACCAGCCAGCTCTCCGCGTACATTGGCTCGCTTTCAGCCGAGGCCATATCTAACGCTTTTATTTATCTAATTGCATTGCTCTTTGTGTCTTCTGTGACCATGCGGTGCGTTGGGAAATATCCGCGATTCACTCAAGGGGTAGGTAATGTACTGACTTCTCTTGGGATATTGGGAACATTCGCTGGCATCGTTGTAGGTTTGATGGAATTCAATCCGTCAAACATCGATGGAAGTATCGAATCTCTTCTTGCAGGACTTAAGACTGCTTTTATCACGAGCCTCGTTGGAATGGCAGCGTCAATCGTCTACAAAGCTGCCATAGGAATCATTCCCAATAAAAGTGATCAAGCGTTTAAGAGCGTTGGTCCCGATGAAATTTACGAGGTTATGTCTTCGCAGCTGACATGTTCCAATGAGTTGCTCAATGCTATTAAAGGTGATGAAGATGCTTCTTTGACTTCTCAAATCAAAAACCTTCGACTTGATATTAACGATGCGACTAAGCAACACACTAACCAATACAAAGAGCAGCTCGAGCGAGCTGATAAATTTCAGCAAGGTCTTTGGCAAAAACTCGACGAATTTAGTCAAGCGTTGTCCAAGTCTGCTACTGAACAAGTAATTAATGCCTTGAAAGAGGTCATTGTCGAGTTTAATGACAAGCTAACGGAGCAATTTGGCGAGAACTTTAAACGCCTTGATGAATCGGTCAAAAAGCTGGTCGACTGGCAAGAAAATTATCGAGTACAACTTGAACAGATGGCAACCAAGTATCAGCTTGGAGTTGAAGCCATTTCTGCGACAGAGCAGTCAGTAGCAAGTATTAACGAGCGTGCTGAAGCTATTCCTGAAACGATGGAGAAACTTCATCAAGTGATGGAATTAGGGCACGGGCAAGTGACTGAGCTTGAACACCGGCTAGAAGGTTTTAAAGAGCTGCGTGACAAAGCTGTTGAGGCTATGCCAGAAATTAAAGAACAACTCGATAACACAATGGGAGCTATTTCAGAATCCGTTCAAGCAGCCTCTGAGCACTACAACTCGATGCTACAAGAAAGTAAGCAGGTCATTGATCACTTCTCTGAAACTGCCACAACCAGTGTTGATAGCATGAAGTCTAACCTTCTCGAAGGCGCTCAACAGTTGGCAGTAGACCTTGAAAAAGGTGCTCACGAAATTGGTGGCAAACTGGCAGAAGCGTCTATGGATATTCAAGGGAATGTGAGCACCGCTACAGGAGGTTTGCAAAACATGACTAACCATGTTTCTGAAACCACAGAGCAAATTAAAGAACACTTAGATAGTGCAATTAGCGAATTGAACTCCGAACTTCGAGTATTAGTAGCTGATATTAAAGATGATACCCGTCAGACTGGTGAAGTACTCAAGGGGGCTAATCAAGATCTCATCAATAGTACCCAACAAATACAGTCAGAAACGACTAGAGCAATGACGCATTTGCATGAGCGCTTGGAAACAACACTTCAAGAAGTGTTCCAAGTTCAGGCTCAAGCGGTTCGTCGTACATTCGATAGTTTGGAAGATCAAATTTCTAATGCGGTGGGGCAAACCGGTGGAGCTGTTGAGAAACAAGTTGAAGTGTTGGATTTCCAGCTTCAGCAAGAAATCAATAGAACTATGAACGAGATGGGCGAAGGGCTAGCGTCAATCACACAACAATTTACTCGCGACTACCAGCGATTAGTTAAAGAAATGGCTAGCGTCGTCAACACTCGGATGGCGAGCTGACCGTGAATAAGGTATTCGGCGAACGCCGCACGCATGGTGAAGGTGGTGAACACTGGATGTCTGTATCCGACTTAATGGCCGGACTGATGATGGTATTCCTGTTCATTTCCGTTGCCTTGATGCGTGATGCGATGAATGAGCGCGACAAAATTAAAGAAGTCGCAATTACCTATGAGCAAACCCAAGAAGCAATTTACCAAGCTTTGTTTATGGAATTTGAAACAGACTTGGTTAAATGGGGGGCAGAAATTGATAGGAATACACTTAGCTTAAACTTTACCGCTCCAGAAGTACTATTTGCCAACGGCAAATCAGCGTTGACGGAAAGATTCACCGTTATTCTGGAAGATTTCTTTCCTCGATATTTAAGCGTACTGGATCAATATAAAGACATTGTCCAAGAGATCAAAATTGAAGGGCACACCTCAAGTGGTTGGAACCATGATTCCAACGACTACGACGCGTACTTCAACAATATGTTGCTCTCTCAAGCTCGTACCAGAGCAGTGCTTGGCTATGTGATGACGTTAGATACAATCATTCTTAACTATTACGACTGGGTTAAAGCGAACGTAGCTGCAGTTGGTTACTCGTCGTCGAAGCTGATTGTTTCGCAAGATGGTATTGAGGACGAAGACAAATCTCGTCGAGTGTCGTTCCGAGTCATTACCAATGCTGAAGAGCAAATTAGAAAGATTTTGGTAACGGAATGAAGCTTACAGTTAACTTCAGCTCACTTAAGCGAGCTATTGACTTAATGGAGCCAGAGCATCAAGGCGACTTCATTCTTAAGTTGCAAGAAAGCTCCATTAGCAAACTTGACCTAGAGCTGAGCACAGGTAAAGACGTTGAGCTTAGCGATATCGATGTAGATTCCGGTCTGCTGAGCTACAAAGGCCGCAACGTTACGCTTTATATCAAAGCGAATGGTTCCAGCGCTAAATTTCACATTGCAGACTGCTCAACGTTGCAGTCCATGCGAGCAAGTGGTCGTTTTGAGCGTTATGTCGTCACCAATGATACATCTGGAGAGTTTTTGATCGGATATGGCGAATCTGAACGAAAAGCCAAACTGAAAGTATGTCAAAACTGTTTACGGAAGTTGAACTACAAAGGGTGTAATACAGGTCAGCCAATATGGCCAATCGTTCAGCAGTTCGATATGGCCGAATTCTTCGCTACTTACAGCTCCTTCTTTGCTCATATGCCATCACGGGATGCCAAAGATGCGGAAGTGGGATATACCGAGGATTGGGCAAAAATTTCTGCTCACCTTCGTGTCGAGAAAGACTTTACATGTGAACAGTGCAACGTGAATTTGAGAAGCGAACGCTTTCTTTGTCACGTGCACCATGTAAACGGAGTTAAGTCAGATAATCGCCATTCAAATTTGGAAGTATTGTGTGCAGATTGCCATAGCAAACAGCCGAGTCATGGCCATATGGCGTTAACCCACCAAGATCGCATTCTCATCAACGATTTAAGAAAGGCCCAGGGCATTTTAGAAGGACTAGGCCAATGGCAAAAACTCTTTGACTATGCCGATCCCGGTGTTCAAGGTGCTCTCCATGCGTGTCGAAAAATGAAGCTCAAAATGCCCGAGGTCGGCTATTACATCGATGATGGTTTCGGAGACATTGCTGCAAAAGTCGAGTTAGCCTGGCCAAATGAACGTGTTGCCGTTGCTGTTTCGCTTGAGTCGGCCCAAGGCGCTGAAAATGCAGGTTGGAAAGTAGTGGGGGTGGGGGAGTTCATCGATGGCCATCAAACTCGAACTCAAAGGTTAAAAGCATGACAACTGACTTTGTCCGATTGGTAACTCAAGTCATTACGATTAACCATGCGTGGAAACTATCCAAAGATGAATTTGGTGTCGATTTTGTCGCCACCAAATCGTTAAGAGACATCAAGTCTTCGTTGCAAGCAACCCTACTAAGGGATTTTCCACAACATGTCTATTTGGCAATAGCAAGTGACAATCACGAGCATCAAGAAGCTTTATTTAGCGTTCGATTAAGGGAGCCCTTAGTCGTGAATGGGGCGCTGCGGAATGACATTGAGCACCTCCCTGAGCGTATAGCTAATACCTTATTCACACAGCAAGAATTACAGCAACTTTTAGCGCGAGCATCAGCATGATCATTGATATTTGGACCAGTACCGACTCAGTCACGCAAATTATTATGGGGACGACAGTCGTGCTCTTGTTGTACTTTGCTTTCAAAGAGCTTAGAGAAGTGAACAACAGCAAAAACCTTTTAACAGAGCTGAGTACGTTAAAAGCAAAAAGCATCAATAACACAATTCACTTCGAGCAACTTAACGCCAAAGCTCGTGTTTGGGTTTCAGAGCACCTCATGTATCAGCCATCTGATTCTGGCCTTGTTATTGAAGCTCAAAATGACAAATGGTTAAGCAAGACTCCCATTTCCCAAATGCTGCCAGCAGCGAATGGTAATCGCAATAAACTGGTGCCAGCTCTGCTCACTAGTCTAGGTATTACAGGTACCTTCTTGGGAATCACCATGGGCCTAAGTGAATTCAACATGGCCGGTGATTCCAAAGCTCTAATCGCTTCTGCTGGAGAGTTACTTGAAGGGATGAAAACTGCGTTTTACACGTCACTTGTCGGCCTTAGCGCATCTGCGTTGTTTATGGTTCTGATGAAGATTTGTGCGAGCAGACTTGGTAAATATCAGGAGTCGTTTCTTAAAGGCATTGCCGACCATTATTTTGAAGCTAGCCCAATCCTTTACTTGAAAGAACTAGGTGGAGAGCAGCAGCAACGAGCGATTGAAGCTCAGATCCGTTCCTCTGAATCTATCGCATCAGTAGGCACGAAAATGCAGCAAGCCATTGAAGGGTTGCAAAGTTTCAGTGATTCATTCAACGGCGACGATATTGCTAGCAAAGTGTCCAGCGCAGTGGCTGACTCGATTGACACCTCATTGGCTCCTGTGATGAGCGAGGTCAAACAAGAGCTCTCAAAACTAAGTGAAATCAAAGAGCAGTCACAGCAGGAACTCGTTGAACTGATGATCAACAAAATGCGTGGCGAGTTGATTGAGCCTGTTACCGAAGAGCTAGCTAAAACCAGTGCTGCTGTGGTCAAAAGTAATGATGTTGGAGAGCAGCTCAATAGCAATGTTGAAAGGGTGATTACAGCGACTTCAGGTACCGTCGATACAATTAACCAATTCCAACAAGAAACAATGTTAAAACTCCAAGGCTTTGCTGAATCCTTAAAAGGCATTTTGGATAGTTTCCGCGATGATACTCAAGGATCAATGAGCCAAATTGCGAACGAAGTGAACTCAATGCTTAGTTCTGCACAAGCAGGACTTAACAGTCAGCGTTCGGCTTTTGAAGAGAGTGCCACACGTGCAACATCTGCATTCGAAGGAATGAAAGACTCCCTCGAAGGAGCTCTCGATCGTCGGCAAGTTGCTGAATCAGAGTTGTTTTCAAATGTCACAAGCCGTATCGACTCGCTATTAAATCAAGTCTCAACTGCATTTGAAGATCAAACTCAAGTCATTGTTCAAACGGGTGAGCAAGCCTCTCAATTATTGCAACAAACACAGCAAGACTTTACTAATGCTGTTCAGGAGCGTCGCAAAGAAGAATCAGGCCTATTCGAGCAAATGGAGCAGCGAATTAGTCAATTGGTCACTCAGTCACAAGACGTCTTTGGCGAACAAGCTAAAACTATTGAAGGTGTTGGCCGAGAAGCAAGCGCTTTGATGAGCAGTGCTAAAGCTGAGCTTGAACAAGGCCTTGGAGATATTGACAACAAAGTTCTCAATATGTCTAACACTGTGCAGCGCGAGCTTGAGGCGTTCCGTGAACAATATCAACAAAACCTAACTGCGTACTTTGAGCAGCAAAACAATTTGCTCGATGGTAGCCTCAACAAACAGCGTGAAGGTCTAAATGCTGTGGTGGAGAATTTCCGCCAAGTATTTAACGAAGAGTACCAAGCGCGGCACAACCTGCTACAAGAGCTAACTGCACAATATCAAAAACTTGAACAGTCAGCGCAAACCGTAGAGCGAGTTGCTAAAGCTATTGGCTTGAACGAAGCGGCTAAAATGGCAGAGCTACAAGATGCAGCTACATCGCTTGGCCGAGAGGTCGGCCAGCTCAAAAAGGAGTATGGAATTGCAGCGAAGGCATTTACCGACATTACGGCGAAAATGCCAGAAGCGATGCATGACTATTTCACCAGAGCAAACGAAAGCTTTGAAAGCTTCTTTACTAATTTCGATCGCGAAGCTAGCTCTATTCACAATAAGTTGTCGATGGCTGCTGGCTACCTAATTAATGCCGAATTTAATCGCCGTATGCTTGAGCAGGATGAGGCCGAAGCATAATGCGCAACATGATGAAACGTGGCTCTGATGCTGACGCTGAAGAAAGTGGTGTTTGGTTATCAGTCGGGGACTTGATGTCAGTCCTCTTGATGATTTTTGCTCTGTTGTTGATAACAGCCTTAGTTCAGATATCCGAGGTTTCAGAACAAAGCCAGAGCACACGAGTGATGATCATTAAAGGCATTAATGATGCGCTAATTGGGGCCGGTATTGAGGTGCAAGCTGATCCAGAAACGGGTGATATTTCAATTACGGACTCAATTTTGTTTGACAAGAATGACTATCAGTTAAATGACGGAGGGCGGGCGTTTCTTGAAACCTTCATCCCCATCTATGCCGACGTGATTTTCCAAAACAAAGCCACCGCAGAAGAAGTCAACCGCGTTGTTATTGAGGGGCATTCAAGCTCTGAGGGGAATTTTGATCGCAATATGCAACTTAGCGTACTCCGGGCTAACAGCGTGGCGGCTTTTATAAATTCGATGTCGTTCGGCAATAAGCAACAACTGTTCAACAAGGTCGTAATTTCTGGTCGGGGGCCGTTAGAAGCGGATCAGCAACAAGCATTAGCGTCAGACCGCAAGGTTAAGTTCCGCTTCCAGTTTAAAGCTGATGAGTTTCTTGGGAAGTTCAATGAGGTGCGTAAAATTGGAGATTAGCTTCTTCAGTCAGCCAAGGCTTCCTTTAGATAATGCCTTGGTTCCAGTCTCATTTGATGAATGGTTAGGGCTTAGCTTCGATGAAGCTAGCTTGCCGAGCTACCCTCAGAAAAACCTAAAGCAAATTTTGGATTTGGTCCGAGATGAGCGATCTAACCAGGTTCATATTTTTGAGTGGCTCTCGATCATCGAAGATCAGGCTCAGTGGGGCGCCTTGCCACAAGATGAACAGATTGCCTCGTGTCTAACGGTATGGAAGGCTATATTAACCAACAATCTTCTCGCGAAAATCACCTTGTTCAAAGTTGCCCAAGTCGCTGATGGACGAAGTGCTGAAATTGTCAGCCAAATTACTAACTCTCTTGAAATCGCCCACAAAGCAAAGTTTATCAATGACTCAGGCCTAATGGCCAAAGTTGGGTGGATAGTGGCGCTTCAGCAACAAAACTATGATGACTTAGCCTACGTATGTTACCAACACAAACAAACTGTCCCCTCAATATTAAAAGCGTTTCAGTTGCCTCGGAATAATAGTTATCAGGGGCATGTAATTGAGCACATATGTTCGATGGTTCACCAAGGAGATATTAATTTTGTTGATGATCGTTGGTTGGCTGACAATGCTAAAAGCTTAACTCTGACAGCACACAGCACAAGGTTCTGGGAGTGCTTTATTCAGCGTTTTAATACCGTTAGCTATGGCGAGTTCTGTGAAGATCAAGTTCGGCAACAATGTTTACCTGATCTAAAGAATTCTTTGTGGAGCCAATTGAGCGTGACTTGCCAAGATATTTTGGCATTGAAATTTAAATTGTCTCAGTACTTCGGACTAAAAGCGGTATCGCGAGCATTGTATTCAGACGAAGCTGCTGAAGTCTTAGAGTTTACAGAATCTGAGCAGCGTCAAATCCGAAGTCGCTCGATGTTTTGGGACAATTATAGTACCCACATCAAAAGAGCTCGAGCGCTTTTACCCAAACCGTCCTATGAATATGCCGTGGCTCATAATGGAACGGTTCCGCCATTTGTGAAAATGGCGCCTGCAAACATTACCAATGTTGAAGTTTATATCTTTGAAATTGGACAAATCATTGCCGTCGAGTTTCTTCGGGGAAGCTTAAGTGAACTACGTATTTTCAAAGCTAGCAATTGGAACCGTAAACTGTTGCTTGAGAGTGACTCAGCATCACATGAAGAAATACGAAAATTGCCACAAGCAGAAGTGCATGATCACATAATTGGCTGGCAATATTTTTGTGAAAAACTATTGCGAGAGCGCTTTAAGCTTGTTCCAAATGCCACAGTCGAGCAATTTAAAGGATTACCTCCCGAAGTAAGTTCGTACAGTTTTATTTCGGGCTTACCAAAGCCTGCGGAAGAAATATTACTTGAGCGCGAGCCTAAATTAAGCCGTTGGTTAGAAGAATTCTGGAGCAACGAACTGCAAAGCGGCAAATTAGCAGAAAGCCTCAAAGGTGATCAGCCGGGTAACAAAGAAATCATTGAAGCAATGATTGCCAAGCAGCGGGGAAAAACACGCCTAGTGCAGCAAAAGCTATCTCGAGCTGCAGAAAAATCCAATCCCGAAGCCATGTGGCAGCTTGGCAAATCGTTGTTGCTGGGAAGGAACAATTCTCCAGATTTAAGAAAACAAGGGGAGACCTGGGTTGCAAAAGCTGCGGGATTGGGGCATGTCGAAGCAAAAGAAACTACTGATAAGTTTGGGATTCAGCCAATCTCAAATGATTTGGATAGGTGTTTAAGTTTACTTAGCCGCGTTAGTGAACCGGATATTTTGAAAGGTGTTAAATTGGCAAGTTGTATCTTAAAAAATACCGAGCGCCTAGACCAGGATAAACCGAAATTAATAACTCGTTTATTTAAAATAATGGAGTCCTCAAATCAATCAGAAGTACGTGTACAGATCTCTAATGCTTTAGAAAACGTTGCGGGTAATAACTTAAAGTGGCGACTTATAACTGCTCTCCGAGCCAAAGGTCGCAAAGAGCGCATCAAAGCAATACAACTTATGGACGAGCTTTACTGGCAAGGTGAACGAGAGGGAATCCCTGGTCAGGTTGAAAAGATTGTCAAAGAAGCTCGGAGAATTAATCATGACGATGTGGTTTTAGCTGGCTTATCTGCTTTAGCAAAATTTGGTAATACCGTTGCTCAAAGAGAATTGAATGCGTTGCCTCTTAAAAAAAGGTGATTCATTTTCATTCAAAAAGCGGATGAGCTAGCGATTCAGTAGCGATGTCGCGTAAACCGTGTTGAAGCTGAACACGTTGACCATATTATTATCTAGGTTGGATTGTCACCATGCCTAATGCATTGAAAACATTGTGATACCGATGAAACAAATTCTTCTTTCCACGATTGGTGCAAGCCCGCAGGTATTGACCGAAACGCTATATGCAATAGCTCATAGTGGGCGGCCATTTCCGCATGAAATTTTTGTCATCAGCACGCTAAGCTGCAGGGATGCGCTGTTAAATGGCCTTGTTCGAGATGGCCACTTAGCAGCTCTCATTGAAGAGTATCAGCTTCCGAATATTGAATTTGATGAAAGCAATATTTGGTTAATCGAAGACGCGCAAGGAAGGCCGTTAGAAGATGCTAAGTCGGTTGAAGACCAATCTCACATGGCTGACTTTATTACCCAAAAAGTCTATGAACTAACACGAGACAACAATTGCGCTATTCATGCCTCACTGGCTGGTGGGCGTAAAACCATGGCGTTTTACTTCGGCTATGCCATGTCAATGTTTGGCCGAGCCCAAGACACTCTCAGCCACGTGTTTGTGAATGACGATTACGAATTTGTGCGGGATTTTTGGTATCCCACAAAGCAGCCCAAATGGGTCACTGGAAAACATGGCCACGGTGAACTCGATGTTAGCCGAGCAACAATCACCCTTGCTGAAATTCCTTTTGTGAGAATGAGTAGCGCTATTGATGAAACCCTAGCTGATTCCATGGCAAACCAATCCTTTAGTCAAACCGTAGGTATGTTGAACGCATCAACGCAAAACTCATTTACCGTGTCGATTGATGCTTGCGCTAGATTAATTTCTACGTTGGGCGTCGACATTAAACTCACAGCTAAGGAAATAGCCTTTTATTTATGGTTATTAGAAAAGGGCGAAAAAGGGTTATTAGTTGATCGCTACTTTAGTGACGATCCGCAATTTAGCCTTGAGTTTCTCGGTTGGTACGCTCACTTTGCTTCTGATCCTCGGGTATTTGGGTCACTTGGCATCACTCCTGAAGATTATCGAGCCAATGAGCTCGCATCGCTGACAGGTATGGACAAGGAATTTCTTCAACCCATCTGCTCAACCGTTAATCGGAAGCTCAGGAAGTCCTTGCCAGGACAAGTCGCTGTTAAGCTCGAAATTACCTCTGTCACCGAAGATTTTGCGCAGCGCTACCGAATCCAACAGAAAGACCTACGAGTTGAAGTCTTAAACTGCACTAGCAACCGAGGAGCAAAGGTACTAGATAATGGCAGCATCTAACTTCGAGTTTTTAAAGGGCGTAAACGACTTTCTGTATACCATCGGATAAGCTCATTTGGGCAGCTGGCTTGTTGCCACTTTGCATGAAAGGGCACAGGAATTTACCCCGTCATGATCGGTTTCAAACGGCCATTTCAATGCCATTCAAGTTTGATAAGCCGCTTCGATTGTGGGTATTACCTTTTACAATTAAGACCGACGGCAGCAGCCAGCTGTTGATTGATTTAGGCCATGATCTTAACAAGCTTATGAACCCCTGTTATCTAAACGAGTGATTTAAGCTAACCAGCATGAATGCCGAGCCCCGCGTTGACGTTTATTCGCGGTTTACAAACGAAACAGAGTGATTATTTAACGTGACATCAAACTCTACTTCTTTACCTGTGCAATCACCTTCTGCGTGGCTTAAAGAGTTTTGCCTAACGCGGCAAGACAAAATTCATTCAAATGCACGGTTATACCAGTTACACATGACGCAGACAGAATATCGTGACTTACAGTTGTCGTTGAGTCGTAGTCGCAATTTCAATAATGCCTTGCCTATGACCAAGGAGTGGTGTGGCGCTTTCACTCTATATTGCGCAGAGTGGTTTCGTCGAGAATATACCCAAAATTGGAGCTGGGAGCCGATTTACGAGCGACTGAACTTTAGCCTTTCGGCCAGCGAAGTCAGAGAAGTTGTGCCATCTGGGTTGTGCGGTTATTGGGGTAAAACACTGTCTCGTTATCAACAATCGAACCGAAACGATTACTTAGGCTCTTTGTTTAAAGAAGGAGGTCTACCTTCAAATTTACTATCCAAAAATGACAACCACTATCAAAAGGCGTTTAATTCGGTATTCGATAGGTTCCATCTTGTTAGAGAATTTGGCGACGATGCCGTTAATCAATATATCCATCACAAATTGAGCTCATTACCTGAGTCGCTTCAGGGGAATGAATCCATTGCGCTGGTGCGAGGAATGGTTGAAAAGTTAGATAGTTTCGTCCACACCTACAATCTCGAATCTCAGCCTGAACCGGTGGGGTACCTCGAACAAAACTACCCACAATGGCGCGAAGTATTCCCCTTACCACTTGATAGTGAAACCGGGACTCAGTTCCTAAGTCAGTTGTTGTCTCGTGCCACAGAGGAAGTACGTAAAGTTTCGAAAAAACGCCGAGATTTAAAGTGCAAGCACTACATCGACTTTACTAATCAATGCGTGATGAGTGATGTGTTGCTACCGCTCAATTGCGCGTTTGATATTGATGCATTGCACCTCAGCAGTAGCCGAATTGAATTAGCCATATTTGAAGGCGAGCGTCATTTAGCATCACTGGGGACTTGTTTTGCGAGATTTGAAAATGAGCAAACCGTGGTGCGTATTCGGCAAAAAGTTGCTTCAGTGGTGCGTTCATCAACGGATAGTGAGCTCTATCTCGTTGCATTGCAATCAGGTAGGCAACTGGCTCAGGTTCGGCTCACCGCGAGTACCGTTGACTGTGACGATTCGCCGCTAACATTGGTTGAGTCCGATGATCGTTGGCTGGTGGTGGGGCAGGCTACAGCTCGAACTAAGGCCAAACGAGCGTTGGTTCTATTACCTTTTTCAAGCTCGCATGACGTATTGCTTGGGCACTTTGAAGCTGATGAGTCGAAGCGCTTGAGGGAGCTTAATGCCTTTTCGTTGGAGGGAAAGGTTTCAGTTACCCTAGGTAACGGAGATGCATTTGTGATCACTACTGGGGCCGAGAGTTATGCGGATGATGTATTGACGCTAAAAGGGGACTTGCTCCCATGGACGAGTATTCCTGCTTTGACGTTCAAAGGTGTTCCTTCTGTTGCTAGCCAGTATATTGGAGATGTGGGCTTTGGATTGAGCACATATCTAAATGGGGAGCTAGCACACCAACTTGCGCCGTCAGAGGTGAATGGTCGTCAGTTACTATCGGTTAAAAACCAAGGCAATCAGGTACTACTTAGAAAGCGCATCGGTGTATTACCTGCTGACTTCGATGTGCAGTTAATTCCGGGCACTACGCCATTGCAGGGCTATGCCAGAATTTCAACCCAATCACCTTTTGTGGCAACCGTGCCAAATAGTGCTATTTCGTCAAATGTGACGAAGCCTACGCCAGGTGTTACCGAACTAGCTATTAGTTGTTCCAGCAATCCGCCTGCAAGTTTCCAACTAAAAATTCAAGCATCATTGCTCTCTGAGCCCATTATTTTAAATTTACCGTTTCCGTCGAGCGGCATGACTGCATTTGATGCAGACGGTAAGCCTTTGAGTCGCCGATTGGCAATCGATGAGTTGCTTGGTGGGCGCATTAATTTGTTCACTCAGCAGGGCAGGCCAACTCGCTATCAAGTCACATTGTTGGATGTGTCGAGGGGCAATGCTCCACGCAATGCGGCGAGCTTCAAATGGGATTACATGGTTGTTGATAAACCCGTAGAGGTTAGCTTATACGGCTTGCATGACTATGTATTGGACTTGCTGTCTCTGAGTGAAAATATCGATAGTAAGGTCGAGCTCTCAATTACCGGAAATGGTCGCACAGAGCGGTTTACCATCAGTCACTACTCAACGACGATGGATTATGACTACCAACGCAGAGTACTGACCCTAAATAGTCGCACGTTACGAGATGCTTCTGGCGTAAAACCGATGTTACTCGACATTTCAAACCCCGAACAAACGCCCGTTACACTGAATAGTCGTGTGAGTGAAGGCGTTGCGACAGGGGAATACGAGTTACCCCATTACATCGAAGAAGGGGGGCCTTGGTTGGTGGTACCTGCGGAGTCGTCAAAAGTGTCGTTTCGAGCTCGATTTATTCTCGGCGCTAAACATTCTGGCAGCCCTCAAGAGATAAATACACTGCAAAAAGCTGCGAGAGCGTTCAACCCTCGAGATGAAGTATCGAGCATTGCGCTGGTTTTGAAACAAATGGCTGATGACTGGGACCACAGCGGGTGGGCATATCTACAGCAAACTTGGAAGCGCTATCAATATTTACCTATGTCGACCTTTGAGGTTTGGCGTCACTTAGCACGAGATCCGAAGGCTTTGGCAGTGGCGCTATTCAAGTTCGACATTGAGGCCAACTTTGTTGCCAAGCTTGTGGGGCAGCTTCCGGTGATTTGGGAGTTCATTCCCCTCTCTTACTGGCTACACGCAAAACATCTTTTTGGTCGAGCATTAGCCCAGCTAGGGATTGCTGATGACATGAAGCAGTCGTTGCAAAATGGCCTCATCGCTAAGCTGACGAAGGAAATTTCTTCATTGTCGACTAGCGTTGCCGATTATTTAAAACAAGAGCAGTTTACTCCCCCAATTCCTTCTCAAGTTATGCAGCCAATGATCCAAGGTGCGTGGTATCAAGATTTGCTGCGGCTTCATAGTGACAATGAGAATTGGCCTTCGGCTTCAGGTTCGGATTTGTGCCAGCTATGCCACACGTTTGAGCTACTGCCATTTGAACTAAAAGTAAATTCAAAGTTTCAAGAAGGGGTTGTTTATGCCCCGGTATTTGCCGCAGCAGTTGCATGTGGTCGCATTCCGCCAGCCATTCTAGCGAGATTTGAGCACAAAACTCTGTTTGATTTTCGTCAGCTAAAAGATTTCGACCATCAGTGGTTTGAACCCATGTATAGCTATGTCATCAGCCACTTAATGGCCCAGAAGTAATTAGGAGCGTTTGTATGAGCCAATATTTTTCTTCTCTTGTTGAGCAATCAATCGCTCGCTCCCAGGAGGCAACCCTAAGTGTACTTGGGATAACTAATCCAAATTTACGCGAACATTTAACTCAGGTGATGTCGCAACAAAGTGGTGAGCAGGAATCTTTCATGGCTCCGCCATTGTTTGAGCACACCTTTGGTTGGGAATTTGCTAAGCCCAAAATGGAGCGGTTGAAGGGCAACCTTCTGAGTGCTGAAGTGGTCGATGCTTTGGATAACAACGAAAATGGCCGCTACCGATTTGGCGCTGATTTTCGGCCGTTTGAGCACCAGTTGACGGCATGGCAAACGCTTCTCGACGACAACCCTAAGTCAGTGGTGGTTACGTCGGGCACTGGCTCAGGGAAAACCGAGTGTTTTATGGTGCCTGTCATCAACGACTTATTCCGAGAGATTGAGCGAACTAAAAAGCCTTTGGTTGGCGTTCGAGCTTTGTTTTTGTATCCGCTCAACGCGTTGATCAATTCTCAACAGGAACGATTAGACGCCTGGACACGACATTTTGGCGGTGATATGCGCTATTGCTTGTACAACGGCAATACCGAAAATAGCGAGAACAAAATGCGGTCTGCGCAGAAAAAGCGCCCCAATGAAGTTCTCTCTCGGGAGTTGCTCCGCAAAGAGCCCGCCCCAATTTTGGTGACCAACGGAACCATGCTTGAGTATATGCTGGTTAGGCAAGCGGATGCTCCGATTATCCAACAGTCGCGTCAGCAAAAATCATTGCGCTGGATTGTTTTGGATGAGGCCCACACTTATGTGGGCTCGCAAGCTGCAGAGCTGTCATTGCAGTTACGTCGAGTCATTCAAGCATTTGGAGTGAGGGCAAAAGACGTTCGTTTTGTGGCAACGTCTGCAACGATCGCAGGAGACGATGCCGCTGCTCAACTGCAAACCTATTTGGCCAATTTGGCCGGCGTTGAGCCTGAACAAGTAAAAGTTATTGGCGGACGACGAATCATTCCGACCCTCGACTTTGTTGAAGACGATGAGAAGTCGCTTGAGCAACTCGAACAAATTGAGCCTCAAGGCACTGAAACAAAGAAGGGCGAATTTGACCCTGAAATCGCTCCTAAGCGCTTTGAAGCATTATCCGCAACGCCATTGGCCAAATATATTCGCAATGCCATTGTTGATAGTGATAAACCGCAAACGCTCAACGAAATTGCATTTCAAGTAAGTGAAGCGTCAGGAAAGCAAGTATTGAGTCAGCAGCAATTGTTACGCTGGATTGACTTGCTGACGGGCACTAAGGGCTCAGCTTCTAGCGAAGCTTTTTTAAAGGTTCGGGCACATTTCTTTCAACGCATGACCAATGGTTTATTTGCTTGTATTGATTCCAATTGCCGTTGCAAGGACAGCACCCCACTCAGCAAAGGCTGGCCATTTGGTATGGTTTACGCCACTCAGCGTCAAACGTGTGACTGTGGTGCGCCAGTACTGGAATTGAGTTTTTGTATTGAATGCAATGAGCCACACCTTCTTGCTCGAGATAAAAACGGCAAGCTAACTCAGTGGAACAATAGCGCCGGCGATGAGTTCTCTTTACAGCACGAAGAGGGGCAAGATGAAGATACGCCCGACGTTCAAGATGTTTCTGAAGCTAGCCACTCACCTGAAGTATTTGGCAGTCGGCTAGATGATGATGGCTATTGTTCGATAACTATCAGTCCGGAGGGAAATATTGGTTCTCTCAACGGCCAGGGCTATACGCTAACTCACGAGGAATCGGGTAATGCACATTGCTGTGGCTGTGGTTTTGGCGGTCACAGTGGCAGTATGCCGTTTAGGCGAGCGATGCTCGGAGCTCCTTTCTATATCGCTAATGTGGTCCCGACCTTATTGGAGTATTGCCCGGATTTTGATGGCAGCAAAAATATAGGCCCTCAATCTTTGCCTGCCCGGGGGCGACGTTTGATTACCTTTACCGATAGTCGCCAAGGCACTGCTCGGCTCTCTGTTCGCATGCAACAGGAAGCCGAACGATCGAAATTGCGCGGGGCTGTTGTTGAAATATTAAAAAGCAAACAACTGGATAGCATGGCAAGTGAGGGCCAAGTTAGCGATGGGGTAACTGCATCGGAGCTAAGGGAACAGGCAGCAAAGCTCCGTGCTTTGGGTATGTCAACGGTTCTGGAAGCCGCAGAGCAGCTCGAGCGTCAAGCGGATGCCTTAGAGTCGGGGGTTACAGCGTTTAAAGCAGTGTCAGTCTCTTGGGTTGACATGGTACAAGAGCTCGCCAGAAAAGGTGACTTCAAAGGCTCAATGAAGCTCTACAACCAGTATTTGTCGCCCGAGATATTTAAAGAGCATGATGGCAGTATCAAGCTCGCAGATATGTTGTTGTTCAGGGAATATTCTCGCCGCCCTAAACGCCAAAATAGTAGTGAGACACAAGGCTTGGTGAAGGTGAGTTATCAAGGGGTGGATCAGATTTCCAACTGCCCAGAACATTGGGAAAGTCATGGCCTTACCCCTAATGACTGGAAAGATTTTCTCAAAGTAGCCTTGGACTTTTATGTGCGAGAAAACAATTTTTTGCGTATGGAAGATGAAGGTTGGATAAAGTGGGTTGGCGGCCACTTTTCAGCAAAATCACTTCGTAGTCCCGAATCCGATGAAAAAGACGAATGGCGTATCAAGCGGTGGCCACAAATCAAGAGCTCACAGCTGCAGCGCTTAGTGAAATTGTTGAGTTTGGGTTCTGGCTTGGATGCATCATCGACTTATGGAGAAGACCTAATCAATGGTTGGTTGAGAGATGCATGGAAAGTACTGACCGAAGGTGCTCGCATACTCAACAACGATGGCAACCAATTTGCGCTTGACCGACACAAAATGACATTTGCTTTGCTTGATAAGGCGTATGTTTGCCCTGTTACCAACAAGCTGATTGACACTACGTTTAAGGGGTATACGCCATACTTACCGCGTAAAATCGAAAAAGCAGAGCAATTCCAGTGTATTGAAGTGCCATACCCACATCTGTGGGAGTACGACAACAGCCAGTTGGATTACGACACTGGACTAGCATCAGTTCGGCAGCAAACCGCCGAGGACGACAAGATACAGCTGCTGCGCAGTACTAATTTATGGACAGATGTAAACGACCGAGCTTTGGAAGGTGGCTTTTATTATCGAACGGCAGAGCATTCAGCTCAGCAAAGTGCAGATCGGCTCGATGAATATGAGAGCATGTTCAAGCAGGGAAAGATCAACGTTCTGAATTGCTCAACCACAATGGAAATGGGAGTAGATATTGGTGGTATCTCTGCCGTAGTCATGAACAATGTTCCTCCGCACCCTGCAAACTATTTGCAGCGAGCAGGGCGAGCGGGGCGTAGTAAAGAGTCGAGAGCCATTTCATACACGCTTTGTAAGGGGAACCCCCATGATCAGCGCGTTTTCGATAATCCCAAGTGGCCGTTCGTTACTCAGATCCCTGCGCCTTATGTGGCTTTTAATTCAGAGCGCCTGGTTCAGAGGCATGTTAACTCACTTCTGTTCTCACTGTTCTTGAATCGGAAAGTGGGCACAACTGACACTGAAAAAACCAAACTTAATTTAGAGTGGTTTTATCTGCCTGCCGAAGACTCGGTTTGTGGGCGCTTGTTGGACTGGTTGGAAAGCGATGCTCACCAGTTTGATGATGAGCTGTCGAGCTTAGTCAAGGGCACAGTATTGCAGCACCACAGTCACGAGTCACTGTGCGCAAACGCAGCACGAGTTATCCGAGAACTACAGCAGCGCTGGATGCAAGAATATGATTATTTGCAGCGCCAACTGCAAACTGCGTTGAAAGATTCCCCTTACGAATACCGCATCAACAAAGAGCTGTATCGCTTAGTCAGTGAGTTTGTTCTTCGGGAGTTAGCATCAAAATCGTTTTTGCCAGGATACGGTTTCCCAACTGATGTCGTGAACTTTGATAACAACAATATTCAAGATTTCATTCGTGACAAAAACCAGAAGAAAGTTCAAAAGTCAGATCGGGTCGATAATGTGTCGCGCAGCCGTGGCTTGCCCAGTCGTAATTTGGCAGTTGCTATTCGAGAGTACGCTCCAGGATCAGAAATCGTGCTTGATGGGCGAGTGTTTACCTCCGGCGGTATTTCACTGCATTGGCAAAACGTTCATGCCAACCTGAATGAAGCGCAGAAGTTTGATGTTGGTTGGCGTTGTGACTCTTGTGGCCACACAGGATATGAAACACAGGCTTCGGCTATCGCCGAGCTCACTTGTAGCAATCCTGATTGTGCAAAGCCGATCAGATCCAAGCATATGCGCCGTGTTCTTCAACCTGCCGGCTTTGTGACTGACTTCTACGCCGAGCCAACGAATAACATTGCCATGCAAAAGTTTATTCCCGTTGAACCTGCCTGGGTCAGTGGCGGAAGTGCTGCGAAGGTGAGCTTACCCAATCCTCAAATGGGGCACATGCTTTCGAGTGCTGAAGGTTCAGTTTTCCATCATACGTCAGGAGAGCACGGCACTGGCTATGCGTTGTGTATGACATGTGGTCGAGCTGAGTCAATGGACAAGCACGGTCATTTTCCAAAGTCTCTCGACCCGAGCAAGCCTCATCGACCGCTAAAAGCTCTGGCAAAAGACAAGAATGGAGACGCTCCGGTGGAATGCGATGGTTCGCCCACGCTGATGGAATCAGTTCATTTGGGAGCGCATACGAAAACAGATGTATTCGAATTAACCTTGAAGCACCCAGTTCGTAACGAATACATACCAGAGAATACCCAAGGCTATGTCATTGCGACTACTTTGGCTGTCGCTCTGCGGGCTGCGTTGGCGGAGCAGCTAGGGATTTCTACATCTGAGTTGGGTTACGCAGTGAGGCCGGCGATTGTATCTGAAGGCTCCTCAGCATTGGTTATCCAACTATTTGACTCTATCTCTGGAGGCGCCGGTTTTGCAAGCTCTGCACACTTACATGTCGATCAAATTCTGAGACACATGCTTGCTAACCTAGACTGCAGCAGTTGCGAAACGGCTTGCGGGGACTGCTTGCTTGAATCGGATACACGTCGAGATTCAGACAGCCTCGATAGGCTGGCCGCTAAGCAGTGGCTAGGAGCAGATTTTGAGCCATTCATTGCTGTGCCTGAAGAGCTACAGTTAATGCTAGGGGGAAAATATCAACCCAATTCAATTGCTCAAACGATCAGGCGCTGGATCAACAAAGGTGCTAGTTCCGTGACATTCGTTCTGAGTGAGGACATCAACGATTGGGATTTGTTGAGCCCTCTTTTTAGAACTGATTTGGTGACTTATATCGCTAAAGACCAGGTGTCACTAACTTTGGGCATTCCCAATGTAGATTTAGACCAGGAAACGCAATTTGAACTGACTCGATTGCAAGCTTTAGGCGCCAATATCGCCACGCTTGCAGGACATGACCAATCTTTCAGCGGCATCTGTGCTCAGGTTGTAACGAGTGATGAGGTGATTTCCCTTGCTACCGCACAAGTAGAAAATATCACTCCCGGTAAGCAGTGGTTGAGATCGGGAGGACTGGTGTTAGAGAGCAATGAAATCAATCAGTTGCCGCTAACCATCAAAAACCTGATTGCCCCTATGGCACCAGGTGGCGCTATACATGGGTCGTGGGAAGTTACAGACCAGTTCAACGGTAAATTATCGAAATTTGGTGAGAGTTTTTGGCTGCACTTGTTTGGTGATAAAGCGTTCGTAAAACTCCTAGCTGACGATCCGGTCCAGGATCTGACCTATAGCGATAGATATCAGCAAAGCCCGGCGAGCCTACTCTTAATCGCACAAGTCATTGGGGCGTATGCCAAAGTGTTGCCAACTAAACCATCGATTAGAGTTAACACGTTGTTTAACCAGAAGGACAGAGCGGGACACTTACTGCATCAAGATTGGCAGCATGAAGATGATCACTTTGATGTATTCTGCAAATGGGTTGAGCACAAATCCAATGTAAAACCAGAGCTGGTTGTATGTGACAACCGGGCTGACATCGCTCATCGCCGATTACTACTCTTGACGCTGGCGTCGGGCAAGCAAATTAAACTAAAGCTCGATCAGGGGATGGGGTACTGGCGTTTGTCTGATCCAAGTTCTCATTATCCAACAGTCAAATTCAGCTTCCACGAGTATGTGGCTGTGCAACTTGCTCAATTGGAGAAACTCGAACGCGCGTTGGTGGTTTGCAATAGTGAGGAATGGAGCACGGATATCTCATATACGGTTCTATAGTGGATTAGTGAATCTTCCAGCCTTCTCTAGACACTCAATTGCACATCGGAACAACAGATTAATCAAATTGCCAACTTTAATTACAACTTGGTTGGCTCTGAATTTATTGGCACCGACTTCATTGTCGGATAATCGCAAGGGTAAATGATGTATTACGCGAGCAATCACAGCTCATTGCAAACACTCAAAAATGACTTTGATTCGGCTGAATTGTTTGAACAACACTCCTGCTATATTGATAGGACTTATCGAACATTATTCGGCTTTCGGGTGGTTGAAACGTTTTTGTCCACTGGAAAATTAGTAAAGTTCTTGTGGAAGGATAAGAACCTGCGCGCTGATTTAACTGAAATACTAAAGCAGTTAATTCGTAGCGTTAAAGATCTGGTGAAACATTACCACCCCCGTCGTATAGCAAGGAATTTACGCAACGTTCGCTCATTACCACGCTACTTCAGAATTCATGGAAAACCAGCGTCGGTTCTTGGCGTTACAACTCGGGTGCCAATAGGCTTGTTAAAGGTTTGCCTTCGTTTTCTCTTGTGCCTAGCTTATGCCGCAGTCCCCATCATGATTGTGTTGTTACCTCTATTGCTGGCCACTGGAGTGCTGTTGGGTATGGTAAAGGTTGTGATTACACGCTTTATTAAATTGCGTAAGACGCTTGGTCAGTTTTCTAGTCAAAAAACGAGTCGCGACTGCACTATTTTTTTTGATTTTAAAGCCGGTGTGAGGAAAGCCAACTACCAAGCAACCATATCCCACGAGCACATGCACATTGTCCAAAACGACCATGTGACACAACATGAAGGAGCAAGTGGTTTACATGACTACCCAACGCCCTGTTTGTTCGGAGTTTTTACTGGCGATAACATCGATGCTTTCATGAACTATCTAATGGACCGATTTGAACTCGAGGTTCGATTACACGAAATGGTGTGCGCTTTTTATCAGCGCAGAGGGTTTTTGCCTGAAAACAATGAGCAGTTTTGGGACTTGGTTAGGTGCCATGTGCTGATAAATAGCAATGAAATCCTTGGTCCTAAACAAGACTCGTCACAGTTATTCATTATTAAAAACTACAAATCAAACTATGAACTTTTATACATTTTTAAATCGATCGATAAGTCGCTCCATGCGCGCTTTGTCCATGAAGTTCTATACCGCATGTACTGTAACTTGTTGAATTACTACAAGATGGATGTGCTATATCAAAAAGCGGCCAAGCAGGTGGCTTATCCTAGTTTGTACGATCGGGTTTACCACATAACAGCCGCATAGCCCTGTTCTGAATAAATCGTGTTGACAAAATGTATAGCGCATGTGCAACGTGCATCTCTGTGAGAATCAATTATGTTAGCAAAACAATTTTCACCAGGTATGCGAATCGCCATTCGCATTGAGATCGATTATACGATGCCGGGCTGTCCAGTTTTACCGGAGCAGGTCATTCTGTGAACTACCAGAAAGAAAGAGATGGGTTTATCGATTTTGTTCATGCCAACCTAGTTAATACGTATGAGCAAGGTTTAAGCAGTAATCCGCTAAAGGCTTTTCATATCGGGTTACTGGGACCTTTAGAAGGTGAGTCAAAGAGCTCTACGCATAAAACTAGAAATAGTGTTGCTTCCATCACTGCACCCTCGTCGGCGGGTTTTTCGTTTTTCGTTACAGGAGATGACATACAGTTGTCTGTTGTATATGGAGCGAGTTATTTCACTAAGGACTCCAGTGGAAAGCCACTTGAAGGTAGCTTTGAATGGCAAAAGCAAACCTTAAGCTCGGATGACTATTACTTGGATATATCTCCTCCAAGCAAGGAAGAGCTAACACAAGTCGTCACAGAGGTGTTTCCCAACAATAGAGCGAAGCTCTACCAAACTTGGCGGCCATATAAAGAAGGTTTCTTAGTCACATTAACACTGGCTAACCAGCAATCTGTGGGGTGGGCAGAAAAGGACAATGAAAAGCGAGCCGAGGCCACTCTTTTTGACGTCGAACTTAATTGTACAGTCCTAAGCGGACGCTTAGAGAGCTACCCACAAAAAGATTTTGCATTGCTCTCGGGAGAAGAAAGGGAACTTGAGCTTCGCTATAAAGATGTCAAAACATATGCGGTTGGCCATGCTGTCGCTGTAGATTGGTCAAATGAAGATGGTCATTTCGTTTTAAAAGTTAACTTCATGCCTCGAGTAGAGGTACCAAGCGTTACTGCTAATACAGCGGGTGAAGAGACAAAACATCTAAACTTCAATTTTTTATCAACCTGCCATAAAAACAATGATGTAATTTCACTCCTATTTTCCTTTGCGGAGGAGTATAAGGAGTGGATTATCAACCAAGCTCAGTTAAAGAGCACTATGAGTACTCAAGAGCAGGTCGTTGCAGAAAACATCATCGCTCGGGCCAAAGAGGCTCATACTCGTATTCAGGATGGCATAACTTTTCTATCTCAGAATAAGGCTTTGCGATTAGCTTTTGCAGTTATGAACAGTGCGATGTTGAAGCAAATGACGGCGACGGAACAGGATCCTGATTTGAGGGAATACAATTGGCGGCCATTCCAGCTTGCATTTGTCCTCATGACAATGAAGTCGGCTGTTGATGAAGGCGATCTCAATCGCGATCTAGTGGACTTAATTTGGTTTCCAACTGGAGGCGGCAAAACCGAGGCATATCTTGGTGTTATGGCGCTGGTCTTTGTATACAGACGCTTAGTGTACCCAGAGAGTCAAGACAGTACAGTCGCGATCATGCGTTACACTCTAACACTTTTAACTGGGCAGCAGTTTGCTCGGGCAGCAAAAGTAATATGTGCACTTGAGTTGATAAGAAGAAAGTCACACAGTTGGCTGGGTACCACTCCGTTTACTTTGGGGTTATGGGTTGGTGGCAGCACTACACCAAACTCATTTCATCAGGCCCAGCAAGAGCTGGCTAATCAAAATTATGAAAAGCTTGGTTTGGCCTCATGCCCTTGGTGCAATGCTAAATTTACTGAAAAGAACTACCTGGCTGACGAGAGGCACTTTGAATTTTGCTGTTCTAATGACTCTTGTGAGTTTGGAGGTAGTGACAACCCAACTCTTCCTTGTCTAACAGTCGATGAGTCACTTTATCAAAGGCCTCCAACTCTACTGCTCGCTACCGTAGACAAATTTGCAATGCTTGCTTGGGAGAGTCGAGCCGAAGTGTTCTTTGGTGCTAATGGTAAAAGACCTCCTGAGCTTATTATTCAGGATGAATTACATCTGATTTCAGGTGCTCTGGGCTCAATGGTTGGTTTATACGAGGTTGGTATTGAAGCCGCTTTGATAAAAAGAGGTATATATCCAAAGTATATTGCATCGACGGCAACCATTCGAAACGCCCAGGAACAGGTAAAGCAGCTATACGGAAAAGACTCAGCGGTATTCCCTCCATCAGGCTTAAAGCATGATGACTCATTTTTTGCTCGAACTGTTCCCACAACTGAAAAGCCTGGTCGAATTTACGTTGGATATATGGCATACGGCAAGTCAAAACGAGATGCCCTTGAGCCTCTTTCAAGCCTTTTAGCTGTAGCTCCTGAAATTCATTTTGCAGATAAACCTGAGTTTAAAGATGCTTGGTGGACGCAACTAGTCTACCACGGTAGTTTGAAGGGGGTTTCTGCGAGTGACGCTTCATTCAAAGGGCCTATTAATCGCTCTATTCAACAGAAGCTATTTGAGTTTTCACAGACACTCCCTTCTTTAGAAAGCTCCAAAGCAGAACTAAATCGTTATTTGAATGTTAAATCTTTAACATCAGTTCAGGGGGCAGAAAGAAATAACCAAACATTCGCTCAATTAGACCTGAGTTGCGATGAGGCCGACTCAGTAGATATTGCGTTAGCAACAAATATGGTCTCAGTTGGTTTGGATGTAGAGCGTTTAGCTGTCATGATCATTAATGGGCAACCGCTTACCACATCAGAATATATTCAGGCCAGCAGCCGGGTTGGGCGAGGAGATATTCCTGGCGTTGTATTTGTTAATTATTACAAATCTCAAACCAGTAGCTTATCTCATTATGAAAATTTTCGGCCATATCATGAGTCGTTTTACCGCTATGTAGAGCCTACAAGCTTAACCCCTTTTACGTATCAATCTCTCAAAAAAGCACTGCACGCGGCAGTGATCATAGCTATTCGAATGTCAGGCATAGGCTTCTCGTCAAATGCAAGTGCCGATAGCTTCAATTCCTCAAGTCCATCCATTATGGCAGTGATACAGATTATGAAGCGAAGGATAAGGAGTGCCATCACTGGCCCATTCGATTCAGAGCATCAGCATCAAGAGCAAGAATCAAAGCTGAACACTACCTTGGATATGCTTGATAGCCTAATTGATGAGTGGGACTTATATGTAAAAAATGCTAAGGAAAGCCGCCGCCAACTGCAGTTCCATAGTCGTGATAGAGCGGCAGAATCTTTGATTAAAACACATGATGTTAAGAGAACTGCATTATGGGATACACAGACATCCATGCGTAATGTAGAAGATAGCTGCTTGGTGAAAGCTGTAAGGGGGCTAAAACAATGAATAAATCATTGACCCCTGTTCGCTTGTCTCATATTGGAGCACAACAAGGTGTTGGCAGCATTGCTCGATTAAAAAATGACTACACGGGCGTGATTGTAGATACCCGATTTTGGTTTCAGGGCGGAAAGCCAGAACCTCAATATGAACTGAGAAATGTTAGCCGTATTCAACGCTGTTTAGAGATTCCACAAAAGCTCTATTTACCGCCAACGGGAAATGAGAAGAATGAAAGTGGCATAGCCAAATCAATCCCTGCTGTTCTTTTTCCTGGTTATTTACAGTGCGTTCAATGTGACCGGTTAGATCTAAACCCTTGGGAAGAAAATCCTCACCATTCGGCCCAAAAGCCAAGGTGTGGGTGCGGCGGAGTGATGAACCAGGGAACTTACTGTGTGGTTGATAACTACGGCAACTTAGACAATGTTGATTGGAATTACCTCTGCCATCATCAAATAGAAAAAATGCAAGATGAAAATGGTAAGAGCATAACTCGTGTTAAGCAGCCTCAAGGTCGGCAAGCAGAATGTTACCTTAGTCACCAAAAAAAGAACTTGAAGCTTACCTTTAAAGAAGGGGCGCAAAAGATTGTATGCGGTAACTGCGGGGCTGAGGTGAACTTCGAGCCAAATCAATTAGGCATAAAACCTCGTAAGCCACAGCCATGGATCTTCGAGAGAATTCCAAAAGAGCCCGACGGATTTAAACGAAAAGGCGAAGTCGTCGAAATTAACCACCCGAGTGTATATACACCTGTAATCCAAGATGGCTTGGTTATCCCGCCTGAGTCCAATAACGAACAAGACTTAATTGACACTAGCTATATTCTGAAGCACACCGATGAGCTTGAAGATATCATCAGCGCGCCCAGTGATTTCGTACGTGAAGGACGCATGATACAAGTTGTACGTAAACTTGGCGCGTCACTTGACGAGGTTAAAAAAGCTGTACAGCTCTTTGAGTTTGGTAATGTCGATGAAGAAGAACCTGAGCTGGTGGGTACACCAGGACAGATGAAAGAAGAAGAGTTTGAAGCGCTCATTACAGAGCAATCATTCTCCCCATCTGCTGACTTTAAAACCAAACACCTTGACGATTTCCTTCAAGAGTGCCGCGAGTCGTTACCAGAGGAATTGAGAGATCTCAGTAACATTGTCGGCAAGTTAATCAAAGTTGAGAGACTTAGAAAGGTTCAAGTATTTCAGGGCTTTTTACGCTCTCAACGAGATTTAAACCCAGATAGTAATACTTCCGGCAAGGAATTAACCCCAGAAGAGAAAGAGTCATTTCAGCCACAGCTGGTTTCCCCAGATATTTACGGGGGTTTAGACTGGTTGCCTGCCATCAACCTCTATGGTGAAGGAATATTTATTACCTTGCCGTCAAGCTGGTTGAGTAGATGGGAGTCACACACTCAAATAGCTTTACGTGTTAATGAACTCGAGCTTCACTACGAAGCATCTGAGAGTCAACTCACAGTGGATGAGCTATCTCCGCGGTTTATTTTGCTCCATACGTTAGCCCATTTGTTGATCCGAGAACTTGAAGATAAGTGTGGTTATCCTGCATCGTCGCTCTCAGAGCGAATTTATGCTTCAAGAGAAGCAGATATGAGTGGCCTCTTAATTTACACCACTGTTGCGGACAAAAGTGGTTCATTAGGAGGATTAATGGAATTAGCAGATCCTAAGGCTTTCTTAACGGTTTTGAGTGGAGCACTCAAGCGAGCTCAATGGTGCACATTGGATCCTGTCTGTTCAGAGCATAGTGGGCAAGGAAGAGATGGCTTGAACAGAGCTGCTTGTCACGGTTGTACTCTAGTGCCGGATACTAGTTGTGACTATGGGAATGTGTTTTTAGATAGAACCCTGATTAAGGGGGATAAAGCTGCGGGAATACCTTCATTATTGGAGTTTATAAAAGGGAACCATCATGAGTAAAAGGATTAATGAACTTCCACAGCTGCATAACCTAAATGAAACGCAGCAGCGAGTAATGAGATTACCACTTGAGGGATTGCACTTGGTTGTTGGGGCTCCAGGTACTGGCAAATCTATTGTTGCACTGCTTCGAATGGAAAAGTATCAAGGCAAGCAAAAGCAGCCAAAAGTCCTCACGTTTAATCATGTCCTAGCGGCATATATGGCACAGCTTTTATCCTGCGATCTCGATACGGCAATGAGCTGGATGTACCAGATTCAATATGGTTTAACAAGCGAATATATGCCTGAGAAGCAGCCTTCTTTTGGAAGTAAAGTTAAAGAAGTAAACCCTGATTATGATCAGCTGAAAAAGATATTTCGAGACCATTTTAAGCAAGTTGACATTCAGGATCTGATTATTGATGAGGGCCAAGATCTCCCTTCAGGCTACTATGAATCACTGATGGAGCTAGGGTTTGAAAACTTCTTCGTGGTGGGCGATCAAAATCAACAAATTACAGAAGACAATTCCAGCCGTCAGGACCTAGAGACAGTCTTAAGGCTGTCTCCAAGTGATGTCATCGAACTCGACGAGATTTTCAGAAGCACAGTGGAAATCGTCAAACTATGCCAACACTTCTATACAGACAGAGCGAGCCCTAAACCCAAATTACCAAAGAGACCACCATCACTGCTGAAACCTACACTTTTGAATTATTCGACAGTGAATGCATGTGTTGAAACTATTCTGAGAGCAGCTGACAGAGATTCCGGTAAATTGATAGGCGTAATTGTATCCTCAGAAACGAAGCGTGAGGATTATGTTAAGAAATTATCTCAAGTGGATGTTCCTAGAGATAATGAAAAGCCACTCATCTCAAGTTATTCCAGTCAACAAAAGCAAGGTAGTGTGAACATAGATTTCGGTAAAGGCGGCATCGTAGTCTTGTGCGATAAGTCCGTCAAAGGGATTGAGTTCGATACCGTTTATGTAATCCTTGATGGCCTACAGGTGATAAATGGAGATGAAGATTCAATGCGTAAGCGCCTATACGTAATGACATCAAGAGCAAAATATGAGCTTTTCTTGATGCAAAGTGCCTCATTCCCAAATAAGCCTGTTGAGGCTTTGCTTCCGGCAGATACCAATATTCTAGAACGAGATTCCATATAATGGCGAAGCAGCAATTTTACACCCCCATTTGCGTTGATAACTTAGCTCAATTCTTTGCATTAGGCTTTATAACGCCAGCAAGTACTTTTCCATTTGACAATTATTTGCCCGATGAATTTTGCCTGCACCCGGCTGGGGTTCCTTTGTATAAGAAGCCAAATGCCAAGAATAAAATACCCAGAAAAGGACTGAATGCTTCCGCCCAAGAAGACAGTAACTTGAAGAGCGCATTAGTTGTTGTGTCTCTTGATATGACTGGATTGAGCGGCAACGATGCTGGCTCAAGATTCGACTTGGATGGTGTTATACCTACTTACCTAATCAATGAAGTAGTCTTTGAGGATGAACAAGCTCGTGATCACTTTGATTATTTAACTAAGATTTCTGGTCGAGTCAGCATAGAGTTGCTTGAAGCAATTAAGTTCAAGGCTACTGGTTTTGACAAGTTATTTGAGGTTGAAAGTCGTGATCAAGGTATGGGTTTTGATTCACAACAACCCGCGTTGGATGCACATCATCACCTCTTCAGTTTTGACAAAACAACAATTCGAAAAGTGAGCGGTTATGGGGCCGCCTTAGCGCTTTGCTTTGTTGCTGCAAAAAATTCTAAGCGTGCAAGCGATGCATTCAAACAGTTATCTGCCTTATCAGCAGATTCTGATAGTCCATTTGCAGTCAAAGAGTTGCTCTCATACCTCCAAAGAGAACAGGGAGAAGAGCTGTTAAGCCAAAAGCTAAGAGGCGAGTTTTTTAATGTGCTGGTTGGCTATAAAGGTCAAGGCAAAATTCTTGATAACCTCATCTCTTTTTTTGACATGGATTTTGATGATGAAAAAGTTACGCATTATTTACAAAAGTTAAAAGAGAAATCACGAGACATTCAGAAAGGAAAGATTCAGGAAACAAAAGCTGAGCAATTGAAGTCGTTTGACAAAGTAGAAAGGCTTAGTGACTTTATCTCGCAAATTGTCACTATGTTCTCATTACTCAACGAAACAGAAAAACTATTTACGCAGCCGATCCCCACCGTGACCGATGAAGGTTATACCAATATTGCCATCGCTTATGGACTGCGTGATAAATTCTACGAAATCCCCAAGGTCGTCCGCCAAATCAAAGGGCTCGAAAAGTTCGTTGTTGAACGCATGTTTGTTTATTTTAATCAGATCATTGGGAATCCTTCACCTGAAAAGTCAAAAATCAATGATGTCCCTACTTTAATTGATATTTTGTCCGATGATAGTGCTCCTCAACTTAAAGATTCGTTGGCAAGCAAGTTTGATTTGGTTGAGCGATATGAGATACAGGAAGTTAACGTTAATGGTGTCAAATACATCCCAGAGAATACCGGAGAATTAGCAACTCTATTAGGGCCTGACTCAAAACAGTTTGCAGAAAAAATGATCATGCAAAAGGCTTTTGATGATGTTGACTTTAACGCCATCCTTGAGCTCTATGAATCGGAAAAATCTTTAACAAAAGCAATGAAAAAGCTGGCCCGAGACCTCAGTAAATTATGAGGTTAAACCCATCCAAACCATACAACAATGATAGCCATGCTGAGTTGTTGATGTATGACGCTCTTCGAAAGGTGGAGCTCCCAGGAGCAATTTGCTTTCATTCGCTACAGCTTATTTCTCACCGTACCAAAAAGGTGAGCGAGCTCGATTTTGTACTTGTGTGTACTCAAGGCATCTTTGTTTTTGAAGTAAAAGGGGGGCGCTTGCGCCAGCAGAATGGCCACTGGCTCTCTTTTGCCAAACAAAAGCAATACCCAATTCAGAATCCGTTTAATCAAGCAAAAATCGGAATGTTCTCGTTACTAGATTATTTGAGGTCAAAGAAGTTCGGTTGTCAGGAATTTACCACCGGGTACGGTGTATTAGCGCCTGATACTATCAGCTTGCCGGAATCGGTCGAATACTCTTCTGAGATTCATGCCACAAAGGGTTGTATGAGAAGCTTTATGGCTTGGCTTCAGCGCTTTATCGGCTACTGGAAAGAGAAAAGTAGTAATCCCAAGGCGCTCACACCTGATGAAATTTCCCAAATAGCTAACTATCTTAGACCCGGCTCAGTCAGGAGCAACTTCCACTCGACAGAAAGCTTTGGATACTTGAATGCCAATCAAAGATTTGCGCTGAATGCATTTAAAGAGGGTAAGAAAGTACTTGTCGATGGAGCAGTTGGTACAGGAAAAACGCTCTTACTCAAACAAATAGCTCAGTTGCTTGTTAAGCCAGATGAATCGTTACTTGTCGTGTGTCGATCAAAGTGGCTGAAGGGATATTTAAGAGCGAAGTTGGCAGCTAATAGTGTAGTGGTTGCAACGCTCGATTGTATCCAAACAGAAGCGCGTAGGGCTTTCATCGCCAAATTTGATATTGTAATTGTTGACGATGCACAAGACATTTACACCCCAGAAACTCTAGAAAAGTTAGGGCGATTTATGAGAGGAGGACTTGCGGCTGGTCGCTGGCTTTTCTTGCAGAATAAGGCCGATTTGCTCCCTGGCTTTAAGCCGCTAAACGAAAAGTTAGTACAAGAGGTTTCTGTGCGTTCTGATACGAAAATCTCACTGGATACGGCATATCGTTTATCAACGCTTGCAATTAATTACTCACCAGTGGCATTACAAGATGGGCTGAATCAGCTTCAACGAAGTCATGAGCCAACGGTTGTCGAGCTCAATGCTGAGAAAGGTTCCGATTGTCTCTTACTCATAGAAAAAGCAGTTAATGATGCTCTTGGCGAGGGGTATAGCCGCGGAGACATCACACTCTTATCTACTCAATGCTACGAAAAGAGTTGCGTCTCTAGATTACCGCCATCGATGCAGTCGAAACTAACTCAGTTGGATGGCTTCAATATTCAACATTTTCCCACAGCCCAAACCTGCTTTTCAGAGTTAATACACTTCAATGGCTTTGAAAATAAAGTAATCATTTTAACTGATGTCATGCAGGAGAGTATGAAAAATCATCCTGAGGCATCCCAAGCACTAACTCGAGCAACACAAAAGTTGGTGGTGATTTGGTCAACTGAAATTGATGCAATTTCAACTAGGCCAAATAGAGAATGGCAAGAGCAGCTAGAGTATACCGAAATTGCTGGCGAACCGACTTTGCTAGCGAGTTCGGGATTACCAGTGGGCTTGAATGGATTTGATATTAGAGATGGAAAATTTGAATCAGTTGCTGAGGCAGAATTCGCATGGCCAAAACACAAGATCGCTTTGCTAACGACTGATCAAGAAAAGTATAGAGGCGCATTGGAAGAGCTAGGTTGGAAGTGCTTTTGGGAACCAGTTAATCAGAAGTTAGTTGAAAACCTCATAGAAGCTTTAGGGACAAACCAACAGTGTTAATGGCATCTCCATAGCCGAAGTAAATCACTTGCGGAACATCGCAACTTAGACAGTAGTTGGCAACCCCGAACACTCTTTGTGGCGTTACAAAATAGAACAAATGAATACAGAGTTGTCAGAGCTGGCCTCTGTATGGACAAGAGAGACAGAATGAGCAATGAAAAACTAATATACGCACCAGGCATGCGTGTAGAGATCAGAAACGAAGAGTGGACAATTCGCCGTGTAGACCAATAGGCGCTTATGAACTAAAGCTGTAATGACTGCAAAACTAACAGCTAAAAAGCTCATTGCGTTATGTTGAATTTTGGGAATATCTAAGCTTGAAGCAAGTGAATATAGAAGTATTGAGTTGCTCAACGACACACATAAAAACATTTGGTCAATTAAGGATGAATACATGAGCAAAGGCATTAATAAGGTAATTCTAGTTGGAACGCTAGGAGCTGATCCTGATGTAAAAAACACAACCAAAGGCAATACGATTGCCAATATCAGTCTTGCCACTAATGAGAGTTGGAAAGATCGAAATACCGGCCAACTTAACGAAAAAACAGAATGGCACCGAGTGGTGATATTTGGGAAATTGGCCGAGATCGCCGGTCAATATTTGCGCAAAGGTTCACAAGTTTACTTTGAAGGAAAGCTTCAAACCCGAAAGTGGCAAGATCAAAACGGACAAGATCGCTATTCAACGGAAGTGGTTATTGATTTCAACGGCACAATGCAAATGCTAGGTGGCGGCGCAGCCTCTGTGACCCAACCAACTCCTGTTGCCCCGGTAAATACGCCCCCTGTGACAGCGCCACCTCAATCCAATCAAAATTTAAATGACGACTGGGATGATATTCCGTTCTGAGGGTGACCAATTTCGGCACGCACTTAGGCGAAGCAAAGCCTTAGTTTCTTGGTTTTAAGCCATCAATAAATCAACTGGCTGAGCAGCCCCCTAAGGTCGTCAAAAAGCGCTTTCAATGAACCTCGGTGCTAGGTTATGCAACTTAATGGCCTGGTTTAGAATCACCTACGGCGCATAAAGGCAATCCTTCACTGAGCAACGCTCATTGGGGCGAAGGACTCACAACATGGGTACTATTAATTGAAAATCCTTCACACCTCCGATTGGCATCTTGGCCAAAGTTTTATGGGGAAATCCCGGGAGCCAGAGCATCGAGCTTTTCTTGAATGGTTGTTGCAGCTGATTGAGTATGAATCCGTCAATGCGGTCATTGTTGCTGGCGATATATTTGATACCACAACACCGCCAAGTTATGCCCGCTCCTTGTATAACGAATTCATCGTTCAGATGCACCAGGCTGGCTGTCAGTTGGTAATTTTGGGCGGTAATCATGACTCGGTTTCGATGCTTCACGAGTCCGCTTCATTGGCACAATGTTTAGGCACGCACGTTGTCGGAGGGGTCTTACAGAGCCCGGCCGAGCAGGTGATCACCCTTAAAAATGCCAATACCCAGGTAGGCGCCATTGTTTGTGCGATTCCCTTTATTCGAGCTCGCGACGTGGTTGAATCACAGGCTGGTCAAACAGGGCAAGAAAAGCAGCAAGCGCTCATCAAGGCTATGGCTGACCATTTCGATGCGGTGTATCGGGAGGCGCTCGATACACGTACGCAACTGCAGCGCAATGTGCCCATTATTGCCACTGGCCATCTAACAACACTTGCAAGCAGTAAAAGTGAATCCGTGCGCGACATATATGTCGGCACGCTTGAATCGTTCCCTGCGGATCATTTACCCAAAGCTGATTACATTGCATTAGGGCATATTCATAAACCGATGTCGGTAGCAGGCCAAGCTCATGTTCGGTATAGCGGCTCGCCCATTCATTTGAGTTTTGATGAAGTAAACCATGATAAGCAGGTTCAGTTAGTCAGCTTTAACGGTGAACTTGAGTCGACTGTAGAAAGCGTGACTGTTCCTCGGTTTCGGCAAATGCGAACCGTGAACGGCTCATTAGCGGAAGTAACCCGCGAGCTTGAATCGTTGCCAGCTTCGATAAGCGAGACAGCTTTGGATATCTGGCTAGAAATATCGATTCATACGGATGACTACTTAAGTGGATTGCACCAGCAACTTGAAAATTTAATTGAAGGTAAACCGATGGAAATCTTGCGCTTACGACGTAAGCGGAGCGCGAAAGATGCGGTGTTAAACACCGAGCGTAAAAAATCGCTGAAAGAGTTTTTACCCAAAGATGTATTTTTACAGCGCCTGGCTGAAGAGCCATTAGAGCCAGAACAAAAAGCAAAGCTGCTCGAAACATTTACCAAATTGGTCACTGAAGTTGAAGCCAATGTGGCGCTTGATGATTCAGAGCTTCATCGTGCACGCGGTGCTGCCGCGCCTAAAATTAATTCACCAGAGGGCGCGTAGCATGAAAATCTTATCCGTCACGTTGCAGAACCTAAATTCACTCAAAGAAAAATGGACGATTGATTTTACCGCTGACAAATTTGCCAACAACGGTCTGTTTGCGATCACAGGCCCAACCGGAGCGGGTAAATCCACAATTTACGATGCCATTTGCTTAGCGCTCTATCACAAAACACCACGGCTCTCTGTATCGAAGGAAAGCAATGAACTGATGACGCGTGGCACAGCAGAATGCTTAGCTGAGGTTGAGTTTGAAGCCAAGGGCAAGCGTTATCGAGCGCATTGGTCACAGCGCAGAGCGCGGGGGCACGTTGATGGGAATTTGCAGAGTCCGTTGGCGGAACTTGCCGAAATCACAGCCAATGGCGCGAATATCATAGAAAACAAACTTTCAGCGGTGCGCAAAGCTGTTGAAGATATCACACGACTCGATTTTGGTCGCTTTACTCGTTCGATGATGCTTGCCCAAGGCGCATTTGATGCCTTTCTGACCGCCAAAGAAAATGATCGCGCGCAATTGCTTGAAGAAATGACCGGAACAGAAATCTATCAAAAGATTTCACAGCGCGCTTTTGAGCATGCGAGGGAAGCTAAGCGCCGCACAGAATCGATTGAAGATCAAATATCGGGCGTTGATTTGCTGGATGCGCAACAACTCGAATTGACCCAACAAGAACTGGTGCAGAATGAAACAATATTAAGTGCACATAAACAGCTGCACCAGCAACTTGAGCAGGAGCGCCAATGGCACCACAATGTTGCTCAAGCAAGCGCTGAGTTAGAACAATGTGAGCAAGAGCTGGCGGCGGCGAATCAAGCCGAAAGGCTGGCACAAAGCGAATTACAGAGCCTCACGTTAGCGGAGCCTGCAGCAAAGCTAAAACCTTACGATAAGGCCGAGCAAGCGGCATTTCAACACAAAACCGACATTGAACAAACGCTAGCGACAGCCACTCGTGAGCAAGCCAAGTTGAGTCAACAGCAGCAGCGAAACCAAGAGGACTTAGCGCTACATCAGCAAGCCCTTGAGACTGCTGTTGCTGAGCAAAAACACTTAGAGACGTTACTCGCTGAGCAAATCGAGCCGCTCGATAAGCAACTCATCGCCTTGCAAACTCAAGTAAAAACGGAGCAAGAGCAAAGTCGGCTTCAGGCAGAAAATATCGAAAAATCCGAGGCTACGTTAGCGTCTGAATTAAATGCTGAACAGCACGATCAGCAAACCTTAGAACAACTTAATCAGTCGTTGCAGAGCCGGGCTCATGATGCTCATTTAACCGAGCGCCTGCCGGTGATCCGCCACCAGATCGAGCAATGGCGCCGTGCAGAGCAAGCGCGAAGTGAAGTAGAAAAAAAAGTAGCGTCAAGCAAAGCGCAGCAACAGCAAGTGGCGGAAAGCCAAGCGGATACCGAACACAAACTTGAAGCGCTCCAAGCTGAAGCCACTGAGATTGACAAGCGCAAACAAGAGGGAGCAAACCACTTAGCGCAATTGTTAGGCGAGCATTCAGAAAGTCAGTTGCGAGCTAAGCAAGCCCAATTAGTTGAACAACGTACTTTGCGAGAGGCACTGCAGCGTGAACAGCAAAGCTACTTGAATAATTCTGCCCTCTATCAATCTAAATCGCTGCAACAGACCCAATTCACTCAGAAAATAGAAGCATTAACCACTCAAGTGGCGCAAGCAAATGAAGCGCTGGAGCATGAGCGAAGCATTTATCGTAAGTTGCAAGAGCAATTGCGGTTAGAGCAAAAAATTGCAGACTTAGAATCGCATCGTGCGCAATTACAACCCGATACACCGTGCCCGCTGTGTGGAGCGCTTGAACACCCACTTGCAGATCCTAATAATCTTCCTGCTGTTGCTGATACAGAATTGCAATTAAAGCAGCTGCAACTGCGAGGTGAGCAGTCGTCAGAGTCGCTCAAAGCGTTAGAAATTGAGCTCAGCACCGGACATCAACAACTTGCTGGTTGTCAGCGCGAATTGCAGCAACTTCAACGTAACCTAGATAGCAGCCTCGAGAATTGGCGAACGCTTATTGACCAAGCGAGCTTGTCGTTTCAGATTGCTGATCAAAATGAATTAACTCAATGGCTAACAGAACAAACAAACGCAGAAAAGTCGCTGGCCGAGCTAATCGAATCAATCGACAATGCCAATGCGAACATGTCTAAGGTTGAATCCAACCACCAACAATTATTAGTTGATCTAGCATCACAACGTGGCGCTCAGCAAACTCAGCAGGCTGAGCGAGCGGGCATTACCCTGCAGCTTAATGACTACCAATCCAATGAAGAAAATTTGGTTTCAACGGTGCAGCTTGCGCATACCGAGTTGTTAGGTTCGCTCGAATTGACGAATCGGCAGCCACCAGAGTTGGCCAAGGCGGACGATTGGCTAGATGAGTTAAAGCAAGCCGAAGCTAACTACAACGCCTTAGTTGTTGATGCCAAATTGCTGCAAGAACAAATAACGACACGCCAACATCATATCGTTCAACTGCAACAACAATTGGTGAGCGCAAAAAGCTACCTAGATGCTAAAAAAAGAGCTCTGGAGCCTTTGCTACGGCAATTAAACGAGCTCAATGATCAGCGTTTCTCACTACTAGCACATGATAAGCCAAGTCAACGACGTACTCAGGCAGAGCAGGTGGTTAGCGCCGCTCGACAACAATCGAATGAAGCCCAAAATCGCCATCAAGACGTTGCTCAGCAGCAAAAAGAAGTAGAAGGGCGCTTGCACCAACTTCGTGAAAGCCTATTGAAAGCGAATGACAATCATCAAGTTGCAGCAAATCAGTTTGAACAAACGTTGGCGGCAAGCCCCTTTGCTAACCGGCAAGACTTTTTGCAAGCGCAAGTAATGGATGATGAGCTGACGCGGTTACGCGACTTGAAGCAAAATCTAGACAAGTGCAAAGAATTGGCAGTAAGACGCCAACAAGAAGTGGCCAATAAGGTTCAATCACTAACGGAGCAACGAGTCTCAGAACAGTCCACAGAGCAAGTGACTGGACAAATAGTTGAGCTAAATCAGCGCATAGAAGCTAAGCAACAACAAATTGGCGCGATCCGTCAACGCCTCGATCGAAACAAAGAGCAACGAACCCGTCACCAAGGCTTACTCGACGAATTAGAATTGCACAACAAAGAGCTTGCACACTGGGAGCACCTGAATAGTCTCATCGGATCATCCCAGGGTGATAAATTTAGAAAATATGCGCAAGGGCTAACGCTAGGGCACTTGGTGTACTTGGCCAACCATCATTTACAAGCACTTGATAAGCGCTATCAGTTAACGCGGCGTAAAGACGAAAACTTGGCCCTTGCCATTATCGACACATGGCAAGCTGACAATGTTCGAGTGGTTGAAACTCTATCAGGTGGTGAGCGCTTTTTAGTGAGCTTGTCGTTGGCATTGGGCTTGTCAGACCTAGTGAGCGACCGTACTAGCATTGATTCCCTGTTTTTAGATGAAGGCTTTGGCACCCTTGATAGTGACACGCTTGATGTGGCGCTAAATGCACTAGATAACTTGCAATCCTCGGGCCGCATGGTGGGCATTATTTCCCACGTGCCGGCTCTAAAGGAACGCATCCCAACTCAAATCGTCGTGAGCAAAGGCGCAGGGGTGGGCTACAGCAAATTAGAGCGAATTTATGCAGCATAGGGAAAGTTAACCAATGGGAGATAATCTCGCTAATTTGTACTGCCACCCGGCTGATGCGAATATTCGTTATCGTGGGAGAACGTCAAGGTACTGTGACAAAGATGGCTGGTGTTATGTATTTACCAAGGACAATGACCACGTTCAGCGGCTGGCTTCTAACAGAACTGTTCAAACGCGCAACGAGTATGATGAGTGGCAGGCATTCAGAGGTGAGCAGCTTTCTGACTCTGACGATAATATTTGTGAAGTTGCGTTCTGAGGCTTACCTGAGATGCAGGGCTGGTCGACTCAAAAATGGTAATCCACTACCCCGTTCAACCATTAGTGTTACTCTTGTTATTTGAATTAGGGGTTAAAAATGTTGAGTTCCAAGCGTTGCAGTAAAACACAAAGGTGAACCTAAGAAGTTGGTAAAACTAGGAATGACAACAGTAGTACAGGAAAAGCAGATAAACACTTCGTCGCTACCATCGGTGATGATTAACACTGCCTTACTGGGCTATGACTATGACATCCAAATAATGTCATGGACCGAAGGTCTAACGGCATACCAGCGCAATCCAAGTGGCTCGCTTACACAAATTGACGGGGGCGTAGGAGTGGGGCTTACCTTTATTGATGAAGGGAATGATAAAACCCGTTGGATGTCTTCAATTCCTGATGGTCTCTTAGAGCAGACAGCTTTATTTCCTGAGCATCAACTCCAAATGCTTTGGCTTGCAGCAAACAGTAAGAACGCCGAAGACATCTTGTTAGTTCGTCCGTTTATGTTAGCCATGATTTGCGAGAGCTATAGAACCGATAACCAAAGCGCGTTGAGGCTTGCCAGGCTTGGTCAGCGCCAGCTCCTTGCAGAGCTGGGCCTTGCATCTACCAAAGCTGCTTTGAAGTTCATCGATAAATTGACGCTTACTTTTGAAGGAGCGAACGAAATTTATCATGTGATGAGAATGCTCAATGCAACAACATGCTTTTTCAAGCGTTTTAGCCATTACACTTCAGTCAATTTTGCCTGTTTATCTTTGGATAATACCCACCCTTTTTTGACCGGCACGCACTTAGGGCGTACTCTTGCCGAAACCAACAATGCAACTCGACTCAGATTAAAAGTCGTTCTGGTAGATACACTATTGCTTGGACAAGACATAGGTCTCGCGGATCCATTGTCGGTGATTGTAAACCTCACTACATATGACGCGCTGCAAAACTTGCACGATGAATGGGTGAGGCGGAGAAATCTGATACGAGCCGAACAAAGAAAGCCAATTGATGCTGATAAGCCATATCCTGTTTATTTTTGTTCCGCGCCTGATATAGAGCCGATTGTTGATTATTACGACTTATGCAAAGAGGGCGACGAAATGTGCCACTGTGTTGCGGTTTACCATAACCGCATTGCACAGGGCCGTTACATTGTTCTTCGCTTGAGTCAGCCAGAGCGGATGACTATTGGGATAAAAATCGACCCAAATAAACAGTTCCCGTATGAGATTGACCAGATCTCAGGACTCAAAAATAAAATCCCTTCCGAAGATACTCGTAAGAAGGTTTTCGATTGGTTATTGAACGAGCGAAAAAATTATAAGCTTTTTAAGAGAAACTAAGTACCAGTGACTATATATGTCACGTTTATAGGTTGGAGTAATTGCTGGTGGCGAAACAAAAAGAATTAACTAAGTGATGGCGAACCCATTCTTTACATCAATGAGTTAAAGTACATTAAAGTTGATTTTTAGCTATGTGTACTGTGACAGAAGTTCGGGACAGATCGTGACACAGTCACGATGGGTTAAGGTCAAAATCAGCCGTTTTTTGAATAAAAATTCATTTTGCAGAAAGCGGCATTTGGCACCATTTGTCACGTTGGCGTCACGGAAGTATTTTGCCGCATTTCAACGTAAACGCATTAGCAGTGCCCAAAGGTGCTGTGTAGGGACGAGCGCAAGCGACCTAAAAGATTTGTTATCAGTCAGATAGCAAAAAGCCAGCTCGAAAGCTGGCTTTTCAAAATTCTGGTTGCGGGGGCCGGATTTGAACCGACGACCTTCGGGTTATGAGCCCGACGAGCTACCAGACTGCTCCACCCCGCGACACGGGTGTGTTGAAGAGGCCGAGGGCCATTCTTCTCATCAACGTGCGTTGATGCTGGTACTACTGTCGTTGTTTGGTTGCGGGGGCCGGATTTGAACCGACGACCTTCGGGTTATGAGCCCGACGAGCTACCAGACTGCTCCACCCCGCGACAACGGCTGCGCATGTTATAGATAGGGGCCATGCTTGGCAAGCCTTTTTTCAATTATCTTACAGTCAGCAATTTCGCTATAATCCCGCCATCTTCATTGGCGGAACAAAACTTGTGCATCAACTATTTGCTACTTGCAGCCTTGGCTTGGAACATCCTCTTGAACTTGAACTAGCTGGTTTCGGCGCACAAAACATTGTGCCGCGCCAAGGTGGCGTATCTTTTAGTGGCGATCTTGAATGTATCTATCGCACTTTAATGGGTACGCGTACAGCGAGTCGCTTGTTCAAAACACTGGCAGAAGGTGTGATCAAGACTGGCGAAGACATTTCAATGCTCGCTTATCAGCAAGATTGGTCAATGCTACTGCCAACCAATAAGCCATTTACGATTGAGTTTGTGGGCAGCAACCGCGAGATCCGCAGCTCGAGTTATGGCGCCCAGTGCGTAAAAGACGGCATCTTCAAACAATTAAGTGATGAGGGATTTGCTCGACCGATCATCGATAACAAAAATCCTTACGCCGTTGTAAGAGCACGCCTGGGTGGCAATAAAGTTAACTTGTTGTTGGATTTAACCGGTGACAGCTTGCACCAGCGTGGCTATCGCACAGAAGCCGGTGAAGCGCCCCTTCGAGAAACCGTTGCCGCGGGCATGGTATTAAGAAGCGGTTGGTTGAAAAACACCGAACAAACACTATTCGATCCGATGTGCGGTGCCGGCACCATACTTATCGAAGCGGCGTGTATGGCGGCTGGCTCAGCGCCAAACGCAGATCGAGATGAATTTGCAATCCATAAATTACCGCTGCACAACAGCGCATTATGGCAAGAAATTCAAACAGAAGTAGCAGTACGTGGCCGCCGCGGTTTGAACAAAGCCGAATTTAAATTGGTCGGCAATGATTCCCATCCAGAAGCAATCAAGCGCGCCAAAGCAAATGCCGAGCGTGCCGGTGTTGCTCACCTTATTGAGTTCAAGCAACTCTCGCTGGCTGACAATCCGCTTTCGCAAGGTGAAGCTGCATTCCTACTGAGCAACCCGCCATATGGCGAACGCCTTGGCGATGAGGCTGAGATTATTGCGCTGTATTTCCAATTGGGTAGCCGTTTACGTTCGAGCTTTTCTGGCAAAGCGTTGTTGTTAACTTCGGCTGAAGATTATATTCCGGCGTTTAAATTACGTAGTGAACGCGCCTGGCAGGTGATGAACGGTAAGCTGGAATGCCAACTGTTGTCGTTTTCTGTCAAAGCTCAGGCAAGTAGTAGCGATGCGATTGGTATTACGCCATCGGCTAATGAGTTTTCCAACCGCCTTAGTAAAAACTTGGGGCGACTAGATAAATGGGCTGCTCGCGTACCAACTGATGCATATCGGGTTTACGATGCCGATTTGCCTGAATACAACGTGGCCATTGATCGCTACTTAGATTCTGTGGTGATCCAAGAGTATGCGCCGCCAAAAGATATCGATCCTGAAAAGGCGCGCCGACGCTTACTTGATGTGGTGTTGTTGACGCCTAATTTAATGAACGTATCACCCGGCAATGTGTTTTTAAAAACGCGCCGTAATCAATCGGGTAGCGAGCAGTACCAAAAAGTGTCAACACGTAAAGCGTGGCAGGTTGTGCATGAATATGACTGTGCCTTTAAGGTCAATTTATCGGATTACCTCGACACAGGGCTGTTTCTTGATCATCGCATTACCCGACATGAATTTGCCAAACTGGCCAACGCTAAACGCTTTTTAAACCTGTTCTGTTATACCGGATCGGCAACAGTTCATGCCGCGCGTGCCGGCGCCGCTTCAACAGTGAGCGTGGACATGTCGCGTACTTATTTGGATTGGGCGCGAGAAAACCTCGCGATCAACCACTTAATCGCGCCACAGCATAAGTTTGAGCAATCTGATTGCTTTAAATACTTACAACAAACGACTCAGCGGTTTGACGTTGTATTTTGCGATCCACCAACCTTTTCAAATTCAAAGCGGATGAAAAACACGTTGGATGTTCAACGCGATCATGTCGAATTGCTGCGCTTGATTGATAAGGTGCTGTTGCCAGAAGGCGTCATTATGTTTTCCAATAACTACCGCCGCTTTAAGTTAGACATCGAAGCGATTGAGTCCATGGGCTACAAGGTTGTTGATTGGAATCGTAAAACATTGCCGGAAGACTTTAAGCGAAACCCGCATATTCACCATTGCTGGTTGCTGGAAAAACAAGCCTAATGTTTCGTCTTTACGAAAGTGATGGGTGTCACCTGTGCGAGAATGCCAAGCAACTTTTGGGGGCAACGGCAGTTGTTCTCGAGGGCTGTGAACTGATCGATATCGCTCACGATCCTATGTTGATTGAGCGGTTTGGTCATCACATTCCGGTATTAGAGCACTCGGCCACGCAACAATTGTTGTATTGGCCTTTTGATGAAGTATCACTAGCAACTTGGTTATCAGGGCTAGCGAATCAAACCAATCAGGCATTATGACGTTAATTAATATTCAACAAGCGCAATTGGCTTTTGGCCATATTCCGTTGCTTGACCAAGCGGATCTGCAAATCGCAGCCAAAGAGCGACTTTGTATCGTTGGCCGTAATGGCACCGGTAAGAGTACGTTACTAAAAGTAATTAATGGCGATCTGCAACTTGATGATGGCCAGCTTCAATTTATTGGAAGCCCAACGGTTGCTTATTTGCCGCAAGATCCACCGAGTCATCGCCAGACCCAAGTGATCGATTACGTGCTTGAAGGCAACCCCGCATGGCGAGAGCAATTGCATCAGCATCAGCAATTAACCGATCGCTTAACTGCTGGTGAAGATGTGATGAACCAGCTCGATCGATTGCAGATCGAGATGGAGTCGAGTGGTGCATGGCAAGCCGAAACAAATGCACGCCAGGTCATACAGCGTTTAGAGCTCACACCAAACACCCGCTTAGATGAATTATCGGGGGGTTGGTTACGCCGAGCAGCATTAGCTCAAGCATTGGTATCAAAGCCAAGTATCTTGTTGCTGGATGAACCGACCAACCACCTTGATGTGGACACCATCGCCTGGCTCGAGCAATTTCTAAAAAATCTTAATATAACCTTGGTTTTCATTAGTCACGATCGGGCGTTTATCCGCAATATGGCAACGCGCATCATCGATTTAGATCGCGGTATCTTGACCAGCCACCCAGGTAATTACGATCAGTACGTAACCAACAAAGCGAAATTACTCGAAGAAGAGCAGCGCCATAATGCTGCCTTTGACAAAAAGTTAGCTGAAGAAGAAACCTGGATTCGCCAAGGGATTAAGGCGCGCCGTACGCGCAATGAAGGGCGGGTGAGGGCACTTAAAGACCTTCGCCAACAGCGACAGCAACGTATTGGCCAACAAGGTCGTGCACGTGGCTCTATTGCCCAATCTGATGCCAGCAGCAAGGTTGTGTTCGAGTTAACCGATATTACTGTTGCGCAAGAGTCCCAGCAATTGGTGCGTTCGTTTAGCTCAATTGTACAAAAAGGTGATCGAATTGCCTTGGTCGGGCCAAATGGCTGTGGTAAATCGACACTCATCCGCACGTTACTTGGCACGCATGAAAATTATCAAGGCACCATTAAACGCGCGCAAAATATTGCCGAAGCCTATTTTGATCAACATCGGGCTCAGCTACCGCCAGAAATGACCGTTTCCGACTTTGTTGGCGATGGTAAGCAAAACTTAGACATCAACGGTAAAAGCCGTCATGTTTTGGGTTATTTACAAGACTTCTTGTTTAGCCCAGCACGCGCTCGTTCGCCCATCTCGGCATTGTCTGGCGGCGAAAAAAACCGCTTGTTGTTAGCAAAATTATTCTTAAAACCGAGTAATTTGTTAATTTTGGATGAACCAACTAACGATTTAGACATCGAAACACTTGATTTGCTTGAAGAGCTGGTTGCCGATTACCCCGGCACCATTTTGTTGGTAAGCCACGATCGAGAATTTGTAAATCGTGTTGCGACCAGTTGCTGGTTATTTGAAAGTGACAGCCAGTTAACTGAAATTTACGGCGGATTCAAAGAGATCCAGCAGTACCTTGATAACAAGGTGGCAACACAACCGACAAATGTTGATAATACGAAACCGGCAAAAAACGCCAAACAGCCCGCGAAAAAGCAAAGTAATAAGCTTTCATACAAGTTAAAGCTTGAACTGGAAACATTGCCCGATAGAATCCTAGAGCTTGAAACAGAGGTTGAGCGATTACAGGGCATCGTGAATGATGCGGATTTCTTTACTCGATCTCATGAACAAACCGAACCAGTGCTCAACGAGCTCGCTGAAACGGAACAAGCGTTAAGTGAATCTTACGAGCGTTGGGAAGAGTTAGAAGCGCTAGAAAATAGTAGCAAGGAATAATATGAAGCAGTTGCGTCGTTGCGTTACACCCCTGTGTGCCGCCGTTTTATCAGCCATGACCCTCAATGCCAACGCGGCCCTATATCGAGTCATCGAACTGACCGTTAGTGAAGACGGCGAAAATAATACTTATGCCCTTGATGCAACCAGCCCCAATGCCGATGAAGGTGTGGTTGTTGGTGTTGGTACTGCGATTACCGAAACATCTGATGGTGACTTGGATGGCGGGGACGATGAAACCAATCTCGCCAGCGATAATTTAGGCGAGTACGACCTAAATGGTGATGGCGATGATGAAGATCTCGTTGACGATCTAGAAGATTGGATGCTGCGTTACATGAGTGACTATCAGCAAACCTATGTTGCTATGGTCAATGACTCACTCATGGAGTGGGAACGCGTTAACGTTTGGGACACCATCAACCCAGAAGATGGCGAATACCGCGGCACGACCAATGACTATTTCTTTGGCGTAAATGACAAGCGTGTTGCCGTTGGTTATGGCTCTGCGCCTTATTACATCTTTCGTTATGAAGATGAAGATACTCACGATGAGACCTACTCGATTATTCGAGATTTCGCCAGCCGCGGCTTTGTTTATGAAGTAGGTGACGACGTTGATGGTGAACGAATCGAGCTGACACCGGAAGAATACGAATATGGCGGATTAAGTGGCGCCTATGACATTAGTGATTCCGGTATTGCAGCGGGTTACTCCTCTGTGCGTTTTGTTGAAGGCGCTCACGACAACCACGACTCGTGTATTTATGATGAAAACCTTCCAGAAATTGTATGTGATTACCGCGTAGCCAATGGTTATTACGGTGACACTTATCATATTGAAGCGTATTTATGGCAGCTCGATAGCAACGCCAATGTGATTCAAACACGTGCGTTAGGCCACCCGATTGAACTAGATGATGATGTTGAGTTGCAGTTGGTGTCGCAGGCTTTTGCTGCCAATGACAACGGTTATGCTGTCGGTAGTTCTGATAACTACATTGATACGGAAAACCCAAGCCTTTACAACTTGCGTGAATATGCGGCCATTTATACCCAATACAGTAAAAATGATATTGGTATTTTGGATATCACCGACCGCAATATGTACCCGGCGAATACCGTCAGCGAGACAGTGTCTCGTGCAACGGATATCAACAACAATAACATCGTGATTGGTTATGCCATTCGCTACATCAACACCAGCTGGCGTACCAAAGCGTGGTATTACGACATCAGCTCAAATTCACCTGAAATGATTGAATTGCCTTCATTCTTTGAAAGCTCGTCAATGACCGCTAAGTCCATTAACGATTATGACATGGTCGTTGGTGAGTTCGAATGGGAGCCGCGCCCAGGTGGCGTAACTCGTCGTCGTCACGGTTACTTGTATGACATGCGTTCAGATAACTTTGTTGACCTGAACGACGCCATTGAATGTACCGATCAGTTCGATATTGTTGAAGCCAATGTCATTCGCAATGATGGCGTTATTTTAGCGACTGCGACGACGCAACAGAGCATTTTGGATGAGAATGGCGATCCAATTTTCGACAGCAATGGCGATGAGATAACCACCACGGTGGCGCGAGCCATTGCGCTTGAGCCAATTGATGGTGGCGATTACGACAGTTGTAGCGATGCTGATGAAGCATTCCCTGATAATGAGCGAGAAGGCGCCAGCTTTGGCCTGTGGAGCTTGTTGTTACCGGTGGCTTGGTTCGTTCGCCGCCGTTATACCCTTTCGCGATAAAAAATCAGTTTTTTAATCGTAAAAAATCTTTAATAAAAAATTCATCCAATCCAGCCTGTTAGCGAGAGTCAAGTACTAAGCTAACAGGCTTTCCTTTGACCTTTTCCTGAAACTCTATAACTCTTAGTCATGAAGCTACGGCTTCTACTTTGATTGGCAGAAAGAGGAAATAAGGATGAAGCGACAAAAGCGCGATCGTTTAAACCGGGCTCAGTCCCGCGGCTATCAAGCCGGCGTTTTAGGACGTTCTAAAGACAATTGTCCATATCAATCTCTCGATAACCGTTCAAGTTGGTTATTCGGCTGGCGAGAAGCCATGACTGAGCGAGCTGACGGACTTTTCCGCTAACGTGATGCGCTAGTGTCATTTTTTTAAAGCCATAAAAAACGCCCCTGCTTTTGGGGCGTTTCTCTTTTCTAAGGCCGCAATATTAATTGCAGTCGCTTAGAAGCCTGATGTGTCAGTGAACAAGCCCACTTTCAAATCAGTTGCAGTGTAAATAACTTTGCCATCTACATCGACTTTACCGTCGGCCAAGCCCATCACTAATCTACGGTTAATGGTACGCTTGAGATCGATGGTGTAGGTCACCTTTTTAGCCGTTGGCAAAATCTGACCGGTGAATTTAACTTCTCCAACCCCAAGTGCACGGCCTTTGCCTTTCCCGCCGGTCCAACCGAGGAAAAAGCCAACCAACTGCCACATGGCATCTAAGCCTAAGCAACCTGGCATCACAGGATCGCCAGGGAAGTGGCAATCAAAGAACCAAAGGTCGGGGGTGATATCTAACTCAGCGATGATTTGGCCTTTGCCGTATTCACCACCTTCGTCGGTAATAGTTACGATGCGATCAAGCATAAGCATGTTGGGCGCAGGAAGTTGCGCATTGCCTGGACCAAACATTTTGCCATGGGCGCAATCGAGCAGATCTTGCTTTTCGAAAGAAGCTTGCATGATGTTCCTGTTGTTACAGCGTCATTAAAGTCGGCAAAGATTAGCGAACAGTTGTACGCTAAACAAGTCCGATCACGGGTAACTAATGACTTAAGCCAATTAATGCTGCCAAACTGTACCAATATCCGGCAATTAGGCAGCGCCGATCAGAATATTTAAAGCTCGCCGCGCCACCATTGGCGCAATACCTGAAGTAGGTTTAGGTTAGCTGATTCATCTGGGTCTGCCAGATCGAGCAAGCGCCGTTGCACCTTACGGAACACTGTATCTTCAGGAAAACGTTGGCGCTCATCTTCTTGTCCAACCCCAGATGGCACGCCAGTCAATATTTCAACGGCATCAGCAACGTGAGAAACGCCCTTAATCAGTAGCTTTTTACTCGCGATTGCTTCAGCAACGTTTTGGGTTGGGTTGAATTGCAACAAATTCGATTTGGGCATGACAATGACAAATTGTTGCTCTGGCGCTAAACGGCTGGCAACGGACCAAAAGCCATCCACTTTTTCGTTGATGCCACCAATGGATTGGACATTGCCAAACTGATCGATGGCGCCTGTTACCGCCATATTTTGATGGACAGGGATCCGACTTAATGCGCTCAGCAATGCAATCAGTTCAGCCAAAGAAGCGGAATCGCCATCGACTTCGTAGTAAGACTGCTCAAAGACAATATTGGCAGACAAATGAAGTGGGGCGTCTTTGGCAAAAATTTGGGTGACGTAAGCCGCTAAAATCATCGTGCCTTTGGCGTGAATATTACCGGCGAGTTCTGCTTTGCGTTCAATATCCACAACGTCGCCGTCACCATAATGAACACTTGCGGTTATCCGTGCTGGCTCGCCATAACAGACGTCGCCTACATCAACCACCGTCAGTCCGTTTACTTGGCCAACCTTTGCGCCAGTGACATCCAGCAACATACTGCCATCAACAAAGTCTTGATAGCTCGACTGTGCTAAATCACTGACTCTGTTTCGGCGATTGGCTAAGGTGGCCTCAACGGTGGTTGCGGTTATGACAGACTGGCCCGCGTTGTGTTTTGCTTCACGAATCAAACCACGTAAATGGCCACTGTTAAGGGAAACGTATTCGTTATGCTCAGCCCAGCGAGAAGCTGTTTTTGCCAACCGCTGGAGCCCATCCATATCAAATTGCGCGTGTTCCAATTCAGCTAATGATTTGAGGTAGCCTAGGTATTCTGGGCCTAGTTTTCGATGGATTCGATCCGCAAGCTCGACGTGCAATGGCGCGACCGTCGCTAATCGTGGATAGCATTCGCCAAGCGCGAACATATCTTGCGCATTACCTTGAATGACGATGGTACTGCGCAGCGGCGCATTCGGTAGTGATGGCAGTGGATGCTTTTGAGTTGGCACAAAAGGCATTGCAATGACGCCGCTGGCCATGGTCGTGATCAGCGCATCATTAAGTGTTTGGTTAGCCAACAACTGAGCGGCATCAATAACAATAAGCTGGCGTTCAGAGCGCCACAGCAAACCTGCTGAGAAATGCCACTGCTCGTCGCTGTAGCTTAGGTGCCCAAACAACGCCGCTGACGACAACGAATCACAGTAATGATCAATTTCGGCTTCCGGAGCTGCTTGCTCTGTCAACGTACCTTGGTTGCCATCAAAAGCAATACTTAGGGCGGTCGGCTGTGGGTTAGCAGAAATCTCAAGGTGATTGACTAGGCACGTTAAATCGACGCCAACCGGGACGACTGCCCGTAGATGCATGGCGGATTCAAAGGCGGTTGTCGCACTGGCAACAAATTGATCTTGACCGTAAGTAAGTGGCTGGGCAACTGCGTCATCAAATGGAGAAGGGCCGTAACAAAGATCGGTCATTCAGGGGTTCCTACAGGCGTCACTGCATGTTCTTCAAGCCACTGCAATACAGAGGCTTTGTGGAGCCCGTAGTGGGGCTTTGTGATGGTGGTAATCAACAAGGTGTCGCGCTCGTTTACATAAGGTTTAAATTTCAAAAATACCTGCGTCGGGCTCTCGTCCGTTGCAATCGCAACAGCACCTTCACCAATCATGCAGAACGGATACAACTTAATGACCTTAATCACTGCTACATAGTCTGGATCGCTGGTTGTTTTATCCAAGCGAAATGTCACAAGTAAGGCTGCCATATGTTTGTTCCAATTAAAGCGAGTGACCTAACGGCCAATTTCAAAATGGCAATAATGCCTAATTATGAAAGAGATAAAAAGAGAGGCTGTCACGAAGTAGATGTTTGTTGCTGTTAGCGTGTAACAACGCGCTAACAGCAACCGTTGGGCATACCAATTCTAAATCAATTTATTGCAGGGGCTGATGTGTCTATATCCGTTTCTGGTTCGGGATCAGGACGTACTTCATATGGCCGAATTTGCACCAGCATGCCCATCATCGGGTGATCGAAGTAATGAAGCTCTTGGCTACGTACCCGCCGAAACTGAGCCATTTGATATGAAAACAAAAACGGCACCGTGGCAGCATCTGAAATTAAAGTGCTCGTTGGTTCCATCGCCAATGCTAATTGCTCTGGTGGTTGAGCAACATCCTGCGGTGATTTTCGACCCGAGCGGCGCAGCACCATGTCTGTTTCAACATGAAGCCAGTTCGCAAGCCAAATGTGTAAGTTAGCCTCTAGCTCCCATACCGCTGGTTTGAGCACAACCGGAGTCGGCGTGAGGTCAACTTCTTGCCACGGCTGCGTTAACGTCGAGGTCGATTGAATAGCGGTAACGGGTTGGCTTGTTGGTAATGATGGATCGCCTGTTGTTTCCGTATTTTCAATACCGGCAGACAGTTGCGTGTCATTGGTTGAATGTTGCGATAACTCATCTGAAGAATCTAGCGACAATACCTCAGTATCATCGAGCAGCATTGGCTCCTCAATGGGGTGCTCCCAACCATCGGAGGAATAACGAGCGCCGAAATTTTGCCCAGCGATTAGTTTCAGTGCCGGCATGCGTCGTTTGCTGTCAATGTTGATACGCCAGCCAGCATGTAGCATAGGTTTGTAAGCTCCGCCGTTGGCGAGTTTGCGGCGGGCATCGGTTAACTGTAATAGCTCAGGCGTTAACAAGTAAGCCTGACTATCCGTTTCTGGAATTTGATGTGGCGTCATCGCGACCGGCAACTGAGTTAGTTCGTCGTAGCTGCGTGGTTTCTGGCAGTCGTTAAGCCATTGCTCAAACGCTAATTGCTCTTCTGGTGTGCGAGCTGGCTCAAGTTCTTCAGGCATCAGCAGATCTTGCGCTTCTTCGGCGGTGGCTGAGTCAGCTTCTGGTTCAAGCTCAGGCTCTGCAATAGGGAAACCAAATTCATCATATTGCACACCTTGTTCAATCGCATCTTCGCTTGGCTCTAGCACATCAGTGGTAGAACCCAGTGTTGTACCAAGGATCCCAATTTCTTGCTCAGTGAGCGGCAGGGCAACTTGTGACAGGCCTTCATCGGCTAATGCGGCTAACGGCACCGGCTCTGGTTGAGGGCAATCGTCTGGAGCGAGTAAAAAGGCGGCAAACAAATCGAGTTGTTTTGCGGCGACTTTACTTTGGCGCGAGGCTTCAAAATCTTCATCGAGCTGAGTTGGATCCTCGGTGCGAGAAAATAGAATCACTTCTACTTCAAACCAGCGGGCAAGGGCAGACGGTGTTGCTAACGCACTGCCTAACAAGGCAGCGGTTAATAATGCTGGTTTTAGAACGGCGGGTTTAAAAGGGGCCGCACGGTATGTCAATTTGTTCACCGAACTAATTCTCCTTATGCTGCAGATGCCAGTGTTTTCAATAGATCTTGGATGATTTGCAGGCGTTTGGCTGATTCGGGTTCACCGGCCATTAACCGCAGCTTATTAGGTCCTTCCATGCGATAGTATGCCGGTTGGCTCTGAATAAGGCCAATGATCTGCGCAGGTGAAACTTTGGTGTCCTGTTTAAACACTAACTGGCCACTTTGATGGCCTAATTCAACTTTGCTGATGCCAAGTTTTGCGGCCAATAACTTGAGTTCAGCAATGTGGAACAAGTTTTTACTGGCATCGGGTAACAAACCAAAACGATCAATCAACTCAACCTGCAATTCATTTAATGCATCAGCGGTTTCTGCTGAGGCTATGCGCTTGTACAAAGACAACCGTTGATTCACATCATGAATGTAATCATCTGGCAATAATGCGGGCAGGCGAAGTTCAATTTCGGTTTGCTCGCCAAGCAGGCTGTCCAAACTCGGTTGCTTACCATGTTTCAGTGCTTCAACGGCTTGCTCTAACATTTCCATGTATAAACCAAAACCGATACTTTCAATTTGTCCGCTTTGATCATCACCCAATAATTCGCCCGCGCCACGGATCTCCAAATCATGGGTTGCCAATGCGAAACCTGCGCCTAAGTCTTCAAGTTGCTCTATCGCTTCGAGACGTTTCTGAGCATCTTTACTCAACGCTTTTTGATGCGGGGTAAATAAATAAGCATAAGCTTGGTGGTGGCTTCGGCCTACGCGACCGCGAAGTTGGTGCAACTGGGCGAGGCCATATTTGTCGGCCCGATTAATGATAATGGTGTTCGCACTTGGAACATCAATGCCGGTTTCGATAATCGTCGTGCACACCAGGACATTAAATCGTTGGTGGTAAAAGTCAGACATGACTTCTTCAAGCTCGCGTTCGCGCATTTGGCCGTGGGCAATAGCAACCCGCGCTTCTGGCACTAATTCGGCTAACTTATCGGCGATGTGATCAATGGTTTCGACTTCATTGTGAAGGTAATAAACCTGACCACCACGAAGCACTTCGCGCACGATTGCTTCGCGAACTTGGGTGTCATCGAACTCGCGCACAAAGGTTTTTACGGCTAAACGTTTGGCCGGCGGGGTTGCGATAATCGATAAGTCGCGCATACCACTCATGGCCATGTTTAGGGTCCGCGGAATCGGCGTAGCGGTTAGCGTTAAAATGTCGACATCGGCACGCAAGGCCTTAATTTTATCTTTCTGTCGAACGCCAAAGCGGTGCTCTTCGTCGACAACCAGCAGGCCCAAATCGGAAAACTTAACATCAGGTGAGAGCAGTTTATGGGTGCCAACCACGATATCAACTTTGCCGGCTTGTAAATCGCTCAAAATAGCCGTGGTTTGTTTGGTTGAATTAAAGCGTGACAAGACCTCTACTCGAATTGGCCAATTTGCAAAGCGATCGCGAAGGTTCTCGTAGTGTTGCTGCGCTAGCAAGGTAGTTGGAACTAGCAATGCCACTTGCTTGCCGTCGTTGACGGCAACAAAAGCGGCTCGCATTGCTACTTCGGTTTTGCCAAAGCCAACATCGCCACAAACTAATCTATCCATGGCGCTCGGTTTGCTCATGTCTAACAAAACTTGCTGAATGGCATTTTGCTGATCAAAGGTTTCTTCAAATGGGAAGCCAGCACAAAATTGCTGATAAGCGCTTTGTTCAATGTTAAAGCCATAACCCGATTTAGCGGCTCGCTGGGCGTATATATCTAATAGCTCGGCGGCTACGTCATGAACTTTTTCAGCCGCTTTTCGTTTGGCTTTTTCCCAGTGCTCAGTGCCTAATTTGTTCAGTGGCGCGCTATCGGCATCGCCGCCAGTGTAGCGAGCAATCAAGTGCAGCGAGGACACCGGCACGTAAAGTTTGTCGCCACCCGCATATTCTAGCGTGACGAACTCATTGGTCATGCCGCCAGCATCAAGGGTTTGCAAACCTGTGTAGCGACCAACACCATGATCTAAATGCACCACAGGTTGACCCAACTGCAACTCGGCCAGATTTCGAATGACACCTTCGGTACTGAGATTTTTCTGTTTATCACGGCGGCGCTTTTGCATGACGCGCTTGCCGAGCAATTCTGATTCTGTGACCACCAACAAATCGGCTAGCGGATAATGAAATGAGTGCTCCGCTGGTGACACAATCAAGCCAAAGCGTTCGCTTGAATCGATAAATTGATACAAATTGTCGAAGGCTTTAATGGTCAGTTTAAGCGGCTTCAATAATTCTAATAAGGCTTCTCGTCGACCTTCAGATTCAACGCTAAATAACAGCCGGTGTTTGCTCCGTGCAACACACTGCTGTAGCGCCGCTAATGGCTCGGCACTTTGACCATCAACACGCAGCTCAGGAATGGCTTTAGTATCCAGCTTGATGTTGCCTGCGCGGCGCGTTGGTTTGTCACAAAGTTGGATTCGGTGCTGGCCTTTAAGCACTGTCATTAATTCAATGACGCTCAGAAATACATCTTGTGGCGGTAAGATTGGGCGCGTTACGTCATGGCGGCGGTCTTCATAACGTTTGGTTACGTCGTCTACAAATTGTTCTGCCGCTTGCTCTATGCCTTCCCATAACGCGAATATGCTGTTGCTTGGCAAGTAATCAAACAAACTGCCGCATTGTTCAAAAAACAGTGGTAAGTAATATTCAATACCTGCCGCGGCTATCCCGCGACTGACTTGTTGATAGAGCGAGTCTTTGTCATTGCTAATGGTGAAGCGTTCACGAAACTGACGACGAAATCGCTCAATACCTTGTTCATCGAGTGGGAACTCATGGGCAGGTAAGAGGTTTAAACCGTCAAGCTTGTCGCTACTGCGTTGGGTTTCTGGATCGAACAAACGCAAGCTATCGACTTCATCATCAAAGAAATCAATTCGTACTGGCGCATCCATACCCATTGGAAACAAATCCAACAAACTCCCGCGGGCAGCAAATTCGCCATGCTCCAACACTTGTTGGACCGGGTTGTACCCCGATTTTTCCAATCGCTGCCGTAATTCGTGCATGTCGAGCTTGTCGCCAGCGTTGAGGATCATTGCCGATTGGTCAATGTAGCTAGAAGGCGCGATTCGGAGCATCAAGGTATTAATTGGAACGATGATAATGCCCTGAGTCATTTGCCGCATTTGGTACAAGGTGGCGATACGCTGGCTGACAATATCCTGATGTGGTGAGAACTGATCGTATGGCAGCGTTTCCCAATCGGGGAACACTTGCACATCAACGTCGAGCTGCTTGGCAAAATAGCTCAGTTCAGTTTCCAAGCGCAGCGCGGTGCTGGTATCCGGTGCAACTAAAACGACCGGTGCGCTGGCATGAGCAGCTGTTTCGGCAAGCGCTAGCGAAAGCGCGCTACCTTGGTAACTATGCCAGAAACGTTGGTTCTGCGGGGCATCAGGTAAGTCGTGTACTACATGGTTAAATAAACTAGGCAATGTCATTGAGCTTTTTTGTTGAATCCTGTTACTCGTGCTGCGGCATGTTTGTTAATCCATTCATGCGGCTGCACCCTTGGTGGCGTTGAGCCTAGCTTATTTAAGCGAGGCTGCCGATATTTGGTGATCGTTATTGGTTTTGCCGACGTTGCTGCAATTGTTTGGTTTGAATGTGCAATGTTGCTCTGATCAAATGCTCCTGGTCGTCATCCCTGAGCTTGCAGTATTCAAGTGTCACCAAACGACGATCGTCAGCAGTTTCGATCTTCACAACTTTGGCGTAGGCATAAATGGCCACAGCTTGTTCGGGCAGGAATACTTTTACGCGGGCTACTTGCTCAAGCTCAATTGCATCATCGGTCATAAAGGTTAAACCGCCTGCGCTAATACTTTCACTCAGGTGACGTTCGTCAGGATTATCCTGTAATTGCAGGACGTAACTTAAAATAACGTCGATTTTTCGCGATTGGTTCGCTAGGTAATCGGCTAATTCGTCGCTGGCGTCAGCAATCTTTCTCAAGCTACGTAGCGAGGCCGAATCAATGTGGCTTACCTCTGCGCTAATCAAAAAGGGCTGTGGGATCTCGTGCTGAAACTCAATGTCGTCCGGCGCTGCTTGGCCGATGGGTAATAACTTGACGTTGATACTTGCTTGATAATTAACGCTGAAATAATCAGTGTGATCCATGAATTAGGAGCCTTTTCGTTGTGCTTCTGTTTGTTTTCGGCGTTATTATCCAGTAACTTGCTGTCTCGGTAAAATTTTTACGACAAGACTGATAAAGTTTTTATGTTTCGACCTGCTGCCGTATTCATCGGACTCCGCTATGCACGCGCACAAAAAGGCAGCGGATTCGTTTCTTTCATCAACTTTTTCTCCACGGCAGGTATTCTTCTAGGCGTTATGGCGCTGGTTGTCGTGGTGTCCGTCATGAATGGCTTTGAGCGTGAACTCAAACAACGGATTTTGGGGTTGGTGCCGCAAGTTGTTCTAACCCAAGATCGTTTTGTAGCCCCAGATGACCAACCTAAATTAATCGAATCGCTTGCTGCTCAAGCACATATTAAAGGCGCAGTGCCTTATGTGCAGTCGCAAGCCATTATTCAATCGCGCCAACAAATGACCGGTGTCCAATTACTCGGTATTTCGCCTGCGTTTGAACAAAATCTAACGCCGTTGGCTTCCGCCATGATTCAAGGCAATCTTAATGCGCTAACCAGCCATAAATATGGTGTGGTGATCAGCCGGGCGATGGCTCGAAAATTAGGTGTTGGCGTTGGTGCGTCGGTACGTTTATCGGTTATGGAAGGGGCACGTCATACGCCGTTTGGCCAGCTTCCGAACCAGCGGAAATTTGAAGTTGTTGGTTTATATCAACTCGGCTCAGAAGCTGATTTGCAATTTATCTACACCAGCCTTGATGATGCCGCGCGCATGGTAAGACAACCACGCGGCTCAGCCGAGGGGATTCGGCTTTATTTAGATGATGCGTTTAATGCGCCTGCGGTGGTCGAATCGTTGTCACAACAGTCAGCTTGGCAAGGTTGGCAATTCGATAGTTGGCGCCGTAGTCACGGCGATTTGTTTGCTGCTGTGACCATGGAAAAGAACATGATGTGGTTTATGTTGCTGCTAATTATTGGTGTTGCGGCATTTAATATCATTTCTGCGCTGTTTTTAATTGTTGCTAACAAGCAAGGTGAAGTTGCGATTTTGCAAACTTTAGGCTTAAGCCCAAATCAAATCACTCAGGTCTTTATGATTCAAGGCTGTGCGCAGGGTGTTATTGGCGCACTACTGGGGACGGTGTTAGGCGTGTTATTGGTTAATCATTTGGATACGGTTATGGCCTTCACTGGCATTCAAGTTGTGGCCACCCCCGGCTACGATGCTTTCAGCCTACCGGTTGATCTTCGCTACCCTCAAATTATTGTCATTGCGTTGTTAGCGGTTGTGTTGAGCTTTATGGCGACGCTTTATCCAGCTCGGCAAGCCGCTGCTGTTAAGCCTGCGGAGGCATTACGTTATGACTGAAGTTTTGATGCAAGGGCGTCAGATTAGCAAAAGCTATCAGGATGGTAAAAACACCACTCAGGTGTTGCAGGATATTAGCTTCGATCTTCACATCGGTGAAATGTTAGCCATTGTCGGAAGCTCTGGCTCGGGCAAAAGTACCTTAATGCATATTCTTGGGTTACTTGATTCGCCCGATTGCGGAGAGCTCCATTGTCGCGGTGACAATTTGTTGCAGCTGAGCCAAGCAAAAGCTGCAGCCTTTAGAAATGAACACCTTGGTTTTGTTTATCAATTTCATCATTTGCTTAATGAATTTAGCGCGACTGAAAATGTAGCAATGCCGCTATTGATTGGTGGGTGCCAACCGCAACGAGCCAAACAAAAAGCTAATGAGATGTTAGAGCGCGTTGGGCTTGGCCATCGTTTAAAGCATCGGCCCGCTGAGCTCTCGGGCGGTGAACGGCAACGTGTTGCTATAGCCCGCGCGGTCGTTAATGAGCCAGCATTAGTGCTGGCTGATGAACCAACCGGAAACCTTGATCAGACCACTGGCGATAGTGTGTTCGGCTTGTTAAAAGAACTCAATCAGAGCTTGCAAACGAGCTTTGTGATTGTCACCCATGATCTCCAATTAGCGAGCCAACTCGATCGAACCGTGACGTTGAACAATGGCTTGCTCGTTGCTAACGAGTCGATGACACCATGATCAAGCCGTTGTCGCTACAACTTGCTGTGCGTTTTATGGCGGCACGCCAGCGCAGTAAAATGGTTTCGTTCATTAGTGCATCAAGCACTCTTGGCATTGCCGTTGGCATTATTGCCATTTTACTTGTTTTAAGTGCAATGAACGGATTTGAGCGAGCCTTGCAAGAAAAATTGCTTGGCGTGATCCCCGATGCTGAAATCGTCTCGTTAGAGCGGCCCATGAGCAATTGGCAGGGTTTTCAGCAACAGCTGGTCGCATTACCTGAAGTGGAAGCGGCTGCGCCTTTCATTCAACTCAGTGCGATGGTTGTTCGCGGTGCTGAGCTTCGCGCGGTTCAACTGCGCGGCATAGACGAACAACTTCAGCCAACAGTTTCGGATTATCAGCAATACCTCGAGCCAAGTTTAAAGGAACCATTAGGGCTAGGGCAGATGGTGCTGGGCGCAGGATTAGCCGATGAACTAGGCGTTGAAGTTGGCGATACCGTACGGTTAATGATTGCCCCTGAAAATGGCGATTTCAAAACCCCAAAAACATATTCTTTTGAAGTCGTCTCGCTATTTCGGTTCGGCGGCCAAATCGACAGCATCAGCGGCTTTGTGAGCTTGCAACAGGGGCAATTACTGGCCAAGCAAACCGATACCGTTGATGGCTTGGAATTGAAAGTTAATGATATTTTTGCGGCCAGCCGAATTGCCTACACGGCTGCCGCGAAATTACCAATTTATGTGTATGTAACTGATTGGACAAGGGTTCATGGCCATGTCTATAAAGATATTCAAATGGTGCGCGGCGTTGTTTATATGGTGATGGCATTAATCATTGCGGTTGCCTGTTTCAACATCGTGTCCACCTTAGTGATGACGGTGCAAGACAAGCGGGGCGAAATTGCGATTTTGCTGACCATGGGAACCAAGTCATCAACAATTATTCGCACCTTTATTTGGCAAGGTGCGCTATCTGGCTTCATTGGTGTTGCTAGTGGTGTGGCACTCGGCTGTTTAGCGGTGATTTATTTAAACCCGATCATCGGATTGATTGAACAGTTGTTGGGTACCAGTCTCTTGTCTGCAGATGTGTATTTTATTGACCACATTCCAACGGTGCTACAACGCCAAGACGTGCTGCTTGTTGCAACTATCGCTTGGGGCATGGCCATCGTCAGCACGATTTATCCCGCATGGCGAGCCAGTAAGATTAAGCCAGCCCGCGAACTAGGCGGACATTAGTCATTTGCAGCGGGGGTGTTAAGCTCCCGCTTTTGCCGTTTTTGCCATTCTTTGACCACACTCCAGCGCCACAGCAGGCGGATCCCACAATATCCCAATGCGCCAAACACGACCCCACAAATCACACAGCCTGCTAAAAATGCCGGGCCGAGGTGAACCGCACTTGATTTTAGCCACTCCCAACTGAGTTCAAACGCAAAGGCATATTCGGTAGCGCCAGTGGTCCACACGCCGACTTTATACGCAAAGTAGAACATTGGCGCCATGGTAATCGGGTTGCTGACCCATACGAGCGCGACAGACAAGGGTAAATTAACGCGAACGACGCCTGCGATAATTGCCGCTACAATCATTTGAGAGGGAATTGGCAAAAAAGCAGTAAAAAGGCCAACAGCGAAGGCGCCAGCAGCACTGCGCCGGTTGATGTGGAATAAGTTTGGGTCATGTAGGAGGCTACCCAAAATTCCTAATTTTTTGTTTGCTCGCAATGCCTCTGGTGCGGGCATGATGCGCTTAATCGTCTTTCTAGGCATAGCGTACAACTAACTCACTGAATAAACGTCACGGATGATGTTAATAACCTACGTTTTGACCACTTTGTCTGCGAACTGGTGGCCCGACTTGTTGCCAAGACCCGCGATAATACTCTGTGTTGTGGGATCATGCATCTGTTTGTTCACCGCCCGTCGACTTTGGCTTGCCAGATTGCTACTCGCGGTATTTAGTGCCGTCGTGTTAATGGCGTTTCACGGCCACCAATACATCAGCAACATCGTTAAGGTAGACCAAGCCGACGAGGACCACAGCTTGACTATACAAGCTGTAAAGGAGCTGCCTTGGGGTGACGGCTTAGAGGTTGTTGCGAGTACAAACCATGCGCAAGGGAACCTAAAGCTGCGCTGGTATAAAGCGCTTATCCCTCTTAAGCCGGGCGACGTTATCGATGCTGTGATTAAAACCAAACCACCGCATGGTTTACGCAATATAGGTGGTTTTAGTTATCAGCGATATTTGTTGGCTCACAACATCGTCGCGACGGGCACGATTAAATCGGCAGCTCTCAAAAAGCATCAATCCACCTCTTGGTATTGGCCAAAATTACGCAAATCAATTCGCGATCAAGTCAAAACATTAGTTGCTGGAAATAGCCAGGCGGGCGTATTAACGGCGCTGATCCTTGGCGAACGGAAGACGATTTCACCGACGACGCGCGACGCGTTCCAAGTAACGGGAACTGCTCATTTAATGGCGATTTCAGGTCTCCATGTCGGCATGGTGTTTTTTGCGGTAGCAACAGTAGTCAAAGCGATGTTGGTGCAACTGGTACCTATCATGACATCGGCCAAAAGATTAATGCCTAACATCTGGCTACCCTTAAAAATTACAACGCTTAAAAGGTTGCATCCCCAAACGATTGCGCATTTAGTTGGGTTTTTGGCGGCGTTTGGTTACGGCGCGCTAAGTGACTTTGCACTGCCGACCATCAGGGCTTTAATCTTTTTGGCAGGCTGGATAATCGCTGGTCAATGGCGATGGCGACTTTCTGCTTGGCGGATTTTAATGTTAGCTGCAACCTTGTTTGTAACCGTCAGCCCTAACGTGGTGTATAGCGCAAGTTTTTGGCTCAGCTTCTTTGCGGTGTTTGCAGTGCTGACGGGCGTGGCAATAAGCCGCGGCTTCGGTGTGGTTGGATTACGGCGGTTATTAATAATTCAGCTTTGTATATTTGTCGTGATGTTACCACTGCAATCGGCGTTGTTCGGGCAGCAAAGTATGTTGGCGCCTGTGGTCAATTTAATTGCTATCCCATGGGTTGGGTTAAGCATTTTACCGGCAGCGCTGTTAGCTGTTGTTGCGTTGCCAGTTGATGAGTCACTGGCAAACGGCTTGCTATGGGTTGCCAATATTCAACTCGATTGGTTGGTTCGCTTACTACAAGAAATTAGCCGGCTAAATTGGCAGTTACTGCCCATCGACGGTTATTCGGTCGTTGTTGTTTTGATTAGTACCGCGTTGCTTTTGATATGGGTATGGATTGCCCGTTGGCTAATTCATTCGCGTACGTTAGTGGTTTACACCTATTCAGTGGCATTGATCTCGGTGGCAGTTTGTTGGAGTGCTGTTTACTGGCGCCAATACCGGCCTGACTTCACATTGGATGTACTCGATGTTGGCCAAGGTCTGTCTGTTGTTGCGAGAAAACACACCTCAACCATGATTTACGATGTGGGTCCGGCATACCCGAGTGGCTTTAATATGGCCGATGCCGTGATCACGCCTTATTTCCGCCAGCAGGGTATACCCCATATCGAATTACTGGTGCTCAGCCACGATGACAATGACCACATAGGAAGTTCCAAGCAGCTCGCATCAGCTGTTTCGATCGGGAACTACCTAGCACCTAAAGAAGTGATTAATAAACTTGCGGTGCCGCCCAAGCAATTACATGACTGTCACCACGGCGATGCGCCCGTTGCTAGTGGTTTAACGATTCGCTTGTTACCAACTAAGCCTCAAGACAATGCCAACGATAACGATCGTTCGTGTGTAGTTTATGTTGCAGAAGGGCTTTCTGGCGTGTTGTTGCCCGGTGATATTAGTAAAACGGTCGAACGAGGTATTTCAACGGGCGACATCGCTGCTGATATCTTAGTTGCACCGCATCATGGTAGCGATACATCATCGTCTTCAACCTTCATACAAGCGGTTAACCCTGACTATGTGATCTACAGTGCGGGTTATCGAAATCGCTGGCGGTTGCCCGCGAAAAAAGTACAGCAACGGTACCAAACGGCTGGCGTTACTGAGTTGAATACGAGCACTGACGGGTTAATACGCTTCGTATTTGTCCACGATCATTGGCGGGTTCAAACTTATTGCGATTTAGTGTGGCCTGTATGGTATGAATGCGATCGAAAGGAGCTGTGAATTAGGTTTAAGTTGCGATCTGAGTCAGCAAGATTAAAATGTGCCGAATCATTCCAATGAAAGACCTATCATGGCCTCGCAAAAGCCTAGCGATTTTCAACGATTATTTGCTTATATAAAACCATTCCGAATTGGTTTTTTCATCGCCATTGTTGGCATGCTCGGCTATGCCGGAGTAGACTCCTTGTTCGTCTATTCAATCAAGCCATTGATTGATGAAGGGCTGTCTAAACCCGGCAGTGACGTGCTCAAATATGCGCCTATTTTTGTCATCTTAGTGTTGATGGTTCGCGGGATTTGTAGCTTTATCTCAACCTATGGATTGGCTTGGGTTGGTTCCAATGTCGTGATGGTCATGCGCCAACAGATGTTTGCGAAACTCGTTCACTTACCGGTGTCGTTTTACGATCAGAACAGTACCGGTGACCTGATCTCAAAAGTCACCTTTAATACTGAACAAGTGTCTAATGCCGTCAGCAAAGCACTGATTACATTGGTGCAAGAAGGCGCTTTTGTGGTTGGTTTACTGGCGGTCATGTTTTGGTATAGCTGGCAGTTATCGTTGATCTTTTTGGTCGTCGGGCCAATTGTCGCCATCGTTGTCCGTTTGGTGTCTAAGCGCTTTCGGAAAGTGTCCAAGCAAATTCAAAATGCCATGGGTGATGTGACATCGGCAACAGAACAAATGCTCAATGGCCATAAAGTGATGCTGTCCTATGGTGGCCAAGATATTGAAAAGAAGCGTTTCAAAAAGGTAAGTAACCGAACACGCCAGCAATTGATGAAACTTCGTACCACAGAAGCGATGTCATCACCTATCGTCCAGTTTGTTGCGTCCTTTGCATTGGCCGGGGTGCTTTACGTTGCTGCCATGCCGGGTATGGTTGAAACCATGACGCCGGGTACGTTTACGTCAATGGTTTCGGCCATGCTGTTCTTATTGCGCCCATTGAAAAAGCTAACCAATGTTCAGTCTGATTTTCAACGCGGGTTGACTGCTGCTCGTTCAATTTTTGAAATTATCGATCAACTTGAAGAAGACGACCGTGGTAGCAAAACACCAGCGCGGGTGAATGGTGAAATTAGTTTCACTGATATTACGTTTACCTACCCAAGCAAAGAAACGCCGGCGCTTAAAGATGTATCGTTGGACGTTAAAGCCGGTCAGTCGTTGGCATTGGTTGGACGCTCAGGCAGTGGTAAGTCAACCATTACGCAATTGCTAACGCGCTTTTACGAGGCGCAGCAAGGCAGCATTAAAATAGATGGTGTTTCGATTGATGAACTGACGTTGAAATCGCTACGCCGGCAGATTGCCGTGGTATCGCAACACGTCATTCTATTCGATGACACTGTGGCGAATAACATTGCTTATGGTCTTGATGGCGACATCGATCGCCAACGCATTATTGATGCAGCAAAAAGTGCCCATGCAATGGAGTTTATCGACCGTTTACCAAATGGTCTTGATACCGAGATTGGGCAGAACGGCGTGACCTTATCTGGCGGTCAGCGTCAGCGCTTAGCGATTGCCAGAGCAATTTTGCGAGATGCGCCAATTTTGATTTTGGATGAAGCAACGTCAGCATTAGATACTGAATCTGAGCGTTACATCCAGCAAGCCATTGAATCGCTGCAGGCCAATAGGACGTCCATCGTCGTGGCGCATCGTTTATCAACCATTGAGAAGTCTGATCAAATCGCAGTGATTGATGAGGGCAGGGTTGTTGAGCTTGGTAGTCATCAGGATTTGCTGTCCCAAAATGGCCCGTATGCGCAATTGCATCAATTACAATTTGATTCGCCAAGCCAATGAAAATAGAGCAAGCCTGGCAATCGAACTGGTCATGGACGGTGCTGCTGTTACCGTTTAGCTTGCTGTATTACCTGATTGTTCAGTTACGACGTCTGTGCTTTAAAAATGGCTTACTTAAAATTGTCGACTCGGCCGTGCCGGTTGTGGTGGTCGGCAACATCAGCGCTGGGGGTAACGGCAAAACGCCTGTCGTTCTCTGGCTTGCTCAATTGTTGCTCGACAACGGTTATAAGCCTGCCGTGGTATCACGCGGTTATGGTGGCCAAGGCGCCAAATATCCATTAGTCGTGTCCGACAGCGTTTCCGCAACACACTGTGGTGATGAACCAAAATTGATTGCACGGCGTCTCGCAATTCCAGTCGTCGTAGATCCAAACCGTGCCAATGCGGTTGCCCATGCGGTGTCATTAGGTGCCGATGTGGTCATTAGTGATGACGGTATGCAACATTACCGAATGGCACGCGCGATTGAGCTTGCAGTTGTTGACGGGCAACGTCGTCACGGCAATGGTTGGCTGTTACCAAGCGGTCCGTTGCGAGAGCCACAATCAAGGCTCGATTCTGTATTTGCTGTGATTTGTAATGGCAGCGGGCCACGTCACGATGAATTCTCAATGAGGTTAGAGCCGCATCAGCATTGGTGCCCTGTAGCACCGTCAAAGCAGCCGCTATGTTCAGCTGATCTTGCCAATAAAAAATTATTAGCGGTGGCTGGTATTGGCAATCCACAGCGGTTTTTCGATACTGTTGCTGGGCTTGATATACAGGCCGACACACTCCCGCTTAACGATCACGCGGCGATCACGCAAACCATGATCGATCAATGGCAGTCTCATTACGACTTGGTTTTAATGACTGAAAAAGACGTTGTTAAATGCAGTGAATTAAATGCCGACAAGTGCTATTACTTGCCGGTTGATGCGCGCATTGATAGCAGGTTAGCGCAACAAATTTTGACAAAACTGAACACTTTGAATGGAGTAGATGATGGCGTTTGATCGTAAACTTTTGGACATTTTAGCTTGCCCAGTTTGTAAGGGGGCATTGGCGTATAAAGTTTCCGAGCAGGGGCAAGAAACCCTCGTTTGTAATTTCGATCGCCTTGCCTACGCCGTTGACGAAGGTATTCCTGTACTCATAGAGGCAGAGGCAAGTTCAATCCCAGTAGATGGGGCCGATTCATGAAGTTTACGGTAATTATTCCCGCGCGCTATCAATCAAGCCGTTTACCCGGCAAGCCTTTGGCTGATATTGGTGGTAAGCCTATGGTGCTGCATGTCGTCGAGCAAGCCAAGCTGTCCGGCGCTGATCGGGTGGTTGTTGCGACCGATGATGAGCGCATCGCAGAGGTTGTTACTGCGAGCGGAACAGAGTTGTGTATGACGGCGCCGCACCACCAGTCTGGCACTGAGCGATTGGCTGAAGTGATTGCTAAACTCGACTTAGCGAGCGATGAGATTGTGGTCAACGTCCAAGGTGATGAACCTCTGATTCCACCGTCTAATATTCGTCAAGTTGCTGAAAATTTATCATCGGCGAAGTTAGCCAATATGGCGACATTAGCGACGCCAATTCACCGCACTGATGAATGGCTTGATCCTAATGTCGTTAAAGTCGTCAACGACGCGCAAGGTAATGCCTTGTATTTTTCTCGCAGCGCGATGCCCTATGATCGCGATGGCGTATTAGGCGAAGAGCCCGCGCTTAAGGCTCGATTTTGGCTGCGCCACATTGGTATCTATGCGTATCGTGCAAGCTTCATTCAAAAGTATGTGGATTGGCAGCCATCGCCACTCGAGTTAATCGAATCGTTAGAGCAATTGCGTGTACTTTGGTATGGCGAAAAAATTCATGTCGGGTTAGCGCCGGAAGCGCCTCCAGTTGGCGTTGATACGCCAGAACATTTGCAGTTGATTCGTGATTTGGTTGCCAAAATCAGCTAAATTGTTTGGATAAACTAACTTTTGTAAAAAGCGGTTGTCATACATATGGCACCGCTTTTTTGTTTTTCTATGTGTCGCATTGCGCTACCTGATCTTACCAGTTGTTGGCTTATTTCATCAGTTATTGGTTAACCGAATAGCTTTAACGCTTAGAACTTTACGAATATTGCGATGTCAGTTTAAAGTCACTATTAATAAGTGTTTGACGCGATTGTTATCGTTCTTTGGTGCTAACTATTTTTCTAGATATTAAATTGGTTATACCAAATGATGTAACTTGATTAATCTTTGAGTTGAATTCGGACAGGCCAGAATACTTTCCAATATGTGATAATTGGAGCTTTAAAATTGGCAGATTTGTATTACAATGCTGCAGTGAATTTATAAGCGCATAACGCTTAACTACACTAGAGGCTAAAGGGCGAACAATTTGGCTTGGAAAAATTAACTCTAACCCTGTGTGAATGTAGCGGCTGAAAAGCCAGCCACTTACACCTTGTTAGAGTTCGTTTTTGCGTTTGCAATACTTGAACTCCTATTTATTCCTTTAGTTGTCACTATTAACTAATTAACGAGAATCTAAACATGTCTAAAAAAATTGCACTTGTTACTGGCGCAACTGGTGGTATTGGCTTCCAGGTTGCCAAGCGTCTTGGCGAAGATGGTTACACTGTTGTCCTGAGTGACATCAACGATGAAGCTGGCGCAGCTCGTCTGGCTGAACTGAAAGAAGCTGGTATCGAAGCTGATTTCGTAAACATCGACGTAACTAACGAAGATGCAGTTAACGCTGGCGTTGGCTCTATCGGCGAAAAATACGGTCAAATCGACGTTGTTGTAAACAACGCTGGCGGTCTTGGCGGTCGTAGCCCAGTAGAAGAAATGACTACTGATTTCTACCGTAAAGTTATGGCGCTGAACATGGACAGCGTATTCTTCGTATCTCGCGCTGCGATCCCATTCTTGAAGAAAGCTGAAGGTGGTTCTGTAATCAACTTCACTTCTAACGCTGGTTGGAACGCTGGTGGCCCAGGTGCTGGTATCTACGGTACTTCTAAAGCTGCTGTTCACACGTTCACTCGTGCTTTGGCTAAAGAACTTGCTCCTGCTGGTATCCGTGTTAACGCGGTATCTCCAGGCACTATCGATACGCCGTTCCACGCACAAATCAAAGAAACTAAGCCAGAAGTATTCGCTTCTTGGGCAAACAGCATCTTGCTTGGCCGTTTGGGTCAGCCAGAAGAAGTTGCTTCTGTAATTTCTTTCTTGGTAAGCAAAGACGCTTCTTTCATCACTGCTGAAACTGTTCAGATCGGTGGTGGTCAAGCTCTGGGTATCTAATCCCTGCTTGCTTAAAGCTGCTTAGGTAGCTTTACAAAAACAAAAGCCTCGCTAACGCGGGGCTTTTTTATGCCCATGGATGGGCTGTATGCCGCGGGTGCACGGATGCACAGGAGCGGCGATGCCCAGAAGCGGGCGGTATGCCAATAATGCGAGAGCAATTATCGGTTGTGTAACGGGACGGGCGATAGCTGGAGCTGTTTTAAGAGATGGCTAGCCAAAACCCGTGCGACACAAATATGTCGAACGGTACTGTTCAGTGGTTAAGGCTGACGTAGCTGAATAGTCACCGGTTGACTGAGTTGAGAATGTAATTAGAAATGAGCACGTCTCAGATTGTGACGTGTGACGCGCGATCACCAAAATCATCGACTAAAAGCTCAAATGAACACCATAAAAAAACCGGGCCAAGCCCGGTTTTTTGTATTGCAGCATTCGCGTTTAGAAGTCGCGAACGTCGTCACCTGTATATAGCTGGCGAGGACGGCCAATCTTGTTGTCTGGATCAGCGTGCATTTCGCCCCAGTGAGCGATCCAACCAACAGTTCGTGACAAGGCAAAAATCACCGTGAACATATTTGTTGGAATGCCAATGGCTTTAAGGATGATGCCAGAGTAGAAATCGACGTTTGGATACAGTTTCTTCTCAACGAAGTATGGGTCTTCAAGCGCAATCTTTTCAAGCTTCATAGCAACATCAAGCAGTGGATCTTGAATATTCAAGTGATCCAACACTTCGTGACAGGTTTCACGCATGACGGTTGCACGAGGATCGTAATTTTTGTAAACACGGTGACCAAAGCCCATGAGGCGGAATGGATCATCTTTGTCTTTAGCTTTCGCAACGTATTCGTCAATGCGATCAACAGAACCAATTTCTTCAAGCATGTTCAAGCAGGCTTCGTTAGCGCCACCGTGAGCAGGTCCCCACAGCGATGCAATACCAGCAGCAATACATGCAAATGGATTCGCGCCTGAAGAGCCAGCTAGGCGTACAGTGGACGTAGAAGCGTTTTGTTCATGATCGGCATGCAAGATGAAAATCTTGTCCATTGCTTCGGCAATGATTGGATCTGGCTTGTAGTTATCACAAGGTGTGGCAAACATCATGTGCAGGAAGTTCTCAGCGTAGCTAAGATCGTTCTGCGGATACATGAATGGCTGACCAACACTATATTTGTAGCACATGGCTGCAACGGTTGGCATTTTCGACAACAGGCGGAAAGCCGCAACTTCACGGTGACGTGGGTTGCCAACATCTAGTGAGTCGTGGAAAAACGCAGACATTGCGCCAACAACGCCACACATAATTGCCATCGGGTGAGCATCACGGCGGAAGCCTTGGAATAAATGCACCAATTGGTCATTAAGCATGGTGTGTTTGCTAACCATGCTGACGAACTCTTTGAGTTCTTCTGGAGTAGGGCGCTCACCGTATAGAAGAAGATATGAAACTTCTAAGTAGCTTGATTTGTTGGCGAGTTGATCAATTGGATAACCCCGGTGCAGCAATACGCCTTTATCACCATCAATGTAAGTAATAGAAGACTTACAAGAAGCGGTAGAAACGAAGCCAGGGTCGAAAGTGAAGTATCCATTTTTTACTAATGCCCGGATGTCGATGACATCATGGCCTGCTGTCCCGCTTAGAACGGGAAGTTCTATTTCCTGTCCATCAACGTGAAGCACAGCTGTTTTATCAGCCATAGGGTATCTCCTTGCTATATTTATTATGTGCGCGAGGCAAGGCACGTGCTCGAATAAGCGGACTATTACTATCCTGATCCGCCTTCAAAAGTCAATTCAATTGGTTGTTTGAATCATCTTGGTGCACTACCTCAATTATAGGCATACAGACCCAAAATTGAGCCCTAGTCTAGTCTTAAAATTGTCCGTATAAATAAGACTTTGGTAGCAATTGTAATTGTCAAATACGCTCAGTATACTGCTTTCGTGCAGCCTTCGTAGGTGTTGTATCTTGATTGGTGAACGGTTATTCGAATATTTAATTCGAGGCACCATTCTCAGTCGAAGAAACTAACGTTGGTGTTAACAAGATAGATTAAAATAAAGCACACATTATATTAAAAATGCATAGAGCTTAGAGAGCCTAATCGTGAATAAACAACGACCGGTCAACCTAGACCTTTCGACCATTCGCTTTCCTGCGACAGCCGTCGCATCAATTCTTCATCGCGTTAGCGGTGTCATCCTGTTTTTCGGTGTTGGTATTTTGCTGTGTTTGTTAGGTATGTCCCTAGCATCCGAGCAAGGTTTCGCTGATGTAACCGGGTTCACATCGCACCCAATTGGGGCTTTTATCCTCTGGGGTATTTTAACGGCTTTAGCTTATCACCTGGTTGGTGGCATCCGTCACTTGATCATGGACTTGGGCTTTTGGGAAGAACTTGAATCAGGCACCCAAAGTGCCAACGTCAGCTTTGTCATTACGGCAGTGTTGTCGGTATTAGCAGGAGTGTGGTTATGGTAATGCAAGCTGCGACACTTGGACGCAATGGCGTTCAAGATTTCATCCTCTTGCGCTGTTCTGCCATCATTTTGGCATTGTACGCAATTTTTATTGTTGGATTTTTAGCGCTCACACCAGAACTAACCTATCAAAGTTGGGCTGGATTTTTTGGTCATATCGGAACCAAGGTCTTTTCCTTCGTTGCACTCATTGCTTTCTTGGCTCATGCCTGGATTGGCCTGTGGCAAGTATTGACTGATTATGTCAAGCCAGCAGGTATGCGCGGTATGTTGCAGTTCTTACTTAATGTCGTGATTCTGGCCTATGTTGGCTTCGGCATTTTTGCGTTGTGGGGTGTTTAAGTGGCAATTCCAACTTACGATTTTGATGCCGTAGTTATTGGTGCCGGCGGTGCCGGTATGCGCGCAGCATTACAGATTTCTGAATCAGGGCAAACCTGTGCCTTGTTATCCAAAGTATTTCCTACTCGTTCCCATACAGTTTCTGCGCAAGGCGGTATCACCGTAGCGCTGGGCAATGCCCACGAAGATAACTGGGAATGGCACATGTATGACACGGTAAAGGGCTCCGATTACATCGGCGATCAGGACGCCATTGAGTACATGTGTAAAACCGGCCCTGAAGCGATTACAGAGCTTGAGAACATGGGCTTGCCATTTTCTCGCTTTGAAAATGGCCGCGTTTATCAGCGTCCTTTTGGTGGTCAATCGAAAGCATTTGGTGGTGAGCAAGCCGCTCGCACAGCCGCAGCGGCAGACCGTACCGGTCATGCTTTGTTGCATTGCTTGTATCAACAGAATGTAAAAAACAAAACGAACGTCTTTTCCGAGTGGTATGCACTCGACTTAGTGAAAAACCAAGACGGTGTTGTGTGCGGCTGTACCGCTATCTGTATTGAAACCGGTGAAGTGGTTTACTTCAAATCAAAAGCGGTTGTGTTAGCAACAGGTGGTGCCGGTCGTATCTACGCATCAACAACCAACGCTCACATCAATACCGGAGATGGTGTTGGTATGGCGCTTCGTGCCGGTGTTCCGGTACAAGACATGGAAATGTGGCAATTCCACCCGACGGGCATTGCTGGCGCGGGGGTTTTGGTGACCGAAGGGTGTCGCGGTGAAGGCGGTTACTTGCTTAATAAAGACGGTGAGCGCTTTATGGAGCGTTATGCGCCAAATGCCAAAGACTTGGCCGGTCGCGACGTTGTTGCTCGCTCAATCATGACTGAAATTCGTGAAGGCCGCGGCTGCGATGGTCCATGGGGCCCGCATGCTAAGTTGAAGCTCGATCACCTTGGCAAAGACGTTCTTGAGTCGCGTTTGCCTGGTATTTGTGAACTGTCTCGTACTTTTGCGCACGTTGACCCAGTACATGAACCAATCCCTGTCATTCCAACCTGTCACTATATGATGGGTGGTGTTCCAACGAACGTGAATGGTCAGGTTCTAGGCCGTGATGCAAACGGTAATGACACCATTGTTGAAGGCCTGTTTGCTGTTGGCGAAATTGCCTGTGTATCAGTTCATGGTGCTAACCGATTAGGCGGTAATTCGTTACTTGATTTGGTGGTATTTGGTCGCGCTGCTGGTAAATACCTCGGCGAAGCATTAACTAACGTTGAGGCTCGAGATGCCTCCGATAGTGATGTAGAAGAAAGCTTGACGCGTGTTAACCGTTGGAACGCAACGAGCAAAGGCGAAGATCCTGTTCAAATCCGCAAAGATCTGCAGCAATGCATGCAACTTAATTTCTCGGTATTCCGTGAAGGCGCTGCAATGGCAGAAGGTCTAACTGAACTGAAAGAAATTCGTGAACGTCTCAAAGTTGCCCGACTTGATGATACTTCCAGCGCATTCAATACCCAGCGCATTGAGTGTCTAGAGCTTGAAAACTTGATGGAAACGGCTGTTGCAACCGCTGAAGCGGCGAACTTCCGTACTGAAAGCCGTGGTGCGCATTCGCGTGAAGACTTTACCGAACGTGATGACGACAACTGGTTATGCCACAGTTTGTACAACCCAGAAACAAAATTAATGGAACGCCGCGAAGTAAATATGGCACCTAAGTTCCGTGAAGCGTTTCCACCGAAAGTTCGTTCTTACTAAGGGGCCAGACGATGAAACTGACATTCTCAATTTATCGATACAACCCTGATGTAGATAACAAACCTAAGATGCAGGACTACTCACTTGAGGTTGCTGAAGGCAGCGACATCATGGTGCTTGATGCACTTATTTTGTTGAAAGAACAAGATCCTACATTAGCGTTCCGCCGTTCCTGCCGTGAAGGTGTTTGTGGCTCTGATGGCCTAAACATGAATGGCAAAAACGGTTTAGCTTGTATTACACCATTGTCAGACTTAACCAAAAAAGGCGGCAAAATCGTCATTCGTCCGCTGCCAGGTTTACCTGTGGTGCGTGATCTTGTGGTTGATATGAGCCAGTTCTACAAGCAGTACGAGCGCATTAAGCCATACTTGATTACCGATGGCGCACAGCCTCCAGCCGGTGAATTCAAGCAAAGCCCTGAAGAGCGTGCCAAACTTGACGGGTTATACGAATGTATCTTGTGTGCCTGCTGTTCAACTGCTTGCCCAAGTTTCTGGTGGAACCCAGATAAATTTGTTGGACCTTCAGGGCTGTTACAGGCCTACCGATTCTTAGCAGATAGCCGCGATACCGCGACAGAAGAACGTTTAGCTGATTTGGATGATGCCTTTAGCGTATTCCGATGCCACGGCATCATGAACTGCGTTAGTGTATGTCCGAAAGGCTTAAACCCAACAAAGGCCATTGGCCACATAAAATCAATGTTGTTACAGCGCTCAGTTTAAAGGCGCAAAACAGGCTGTTAGTAGTGGTTGGATTAGCAGCCTGATATAACTTATACGTGAAACTACTCTAATAAAAGTGTTGCGGTAACAGCCGCAAAGGGAAGCAACTAAACATGCACGAAGGTTCCTTACAAGCCTGGCTTGATTCCTCCCATTTATCCGGAGGAAACGCGGCTTATATCGAAGACCTGTATGAACTCTACTTAGAGGATCCCGGGTCTATCGATTCCAATTGGCGGGAGCTGTTCGACCAATTGCCTGTCGTTTCAGAAGGCGAACTTGAACAGCCTCATTCTCGAATCCGCACTTACTTCCAGCGATTAGCAACCGAATCTCATCGATATGCTGGAACCTCAGCGTCTGATCCTCAAACTGACGCCAAACAAGTTAAAGTTCTCCAATTAATCAACGCCCACCGTTTCCGCGGACATCAACACGCAAACCTCGATCCGTTGGAGTTGTGGAAACAACCGCGCGTTCCTGAATTAGACCCTGCATTTCATGGTCTAGAAGGCGAGGACTTTGAACACGAGTTTAATGTGGGATCGTATGCCGCTGGCGGCGATACCATGAAGCTCGCAAATTTGGTCGATGCACTTAAGAAAACGTACTGCAGCACCATTGGTGCTGAGTACATGCACCTAACCGAAACCGAAGAAAAGCGCTGGATTCAAAACCGCCTAGAGCCAATTCAGGCAAAAGGCACCTTTAGTCATGAGGACAAGGTTCGCTTTTTAGAAGGTTTAACCGCTGCTGAGGGGCTAGAAAAATACCTCGGCGCGAAGTTTCCTGGCGCCAAACGTTTCTCACTGGAAGGTGGTGATGCTGTTATCCCAATGCTGAAAGAAATTATTCGGCGTGGTGGCGAGCAGGGTGCTAAAGAAATGGTTGTTGGCATGGCGCACCGAGGCCGCTTAAATGTGTTGGTTAACGTGCTTGGTAAACGACCTGCCGAATTATTTGATGAATTTGCTGGCAAACATGGCGAAGGTTGGGGCTCTGGTGATGTGAAATATCACATGGGCTTTAGCTCTGATTTTGCAACGCCTGGCGGTAATGTTCACTTGGCATTGGCATTTAACCCGTCTCACCTTGAAATCGTAAACCCTGTCGTTATGGGTTCTGTGCGGGCTCGTCAAGAACGTTTAGGCAGCCATGACGGTAAAGAAGTTGTGCCAATTACCATTCACGGTGATTCGGCTATTGCCGGTCAGGGTGTTGTGCAAGAAACCTTCAACATGTCGCAAGCGCGCGCGTTTAAAGTTGGCGGCACAATTCGTATTGTGGTTAATAACCAAGTTGGCTTTACGACGTCGAACCCAGAAGATACGCGCTCAACACAATACTGTACCGATATTGCCAAAATGGTTCAGGCGCCAATTTTTCACGTCAATGCCGACGATGTCGAATCGGTGATTTTGGTAAGCCAGATTGCCTTAGACTTCCGCAATAAATTCAAGCGTGATGTGGTTATTGATTTGATTTGTTATCGCCGCCATGGCCATAACGAAGCGGATGAGCCGAATGCGACTCAGCCACTCATGTATCAAAAGATTAAAAAGCATCCGACGCCGCGTAAGCATTATGCAGATCACTTGATGTCGATTGGCCAACTTCAACAGGCCGATGTGTCGAGTATCAATAACGACTATCGTGATGCCCTCGATCATGGCGATTGTGTGGTTAAAGAGTGGCGCCCGATGTCGGGTCGCTCTGTCGATTGGACACCGTTCGTCGGTACCGATTGGAATACCCCATACAATTCAAGTTTTTCAAAATCGCGTTTGTTGGCATTGGGCGAATCAATTACTCGCCGACCAGAAGAATGGAAATTGCAATCTCGCGTGAAGAAGATTTGTGATGATCGCGATGAAATGACCGCTGGCAATAAGGCCGTTGATTGGGGTTATGCCGAAAACTTAGCGTACGCCACATTGTTAGATGAAGGGTATCGCATTCGACTGACTGGGCAAGACTCTGGCCGTGGTACCTTTTTCCACCGTCATGCGGTTTTGCACAATCAGTTTGATCATCGCAATTACGTGCCGTTGCAGAATATCGATCCAAACCAAGGTTCATTCCAAATTTGGGACTCTGTTCTGTCCGAAGAAGCTGTGCTCGCATTTGAGTATGGTTACACCACAGCAGAGCCAAGCGGTTTAACCATTTGGGAAGCTCAGTTTGGTGATTTTGCCAACGGTGCTCAGGTGGTGATCGATCAGTTCTTGAGTTCGGGCGAGCAGAAGTGGGGCCGTTTATGTGGTTTAACGATGCTGTTGCCGCACGGTTATGAAGGGCAGGGGCCAGAGCACTCATCGGCTCGCTTAGAACGCTACCTGCAGCTTTGTGCCGACCACAACATGCAAGTCGTGATCCCATCTACGCCAGCTCAGATCTTCCACATGATGCGCCGTCAGGTGTTACGTCCAATGCGACGTCCGCTGGTTGTTATGTCGCCTAAATCGTTGTTGCGTCACCCGCTGTGTACGTCAACTCTCGATGACTTGGCTGACGGCACATTCCAAAACGTGATCGGCGAAATTGATAGCCTCGAGGCTTCAGCCGTTGAGCGCGTTGTGTTCTGTTCGGGTAAAGTTTATTACGACTTACTTGAGCAGCGCCGTAAGCAAGAAATTACCAATGTCGCCATCGTGCGGATTGAGCAACTGTACCCATTCCCAACCGAAGAAATGTTGGAACTGCTCAAACCGTATCAACATGTGCGTGATTGGGTCTGGTGCCAGGAAGAGCCGCAAAACCAAGGTGCCTGGTATTGTAGCCAGCATCATTTCTGGAGTGTTATTCCAGAAGGTTCGAAGCTGGTATATGCCGGACGTGAAGCATCAGCAGCACCAGCTGTTGGCTACATGTCAGTTCACTTGAAACAACAAAAAGCATTGATTGAAGCCGCATTGAACGTGGCGAGCAACTAATTGGTCGAAGGAAAGAAGAATGACAATCGAGATCAAAGTCCCTGTATTACCGGAATCAGTTGCGGACGCGACCATTGCTACTTGGCATAAACAGCCAGGTGACCAGGTTGCTCGTGATGAAGTTTTGGTAGATATCGAAACAGATAAAGTTGTACTAGAAGTACCTGCGCCAGATGATGGCGTGTTACAAGAAATTCTAGAAGCTGATGGTGCAACTGTATTGGCAGAACAAGCCATTGGTAAATTCGTTGCTGGTGCAGCTGCTGCGCCAAAAGAAGCGCCAGTTACCGCGCCAGAGCCTGCGGCAACTGAATCGTCATCAACGGATAAATCTGATGTGGTGACACCTTCAGGTCGTCGCGCTGCTGGCGAAACAGGCGTTGATGCCAGTGCCGTACCGGGCAGTGGTAAAGATGGCCGTATTCAAGGCGCGGATGTAAAAGCTGCTGCTTCTGCTCCAACAGCAAGCGCAGAGCCTCTGGTTAACCCTGGCCGCAGTGAAAAACGCGTGCCTATGACACGGTTACGTAAACGCATTGCTGAACGTTTGCTTGATGCGACCAATACGACCGCAATGCTAACAACGTTTAACGAAGTGAACATGAAACCTATCATGGACATTCGTAAACAATACAAAGATAGCTTTGAGAAGAAGCACGATATTCGCCTTGGCTTTATGGGTTTTTACGTGAAAGCGGTATGTGAAGCGCTGAAACGATTCCCTGCAGTTAACGCGTCTCTCGATGGCGACGACATTGTTTATCACAACTACTTCGATGTGAGTATTGCGGTTTCTACACCACGCGGTTTGGTTACTCCAGTATTGCGTGACTGTAACTTGATGACCGTTGCCGAAATCGAAAAAGGCATTCGCGAATTAGCGATTAAAGGCCGCGATGGTAAATTGACCGTTGATGAAATGACCGGTGGTAACTTCACGATCACTAACGGTGGTGTGTTTGGCTCACTGATGTCGACACCAATTATCAACCCTCCTCAAAGCGCCATTTTAGGCATGCACAAGATTCAAGATCGCCCTATGGCGGTTGATGGCAAAGTTGAAATCTTGCCAATGATGTACCTAGCTTTATCGTACGACCACCGCACTATTGACGGCAAAGAATCCGTCAGCTTCCTAGTTACTATTAAGGAAATGCTGGAAGATCCAACGCGTCTGCTACTGGAAGTATGATTTTGTTGCTGTTGCGCCATTAACTCTAATGGCGCAATTGCTCTTACCTCAAATAACGCCAACAAAGATGTTGAGCGTATTACCAACAAAGACGGAAAGTCATAATGAACCTACACGAGTATCAGGCTAAACAATTGTTTGCCGAATACGGTCTTCCTGTGTCTGAAGGATACGCGGTGGACACGCCGCAAGCGGCTGTGGAAGCAGCAGATCGCATTGGCGATAATAAATGGGTTGTTAAATGTCAGGTTCACGCTGGCGGCCGCGGTAAAGCGGGCGGTGTGAAATTGGCATCAAGCAAAGATGAAATTCGCGAATTTGCGCAAAATTGGCTTGGTAAAAATCTGGTTACTTATCAGACAGATGCCAACGGTCAGCCAGTTACAAAGATTTTAGTTGAATCCTGTACTGACATTGCCGAAGAGCTTTATCTTGGTGCTGTAGTTGACCGTGGTACACGTCGCATCGTGTTCATGGCTTCTACTGAAGGTGGCGTCGAGATTGAAAAAGTTGCGGAAGAAACGCCAGAGAAAATTCTTAAAGCTGAAATCGATCCTATGGTCGGTGCCAATGCGTATCAAGCACGAGACTTAGCGTTTCAGTTGGGTTTAAGCGGTAATCAAATCAAGCAGTTCACTAAGATCTTCCTTGGCTTAGCAAAAATGTTTGAAGACTATGATTTTGCGCTACTAGAAATTAACCCGTTGGTGATCACCGATAAAGGCGATTTACATTGTCTAGACGGCAAGATCAACATCGACTCAAATGCCATGTATCGCCAGAAGCGTTTGCAAGAATTCCACGATCCTTCGCAAGAAGACGAGCGCGAAGCACATGCCGCTCAGTGGGAGCTTAACTACGTAGCGTTAGAAGGCAACATCGGTTGTATGGTTAATGGTGCTGGTTTAGCAATGGGGACCATGGATATCGTTAAATTGCATGGCGGTTCTCCGGCAAACTTCTTGGACGTTGGTGGCGGCGCTACCAAAGAACGTGTTGCAGAAGCATTCAAAATCATTTTGTCTGACGATGCAGTTTCAGCAGTATTCGTTAACATCTTCGGTGGTATCGTTCGTTGCGATATGATCGCAGAAGGTATTATCGGTGCCGTTAACGAAGTTGGCGTTAAAGTACCCGTGGTTGTTCGCCTTGAGGGTAACAACGCAGAGCTTGGCGCGAAAACATTGGCCGACAGCGGCCTGAATATTATTGCAGCAACGAGTCTGACCGACGCAGCGAAGAAAGTTGTTGAAGCCGCTGGAGGTGCAGCATGAGCGTATTAATCGGCAAAGATACCAAAGTTATTTGTCAGGGTTTCACGGGCGGTCAGGGTACTTTCCACTCTGAACAAGCCATTGAGTACGGTACGCAAATGGTTGGCGGTGTGTCACCTGGTAAAGGTGGTCAAACTCACCTGGGTCTGCCTGTTTTCAACACAGTTAAAGATGCTGTAGCAGCTACAGGCGCAACCGCAACGGTAATCTACGTACCTGCTCCATTCTGTAAAGATGCCATTTTGGAAGCTGCAGATGCGGGTATCGAACTGATTGTAACGATCACTGAAGGCATTCCAACATTGGATATGCTCGTTGTTAAAGAATACCTGACTCAAAAAGGTGTTCGTATGATCGGTCCAAACTGCCCAGGTGTCATTACTCCTGGTGAATGTAAAATCGGTATTATGCCGGGCCACATTCACAAAGCGGGTAAAGTTGGTATTGTTTCTCGCTCAGGTACATTGACCTATGAAGCTGTGAAACAAACTACTGACGAAGGTTTTGGCCAATCAACTTGTGTTGGTATTGGTGGCGACCCGATCCCAGGCTCAAACTTCATTGATATTCTGAAGTTATTCCAAGACGATCCACAAACTGAAGCCATTGTAATGATTGGTGAAATTGGTGGTTCTGCTGAGGAAGAAGCTGCTGAATACATTAAAGAAAATGTAACTAAGCCAGTTGTTTCTTACATTGCTGGTGTTACAGCGCCTCCTGGTAAACGTATGGGCCACGCCGGTGCAATCATTGCAGGCGGTAAAGGTACGGCGGCAGAGAAATTTGCTGCACTTGAAGCTGCTGGTGTAACCACCGTTGATAGCCTTGCCGATATTGGTAAAGCATTGCGTGAAAAAACCGGTTGGTAATTCACGGTTGATGATTAAAAAAGCCGGCCTTTTGGGCCGGCTTTTTTATTGGCAAATGGGTGACGGCAAAGTCCGATTTTGGATGTTATCTTGAGCTAATACTTGCACTTCAAATACTTGCTGGCCGAGCCCCTGAATGTTTGCTGACACCATGTCTTGGTGTTGTAAATAGCCCAGTCGATTTCTATCAACAATTTGTTCATTCAGAAATACGTTGCGCGCATTATCGATTGAAAAGCCCGCTTTGAAGAACAAACCGATTTTCTTCCATAAACTAGGTGCCTGAATTGCTGTGCCGCCGGCAGTACCAGTCAATAAGATAGAGCCAGCTGGAATGATGCCGTTTTGAGGGAGCACCCAGTGTGGTTGTCCGTCAGCATCGCGCATACATATATTGTCTTGTGCATCATGGCGCTTTGCCATGATTTGAATGATTTGGTAAGGATCAAAGCGCATTTGAGTTAGCGATGCATCTTGTTCCAAAATAAATTCACCGGATTCAGCCTTGGTGACACCAAGCGAAATAGAAGAATCGATTTGCCAGTTACCTTGTTCGTCAGCAAAGCCCTCGCGACCAAGTCGTAGCCAAGGTCCTAATGGTAGGTAGCCAGGTTCACTTTTTCCTTGGGTATAGCCAAATTCTGGGTTGGTAATTATTGGTACCCGATCAGATAAATCATTCGCCAGTGCAAATGCAACGTTTGGATAAAGCTCGTTAGGCGTTGGTGGGTTCGATAAATCGATATCGGTCAAAGTGATCATGGCCAATTCAACTTCATAATCGAGTAATAACTGATCGCTTGATCCTACTTTAACCGGTGTATAGGGGCCTGTAGGGAAGACAGGTTTGGAAAAAAGGAGTAGGGGGCTTGTACCGCTGTAATCGCCAGTTTCTTCAAGGTGTTCAACATAGTTGAAGCCGACACCAATGATTAAACGTTCACCATTAACAAGTTGTTCCTTTGAGTATTGAATTGGCGGCAATATCCGTTCAGCTTGTTCAGATTCACTGATTATTTCTCTTGAAAGTGACGGTAGATCGTCGCCTCGTTGAAGTGCCTCATTAATAAGCTCTGGTGCCACAGAAACACCCAAAGGCTGGCAAAACTTGCCATCAATCGAACCTAAATTTGCAATTTCTCGAGGAATTCCCTGCGAGTGCTGTGTTACATAGCCCAAACACGCTTGTTGTTCGAAAGGCGCGTCATGGCTGATAAACCGCGCTAATTTAACTGCGGCAACAGCGTCAGTTATGAAAAAAAAACTGATGACGGGTAACACATACGAATAACGGGCCATGGCGAATCCTAATTGAAATCGATGTGTAGACTATAGTGGCGTTTGTTAAACGAAAGCTGAATAACGTTCAATATTTCGTTTACAAGCTCATATCAAAAATCAACAGTGGCTTTGGAGACCAACATCGCTTACAAATCTTCTATGGTGTGGTCTGCCTTAGCGCAAGCCAATGATTCAAATGAATCTAAACGCCATGTTTTTTTTACTGACGTTTTTAGAGAGTAAGCGCGGTATAACAAGCTGACTGCGTTGCAGCATCGTGCAGAGTTAACCGTAGAAGATCTATTGCGCGTTATGAGAGTAACGCACCGGTGAATTGTCATTTAAATATAACCAGGTCATATGAGTTGGGTTAACCTTTATGTTCGCGCACCATGTAAGCACACGAAGGGCTTACGGCAGTCAGCAAATAGTCTTAAAATACTGAATTAATCCTTAGGAGCGTCGTTAGCACAAACGAAGCGCCTGATAGCCATCCTGCCATTCTTGCATGTGAATGCGCACAATGTATATTATGTTAAATGACGTTTGTGTGTCGATTGTTAGTCAAGCACTCTATTCAGCTATCAGCTATCAGCTATCTGGAATCTACAAGTGCTCTCAACATTGTGCACTGTAGGCACCTGTTCGAGGATGAGTTTCGCCACGTTTCTTTTTACGTTTATTAATTTGTTGGTAAAACATACCAACGAAAGCTGACTTACGCTCCGTGAGCCTTTAATTTAACAGCTGTACCGAACACCATTATTTCAGAAGAGCCATCCATAATTGTGCTTGTGGTAAATCGAACGCCGACAATCGCGTCGGCTCCTTTTGCTTGCGCGCTTTCAATTAAACGCGTGACTGCGATATCTCGAGCATCCGTTAGCATTTCTGTGTAGCCCCGAATCTCTCCCCCAACGATGTTTTTTAAACTCGCCATAATGTCACGGCCAATATGCTTTGCTTGAACAACATTGCCGGTCACAATGCCAACAATCGCTCCAATTTCTTTACCAGGAATTGATTCGGTGGTTGAGTAAATCATAAATATTCTCCAAAACGTAATGGCTTATAGAGCGCTATATTGACGCGTTTATGGTTTTTCTAAAGTACGGTGTTTGGCGCCAATAATCGAGATTCAAGCCTACGGCGCATTTGTTGGTGCACTTGCTGTGCTAAAAATTGGTCGGCTTGGTCTACAGAGCCAAAAAGTTCTGTCAATTTTGCTACTGCGCGGAAGTCGTTTCGTTTTGCATCGAAGAGGTAGCTACGGAGTAACTCTAGTGGGATCGTATAGATGTCATTCATGACTTATTCCTTTTTGTAGTCGATACCCAATCCTTGGGCTGCTGACGATTATAGCACTAACGTTGTTGTTAATTCTGATTATGTTTGGCGACTTCCCTTCCGGTAAAGTTCTAGTGGCAACGTACCGCAAATGAATAGGCTGTAATGTGCGTTATCGTTCAAGTGCTTCTTGCCGCTCGCGTTCATATTCTTGATAGGTTTTATTTGTTTCATTTAGGCATTGGTCGGCTTCCGATTGAGGCAGCTTCATGCAGTCATTGCGTTTGCTTGTTTGGATCCCGTCGTACCACGACTGGTGACTACACCCAGCAAGAGCAATGCTCAGCGTCAGTATTGAAACGATAGCCCTCATTACAAACTCCTCTTGTGGCATTAGATATGGCCTAAATTAGCGCAATGCGCGTATTTGATCGAGTGTCGTGAGGGCTATTTTCAACCGTTCGTTGGCGTACTAATAGTAACAATAACTATCTGTATGGAGTTGGGGATCTTCTACTAACAAATGGACTTCTGCTTGCGTATGTTCGTAGCTACTACATTTACGTACCGTCGCAATGCCAGTGGTGTTATTGATTGATAACACTTCAACTGCTTGATTATTGAAATCGACGATCATGCCATGATGTAGGTCTGATGCATTCATGAGTTCCTCCTCAGGTTCACTTTACTTGTATGGCATTCAGGGCTTTGCAGATCATTATTTCTCAACGATTCATGGTTAAATGGCTCAATTGCTTTAAAAAATTTGAGTTCTGGATGGGTATTTTGTCTTCCGATGTAACTTTCCGCCCTCACCTTCGGTCTTATAACTATGTGTGTGATGGCTATGTCGTGCTGATTGTGCCACTTAGGTAAACAGTGCGTTTCGTTTAGCCTTATTTTTCACATTGGGATTTAAATTTAAGATGATAAACATTTAGTTGCCCTGCAGGGCTGTGGCGATACTTTGACTTGCTAACGAGCTATATACACAAAATTTTAAGTGAGGACTAATGTGATGAAACGTCTATCCAAAGTGGCCGTTATTATTAGCACCGTTTGTTTAACGATGTTGAGTGCCAATTTAGTAAAGGCCGACGAGTCAGCAACCAACACCAGTTATGATCATCTAGTGGCTACCGCTTCGGACAAAGTTGATGAGCTTTATTTGAAGCAAGGCGCAGATTTTTCACACTACGATAGTCTGGCATTAACGGTTGCCGATGTCGGGTTCCGAAAAAATGCTTATCGCAGCTCGTTTAACACACGTGGTCAAATGAAGCGTGCGATGGAAACTGTCACGCCGAAGATCCAGTTGTTATTCGATGAAACGTTTCGTGAAGTGATTGAAGAGCACGGTCACTACACCATGAGCGATAAGCGTGGTGATAACACCTTGCTTGTGGTGCCAAAGCTAATCAATGTTTACCTAGCGAACTTAGGTGAAATGACTCACACCAGCTCTGCTCGCGTTTACGCTGAAAGCGCAGGTGAAATGACTCTAGTACTAGAGTTGTATGATTCAGTTAGCGGCGAGATTCTGGCTCGTGTTGTCGACAATAAAGAAGCAACTGATTGGGGGCACATGGTTCGTCAAACTTCAATTGATAACAATCAGCAGATCCGACGAATGGTTAAAGGTTGGGCAACAGATCTAAACAACGGTTTGATGGAATCAGCTAAGCCAGACTAATAGCTAAATAAAAACCAAGACATAAAAAAGGCCGAGTTATCGGCCTTTTTTATATGGATGGATTATCAAAATTTAGAAGGTGCTGGCGGCACTGTTAGTTGACGCTTTGGATTTGCCTTTAGCTCGGCAAGTAGCTCCTTAACGGCGCGTTCAACTGAAGGATCTTGCCCTTTGAATACTAATTCAGGCCGATCAATAACTTCGATATCTGGGCTTACGCCCTCGTTCTCGATGATCCAGTTACCGTCATTGTCGAGAATACGGAACGTTGCCGCAATGACCTGCCCGCCATCCACTAATTTGGGATTACCAGAAATGCCAATTAAGCCGCCCCAAGTACGCGTTCCAATCAATTTACCGAGGTTCGCTTGGCGGAAATAATATGGCAGTGCATCGCCTCCAGAGCTTGAGTATCCGTTGATCAGCATTGCCTTAGGGCCATCGTGGGCAAGCTGTGGAGTTTTAGTGGGCTCTACACCACGACGCTTCCAATAGTTTAATGGCTTACGAGCCAACCACGTAATCATGTGCTCAGGAATAAAGCCGCCGCCGTTATAGCGATCGTCAATAATCAGAGCTTCTTTGGTCGTTTGTGGCATAAAGGTCTTAAACAACTCGCGATTGCCATCAATATTGGTGTTAGGTAAATGCACGTAGCCAATACGGCCATCCGACAATTTATCAACGTATGCCATACGAGATTTAACCCAATCCAAATAGCGTAAACCTTGTTCGCTAGCGATTGGCTTAACGGGGACCTTCCAGGTGTTTTTGCTATTTGGCGAGTCACTTAGTAGCAGTTCTATCTGTTGGCCTTGGGTATTTTCAAGCAATTCGTAAAAATTGCTAACACCTTTGGTTGATAGCCCCTGTACGGCAATGATGTAATCACCAATATTGGCTTTAACGCCCGGCTCGGTTAATGGCGAGCGGAAGTTCTCATGCCAGTTTTCACCACCGAAGATGTCGCTAATTTGGGCAAAACCAGAGCTGTGCTGGCTAATTTTGGCACCCAATAAGCCGTGGGGTTTGCGCGGTGCTTTAGGTTGATCGCCCGATTGAACATAGATGTGGCCAGCGTTAATTTCGCCAGCAATTTCGCTGAGTACGTAATCGAGATCTGCTCGGTGAGCAACTGCATCGGCCATGGGTTGATAGCGCTTGCGAATTTCATCCCAATCTTGCCCGTGATGATTTTCATCGTAGAACCAGTCACGCAATGTACGCCAACCTTCAACATACATGTGCTGCCATTCGACGGTTGGGTCAATTTTAAGGTTCATCTGCGCTAAGTCGATTTGAGACTTTTTAAGATCTTGCTTTTCTTTCGGTTCAACAATGCTGTAGTGATCGCCCGATTGAATTAATAGGTGTTCAGCGTTGTTTGAAATTGCGTAGTCATCGACCTTTTCAGCAACTGTTTTCACGTCACCGTTGCGCCCTACACCGATTAATTTCAGCTCGTTGCCGGAGATGGCCAAAACGCCATCACCAATGGCGTTCAGCGCACGATAATTACCGGCCTTAGCATTCAGTACCTCAACGCGCTGGGCAAAATTTTTGCTATTAAGTTGGGTAGATACGTTGTTGCTATCGCCCTGCTCTTCTTGATCGTCATTGATGGCCACTTCATCACTGGCAAAGCGGTTCATGGCGTCAATTTTGTCGTTGACTGCAACACCGTAAATCCGTGTTGCGTTGTTATATAAGTAGTCAAACTCATAACTAGAGAACGCTAAGTTGAAATCGCGCTCTGACGTAAAGTAAAGATATTGACCGTCTGGCGAGAACGTTGGATTCCGCTCGGAGGTCATTTCATCGGTTAAACGTGTGACTTTTTTGTTTTTAAGGTTGTAGTGCCACAAGGAGCTATAACGATTCTCATTGTTTTTGACATAAACAATGTCTTGGCTATTTGGCGACCACGTGTAATTCGTCAGGCCATTTTCATTAAACCGCGCAACATCAATCTTAGTTTGCTTTCCGGAGCGAACATCAAGCACCCACAAGGTGTGGTTCTGATCGGAAAATAAAAGCTTTTTATTATCAGCCGACCATACGGGATCAAAACGCCATATTGTGCCGTTTGTTGTTAGTTGCTTCGTCTTGTTATTGGCTGATCTGTCCTTGATATAGATTTCGTATTCACCCGTCGCGTCACTCATATAGGCAATATAACGACCGTTAGGTGACCAGCTGGCTGCAATTTCACGGCCCTCAGGGGTGTGCGATAAATTGCGTGTTACGCCGTCTTTCTTAGGTACGGAAAATAGCTCACCACGTGCAGTAAATAAGGCTCGCTTACCGCTATTGTCGATACTCATGGAGTCAATAAATGGCGCAACATTTTTGCTGTATGGTTCTGCAAACTGGCGCACGCCAGCGATATTAATAGTGAGTTTGGTTGCTTTATTTGTTTTCGGATCGAAACGATGAAGGTAGCCGCCGTTTTCATAAACAATTGCGTCTGGTCCTGCCGAAGGCCACAACACATCAAACTCAGAGTAATGGGTTAGTTTTTTAGGCGCCTTGCCAGCTTGATATTGGTATAGGTTGAGGGTGAATTCGCGGTCAGACACAAAGTAAATATTATCGTTAACCACGGTTGGTTGGTGGTCGGTTGCGCGATGCGTTGTGAGCTGCTCTGAGGTATTAGTTTCTAAATCGTAGACCCAAACATCTTGTGCTCTACCACCGCGAGTGCGCTTCCATGTACGGAATTCACGATCGATTGGGGTGTACACATAACGGTTACCATCCGGCGTTAGCATACCGCCGCCAGTTTCCGGAACAGCTAATGGGCTTTCCATGCCGCCGTCAACAGAGACCATATAAGGGCGCCCCATGCGCTTACCCCACGGCGTACGGTTGGCGCGAAAAATGACATGTTTGCCATCGGGCGTCCAATCCAGCACGCGATAATCAAACCCGCCGCGAGGCGGCATTGGGCCGACATCGTTGTAGTACGTCAACTGCTTCAGGCCCGAACCATCAGCATTCATCACATAGATTTGGCGACTACCGTTATATTCAGCTGAAAAGGCAATTTGTTGGCCGTCAGGTGAAAACTTAGGGAAGGCTTCAAAGCCAATATGATCGGTTAAGCGAAGGCTTTCACCTGTGGTGTGATCGGCAATGTAGATATCGCCAGCATACACGAAGGTCACTTGTTCCTTGTGAATGTCAGCAAAGCGAAGTAGACGCGTATCTTCTGTTTGGTAAGCGTTTGAGAAACCCGAAGTTAGCAGGGTAATCGCGGCAATTATATTTGCGTATTTCATGATGGTCCTTGCGTTAGTCGACCGGCGTATTGTAGCGATTTTGATAGCGGATGGAGAGCGCATTTTAGCAATATCTGTTAGTTCGAACTGGAATTGTAGCGATACAGGAAGTTTCGCTAATTTGCGTCGGCGTGCTCAGCGATGGGCATCACTTCACGGGTTTGGGTCAACCTTTTCTTTGCTACCGGTGACGTTGCGGCTAAATCGGTGAACCAATTTTATTTGGGCGGGTCATATTGGAGCAGTGCCTTGTGTTCGATTTATCAAGTTCGGTAACGCATTGGTATGCCAATACGATTCTTTTAATGGGAAGTGTTTAGAAATGAATAAAGCTGTTAATTTCGGTAAGCATTCGATGGCCATTGCGGTTATTTCAGCCATCATACTGAGTGTGGTTGCCGCGCCTTCGTACGCTATTTCTTATACATTCAGTCATGAAAGCCAAGAGCGCTTTATGAAGAACAACCCGCGAGCAGCACACACCATAACCAACCCGCACCTCGCCAGTCGATGCATCGCGGGTGTCACCGTTTTTAGTAAAATATCGCCCGCCCATGATCGTTTTGCAGATGATATGAAAGAGGTGATGTGGGCGTTTGTTGAAGATTACAATCCGCGACCAAATCAGACTGATAAGTTGAGCAAAAAATACGCTGCGCCAATGGCAAAATCAGATGACAATTTTTATAAAGATTGGAATGCTGCAGATTGCACAAACCTGTTTGATTCATTGATGCTGGTGTACTTGAAAGACGACGAGCCAAAAGAGTAGTCAGCTCACCGAATAGTCAATCATGTTGGGCAACAAGAGTCTTGATATTGAAAAGTACGAAATTAGGTGATCGCGTGTTATCAGCGCTCGATATCGAAAAAGGAGTTCACTTGATTGCCGCGCAATTGAATCGGCAGTTTGAAGGTGATGAGGTTATTGTCATTACCATGGTGCCGGGCGGAATTCTATTTTGCGCGGATTTAGTCCGTCAATTTAGTTTTGATATCAAAATGGACTATGTCTCTTGTCCGCACACGCCCGGTGAGCGCAATAATCAATCCGAGATCATTTATCATCAAAATGTGTCCATCACCGATCAGCACGTGTTATTAATCGACGATGCCATCGAATCCGGCGGCACCATGAAGCGCGTGGTTAACTACTTCACACGCCTACACGCACCGCACTCAATTTCTATTGCAACATTGTTCGTCAAACCAGGACGCGTCCACATCCCTGTTACTCAATACTACGCCTACGAAATGGCGACCGATGAGAACTTGGTAGGCTACGGTTTACCCTGGCAGGACAAACATCGGAATTTGCCTTTTGTTGCTAAATTGGGCAACACCACTTAACGGATTAGCCGCGTTCGCGCCACACTTTGAATTGGCGACCTTTAATTTTTCCTTCGGTCAATTTATTAAACGCAAGCTTGGCCACATCACGCTGAACGGCAACGTAAGCCACAAATGTTTGCACGTCGATTTTACCGATTTGATCACCGTTAATGCCCTGCCCGCCGGTTAATGCGCCAACAATGTCGCCAGGACGAACTTTTTGCTTTTTACCGCCGTCAATACACAGCATCGCCATGCTCGGTTTGCGCGGTGATGGTTGACCTTCAAGTGCTGGCAGTGCGAGCGGATCGGTTGAAGAGCCAATGTACTCTTCTAGCATTGCCAGCTTGTAACCCTCTTTATCGTTTGACAGTGTAAGCGCTAAGCCTTTACTACCGGCTCTGCCTGTTCGCCCGATTCGATGAACATGCACTTCAGGATCATGGGCGACATGATAATTAACCACCGCGTCCAATGAATCGATGTCTAAGCCACGCGCTGCTACGTCGGTTGCAACAAGGATAGAAGCACTCTTGTTGCTGAATCGGATAAGGGTTTTGTCGCGTGCTTTTTGCTCCATGTCGCCGTGCAATGCAACGGCGCTGAAGCCATCTTCGACAAGGTAGTCTGCAACTTCTTGAGTTTCTTGTTTGGTATTACAAAAGACGACAGCCGACTCAGGTTGGAAGTGAAGCAGCAATAGTTGTAATGCATCATATCGATTGGCAGCATCGGTTACTTTATAAAAGCGTTGATCGATGCTGCTTGAGTCGTGTGTTGCTTCAACTTTAATGGTTTCAGGCTCAGACAGAACGCGCGCTGCAATTTTACTAATTTGTGGTGGAAACGTTGCGCTGAACAACAGAGTCTGACGATCGTTGGGTGCGTATTCCATGATTGCATCAATTGCCGTCTGAAAACCCATTTCAAGCATCCGGTCGGCTTCATCAAAGACTAAGGTGTTCAGCTCGTCGAGTACCAACCGGCCTTTTGATAAATGGTCTTCGATGCGACCTGGCGTACCAACAATAATGTGGGCGCCATGCTCTAACGAGCCGATTTGTGGCCCCATGGGAACGCCGCCACACAAGGTCAGTACCTTAATGTTGTGAATTTGGCGGGCCAGTTTGCGAACTTCTTTGGCGACTTGATCAGCCAGCTCTCGTGTCGGACAAAGGATCAAGGATTGTACGCGAAAGCGAGACACGTTGAGGTTTTGCAACACGCCGAGGGCAAACGCAGCCGTTTTCCCTGAGCCGGTTTTTGCCTGCGCAATGACGTCCTTGCCAGTCAAAATAATGGGTAAACTTTGCGCCTGAATCGCGGTTTGCTGTTGATAGCCAAGCGAACTTAAGTTCGCTAAAAGGGCCGGTTTAAGATTCAAACTTTCAAAATCACTACTAGTCAAGGTGAGGTGCTCGCCAATATAAAATGAAGAATACGCCGCTAGCGGCGTATTCAGATGGGCGCGATTGTAGCAGAAAGCGCGGGTTAAGTTTTGTTTCTACCGTTGGCCATATTATCGAGCGATTTTTGCTTGTCTTTGCTGCCTTGGCTTGAGCCAAAGTAGTAGGCGGCTACTTGTGTCGCAATGGTCGTCAACGCGCCGAGAATATATATCACAATGTCTTTAACGCCGTTTTTGTCGATTTCGGATAGGTCGCCTTGAATGATCCAAAAATACATAAAAAAGGTGAGCCCGATAATGCCAACCGCCAATAGCGGGTGCACGTTTTTGGCAAGCCAGCTGGCGTGTTCACTTTCTTGTACCCTACTTTGATGATCGCGTGCGCTTGCGGTATCAGCCAAGTGTACTTTCTTTTCTTCGAGGCCAAGCGTCGCCATTTCAAGCTCATATTGCATTGATGCTTTCGCCATCTCTGCTTCAAGGGCTTGACGCTCTTCGTCACTGGTAAAGTTCTTGTCAATGGCATCGCCCACCGCTTCAACCAAGCTACTGGCGCCGGCACTAAATAAGTTTGCAAAGAATCCAGCCATACTAAACTCCTTCTAATGTGCGACGAACCCAGCCAAAAAAGTACTTCCGGCTAGCCGAGCGTTTTTCACAAATACTGACGTAGCGGCCAATTTTGGCCAATGCGAATGTTGCTAAAAAGGCGCGTTTATCATCTTCGTTAATCTTTGCGATGGTATTGGGGCCAATGACGCCATCGGCCGTCGCTCCAACAGATATCTGCGCTAATTTGGCGCTGGTTCGGGGGCCTGCGTTAACGGCAAAGTCAAAAATGGACTCGGCGATGTCTTGATCGTCAATGTCATCGCCACAGACTTTGTCCCAATATAATGTTTCATATAAGGCGTGTACCTTCGTTTGCAGGGCGTCGTCTGAGTCGAGGCTAGCTGGAAAGTTAGCTTTATTTTTGTGTAAGTCGATATCTACCCAGCCCGGCCATTTGGAATTCCTGTTTCGTGCTATGCCCTTGTAAGTTTCACCACCGGGATCATCAGGATCGTTAACGTAACCGCCTTCGGCTTTAAGGGTGTGTTCTACCGCTAATTTGAAATTGGCCATCATGCATCCTTTTGATTGCTACTCATCATTGGGTTTGCCGTGCTTCAAAGACTAGCTCAGGTTAATTGTTGAGCAATTATTAACCGGGTGTGTTTTAACAGAAGTTATTACTGGTCGACAGTTTGTTATAACCAATCGCCTGTAAATGGAATGCTTGTTGATGTTGTTTGTCTATAAAATACAATTACATAATTAAGTTTGGTAACTAGATTTATTCTTGCTCTTAAAAACTAAAGGTGATTTTGATCACATTTTTGGTTGACATAAAGTGTGATGTTGATCAACAATTGCGGCCACTGATGAGGAGGGACTCCATCAGCTAATTAAACAAGTTTGTATTTTTACTTTTTTCTAATGCTGAGGTTTACTATGAAATCCATCTTCGCTGTTGCTGCTACAACTGTTGCTTTACTTTCTACTCCTGCTCTTGCCAACACTTCTTTGAAGTTTGTTGCTGCAAACGAAGCGGTTGAGTCTCAAGTTTGTGTTGCTGCTGCAACTCAAGGTCTGCAAGCTGCTGACACTCTGGGTAAAGAATTAGGCTTGAACAAGTTCCAAACCCGCAACGTGGTTTGTAACGGCCGTCAGATCAGCGATTTCGCTCGCAAGTACAAGAACGTTGACGCTAAAGACGCATCTGTTCAGTCTTAATGACTAAATAATTACAGAATTTATAAAGAGCAGGCTTCGGCCTGCTTTTTTCTTTTTTACGCCCTCGTAAACTGATCTTTCTCACACTCCTCACTAAATGGCTTGTTTGCTCGCCTTGCTTTAGATAACAATGAAAACGTTATCATTGGCTATAAGGTAGTATTCTGGTGCCTCCAAACAAACTCAAACTTAGTGAAAAAATAGGCTACGGCCTCGGTGACGCGGCATTCAATTTTGTTTGGATGACCTTTATTTACTTTCAAATTTACTTCTATACCGACGTGTTCGGAATTTCCGCTGCCGCGATTGGCACCATGCTTCTTCTGACGCGTGTGTGGGACACCGTAAATGATCCAATTATGGGAATTATTGCGGACCGAACAGAAACGCGTTGGGGCAAATTTAGGCCGTATTTAATTTTTGGCGCAATACCGCTCGCCATTGTCGCAACATTGGCGTTTACAGCGCCCGATCTATCTGCCAATGGTAAATTGGTTTATGCGTATGTGACCTATTTCTTGGTTGGCATGATCTACACCGCGATAAACATCCCTTACTCCTCCATGCTAAGCGTGCTAACAAACGATCCGAAAGAACGTGCTGCCTTGTCATCATGGCGATTTATGGGCGCGTACGGAGCGGGTATTTTGGTGCTCTACTTTACGCTCGATTTAGTGGAGCGTTTTGGCGGCGGCAATGAAGCACTTGGTTTCCAGCGCACGATGGCGCTTTACGGTGTGGTGTTGTGTTGCTTGTTGGTGCTGTGTTTTGCGCTGACTAAAGAACGAGTACAGCCTGTTCAGAAAAAGCACGCGTTAAAGAAAGAGATGTTTGAGCTGTTAAAAAGCCCGCCATTTTTGCTGCTTTTTGTGGTTGGTATTTTCGCGCTTAGTTTTGTCGCGATTCGCAACGGCATAACAATTCATTACTTCAAATATTACTTACAGGACGAAAGTGCCGCTAAATGGTTTTTAGTGGGCGGCTCGCTTTGTAACTTGCTCGGTGCAGGCGCTACCAATTGGTTGATCCGGTGGGCTGATAAAAAACGCATTTACATCGTACTTAATTTTCTTAATGCGGTGATGATGGCGGCTATTTATCTTTGTGGACAATCGAACTTAGTCGCGATTTACGCGCTGCACTTTGTTAGTTCATTTTTGTCGGGGCCAACCGTTCCTATCGTATTTGCAATGTATGCCGACATTGTTGACTACCAAGAAGCTCGCAGCGGCTCGCGTTCGTCAGGACTAATCTTTGCGGGCGCTTCATTCGGTCAGAAAATGGGTTGGACCGTTGGCGGCGCGGCAACTGGCTTTTTATTGGCCTGGTTTGGTTATCAAGCAAACGTTGAGCAATCAGCCGAAACCGTGCATGGTATTTTGTTGATGTTTACCGTGATCCCTGGAGTGCTAGCGTTGCTTGGTGGCGTAGCGATGGGCTGGTACCAGCTGACCGAAAAAAAGATGGGCGAGTTACAAGCACAGCTTGGGTGCTGATCACTGCTAATCTGTGCCGTCCTAAAATAAGTTGACGGTTTTTATTAAGCCAGCGTTCCTTCAACGCTGGCTTTTTTGTGCACTTGTTC
>NZ_JAHZSS010000040.1 GCF_019457915.1 Neiella holothuriorum
CGGTAAAGGCTCAGAAGCCGTCGTCGCCCAACTTCAACAGATGCAGACGGAAATCGCATTCGGTGGACCACTGAAGACGATGGATACGTCGCTCATCCCGAAAAAGCACCTCCCATGGTTGGTTAAACAGGATAACGTTAACCCGCAACGTTACGAATGGCTGCTCTACCGGCAGTTAACCTCACGACTGAATGGACGCATTTATTTGCCAAATGTTACCAAATACCGCGCACTGGAAGACGACCTGATCCCCCAGACATCGCAGGATACCTTGCTGGCCTCATCAACACTGGACAGACTAAAACAGCCCGCAGAGTTATTGTTACAGGAGAAACAACACCGGCTGGAAAGTGCACTCAAAGACGTTGCTCTCCATATTGATGAGGGAGACAATCGAAATGTGATCATGAAAAATCGTACCGGTACCCGCTGGCGTCTGCCGACCAAAAGCGCTACATCTCTGGTCAACAATCCCTTTTTTAAGCGAATGCAACCGGTCGGTATCGCGGATGTACTGCGGTATGTAGAGCGCGAAACCGGGTTTATGAAATGTCTGACTCATGTACTTCCGATACAAAAACAAGGGTTCACTCATCAGGATGATTTACTGGCCATTCTGATTGCCAACGCCACTCACCGTGGTGTGTATGGCATGGCGCAGATCTCCGATCGAAGCTATGAACACCTGAGTACGGTGCAGGCCAACTATATCCGGCCTGAAACGCTGCATGACGCCAGCGACGTGATCAATAATGCGGTTGCAGCGCTACCCATCTTCCGCCACTACCATATTCAGGAGGACCAGCTGCATGCCAGTGCGGATGGTCAGAAATTCGAAACCCATCTGGAAACCTTTAAAACCCGGTACTCCTCTAAGTATTTCGGCACCAACAAAGGGATCACGGCCATGACACTGGTGGCCAACCACAGCGCCCTCAATGCTCGGATCATCGGTTCCAACGAGCACGAATCACACTATATTTATGACCTGTTACAATCCAACAGCAGTGAAATCAAACCTGACGTACTCTCGACAGATACACACGGTGTCAATCATGTTAACTTCGCCTTACTGGATCTATGCGGTTACAGTTTTGCACCGCGATACGCGCAGTTCAGTAGTGTCATCAATGATCTGTTTGATGTGACTGAAAGTGAACAAGGCAGCACCATACTGGCGCTAAAGAAGCCTATCAGAACGAATGTTATTACAACGGGATGGCAAGATATCAGGCGTATTGTTCTGTCACTTCAGACAAAGCGGACGACACAAGCAATGCTGGTAAGAAAGTTGTCTGGTTACCCTTCTGGACACCCAATATTACAGGCTCTGACGGAGTATAATCGACTGGTTAAAGTGCAATATTTACTTGACTACATCGACGATGCCAGTTTGCGGCAGTATGTGCAACGTGCCCTGAACCGGGGAGAAGCATGGCACTTCCTTAGACGAGCCATTGCGTCGGTGAATGGTGATCAGTTCCGTGGCAAAAACGAGTCTGAAATCGCTATCTGGAATGAATGCGCAAGATTGCTTGCCAACGCGATCATCTACTTCAACTCCGCGATACTGAGTCATCTTCTGGGACACTTTGAAGCGAGAGGAGATGAAGAGAAAGCGGGTATCACTCGTGCTGTTTCGCCCGTTGCGTGGCAAAATATCAACTTAAGCGGAACGTATAACTTCACTAATACTGGGAAATTGCCCAATATTGGCGAAATAACAAGGCCGATAGTGGATGATTAGGCTCCAAGCTGAAAGTAAACCACCTCCGCAGCCATTTATTGGTGTGGTCTACAGAGGATTATGTCTTTTTAGAGGGGAAAATCCCTAGAACCCCTTTTTAGTAAAAAAGACATCGCTCATGGCGAGCTGTGACTGTGTCAGGCCATATTGAAACCAAGGACGAGTACGTGG
>NZ_JAHZSS010000041.1 GCF_019457915.1 Neiella holothuriorum
GAAAGACGCACGCTCTTTAACAATTAAGCAAGACAATCTGTGTGGGCACTCGCAGTGAGTTGAGATAAAAAATTATCAACTTATTGAAGAGTGTTCTTATTTGAACAGTCAATTCGATTAATCGAAAATCAATCAGTTGAGCAACGCATTAAACTTTTTAATTGAAGAGTTTGATCATGGCTCAGATTGAACGCTGGCGGCAGGCCTAACACATGCAAGTCGAACGGTAACATGAACTAGCTTGCTAGTTTGATGACGAGTGGCGGACGGGTGAGTAATGCTTAGGGATCTGCCTTTGAGTGGGGGACAACAGTTGGAAACGACTGCTAATACCGCATAACGCCTACGGGCCAAAGGGGGCTTCGGCTCTCGCTCAGAGAGGAACCTAAGTGAGATTAGCTAGTTGGTGGGGTAATGGCTCACCAAGGCGACGATCTCTAGCTGGTCTGAGAGGATGATCAGCCACACTGGAACTGAGACACGGTCCAGACTCCTACGGGAGGCAGCAGTGGGGAATATTGCACAATGGGCGCAAGCCTGATGCAGCCATGCCGCGTGTATGAAGAAGGCCTTCGGGTTGTAAAGTACTTTCAGCAGTGAGGAAAGCGATATTGTTAATACCAATATTGTGTGACGTTAACTGCAGAAGAAGCACCGGCTAACTCCGTGCCAGCAGCCGCGGTAATACGGAGGGTGCAAGCGTTAATCGGAATTACTGGGCGTAAAGCGCATGCAGGCGGTCTGTTAAGCCAGATGTGAAAGCCCGGAGCTCAACTCCGGAATAGCATTTGGAACTGGCAGACTAGAGTTTTGTAGAGGGGGGTAGAATTTCAGGTGTAGCGGTGAAATGCGTAGAGATCTGAAGGAATACCAGTGGCGAAGGCGGCCCCCTGGACAAAAACTGACGCTCAGATGCGAAAGCGTGGGTAGCAAACAGGATTAGATACCCTGGTAGTCCACGCTGTAAACGATGTCAACTAGTTGCTTGTGGCTTTTACGCTGTGGGTGACGGAGCTAACGCATTAAGTTGACCGCCTGGGGAGTACGGCCGCAAGGTTAAAACTCAAATGAATTGACGGGGGCCCGCACAAGCGGTGGAGCATGTGGTTTAATTCGATGCAACGCGAAGAACCTTACCATCCCTTGACATCCAGAGAATTTTCTAGAGATAGATTAGTGCCTTCGGGAGCTCTGAGACAGGTGCTGCATGGCTGTCGTCAGCTCGTGTTGTGAAATGTTGGGTTAAGTCCCGCAACGAGCGCAACCCTTGTCCTTATTTGCCAGCACTTCGGGTGGGAACTTTAAGGAGACTGCCGGTGATAAACCGGAGGAAGGTGGGGACGACGTCAAGTCATCATGGCCCTTACGGGATGGGCTACACACGTGCTACAATGGCAGGTACAGAGTGCTGCGAGCTCGCGAGAGTTAGCGAATCACTTAAAGCTTGTCGTAGTCCGGATTGGAGTCTGCAACTCGACTCCATGAAGTCGGAATCGCTAGTAATCGTAGATCAGAATGCTACGGTGAATACGTTCCCGGGCCTTGTACACACCGCCCGTCACACCATGGGAGTGGGTTGCTCCAGAAGTGGCTAGCTTAACCTTCGGGGGAGCGGTCACCACGGAGTGATTCATGACTGGGGTGAAGTCGTAACAAGGTAGCCCTAGGGGAACCTGGGGCTGGATCACCTCCTTACCTATACTCAATCTTATTGTTGAGTGTTCACACAGATTGTCTTG
>NZ_JAHZSS010000042.1 GCF_019457915.1 Neiella holothuriorum
GCGTTGATATGATTCCCGTTGTCAATAGGCGCAACTGTTTCCCTACCGAACATTTTTTTCCGGCATTGAAGAACCTGAATGAGTGACCTTTGGCAAGTAAGTGTCGGCGGTTGACCTTGCTGATATACGCGGGTTTGGTTATCCGCATGACTTGTTTGCGCCGTTGGAGCCTTGCCTCAGTCTATGAGCGCGAATCTAAATCGCCTAACGCCCTCGAGGATTGCTCGCACCGCTGCCGCCGGTCGGTCTCATTCAGGTTGTAACTGGGTCTCTTTCTTTAGTTCATTGTGTGGCTGCTTTTGGGTTAACCCACCGCTTTGCTGTTGGGCTCAAACCGTTGCGCAATGTCCCAGATAAAGCCAAGTAACTCGCGGGCAATCGCCACCACCACTTTGTTTTGCTCTTTGCCTTTGGCCTTCATCCGCCGGAATTTGTTGCACAACCGAAGCTGCGCTTGCCATGAACGCTCTTGTAAGTTCACCGAATGGTCTTGTTGCCTGATTTGCAACTCACGCGAAACTTTGGGTGAAAAGCGATAGGCCCATGCGGCTTCAATCAATATGCGTCTGGCGTGGGTATTGCCACATTTAGTGATGCCACCGATTTGCTGGCGTTGACCGCTTGAATGCTCGGAAGGGGTTAGCCCCACAAAGTTCATCAGCGAGCGGGGATTAGCAAAGCGCCGCATATCACCAAGCTCTGCCACCAGAGTAATGGCACTTAAAAAGCGAATGCCACGCAGGACCGTTAAAAATTGCACCAGTGGATACCAGCACCATTGCTGACCTAAGTGCTCTAACTCCCGCTCGATGTGCTGCAAGCTTTGGTAGCGATGCTCAACAATGCCAATGTAATGCTGAAAGGTGATTTTCTTGGCAGGCTCAATGAAGTGAATATCGGCCAAATGGCGTTTATGGGCATCGCTCCAGTTATCTCTTCCTGAATACGAATGGCCGTTACGCAACAAAAACGACTTCAACCGCTGGCGTGCCTGGCGCAAGTCCAACATGCAATCTTCTCGGCAACGAATTAAATCACGAATGGCTTCATCATCAGCATTGGGGATGTGAATCGACGACAGCAAGCCAGCTTTGGCTAATCGTGCTAATGCCATCGCATCGCGCCTATCGGTTTTGACTTTGTCGCCGGGTGCTTTGGGGATGAGCGATGGGACAACTACCCAGCATTCAATGCCTTTACGCTCGAGCATTCGGTACAACCAATAGCCACATGGACCGGCTTCATAAATCACCACTAACTTGCTGGCTTTGCTTGAGAATTTCTTGATAAGGTTGCTGACAGAACGACTGTTAGTGGGGATGGTGCCGTAAAACAAAACGGCTTCATCTTGATTCGAAACAAACGCAACATCCGTGGTTTCTTTGTGCACATCCAGGCCGATGAAAATCGTGCTAGGTTTAGACATGTCGATCTCCTGTTTTCTGTTAAAGAGTAACGCCCATTAACAGTGTGGCTCTGGTTCGACTAACCCACGATAAACCGCAGGAGATCGACACTTCGCCTCAGGGAATCATGATGTCTA
>NZ_JAHZSS010000043.1 GCF_019457915.1 Neiella holothuriorum
TCTTCAGTGGTCCACCGAATGCGATTTCCGTCTGCATCTGTTGAAGTTGGGCGACGACGGCTTCTGAGCCTTTACCGGCCTCACATTCAAGGCACAAAAACACCTGCCTTAACAGTTGCTCCAGGAGATTGCATTGTTCATCGTAATGTTGCCACTGGTACTCTTCCACGGTCCGTTTCTGTTTTTTCAGGTAAAGGCAGAGGGTCTGGATATCCCTGTCATTCATGACCTTCAATGCCTGTTGTCTGACTACTGAGAAGGGTTGATTATCATCAATGTTCTCATCCACAAACAGATGCAGTAACTCTGCCGCTTTCGTGACATTGTCCGCGGCTGACTGCCAGGACAGGAACACTGCTTGTTGTGCAAAGGTGTTGGCAGCTTCTTGTTGCTTGCGGATATGGTAAATGAACCCATCAGTTAACCGTTCCAGTGCCAGTTGTATCCGCTCTGTCAGGTGACATAGCAACCATAGATGCTGCTGTGCGCGTTTGAATCGTTTGAGTTTACTACCGTAATAGTTGATGAGCTCACCGAAGTGTTGTCGATTTTTAAGAGACAGATTAAGCCCATCGATAACGCCATTGATTTGCGTGCGCCATGGCGCTAACTGATGATAAAGGGCAAGCTCTTTTTTAAGTTCAGGTACGGTCAGACTTTTTGCACCGCCTCTGAGCTGGTTCAGGCTTAGTCCGTCATCAATGGCTGTTATGCTGTCCAGAAAGACGTGAAGTTCAGGACTGGTGAGTTGATTAAGTTGGTGCGCCAGGTCTTTTCTGACCTGCTGCATCGCTCTGCTTATCAGTCTCTGGAGTACGGTGTACCTAGGGATAGCAATGCTGTGACTGGTTAGGAATTCAATAGCAGTATCAAAGAGGTAACGCGGCTCCAGCCAGGCATTGCCCACCTGAACAAGGTGGTCGAAAAGAGAATTGAAGTGCTGACTTTCGTCCCATTTGTGATAACCAGCAAGGTCTAATACTTTTGCGTAGAGTCGATCTTTTTGTTTTTGTGAGGGAGTGAATGGTCTGAGCCCCTTGCCGCCAAGCAGCTCTTTACTGATGAACATTAAATCCTTAGAAACCTGCGAGTAAGCGATATCTAGGATGACGGGCTTTGATTTGAAGTATCCCAAAATCGCGACAAAGTAACATCTATGAGCTCTGAGACGAATTGACCGAAAAACTGCCAATTCCGCATCGTTCAGAGAAAAGTACAGACGTTGTTCTTCGATTGAAAAAATGGGTGGGGAATAAAGATCTGCCTGTTCTGCTCTCGTGAGAATAGTAATTTCGTTTTTGATGGCCATATCAGGGCTGTTCCGTATTAAATGTACGATATTTACCTAATTTGCCACACTTATAAGTAGTAACCCACCTCCGCAGCCATTTATTGGTGTGGTCTACAGAGGATTAAGTCTTTTTAGAGGGGAAAATCCCTAGAACCCC
>NZ_JAHZSS010000044.1 GCF_019457915.1 Neiella holothuriorum
TGTCCCGTCCTGAAATAGGTTTACACATTGGAGACCTATGATGGAAAAGCGAATCCCTTCAAAAACAAAGCGCACTCAGCGCGACTATACATTGGGCTTTAAATTAGCCGTGGTGGCACAAGTTGAAAAAGGCGAACTAACTTACAAACAAGCTCAGCACAAATATGGCATCCAAGGACGCAGCACTGTACTAGTCTGGTTAAGGAAACATGGTCAACTGGACTGGACCCAGACAGGTGCTCAAATGACTCCCTCAAAAGAAACGCCCGAACAAAAGATTAAGCGTTTGGAGCAGAAAATCCGTGACATGGATGACTTACACCTCATCTATCACGAAATGCTCAAACGCATTGATAAGGAGTGTGGCACGTCCTATCTAAAAAAGCCTTTGTTGGCACGGCAAGAGCTCTTCAAGCGACGAAAAAGCTAAGCCTGAGTCGCGCTTGCACACTCTATGGCATCTCAAGACAAGCGGTTTACCAGCGACTCGCTCGCTATCAATGTCGTATTCAGCAATTAGAGCCGGTTAAAGCATTGGTCCAAGAGCTCCGGCGTTTTATGCCGCGCCTTGGGACTCGTAAACTCTATTACCTGCTTAAACCCAAGCTGGTTGAGCTGGGTATCAAGCTTGGTCGGGATGGCCTGTTTGATTACCTGCGCCACCAGAAGATGCTGGTTAAGCCGAAGATAAGTTACACCAAAACAACGCACAGCAAGCATTGGATGAGGAAGTACCCAAATCTCACTCAAGACATTCAGCTCAATCGGCCAGAGCAAGTCTATGCCAGTGATATCACCTATGTTCAGAGTCATGAAGGTGTTCACTACTTGTCGCTAACAACCGACGCTTACAGCCGCAAAATCATGGGTTATGAATTGAGCCGAGAAATGAAAACAACGGATGTCGTCAAAGCTCTGAGAATGTCGATAAAGGCCAGGCAAAGTAATGAGCCACTGATACATCATTCAGACCGAGGCTCACAATACTGCGCCTCACTCTATCAGTCCGAGCTGCAAAAGCATGCCATTACCCCATCAATGACCGATGGCTATGACTGTTATCAAAACGCATTAGCTGAGCGGGTGAATGGTATCTTGAAGCAAGAGTTCTTAGTTCATAAGTGCCAGAGCTTTGATGAACTTAAACAACTCGTGAAAGAGTCCGTTGCTATCTACAATCAGCTCAGGCCGCACTTAAGCCTTGGTATGCAAACGCCAGAACAAGTGCACAAAAAAGCCAGCGTTGAAGGAACGCTGGCTTAATAAAAACCGTCAACTTATTTTAGGACGGC
>NZ_JAHZSS010000004.1 GCF_019457915.1 Neiella holothuriorum
ATTTTATTACTTATCGCCATGTTGGCCGAATGGGCATTGCGGCTACTCGGCATGGTCGCAATTAAGCGCAATTGGACTGCTCAATTTCAAGCCAACACGATACGCCACAGGCGAGTTTTATCTTTGATTCGGCTAGGGCGGGAGGTAAGAAAACGATGGCGGGATTACCCAATCAGCAGCGCAGATATACGCTGGGCAATTGGGCATTACATCAGCCTGGTTCATCAAACGGGAATGCCTAAATTATGAGGGGATCCCCCAGCGCCTCGTTAACGGGCGAGCGATAGCGAGTCCAGCCCACGCTCTTTGTGGGCGATTTTTAATTGCCTTATTAGGCATTTGAAGAACTCCACTTTTCTTTTAAATACCAAACCACGCCCACAACAGGAACCAAAGTAAACCAACCTTGTATTAGCTCCATTTCACCTTTTAATACATACACGTATGACACCGCACATAAGTAACATGAGCATGACAAGATTAGAGCTGCAATCCGATTGAATTTAAAGAGAACAACGGCTAGCGATAGAATAAAAAAGTTTGCTGATAGCACATGAATAGCGCGATTAAATACAACGGCTTCGGGCTCACCAAATAGCGAAATTGCTTGGTATGTAGTGAACGACTGAAACAGAATTAGTAATACCAAAATTGACAAGACGACTATTAACATTCTGTTTTTATGGAACATGTTCGAGTCCTACCTTAGGTGCCTAACGCTTATTATCGCGACCTTACAAGGTTCACCTACCTTGCAAGGTAAGCAATCCCTACTTATTGCCGCACACAAACATATTAAAAAACTATCGCCCAATCATACAGTAAGCAACACAAGTTAAAACCGAAGCAAGCTCAAGAACATGACTATGAATAGTCCTCCTGCTTAGGCCGCATCAATGAGGTGGCTGACCTTGATTCAGGTAACTCTATGCATCATTGATTCCGCCAGCTAATCCAACAATGGAGCGAGTAGTTTAACGCGATTCGAATTGGTTTCGATGACGTGTAATCCGCTGGGGGCTTGAACAGCATTCAAGGTTGGCTAGCTCAATGCCTATGCTAAACATGCCATAAGCAGCTATCGTAAAACTTAATTGCTAAATTCAGCGCACCGGCGAAAGCCAACCATTAGGGAGAAACCATGTCGCAGTTAACAATTATCGCCAACATTTTTGTCAAGGCCGAACACCTCGAAGCGGTGAAGCCTGAGATTTTAAAACTGATTGAACCAACTCGTTCCGAGGCAGGTTGCATTAACTACGATTTGCATCAGAACAATGAAAATCCGGCTCATTTTGTGTTTTATGAAAATTGGCAATCTCGTGAGCTATGGCGCAATCATATCGACAGCCCTCATATCGCTAGCTACAGAGCTGCCGTTGAGGGAAAAATCGACAACGTAACCATCAGCGAAATGAGCCAAATCGCCTAAAAGTTTGGCTTCAACAAATCTCAAATTACGTCCCTTTGATATGGTCTGAGGTGCTTTCCCGCTCAGGCCAACATTTCTTTACAGAAGCCATGAACTAATCCATCTAAGCTAGCTCATTAAGTGTTTGTAAACTCTCCATTCGCTGTTTTGAGGAGTACTTGATATGCCGCAGCTAACCGTTAAACATTGTTGTGTCGCACTTATTGCCATGACGCTAAGCATTTCACCCGCTATTGCAAAACCCCATTCGCCAAGCAAGAAAAGTAATTTGGTCGTCGTGTTAAAGCCAGGTTTTCGCCCTAGCCACAAAGCCCCCACTCACCGCGTTTACCACCATTCCAAAATGCCCCGCGGTGCCGAAATTATCATTATTGCGGGCATCACTTATGCAGTGATCGACAACATTTATTATCGTCGCGAGCAAGAGCGCTATGTGTTTGTTGAGCAACCGCCGGTTGCCGAGCCCGTTGTGGTATCTCAGCCAGCAACGCCTGTCGTCTCAACTACTGCTTCACAGGTTAATAAAGGTGATTTGGTTGAACTATTACCGGCCAATGCCATCACGGTCACCATTAGCGGCGTGACGTTTTATGTTGATGGTGAAGATTGGTATGCGCCGATTGCTGGCACAAGCAAGTTTGTGGTGGTTGAACCGCAACTCTGATTTGGGGTGAGTCGATTACCTTCATGAAAAAGCCCCTGCAACATGACGCTACAGGGGCTTTCAATTCATTCAACGCTTACAACACAATCTAGCCGTTACTCTTTTGCTGTCGCTTTGACCGCTAATTGCTTTAACTTACTCGTCAACACCGTTTTGATGTGCTTCATAACATCTGACACCGTCGGTTGGTTATCTGGCTGAGTAAACGGCAGAGGCCGGCATAATTGAATGGCTTTGATGCCGAGCCGCGCACTCAACAAACCGGCGCCCAAGCCTTGCGCGCCTCGTGCCGAGACTTTCCCCATTAAATCAGCTCCAACCGATTGCAAGCCAATATCGAGAGTGAGTTCAGAAGCGCCAGCGTAAATCAGGTTGTAAATCACCAGACGAATCAATCGCAGACGACTCACCAAACCAAGCTCCACACCGTAACAAGCCGCAACGTCATCAATCATGCGAATGTTTCGCCAACCGATGACGAACATATCAAGTGCCGCAAGCGGGCTAAGAGCAACCAACGCAGCAGCTTGAGAAGACGATTTAGATACAACGGCCAGCGCTTTTTGATCGCACTCGGCAACCACAGTGGCATCAAATAGCTGCAGCACATCAATGTCGCTTTGGCCGTCATTGATCAGCTTACGCCATTGCTCATGAGGTTCTGCCAGTTCAAGATTGAGCCGTTCTGGCAGCAGTACATTACAGAACCGAACAATGTCATCACACGGTTCACCATCTAGGATTTTCTGTGCCGATGTTTGTCGCTGCTCAGTTTCTGCGAGCTGCGCGAGCTTGCGCCATTCATTAAACACCACCACCAGCACTGCACCGAACACCAGAACAAACAGCGCAGCATAGAGGCCAGACAGCCAGCTTTGCTGCTGCCATACGGCATTGATAAGGGTGACACCTTCAATGGTTATGATCAGTAACGCTAAGGCCGCCACAAACTTTAGCCACCAGCGATTTTTAGCCGCTGGTCGCAATACCGTATTTACGGATTCAGCCTCTGTGTCATCGAGTTCATCATCAATGGTTTGTTCTTGCCACTGTTCATCTTCTTCATCGATCACTTGCTGTGGTTTTATATCAGCGAGCTCAATATGAGATTCAGCATCATCGTTCGGTTTACTTGATGTGCCGGCATCGTTGCCGTCGTTTGCACTTGCTGTGGCAGTTTGCTCGGGCTCTAAAAATTCCGGCTGCTCATCAAACAGGGCCCGTTGCTGGTGGCTATCACCGTTCGACTTCATTTCAATACATCTCCAAGCAAAAATTCAATGGCCTTGTCCATGCCGATATGCGGTAGTGGCGCATAATCACTTTGACGAGGTTGTGGCGCAAATGCGACAAAGTTAAAGCTATGCTGCTCGAAAAAGGCTGGGCTTGGCAAGCCCGGTGGCACATCACCGGGAAACAGTGTGATCGACTGACCATCGGAAATACGATTCCCTTTCAGTGCGGGTACCGTTTTTTTGCCCTGCTGAACATGACCGAATTTAGTCGCGCGTATCGACGCAAGGGCCTGACTTTGAATTTTGATGTCGCTAAAGGAAGCATAGCGACGCGCGTCTTCGGTGATCTGTTCAACCAAATTGGTGAGCGGTTCAAATTGTTCAATGGTGACATGATCAGCTTTGGTCGCTGCAATGAGCAAGCGGTCAATTTTCGGATCAAATAGTTGTTGCCACCAGCTTTGTTCGCCGTACTGAAAGCTGTTCATGACTTGGCCAATTGCCTGCTGCATTTCACGAAAGTGAGCTTCACCTTCATTCAGCGGCTGCAAACAATCGACTAATACGACTTGCCGATCAAAGTGACTGAAATAGCGCTTAAAAAAAGCTTTCACGACATGTTTTACATAGTAGTCATAACGCGCTTTCAAGATGTGCCAAAGTGCTTTGCTGGCCGCATCATCCAACAAACATTGCTCAGGTAACGGGAAGAACGCTAATGCAGGCGTACCCTCCATGTCTCCCGGCATTAACATCCGGCCAGGTTGTAGCAGGCTCAAGCCCAATGTTTGCTTAAATTCCTTCAGTAGCTTGGCATAGTGATCGGCACATTCGTGAATGGCATCATCGCACGGCTCTCGGCCGAGCAATGCTAGCGCTTGCTGCCGCCAATCGGCACTCGCGTCTTTGCGCGGCGGCTGCTCTAACAAATGCCATTGCTGCTCACTCCACTGTTGGAAGTCTAGGTTCAGCATGGGCAAGTCCAGTAGCCACTCGCCTGGATAATCAATGATATCGAGTAATAATTTGCTGGGCTCGCTGCCACTGAGCCAACGATTAGATTTGGCTTTGAAGGTTAATTCAAGGCGAATTTCCGAAATTGTTTTGGTCGGCTCGGGCCATTTAGGTGGCGTCGCTGTGAGGTTTCTCATGCCAGCTAAATAACGAAATGACGCGACATTGAGATGAGGTTGCGCCACCTGTCGCACGTGCTTAAGTCGGCGCTCGCGCACGACATCAAACAATGGCAAGTGTTCTGGCGTATTGCCCTGTTGGAGTTGGTTGACTAACGACGTAATAAACGCGGTTTTGCCGCTGCGGCTTAAACCGGTCACAGCCAACGTTAAATGCTGGCTGCGAGCTCGTTCAATAAGTGTGTTCGCTGAATGAATGGCTTGTTTTACGGTACGCTTCAATTCCATGTGTCAGTTACAACTGGTCAATTTCTCGTCTGAGGTTGAAAGCACTTGAAGTGACGTGTTGTTCTAAGTGCTGCAGCCGACCTTCTAAATCACCAAAGCGATGTTTGATGTCATGCAAGGCTTGCCGCGGTAATTCGCCACTTTGCCAAACTGTTGACTTGACCGAGATGGGCTGCTCTTGCACATCGGGTGTCACTTCCGGCTCATTATCAAGTACAAACCAAGCCACGACATAACATAACAAGGGTAAACCGAAGAAACCGGTAAGGATAATGGCCGATGCCATTAACACTCTAACGAGCCAAGTTTCTAAGCCGAAGTAGTTGGCAATACCGGCACACACACCGCCGACCTTGCCAAGTTTACTATTCCGGTAGAGTGTTCTTTTTTGATCACTCATGCTTGTTTTCTCCAATCTGGCGATTCTGCATCGAGAATCGCTTCAAGGGTTTGTATACGTTTAGTCATATGCTCTGACTGCTCAGCGAGCTGGCGAAGTTGACGATACTCTTCTTCGGTCAGCCCTTGCGAGACTTGACGCTTGGAACGATAGTGCATCACCAGCCATATTGGCGCCACAACCAGCAAGAATAAACAAAGTGGCCCAACAATCATTGCGGCAATTTCCATACGTCACTCCCGTTTACTTTTCTATGATTATTTTTCGTCAGATTTAGCTTTGATTTTGGCTTTCAATTGCGCCAGCTCATCGTTAATGCGCTCTTCACATTCTAGAGCTTCAAACTCATCTGCCAATGTTTTTGGCTGACCTAAGTCGTGGGCATCAACCTGCGCTTCTAAATCATCAATGCGCCGCTCGTAAGAGTCAAATCGCGACAGCGTATCCGTTACTTTGGTGCTATCGAGCTGCTGCTTCACTTGTAAGCGTGAGGTCGCTGTGTTCGAACGCATGACCATGGCTTGTTGACGAGATTTCGCATCTTTCAACTTACCCTGCAGTTGCTCCAACTCTTGTTTCAGTTTATCTAGGTTGGCATCAACCACAGCCATTTCTTCGCCCATGGTGTCGGCTGCGTCATTTAGTTTCTTACGCTCGCCCAATGCTGAACGTGCTAGATCTTCACGTTCTTTTTCCAAAGCCAGTTCAGCTTTACTCTGCCAATCAGCAGATTCATTGCGCAAACGTTCGATGCGACGCTCAAGTTCTTTTTTGTCAGCCAGCGTACGTGCTGCTGATGAACGAACTTCGACTAGCGTGTCTTCCATTTCCTGAATGATCAGGCGTAGCATTTTCTCTGGATCTTCAGCCCGCTCAAGTAACGAGTTAATGTTTGAGTTCACGATGTCAGCAAAACGTGAAAAAATACCCATTTGATTCTCTCCTCGACAAATTACAGCTCACTTCGAGCTACTTGCTTGTACTCAATACAGGATTCGGGCCAACCTTGAAAATACAGATTAACACGTTGTTTTAATAACATTTTTATTTTTTTGCAAAGAACCTATAAAAAACATCGTTAGTGAAATAAACTAACAGTTAGTAAAAATAACTACCAAAGGCGTTCAATGCAGCCACAACACGATAATTTGCTCGGTGAATCCAACTCATTTGTTGAAGTTCTGGAGCGGATTTCTCAGATTGCGCCGCTCAATAAGCCTGTTCTAATCATCGGTGAACGAGGCACGGGTAAAGAGTTAATTGCAGAGCGACTGCATTTCCTGTCATCCCGATGGGATCAACAATACGTCAAACTTAACTGTGCCGCGTTAAATGAAAGTTTGCTTGAAAGTGAGCTATTTGGCCACGAAGCGGGTTCATTTACCGGTGCGGGGAAGCGCAGAGCGGGTCGTTTTGAACTTGCTGATCGCGGCACCTTATTTCTTGATGAGTTGGCGAATACGTCGGGCTTGATTCAAGAAAAGCTGCTGCGCGTCATTGAATACGGTGAATTCGAGCGCGTTGGTGGTAGTCAGTCCATTAAGGTGGACGTAAGGCTCGTCGCAGCCACTAACGAAGATTTACCTGCATTAGCCGAGCGCAATGAATTTCGCTCAGACCTGCTCGATAGGCTGGCGTTCGACGTAATTACCCTGCCGCCGTTGCGGGCGCGCCGCGGCGACATCATGCTGCTGGCCGAATCGTTTGCCATCAAAATGGCGCGCCAATTAGGCCATTCAGTGTTTTCGGGCTTCACTCCTGAGTCACGCGAATTGATCTTGGATTACCATTGGCCGGGCAATGTGCGGGAACTCAAAAACGTGGTTGAACGGAGCGTTTATCGCCATAACGATCCGGAAATGGCCATTGATCGCATTATTCTCGATCCATTCGAGTCGGAGTACCGGCCGGGTCAAACGATGCGTACCAAAGATCGCCGAGATTCCTCCGATGATGCGCCGGATGATGCGCCGGATGATGCTCTCTCTATTCCAAACTTTCCGTTTGATTTAAAAGCACATTTACAGCAGCACGAAGTGGCTATTTTGAACAAGGCACTTGAGCATCACCAGTTCAATCAAAAGAAAACTGCTTCAGCATTGTCACTGACCTATCATCAGTTGCGCGGTATACTTAAAAAATACAATCTGTTAGATGGCATTAATCCTGGTGAATAAGCCCCTTTTCCGATCAGCAATAAATGTCTTGAGTGGGTCGCTCTTGGCTTTATTGGGTTTGCTCGGCTGCGAACCGATGGATATGCCTAAGCCAAAAGATGGCTTGGTCTATTGCTCGCTCGGCACTCCGTCTAGTTTTAACCCGCAGCTCAGCACCTCTGCAAATGTGGTTGAAGCGACCAGCTTGCAGCTTTACGACCGTTTACTGCGCATTGATTTAGATGGGCGTAGTTTTAAACCCGCGCTTGCTACCAGTTGGCAAGTGGATGACTCGGGTACTCGCTATCGCTTCAAACTGCGTCAAAACGTGCAATTTCACAGCACCGAATATTTCACCCCATCACGGCCTTTTAATGCCGACGATGTTGTCTTTAGTTTCCGCCGGATCATCGATAAAACTCACCCGTACCATTATGTCGGCCGCAGCGATTATTCGTTTTTTGTGAGTGTTGGTTTTCCTTGGTTGGTCAAATCTGTCGAGGCAATTGATCCGTCGACGGTAGAATTTGAGTTATTTGCGCCTGACAGCACCTTCTTAAGTAACCTCGCAACCAACTTTGCCGTCATCTTGTCGGCTGATTATGGCCAACAGTTATCGGCCCGCGGTGAGCGCCACCTGATCGATAAACTGCCAATCGGCACGGGTCCCTTCCATTTTTATCGTTATAAAGAAGAACACTTTATTAAATATCGCTCCCATGAAGCCTATTGGGGAGTCGCGCCCAAGCTTAATGAAGTGGTGTTAGATATCACCCCGAATGGCACCATGCGGCTTGCCAAATTGCTTACCGGCGAATGCGATGCCATGGCATTCCCGCTGGCAAACGAACTTAAGATGTTGCGTGAGAAACCTGAATTCCAAGTGCAATATCAAAATGGCTTTAATGTGGGCTATTGGGCGTTTAACACCGACACGCCACCGCTAAATGATGCCCGCGTGCGCAAGGCGTTAGCACTTGCGATCAATCGTGACCCCATTATGGAAGCGGTATTTTATGGCACCGCGTCTATTGCCAGCAGCCTGCTGCCACCGGCATCTTGGGGCTATGATGCCACCGCCAGTGCGGAAGCTTATGATCCTCAGCGGGCGCGCGAATTATTGGCCGAAGCAGGTCACCCCGACGGATTTGATTTAGACATTTGGCTGTTGCCCGTTCAGCGAGCCTATAACCCGAACAGTCGTAAAATGGCGTTATTGCTGCAAGATAACCTGAAGCAAATCGGTGTTCATGCCCACTTAGTTAATCATGACTGGAACGCTTTTCGCAGCGGGTTAAGCCGTGGCGACCATGACAGTGTGTTGATTGGCTGGACCGCTGATAATGCCGATCCGGATAACTTTTTCCGGCCATTGTTAAGCTGCCAGGCTAAGTTAGCCGGCACCAATCGCGCCATGTGGTGCGACAAGCATTACGATCAACTTATTGATGAAGCGCGCTTAGCCACTTCATTTGAAAAACGCCAAGCGCTCTACAGTCAGGCACAACATTACTTAGTTGAGCAAATGCCTGTTGTGCCAATCGCTCATGGTATGCGAACACAAGCATCTGGCGAGCACGTCAAAGGGCTTACGGTTGAACCGTTTGGTGGCATTGATTTTTCATCCGTGACGATCGAGTAAGATTATGTGGCGCTATTTCATACGTAAATTTAACTTACTCGTTATCACCATTTTCTTGCTGAGCTTGCTGTCGTTCAGCTTATTGCACTTGATGCCTGGCTTGCCGCTCGATGCGCTTAATCCCGACGGCTCTTTGTCGCTGGCGGAGCAACGTCGCTTAGTGGAACATTACGCGCTAGAACAAGGCTTCTGGCAGCAGTATGCCCAATACATCAGCAATATTTTTAATGGTAATTGGGGCACCTCGCGCATTGATCAAATTCCTATTTTTGATCAGATGGTGAGCAGCTTTATGTCGACCCTACAGCTCGCCGTGTCAGCCATGGCTCTAGCCATGTTTATTGGAGTGCCGCTAGGGATCATCAGCGCTTATTACCATGGTTCATGGTTTGACCGTACCGTCACATCCATGAGTTTGATTGGCCAGTCTATCCCCGTGTTTTGGTGGGCGCTGATGCTGATCTTGCTGTTAGCGCTCGGCCTACAGTGGTTTCCATTATCTGGCCGTATTGGGTTGCTATACGACATCCCCGAAGTCTCTCATATTTTATTAATTGATATTGCCTTGGCCGATGATGAATATCAGCGTGCAGCCTTATGGAGTGCCGTTCGTCATATCATTTTGCCAACCCTGGCGATTAGCGTTATCCCGATGACGGCACTGATTCAAATCACGCGTGCAAGCTTGATTGATATTAGTGAAAAAAATTATATCCAAGCCGCGCGCGCTAAAGGGTTAAGCCGCTATCAAGTATTGTGGCGCCATGCTTTACCCAATTACTTTAGTAGCTTTATTCGCCATGTCGGCGCCCTTACCAACCCATTGCTCACCACCACTATGGTAGTGGAATACATTTTCGATTGGCCCGGCGCAGGGCGTTGGTTGATTCATAGTTTAGTGGCGCAGGATGTGCCTGCAATTCAAGCCTGTATGCTAACGATTTCCGTGTTCGTTATTTGCATTTCCATTATTACCGACTTGCTCGCGGCCTGGAGCAACCCTAAAGAGCGGAATCAATCTCATGGATAGAAATACCATCTACCAAGATGATGCGGTGCCTTCGATTACCAAGCAAGTCATCACAGCCTTCAGCTCGCGCGGTATCTTTATGGTGGCATTCTGGACGCTGATCTTAATGCTAGTGGTGATGATGCTGAGCTATGTATTAGCTCCCTATCACCCGCAACACCAACACATCGACTTACTGCTGTTACCGCCGAGTTGGTATGATCAAGGCACTGTTGAGTTCTTTTTTGGCACCGACGGCCTCGGTCGAGACATTCTTTCTCGAGTAATTAGCGGCACACGCTATACCTTAGGCGGCGCGATTTTAACGGTTGTCATTTCCGGCATCATTGGGGTTGCTATTGGGGCCGTTGCCGCCATGCTGCGCGGTTTACGGTCGAGTATCTTGCACCATTTACTCGATACCATCTTGGCCATTCCGTCGTTACTGTTAGCCATTCTGGTCATTGCCATTTTAGGTCGCGGCTGGGACACCGTATTGCTTGCCGTAACCATCGGATTGATTCCACAATTTATTCGCGTCAGCCACCAGGCTGTGCTTGCCGTTCTCGAAACTGAATACGTGCGAATGGCGCGACTAGACGGCTATACCAATTTTCAGCTGTTTTATCGCGTGGTTCTGCCCAACATCGCCGAACCCCTCATTATTCGTTTTACCGCTGCATTATCCAGTGCAGTGATGGATTTGGCAGCCCTAGGCTTTTTAAATTTAGGCGCACAAGCTCCAGCCCCCGAGTGGGGTTCGATGATGGCAAGCGGCATTGAACTGCTAACCTCCGCGCCTTGGGTCATCACCCTGCCCGGAATCGCCATTTTTATCAGCGTGTTGAGCATCAACCTTGTGGGTGAAGGCCTGCAACGAAGCTTTAAAAAGCTGGAGTCATCATGAATCTGCTAGACATACGTAACCTCACTATTGAACTCGAAACGCCGCAGGGCCTAATTACTGCGGTAGAACGTTTCAGCCTCGTGGTGCAAGACGGTGAAGTTCGAGGCATTGTTGGCGAGTCAGGCTCCGGCAAGTCGTTGGTGGGGCGAGCCATTATGGGCTTGTTATCCAGCAAGTGGCGGGTACGGGCCGATCGTTTCTTTTTTGCTGGCCAAGATCTACAGCAAATGGGGGTTGATGAGCATCGTCGATTTATGGGGCAAGAGGCGGCAATGATTTTTCAGCAGCCATCGAGCTATCTCGATCCCATCGCGAAAATTGGTGAGCAACTTATTGAAGCCTTGCCAGAGCAACGCAGTTTTAGCCTGTCGTTCTGGCGCCGCTCGCGCGAACGCGTCGAAAAGGTTTCCGCACTGCTGCATAAAGTGGGTATACGCGACCATACCCGCATTATGAATTCATACCCTCATGAATTATCCGAAGGCCTGTGCCAGAAAATCATGATTGCCATGGCGATTGCCAACGAGCCAAGACTTTTGATTGCCGATGAACCTACCTCGACCATGGAAGCCACTACGAAAATTCAAATTTACAAACTCATGGCAAAAATGAACCAGCTGCGTAAGTTGTCAGTGGTTCATATTTCCAATGAATTAGAAACCGCCGCCAATTGGACCGATCGCGTCACCATTATGTATTGTGGCCAAGCGGTTGAAGCCGGCCCAACCGAGCAAGTGGTCAATCAACCCTTGCACCCTTACACGCATGCTTTAGCAACCTTAGTTAAACGCGACCCTGAGCGACAAATGCTGAATGTGATGCCCGGTACAATGCCAACACTGCAGCATTTGCCCACAGGCTGTCGTTTGGGCCCTCGCTGCCCTCGTGCGCACAAGGATTGTATTGAGATGCCGCGTTCTCGCTACTTACGAAACCGCAGCTACCGCTGCCATGCACCATTTAACCTGGAGGAAAAGCATGCAAACGCCGCTGCTTCAGGTCAAACACATTAGTAAGACCTACATGAACCCAAAAGGCTGGTTTCGTCGCGAGCATGTACGCGCCATTAAATCGTTATCGTTTGAGCTCAAGCGCGCCCATACGCTTGCGGTGATAGGCGAAGCAGGCTCGGGTAAGTCAACACTTGCTCATTTGCTTGCTGGCGAGATGGAGCCCTCCTCCGGCGACATTTTATTGCATGGCCAAAGCCTTAATGACACGAATAAACGCCAGCGTTGCATGGACATCCGTTTGATCCCACAAATGCCATCGTTGTCGCTCAATCCAAGGCAGCGGGTTAGTACCCAAATTTTAGCGCCACTGGTTCAACACCGTTCGATTACCCACGCGCTACGTCAGCAAAAATTGTATGGCACCATGCGCGATGTTGGTTTGCTTGAAGAGCATGCTAACTATTACCCCAACATGTTATCGGCCAGTCAGCGACTCAGGGTAACGCTAGCTCGCGCCATGATCGTTGACCCTGAAGTTTTGGTGTTTGATCAGACCTTATCGGCGATGGACATTACTATGCGCGCACAGCTGATCAACTTGCTGACCAAATTACAGCAATCGCGCGGTATGGCTTATGTGATGATTGGTCACCAGCTTTCGATGATCCGCCACCTCGCCGATCACGTGATGGTCATGCAGCATGGTGAAGTGATTGAGTTTGACCAAACCAACAATGTGTTTAAGGCCCCAGCAAGCGATTACACAAAACGCATGGTCTATGCATACAACGAGCTAACACAAGGCTCTAACGGCTAAGCAAGCCGGCTTTAAGGGCTTTTCCCTGGCGGGTAAAAACAGCAATAAAAAAAGGAGCTCTTTATGAGCTCCTTTTTATTGTAACTATTTCGGCTTACTAAGCATTAGAACTCGTCGCTTTGCGCGGCTTCTTGCTCAATGTAAACAATCTCAGCCTGTGCTTTAAGCGCATTCACCAACGCCATGTAAGCAGTCTGACTTTGGTTTTGTTCTAGTGCTTGTTGCAAGCGACCATCGCGCTCTTCACCCTGAGCTTCAACCACTTCATCCAGCGCAATCACTGCAACAAAGTTGCTCGCCGTTACTTTATCGAATTGAGCAGTTTCTGCTGGCTTCGACATGGCAAAAGCACGGTCGCGTACAGCGCGATCCAATTCCATGCTGTCTCGAGCAAATCCGCTTTCAGTTAGCAACGTAATTGGCTGTTGAGCTTCGATTAAAGGTGTCTCTCCTTGCTTGAGCTGCGCCAAATATTGATCGGCAATTTCATTCGCTTGTTCAGCGGCAACTTCCATCGCAACCACTTTAGCGACTTGCGGCTTCACTTCATCTAGCGTTTTCGCACGTGCAGGCTGATGCTCTTTGACTCGAACAACCATCAATTGACCTTCGGCAAGCTCAATCGGATCGGAGTTCAAACGGTCACGCAATACTTGTTCAGAGAATATCGCGCGAATCACCTGTGGATCAGCAATGGCAGCTGGCGGATTCGCTTGTGAGAAGCTGTCGGTGCTTTGCACTGACAAACCTGTTTCGCTCGCGATGTCGTCTAAGCTCTCAGGCATTTCAAATGCTAAGTTGGTGACTTCTTCTTGCAGCTCATAGTAACGCTCTAAGGCAGCGTTGCGTTGCTGCTCTGCGCGAATATCATCGGCAACGTCAGCTAATGGCTTCGTTGCTTCAGGACGAATGCCTGTCACTTGAATCAAATGCAAACCGAATGGCGTTTCAACCAATTGTGAAATGTCGCCCTCTTTTTCCAATCCAAATACTGCATCGTCAAACGCATCGCCCATCACACCAGCGGCAAACCAATCAAGATCGCCACCATTTTCAGCAGAGAAGCTGTCGGTTGAGTATGTGGTTGCCATTTCTGCAAAGTCACTGCCAGCAGCAAGCTCGGCTTGCACTTTAAGTGCGGCTTCACGACCTTCATCTGAATTTTCAAACAAGATGTGAGAGGCACGACGTTCGGCGGCGGTTCGATAAAGTGCTGAATTCGCTTCATAGTAATCGGCGACTTCTTCATCGCTAATTTCAATATCGCGAGCTAATGCATCGGCATCTACATGCAGGTAATCAACGGACACCATTTCTGGTTGTTGATACATATACTGATGAGCATCGAAGTAAGTTTGAACTTGCTCTTCGGTTGGAATCACATCGGCAGCGAGCTTGGCTGTGTCGATCTTCCAATAGCGCACGCTACGGGTTTGGTTCAATAGCGCATCAATTCGATCCACTTCTGACGGCAGTACAAAGTCACTGCCCAATACACCCGATACAAATTGGCGACGCGACATATCGGCTCGCATCATTTCACGAAACGATGCAGCGCTATAACCTTGGCGGTTAATCAATGACAGATATAACTCGTTGTCGAACACACCGTCTTGCTGGAAGCCTGGCATGTTAACAATGGCTTGGCGGATTTGTTCATCACCAACGGACAAACCGTTTTTTGCAACCGCCTGATCAAATAGCGCTTCAGTAATTAGCTTTTCAAGTACAGATGCGCGAATTTGTTGTTCAAAAGCAGGGTTTGACGCCATTAAGTCGAACTGTTCGCCGAGCTGCTGCTCAAGGCGCATGCGCTCGTCACGAACGCCATTTTCCAGTGCTTGGCTGTAAATCTTTTGATCATTAACTTTTGCTGCGAGGAGCTCAGTCGGATTTCCGAGGTAGCTACCAACGCCTGCTAGTGCGAACGATAGAATGACCGCTCCGAGTACCACTTTAACGATGGTGCCCTGAGAGCCTTCACGAATTTTTTCGAGCATGATTTTTCTCTTGCCTGAGTAATCTGAATCCGAAGTATTTGGCGTACCAGATTATGTGAATAGTACTTGTCAGAAAGATTCCGCTGTGTTTCAGCCAAATATTTACTGTGGGGCGCATGTTAACACAGAGCCACCACCAATGAAGCAAATTGACGCTTTAATAACACTAAAAAAGGCCGATAAAAATCGACCTTTTGTCTTACTTAGAAATTCGACAGGATAAAATTAATTAACTGCGTCTTTCAGAGCTTTACCTGGCTTGAACGCAGGAACTTTAGCTGCTGCAATTTCAATAGTTTCGCCAGTTTGTGGGTTGCGGCCAGAGCGAGCAGCGCGTTCACGAACAGTGAAAGTACCGAAGCCAACCAGTGCAACTTGATCACCTGCTTTCAGCGTGTCAGTTACCGCTTCAACCAGAGCATCCAATGCACGACCCGCAGACGCTTTAGAAATATCCGCATTCTCTGCGATTTTGTCGATTAGTTGAGATTTATTCACGTTTTACATCCCCTTTGATTTTTATTCGGTCACCGTGGTAATTGCTTCCCTCAGTGATGACCGGCGCAGGTTTTATATCAAGCTTGCTTTCGAGATTCAAGCTCAAAAAATTACAAATACAATTCTTGCTAGGCCGCGCCAATACTGGCCTCTAGTACGGTCAGCAAGATTCGATCTAGGCTATCACAACAAATTTCAGTTGGAAGCTCTTAAAAAGAACTTTTTGCAAATAAATTTGAGAGACAGGTCATATTTGCACAAATCAAATCATCAAATCAGCCAACACCAGCACTAACTCTGCACTGGCATTGGCTTTTATGACAATTTACTGACACTTGACGGGTTCGTTTTGCAACGCCAAATTTAGTACTTCATCAATCCAGCGAACGGTATGAATTTCCAAATCTTGTTTCACGTTGTCAGGAATCTCTTCCAAATCACGAGCGTTTTCGTATGGAATTAAGACCCGTTTGGTGCCTCCCCGATGAGCGGCTAATAGTTTTTCTTTCAAACCACCAATCGGTAACACTTCACCACGCAGCGTAATTTCACCAGTCATGGCGACGTCAGCGCGAACAGGATTCCCAGTTAACGTCGACACCAAGGCTGTACACATGGCAATACCAGCACTTGGACCATCTTTGGGTGTTGCCCCTTCTGGTACGTGCACGTGCATATCGCTCTTCTCATGGAAGTCACTGGCAATACCCAGTTGTTCAGCGCGTGAACGCACAACCGTCATCGCCGCTTGAATCGACTCCTGCATCACCTCACCGAGCGAGCCAGTGTAGGTCAATTTGCCTTTGCCCGGCACGCTAGTGGTTTCAATGGTCAACAGATCTCCACCCACTTCAGTCCAGGCCAGGCCGGTTACTTGGCCAATGCTGTTTTGATCTTCAGCTTTGCCGAAGTCAAAGCGCTGAACGCCTAAAAAGTCTTTCAGGTTGTCTGCTGTGACCACTACTTGCTTGAGGTCTTTTTCGAGCAAAATGCGTTTCACTGCTTTGCGGCAAATCCGTGATAATTCACGCTCTAGATTACGCACGCCTGCTTCGCGAGTGTAATAGCGGATCACGCCGGTAATGGCTGAGTCTTGGATATCGATTTCAACTTCTTTGAGACCATTGCGTTTAATTTGCTTGGTCAGCAAGTGTTGCTTGGCGATATTTAGTTTTTCATCTTCGGTGTAACCCGACAGACGGATCACTTCCATCCGGTCTAACAACGGTGCTGGAATGTTCATGGAATTCGAGGTGGCGACGAACATGACATCCGACAAATCGTAATCCACTTCCATGTAGTGATCGTTGAAGGCGTTGTTTTGCTCAGGATCGAGAACCTCAAGCAATGCTGAAGACGGATCGCCACGCATATCCGAGCCCATTTTGTCGATTTCATCGAGCAAGAACAGTGGGTTTTTGACACCAACCTTGCACATTTTTTGAATCAACTTACCCGGCATCGAGCCAATATAAGTGCGGCGATGGCCTCGAATCTCAGCTTCATCTCGAACGCCACCTAAGGCCATACGCACATATTTTCGGCCCGTCGCTTTGGCGATGGACTGACCCAACGAGGTTTTACCGACGCCCGGTGGTCCGACTAAGCACAGGATTGGCCCCTTGAGCTTGGAGATACGGTTTTGAACCGCCAAGTACTCCAATATGCGTTCTTTAACTTTTTCTAAGCCGTAATGGTCTTGGTTCAGAATCTTTTCTGCCAAGGCCAAATTTTTCTTCACTTTACTGCGTTTTTTCCATGGCACGCTGATCATCCAATCAACATAACCACGAACAACGGTCGCTTCGGCAGACATCGGCGACATCATTTTCAGCTTATTCAGCTCAGCTTCGGCTTTACTGCGCGCCTCTTCAGGCATGCCAGCTTCTTTGATCTTGTTGGCTAACGCTTCAAATTCGTCCGGCGCATCATCCAAATCACCAAGTTCTTTTTGAATAGCTTTCATTTGCTCATTCAAATAGTACTCACGTTGGCTTTTTTCCATCTGCTTTTTAACGCGAGAACGAATACGCTTTTCAACCTGCAGCAAGTCGATTTCCGACTCCATCATCGCCATCAGGTATTCCAAACGATCTTTCGCTTCCGTCAACTCAAGTACCTTTTGCTTGTCTTCAAGCTTAAGCGGCATATGAGCGGCCATGGTATCGGCCATACGTGATGCTTCTTCAATTCCTTGTAGCGAGGTGAGTACCTCGGGCGGAATCTTTTTATTGAGCTTCACATAGCCTTCAAACTGGCTGATGGTTGAGCGGATCAAAACTTCCAGTTCGCGTTCATTGGGCTCTAGCTCGGCCACTTCGGAAACGGTCGCGCTGAAAAACGGCTCTTCCTGTAAAAAAGTATTTAGTTTCGCGCGGCGACTACCTTCAACCAGCACTTTTACCGTGCCGTCCGGTAACTTTAACAATTGTAAAATGGACGCAATGGTCCCCACCTCATACACATCGTCTTTCGATGGTTCTTCAGTGGAGGCATCTTTTTGGGCAACAAGAAAAATTTGCTTGTCTTGTTCCATCGCTGCTTCGAGGCATTGAATTGATTTCTCACGGCCGACGAACAACGGAATGACCATATGGGGATACACGACGACATCGCGCAGCGGTAAAACGGGGAGTTCAATTAAATCAGAGTGCGATTGCACCATGGGCGGTCTCCACAAAAAAATGCATAAGCTGTTACTCAAGCATATGGGGATCGACCAGCGTTTTTAAATGGTATTTTGCTGTAAAAACAAAAAAAAGGAGCCGAGGCTCCTTTTTTGTTCAATGTTTAACCGAATTTGATTTATTCCGATGCGGCTTGCTTGTCATTGTTCTCGTAAATCAGAATAGGATCCGATTCACCTTTCACAACAGACTCATCCACGACGACTTTTGATACATCGTCAATTGATGGTAATTCATACATTGTATGAAGCAAGATCTGCTCAACAATCGAGCGCAAGCCACGGGCGCCAGTTTTACGTTCCATTGCTTTGTTGGCAATGGCGAATAAAGCATCGTCGCGGAATTCCAGCTCAACATCTTCTAGCGAGAACAAGGCACCATATTGTTTAGTGAGCGCATTCTTAGGCTCTTTCAGGATCTGCACCAAGGCATCGCCATCAAGCTCCGTTAATGTTGCCACTACAGGCAAACGACCGATGAACTCTGGAATCAAGCCGTATTTCACCAAATCTTCAGGTTCAACGTGCTCAAAATTGGCACTCAGCGAGGTTGCTTCTACCTTGCTTTTAACTTCAGCGCCAAAACCAATACCGGTATTTTTGTTCGTCCGTTGCTCAATCACTTTATCGAGCCCAGCAAAAGCACCGCCACAAACAAACAAGATTTTAGAGGTATCAACCTGCAAAAACTCTTGCTGCGGATGCTTACGGCCACCTTGCGGTGGAACAGAAGCAATGGTGCCTTCAATCAACTTCAACAGGGCCTGCTGAACGCCTTCGCCAGACACATCACGGGTAATTGATGGATTGTCAGATTTACGCGAAATTTTGTCGATTTCATCAATATAAACAATACCGCGCTGTGCTTTTTCTACATCGTAGTCACACTTTTGCAGTAGTTTTTGGATGATGTTCTCAACGTCTTCACCAACATAACCAGCTTCGGTTAATGTGGTCGCATCAGCCATGGTAAAAGGTACATCCAAGAATCGCGCTAGCGTTTCTGCCAATAGCGTTTTACCGCTACCGGTTGGACCTATCAGCAAAATATTACTTTTACCTAGCTCAACACCATCAACGCTATCGCCATTGCGTAAGCGCTTGTAGTGGTTATAAACGGCAACAGACAACACCTTTTTGGCATGATCTTGGCCGATAACGTAATCGTCTAAGTGCTCGCGGATTTCACGCGGCGCTGGTAATGAATTCGAATCTTTGCGAGGAGCAATCTCTTTGATTTCTTCGCGAATGATATCGTTACAAAGCTCGACACACTCATCACAAATGAACACCGATGGACCGGCAATCAATTTACGAACTTCGTGTTGGCTTTTACCGCAAAATGAGCAGAACAACAGCTTGTTGTCGCCTTCTGTTCCGCCTCTGCGAGAATCAGACATCTGATACCCTCAATCTCAAACTATAGATTTATACTACTTGTCGACCTGAGTGTACTTCATTCCGGCCGACTTTGCAGGACTTAGTCCTTTTCTGCGCGCTTATTCAAAACATCGTCAATAAGACCATATTCTTTAGCTTGTGCAGCATTCATGAAGTTGTCACGGTCCGTATCATTAGCTACGCGCTCTAAATCTTGTCCCGTATGCTCAGCCAATAAGCGATTCAATTTGTCTTTAATAGACAAAATCTCTTTGGCATGAATTTCAAAATCTGATGCTTGTCCTTGGAATCCACCTAATGGTTGGTGAATCATCACGCGAGAATTTGGCAAGCAGAAACGTTTCTCTTTAGCGCCACCGGCTAACAGAAATGCTCCCATGCTCGCAGCCTGACCAATACACACAGTGCTGACGTCCGGCTTAATAAACTGCATGGTATCGTAAATCGACATACCTGCAGTAACCGAGCCGCCTGGTGAGTTGATGTAAAGGTAAATGTCTTTATCCGGGTTTTCAGATTCCAGGAATAGCATTTGCGCCACAATCAGGTTAGCCATGTGATCTTCTACCGGGCCGACCATAAAAATAACTCGCTCTTTGAGCAAGCGGCTATAGATATCGTAAGAGCGCTCACCTTTACTGGTTTGCTCGACAACCATAGGAACCAGAGCATTGAGCGGAGAATCGATCAAATCAGACATTGGTACTGCCTCCTTGTCTTGAAAAAATAAAGCCGAAAAAAATGGCCCGTGTGATCATCACACGAGCCATTATAGGCGTCACGCCTGCGGTTTCGTCAATTAAAGCTTGAAGTTACTGCGCAGGTTGCATCACGTCTTTGAAAGATTTCTCTACTTCAGTGACGTTTGCTTCAGCCAATAAGGCATCAATAGCTTGGTCTTCTAACGCCAAGTTACGCATTTGCTCCATCAACTCATCGTTAGACTTGTAGTAAGCAACAACTTGGTCTGCATCTTCATATGCAGAAGCCATTGAAGCAATTTGCGCTTCAACGCGCTCGTCTTCAACTTTAAGCTCTTTCGCTTTGATGTATTCGCCTAGCACCAAACCAACTTTCACACGCTTGCGTGCTTGTTCGTCAAATAACTCAGCTGGTAGCTCTGGTGCATTTTTAGTGTCGCCACCAAAACGTTGCAATGCTTGCTGACGCAGGCCGTTGATTTCTTGCTCAACTAACGCTTGTGGAACGTCCACATCGTTTTGTTCAACCAAGCCATCCAGAACTTGCTGCTTCACAGTGCTCTTGAGGTTTTGCTCAAGTTCACGCGACATGTTCTTCTTAACTTCTGCGCGCAGCTCGGCGATATCGCCAGACTCAACGCCAAATTTCTGAACGAACTCTTCAGTGATTTCTGGCAGGATTTGCGCTTCAATTTTGTTCACTTTAATAGCGAACTCAGCTTCTTTACCTTTCAGGTTTTCAGCGTGATAGTTTTCTGGGAAAGTGACGTTCGCAACAACATCGGCACCAGCTTCGGCACCAACGATGGCATCTTCAAAGCCAGGAATCATTTGACCACTACCGATCGTTAGGTCGAAACCTTCAGATTTGCCGCCGTCGAATTCTTCACCATCAATTTTGCCAACAAAATCGATGTTCACTTTGTCGCCATCCGCAGCAGCGCGCTCGGCGACTTCCCAAGTTGCGTTTTGCTTACGCAGTGTTTCGATCATGTCGTCCAGATCGGCGTCAGCAATTTCAACAACAGGCTTCTCAACTTCAACTTTATCTACGCCAGTGACTTCAATCTCTGGGTAAACTTCGATCGTTGCTTTGAATTCCAAGTCTGCGCCAGCTTCTGCTTTGGTTACTTCCAAGCGTGGGCTGCCAGCAGGGTTAATCTTTTCAGCGATGATCGCTTCAACGTAGCTACGCTGAGCAACTTCACCAATCACGTCCTGGCGAACGCCAGCGCCATACATTTTGTTGATAACACTCACTGGCACTTTACCTGGGCGGAAGCCCGGTACGCGACGTTTTTTGTCGCTTGCCATACGGCGGAGTTGGCTTTGAACCGCAGAATCTACTTTTTCAGCGGGTACGGTAATTGTCAGACAACGCTCTAAACCTTGAGTCGTCTCAACAGAAACTTGCATTCGATATACCTCAGTCGTTCAGCCGCCAATGCAGCCATGGCGAGAGCCTGCCCCATGGCGAGTTGGCTTCTCAGTCGTGCTTACGCGCGAGCACACTTAAGCAAAGTAATGGTGCCCAGTTAAAATTTGACGCGACATTATAGCGGCGGGTTATCGGGGAGTCGAGAGCCCCAACGGATAAAATGAAGGGAAAAAGCCGGACAAAGGCCAACTTCTCTCAGAGAATCGCAAAACAATGGCGACCCCAGCAGGATTCGAACCTGCGACCGTCTGCTTAGAAGGCAGATGCTCTATCCAGCTGAGCTATGGGGTCATGACTTGCGGCAAACCGTATTCCACTTGCCGATCAGCCGGCGATAATAGCGGCGCCGACCGATAGCGTCAAACGGTTTTTGGCTTTGTGATTTCGGTCATGCCATCGCGTTACACAGGTTTGAGCGCTTTTTGTTCACTGCATGCTGAAATTGCCACATTCAAGCAAATAACGGGCTTTTAATGTGGCATTATTTTCTGCGACAATGGCGCCACTTTCCTCTACACCTACACAGACAACTAAAAATGGCTGCACAAATCATCGACGGCAAAGCCGTTGCTGCGCAATTAAAGAACCAAGTTGGCCAAGCCGTAACCGCCCGAAAAGAGGCCGGCAAACGAATTCCGGGACTCGCTGTTGTTTTGGTGGGCGCCGATCCTGCATCGCAAGTTTATGTGGGTAATAAACGCCGCTCCTGTGAACAAGTGGGTTTTATTTCTCGCTCTTACGATCTACCCGATACCACTGAAGAAGCTGAATTATTGGCGTTAATCGATCAGTTAAATGACGATGGCGAAGTTGATGGCATTTTGGTGCAGCTACCGCTGCCGGCTCACCTTAACTCTGAAGTGATTTTGGAACGCATTGCCCCACACAAAGATGTTGACGGTTTCCACCCTTATAACATTGGTCGTTTGGCCCAACGGATCCCCGCGCTTCGCCCTTGCACGCCAAAAGGCATCATGACTCTCATTGAGTCCACGGGCGTTAAAACCCACGGCTTAAATGCCGTTATCGTGGGCGCATCTAATATTGTTGGTCGGCCTATGACACTTGAGCTGTTATTGGCAGGTTGCACCACCACATGTTGTCACCGCTTTACCAAAGACTTGGAAAAACACGTGCGCGATGCCGATCTGGTAGTCGTCGCCGTTGGTAAACCGAATTTTCTACCGGGCGAATGGATCAAGCCTGGCGCCATTGTCATTGATGTGGGCATTAATCGCATGGCCGACGGCAAACTTGTCGGCGACGTTGAATACGCAACCGCAGCAGAGCGAGCGGGCTTTATCACGCCGGTACCTGGAGGCGTAGGCCCCATGACAGTGGCCAGTTTGATAGAAAACACCTTAATTGCCGCTGAGCAATATCACGACTAGTTATCAAGCGTCGCGAATACAATGAAGTGAACAAGCCCTGGTAAAATGCCGGGGCTTTTTTATGCTTCAAACCAATTGATTAGGCATTTGCCACAGTTTGGCAAATGCCTAGCCTTCATACTAGCCTCTTTATTTGGCTTCTTCATCGAGCCAACAAACGATTCAACGAGCTTTCATCATGACACGATACCTTTTGCTAGTGCTGCTGTGCTGTTGGTCATGGAGCTATCAAGCCCATGGCGCTAACGACAGCAACTTCACCATGCCCAAATTACCAGCCAATGTTCGGTATTTTCATGATGTGCCAATTGGCCAAGTCGGCAACGTGCAGCTTTATATTGATATTGCCGTGCCAGCACAAGCATTAGCCACGCCAGCACCAGCGATTGTGGCCATTCACGGCGGCGGTTGGCGCAAAGGCCATAAAAATAAGTTTGCTTCCAAAATAGTGAACTTCGCTAAACGCGGTTATGTGGCCGCCAGCTTGATGTATCGACTGGCGCCAGACCACCCTTTTCCCGCCGCCGTTGAAGATGTAAAAGTCGGCGTTCGATTTTTGAAGGCGCACGCCGAGCAATATGGCGTTAACCCAAATCAAATCATTGCACTTGGCAGTTCAGCCGGAGGTCATTTAGCGGCCATGCTTGGCGCAACGGGTAATGACGATAGTTTCAGCACTCACGGCTTGTGGGATGATGTTGACTCATCGGTGATGTTAGCTGTGACCTTCTCTGGCCCCAATGCCGAGTTTGATAGTCAATTTGCCGATCAGTGGAGCTCTATTACCAAATTTCTTGGCGGCAAAGCGAGCTCTCGCCCAGACATCGCGAAAGCTGCAATGCCCATCTCCTATCTCGATGCCAACGATCCACCATTCTTTGTCGTGCATGGAAATGCCGACAACATCGTTCCGGTCTCGATGGGGCGAACCTTTGTTGAGGGGTTAAAGTCAGCAGGAGTTGAACATCGTTATATCGAAATAGAAGGCGGCACACACAAGCTGAAACAAAGCGCACCACAAGCGCAAAAACAGGCGTATCAGCAAGCTTGGCAAATGATTGAAGAGGTGATCGCCGCGCAGGAAGAGTAATGGCGCATTGGCTTTGATAACAGCGGCGATTAAATGGGTTGAACGTAATGCTGCGGCGCAAACTTTTTTATCAACAAAAGTCATTTGCCGCAGAAGGCGAACCAGTTGCAATTCAGGTTGTTAAAGCAGCAAAAAGCTACGCCTTTAACAACCTAAGTTTTATAGGCGCGATTACTTTCTGCGCCACGTCGTTCCGTTGGCACCATCTTCTAGCTCGACGTTGAGCGCATTAAGCGCGTCACGAGCTTCATCAGCAGCAGCCCAGTCTTTATTAGCTCGAGCTTCGGCACGTTTGGTGATGAGTGCTTCAATTTGCGCCACTTCGTCATCATCGCCGCCACCTTGTAAGAAGGCTTCTGGATCTTGTTGCAAAATACCCAGCACGGCACCAAGTTGCTTGAGAGTTCCCGCTAAGGCTTCTGCCTCAGCGCTGCCCTGCTCTTTCGCTCGGTTCAATTCACGCACCAAATCGAACAACACAGCCATGGCTTCTGGCACATTCAAGTCATCGTCCATCGCCGCACAGAAGCGAGTTTTCCAATCACTAAGGCTAAGATCAACCTCAGCAACTGAAACACTTCGCAATGCGGTATACATGCGCTCAAGGCTTTGGTAGGCCTGATTGAGGTTATCTTCGCTGTAATTCAATTGAGTACGGTACTGCGAGCCAATCAAGAAGAAGCGAATCACTTCACCTGGGTATTCTTTTAGGACGTCGCGAATCGTGAAGAAGTTGTTCAATGACTTGGACATTTTCTCCGAGTTAATTTGCACCATACCGCCGTGCATCCAAAGCTTGGCGTAGTCTTTACCGGTAGCACAGCACGACTGAGCGATTTCGTTTTCGTGGTGCGGGAAAGTAAGATCGGAGCCGCCGCCATGAATATCAAATTCCTCACCTAAGTGCGCCATGGTCATTGCAGAACATTCAATGTGCCAACCCGGGCGACCTTTACCCCAGGGCGAATCCCAGCTTGGTTCATCTGGTTTAGCGCTCTTCCACAGAACAAAGTCCAGTGGATCATCTTTGCTGGCATCAACATCAACGCGGGAGCCAGCCTGCAGCATGTCGAGATCTTGCTGGCTTAACGCGCCATATTTATCAAAGGTCGACACATCAAACAGCACATCGCCGTTGGCTACGGGATACGCATGGCCGCGTTCAATTAATCGCTCGATCAGCTCAATGATTTCTACCATGGAGGTACTGACACGCGGCTCGATATTCGGGCGACCAATACCGAGAGCGTCAAAATCTTCGTGCATGGCAGCAATAAAGCGCTCAGTTACTTGCTGAAAGCTTTCACCATTTTCATTGGCACGACGGATAATTTTGTCATCCACATCGGTAATATTGCGAACATAGTTCACTTCATAACCGGAAAAGCGCAGGTAGCGCGCGAGGATATCAAACACCACATAAGTGCGGCCGTGGCCGATATGACAGAAATCGTAAGTGGTTACTCCACACACATACATGCCGACCTTATTCGGATGAATGGATTGAAACGCTGATTTTTTGCGCGACAGAGTATTGTGAAGTTGAAGCACTTGGATTCCTTGAGTTTTGTTTGCAAATGACGCGGCATTGTATCATCGCCAATGCCCCAAACAAGCACTACACCAATTACCAGAAGACTTTTGTGGCTATAGAGAGCTTTTCCAATGGCCAGCATTTAGGTACTATTCTGCTCCCTGATTTTGACGAGAGTATGTTTCATGGTTGTTCTTCATACCACTTTTGGTGATATCAAACTCAATCTGTTTGAAGATAAAGCACCGAAGACCGTTGCCAATTTTCTGTCGTATGTAAAAGACGGCTTTTACGACAACACCATTTTCCACCGCGTCATCGATAACTTTATGGTTCAAGGTGGCGGTTTTGCTCCAGGTATGGAAGAAAAACAAAGCGGCGACTCGATTGAAAACGAAGCGAATAATGGCGTTAGCAACAAGGTTGGCACCATTGCCATGGCCCGTACCATGGAGCCACACTCGGCGTCAGCACAGTTCTTCATCAACGTTGCAGACAACGGCTTTTTGGATTTCAAAAGCGAAACCACACAAGGCTGGGGCTACTGTGCATTTGGCGAAGTAGTTGAAGGTATGGATGTGGTAAACAAAATCAAAGCCGTGAAAACCGGTAGCTTTGGTTTCCATCAAGACGTGCCAAACGAAGAAGTGCTGATCACCAGCGCAACAATCGAGGAATAATCTCGATGTCCGGCATTACTTATCTATTGTCGGACATGCATGTCACCGATGAGCGCCCCGATATCACCGAGGCGCTGCTCAAATTTCTCGCTGGCCCAGCCATGAACGCCGATGCGGTTTACCTGCTCGGCGATGTGTTTGACTACTGGGTTGGCGACGATTTTCGCACCGATACGATTGATGCTGTTAAGGCTGCTCTAGCTCAATTGTCGCAGCATGGTGTTGCCACCTATTTGATTTCTGGCAACCGTGATTTTCTGATTGGCCGTCGCTTTTGCAAACAAACAGGCATTAAACTCCTGCCCGAGCACAGCGTGATTGATCTGTATGGCGAATCAACCTTGATCATGCACGGTGATACCTTATGCACGCTGGACGTGGACTACCAAAAGTTTCGTCGTAAAAGCCGAAGTTGGTGGTGGCCACTGATCATGTTGCGACTGCCATTGCGTTTAAGAACTCGCATCGCCGAAAACTATCGCAGTAAAAGTAAAAATGCTAAGTCAATGAAAACCATGAAGATCATGGATGTGACCCCGCAGGAAGTTGAAAACCAAATGCTTCAACATCAGGTCAAACTCTTGATTCATGGCCATACTCACCGCCAAGCCATTCATTCCCTACTGATCGACCAACAGCCAGCCCGTCGAATCGTTTTAGGCGATTGGTATCAACAAGGCTCGGTGCTAGCTTGCACCCCTGACGGTCAACAACAATTTATTTCGTTACCCTTCTCATCAAAAGCCGTCTAACCTAATCCCTTAGCAAGTCAAACATCCCTATTATTTATGAGGATGTGGCACACAAGTTGAATTGTTCCTCTGCAAGACATCACCGTCATTGGAGGCAGTCATCAACCCAACACCGCAACAACAGTGTTTCCTTGATACAAACGGCCTGACAGCAGATTACTTGGCGCACGCACAAAAATGGTTCATGCCAATTATTGGTGAAATCAGCGCGCACCAAAAGAATGCAAACAGACCGCTAATCGTTGGCATCAATGGCAGTCAGGGATCAGGAAAGTCGACTTTGGCCGATTATCTCAAGTTGACGCTCTCTGAATCGTTTGGCTTTAGTGTTGCCGCCATGTCGATGGACGATTTTTATCTCACCAAAGCCAAGCGCCAGCAACTTGCCACCAGCGTCCATCCCTTACTCGCAACTCGCGGCGTGCCCGGCACTCACGACTACCACCACATGGAACAAGTGTTAACGGCGTTACGCGCTGGCCAAAACACCGCCATACCACGCTTTAACAAAGCGATTGACGATCCGTTCGAAGCCAGCCAATGGACGCAGGTGACTGAACCTGTCGACATCATCATTATGGAAGGTTGGTGCTGGGGCACTCCTGCTCAATCAAGCGACGCGCTCGCGGATTCAATAAACACATTGGAAAGCGAACAAGACAGCCAAGGGGTTTGGCGACGCTATGTCAATGAACAAGTCGCTAACCACTACCAGCCGCTCTATCAACAAACAGACATGATGCTGATGCTCAAAGCTCCGTCATTTGCTTGCGTGAAGCAATGGCGCTTAGAACAAGAACAAAAACTAGCAGCGCGATTATCAGCGGATGATGATCGCTCCGGATTGATGAACGAACAACAAATAGAAACCTTCATCAGCTATTTTCAACGGCTAACCGAACATGGGTTTAATACGCTTCTCGAACGCAGCCATGCAGTTTGGCAGCTTGAATCGAACCGTGCCATATCAGCCATGAGTCGCCCAAAGGAATTTTCTTAATGATTCGCCACCCACTTGTTTTCACTGACTTAGACGGCACTTTGTTGGATCACTTTACGTATTCGTTTGAGGCCGCTCAACCGGTGCTCGATTATCTTGACGAAAAGCAGGTCCCAGTCATCGCAAACACAAGTAAAACCAGCGCCGAGCTTATTCACATTCGCAAGGAAATTAATAACACCTGCCCATTTATTGTTGAAAACGGCGCTGCGGTTTATTTACCTAAAAAGCGTTTTGTTGATTGCCCGGAAGGCTGTGTCGATGATGGCGCTCTGTGGCGATACGAAATGAGTCGCCCGCGCCATCATTGGTTAGAGTTATTACAGCAACTCAAACCTAGATTTCATTCATTGTTTACTAGTTTTTCATGCTTAACCAATGAGCAACTCGTCAAGCTTACAGGGCTCACATCAGAGCAAGCCGAACGTGCCGCTCAACGTGAATTTGGTGAGCCCGTTCTTTGGCACGGCAACCGAGAAGATAAACACATATTCATTCAAGCGGTGAATGAGCTTGGCGGTAATGTATTGCAAGGTGGACGCTTCTTACACATTGGCGATAAGGTCAATAAAGGCGCGGCCATGCAATGGTTAAAGCAACTTTATAGCAAGCTATACCCAGAATCAGAATTTCAATCTATTGCCCTTGGCGATAGCCAAAACGATGTGGACATGCTGGAACAAGCCGATCACGCAGTGGTTATTGCATCGCCCACTCACACAGCCCCGGAATTAGTCCGTCAAAGCAACCTAATTCATTCCAAAGCATACGGTCCGGAAGGCTGGACAGAAGCACTTATTCAATTGCTGGAAATTCCAGCTCAGGCCCTTTTAAAGCGAGAAAAATAATATGGCAGATTTTTATCAAAATGGTGTGATTTCAACACTACATAACATTGCCGAACGTCCACTCGAAGATATCGAGGCGGAGCTTTTTGAATTTAATAAAACCCGGCCCATGGCACTGATCCTGCCGTCTTTATACTCAGAACTTCAGGGGCCAGCGCTCAAAAACATCATCAACAAATTAAAAGACGTCAATTACCTGAGCGAAATTGTGATTGGCTTAGACCGCGCCAATAAAGATGAATACAAGCATGCATTAGAGTTCTTTGGCGAGTTGCCGCAACATCACCGTGTGTTGTGGAACGAAGGGCCTCGCTTACAAGCATTAGACAAAGAACTTGCTGAGCTTGGTTTAGCTCCGAAAGAGCTTGGGAAAGGCCGCAACGTTTGGTATTGCATGGGCTATATCTTGGCGTCCAATAAATCTGAATCCGTTGCCTTGCACGACTGTGACATTCTTACCTACGAGCGCGATCTGTTAGCCCGTTTAATCTATCCAGTTGCCAATCCGCAATTCAACTATGAGTTCTGTAAAGGGTTTTATGCTCGCGTCGCGGACGGAAAAATCAATGGCCGCGTTTCTCGTCTATTAGTCACGCCACTTTTATTGGCATTGAAACGTATTTGTGGCCACAGTGAATACCTCGAATACATGGATAGTTTCCGCTACCCGTTAGCCGGTGAGTTCTCGTTCCGCCGCGACGTGCTCAACGACATTCGTATTCCAAGTGACTGGGGATTAGAAATTGGTGTTCTGTCTGAAATGCACCGCAACTACTCCAACAATCGCTTATGTCAGGTCGATATCGCTCGGGTTTACGATCATAAACACCAAGATCTATCGTTTGATAATAAAGAAGCGGGCTTGAGCAAGATGTCGATTGATATCACCAAAGCGCTGTTCCGCAAATTGGCCACGCAAGGTGAAACCTTCAGCACGGAAGTATTCCGCTCCTTGAAGGCAACCTACTACCGTATCGCGTTAGATTTCATCGAAGCGTACCGGAACGATGCCATTATTAATGGCTTGACGCTGGATATTCACAACGAAGAAAAAGCCGTTGAAATGTTTGCCCAAAATATCATGACAGCAGGCCAACAATTTTTAGAATACCCGATGGAAACGCCATTTATTCCAAGTTGGAATCGCGTTGTAAGTGCCATGCCAGATGTCTTCGAACGTCTATATAAAGCCGTTGAAGAAGACCGCAACGAGTTTTTAAGTTAAGGAGCAGGAATGACCGCAGCAACTGAGCATTTGCAGCAACGAGTACTACATCACCTTAATACCATTTATCGTGATATAGAGCTCAATCAAAGTACTGTCATTTTGATGCAGCGGGTGCTCGATACCATGCGCCTCGCACGCGTAGCGCAAGCACCTGAGCCCTTTTATAACCATTGGGATCAGTCCGACATGGTGCTGATCACCTATGGTGACAGCATCATAGGAAAAGACGAGCAACCGCTAAAGTATTTGCATAAGTTCCTCGACGAGCACTGCAAAGACTCCATCAACAGCGTTCATATTCTGCCATTTTTCCCGTATAGCTCTGATGATGGTTTTGCCGTTATTGATTACTCCAGTGTCAACGACGCCTTAGGCGACTGGCAGGACATTGAAGCGATTTCTTCAGACTACCGACTGATGACCGATTTGGTCATCAATCACTGCTCGAGTCGTAGCCCTTGGTTCCAAAATTTCATCAAGGGTTCCGGGGTCGGCAGCGATTACTTTATGACAGCCGAGCTTGACGATGATCTATCGCAGGTCGTTCGCCCTCGTATTTCACCATTACTGCGTGAAACTGAAACCGGTGATGGCGTAAAGCAAGTGTGGTGTACCTTCAGCCATGACCAGGTTGATTTAGATTTTCGTAATCCGGAAGTGCTGTTGGCGTTTATTTCGATTATTCGCCAATACTTAGATAGTGGAGTGAAGTTATTTCGTCTCGATGCTGTGGCGTTTTTGTGGAAAATCGTGGGTACCAGCAGCATTAACTTACCGCAAACCCACGAGTGCATTCGCTTACTGCGCTGTTTGATTGAACATGCGGTACCCGATGCGGTGGTGATCACCGAAACGAACATTCCTAATCAGCAAAACCTCAGCTATTTCGGCAACGCCAATGAAGCCCATTGGATTTATAACTTTTCATTACCGCCTTTGTTGGTGAACACCCTTGTTACCGGTAATTGCCGTTATCTCAAACAGTGGCTGATGAGTATGCCGCCGGCGCAAAATGGCACCGCTTATTTTAATTTCATCGCTTCACATGATGGCATTGGCTTACGCCCTGCTGAAGGCCTACTCAATGAAGATGAAATTAACCAGTTAGTGAATACCATGGCATCGTTTGGCGGTTGCGTCAGTTGGCGTGCTGCCGAACACGGCCAGCGTAAACCGTACGAGATTAATATTGCGCTGTACGATGCGCTGCAAGGCACCATCAACGGCCCGGATCGTTGGGGCGAGCAACGCTTCTTGTGTGCTCATACCATTATGTTTGCCCTTGAAGGTGTGCCAGGGCTTTATATTCATAGCTTGCTGGCAACGGGCAACGACTATGAGAAGCTCAAGCATACTCAGCACAACCGCTCCATCAATCGTCACCGCTGGGATGAACAGCTTCTCGCAGACGCACTAGCCGATGAACGCACACAACACAGCAAGATCATTAAACAAATGCGTCGACTCATTGATCTTCGTATCAAGCAGCCCGCATTCCACCCCAACGCAACGCAGTTCACACTGCAGTTGGGAGGGCAGTTATTTGGGCTTTGGCGCCAAAGCCTCGACCGCCGGCAGAGTGTCTTTTCAGTAAGTAACGTGTCGGATGAACCTCAGACACTCAACCTTGGCGATATTAATTTGATTGAAGGCACCGATTGGTTCGATCTTATCGCGCAGAAACCAGTGTTACCGTCCAGACTAGAGATGGAGCTAGCGCCCTATCAAACCGTGTGGATCACTAATATTTTCTAATTCTAGATTTCCCCAAATAATTTAGATGTGTTTTTGCCCGGCTATACGCCGGGCTTTTTTATATCCAAGGATGGATGGTATGCCGCGGGTGCATGGATGCATAAGAGCGGCGATGTTCTGAGTGCGCTATGTCGCGGGGCAAATATGAGCATAAGGGCTAATGGCATCGATGAGTGTTTTACGGCAAGCGCAGTCATGTGAAATAGTGAAGCGCAATTCGCTAACCACAACGAGTGCCACTATCTCTGATGAGATAACTAGTTTACCGTCAAACGCCCCAAAAAAGAGCAGTCAATGGATGGGGTCAAATGTGATTCAGCTCACCAAAAAAGTGCACAAATAGCCACCATCTCCCAACTAGGAGCACACATTTTAGTGCGTTGGAAATGCAACAATAGAAAACAGACGGCTACCAACCCACGACAACAACAACTGTATCTTCATGTTTTAATTTAATTTTTTATTTTTATTTGAAGTCTATTTAATTTCTGGCACATCCTTCGCAACCATCACAGCAAACCTGCAGCAGCAACTTATCCCCACGAGTCGCTGCTGCACCAAAATCTGAATTAGAGCAAAGGCGCTCTCACTCACTGTCAAAAAAGCAGTGCTGTGAGAGCGCCTTTTTTAATGTTCAGAACAACATAAAAACGGATGGAGAATGCAGGTGTCCTTAATTAAACGCACATGGAATAGCCTTACTAAGGCCTCTAAAAAGCGCGCAGCTTTAGCATCAGTAGCTGCCTTATCAATTGCAACCATGTTTGTTCCGCAAGCCACAGCTGAAGAGCTCGGCTATCCGGAAAAAGAAGAGCTGAAGTTTGGATTCATCAAACTGACCGACATGGCACCAATTGCCATTGCCTACGAAAAAGGTTATTTCGAAGATGAAGGCCTTTACGTCACCATTGAAGCACAAGCCAACTGGAAGGTACTTCTTAACGGCGTTATCGATGGCAGCTTAGACGGCGCTCACATGCTTGCGGGCCAACCATTAGCCGCAACCATGGGCTTTGGTACAAAGGCACATATCATTACGCCATTCTCCATGGATTTGAACGGTAACGGCATCACGGTTTCCAACGAAATCTGGAAACAAATGAAGCCAAACATTCCTAAAATGGCCGACGGTCGTCCGGTTCATCCAATCAAAGCTGATTACCTTAAACCTGTTGTTGAAAAATACGCGTCTGAAGGCAAGCCGTTCAACATGGGTATGGTATTCCCTGTTTCGACTCACAACTATGAGCTTCGCTACTGGTTAGCAGCAGGCGGCATTCACCCTGGCTACTATGCGCCTCACAAAGGTGACGTATCAGGCCAAATCGACGCTGAAGCCTTACTTTCTGTAACGCCGCCACCACAAATGCCTGCCACCTTGGAAGCTGGCACCATTTACGGCTACTGCGTGGGCGAACCTTGGAACCAGCAAGCCGTATTTAAAGGTATTGGTGTTCCTGTTATTACCGATTACGAGATCTGGAAAGACAACCCAGAAAAAGTATTTGGTATCACAGCTGAATTTGCTGAGAAATATCCAAACACCACTATTCGCCTGACTCGCGCTCTGATCCGTGCGGCTATCTGGTTGGATGAAAACAACAACGCCAACCGTCCAGAAGCAGTGAAGATTTTGTCTCAGTCTAACTATGTTGGTGCTGACTACGACGTAATCGCTAACTCAATGACTGGTACGTTTGAGTACGAAAAAGGTGATAAGCGTGACGTGCCGGACTTCAACGTGTTCTTCCGTTACAACGCAACCTACCCGTACTACTCAGATGCAATCTGGTACCTGACTCAAATGCGTCGCTGGGGTCAGATCGCTGACGACAAGTCTGACGATTGGTACTTCGACATGGCGAAGAAAGTCTACCGCCCAGACATCTATGCACAGGCAGCTAAATCTCTGATTAAAGAGAAGTTGGTTGACCCTGCAGGATTCCCAGACTTTGCAACTGAAACCGGCTTCAAACCAGAGCAAAAAGAGTTTATCGACGGCGTATCGTACGACGGCACCAAGCCAAACGCCTACATCGACAGCTTCAAAATCGGTTTGAAAACTGGCGACAAAATTTAATTCACAAATAGCCTAGCGCCCGGAGCAAAAACACGCAGTACCGGGCGCTTGATATAGGTGATAGAGGTTTTAGACATGACAACGACAACAACTAAGGTAGCCAAAATGAATGCACTTCAATTGAACAATGCTCAATTCAAGTCCATTTTGCAAAAGGCCACCAATTTGGTCGCCCTACCATTAATTGGCATCGTAGTGTTCCTGCTACTTTGGTCAATGGCAGCCGATCGCATTGATACTTCTTTAGGTAAGTTCCCCGGTCCTTCTAGCGTCGTCACACAAGCTTCTACGCTGTATGACGAACATGTTGCAGAGCGTGAAAAAGCGACTGCTTTTTACGAGCGACAAGAAAAACGCAACGCCGAACGTGTTGCCAAAGATCCAAATTATCAACCTAAAATCCGTAAATATACCGGTAAAGAAACCTTCTTCGATCAGATTATCACCAGCTTGATCACCGTTATGTCTGGTTTCTTATTAGCCGCTCTAATTGCTGTGCCACTCGGTATCGCCATCGGCTTGAATAAAAGCCTGAACACTGCCGTTAACCCGATTGTGCAATTGTTTAAGCCTGTTTCCCCGTTGGCTTGGCTTCCGCTAGTTACTATGGTGGTGAGTGCTGTTTACGTCAGCCCCGAGCCCGTAGTACCTAAGTCATTCTTGAACTCAATGATTACCGTGACCTTGTGCTGCATTTGGCCCATGGTAATTAACACCTCCGTCGGTGTTGCTTCCATCGACAAAGATTTAGTTAACGTGAGCCGTGTACTTCGTCTGCCTGCTCTCAAGCACGTTCAGAAAATCGTGTTACCCGCCTCCGTGCCAGCCATTTTTACCGGCATGCGTTTATCGCTAGGTGTTGCTTGGATGGTTTTGATTGCCGCTGAAATGCTGGCGCAAAACCCAGGCCTAGGTAAGTTCGTATGGGATGAGTTCCAGAACGGCAGCTCTGACTCCTTATCTCGTATCATGACCGCAGTTATCGTTATCGGCTTCATTGGCTTCCTTCTAGACCGCGTGATGTTGCAACTGCAACGCGTTGTGTCTTGGGATAAAGCTGGTGCCCACTAAGGCTGTTATTTAAAAGGAAAAGAACATGAGCGTTATTTTAGATATCAGTAAAATCGACATGGTATTCCCTACCCCAAAGGGACCATTTACCGCCCTAAAAGAAGTCGATCTGCAAATTTCAAAAGGTGAATTCGTTTCGCTGATTGGCCACTCAGGCTGTGGTAAGTCAACCGTATTGAACGTGGTTGCGGGGCTTTATCAAGCATCTACTGGTGGCGTCATCCTAAATGGTCGTGAGGTTTCAGAACCCGGCCCAGAGCGCGCCGTGGTGTTCCAAAACCATTCATTGCTACCTTGGTTAACGGCTTACCAAAACGTTGAACTTGCCGTGAAGCAAGTCTTTGGCCGCAGCAAGTCAAAAGCAGAAGTCCGCGATTGGGTTGAGCACAACCTCAAGTTAGTGCACATGGATCACGCCATGAACAAACGTCCGGATGAGATTTCTGGCGGCATGAAGCAGCGCGTTGGTATTGCCCGAGCACTCGCAATGCAACCTGAAGTGCTATTGATGGATGAACCTTTCGGTGCACTCGATGCGTTAACCCGCGCCCACATGCAAGACTCACTGATGGAAATTCAAGCTGAGCTGAACAACACCGTCATCATGATCACTCACGATGTTGATGAAGCCGTACTGCTTTCGGATCGTATCGTCATGATGACCAACGGCCCAGCCGCCACCATTGGTGAAATTCTCGATGTTAACCTGGAACGCCCGCGCGAACGCCTAGCGCTGGCCGAAGACCCTGAATATAACCACCTTCGCTCCGAAGTTCTGAAATTCCTCTATGAAAAGCAACGCAAAGTAGAGCCGATTTCAGCATCAAAGAGTGCAAAAGAATCTACGAAAAAGACCACTGAAGTGGCGTAAGTATCAAAACATTCAATTAATAGCGATAAATTCAAAAGGAACTAACAGATGAACAAACTTGCACTGTCTGTATCACTAGCGCTTGCTGCGGTTGCACAACCAACGTTGGCTGAAGATTTTGGTAGCGCGTTGAGTGGCGGTAAAGTCTCAACGGACATGAACCTGCGCTACGAAAATGTTTCTGATGACTCAGATGCCAAAGATGCCGATGCGCTTACCCTGCGTACTCGTCTCACTTATTCAACAGGCGCTTACAAAGGTTTCTCTGCCACCATTGGCATGGAAGACGTGCGCGTGGTTGCCGGTTTAGAAGATTACAATGCAGCGGGATTAAACGGTAAGCCAGAGTATTCTGTTATTGCAGATCCAGAAACCACAGAGCTTGATCAAGGCTATATCTCATACGCCTACAAAACTGTTGGCGTTAAAGTGGGTCGCCAAGTTCTCGCTTGGGACGGTCAACGTTTTGTTGGTCACGTTGGCTGGCGTCAGGATCGACAAACGTTTGATGCAATCAGCGTAGACTACAAACCACTTGAAGAATTGACGCTCAAATACGCCTACATCGACCAACGTAATCGTATTTTCGCAGAAGATCGCGACATCAACTCTGAAGATCACTTGTTCAACGCTTCTTACAAAACGTCGATTGGTACTGTGACCGGTTATGGCTACTTGCTAGAAGAAGACAACGATACTGAAAACCAATACGACACCTACGGCATTAGCTTTAAAGGTGCCAAGCAGCTAGAAAGTGTGAAAGTACTTTATGCTGCAGAATACGCTAGCCAAACCTTTGAAAACGCTGCCGGCGCTGACTTTGATACCGACTACTACTTGGTCGAAGGTGGCGTTGTGATCAACGGCATCACATTGAAAGCCGGTTACGAAGTGCTGGGGTCAGACGATGGCATGAAGGGCTTCCAAACACCTCTGGCAACGTTGCACAAGTTCCAAGGTTGGGCGGATAAGTTCCTGAGCACGCCAGATGTTGGTATTGAAGATATTTACGTATCTGCTAGCGGTAAACTGTTCGGTGGTAAGTGGGTTGTTGCCTATCACGACTTCACTGCTAACGAATCAACTGACACCATGGATGACTTGGGTTCAGAGCTTGACTTGTTGTACGCCTACAAATTCAACAAAGTGTTCAGCGGTGGTGTGAAGTTCGCAGCTTACTCAGCGGATGATCATAGCGTTGATACCGATAAAGTTTGGGTTTGGACAAGCGCTAAATTCTAAAACCAACGATTATTTGTTCGCTTAAACAAAGGGAGCTTCGGCTCCCTTTTTAAATATCCAGAAAGAAAGTTCGCTATTCACTAAGGCAACTTTTATAGTGGTTGTTCATCGTAGCGAATCGAGGTCGATTTTGACTTGTTGCGGGTATTCACCCAACCAATAAGTGAAATCATGTCAGACGTCCGAATTTGCTACCAAACCATCTGTGTTGGCCAACACGACATTCACATCCGCAGCTTACGTGACAATCAACAGTTTGCCGATCCGCTCGGTGAAGCTGAATCATTTGGTATTTCATCAGCCCAATGGCCATTGTTCGGTGTGCTCTGGACCTCTAGCGAAGTGCTTGCTCATCAAATGGTCGACTTTGAAATCGAAGGCAAACGAATCTTAGAAGTGGGCTGTGGTTTAGCCTTGTCTAGTTTGCTGCTCAAGGCGCGACAAGCTGACGTTACGGCAACCGATATTCACCCCGAGGCAGAGCGATTTTTGGTTGAGAATATCAGGCTCAATGGCACTTCAAACATTCCGTTTCTACGAACCGGCTGGGCGGATACCAGTGACGGTTTAGGCCAATTCGATGTCATTATTGGCTCAGATTTACTGTACGAAATTGAACAGGCCGAACTGTTATCACAATTTATTCAACGCCATGCCAAGCCCAATAGCGAAGTCATAATGATTGACCCTGGCCGTAAGATTCATCCTAAATTTAGTAAAAAAATGGGGTTGCTTGGTTATCAATTGCAAAAATACAAGCCGCCGCAAACCGACTACGAAACGGGCACATTTAGTGGCCAAATTCTGCGTTATAGGCGCGAGGCTTAATTAAATTGATTAGGCTGGCACACCACTATGGAATCGAAATTCATCATCAAGCGACGCAATTAGTTCGCCTTCAAGCTGAGTAAAAAAGTCGACCCGAGGCTGAATGGATTCATCGCCTGCGACTTGTTGCGCGAGCGTCAAGTAATCTTCAAAGTGGCGAGCTTCAGAACGCAATAGCGATGTGTAAAAGCGCCCCAAATCATCATCGATATAAGGCACTAGAGCCGCAAAGCGCTCACAAGATCGAGCTTCAATGATGGCGCCACAAATCAACTTGTCGATCAACGCTTGAGGTTCATACGTTCGTACTCGACGCATCATGCCTTTAGCATAGCGCCCTGCCCCGAGCGACTCATAAGCAATGCCGCGCTGTTCAAGTATCTCTAACACTTGCTGAAAATGATGCAGCTCTTCTTTAATCAGCAGCACCATTTTATCGACCAAATCGTGGCCGAAACTAACATCCTCTCGCACCATTAGCTTTTTGTTGAGGCCCGATTGCGTGATGCTAGCGGCATCAAATGGCACCTTTCGATAGACGAAATCTTCATATGGCTTTAACCATGCTAATAGCGCGTCACTACTTTGAGATGACACCGCATAACGTCGGATCAGCAACATCGCTGTTTGGGCTGCTTTAAGCTCGCAATTACAGTGATCAATTAATAAGGCAGGCAATTGTTCTGGTTGGGACGCTTTGGTCAGCCATGCTTCAGGCGTGCGCCCTTGCAAGAATTCAACAATGGGCTGGATTAAGTCAGTCTGCATGGAAATAGTCCTCGATGGCAATCGCGGCGAATTATACGGGCAAGCAATGCCGGTACCAAGCGCTAAGATCACCGGTTCACCGTTAACAAAATGTGAACAAACTCACTCGAATCAATATATTTTACAATTCAGTTAGCATGAAATTGATCATTTCGCTGTTTTTTTTTGCATTTGTATTTAAAGTGTCTCGCAAGGTCGGCATTGCGCCGCCGCCAGCTCAATGGAACGAGCGACTTAAAGTAGTTGTTTTTTGTAGTAGAGTAGTTTTATGGGTGGCTCCACAATCCGGTCTGTCGCAGTGTTTACGCAAGTTGCTCATGGTTATTACCAAGGCGAGTTGTGTCGTGAACTGCTGACTTTAGCGCGCGAGTTGAACATTCGAATTCACCTCATTGTGACCGGCCAAGATAGCGACTACGCCGACACGCTTAGTCTTAATCATATCGACGCCGCCATTGTCGTCGGCAATGCCATATCAAGCCATTTACTCGACGAAATTCAACGCCGCGAACTGCCAGTAGTTCGCATCGGTTGCTACAACGCCCATCACCATATTGATGCCGTAGAAACCGATAACGAAGACGGCATCACCCAAGCATTCACCTCTTTACATGAACAAGGGCATCGCCAATTTAGCTACGTCGGCAATTTAAACATGACGGAGATGGGTGAGCGAGCTGAGGCATTTGCCCAATGTCAGCACGCATATGGCTTGTCCAGTCAGGATATGACCACCATTTCTGTTTCCAGTGATTCTTTTCACGGTGGCGAGCAAGCAGTACTCGAATTGGCCAAACTGCCACAAATGCCAACCGCCGTGTTGTGTGGCAACGATTTAATTGCTATTGGCCTGATTGGCCAACTGCAAAAGCGAGGCTGGCGCGTGCCGCAAGATATTGCGGTGGTTGGCTTTGATGGATCGGCGGTAGCCAACAGCCACCGACCTTCGATTAGTTCGGTACACCAAGACTATTTTTCAATGGCGGAAGCAGCGTTCGAGCTACTCATTGCTCGCAGTCAAACCCCCACTAAAGCCACTAGCCTAATTAAAATCCCGACTAAATTTGTGGCCGCTCAAAGCTCTGACTTAGCAGAAACATTCCAAGCTCCAGCGGTTGAATTAGTTGATCCCATGCTGGCAATTCGTTCTCGCCAAGCTTACTTCAGCACGCATGAAAACATGCGAACAAGTCTGGCAGAATTTATCAGCCTAAATCACCAGTTTGGTGAGTTTATGCGCTTTGCCTGCTTAGCCGCTTGGCAGGGCGAAAGCAGTACCGCAAGTTATTTGAATATCACCGAAATGTATGGTGATTTTGCTGAATTAGATCTGCACCAACACAAAGGCTCGCTGAACGTCAGACCCGACTTCTATCCGCCAGAGCAGCTAACCGAAAAATACTGCAACCCGGCCAGTCAAGTACTCACAATGCCCATTCGACTGCGGGGCGAATTATGGGGCGCATTAACGTTTGCCGCCCGCTTTACACCGGCGAGTCGAATTGAACAGTATCATCAATTTGTTGAGCTGGTAGCTCAGTTAGCACAGCGCATCGAGCGAGATTTGTTGGAGCAGCTGGCCGCTAAGCACTCTAAACAAACCGATCGCCTGCAGCGCCGCTTGCAGTCCGTTGCACAGCAAGCCTCCGGAGGTTTGTGGGAATGGAACCTGTTATCTGGCGAAGTGAACTGGAATGATCGCGCATTAGAGCTATTAGGCTTTGCCCCCGATGAACGCCGCAATCGAACGCGCTCCACCGACTTTTACCAATACATGGCCGAAGCGGATGTCGATGTGGTTAAGCAGCGCGTTGACGCCCACATTCAACATGGTATGCCCTTTTCGGTTAGCTTCCGGATGCTGTGCCAAGATGGCTCTGTACGATGGTTTTCAGCCACCGGAGAAGCCATCGTTGATCGTAATGGCCAAGCCAAGAGAATGCTCGGTAGCCTCAAAGATGTGACTGACAAGCGGCGCAACGATCAGCGTTTTCAAATGGCGGCGAGTTACGACGCCCTTACGGGGTTGCCAAACCGTTCAATGATCAGCGACCAAATTTCGCAACAACTAAAAGCCGCGCCAGAACAACCGCTGGCAGTGCTGCAAATCGGTCTCGACCGGTTCAAACACCTGAATGACCGATTTGGTCACGAAGTGGGTGATCGCCTACTTCAACACATCGCCAGCGTCCTTAAGAAAAGTCTGCGTGACGGCGACTTCTTCGCCCGCTTCAGCGGTGATGAGTTTATATGTTTGTGTTTGGTTGATAATCAACGTCAAGCAGTGATGATGGCCAATCGTCTGTTAAGCCATATTGAACAGCCGCTTCAAAAAACCTTGGGCGTTGATTATTTTGTAACGGCCAGTGCTGGTATTGCGCTTTATCCCGATCACGCCGATGCATCAACGAATCTATTGCGCAATGCCGATATGGCGATGCAGCAAGCCAAAAAATCAGGTAAAAACCAATCGGTACTTTTCAAACAGTCATTGCAGTTAGAACACAATGTTCGCGCCCGTATTGATCACGAGCTGCGCAAGGCCATTATTAAAAACGAACTCTCGTTGGTTTATCAGCCCCAAATATCGAGCGTGTACGGTGAGCTGGTTGGCGTTGAAGCTCTATTGCGTTGGCATTCTAGCGAGTTAGGCGAGGTTTCACCGGCCGAGTTTATTCCCATGGCAGAAGAAAACGGCCAAATCATCGAGCTCGGTTTATGGGTACTAAAAACGGCCTGTCAAACGCTACGTAAATGGCAATTAACGGCGTCGCGCCCGCTCACCATGTCGGTGAATGTCAGCGCGGGTCAGTTGACCGATCCCAACTTTCTCAAAAACATGACGGACGTCATTCACGCAAGTGGCGTCGATCCTCGGGGCTTGGTGGTGGAAATCACAGAATCAACTGCGATTTCGGAAATGGACAATGTTCGTAGCTTGCTTGAACAACTTACTGAGCAAGGCATTCGTATTGCGCTGGATGATTTTGGCACCGGCTTCTCCTCCATTTCGCTGCTCCGCCAATTGCCGTTTAACATCATTAAGATTGATCGTAGTTTCCTAAAAAGCTTGTCGCGCGGATCACAAGACTGGTACATCGTCAAAGCGATTCAGGACTTAGCTTCCGCACTCGGCCATGAAGTGGTTGCTGAAGGCGTTGAAACCAATCAGCAATTGACCTTAACGCGGGAGCTTCAATGTGACGTTGTTCAAGGTTACGTGTTTAGCCGCCCTATCCCTCTAAAAGAGCTGGAAGCCCGATATCTACTGACTCCCGAGACAAAAATCCGCCGGATCAGCTAATTTCCCCAGCTTGACTAACGCCCCTCCCTCGTCAACAGTGATTTTTAAGCAGTTTAATTTTTGAACTGTTGCTGGTGAGAACGCCGTATAAATGGCGACACAGAGAGAGAAGGAAAACACTATGATCTTAAACCATCTTTGGGGCCTTTATGCGCACCCTCGAGAAGAATGGCATACCATTGATCGTGAACACGAGAGTGCTTCTTATAGCATCATGCATATTATGTTAGTGGCCCTCATCCCCCCCATTTGTGCTTATGCGTCATCCGTACATATCGGCTGGAGAATTGGTGTTGGTGATCCAATATTTTTATCATCCAATTCAGCGTTTATGATGGCGGTTGCCATGTATGGCGCTTTACTTGCCGGCGTTGCTGCTCTGGCCTATTTATCGAAATGGATGGCAGAAACGTTCGGTTCAGCGCCAACCTATACCCAATGTTTAGAGCTTGCATCGTATACGGCAACCCCTTTACTGATGGTCGGTTTTGCGGCGTTATACCCAGCGGTTTGGTTTGTCATGTTAGTTGGTTTGGCTGGCATCGCCTACTCAGTCTACCTGCTGTACTCCGGTATCCCAATCCTCATGCACATCCCAGAAGAACGCGGCTTTATTTACGCCAGCTCAGTAGTTACCTGTGGCTTGGTGTTGCTTGTGTCGACATTGGCTGCAACGGTGATCTTATGGAATTTAGGACTAGGCCCTGAATTCGTCCATTAAACAGTCATAACGCAAAAACAAAAAAGGCAGCTTACGCTGCCTTTTTGTTGCCTGAAACACTCCCAGCCAGTTTTATGGATGGCCTTCGTTATGCATTTCTAGGTTTGATGCCAACTCAGCAGCTTTGTCCGCTTGCGCATCATCGTTACGCATGTTGTTGAGGTGATCGAGGTAGTCACGGTCAATATCATTGGTCACGTAGCAACCATCAAACACCGAGGTCTCGAAGCCCTTAAGTTCAGGGTTGCCTTCACTAACCGCACTTTCCAAATCGGACAAGTCTTGGAAAATCAGGCCGTCGGCTTCAATTTCCTTACAGATCCCATCAACAGTACGCTGGTGAGCAATCAACTCTTCAGCCGATGGCATATCAATGCCATAAACGTTCGGATAACGAATTTCTGGAGCAGCAGACGCGAAGTAAACCTTATTAGCGCCGCTATCTCGAGCCATCTCAATAATTTGCTGAGAGGTAGTGCCGCGCACGATCGAGTCATCCACCAATAAAACGTTTTTGCCTTTAAACTCCGCACCAATGGCATTGAGCTTTTGGCGAACAGATTTTTTGCGCGTTTTCTGGCCAGGCATAATAAACGTACGGCCAATATAGCGGTTCTTCACATAGCCTTGGCGGTATGGAATTTTAAGCTCGGCGGCAATTTCCAACGCAATATCGCAGGATGTTTCCGGAATCGGAATAATCACATCGATTTTCTTGTCAGCCCATTCGCGGTGGATTTTCTGGCCCAGCTTACGGCCCATACGAACGCGAGCTTGGTAAACCGAAACTTTATCGATGAATGAGTCAGGGCGAGCAAAATAAACGAATTCAAAAATACACGGATTGTGCGCAATTTTTTCAACGCATTGCTGGCTGAACAATTGCCCATCATCGGTAATGTAAATCGCTTCGCCTGGTTCAATATCGCGCTCTAAATTGAATCCGCAGACATCCAGCGCAACACTTTCAGAGGCCACCATGTAATCAGTTTTGCCATTTTCATCAACGCGAGTTCCAAGAACGAGCGGACGAATACCATGGGGATCACGAAATGCCATGAGGCCGTGGCCGATGATCAACGATACTGCCGCATAGCCGCCGCGAACTTGTTTCACCGTGGCCTTGATGGCTGCGAAAATATCTTCTGGCGTTAAGCTCCACTGACGTGAAACACACATTTCGTGTGCCAAAACGTTCAACAGAACTTCCGAATCAGAGGTGGTGTTAATATGGCGACGTGCTGTTTGATACAGCATGTCTTTTAGCTCATCGGCGTTGGTCAAATTACCGTTATGAGCAAGTGCAACACCAAACGGAGAGTTAGCATAAAAAGGCTGAGCCTCTGCCGAGCTTGAGCTACCTGCGGTAGGGTAACGCACGTGGCCAATGCCAACGGTGCCTTGTAAACGGTGCATGTGGAGCGTGCTAAACACGTCCCGCACTAAACCATTTGCTTTACGCAAACGGAATCGTTGTTGCTCATCAATGGTCATGATGCCGGCCGCGTCTTGGCCTCGATGCTGTAATACAGTCAGCGCATCATAAATGGTCTGGTTCACTGGCGAATTCGCCACAATGCCCACAATACCGCACATAATAAGGGTCACCTCAGCTGGAGGTCGTCGCTACCTTAAGTAAATCCGACGACTGCTCGATATAATCAAAAAACCAACGAACAACTATTTTAAATTCAGGGATCAACAAGGAATCTTGCCACCACTGACTTTGCGCAGCTCCGGTAAAGGCGTCCATGAAAAACAGCAATGCGCAAACGATCAAAACACCTCGTAATCCGCCAAACACTAGCCCTAATACTCGATCTGTGCCAGATAATCCGGTTTTATCAACCAATCCGGCAATCACAGTATTAACGAGTGCCCCTAAAATCAGGGTAACGACAAACAACGCGGCAATGGCTGCAGCATCCCGCAACAGCGCATCATCAATACCAGTAATAAATACTGCTAAATCTTGGTAGAACTGGCTTGCAATGAAAAAGGCTACAACCCAAGTGACTAACGAAATGGCTTCCCGAGTAAAGCCGCGGATCAAGCTCACCAGAGCTGAAACCGCAATTACTACGAGGATGGTGTAATCAATCCAGACCATGCTAGTACTCACCGACCAAAATCGGCGCGAATTCTAACAAAATTATGACAGCCTTGACCATGTGAATTTATTGGCTCTGCGGATTGTAAGGGAAGATTTGACCGTTTAGGCCGGTGAGGCGCTTCACGTCAGGCTCCATTGATGTGAGTTTTTTCTTATCGAGATTTGGCCCAACATAAACCCAAGTTGGCTTGCCTTGAACCGCCTGTTTAGGCTTGCTGAAAGCAGGATAACCAGCCTCTCGTAATTTCTCGATTAAACCATTCACGTTGGTCGCATTACGAAAAACCCCTAACTGCAAGACCCAACCACTGTCAGAAAATTGTGGTAGTTGGCGATCACTTGGATTCGTTGCCGCTGGCGTTTGGGATTGCGGTAAGTCTGTGGCGCTGTCAGGCTCATTGTGTGGCACTTCAGCTAGCTCAGGCTCAGCTGATGCAGATGTAGCCTGCAACTGCTCTATGGGTTGCTCTAGCTTGAATTCTGGGGCTGGCAATTGGGGTTGCAGTGGGATCACTGCGAAATCTTGTTGTCGGCTAACTTTTTCGCCGTCCAGAACGTCGGGCAAAATAATCGCCGCTAGCGCCAACAGCACACATGCGCCAACTAATCGATGTTTGAGTTGTGAATTCACTCGAACGAATTTCCCTGCAACAACTGCTGCGCTTCTGCAACCGTATAGAAAGAGCCGAAGACGACAACCATATCATCTTCACTAGCCGATTCAAGCGCTTGCCGCAAAGCAGTAGCAACATCTTGACAACAAACAAGTTTTGTATCGGCCAAGGCTTCAGCTAAATGATTAGCATCGGCGCCGCGCGGTACATCTAAGCCTGCCAGGTACCAATGATCAATCACGGCTTTCATTGGCTGTAGCGAGTTTTGGCTGTCTTTGTCACCCAGCATCGCGACCACACCATGGACTTGGCGAGCCGAATTCACCACCGCTGCAATCTTCTTCGAAAGTAAGCGGGTTGATTGCGGATTATGGGCAACATCGGCAACGACCCAGGGCTTTGTTTGCAGGGTTTGCCAGCGGCCGGGTAGCGCAGCGCGAGCCAGACCTGTTCGTATGGCCTCGTCATCACAATCCAATTGCGCTGCTTCAATGACAGCAATCGCCGTCGCCATATTTTCGACGGGTAAACGGGGCTCATCAATAGCAGTAATGGAGCGAGTAGCGCTCTGGTAGCACCATTTGCCATCGACCGCGTTCAACTGAAACTCGAATCCAGCCCGTATCGGTTTCGCCGCTATGGTTTGTGCGTGTTGCAAGACGGTAGGCGGAAGTTTGGCATCACCTAAGATAGCTGGTTTGTGGGGGCGGAAAATACCGGCCTTTTCAAAACCGATTTGGTTAATATCATCACCTAAAAATGCTTGATGATCGATGTCCACAGTGGTCACCACTGCCACATCAGGTTCGACGATATTGGTTGCATCGAGGCGGCCACCGAGCCCGACTTCTAGCAAAACCACATCAGGTGCTTGCTGCTGAAGCAACCAGATCGCAGCCAAGGTGCCAAATTCAAAATAACTCAGACTAACCGTGCCCCTGGCGGCTTCCACTGCAGCAAACGCTTGGCAATGCGCCTGTTCGCTCAACATTTGACTGTTAATGCGAACCCGTTCTTTATAATCGGTAATATGGGGCGAGCTATACACTCCGACGCTATAGCCTGCGGCCAGCAGACACTGCTCTATATATGCGCAGGTTGAACCCTTGCCATTGGTACCGGCAACGGTAATGACTTTACTGTTGCTCAATTCGGTTAGCGATAACTGGTTGGCAACAGCGCCAACGCGCTCTAAGCCGAGTTCTATGGTTGTGGGGTGGATGGATTCAAGATAAGCCAGCCACTCGTTGAGCGAGCGGCTGGTAGATGTGGCTTGTGTCATTACTCAGATAACGCCAGTGCGTCACCATCAGTACTTGGTTGATTCGTCATTTTGGCGAGTAATCGCGCCAATGTATCGCGCATTTCGCGACGATCGACGATCATATCAACAGCACCGTGCTCTACAAGGAATTCACTGCGCTGAAAGCCTTCCGGCAGTTTTTCGCGTACCGTTTGTTCAATAACGCGCGGACCGGCAAAACCAATTAAGGCTTTTGGCTCCGCAACATTAATGTCACCGAGCATCGCCAAACTAGCGGATACACCGCCCATGGTTGGATCGGTCAGTACCGAGATAAATGGTAAGCCCTGCTCTGACATACGCGCCAGCGCCGCTGACGTTTTGGCCATTTGCATCAAACTAAACAAGGCTTCTTGCATGCGTGCACCGCCACTGGCGGAAAAGCAAACGAGCGGCAATTTATGTTCGAGGCAATATTCTGCAGCTTGAACAAAACGAGCGCCCACCACCGACGCCATCGAGCCGCCCATGAAGGAAAACTCGAATGAAGCAACCACACAAGACACGCCTTTGATTGATCCACTCATGACGATCAGCGCATCTTTTTCACCGGTCGCTTTTTGCGCCGCGGCAAGACGTTCTTTATAACGCTTCGAATCTTTAAACTTGAGCACATCTTTTGGTTCAAGATCCGTCGCTAATTCGGTGCGGCCGGTATCATCAAGCAAACGCTCTAAACGTTTGCGAGCACCAATGCGCATGTGATGGCTACACTTTGGGCAAACTTCAAGGTTGCGTTCTAGCTCGGCGCGATAAATAACCTGCTCGCAACCGTTACATTTTCCCCAAACACCTTCAGGGATGTTGCGACGCAACGAGGCGTCAACTTTGTTCTTTGGAAGAATCTTTTCAATCCAGCTCATGTATTTTGGCCCAGCTGTTGTCGAGTAGCCCTGCGGCACAGTGCAACGCGACTAAAAATCGTCAATAAAACCGGCACATTAAACCATAACTGCCGACATTGTTCATCGTTTACTGGTCTTACCCTCTGCCCCGATTAGACGCCAATGAGTAAATTTTGTTCAACTATCAACGCAAATTATCCCTATGACCTTTTTTCTAATGGGGACAATAGGTTGTTCAGCCTAAGTCATCCGGTAAAAACAGTGGCCCCATTGCCGGCTTTGGTAAACCGTGCTCGTCACCATAGGTCACATCAACTAAATACAGGCCATCAGGCTTGGCGGTTGCAGCGGCGACTGTTCGATCTTTTGCTTCAAGAACCTGTTGCAACCAAGCTGCATCACGTTCCCCTTCGCCGACCTTCAGCAATGAGCCAACAATATTGCGCACCATATGATGAACGAATGCATTTGCTTTGATATCTACTACAAGGTAGTCGCCAAATCGCTTAACAACCACATGGTGCACATTGCGAAACGGCGAGTTGGACTGACATTGAGCCGCTCGGAAACTAGAAAAATCACGTTCACCAAGCAGGCATTGAGCCGCTTGATGCATCGCTTCAGCATCCAACGGATGATAATGATGGGTGACGCCAAACCGCAAAATGCCAGGGCGAACACGTTGATTAATAATTAAGTAACGGTAGCGACGAGCTGTTGCGGTAAAGCGAGCATGGAAGTCATCCGCCACGGGGTGCGCCCATCGAACCGCAATATCATCGGGTAATTGAGCATTGACACCTAAGGTCCAAGCTTGCAGATCGCGTGGTTTGTCACAGTCAAAATGAACGACTTGGCCGGTACCGTGAACGCCAGCATCGGTTCTGCCAGCACACTGAACGGCAATCCCCTCGCAAGCAATTTTTGACAGCGCTTGTTCAAGCTGCGCCTGCACGCTGTCAACCTCGCGTTGCCGCTGCCAGCCAAAATAGCGAGTTCCTTGATATTCAACACCTAATGCAATTCGCATAAGTACCAGCTCTATTCGTCTCTAAAAACAACAAAGCCCGCTATTATAGCGGGCTAATTATTGAAGGCTATGGCTTATTTAGCTGAGCCGCTCTAGCAATTCACTGGCTTCAGACTGCTGGCCGGTATCGCCTGATGTAACAATCTCTTCTAGTAATTGCTTGGCCACTTCTTTGTCACCAATTTCGATGTAGGCTCGCGCCAAATCTAACTTCGCGGCAACACTATCTTCTTCTTCCAGCTCAACGCCATCATCTAGATCGCCAACCAACATGATGTCATCATCGGCAGCAGGTGCCCCATCGGCTTCTGCCAGCAGTTGATCAATATCGAGATAATCATCTTCGCCGGAATCAGCCTGTGCTGCTGGCTCTTCTGGCAGCTGCGTAGCAATGGCTGCTAGCTCGGAGTCAAAATCAACTTCTTCATCGGTCGGTAATTCACTTAACTCTTCAGCGGCACTAATCTCGCCAACCTCAGAGGTTTCACCATCCAACAAGTCGTCGGCAACACTATCGAGGCTGAATTCTTGTTCCAGCTCATCCAATGAAATCTCATCGGGTGCGTCAGCTGCATCCGGAGCAGTTGTTTGCTCAACCGCTGCGGCCAGCTCATCAATAACGGCTTGTGGATCGGCTTCAGGCTCAACATCAGGTACTTGCGCTTGGGTTTCGCTGATCAAGCTTTCAATATCAATATCGCCATCGTCGACGTCGTCATTGGCAAGTGGTTGTTCAGCACCTGCTTCTGCCAGCAAACTGTCAATATCGATGAGCTCTTCGGCTTCAGGTTCGTCTAACTCGTCTTGAACTTGTTGAGGAATCTCTGGCTCTGGCTCTGGCTCTGGCTCTGGCTCTGGCTCTGGCTCTGGCTCTGGCTCTGGCTCTGGCTCTGGCTCTGCAGGAGTGTCAGCCGCCGCTAGTTCAGCATCAAACTCTGTCGCTAAATCATCAATGACTTGGTCATCGGCTTGGTCACTTACTGGATCATCGGCAAGCGACATACCAGCTTGTTCAGCGGCCGTTTGTTCGGCAACGGCTGCAGCAAACTCATCCATAATATCATCTGGATCGGCCGCCGCTTCTTCTGGTTCAGGTGTGCCGATGGCATCAAAGGCTTGCTCTAGCGACTCGTCCTCAGTGGTCGATTCGGTATCTGCCAGATCATCCATCGCCGCCAATGCGTCAAGCGCATCTTGGGTCAGCTCTCCGCTATCACCGGCTAAGTCCAGATCGAGTTCTTGGATATCTGCCATTTCTGGCACTGCATCATCAAGAGAAGGAGTTTGGGCCGGCGCATCATCGATGGCGAGAGCATCGTCCTCGTCATCATCCAAGTTAATAGATTCAATGAGGTCATCATCACTGTCATCGAGCGACAAATCGACCATGTCTTCAATCGGTTGATCTTGTTCGGCGTCGCCGGAATCATCCAGGCCAAGATCGAGTAACACATCTTCTTCCGGCTCTGCCGTTGGTGCATCGGCAATATCGCCCGCTAAATCAACATCATCAACGTTATCGGTAGCCGTCTGCTCTGGCACCATAGGTACCAGCTGATCGTTGGTCTCGGCGGTATCAGCATGTTTTCTATGGCGCAGCAACAGCCAGCCAATTAAACCAAACACAACCGCTAGCCCTGCAGAAAGAGCCCACAACCAAACACTTGAAGCGCCCACTGGGCTTTCAAGCAAATTGTCGACCTTGCTATTCGTCAGTTCAGTTTGCTTGCTCAACTGTTCGCGCGATTGTTCGGCCTCAGCGCGCTCTTGTACTAGTTGTTGCTCTAAATCAACGATGGTCGAGGACAAGTCTTCGACGCGCTGCGACAACTGTTGATTTTGGCCAATTAGGGTTTCAAGGCTACCGATAGAGTTAGCCAAGTCTTCTTTAAGCTGGCGCATTTGCACGTCATACAAACGACGTTCACGCGCTGACATTTCCGGTGCGGCCTGAGCAGGCTCTGCGGCTGGTGTTGTTGCTGGCGAAGACTGTTCAGGCGCCGCTACTGCGGTTTGTTCGGGCTCAGACGGCTTTTGCGTTATTTGTTCGGAAGGCTGCGAAGCCGGTTGGGCAGGCTCTGCAGCTACTGGCTGCGGTTGCTGACTAGGTTGCGGTTGCTGACTAGGTTGCGGCTTTTCAACCGGCGTTTTAGCGGCAAGTAATTGCTCATCGCTACGCAATTGGGCAACGGCTTGCCGGTTGGTATATTGGCTTGCTTCAGCAAACGTTGGGATCAGTAAGAAGCTACCACGGCCAAGACGATGGATGTTGCCATGTTCAAATGCATGCGGATTTTTCATGTAAATCGCATACATCATTTGATAGATGGAGATGGAGCCATCGGGTCGAGTTTCACTCGCAACGCGCCACAAGGTGTCGGCGTTCGCTACCGGTCCGTATCGTTGCGGCACTGCCTGCTCTTGCCTGACGGGCTTACCATCAGGGCCAACAATACTGACATACCCGGGCTCATTGGCATGACTGGCAGTAGGAATTGCTACCATTGCGACCAGCAAGGCTGAAGCCAGCGAACGGCAAATTGCGGCAAGCCTAGAGCTAGGGGTTCGAGACATATTCCATTCCTTTACTTTTCTGCGCCGGAATATGGGCACAAATTGCGAGAGAGTCGGTTTATCCCAACATAATAAGCAATTCGCATTCCAACGCCACTACAAGTGTCGCAAGTTGTAACAATCCATAGAATTAATGGTAAATCGCCGAGCACTAAAAAAGCCAGCAGATTGCTGGCTTTTTTAGATCAGTCAAGTTATTGACTGGCCTTACAGGTAATCACGAATGAGCACTTCGGCAATTTGCACACTGTTAAGTGCTGCGCCCTTACGAACGTTATCGGCCACAACCCAAAGGTTCACACCGTGTGGATGACTGATATCGTTGCGCACTCGGCCCACATAAACATCATCGCTGCCACTGCCCTCTTCGAGTTGCGTTGGGTAGTCATTGTCATCTTCAAACAAAATAATGCCTTCAGCTTCTCGCAGCAGAGACTTGACGCCTTCTGCGTCAATTTGATCACGTGTTTCAAGGTGAACCGCTTCAGCATGACCAAACATCACTGGCACTCGTACCGCGGTAGGGTTCACCAACACGCTTTCGTCACCAAGGATTTTTTGTGTCTCCCACACCATCTTCATTTCTTCTTTGGTGTAGCCATTGTCCTGAAACGCATCGATGTGCGGCAGTACGTTAAACGCAATGGTTTTGGGGTAAACCTTGGCATCGGCTGGCATCCCATTCACCATTTGTCCGGCTTGGCTTGCTAGCTCTTCAATCGCTTCTTTGCCGGTACCCGATACCGACTGGTAGGTGGAAACGTTGATTCGGCTGATACCAACCGTTTTGTGAATAGGGGCCAGAGCGACCAACATTTGAATGGTTGAACAATTCGGGTTGGCAATGATATTACGGTTGCGGAAGTTCGCCAGGTCGTGTGGATTAACTTCAGGAATAACCAGCGGAATATCGGGCTCGTAGCGAAATTCAGACGTATTGTCGATCACCACACAGCCTTCATCGGCGGCCAACGGCGCATACTTCGCAGACACCGAACCACCTGCGCTAAAGAAAGCGATTTGGACTTGCGACCAGTCAAATTCGTCGGCATCCAACACTTCGAGCTGCTTATTACCAAACAGCACTGTATCGCCGGCACTGCGCGCACTGGCTAATGCAAATACTTGATCGATTGGAAATTCGCGCTCAGCAAGAATTTCGAGCATGGTCTTACCGACCACACCCGTGGCACCTAATACGGCCACATTATATTTAGCTGACATGCTTTGTTTTCTCCGCTCTGTCTATCGCTATAAATCGGAACACTGAAAACCTAACCGAGCCAACGTAGTGGCATTATCGGCGGGCATTCCAGCAGACATATTAATTTGGGTGCTCAGCAACTCTCGGCGCAACGGATAGCTTTTACGCAGCCGATCAAAATAACCCGTTTGCTGACTCACCGCGCGCATGCGTTCATCATCATTGCGCACGTCATACACCGCGTGGACCAACTGTTTTAACAATCCTTGGGTCGGCTTGCCTGCAACAGTCATGGCCGCTAACTCGGGCGTTGGGAGCAACGCTTGCACATCAGCTTTTGCAAAACCGTGCAATGCTGCCCAGTGGTCATAAACAATGCTCGTGCCAAACGCTTTGCCTTCTTGAGAATAGCCAGCAATGTGAGGCGTGGCGATATCTACCAATGCCATCAGCTGAGGATCTGGCTGGGGTTCATTTTCCCACACATCCAACACCACTGAATGTTCAGAGTGCGTTGCCAAATGTTGCTTCAGGGCTTGGTTATCGATCACTTCGCCACGGCAAGCATTAATAATAATGGCTTCTGGCTTGAGTTGCGCCAATTCGGCGGCGCCAATCAGGTGATGGGTTTTATGACGCCCAGTCATGAGCAATGGCACATGCAACGTTACGATATCGGACTGCGCAATGAGCGATGCTAAAGCCGTTGATTCAAAGCTCGATTCAGCCTCGGCCCGCGGCGGATCACAAACGAGCACGTTTAATCCAAGCGCTTCAAGCCGCGGCAGTAATCGCTTGCCAATATTGCCAATTCCAATCACGCCCATGGTCAAGCCTTTGAGGCGCAATTGTCGCCGCTCGGCCACCAGCAAGAGTGAGCTGAGCACGTAATCACAAACCGCATAAGCGTTACAGCCTGGAGCATTGGTAAAGGTAATGCCACGCTCAGCCAACAATTGCTCATCAACATGATCGGTACCAATCGTTGCAGTACCAACAAAGTGAAGCTTGTTGGCTTTTGCCAGCAACTTGCTGTCAACTTTCGTCACAGAGCGAACAAGCAGTACATCCACGTCAACCAACATATCAGCACTAATGTCACGACCGGCAACGCGCGTTACCTTGCCATGAGGACCAAAAAGCGCTTCCACATACGGCATATTTTCATCGGCTAAGATATGCATGGTTTTCCATCCATTCTCGGGAATTCGGGCAGAGCGGGAATGTATGCTTTTTTAGCTTACCTGTCCACTTGTGCCATGTTGCAGATCGTCATTACTTTTCTAGCGTAACAATGCCGTTTGGCATATGCGCTAGCCTGGCCGTTTTCAACGTAAAAAAAACCGGCCATTCGGCCGGTTTTTATCAAGCGTCGGCAAGCCGCTAACTGTATTTTTTGAAAACCAAGGTAGCGTTGGTGCCGCCAAAACCAAAGCTGTTTGACATCACTTGTGTCAACTCGGCATCGGTTGGCTTGGTAACAATATTCAACCCTTCGGCTGCTTCGTCGAGATTTTCAACGTTAATAGATGGCGCAACAAAGCCGTGTTCAACCATCAGTAACGAATAAATAGCTTCGTGCACACCAGCCGCACCCAGCGCGTGACCAGACATGGCTTTAGTTGCGCTAATCATCGGTGAGTTACCACCAAACACTTGTTGAATGGCCTCGAGTTCCTTAACGTCACCCACTGGCGTTGAAGTACCGTGAGTGTTGAGGTAATCAACATCACCTTCAATGGTACTCATAGCCTGCTTCATACAACGAATAGCGCCTTCACCAGATGGTGCGACCATGTCGTAACCATCAGAAGTCGCACCATAGCCAACAATTTCGGCATAAATTTTAGCGCCACGAGCCAAAGCATGCTCAAGCTCTTCAACCACGACCATGCCGCCACCGCCAGAAATCACAAAACCATCGCGATCGGCATCATAGGTACGAGAAGCTTTATCTGGGGTATCGTTATATTTAGTTGAGAGTGCACCCATGGCATCAAACTGCATAGCCAACGACCAATGACACTCTTCACCACCACCAGCAAATACCACGTCTTGTTTGCCCAACTGGATCAGCTCCCAAGCATGGCCAATACAGTGTGCAGACGTCGCACAGGCAGAACTCATGGAGTAATTCACGCCTTTAATCTTAAATGGCGTAGCTAAACAAGCCGAAGTGGTGCTGCCCATGGTGCGTGGCACCATGTAGGGTCCAACACGCTTAACGCCTTTTTCGCGAAGAATATCAGCGGCTAAAACTTGATTCTCTGAACTTGCGCCACCAGAACCCGCAACCAGACCGGTGCGATCGTTAGACACTTGATCATCGCTTAGGCCAGCATCTTCAATGGCTTGATTCATTGCGATATAAGCATAAGCAGCCGCGTCGCCCATAAAGCGCAAGGCGCGCCGGTCAACGTGTTCTTTGGTGTTGATTTGGCAATCACCCCAAACTTGGCTACGCAGGCCCATTTCTTTAAATTGCTCAGAAGCGCGAATACCAGATTTGCCAGCACGCAATGAGGCCAATACTTCTTCAGCATTGTTGCCTAGACTCGAAACAACGCCCAAACCGGTGATAACGGCTCTTTTCATTGATAAATCCTGTTGCAGTATGAAACCTAAACGGTACGAAACGTGCGAATTGTAATCGCATCGCCCCCCTATACTGGTCTGCTTTGCTTACAATAAAGTTACACGTGTACGCTAATTTGTCGGTTATAGTAGCGTCACATTGGAAAGCATGCCACGCCTATATGAGTTCTAGCCATCAAATCAGCTCTGCCAACCTGCACTTCAACGCCCACGGCACGCCTATTGCGGACGATTTTGACGACGTCTATTTTTCTAACGACGATGGCCAAGCCGAGAGCCAGTATGTATTTATTGCGGGTAACAAACTAACCAAACGCTGGCGAGCGAACAGCTGTTACTCATTTACGGTGGCAGAAACAGGCTTTGGTACGGGCCTGAACTTCCTCGCATGCTGGCAAGCATTCGATGATTACCTTAGTCAAAATTTAGCAACCGGGAGTAAACAACTACATTTTATTTCCTTTGAGAAGTTCCCGATCACAACAAATGACTTGCAAGATGCACATCAACGTTTTGCCAACTTAAGTCATTACGCCAGCCAACTTCGCAATGCCTACCCGCAGCAACTCAGCGCTGGTTGCCATCGAATGAGCTTTGCCGGCGGGCGGGTAGTACTCGATTTATGGTTAGGTGATGTGAATGACATCATGCCAACGCTTAGCCATCACAATCAGGGAAATGTAGATGCTTGGTTCTTAGATGGCTTTGCCCCCAGTAAAAACCCCCAGATGTGGCAGCAATCGCTGTTTGATCAAATGTTTCGTTTATCACGCCCGCATGCCACCGTGGCGACCTTTACCGCCGCCGGATTAGTCCGCCGCGGTTTAGCAGAAGCCGGATTTGAAGTCAGTAAGCAGGCTGGCTATGGCAATAAACGCGACATGACGATTGCCACCAAAACAGCCTTGCCACAATCAACTCAATACCGCACTGACAGTTCAACCGAAGCGAGCTCCGTGGCCATTATTGGAGGGGGGATTGCAGCTTGCCTGACGGCTTGGCAACTTGCTCAACGTGGCAAGCAAATTACCTTGCTCTGCGCAGATGAGCAGTTGGCGGCTGCGGCCAGTGGTAACCGCCAAGGTGCGCTTTACCCGCTGTTGACGCCTAAACCCAGTGAATTGTCACAATTCTATTGGCAAGGGTTTCGTCAGGCCTTGCCCTTTTACCGCCAACTCAGCGAACTCGCGCCATCAATTCGCCATCAATGGTGCGGCCTGCTCCATTTAAGCAGTAACGAAGCCCTTGCTAAAAAGCATCAAGAGATCGCTAGCATTGGCTATCCAACCACCTTAGTTGAGTTAGTCTCGGCCCAACAAGCCTCTGCATTAAGCGGCGTAACGCTGCCCCATGAGGCGCTTTACTACCCAGATGGAGCTTGGTTTTGTCCCGGTGATATATGCCAATTTATCGGCCAGTGGCTTACCGAACATGGCCACGATGTGCGGCTAAATTTTACCGTCAAAGCGCTCACCCAAGCTGATGACAACTGGCAACTAACAGGCCCAGAAACCCTATCAGCCGCGCAAGTGGTGGTAGCCGCCGGCATACACAGTGGTCAATTTGAACAAACACGTCACCTCCCTATCAGTGCGGTGCGAGGTCAAGTCAGTCATGTCCCTGCGACTGAGGCATCGCAGCAACTAAAAACTGTGCTCTGCCATACGGGTTACCTTACCCCAATGACTACCGATGATTCTGCTAGCCATTGTTTAGGGGCGACGTTCTCGCGAGAAGACAAAAGCGAAGATCTTCACGATGATGATCACCAAACCAATTTACAGCGTTTGGCGCAGGCGATGCCGGACTCAGAGTTGGTGAATGACTGGCAAACAACGCCTACTGAAGGGCGCGTTGGGTTCAGAGCGGTGTTGCGCGATCACTTTCCTGTTGTTGGGCCAGTGCCAGCTTGGCAGCAAATCGAAGGCATGGCGCAAACCAGCGTTTTAGCAAGCATGCCGCTGCAACAAGGCTTGTTTGTGATCTCGGGACTTGGCGCCCGTGGCATTTGCTCGGCTCCGTTAGCCGCGGCAGTTGTCACCGATTACATTTGTGGTGAAGCCCAATGCCTCCCCCAACCAATCCTTGATGCAATTAATCCAGCACGTTTTGTTTGGCGCCGCCTGAAGAAAAATAAACCTCTGTTCGATCAGTAAATGCGGTATTTAATACCGCCAGTGGCACGTTAAAGCACTAACTAGCTAGGACTAGCCAGCGGGTACATGACGTAGTCGCGATAGCCGGTAACCACGCGAATATAACCACTAAGCATTTGATCGAGTTCGGCATCGCCAGTATCTGCGATCAACGGCCGCCCCTGTAACGACTGCAACTTATTTTTAGTGGCCACCACGATGATATTTTCAACACCAAGGGTTCGAATTAAAGCCGGTGATAATTGCTGGTTGCCACGGCCAAACACATGCCCTTGCCCACCAATAACAGTGATCACGAGCTTACATGGCGTGCCCTCGTCTTGCGCTAACTGCACGTGGGTTAACAATTGATTGGCGGTTTGATCACTCGCCATCAGTTCGCCCTGTGCTATCACATCAACACCCAGTAACGAATTAGTCAGATCCATTTGCGCCATGACCGCAGCAACCGTGGAGCCAGAGCCCATAATCGCCAGCCCGTCTTCGGTCAAATCGATGACTTCAGCGGCAATATCTTGCAGCACTAGCTCATCAGATTCTTTACCACCGGATTTAACGCTTTGCACATAGCGCAAATCATCAGGAATGGTCATTTCTCCATAACGTTTAGCACGCACAATTCCTTGCCGAAACGCAGTTTCATCAATATCCATGACGTTGGCTTCCGCCAAACTCAGCAGCTCGCCTTGAGCCATTTGCTCAACCATGCGCCCCGCCGCAATGGGCGTAACGGCATACACGCCGCTGTGGATCTTGCAGCCAGCAGGAATTCCCAACACCGGAATGCGTTCATCAATAAAGCCGCACACATCCCTCGCCGTGCCATCGCCACCGGCAAACAACAGTAAATCGATGTGATGTTGTTGCGCGTATTGATTCAGCGCGTTGACGAAGCCATGACTGTCGACCGCTTCGCTAGGCACATTGGGCTGGAAAATGACTTGGTAATTGAAGCCTAACGCTTCGAGGCAATTGGCGCCCATGTCAGCACCAGCGCACACAAAATCAAGTTGTTGCTGATAAGGACGGAGTAATTCCAACGCCATTTTGGCTCGCTCAATCGCTAACGGTTTAGCGCCTCGGGCCAAGGCTTGTTGCACGGTATCGGCGCCGTCGCTGCCTTTAAGCGCCACACTACCGCCGATACCGGCAAACGGATTTAACAAAAGGCCGATGGTTAACCTAACACTCATACATGCCTCGATAATCAAAGTCGGCATGCTGCAAAGGTGCCGTTTGGTAATGCTGCTGCAGCGCATCGAGCCATTGCTGCGCTCTAGGAGGAAAACCGTCGGTTAAATAACGAAGAGCTTGCGCATGGACTCGATGTTGAAAGCCAAGACGGTCAGATTGGGCACCATTAAGGTTGTCACTACTTACCCGAAATGGTCGCCCAGCAGCGCACATAAATGCCCATTCAATGGCCTGAGGTTTGATCTCAACGTTTTCAAAGGCTGCTTGTTGGTCGGCATCTCGGCCATCGGGACAATACCAATAGCCATAGTCTTCTAATTGACGACGCGTTTCGCCCGCTAAACACCAATGCGCCAACTCGTGCATGGCACTGGCGAAATAACCATGGGCAAAAATAACTTGGGCTGGCATTTCCCCGGCTGCCGGTAAATACAAAGGTTCACCATCGCCTTTGACTAAAATCGTATTCAAGCAAGCAAAAGTCTGATTGAATAACGCAATCAGCGGCGCTGTTTGTTCAGTGTCAGTTGAGGCCAACAAGGTATCCTTTGGAAAATATTGCTCGGTTATAAAGCCACATATTCTATGCCTGTCACACAGCTCGCCTCAACCTTGATAACCACAACAACGGCAATCATTTAGCTAAGCGCATCAACAAGGACTTTTATATGACGACTACCGTCGCATTTCTCGGCCTCGGCGTCATGGGCTTTCCCATGGCAGGCCATCTCAGCAAGCAATTTAACGTGAACGTGTTTAATCGCACGTTGAGCAAAGCTGAAAAGTGGCAGCAACAGTATCAGGGACAAGCCTTCGACAACCCGCGTGACGCCGTTGCTGATGCTAATTTTGTTTGCGTGTGTATCGGCCGCGATGAAGACGTGATTGAAATCATGGAAGCGCAAAGCATTGTTGCCAATATGAAACCCGGTACCGTCATCATTGATCACACCACCACATCAGCATTACTGGCTGAGCGTATGGCAGCATTAACCGAACAATATGGTGTGCATTATCTCGATGCGCCAGTGTCCGGCGGCCAAGCTGGCGCGGAGAATGGCGCCTTAACAACTATGGTCGGTGGTAATCAACAAGCCTACGAACTTGCTGTCCCTGTTATGACAACATATTCAAAGCAAATTCAGCACATGGGCGCAGCCGGCGCTGGCCAGCGAACCAAGATGGTCAATCAAATATGCATTGCCGGTCTACTACAAGGATTATCGGAAGCGATGCAATTTGCTCAGCAAGCTGAACTTGATGGCGACAAAGTGCTGGAAGTGATTAGCAAAGGCGCAGCGCAAAGTTGGCAAATGGAAAACCGCGGCCACACCATGCTCGCCGGTCAATACGACTTCGGTTTCGCTGTCGATTGGATGCGCAAAGACTTAGGCTACGCGTTAGATGAAGCCAAGCGCAACCAAAGCCTGCTCCCTATCACAGCCCTGGTTGATCAGTTTTATGCCGAAGTACAAACATTAGGTGGCGGTCGCTGGGATACCTCATCATTAATGACTCGGTTGGTAAAATCAAAGTAACGCCTTTGCTCACCCTCCCCATACAGCGCGAACCAAGCAGCCCCGAAAAGCATCTCGTAAATGAGAGGTTTTAGGGCTGTCTCGGCCTTCTTCATCCATCAGCATCAACTCAATTGACTTGAACTTGATCTAAAACAAAAGTTAGACCCAGATCACACTAGATTAACAATCCATTTAACAATACGATTTATTGAAACTAGTTCTCATTTGTATTTGTGTTAGCTCTTTTTTGTAGCAAGGATTGTTGCCTTATGTCGTTCACACGTTCACCTATTTCAAAAGCCGTTTTGGCTTCACTCTCACTTTCGATGCTTGCCCCATTGGCGTTACAAGCAGAAGAGCAAACAGACGATACCGTTGAGGTCATCGAGGTTCGCTCAATTCGCCACAAGCTAGAACAAGCAGGCCGCCTCAAAGACGTCATTCAGAAAACCGAAGTGCTCGATCAAGCGATGATTGAAAACAAAAATGCACTGTCGTTGTCGGACGCCATTAACAATGAACCGGGCGTTAACGTGTCAAACGAATGCTCCATGTGTGGTGTAAAACGCGTCATGCTCAACGGCATGAAAGGCGAGCACACCACTATTTTGGTTGATGATCTGCCAACCCATACCCTGATCTCGGGTTTCTATGCCGTTGATGCCATTGCCACAACCGGTGTTGATCGCATTGAAGTTGCACGCGGCGCTGGCGCGTCACTGATTGCACCTGAAGCCATTGGCGGTACCGTCAACATCGTCACCAAGCAAGCCTTTGAAGATACGGCATCATTCGATGTATCAAAAGGCTCGCACGGATACACCGCTTATAAAGCAAATGCGACGGCTATTTCAGATAGCGGCACCTCTGGCCTGACACTAATCGCCCAATACGATACCCAAGATCAAGAAGACCATGACGATAACTACGTGTCTGAAGCACCATTCCACGAGAACATGTCACTGACCGCATTGATCAGCCACGACTTAAATGACAGTAACAACGTTCAAATTCGCGTATCGCAGGTGGAATCCGAAATCTTTGGCGGCCCAGTTTTAGGTGAGATCGCTGATTCCATTGGGCAAGTGCTAGCGGGTTACGATGGCGTCGAATCAGAGCAGTTGTTTAAAGACGACGATGTTCGCAAAGAATGGGTTGCCAAACCATGGGAAACCGCCGAGTGGATTGATACATCTCGCGAAGAAGCTTACGTCAAATGGCTGACGGAAATTAACGGCGAATTGGCGTCTGAATTTGCCGTGAGCTATGCCAAGCACGACCAAGACTCTTTCTACGAAGGCATTGACTACATTGCCGAAGACACCATGTGGTATGGCCGCGCTAAATTTGACTGGGTTTACAACGATAACCACTTCCTAACGTTTGGTGTTGATACTCGCCAAGAAGAAATGCGCTCCAAAACAGAGGCGTTGGAAAGCGTTGAAGCCTATGTGTCGGATTCGTTCGATTACGATACCTATGGCATTTTTGTGCAGGATACCTGGACACCAACCGATGACTTAGAAGTTGCTTTGGCCCTTCGCTTAGACAAAGTTGAAGCCGACTTTATTGATGTTAAAAAGCCAGGCACTGAAATTGACGAAACCTTTTTGGCACCGCGCTTAGACATGCGTTACGACCACTCCGAACAGTGGACATCGCGCTTCTCCGTTGGCCGAGGCTACCGCGCGCCACTATCGTTCTTTGAAACCGACCACGGCATTCTGGACACTGCGCTGGGTTACCTTATCGACGTTGATAAGCTAGAAGAGTCGTTGTCAGCTAACTACGCGATAAGCTTCGATAACCAAAAACTCGCTGCAACCTTATCTGTTGCTTACTCCAATGTTGAAAACCTCGCCAGCTTGGAAGAAACCGATGAAGGCGTGCCTATTCTGACTCAGTTGGAAGATGATGCCTCAGTAACTACCTTCGATTTTGTGGTGGGTTACAACATCACAGACGATTTACTGGTTAATGCTTCATTTGAGCATTTCGATCATAACGATGAGTTTCAGTCGTCCTACGCCATTGCTCCGGTTGAAGATCGCGCCTCACTAGATTTTGAATGGACGACTGAATACGTTCATGTGTTTTGGTCAACCGTTTGGTTTGGTAGCCGCGATCTGACCGACTATGGCTATGAAGGCTATAACATCCTCGGTGATGAAAGCTCCCTCAAACCAACGGACGCGCCGGCCCACTCGGTCAGTGATGTGCGCTTCAAGGTGCCACTTAACCGCTGGTTAGGAAATGAGGCGAGCCTCTACATGGGCGTTTCGAATGTGTTCGAATACACCCAAATTGAAGAAGGTGAGACACCACTGTTCTGGGACGCTGATGGCGGCTATGACGTGGGCTACATCTACGGACCATTACACGGACGCGAATTCTATGCTGGCATCGAATTCAGTTTGTAAGGCTATTGCCGTCGGCATGCTGTCACTTTTGGTCTGGGCGCCCGCCCAGGCCGAAGTGGCAACCACCGAGCAGCTTGACGATTTGCGTCAGGCTGCCAGTGCCACCATTGCGCCAAAAGCAAATGTTGCCTCTATTGCCATGATTTTCCAGCCTGATTGCAGCTGGTGTAAGAAACAGGGCAAAGTGATGCGCGATATTTTAAATACCTGTGGAGAACAGCTTAATATTGCCATTGTTGGCTATAAAGCCAGTTACCGTGAATTACGGCGCGAGTTAAAGCATTTTGATAAGCAGCTACCTGCTCTTGAGGCAAATCGACGTTTTTTAGCGTCAGTTGAGGGCGTTGCCGCCACACCAACTACCTTATTCTTTGATGAGAGCGGTGAGTTACTGCTCAAGCAACGCGGTTATATCCAGCCTGAACAGTTACTTGATGCAGCCGATGCCTTGGCGCAAAACGATTGCGCAACGGTAGGCTCGCTAGCTGCCAACTAACGTTGATAGCCGCCCAAAAGAGCGGCTAAACGCAATCCGTTAACGAATTGCCAAGCACAGCTGAACTTCAAAGCCCGAGAGCTGGTTATTCCTCTTTTCTAAGCTTGAGCCACTTTGCCAATGGCTCTATGGCGCCACCTTGCACAAACACCGAGATCAACACCACAAAGAACACCATATGCAGCATACCCGCAGCGCCGTCTAAACCAGCAGCAACGGGAATTAACGCAAATACAATGGGCGTTGCGCCTTTCAAACCAATGGCTGAAATAAAGGCCCGTTTACGCCAACTTGCTTTGGTAAACGGCGCATAACACAGCTGCACCGCCAACGGTCGAGCCACGAGAATAAGTAAAATGGCAGGCAATATCGCTTGAATAAACACATGCAGCAGTTCTTGCGGGAATATTTGCAATCCCAACACCACAAACAGCAGCGCTTGAGCGAGCCAAGACAAACTATTAAAGAAATGCCGGCTCACTTCTAAACCACGGGTAACACCGTTGCCAATCACCACGCCAGCCACATAAGACGCCAGCAAGATGTTGCCACCTAACATCTCGCTACCGTAAGTAGCGAGTACCGCACATGCCAAAATAAAGACTGGGATCAGGCCATATTCTTCCAGTTTGATATGGTTCAACAGCCAGCAACATAACTTTGCTACGCCAAATGCGACCGCAAGCGCCACTGAAATTTGAATGACAAGGCCAAAACCAATATCGACCATCGATGGTGTGAGCTGAGGTGATACTGCTAGCTCAGTTAGCAGCACGACCAACACCAATGCAACGGGGTCATTGGTCGCCGATTCAAATTCTAAAATGGTGTCGGTTTTTTCTTTTAACTTGAGCTTTTTCGACTCAAGAATTGAAAAAACCGCAGCAGCATCGGTGGAAGAAACAATGGCACCAAACAACAAGCAATTTAGCGCAGGCCAACCCAACAGCAAATGAATCATGGTGGCGAATGCGATCGTGGTGAATACCACACCGAATGACGATAAAACGCCACCTTCACGATAGGCAATTTTAATGTTTTGTGTCGAGGTAGATAACCCGCCCACAAACACGATGATATTGAGCGCGATGGCACCAACCATGGCCGATAACGCAGGGTTATCGTACACGAAACCGAACTCGCCATTGCCAAGAGCCAGCCCTACCGCCATAAAAATAAGTAGTGACGGTAACCCCAGCGTGCGCGAAGGGTGATGCAGTAAAATACCGATCGCAATTAACGCGGAAAAGCCGATTAAGGCCATTTCAAAACTCATACTACGTCCATATTGCAGCTTTCCTGCTTGAGAGGCTCAGGTATTCGATTGATTAAAGGTAGCTGTTTACTCTAGCTTTTCACAAACCACGTTCACTATTAAATCTCCCGAATGCATTCGATGTAATGGCACCAACAGCGTTGCAGTGTTCGACAAACGAGTATGAGCATCAAGCATTGGCGATGTAAAAATGCATAATTTTTAGCCTGTGCTAAATTGCAAATGGATGGTTTTTGACCATCCACTATTTTCTACATTCTGACACAACTCATACCAAGGAACGGCTATGACAGAACTAACATTCAAGGAAGAACCACTACCGAGCGGAAAAGGCGACCTATTCCGCATTGCCCTTTGGTTACTCGTCATGATTTTGCTACCCAGCATGATCATAGGGTTTTGTATGGGCATCTACTACAGCCTAGTCGCGGCGGCCAACAACGAACTAGCAGAATTTGACGTCGCGGCATGGTTTGAACAGGCTCCAGTGATTTTAGCCATGATGCTCGGCGGCTCTATTTTCAGCCTACCCTTGCTGCTACCGGCAACACCGGGCAAGGGATTGCGTAATGCGCTGACTTTCTGTCGCATCACGACTTTAGAGCGTCATAAAGTCATTACCACGTTAGCTATCGCGTTCGTATTCTTTGCAACGGTCAACCTTATCGACTATCTCATACCACTGCCGAAAGAGCCGTTTATGCTCCAAATGCAGCAAGGAATCACTTCGGCTAGTGACATTGCATTAATGGTATTAACGGTTTGCTTAATAGCACCTGTGGTTGAAGAGTTAATATATCGGGGTTGGTTATTCGGGCGTTTAGAGGCTACTCGCAAATGCGGCAAGTATGGTGCTCTTATCATAAGCACCCTGGTGTTTATTTTGATCCACTCTCAATATCAAACCTGGGTTGGCTATGGGGCCGTTGCCATCATGGGGTTGATATTCGGCTTGCTGCGAATGCGTTATAACAGCACCAGCTACGCAATCATTGCTCATATCGCTTTAAACAGCATGAGTACCATCAGCATGCTGCTGACTCGCTAACGGTTTCGCTTCATAAAGCTCATAGCGCTGATAAGAGCAATGGGGCTGCCCTAACGGTAGCCCCATTTTTTATTTTTTCGGCCTTGTTTTGTCATGAGCATTTGAACACGGTACAACTCAAAATATTAACGCTACTTTACTTTACTCAAGGTGAACTGAAACCAGATGAAAGCACAGGCCGCAACCGCCGCACACAGTATATAGGCTTGCGTAGCCCCTAGTCCTTGTTGCCAAATGGGTGCGACCAAAGCAGGCCCGGCCACACTACCGGCACCAAATCCCATGCCGCTATATAACGCCTGCGCCTTACTTTGATGTTGTGGTGCTACGCCATGATGAAGCCAACGCATCGAACAGGCATGGATAAGTCCGAAGCTTGCTGCGTGTAGCACTAACGATAACAACAACAACGGGATAACCTCGGCGTACCATGCCATGAGCAACCATCGCGCAACGGTGAGCACAACAGCCATTTGGTACAGCCATGCCAAACTGAATTTGCTAAACAAATAGCCGATGCGCCAAAACAGCAGTATTTCGGCAATCACGCCAAGGGCAACCAACCAGCCAGCGGCAAACTCACTAAAGCCCAAGTCGACCATGTGCAGAATAAAAAAGCTGTAATACGCACCGTGACTGGTTTGAATGAAAAAAGCGCCGCCCGCTAAACCAATCAGCAATGGCGTCCAGAAACGCACATTGTCAGCCCCTTGCGGCGCTGCTGTAGCTTCAACCTCGGCAGGTTGTTGCAGTAGAAGCAATATCATCAACAAACATGCTGATAACAACACACCCAAAGCAACAAAAGCTTGCGGGCCATATTCAGCAATGATGACCCCAGTCAATGTTGAAATGACAATAAAGCCAACACTACCGGCACTTCGAACTTTACTGTACATGCCCGAAACCGCGGCAAGTTTGCGCAGCGTGATGACTTCCACTTGCGGCAACACCGCCGTCCAGAAAAAGTTAAATGCAGCGAGAGCGACAAGCCGCCCAGCTCGACTATCAATCCAGAACAAGCAGGCAAGTGACAGCAGCGCTAATAAAATACCGCCGCGCGCAACGAGCATATGGCGACCGGTTTTATCGGCAACATAAGACCAAAGACTCGGCGCGACAATGCGCATGGTGGCGACAAGCGCCAGCACCTGACCAATTTCTTGAGAGTCATACCCGAGCTTGTCGAGGTACACGCTCAGATAGGGCACCATCAAACCAACGATGGCAAAAAATGAGAAGTAGGCGCCGCTTAGGGAAGGAATGTCGCGGCGTATGAGTGAATTAGACGTTTGCACTAACCGGCTGGCGACTGTCCCGGAATCGGTGGCGTTGGGCCACTTACACCGGCATTCTGGCCACGGTGGCGCAGTAACTGATCCATTAAGGTAATAGCCATCATTGCTTCGGCAATCGGCACGGCTCGAATACCAACACATGGGTCGTGACGGCCTTTGGTGATCACTTCTGCAGATTCTCCGCTATTTGTGATGGTTTCACCCGGCACTGTAATGCTCGACGTTGGCTTCAGGGCGATACGGGCAACAATGTCCTGTCCTGATGAAATGCCGCCTAAAACGCCACCGGCATGATTACTGGTAAAACCTTGCGGCGTTAAAGTGTCGCGGTGTTCAGAGCCCTTTTGATTGACCACATCAAACCCGTCACCAAATGCCACGCCTTTGACCGCATTAATACTCATTAACGAATGGGCTAAATCGGCATCGAGTCGATCAAAAACAGGCTCACCCAAACCAACAGGGACTTGCGTGGCAACCACGGTCACTTCAGCGCCAACCGAGTCACCTTGTTTTTTCAGGTCGCGCATGTAGGCGTCAAGCGCCTCAAGTTTACTCGCATCCGGACAAAAGAAAGCATTTTGATGAATTTGCTCAAAGTCTACCGTTTCGGCGCGAATGGGCCCCAACTGCGACAAGAAGCCATGAATTTCAACACCATGGACTTGTTTCAAGTATTTCTTGGCGACTGCGCCGGCAGCCACCCGCATTGCCGTTTCACGTGCAGAAGAGCGCCCACCACCGCGATAATCCCGGAATCCATATTTTTGATCGTAGGTGTAATCCGCGTGCCCCGGGCGATATAGATCTTTAATGTTCGAGTAATCTTTAGAGCGTTGATCACCGTTGTAAATCACCATGCCAATAGACGTACCCGTGGTGCGGCCTTCAAATATACCGGATAAAATTTTCACTTCATCATCTTCTCGGCGTTGCGTGGTATAACGCGAGGTACCTGGCTTGCGGCGATCTAAATCGATCTGCAAGTCGGCTTCAGAGATCGCCAAGCCCGGCGGGCAACCGTCAACAATACAGCCAAGTGCAGTGCCGTGACTTTCGCCAAAGGTGGTAACGGTGAAAAGCTTACCTATGGTATTTCCTGACATAGTGAAATTACGTCCATTTGCTAATGATTCAGACCAATGAGCTGCACAGCCAATTGGTCATGGGTTGAGCGATTATCCAAACACTGAGGCGTGGGTCAACAGTGCATTGCGATCGATGGCAAAAATACCATGGCCGCCATTTTGCAATTCAAGCCAAATAAATGGCACATCAGGGAATGCATGAGCCATGTGTACTTGCGAATTGCCCACTTCACAAATCAATAAGCCATTGTCGGTTAAGTGATCAGGTGCTTCGCGCAACATACGGCGGACTAAATCTAAGCCATCATTGCCCGCAGCTAGCGCCAGCTCTGGCTCATGCTGGAACTCTTCCGGTAAATCGCCCATGTCTTCTTCATCTACATACGGTGGATTGCTAACAATCAGATCGTATTTAACGCCGGGAACTCCATCGAAACAGTCCGACTGAATGGGAAATACCCGTTCATTAAGAGCATGTTCTTCAATATTGATTTCTGCGACAGCAAGCGCATCAGCCGAAATATCCAGCGCATCGACTTGCGCTTCTGGGTAAGCATACGCAAGCGCAATTGCAATACAGCCACTGCCTGTACAGAGATCTAGAATTTGCTGCGGACGATGCAACAGCCAAGGTGCAAACTCTTGTTCAATTAGTTCGGCAATGGGAGAGCGAGGGATCAGCACTCGCTCATCAACAAAAAATGGCAAACCGGCAAACCATGCTTTGTTGGTCAAATACGGTAACGGTGTACGCTGGTGAATACGCGCTAAAATCAAGTCGACTACTTTTTGCCGCTCTGAGCGCGTCAGTCGCGCCGTTAAAACTTCTTGGCCAATATCGCCGGGTAAGTGCAAGCAATGGGTGATCAGAGCCACCGCTTCGTCCCACGCGTTATCGGTGCCGTGACCGAGAAAGATATTGGCATCATTAAATCGGCTAACAGCCCAACGAAGCATGTCCTGAATGGTAACCAGTTCATTGACTGCTTCGTCGACAAATACTTTATCCATTTAGTTATCCCTTGGTGTCCGCCAAGCTCACAGGTAACATAACGCCAATTTCGATTAACCGCATAACCACTACGGAGACGCCTCAATGACGCCCTCTGACGATGATGAGCTTGAATTTCGCCAGCTGATGGCTGACGTCAAACAATTGCGGCAGGATACCATATCGCACACACCTCAGCGCACAAAAAAGCGCTCAGATAAAGTCATTGCCCAGCAACAAGAAGCGGTGCGTGAAGCTGAGTTTTTCTTTTCAGACACCTATGAAGCGCACTTTGCCGAACCAGAGCGCATTAGTTGGTTGAGTGAGCAAGCACCAGCCGATGCCGCCAAGCAATTAAAGCGCGGTCAGTTGCAACCCGATTTGATGTTAGATCTTCATGGCATGACACAAGCCGAAGCCAAGTTAGAGTTGGCGGCGTTGCTGGCATCGGCCAGACGTCAACGCATTCAGTGTGTCAGTGTGATGACGGGCCTTGGTACCGGCATTTTGAAAAATCGACTGCCCCATTGGTTGGTGCAACACCCAGACGTACAGGCATTTTGCCAGGCGCCACGCAACTGGGGAGGACGTAGCGCACTGTTGGTATTACTTCACGTTGATGAACTTATGTGAGAACAGACGAATATAAGAAACGTTAGCGCCTTCAGCGGCACTCGTGAGGTGCTTTAATCCATTTCAAATGGCCAAGCTGCGACTCCGTATCGAGCTCAAGACAAGCAACACCCGATGTGCAGAAAATAGGCGCATGGCGACCACTATCAAGGGCTTCAACTAAAAATGAAACCAATGGCATGTGGCTAACCACTAACACCGCATTAACCGCTTTGGCGTTCGCCAAGTCCCACAAATAGCTTGCTGCCGATTCGGCCGAGGCACTTGGAATTAAATAATCGTGGGTTTCTTCCACCGCGTTGCCATATTTCCAACTGGTTTTCAGTGCTTCCAACGATTGCTCTGCGCGCACGTAAGGGCTTACCAGCGCATATTCAACAGTATGCTGAATCGACGACAGCCAGCGACCCACCTGAGCACACTCAGATGCCCCAACCGGAGTCAGTTGACGCTCCCGATCGCGCCCAGCAAGACTCTCTGCCTCACCATGACGCATTACGTATACCAGCATGTATCCGCCTAAATTGCCGTAATAGAATAATCGTCGCGAATTGTACTCTTTGCCCACGTTAACTCAAGCAATCTCGACAACCATTACTCACTAAGTTAACCACGGATGTTTTGAAGCTCCGCCGCGACAGTATGTCAATCAACGTCTAGTATTAATGGAATTTTTAACTTTGCGCTTGTTTTTGCTGTGATTTATTGGTTAGTTACACAAAGACTATAGCGCCGACAAATGTTGGCCAAAACGGTAGCCCTCAAATTAGCGGTGAGTTGCAGCACCCTCTTCGCAAGAACTAAACGATAAAAACAAAGGCTTCGGCAAACAACGCCAGTATTCGCCAGCCACCAAAAATAACGCTAACAATAGAGATTAAATGTGCTGAAGAGTCCCCAAGATCACCGTCAATACCGCCCTGTCACGCTCCCCAATGGCTTGCGCGTATTGTTGGTGGCGGACCAAAAGTCAGAACAAGGCGCCGCGGCCATGGCCGTAAATGTGGGTCAATTTGACGATCCGGTTGATCGCCCTGGCATGGCTCACTTCCTTGAACATATGTTATTTCTGGGTACTGAGAGCTACCCCGTTGCTGGCGAATATGGCGAATTTATGCAGCGCCATGGCGGCAGTCACAATGCATGGACCGGCACCGAGCAAACCTGCTTTTTCTTCGATTGCCGTGCCGAAGCATTCGGTGAAGCATTGCATCGTTTTAGCCAATTTTTCATTTGCCCTTGCTTTAACGCCGACTGTGTCGATAAAGAGCGCGCCGCCATTGAGTCTGAGTATCAGATGAAGGTAAATGATGACACTCGGCGGATTTATCAGGTGCACAAAGAGACCGTCAACCCAAACCATCCGTTTAGTCGCTTTTCTGTTGGAAACCTGTCGACCTTGCACAATGAAGCCAACTCATTACGCGATGAGGTCATGGCATTCTATCGCCAACAATATGACGCCAAGCGCATGACGTTGGTTATTCTCGCCCCCGCCGAATTGGATGAGATGGAGCAAGCTGTTCATGGGTTATTTGCCGATATCGCAAGCGGCAACGCCAGTGAGCGGCCAAAACTAGAGCCGTTATACCTAGCAGAGCATTTGGGCATACAGATTGACGTCAAACCGCTGCGCAGCATGCGCCGGTTACTGTTGACCTTCCCAATGCCAGAATCGGCACGTAATTATCACACTAAACCCATAGCTTTACTGAGTCACCTCATTGGCTATGAAGGGCCCAATTCCCTTTATGCCGACCTCAAGCACCAAGGCTTAATTAATACCCTAAGTGCCGGTGGCGGTATTCGCGGCAGTAATTACCACGACTTCAACATTTCCCTCAATTTGACGGAGAAGGGTTGGGACAATCAAGATTCTATTGTGCGAGCGCTGTTTGATTTGGTGGCTCTGATTAAACTGCAGGGCGTGGAGCCTTGGCGCTACCAAGAAAAACAAAACCTGATGCGCCAAGCCTTTGAATTTGCCGAGCAGCCCGGCGCATTAGATACCGTGAGCCATCTAGTCCAAAACATGCATCGCTACGCCCCTGAAGACTATGTATTCGGCGACTATGCAATGGAGCGATTTGAACCCGAAGCAATCCAGCAAGCATTGGATGCGATTAACCCGAATAATATGCGCCTGACTCGGGTACACCACGACAATGACAGCGACACGGTTGCCAGCTGGTACCATACGCCGTTCAAAGTCCAACCCTTTAGCCAAGCTCAGCGCGATTTATGGCATCAACCCGCCTTGCTCGATGTAGAATGGCAATTGCCGCCCGCGAATCCGTTTATTCAAAACAAACTAAAGCCACGTCGCCAAGAGCGCTCACAATCATTGCCTCGTCTGCTGGTAAAGCGAGACGGACTGAAAATGTGGCATGGCCAATCAAAACGCTTCCATCAACCCAAGGGCCATTTGTACATCGCATCGGATAGTCCGATGGTCGATGCCAAACCACAGCACCGAGCCTGGACCAAGCTATACGTTGACATGCTCTACGATGAGTTAAGCGAAATTACTTACCAAGCTGAAATTGCTGGCATCGGCTACGAGCTCTTTGCCCACACCACAGGGGTTTCGCTTCATTTAGGTGGTTTTACTGGCCGCCAGTCGTTTTTATTGGAGCTTATTTTTGAACGCTTCCAACAGCCTGAGCTGTCCGAGCAGCGCTTTAACGAAATTCAGCAACAATTGCTACGGAACATTAAGAATCAAACCAATGCCGGCCCTCTCAACCGACTGTTTGCGGCGTTGTCGAATTTAATTCAACCCGCCAGCCTAACTCCCGATGTGCTGGGTGAATACATTGCCAATACCCGTTATCAAGATATTCTGGATTTTGCGGCTCAGTGGCGTAAACAAATTGCGCTAGAAGTTCTGGCTTACGGCGATTACACCGAGTGGGAAGCACGCTCTCTGGCCGATCAGATGGCCAGTCGGGCCTTTCAGCAAGGTACGCCATATGACTTACCCGAAAAGCAAATCGTGTCACTTCAAGGCATGGGCCAAGTCGAGTACCAAATTGACAACAGCCACCAAGATTCGGCGGTAGTTGTCTACTACCAAAGTGCTTATGCCACACCGTTTCGCATGGCATTATTCGCGTTAACCAACCAATTGATGTCCGCCACATTTTTTAATGAATTGCGCACCAGGCAACAATTGGGCTACAGCGTCGGAACCGGATATATGCCAATGTCATCATTCCCCGGCCTGCTGTTTTATGTGCAATCAAATGTCGCCGCACCACATGCCATATTGTCAGCAGTTGATGACTTTATTCAGCAATTTCCGCTGGTATTGCTCGAGCTATCAGAGCAATCATGGCAGCAGACCAAGGCCTCTCTGATGGCGCAAATCATGGATAAGGACAGTTCACTTCAGGAAAAAAGTAAACGTTTCTGGGTCAGCATTAGTAATGGCGATACGCTGTTTGACCAACGAGAACGTATTCTAGGCGAACTAAAAAACATCCAACGCACCGATGTGCTTCGTTTTATCGTCGAATCACTCAAACCAACGGGCAGTGATCGCTTAGTGCTTCATGCGCTAGGGCAATCTCACAGCCACCTCGAAACCGATGAAGAATCGACCCGGTTTGAATCCATTGCGGACTTTCAACAACAAGCGGAGCGACTCACCGTCAAGCGCGGTAAAATCCACTAAAATACTAAGTGATTTCCATTGTTAACCGCGCTATCGCTCATAAATAAACCAAATCTGTTCACTGCCTCGTTGATTCGAGACTTTGCTTTGACATCCCCTACGCCATTCCGTATAAAAATGGTTTAACCATCCGGGATGAAGGTGTTGCTGTTATTAGTGACAAGACAGCGCAATATGATGTGTGAAATCCGTGCGATTAGATAGCCAGCAAGTTCAAACAACAAGACGCTGCGCCCAAAATTTTTACATTCTGCTTACAGCATTGCTCACTTGCTTGCTGTTAATAGTAGGGTCCGCACGTGCCTCGGAAACCATTCAATTCCAAAAAATCTCCCTTGATCAGCGAACCCAAACCGACGTTCTGTCGATGGCAGAAGACCAAAGTGGCTATTTATGGCTCGGCACTTTTCAAGGATTGCTGCGCTACGATGGCCTCTCAACCACTCGCTATAATCACCATGAAGCAGACGCTAACAGTCTGAGCAACAACTTAATTCGTGCAGTTCATGTCACTGAAAATGATGACCTGTGGGTCGGCACGCAAAGTGGTTTAAATCGCTATTCCAAGCAAAACGACAAGTTCGAGCGCTTTTTAACTAAAGAAGGCGGTCATCAAGTTATTTGGGGGATTTTTGAATCTCCGGCTGGACAACTGGTTGTTTCGACCAATAACAACTTATATTTGTGGGATGCTGCGACTCAAGCTTTTATTGCTCGATTGCCTGCGGACACCCAAGCCATTGAGCTAAAATCTGCCCACTTCATTTCAGAAACTCATCTTGTAGTTGCTAGTTATGAAAATGGTTTGTTCAACATAAACTTGGTGACAGGTCAGGTCGAAGCGCACTCAGCCAACGCCAACTTAATCCAAGACCGAGTCCAGCTATATCAGATGACTCAGGTTGACCAAAATGCCCTCTGGCTCAGCTCTTCCGAAGGCATATTTACTCTAAACCTCAACACCAACGCACTAAGCCTTCATAATTCAGAACAGCTTACAGGGAAGCCTATCCGAGCCGTGCATAAAGCCACTAATGGCACACTTTGGCTAGGATCGGAGCAACAAATATTAGTGAGCCGTAATGGCCAAGACTTTATTCCTGCGCAGCGGGTCACTCCAGTCAACTCAGGCGCTGCGGGTGAATTCATCTACGACATTGTTGAAGATCATTATGGCAATATCTGGTTTGGCGGCCCCGACTTGTTAGCCGTACGCCATGCCTCGGCCGATATGTTCAAACAACATCATTTAACAGCGTTGACTGCGAACAATGCGATAGCCAACGTCAAAGCAGTGGCCGCAAGCGAACAAAGTATTTGGCTGTTAACCAGCTACGGCATACTTGCTCGGTGGGATCCTGTGACCGAGCGTATCTATGAACAAACAGCGATTGATATCAATGTATCGCTAAATAACCATTTCAGACTCGTTTATGACCAGCCGAGAAATCTCATATGGATCGGATCTCATGATGGTTTGCACAGCTTTTCACCATTGACCAAAGAATTTACCCATCACCAAGTAGAAGGTAATGGGCAAGCTCTTTCACGCGAGTTTAGCTTTAAATTAGATTCAGAGGGACAAATCTGGATTGCGAGTAAGCACTACGGTTTGTTGCGATATAGCCCAGAACAACAACAAACGAGTGCCTTTGCCGTTCCGGAACCATTTAATACTAGTCTTAATTCCCTAGAAATCAGTAACAGTACAATTTTGCTAGGCACCGAGAAAGGGTTACTAAAGTTCACTCCCGAGGGGCGAACCTTTAATCAAGTTGACTTAGCGGCACTAAATCAAAAATGGATTACCGCCATTAAGTCTATAAACGGCTCCGTATGGGTCGGCACATTGCAAGCTGGCGCCTATCGATTGAACGCAGATTTGACGCAAAGCCAAAACTTCGATCTCGCGTCTGGTCTGGCAGATAACGGTATTTGTGACATTGTGCTCAAAGGGAACTCTGCAGTTTGGCTTGTTACCAACTTTGGCATTAGCCAAATTCAGCAGCAAAGCACGGTACTCTCCACATTTACGTTAGCAAATGGCGTCTACAACAAAGAATTCAATCACCAAGCTACAAGTATCTCACCCGCTGGAACGGCTTATGTTGGCGGAGTTGACGGTTTAACCAGTTTTAATGTCAGTGGCGCCATAGATACCAAATACCGTGGACAGGTTCAATTGACCCAATTACGAGTATTTAATGAAATAGTCGATGTCAATGGGCCCCACAAACGCTTACCTGCCAATATCCGTTCTTTGCCAACCGTAAACCTGCTTTATCAAGACTCGCCATTTTCCATCGAGTTTTCATATCCAACGCCGGCTCACGGCAAGATGTTTAACTATGCCTATCGACTCGTTGGGCTCGATGACAAATGGCTTACAACCGACGATGACAAGCCACGAGCAACCTACACTAACTTATCACCGGGCGAGTTCAATTTTGAGGTTAAAGCATTAAGCAAAGATGGCTTGTGGCAGAGTGAGCCCACGCGCTTAACGATACAAGTTGCACCGCCCTTGTGGCGCACACCGCCAGCATATTTAGCCTACGCTATTGTCATCATTATTCTGTTGATGCTGTTTGCGAAGCAGCGACAGGCCCGTCAAGAGCAGCAGCAGAAGGTCATTAAAAGTGAAGAGCGGCTCAAACTATCGTTATGGGGTAGCGGTGACGAACTTTGGGATTGGCATATCAGCTCAGGAAAAATTTACCGCTCGAATATTTGGGGGCTATTAGAATTCCCTCACGATGGTAGACGCAGTCCGCAAAAAGGCCAGCAAAGTAACATTCACCCTCGCGATTTAAAACGAGTTCAAAATGCCTTGTCGAATCACTTTGAAGGACGCACGACCTTTTATGAAGCGACATATCGGGTCCGAAATAAAAGCGCCGATTGGATCTGGATCCTTGATCGCGGCAAAATTGTAGAACGCGATACCGACAATAACCCGTTGCGAATGACCGGCACCATCAAGGACATTAGCAAGTTAAAGCAAGCCGAAGAACGATTGACGTTGTTTGCTCGCTCTGTTGCCAATATTTCTGACGGCGTATTTATTCTCAATCGTCGCTTCCGGATTGTAGAAATCAATGAAGCCTTTAGCCAAATCACGAGCTTCAGCAAAGCGCAAGTGATGAATCGTTCGCTTCACTTTCGCAGCTACCCCAATAGCTTCTCGGCGCAAGTAAAAATTCGATTAGCACAGCAAGGTCGTTGGGTCGGTGAGCTGGAAGAATTAAGAGCCGGTGGCGAACCCTTCTTTGTTGAACTCACCATCGATCCAATTCATAGCGAAGAAGGCGATGTATCGCATTATGTTGGCGTTTTTTCTGACATCACTCGCCGTAAACAGACCGAGCAAGAGCTACACCGCTTAAGTGTGGAAGACACCCTCACCAAATTACCAAACCGTTCTTGGTTCCAAGCCGAGCATGAAAAACTAGTTGCCAAGCAAACTCGTCATGCCCTGATGGTCTTAGATCTGGATAACTTTAAGAAAATTAATGACTCACTGGGCCACGTGGCAGGTGATGAATTATTGCAACAAGTGTCTATTCGGCTCAACGATTGCACGCGTCGCCAAGATACCCTATTCCGCCTTGGCGGTGATGAATATGCCGTGTTGATGGAAAGCACAACCGATGTTAATACCATCACCCGTGCTGCTAAAGCCCTGCAAAAATCGTTAGAAGCACCATTTGCCATCGCTCAACGAGAGTTAGTCGTCACCTGCTCGGTCGGTATTGTGCTGTACCCCCTTGATGGCGAAACGTCTGAAGAACTGCTGCGAAATGCTGATACCGCCATGTATCACGCAAAAAGTGAGGGCAGCAACCGCTATGTATTCTTCTCTTCGCAAATGAACCAAAGTGCACTGCACCAGTTACACTTAGAGTCCTTATTACGTCAAGCGATACGTGATGACAGCTTCCAGCTGCATTACCAACCGAAATTCTCTTCGGCAACTGGAGAGCTCGACGGTATGGAAGCGCTGATCCGCTTGCACCACCCAGAGCACGGCCCTATATCACCTGGCGAATTTATTCCATTAGCAGAAGACAATGGCTTGATTATTGAGATCGGCGACATTGTGTTGCGAAAAGCTTGTTTTGCTGCAGAAAGCTGGCGACGCCAAGGCTTAATGCAAGGGCGAATTGCAGTTAATGTTTCTGCCAAGCAATTCAGTTCGCCAAGCCTGCCTGACCGAATTAAAAGTGCATTAGAGTTAACCGGACTGCCAGCCCACTTCCTTGAGCTAGAGCTTACCGAAGGAGCCTTGATCGCCGACCCTGAAGGTGCGATTGAAGTAATGCAAATCATGCAGGAAATTGGTATTCATATTTCCTTAGACGACTTTGGAACGGGTTATTCATCGCTGGCTTATTTACAACGCTTCCCGATTGATACCTTGAAAATTGACCAAACATTTGTGCGTAACCTCACGACTTCGAGTAGCGGCCGTAATATGGTTGCTTCAATTGTTGCTCTCGCTCACAACATGAACTTAACCGTGGTTGCCGAAGGTGTTGAAACCGAGCAAGAGCGAGATATTCTAACTGAGCTCAATTGTGAAACCCTACAAGGTTACTTGATGAGCCGCCCGCTTAATGAAACTGACTTTTCTGCGTTTCTTCATATTCAATCCAATCAAGCAGATAAATCAGCAACTCAACAAGTCGAACAGCACAAAGATTACCAAGCAGAGTAATCACTTAGCCCCACCCGGCAAGAATATGCCAGCCAATTAATTGACACGCCTAAAACTTGCCGTCAAAAAACCTACAAAAACAACACTAAAAACTTATAAAACAGACAGTTACAACACGTGGCATTCCTTTCGCTTTAAGAACATTGCGCTTAAGCAAATTCTTATTCAAAAAAAAGGAAGTACGCAATGTTAACTAGTCTGTTTCTAACAATGTCAGTAGCAACAACTGCGATCCCAGCAACTCCAGAAGAAGCTCATATCCCAATCCGCTTTGAACCTGTTGCAGAACAACACATCCCGATTCGCTTTGAACCTGTTGCGGACAAGCACATTCCAATTCGATTCGAACCAGTTACAGAACAACACATCCCTATCCGCTTCTAAGGTATTGGAGTTAACAATGATCAATCAATTCGTTAACTGGCTTGTAGGCAAACCCAAGGTCGTTAAAGCCCAATTACCTGAAGGGTTTGATCAGCTGGAAGTGATTCATGCGAGCCGCTGGTGGGCATAAACTGCACTGAAGGCTACAGACACTAAAAAGGCAGGTATTGAACCTGCCTTTTTTATTGCGTTCGTTTTAAGTGCGTTGAATGTTAAAACAGCACGAGCGTGCTATGACGACCAACATTTGACTGCCACACCATACGTCGATGGTTTTGCATCATCACAATAGCTGCAGGCCCCAATAGCAGCGCTAATAGCGCCCACCGATTCGGCAGCAAACCACTAGCGGTGGCTAACACATAAGTTAATAGTGCAACGACTAGATGCAGAACCACAACAACCAACAGCACAGCAAATCTCCACGTAATTGAGCGCCGCATTATAATGAGCCCATCAGCGAAAAACCAGAGAGGTGTTTAACCGCTCGACTCGTCATAAAATGTCTGCTCAGCATCGGCCATTTTCAGTAGCAAAGGACTCGGCTCAAAACGCTCACCGTGGACCGATTTGAGTGATTTGAGTTTGTTGACCAAGTTGGTGATGCCAAGACTATCCATATAACGGAACGGGCCACCTAAGAACGGTGGAAAACCGATGCCGAAAATCGCGCCAATATCGCCATCTCGAGGGTTTTGGATAATGCCTTCTTCTAAACAGCGAGCGGCTTCATTTAACATCTGATAAACACAACGTTCGGTTAATTCTTGCTTACTGAGCAACGCCTTTGGCGTCACTGACAACAGCGAATAGACATCATTATCAACGGGCTTCTTGCCCCGCTTAACGCCTTTGTATCGATAGAATCCGCGGCTGTTTTTCTTACCTTTGCGATCATCAGCAATGAGTTTGTCGAATGCCGATGGCGCCGCAAACCGCGGCCCTAAATGTTGTTCCAAAATAGGGGCAATTTTAGAACCCACATCAATGCCTACTTCATCAAGTAACTGCATAGGACCAACGGGGAAGCCAAACTGAGTTAAACAGCGATCAATTTGGTCAATTGGTTCGCCAGCCAGCAATAGCTGGGCAGCTTCATTGACGTATAGCGCCAAAATTCGATTGACGTAAAAACCAGCTCCGTCCTTTACAACGATGGGCGTTTTCCCCTGGTGGCGGGCAAATGCTACGGTGGTCGCAATCGTTTGCGCAGATGTTTTATCGTGGGCAATCACTTCCACCAACGGCATTTTATCGACCGGAGAGAAGTAATGCAGGCCAATAACATTTTCGGGACGAGCCGCTTTCTCGGCGATATCGGCAATCGGTAACGACGACGTGTTAGAGGCGAAAATAGCCGTCTCTGCACAATGCGCTTCTACATCAGCCACCATTTGATGTTTCAGATCGAGATCTTCAAACACCGCTTCCACCACAATATCCGCATCGTTGAGGCCGCGGTAGTCTATCGTGCCCGACAATTGAGCCATTTGCGCATTCGCTTGTGATGGTCGCATGAATCGGCGTTCGACTTGTTTTTGCAAGCGCTCATAGCTGTAATGCAACGCGTTGCTGATCCCTTGATGGCCAATATCTTTAATACGGGTCGGAATACCTGCGCGAATCGCGGTGACGTTGGCAATGCCGCCGCCCATCAAACCACCTCCGAGCACTGCTGCTTTGCGAATAACTTTGGGCTCAGCATCAACGCCGCCAAATTCCTTTTTCATTTCAGTGGTTGCAAAAAACAGCTGACGTAAGCTGGCCGATTCAGGCGTCATGACAAGTTGACCAAATCGTGCGGCTTCAAGCTGCAAACCACGCTGCATGCCAAGTTGAACACCATGGGCAACCACGTCAACGATTGCCTCCGGTGCAGGGTAATTCCCTTTGGTTTTGGCCAGTAATTGCTTACGAGCCTGAGAAAATAGAACTTTACGCCCGAGCGCATTGGTTTCTAAGACTTGCCCCATCAAATCACGTTTAAGCACACGAGCGCTTGGTTTGCCTTGTTTGGCAAGTTTAATCGCCGTGGCTAATAAGATACTGCTGGGCACCATGTCATCCACCAACTTAGCTTTCAATGCTTGTTTGGCTCTAAGCTGTTTGCCTGTCAACATCATATCTAATGCTTTTGCGATCCCCACTAAACGTGGCAATCTCTGGGTGCCTCCACCGCCCGGAAGCAAGCCCAGCTGCACTTCGGGTAAACCAAGGCGGGTTTTGTCATGGTCGCTAATCACCCGCAGATGGCAGGCCATTGCTAACTCTAAGCCGCCGCCTAAACAAGTGCCGTGAATAGCCGCTACAACAGGAACTGGGAACTGTTCAATCTCAGCAAACACCTCATGGCCTTGTAATGCCAATGCTTCAGCTTCATCAGCCGTGCTGCAGGCATCAAGCATGGTAATGTCAGCACCGGCAATAAAGCTGTCATTCTTTCCGCTAAATAGCACCACGCCTTGTACGCTTTGATTGGCCATTTGCTGGCGAATCTGCTGCATGACGAAGCGAATTTGAGAAGCAAATTCGGCTTTTAAGGTATTGACCGACTCGCCCGGCACATCCATGCGAACCATTGCAACATCTTGCTCAAAGCTCAGTTCAAATGCTTGTTTCACAGAGTCCATTACTCCACCTCCACAATCATGGCAGCACCCAAACCGCCAGCAGCGCAGGCAGTGGTTAGCCCCAAACCACCACCGCGGCGTTTGAGTTCGTGGAGTGTTTGCGTAATCATTCGAGCCCCCGTAGCGGCAAACGGGTGGCCATAAGCAATAGAGCCACCATTAACGTTAAATTTATCCGTGTCGATATCACCTATCGCATTGGCTAATCCAAGCTTTTCTTCAGCGAACGTGGCCGAGCCAAACATTTTTACATTGGCTAGGGTTTGAGCGGCAAACGCTTCGTGCATGTCAATCAAGGTCAAGTCATTGAGCGATAGTCCGGCTCGCTGCAAGGCTATTGGCGTAGCATAACTTGGCCCCATCAACATGTCTTGCCAGACATCAATCGCACTAAAACCGTAAGAGCGAAGATAGCCAAGCGGTTCATAGCCTAGCGCTTTGGCTTTTGACTCCGCCATTAACACCACCGCTGCGGCACCGTCGGTTAGCGGCGTACTATTGGCCGCGGTCACAGTACCGTGGCGTTTATCGAAAGCAGGTCGCAGCTTGGCGTAGGAAGCGAGATCTGAATTAGCTCGAACAACATTGTCTTGCTCAATAAAACTTTTGAAAGGTGGGGTATGAACAGCCATGACTTGCTGATTCATTTTGCCGTCGGCCCAGGCTTGGCCTGCTAAGGTATGCGAACGGTGTGCTAATTGATCTTGCTCAGCGCGACTAATATTGTGAGTTTTAGCCATTTGCTCTGCCGTATCGCCCATGCTCAAGCCAGTAGAATACTCGGCCACTGCAGGCGGCACTGGCAATAGGTGTTTTAGCCTGAGTTGTTTTAAGATTTTCCAACGCTGGCCCAAGGTTCGGGCTTTATTCAAATCAACCAACGCGCCGGCAAGCTTCTTTGAGACGCCAATGGGCAACACCGATGACGAATCCGCCCCGCCGGCAATTCCAACGCTAGTGTGGCCAACCATAATGCTCTCAGCGACGTTGGCGATGGCTTGAAAACTCGTCGCACAAGCGCGTGACACGCTATAAGCGTCCGTATTCACATCCATTCCGGTGGCCAGAACAATTTCGCGGGCAATATTTGGCGCTTCTGGCATTTGTACGACCTGACCAAAAACCAAGAGCTCAATTTCCTTTGCCGATAAACCCAGTCGAGTCACCAATTCTTGCACCACAATTTGGCCGAGATCTACCGCCGGAATATGGTGAAAGGCAGTAGCCTGTTTCGCAAATGGCGTGCGTAACCCATCGACAATGGCAATACGATCACCGGCGCCTGTTTTGAGTACGGCGTTGGACATGAAAAGCTCCCGTTTTATTCAGTTCACGTTAAAGGTGTTACTGCGTTTTGTTTTTAGCGTAGCGACTTGCGCGACGCCGTTGATTGTCACAGCATTTATTATTTTCAGCCAGACAGGTCTGACCTGTTGAGTTTGAGTGTATCAGGATAATCCCGATTTTAAACACTTGTTTTGATTTTGCAGAAAATATGGTGATCTTGTTCGGAAAACCGCGAGCTGTTGCACACTCGCCTCAGCTAAGGTAGAACTAATGGCGAACGCTGGACGAATCCGTTCAGACAAGGTAAAAATACCGCCCTAAGATAACTTCGGAATGCCAATCTCAATATTATGAAACAGGCTTTTGACGCTTTAGCGCGCTACATGAGCACGCAAATTATTGGTCAACCAGATTTGGTTGAAAATATGCTGGTCGCCTTATTGGCAGAAGGTCACATTTTAGTGGAAGGGCCGCCAGGCCTTGCGAAAACTCGCGCCGTCAAAGCATTATCTGACGGCATCGAAGGTGACTTTCAGCGCATCCAATTTACGCCAGATTTATTACCTGCCGATTTAACCGGCTCAGACATCTACCGACCAGAAGATGGTAGCTTCCAATTCCAGCCGGGGCCTTTGTTTCACCCGCTCGTTCTGGCGGATGAGATTAACCGTGCTCCAGCCAAGGTTCAGTCGGCCTTGCTCGAAGCCATGGCTGAGCAACAGATCACTGTCGGTGGTAACACCTACCCACTACCCGACTTGTTTATGGTAATGGCAACGCAGAACCCCATTGAACAAGAAGGCACTTACCCGTTGCCAGAAGCTCAGCTCGACCGCTTTTTAATGCACTTGAGCTTAGATTACCCCGATGCAGATGTTGAACAACAAATCCTGCAATTGAATCGAGCAGAGGCACAAAGTAAACCTGCCGAGCCAGTAACCCCAATGTCGACAGAGACATTATTTGCTGCTCGACAAGAAACCTTGGCACTTCACATGGCTGACTCGGTTGAACGCTATTTGGTTGAGCTTATTGTTGCCACGCGTCAACCAAAACGCTACAGCCAAGAACTTGCCCAATGGCTAAGTTATGGCGTGTCGCCACGCGCTTCAATTGCATTGGAGCGCTGCGCCCGAGCCCATGCATGGTTGCAAGGTCACGATTTTGTAGCACCAGATAATATTCAAGCGGTGTTCCCAAATGTTATGCGTCACCGCTTGCTATTAAGCTATCAAGCCGAAGCCAGCGGCGTTAGCGCAGACGCCATTGTGCAACAGCTACTTCAGTTGGTGCCGGCTCCCTAATGAACTGGTGGCGCACGTCCAAACAGCAGTTACCCAAGCCCGATCTTGGTGATGGTGTTCATGTGTCGATGGAGGACTTGTTGGCTTGCCAAAAGCTAGCAGGCTTGCTCGCGCTGCGGCCAGATCCGCGCAATGTTGGCCGTCGTCACGGCCAATACCTGTCGCGTATGAAAGGCCGAGGTATGGAATTCAGCGAAGTTAGAGTCTATCAACAAGGCGATGACATCCGAGCCATAGACTGGCGCATTACTGCGCGCACCGGAAAGCCCCACACCAAACTCTATGACGAAGAACGAGAGCGCCCAATCTTTATCTTGTTGGACTTAAATGCCAGCATGAAATTTGGCGCCAGCTTGTACTTAAAGTCAGCTCAAGCTTGCTATTTAGCCGCGGGGCTGGCGTGGTCGGCCTTTAGTGGCGGCGACCGCATCGGCATCGTAACAGCCACTTCTTCGGGCCTACGGGAAGTGCCCGCACGGCCTCGTCGGCAAGGTTTGACAGCCGTGCTCGAAACCATCGTAGAAAGTCACCAGCAGCTACTTCAGGCGCCCCCTGAACAAACGCTTGGTTCGTCGCTTGCCAGTGCCGCCGAACACCTAAGACGCCATGCCCACACCGGCGCATTGATCGCGGTGATTAGTGACTTCCAGCACATGGACGACGCAACTCGTCAAGGGCTGAGCTTGTTGAAGCGACATAATCAAGTCATGACGTTCCAATTATATGATCCGCTGGAGCAACAGCTCGCGGATGTTTGCCAGCACGATCTGTGCATTAGTGATGGCAGTAATACAGGCAACCTGAACTTATCGAACAAAACAGTGCAGCAAAACTACCGCCAGTTTATTGAGCAGCGCCAGCGCATGCGCACAGACTCGCTAAGCCAGTTGAGCCGTCATCAATATCAGATCAATGCCGCCGTATCCCTTGAGCAACAGTTGCAGCAACACGGCCAGGTGAGTCCACCTGAGGGGGCATCATGACGTGGTTACTCACCACGGCGGCCACCGCCGCTCAGCCCGCTGCTGAGACGCAACTGCCGATTAAAGACATCATGATTGCGCAAGCGGTTTCTTGGTGGCCCTTAGCTCCCGGCTGGTGGGTGCTGATAGCGCTCGTCATGTTGGCAATAGTTGCGATGGCATGGCAGTTAATCCGACGCCACCAAAAACAAGCAATCAGCCGCCTTGCTGTTGCCCGAGTCACTAGCTGGCAACCTGCTGAGGTCACTGCCGAGCAATGCAACGCACTACTCAAGGCCGTAGCCCTTCACTATGCCCGACCGGAGCAAACAGAAGCGCTTGGCGCTTTATCGGGTACCGCATGGCTCAATTGGTTACAAGCCAGCACGCCAAATAAACACAAATCAGCTGTTGAGGCCATGTGTCAGGCGCTGGAGACTAATCTCTATCAGCCGGCAAAACTAACTTCTGAGCATCAGCAATTATTGCTTAATGGTGCCCAGCAGTGGCTTCAACACAGCTGGCAACAGATCCCGCGAACACCATTCGAAGCGTACCAGCCGGTTGCTAAACAGCCTGCCACAGCAGAGGTGTCATCATGATGGCGCTTGCCTGGCCTTGGTTGCTGTTATTGTTTCCGCTGCCGTTGTTATATCGTCGTTTACGTTCACCACAAGCACGCCAGCACCTAAAACTAGTGATGCCAAGTGCCATGCCACTGGTGGCAGAGCAAACCAACCAACAAGGTAATCGCGTCGCTTTAGTTGGGCTTTGGCTTATTTGGGCATTGTTGCTACTCGCGCTAGCTCGGCCACAATGGCAAGGTGAGCCCATCGGGCGACCGCTTGAAGGACGCGACCTCATGGTTGCCGTTGACTTATCCGGCTCGATGGCACAAGAAGACATGCAAGTTGGCAATCACATGGTTGACCGGCTCAGTGTCGTCAAATTAGTCCTCAAAGAATTCATTGAACGGCGCCAAGGTGATCGCATCGGCTTGGTGTTGTTTGCTGATACCGCTTATTTGCAAGCTCCATTGACGTTCGATAGAACCACCGTTGCGACCTTTTTAGATGAAGCCGTTTTGGGGTTAGTCGGGCGTCAAACAGCCATTGGCGATGCTATTGGCGTATCGGTTAAGCAAATGCTAAACCAGCAATCAACTCACCGCGTTTTGGTGCTATTAACCGATGGCGACAATACCTCAGGCAGCATGACACCGGAAAAGGCCGTTGAGTTGGCACAGAAATACGGCGTGACCATTTACACCGTTGGTGTGGGTGCTGAAGTGATGGTTCGACGCTCGTTATTGGGGAGTCGCCGCGTTAACCCGTCAGCCGATCTCGACGAAGCGACTCTCAAACAAATTGCCCAAGCAACCGGGGGCCAATACTTCCGCGCCACCGATGCTGATAGCCTCGCGCAAATTTACCTGACCATCGATGCACTAGAGCCAGTTGCTAGTGACGAAACCTTTTTCCGTCCGGTGATCGATGTGTTTTTCTATCCGCTGGCGGCAGCTTTGTTTATTGCGACAGGTCTCATGCTCGTCAGTTATCGGCCGCAGCGCAGATCACAGGAGGCCCGTTAATGGATTTTGTCTGGATCCGGCCTGAATGGCTGTGGGTACTCATTCCTTGGGGAATACTGGCGTTAATCACTATCCCCAAACAACAGCGCCAGTCGAATTTACAGCAGCTGGTAGCGCCACATTTGCAAACGCAAGTATTAGAACTTCCCAAAGCCAGCAAAGGCCCGTTGCCGTTAACGTTATTCGCGTTATTACTAGCAATTATTGCCGGTTCTGGCCCCAGTTTTAGTAAGCAAAACGCGCCGTTAGTGACCAGCGAGCAGGCGCGCGTATTGATTTTAGATATGTCATTGTCTGTTTGGGCCACCGATATAAAACCCAACCGACTTGCCCGATTGCGCTACAAAGCCATCGACTTTGTCAACGCCACCCGCGGGGGTGAAACCGGCTTAATCGCATTTGCCGGCGATGCTTTTGTCATTAGTCCAATGACTGGCGATGGCCGCACCCTAAGTACATTAATCAATTCGCTATCACCCGACATCATGCCGGCATATGGATCTCGCCCCGATAAAGCCATTGCTGAAGCGATTCGATTAATGCGACAAGCGGGACACCCAAGCGGCAGCATAGTGATGATGACGGACGGCATTTCAGAGCGGCGCGCCGCTGATATCACTGACTTATTGCAGTCAACAGATTACAGCTTAAGTCTGCTTCAAGTTGGCACCCCTGCTGGCGCACCGATTCAGTTGCCCAATGGCGAGTTATTGAAAAATAATCGAGGCGAAATTTCTATTCCCACCGCTGATCCAGGCATCGTCAAGTCCCTAGCCCGCCAAACCGGTGGTGTCGCAGTGCAGCTAACGGATTCAAATCGAGACATTAACTATTTAGCCGATGTCACTCGCAATCAAGCGAGTAGCGATGCCGAGCGACAAGAATTAACAGCCGAAATCCGAGCCGATGCAGGCCCGTTTTTAATGATTCTGATCGTGCCGATCATGTTACTGCTATTCCGCCAAGGTGCTCTAGTAGCGCTACTTTTGGTCGTAGTACTGCCCTCGCCATCAAGCCATGCCATGAGCTGGCAGGATTTATGGCAAACCAAACCTCAGCAAGGGCAACAAGCCTTTGACAACGGCGAGCATAAGGTAGCTGCAGAGCTGTTTGAACAGCCGATGCGCAAAGGAAGTGCTTATTATCGCGATGGCGATTACGACAATGCTGTGAAGCAGTTTGAGCAACTAACAGATGCCAATGGCCGTTATAACTTGGGTAATGCGCTCGCCCAGCAAGGCAAGTTGGACGAAGCCATCGAAGCTTACGAGCAAGCATTGGCACAACAACCCGACTTCGCAGAAGCTCAATACAACAAAGAGCTGTTAGAACAACTCAAACAGCAACAAGAGCAGCAGCAAGACAATCAACAAAATAATTCACAACAGTCGCAACAAGATCAGTCCGAGCAACAAAACGACGAACAGCAATCTCAGCAAGATTCTAATGATTCAGATTCACAATCGGATCAGCAGCAATCGGAGCAAAGTGATGATTCGAACTCGGATAAAAATGATGACGACTCAAATGAAAACTCAGATAAAGATCAGCAATCGGATCAAGCCGAGAACGAGTCAAAGAACGAACAAGACAGTAGCAGCGATCAACAAGACGAGGCTCCGCAACAAAATGACGCGGATGATAGCTCGACAGATGAAAATAATGCGCAAAACGACAGCGACAATAGCGATCAACAAGACAGCGAATTGCAGTCCGACCTAGCAAACAAGCCTGAGCAACCCGAAGAGTCCGACCAAGGTCAACAACAGCAGGCCGCTCCTTCCCCTCAACCAACTGAGCCGGAGCAACAACAAACGCCTCAGCCAGTTGCACCGCAGACAGCAAGTGCAGCTGAAAACGATTCCGAAGGGGCTCCGGCAGAACCGATAAAAGATGTGCACCTTGAGCGATTACCTGATGATCCATCGGTACTGCTGCGTAATAAAATGCAATTGGAATATCAAAAACGCCAGGCCGCTGGCACCCTTGTGACAGAAGATGAGGTCTGGTAAATGTTGCGAATCTTAGTCTGTATAAGCTTGATGTTAAGTGCGCCAGTATGGGCACTAAGCGAAATTACCGCCGTTATCGATAAAAACCCAGTACTGACTAATGAGTCATTCGTGCTAGAAATTATCGCCGATGACGATCTCAATCGCAATGCCATCGACACCACCATATTGCTTCGCGATTTTGTCGTTGGCCAAACCAACATCAGCCGCTCAACCCGGATCATTAACGGTAAAACGAAACGTTCAACGACTTGGACCACGTTGCTCATGTGCCGTATGCCGGGTACTTACACCATTCCAGCATTCTCAGCGAAAGGTGTATCGTCAAGTCCAATTCAGCTGCAGGTTGCCAAACATTCCGATCAAACAGATCGTCCTCGCGATATATTCTTTCGGAATCAGCTTGTCACCAAACAGGTTTATCTCAATCAAACTGGCGTGCTAGACACCAAGTTGTACTTAGCCGTGCAATTAGAGCGCGGCAGCTTATCTGACCCAGAAGCAGAGGGGATCAGCTTTAAGCAAATGGGCGAAGATCAAGATAAAATTGAAATCCTCAATGGTCGTCGTTATCGCGTGATCACGCGCAAATACGCGATCACCCCAACTCAAACCGGCACCATCACGCTGCGCCCTCCGATGTTTAGTGGAACCGTGGTTACCGGTCAGCCCCGAGGCTTTTTTGACAATGCTCAGACCAAGCCGGTGCAAGTCGTCGCCGACGATTTGACCATTGATGTGCTGGCAAAACCCGAGGCGGCCTCGGAGCCTTTCATTCCAGCGCAATACATTACCCTTGATGAGTCATTTGATTTACCAGCTGGTGGGATCACCGTTGGCGAACCGGTCACCCGAAAAATTGTAGTCACGGCAACAGGGATTGATCAAAGTGTGCTGCCACCATTGGCCGTGCAGTACCCCAAGTCCTTGAATATCTACCCCGACAAACCAGAGATAACCACCAGCTATCAAGGCAATAGCGTGATCACCGAATATGTTGATACGGCGGCAATTATTGCTACAGCGCCGGGTGTTATTGAATTGCCAGCGGTCACGATTGACTACTGGGATACGCGCTATCACCAAATGACACAGGCGACTTTGCCTGCCCGAACAATAACGGTGGTGGCGGGCAGTGATGAGCCAGCGCCCGCACAACTGACGCCAATTCCGGTTACCGTTGAGCCAACAGAGGCACCCACAAATCCGTTCTATCAATGGCTTAGCTATGGCTTATTGCTGCTTTGGCTACTGACACTGGCCGGTTGGTGGCTGCATGCTCGGTCACTACGACAACGGGCACCTAAGGTTGTCGACGACAAACCCTCAACTCAGCCCGATCCTTCAGAGCTAAGCTGTTGGCGCCGGCTAGAACAAGCCGTAGCACAGCAATCTTCTGCGGCGGTCAATCAAGCATTGCCGTTGTGGTTACAGCAATTGGCACATTGTCAGTCTCTGCAACAATTGTCCCCTAGCGACAGTCAACAAGCTGCGGTGGCCGCCTATCAGCAAGTGCTGGCATTAACGTATGCGAAGCAACTTGGATCCGATGAAGCACGCCAAAATGCCTTTACCGAGTTAGAAGCGGCCCTGCAAGCCGTACGCCGTCATCAGCAACAGCAAAGCAAACAAGTCGATCCGCTGACGCTTTATCGCTAAAAACAACCGTTAATCTCGTAAACTCATGAAGAAACCCTAGCTTGCTCCAGAGCGAGCTAGGGTTTGTTACTTTTATTCAACTGAGAGCTAAACGAGCAATCCAGCTTAGTAAATTACAGGCAAAAAAAAGGCATACACAAGGTATGCCCAAAAGTGCTGGAGAGCTGTGAGAATCGTTATCGTTGGCCGAGCTGGAAAATCAGTAATTCAGCTTGGCACGAAAAAGTTAGACTGGCAGTCAATTCAACGCCCTGCTCTGTGGCTTGTACTTCGTGCTTAACCACAACAGGCTCTGACGCAATGCCATCAGCAGTAGCTTGCCATTGAGCAAGCAGTTGCTCGGCGGCTTCAGCATTAGCGCAAGTCGCGCTTAGTGTTTCTGTTGTGTCGCTATTATCTAAAATAGAGCCAACGTCAACACAGCAACATGCTGGTGTATCTTCAATTTGTTCTGCTACAGATTTGCTCATAAACATGACTACCTTTAATCAATGATGGAAACTATACAGTTGTCGAATTCGGGGATCTTGAACTGGATCAAGTTCTGATCACACAATGAAAGCGCCCCTGATGTGGAATGGAACTCAAAAAAAGTGCGAAATAAAAATCAGCACTCACCGGTCATATCGGATATGAGTAGCAAACAACAACGCTATGAGGCGCTGGTACAAGCGTTTCATAAAGATATATATAGATACGCCTATTGGCTTTGTCACGATTCGTCGATTTCCCAGGATCTCGTGCAAGAAACATTTTTGCGCGCCTGGAAAAGCCTCGATTCGTTAAAAGACGTCAATGCTGCGAAATCTTGGCTAATTACCATATTGCGCCGTGAAAACGCACGCCGATTCGAGCGTAAGCAATTTGATCTGGTGGACATGGATGATGTACCGCTGGCTGATGATACATCGATGGATGCTGAAGCAGCCATGGAGCAGCAGTTAATTCGTCGCCAGATCCAAATGCTAGCGCCAGAATATCGAGAACCACTGCTGATGCAAGTCATTGGTGGATATAGCGGTGATGAAATAGCAGCCGCGCTCGGTTTAAACAAAAATACCGTGATGACGCGATTATTTCGCGCTCGCAACCAGTTAAAAGAAGCTTTAGAGAACAGTTCAGAATTGAGGAGGCAAGGCAATGGATGACTTAGAATTCCGTCGTCGGTTGATTGCTGAACCTTACGACAACGATGATGATGTGAAAGCGGCAACCCAAGGCGATAATAAGCGCCAACAGTTTGCCCAAGAGATGCAAGCGCTAGATGATAAAATTGCCTCTGCACTAAACGTCGATGTGCCGGAAGATTTAGCGAATCAACTGCTATTGCGTCAACGCTTTAGCGAACATCAACAGCGCAGCGAAAAGCGTAAATGGGTTTTCGCCATGGCTGCCAGCGTAACGTTAGTGGTGACAGCAACGTTTGCGCTTTGGCCGAAGCCGCATGCCAACCTCGCAGATTACGCACTAGCACATGTGTACCATGAGCCTGACACCATGCTGCACTTGGATGAAAATGCCAACTTGCAACAGGTTAACGCTAAATTAGCCGGGTATGGCGCCCACATTAGTCAAGCTTCGGGGCGTATTTTTTACGCCAACCATTGTGACTTTAAAGGCAAACGCAGCTTACACATGGTGATGGAGCAAAATGGCCAGCGCGTGACTGTTTTTGTGGTGCCTCATGTCGATTCGTTTGATGATACGCCAGCGGAATTTGCCGATGGCCACTATCACGGCCAATTTTATCGTCACGGCCAACAAGGCGTGGTGATCATTGGTAACGATTCCGAAGTCGTCGAAAGCACCAGTAAAACCCTAGCCGACAGCATTGAATGGCAATCTATTTAAGTATCTAAAGCAATGAGTCGGTGGTGTTGATCATATCAATATGATCAACACCACCGTCGTCATATATCTCGCCTACACATTCAAATCCAAGACTTTCATAGAAGCCAGTTAAATGCGCCTGAGCAGATATCGCAATGGCGTTATTAGGGAATAAATTACGACTTTCGGCAATCAAGTCGTTCATTAGTTTACGGGCGATCCCTTTGCCTCGGTAACGTTCAGCAATCACCACCCGACCGATATGAACATCATGGTCTTGAATCGTGCTGACGTTATTGTTGGCCGGCACATGAGGCGGAATTAAGCGCGCATAAGCAATAGGTTGGTTATTTTCCTCGATAATGTAATGCCAAGCAGTTTGATCGAGGCCATCTAAATCTCGATATAAGCTATTTTGCTCCAGCATGAACACGTCTTGACGTAATTGCAGACATGCCATCAGGCGGTGGCTATTCAGCTGACAAAACTTTACAAAATAATATTTAAAAGATGAATTCACCTGAACGCCTACCTTTTGTAAAAACCGTGAGGTTGTTCGACCAGTAAACATTGCATATTGCATGCAAATAAATAAACTGCCCACACTTTTATCAATAAATAACTAAAATATAACTTTCATATGCCGCAACTAACTCGAATAGCACGCAGTATCGCTGTCATTTCATCACTGACTACCCTGACCGTTTCAGCCGCAGGATTCCAACTTAACGAACACAGTGCCAATGGATTAGGCCGCGCATTCGCTGGCGAAGCCGCGACCGTTGAAAACGCCTCAATCTTAGCGCGCAACCCAGCAGCAATGAGCCGCTTTAATAGCCTGTCGTTTAGTGGCCAAATCAGCTATATCAACCCTGATATCAACATGAAAGGGACGTCTACCAATCACTTAGGCGACACTTACAACACGGTATTGGCTCCTACTGCAGAGTTGATTTCAGGATCGTCTTTGGCTCGTGTTGAAACCGAGTATTCTGCAAAAGCCGATGATGTTGCGCCCGATGCATTTATCCCAAGCTTTTACGTGATTGCGCCAATTAATGACAAATTCCATATTGGGTTAGGCGCATTTTCTAATTTCGGTTTGAGTACCGATTACGACAGTGACTTTAATGCTTTGGAATATGCCGATAAAACCGAAGTCACCACCATTAACATCAATCCAAATATTTCGTACAAGGTGTCAGACACCTTGTCGGTTGGCATTGGCTTTAACGCAGTTTACGCCGACGGCAGTATCGGTACGAAGACACCTGCCTACATGGATGATCACGCCGCGGCCTATGCCGAATACAATACCATTGCTGAAATGACTGGCGGTGTTTTACCGGTGTTACCCGTAGTGCCAGGCAATGCCACCATTATGTACGTTGAAGGTGACGGCTGGGATTACGGTTGGAACGTGGGCTTGTTATGGGCCCCTACGCCGCAAACGGACATCGCACTAACCTATCGTTCTGCAGTTAGTATTGATATCGAAGGCACGGTCTCTTCCGACCTACTCGGCCTCGATAAAGAAGCTGCTAAATTACCATTGGATTTGCCGGAACTAGCAGAAGTAGCCGTCAACCACCGCGTTGATGATCAATGGTCCATCCAAGCAAGTTATCACTACACCGGCTGGAGCTCATTTGATGAGCTGGTCGTCATATTCGACGAAACCACCAGTATTGGCGATAGCATCCAACTGAAAGAAGAAAACTTCGGTAATTCATGGCGTGCAGCGTTAGGGGTTACCTATGTGATGAGCCCAGAGCTGACTCTGCGTGCGGGTTATGCTTACGACTCCAGCCCAGTGAAACAAGAATACCGCTCTATTTCTATTCCTGACACCGACCGCCGCTGGTATAGCACGGGCCTGACATATAATTTTGATGACAAGTCGAGTTTCGATTTAGGTTACTCATTCCTGCACGGCAACTCCGTTAAAATTTCTGAGGAGTTTGAATTGCAAGGCACAACAGTAACCACGCTGGATGCCCAAATGGACCGAGCTAACGCACACATTTTTGCAGCTCAATACAATTATCAATTTTAATTAAAATAATTAACAGATAAAAAGCCCGTTCAAATGAACGGGCTTTTTTGTTGAATGACTCATTGGAATCCAATGGTTTTTGCATTTTTTAATAATCGTTATAGAATACCCAAGGTAACTATAAGAATTTACAATTAAATGTGCTTTTCATAGGAAGTAATATGACTGACGTAACCGACATCCTAAGTAATTATCGCCGCCTTCGCGCTGCACTTCGAGGCCAACCTTCTGATGTTCTTGTCGAGTATAAAGAAAAATTAGAAGCGCTAATTGAAGAAGTAAAAACAGAAGAAGCTGAATTAGCTGAAGAACAAAAAGAACGCCTCGCTAAAATTGAAGAAATTAAAGCCTTAATGGCAGAGAATGACATCAGTGAAGCTGACTTAGGTGTGCTGGCAACCGTCACTAAACCTAAACGCACACCTCGCCCTGCTAAATATAAATTTGTAGCTGACGATGGCTCTGAAGCAACTTGGACCGGCCAAGGCCGCACACCAAAAGCACTTAAAGCACAGTTAGATGCAGGCCGCTCGCTAGAAGAGTTTCTGATTTAGTTCGCCGCAACAACCTAGCACTTATCATAAAAAAGCCCCTAATCAGGGGCTTTTTTATGGCTAAAAATTAGTCAACTAACGCTAAATACCAATTATTGACCAACAAATATTGTGAGCTCTCTTGTTTGCCGATCAAATTCACATCGAGCCACATATTGTTTACCCCCTGATAAAAGGTCAATTCAGCAATGGGCTTTGCATCAGCAATCAAAGTTAACGCCATCTTAAAATCGCCTGGTGTGCCATGTCCTTTCGCTTTTGCTGAAATGGGCGTGATGTGTTGAAGTCGTTTAATTAAGCTTGCTAAGGTGATTCCTGCGTCGTTATTTAAATGAATTTGTTGCTGAGGATCTGGCTTTTGTGGATTAAGCGTAATGCTCTCTCCGTTTGCCGTTTCCAATTTAATTATGTGAGCTTGATCAAATTCGCGATTCAAACTCACTGGCGCCAGCCAACCACCTTCAGGTTGAAATAAATCAACAGGCTGATCAATTTGATAACTAAATAGTTCTTTATCGACACGCAACCACTGCGAATTATTATCGTCTTTATTCGAGTTGACCGAGTCATTTAACCAAATATGACGAAAGTAATTTCCTTCTCCCAGAATAGTTAATTGGTAGTGCGCTGTTTGCTCTTGATAATCAGTCGTGGTGTTCCATGGCGCAGTAGCAATATGACGTGATGTAGGAAAATCAGCATTAGCAACAATATTGGCCCGCGACAGAGTTTGAATAAAGTGCGCTAATTTTGCTGAATCAGCGGGGTATGAATCAGCTTGTTCAATTTGCCACCCCTTTTCTGCCAACGTCATGGTCAACCATGGTTGTGCTGATTGGCTGTCAATTCTGATTTGCGTCAGCTTAGGACTGTAAGCCATCAACTTCGGCAAAAAAATACCTTTTCGAGGTCCTGCGGGCGTGCCAGATGATCCCAGCCATTGCGCAATAGCGGCAATAGTCAACGCTGCAGCAATTGACCACAGGATCAGTTGTCGCCTTGTGATTTTCATAATATCTACCTTAACTTACTGACAAGTAATTCACTTGCGCTCCGATATCAACCCGCGCAGAATACGCTGAGATTGCATGCTTGGAAATTGTTATTGTGAACAAAATTCTTGTTATTGTTTTAAGCGTTTTAGTTACTGCTTGCGCCGGTGACTATGACGTGAGCACCAACCTTGACCCGCAAAACTTTAAAAACTACTTCAAACCAAGTGAAGTAGTTGTTTATAGCGAACAGACTCTTCCGGAAAACGCTAAGCGAGCGGGTGCTGTCTCTGGCCTAAGTTGCCAGGCAACTCCCCATGATGTGCCAGCATCTAATGCGGATGCGCGTACCGATGCCCGCATTAAGTCGGCCAATCTAGGGGCTAACGCGCTTATCATTGACGTCTGCGAAACAGAAAGCGACACGCGCGAGCCGCAGTGCGTTGAACTGATCACTTGTTATGGCCGCGCATTTGTTAGCCAAACCCTAGCACAATGACCCCTATCGGTTATATTCGCTCCCCTTATCAAGAGAAGTTCGCGATTCCGCGTCAACCGGGCTTGGTTCCTGCTGCCAGTGGTTATTGCGATTTGATCGGCGAATTTGGCCAACCAGAAACGGTTCGGGGCCTTGAGCAATTTAGTCATATCTGGGTGCTTTTTGAATTTCACGCCCATCGCGATCGTGACTGGCAGCCACTGGTTCGCCCGCCACGCTTAGGGGGCAATAAAAAGGTAGGCGTATTTGCGTCACGAAGCACGTTCCGCCCCAACAGTATTGGCATGTCATTACTGCAACTCGAACAAGTCAGCCATTGCCAAGTTGATGGTAAAGCGGTCAATCGACTCACCGTCTGCGGGCTCGATTTACTCGACGGCACGCCCATATTAGATATAAAGCCATACCTACCCTATGCCGAATCCTTGCCTCAAGCTGATGCGGGTTACGCAGAAGATAAACCGACAACAAGGCTTTCAGTCTGTTGGCAACAAGCGGCTAAGCAACAATTACATTTGCTCAAACAAACACAACGCGATTTGCCACAACTAAATTTAGAGCAGTTAATTGAGCAAGTTTTGCAACAAGATCCTCGGCCAGCCTATCAAGCCGGCCAGCTCAGTGAACGACGCTATGGCGTAAAGCTAGCAGGGTTAGACGTACAATTTTGTTTTGTAGAGCCCGGTCAAGTTGAAGTGGTCGCCCTAACTGTCAGCGACTAGCGGTTGGTTCGTCATTGCCTGGCTAATCGGCGTTAACGGCTTCAGGTTGTTCTGCTTGATGGAACACTTTTGCAGGAACAACATTAAGGGCAGTTTCGTAGCCCACTTGATACAGCCTTTCTTTGTCGTCATCCGATAGATGAAAATCCACCGGCGAGGTATTACCTGTGTTTACCACCACAGTGCGATGCCAAAATTTGTCATTCACATATTCTCGGCTGATGGTGGTCATGAAAGTGCGGATCAACAACAGTACATAATTCACCACCGGAAACATGCCGCCCGTTTCCAACGGCTTTTCATCACCATCCCCTCTCAATCGAAAACAGACAACGGGCGTGCCGTCCTCAGCCCAATCTCGATGCAACGCATCTTCTGACAATATACTGCCGTCTACCATCAAATGGTTATCATAAGATTTAAACGCAAAGATCAGTGGAATCGACATGGAAAACCGTACTGCCCGAGAAACTTTTTCGTTGGGCGTTAAGGTTTTATCAAACACCACGGGTACCCCGTTGCGGACATCGGTTGCGACCACATGCAAATCCATCGGCAAATCTTTAAAGCAAACACCTGCCAACTGCTTGTCGAGCCAAGATTCAAATTTATCGCCAGAGCACAGGCCACCATTGCGCATTAAGCTAATAAGAGAAAACCCCTTAAACTGATTAAAGTCAGTGGTCATGGCAATGTGCTTAATCTCAGCTAGCGATTTGCCGCTAGCATAGAGTGCACTAATAATGCTTCCTCCGGACACTCCAACAATGCGATCGAAGGTAATATCGAGATCTTTCAGTGCCGCGAGAATGCCAATATGGGCTGGGAGTCGAGTACCACCACCAGCAAAAATGGGGACCAAGAAGCGATTTGAGGCGGAATTGCTAACAGTCATTACTACCTTTCACGAGTCAGACAAACAAAACAGACTCAATGAGTATGGCTCAGCCCACCGATTTCTCGATTTTTCATTAGCAAGTGCTGCTAAAACGTTGCAAAAGGTCACAAAAAAGCCGACTCAAGCGGTCGGCTTTTCAAATATAGCCCCCAAGCTTGGGGCGCTAGGTTGATTAGCTATTGGCCAACTTTTAGTTGCTGCCAATATTGATTGTAGATTTCAATGGCTTCGCCAACATCGCTTTGAAACTCACCTTTCTCGATTACGGATTGCGGCGGGAAGATGATGGGGTTGTTGCGGACTTCATCGTCTAACATGGCAACTGCCGTTTTATTGGCTGTGGCATAGCCAACGTAATCAACACAATCTTTGGCAATATCCGGACGCATCATGAAGTTAATAAAGGCGTGTGCTTCTTTAACATTGGCGGCTCCCGCCGGAATGACAAAGCTATCAACCCAAAACACCGCGCCTTCGTCAGGGTAGACGTATTGAATGGCATCATCTTCTTCTTGTGCCATGATCACTTCACCATTCCAAATCATGCCAAAATTAACGTCGCCAGCCATGTACGGCTCGCGTGGCGCATCTGAATTAAAGACCAGCACATTTGGCATTAAGGTTTTCAATAACTCGTAGGCTTGCTTAATTTCATCGGGGTTGGTGGTGTTAGGTGAATGACCATTGAGCACAAGTGCTACGTGAAAAACCTCACGAACATCGTCCATCAGTAATAGCTGGCCTTGGTATTGAGGATCCCACAGTTGCTTCCAGCTATGAATGCTCGTTGGATCAATCTCACTAGCATTGACGCCTAAACCAGTTGATCCCCAAAAATAAGGGATGCTGAATTGATTATTGAGATCATATTCTTTGTTCAGTAACAGTGGCTCGAGATGCTGTAAGTTCGGCAACAGCGCCTTGTTCAGCGGCTGAAGCATTTTCTCTTTGGCCATTTTAGCCACATAGTAAGTCGACGGTACCACCACGTCGTAGCCCGAATTTTTTTGCAGTTGCAGCTTTGAGTACATAGTCTCATTGCTTTCGTAAGTGGCATACACCACTTCAATACCGGTTTGTTCAGTAAACTTCTCAATCGTGTCTTCCGGAATGTACTCACTCCAGTTGTAGACCACCACTTTGCCGGCGGCTTGAGCAAGCCAAGGGACAAACACAATAGCTAATAACAAAGAACGGAATTGTTTAATCACAGCGATTTTCTCCTTACGAGCAGACTAAACACAATTAAAGACAAAATTGAAATCAGCAACAACAAGGTTGCCAACACATTCACTTCCGGCGACACGCCAACTTTTACCATCGAAAAAACTCGAATTGGTAGCACTTCATAATCAGGACCCGTCACAAAAGAGCTGATGATGACGTCGTCCAAACTTAGGGTAAAACTCAATAACCACGAGGCCAGAATCGACGGCAACAACAGCGGCAGAAGAATGGTTCGAAACATGCCCCATTCATTCACACCTAAATCTTGCGCAGCTTCCAGCAGGTGGTCATCAAAGCCTTTTAATTGGGCATAAACCGTGACCACCACAAATGGCAGGCAGAATGTAATGTGGGCAAGCAATAATGTCCAGAAGCCAAGTTGCATTCCAAGCGCTACAAACAACACCAGAAAGCTAATGGCCAGCACGATATCTGGCGACATCATCACTACAAATAGGGCTGAACTGGCAGCTTTTTTGAGTCGAAAGCGATAACGATAAATGGCTAACGCCATCAGCGTACCTATCATGGCGGCAGCTGTAGCCGCTAGAAATGCGATGGTAATGGAGTGATTAAACGCGGTGATTAAGGCATCGTTTTGCCAAAGCTTTTGATACCACTTCCAACTAAACCCGCTCCACTTATAGCCATATTTTGACTGATTAAACGAGTTGACCACCAATACCGCAATGGGAGCGTATAAGTACACAAACACCAGCAACAACAACAGGGCTTTAAAGATTCTCGTCATCTAACCCTCCTTGCCGTTGCACGAATCGATTAGCCAGCGCATAGACCCACAGCAGGCCCGCCATCATCACAATCAAGGTGATGCTAAATGCGGAGCCAAATGGCCAGTCACGCACCACTAGGAATTGGTTTTTGATGACATTGCCTAGCAGTAAATTTTTAGCGCCGCCCAATAAATCAGCAACATAGAACATGCCCATGGCAGGCAAAAACACAATCAAGCAGCCGGCAACAATACCCGGCGCAGTCAGCGGTAACAGAATGGTGAAAAAACGCTGTACGCCATTGGCGCCTAAATCGCGTGAAGCTTCCACCAGTTCGTTGGACAACTTTTCAAAACTGGCCATCAGTGGCAGCACCATAAACGGCAGCAAGATATAAACTAAGCCAACAATCACTGCGAACTCGGTGTAGAGCATAGTGATGGGTTTCTCAATGATGCCGCTGCCTACTAGCGCCGTATTAATGATGCCTTTTTTCCCGAGAATTAACTTCATGGCGTAGGTGCGGATCAGGCTATTGGTCCAAAATGGCAGCATCATTAACACTAACAACACAGTGCGCAGCCAAGGTGGTTGCTTGGCCAGTACATACGCGAACGGGTAGCCAATGAGCAAGCAGAACAGGGTAGCAACTCCCGATAGCCACAGGCTTTGAAAAAACACATCAAAATATATTGGCTGCATGACTTTCAAATAACCATCGAACGTCAGCGGCCACACAGCTAAATGTTCGCTATTGGGGGTCATTACGCTGGTCATCAGGACCAGAGCATGAGGCGCAACCACCATTAAAGCGAGCCAGCCTAAGGTTAAGCTGATCACCGTTTGGCGAAAGCTTAACGCAATGCCAACGTTAGGCCATGTCATGACAGCTCACCGGCTTTCACGACATGCTCCCAACCATCAATCCAGCTTACCCACACGCGCTGATTGATACGATAATCGAATGAAGGATCATCCTCATTAAAGAACTCGCTAGAACGCAATTGTTTGCCACAGTCCAACTCAATCAACGAGTCTAATGTTTTGCCGGTATAACTGCGCTCCAACACTTTGCCGAGGAATCCTTGTTCATCGCTTGGCTGATCTTCAATGTATTCAATGCGCAAATCCTCAGGTCGCAGCAATACATGCACCGCTTCGCCCGGCTCCAAGCGAAATTCAGCATGTGCTGTTTTGGCGACGCCGTTAATATCGACCTGATAAGTTAGCTCCGCAGTTTCACTTACAACAGTGGCATCGAACACATTAATTTCACCAATAAAACTGGCCACAAACATGTTGCGAGGGGCTTCGTAAATTTCGCGGGGGCTACCAATCTGTTGTGCTTGGCCGTGATTCATCACCAGCACCCGATCAGACATGGATAAGGCTTCTTCTTGGTCGTGGGTGACGTAAACAAAGGTGATGCCTAATTGGCGCTGAATTTGTTTCAATTCCATCTGCATTTGTTGGCGCAGCTTATGATCAAGCGCACTCAAGGACTCATCTAACAACAGCACTTTTGGCTTCATCACAATAGCGCGGGCAATGGCCACTCGCTGTTTTTGACCACCAGAGAGTTGATGGGGTTTACGTAGCTCAAAGCCCTTCAGTTCAACCACTGCAAGCGCCTCGCTGACCCGCTGCTTTATGTCCGCCTTAGCAACACCAGCCATGCGCAAGCCATAACCAACATTGTCGGCCACATTCATGTGCGGAAACAGCGCATAACTTTGGAAGACGGTATTGACGGGTCGGCGCTCAGCGCTGATCCCTGCGATATCTTGGCCATCGAGCATAATCTTGCCGTCATCTGCATCTTCAAAGCCGGCAATTAAACGCAGGACAGTGGTTTTGCCACAGCCGGAAGGCCCAAGAATGGTAAAGAACTCGCCATCATAGATATCGAGGGAAAACTCGGATAAGACGTCTTGAGGGCCGAAACGTTTGATAATGTTGCGAAGTGAGAGCAGCACATTGTTGTCGGTCATGCGCACTACCTGAATGTAATTAACCTGAATTCGGCAAAGTGTAATTCACGAACTGAACAAAAACGAAGAATTAATTGCTGATAAATGACATAAAAAAGCCACTCCTAGGAGTGGCTTAGTCTGATGATAGCGAATGCTTAGCTAGCCGGCGCGGTTAATCCGCGACGAATTAACAAGGCTTCCGTAGTCGGTTGCTGACCGCGAAGCTGCTCATAGCTATCAGCCGGTAAGCGACTGTTGCCGACCGACAAGATGAACTTGCGGTACAACTCGCCATTCTCGCGCGTCAGGCCACCTTTCTCTTGAATGAAGGCAAACGCATCAGCAGCCAAGATCTCGCTCCACATGTAAGCGTAATAGCCTGCCGAATAACCACCGGCAAAAACGTGGGCAAAGTAAGGCGATTTATAGCGCGGCGGAATCGCGGCGATATCAATGCCGTGCTTAGCGAGCGCTTGCTGTTCAAATGCTTCAGCATCTTGCAATGGTGCATCTGCACTCAGTGCATGCCATTCCATATCCAGCAATGCCGACGCCATGTATTCCAAAGTATCAAAACCTTGGTTAAAGCTGCGCGACTTAAGCACCTTAGCCAATAGCTCAGCAGGGATTGGCTCACCAGTTTCATAATGCTTGGCGTAGTTGCTAATCACCTGTGGATCTTTCGCCCAGTCTTCTTGGAAAGTTGATGGGAATTCAACGAAGTCACGCGAAACATTGGTACCGGCCAACGTCCGGTAATTCACATCGGAGAACATGCCGTGTACGCCATGGCCAAACTCATGGAACATAGTAGTGGCGTTGTCGTAGCTAACTAACGTTGGCTGCCCTTCCGGTGCTTTTTGAATATTCATCACGTTAACGATGACAGGCTTCTGGCCAAGTAACTTGCTTTGCGGCACGAATGCATTCATCCACGCACCACCACGCTTACCTTCGCGGGCAAAGTAGTCACCATAGAAAATAGCAACGCTAGTGCCATCTTCATTGAACACTTCGTAGGCTTTTACGTCTGGGTGATACACAGGTAGATCGGGGCGCGGCTTCATGGTGATACCGAACAGGCGATTCATGGTGTAGAACACGCCATCGTTCAACACGCGCTCAAATTCGAAGTACTGCTGAACTTCAGCTTCGTCTAGGTCGTACTGATCTTGTCGAACCAACTCGGCGTAATATTCCCAATCCCAAGGTTGCAGTTCAAAGTCACCGCCCGTCTTGGTAATCATCGCTTGAATTGCCGCTGCTTCTTTATTGGCGTTGGCAACCACCGCTGGCACCATGCTGGCAAACATGTCCATGACTGCTTCAGGCTTTTTGGCCATCGAGCTATTAAGTTGGTAACTGGCCCAGTTTTCAAAACCGAGCAACTGAGCACGTTCCGCACGAATTTGTGCCAAGCGAGTCAGAATTGGGCGGTTGTCTAGCTCGCCAGACACACCGCGGCCAGCAGAGGCTTGCCACAATTTTTGGCGGCTATCGCGGTTATCCATTGAAGCAAGCCATGGATGACGTGTGGTGTTAGTCAACTCAATCACGTATTGGCCGTCTAAGCCACGTGCTTTAGCGGCGGCTGCAGCAATGGCGAGTTGATCGCTACCTAAGCCTGCGAGTTCGGCTTCGCTAGCAAAGACAACGGCGCCTTCACTTGCCATTTTCAACAAGTTCTGACCAAACTCATTGGTCAATTCAGCATGTTCTTCATTCAACGCACGAATAGTTGTTTTTTGTGCTTCCGTTAACTGGGCGCCAGCGGCAACAAAATGATCGTAATACACTTCAACCAGACGCAATGATTCAGCGTCTAATTCAAGCGATTCACGCGCCTGATAGATTGCCTTAACACGCTGGAATAGCGCGTCATTCAGGTAAATGTCATCATCGTGAGCACTCAGTAATGGTGCCATTTTACCTTCGAGTTCACGAATAGCTTCTGTGCTATCTGTACCCGATAGGTTGTAAAATACACCCGCTGCACGCGCTAACAGCGCACCACTTTTTTCCATCGCAATGATGGTGTTTTCAAACGTTGGAGCTGCCGAGTTATTGGCAATGGCTGCGATTTCTTCAGCCTGCTGCTTAATGCCTTCACGCATTGCCGGTTCAAAGTGCTCGGTTTTAATCACAGTGAAATCCGGTGCTTGGTATTGCAGCGAACTTGCCTTCATTAATGGATTCATCTCGGCGGCAGGTGTTGATTCTGTCATTTGTGGTGTCGGTTGCTCAGTTTGCTGAGTCGATTGAGTTGGCTGCTCGGAACAAGCAGTGATAGCCAGTGCCGAAGCAACAAGACTGGCAGTAAGCGTCAAGCGCATGGATAACCTCTGTCGGTGTCGGTTAAGAGTAAAGCGTTGACCACATTTTGTGGTTCAAATCATTGTTATATAAGCCCTTTAATAAGCGAGCCCTGTATTTAAAATGAAATTATTTCATTTTAAATACAACAAGTTATCGCCTTTAAAAGGAGTGCTGCAATTTTACTGATAGGCAACTGCACTACAAGTAATGGTGGTAAAAAGTGAATGCTTCATGATCTTGCACAAGCTTTCAAACCACAATCTCGAGCAATAAAAAAAGCCACTCAACAGAGTGGCTTTTTGGCCGTTTAGCTAACCCGCTAACGTTATGAACAAGGCGAGTAGCCTCGTGGTGCGTCATTCCAATTTGCGTTAAGCCAGACTGGGCCGAGCTTGCCGGACTTCAATTCAGGTGTCCAAAGTAGCGGTTCTGCCATCAATGACAAATCTGCTCCGGCGCCATTGTAAGCGTCAAATAACTCATCACCAGTGCCAAAAGCATCGCAGCCTTTCAATTTAACATCACGGGCCATGGTGACACCGTCTTTGACCAGCTTCGACACAGACCAGTCACTAATGTTGCCACTAACGGCTTTAAATGAAGGGTAGTATTCAGCCACATTTGGGCGGCCTTTCTTGTTGGTGTAATCCGATTCAGGCGTAAAATCGACGCTAATGGATTGACCGGCAGTCCAATATTCATCCAGTGGTTTAAAGCCCATTTGCATCACTAGATTATTGGTGAATGTGGTGTCTTGCGGTGGGCGCGTCATGTCTTGATCACGCTTGTACCACGCCGACAACATTACCGGCTGCACCGAGCGAACCACGGTATTGCGATCAAACACATTGTTAACGCTTAATTGGTAGCCGTTGATATTAGCTTCATCGTCTTTTTGAGAGTAACCAGCGGCCATACCCAGCGCGGTACGATAGGTTTTACCTTCCGGCTCGCCTTGAGCACCAGCGGCACCATCAACGTAGTTATTGACGACAACATTGTCTTTACCAATCACTCGGACGCCGCCAGAGCCTGGCGCTTGATCCTGCAAGAACCAGTTGTACTGAACGGTATTACGATCGCCATGGCGCAGCGTCAAACTAGCCGAGGTATTGCGAATCGTATTGAACTGATACAGGTTGTCAGAAGATTTGTTCGAAATCACCTCTGGCTCGCCCGCCACCGAGGCATCGTAGAATAAATTCATTTCTACGCGTGCTTGCGCAGAAACATGTTGACGGCTCGACTCACCAATGAGCAACGCTTCGCCACCATTATCCAATGCATCGCCTTGGTTACGCGACGCAAAATAATTGTATTGAATGCGGTGATTTACCGGCTGACGCTCAATATCGGCATGTTTGATATTGAGCTGTAATACTCGGCCTTGTGACTTTTTGGCACCAAAGTAGTTATGACGGACAATGTTGTAATAACCGGCAATATCAACCCAGCGATAATCCTTATCCCACGAGTCTTTGTGTTCGTTGTCGATGCGAATATGCTGCAAGATACACATCTTACACATGTCTTTTGATTTCTCGGTGCTGCCGCCAGGCCTCATATTGGAAATCGGTGCGCGTAGCTTACCCTTGAGGGTTGACGCTTTGATGTTTTGCAAATCAAAGCCATCCACAGAGACGTATTGGCCGTAGTAGTAAATCCAGCTCTCACCGGTCAAGATCACGCCACCTGGCGTTTCCGCTTTTAGACGTACCGGCTTTTTAGGTTTACCTTTGCCAAAGATAGTGAGCTTCAGGTTGTCGTAGGTTCCATCCGGGATCACTAAGACATCGCCCGCTCGAGCGGTTTTCTTCCATTCCTCATTACCTTTACCATCATAGGTAATGGTTTTGGCCTGACCGCTAGATTGGAATCCAACCAATGCAGCCAAAAGCAACGCAGTTAAACTGAGAGTTCGCTTCAGCACGATATCGCTCCGTATATGGATTTTACAAACTGGCACATTGTCTTACCAATAAACCAACAAGTCCATACCAATTGAAGGCAAAGCGACTCTGCGCACAAAATTTGGTTAACCGATTAATTCGAAATCAAGCGTTCGCTTCTTGAGTGAGTGTTTTTCAACCGACAAAAACAAAAAAAGCAGACCAAAGCCTGCTTTTTCGATTAATGCATTCCTGCCTCAACTACTTGAAATCAGCTTATAGGTCGTTTCAGCATCCAGCACAGGTTGATATTCAAGGTAATCGAGACCTGTCGCGAACACATAGCGTGTCAACGCGCGACGACATTCATCGAGCAATTCATCAGGATCCCATGCTTTTTCAAAGTAACGGTCAATACCGGCTTTGTTAATTGCCATGATGGTGTCTTGATGCGTTGCCAAGCCCGTTAGCAGAAACAGTCGGGTAGTTTTAAAGCGGTGGTCATCGGCAATTTCGGTGAGCATTTGCACGCCATTTTTATCAGGCATCACATGATCCGAAATAATCAGCGCTATTGGGGTGCCTTCTGCGTCGAGTTCGTCCAGTAACTCCAGACATTCTTGCGCCGACTGGCACTCTTCAATTTCACAATGGGAAGCAAGCGGGCCAATATCGCGCGCAACAGCGTTGAGCACTTCCGGCTGATCGTCAACGCAAATAACGGTGAGTTTTTCCATCTTTTAAATACTCCTATAGGAAGCCTGATTGGCCCATCAGATAGATCCGCACAAACGACAGAATAATACCGATGAAGCCCACCAGTATGCCAATTTTTGCCATGTCGCTTGTCTTCGTGTGACCAGCAGCATGGGCCAAGGCATTCGGCGGTGTACTAATTGGCAACGACATGCCAAGCGATGCGGCAAAGGTCACGCAAAGCAAAATAGTCATGGCGCCCCCGTACATTGCTAACCCTTCGAGGCTAACCGCAATGGCTGCCGCAATCGGCATCAATAAGTTAGCTGTCGCCGTATGGGACATAAAGTTTGCCATTGTGATACTCAGTAACGCAGCACCCACCAGAATGATTGCAGGATTGACCGCCTGTAGATTCATTGAATCAACCGCATGAACAGCTAATCCGGTTTCACTAATGGCCAGCCCCAGTGCAAAGCCGCCTGCCACTAGCCAAAGCACATCCCAGGAGATCTGCTTTAGATCTTCTTTACCAATGATTTGGGTGACAGAAAAAACAGCGACAGGAATAAGCGCAACCGTCGACGAATTCATGCCATGGAACCCACTGGTTAGCCATAGCAGGAGCGTCACAATAAAGGTCACATACACCAAAATAGCTTTCGGTGATTTCATGAAACGCCCTTTGATCTCTAAATTCATTTCGCTTTTAGAGGAAGGGAAAAAGAATCGCAGTAGCAACCAAGCAATAAACAACATAACAACGACAAATGGCACCCCAAACACCATCCACTCAGCAAAGCCAATGGTATGGTTTTGCGCTTCAAAATACTTCAAGGCAATGGCGTTCGGCGGTGTACCGATTGGGGTTCCGGTGCCACCGATGTTGGCAGCAACAGGAATGCTTAATGCAAAGCCGGCTTTACCGCGATCATCAACCGGAAACAGCCTTAAGACCGGCACTAAAATGGCTAACATCATCGCCGTGGTGGCGGTGTTGGACATAAACATCGAAAAAATAGCCGTAATCACCATCAAACCAAGCATCACGTTGGCCGGTTTATCGCCAAAGGGTTTCAGTAGTACCCGCGCCAAATTGACATCTAGACGATATTTAGTGGCCGCCATGGCCAAAAAGAATCCCCCCAAAAACAACATGATGATGGGCGAAGCAAAGGTTGCCATAATATCTTTGTGATTGAGGAGTTGGCCAAAACCTGCCGCTCCAGCATCTTGCCGAAACCACAACAGGCCTTTGTCCGACAACATCAGCAGCTCAAGTACAATCACCAAAACAGACGTTGTGTAAATAGGAATAGGTTCAAGCACCCAACACAAGGCTGCCATCACAAAAATTGCAACGACCCGCTGCTCTTGAATCGTCATGCCGTCAATGCCAAATGCGGAGAGCGGCAAAAACAAAATCAGGATCGGTAAACCAAAAGCCAGCAAATAACGCAGCGCTTTCTTAATTGTCACAGCAGAAAACCTTTCGAAAGATGAATATGTCGAGATGACAGGTGTCGCGATCCTAAACAAATAATGTGAAATGGCTCATGCGTCAGATCAACGGCGTTAGATAACAGATGTTAACCGCGAACAACAATATCTGCACGCTTTTAACCGCTCAACAAATAATCATTTGCACAAATGAAACGCATTACCACTAACCAACGCGACAACGCCCCACATTGGGGCACTCATTTTCCATTAGCCTTTGTTGAAAGAAAAAACCCGCCAACAAAATTTAATATTAAATTTCAATAACCTAAACAAACAATGCATCCTATTGGTGCGCTTGGTTCGCAACTTGCTTGTCACTTTTATGACTAGAACGGTAACGCCACCGAAATCAATACGGGCGGCAGTTACAATCCAAAAAGAGCATGGAGCCAACTTGGAATGGTAAAACAACTTTTACAACAATTAGGTTGTCGCGGCTGTTACAAAATAAGCCTGATAATCGTCATCCCCCCGGTTGTATTGATGATTGCAGGGCTAACGGAAATAGCGGCAATCACAGCAATACTCGGCCTTGCAGTGCAAACTTGGCTGTTCCGCGCCATCAGCGTCGATCACGCAGCACTGCATCGCTATCTACAAACCCTGGAAACCATCGACGATAATCATGTCGAGCGATGGTTAGCCGGACCTTTGCGCCAGTTGCAAGAGCCCATGGTGGAAATGTTGCGCAGCAAAAATCGATTACTTAATAGCTTGCAAGCGGTTGTTCATGAAATGGGGTATTCCAGCGCTGAGCTGGCGAACAATGCCAACCAAGTGGCAAGCCACTCTGAAAATCAGTCATCGGCCACCACCAGCTCAGCTGCAGCAACCACGGAAATATCCCAAAGTATCGATGAAGTCGCGCGCCGGATAGAACAGACGCGTACGGCCTCTGAAGGGGCTCAATCGATTTGCCACCAGGGTCATCAAGCGTTGCAATCGGCCCAACAACAGGTCCAAAGCGTGTCATCTCTGGCAAATGAAACCGGTGAGCGGATTAAGTCACTCGACAGTAATTTGTCGACCGTAGTCAGCATGTCGCAAATCATTCGAGAAATAGCAGAGCAAACCAATTTACTCGCATTAAACGCGGCGATTGAAGCCGCCCGAGCCGGCGAGCATGGGCGCGGCTTTGCTGTGGTGGCCGACGAAGTGCGGGGCCTAGCGCAGCGCAGCCATGATTCGGTCAATGCAATTACTGAACACGTTGAAACGGTAACTCATAATATGCAACAAGTAGCTGAACACATGACTCAAGTGACAGCTGAAAATAGCGCTTGCCTCAATAGCGTGTCCGCCGCATCAGATGTGCTCGAACAGGTTGTCCAAACGTCGGAACGAGTGTCATTAGAGATTAGTGGCATTGCCAGCGCAACCGAGCAGCAAGTCATTGCAACGCGTGAAATTTCATCACACATCGAGCAGGTGGCCGAAACAGCAAAAAACAATGCTGTTATGGCCAAGCAAACGGCCGAAGTGGCACATCACCTACAAACCTTAGCGCAAGCTTAAAAGTAAATTGCCATGAATAATTACTTAGAAATACTCATCATCATTGTCACTGCAGGCTTGTTGCTGATCAGCTTAGTTGGTTGGACGAACCTACGAGCGAGACGCCAGTCCCAACAACGTTACCTCACGGGGATTAGCTGGTTACAACAATTGCGCTTGCTACTCACTGCCGTTCAACAGCATCGAGGTTTAACCAATGGCTTTCTAAACGGCGATAGCAAAGCCAAAGCTCGTATCGCTGAGCAGCAACGGATCATTAACGCCCAAATCAACACTCTGAATCGATTGGGCAAATGGAGCCATCAAAATGAGCGATGGTTGAGTATTCAAGATCATTGGGAGCGACTCGCCAGCAACTACATCAATCAACAAGCAAGCTATGCATTGGAGCAACACAATCGCTTGGTGCTAAATCTGCTTTATTTGATCGAAGACTGCGCCGAGCAACATCACTTGCAAGAACTTTATCTAACATCCAATAAGTCAGCCGATGAATTGTGGAAAGCGACCTTGTTTAATGCCGAGTACATCGGCCAAGCGCGAGCGCTAGGAACTGGCGTTGCCGCTGCCCATCATTGCAGCAGCGTGGCTCGTATTCGGTTAAAGTACATTCATAGCCAACTTGATAGCTATTGCAGACAAGCAAACGACAGCAACATTAATGAAAAATTGCGGCCCCTGTTAATCAGTTTAGAAAGTGACATTATGGTGGCCCACCCTGCAATCAATCCGCTGGATTACTTTTCACTGGCAACCAATGCACTCGAAGCGGTGGTCGAAGTTTTCGATCGTGGACTAGAGCAACTTGCTCAACAGCTCAATAGTCCAGCGTCATTAAAGCCGAATGGATAACTAAGCCACCCACTGCAACCCCCGTAACACCCATATGAAATACCCATAAAAAAACACCAAGGCAAATGCACTTGGTGTTTTTTTATGGGTAACTCATTACCCTTTAATTAGAAAATGGTGGGCTCGGCAACTCGGCGCTCAAAGACGCCAGCGCATCATTCACTAAGCCATGAGCCAACGCTTTTTGTTTCGCATCGTGAGCTTGGATCCCCACGAGTCCCCCCTGCTGCGCATCGGCCATAGGCTCGCTACATTCGCTCGAAACAATCTGAGTAGAATTATTTTCAATGTTCGCCATGATGGTTCCTTTTCTTTCGTAAAGTATCGGTGAATGTTTTAGTTATTGGTGGCCCCATAAACGACACATCACCTTGAATCGTTATTATTGTTGCAGCTACGCGTAAGTAGATAACCTAATAATGATTATCAGTTTGAGTCGAAATAAAGAAAACCACCCAATTAAGATGAAGAGTTGGGAGCAAGATCATGCAATATACAAAACGCCTGCTCTAGCTGGCTCACAGCCTTAACCATGGCATGGCCGTGCAAGCTTTATCGGTGAGGTCAGAGATACCACGATCCGTTTATTCGGCAGTGTTTTTCTATAAGGTTAAGCGATTAATATCAAAGGTTTTAATTCTGGCTATGCTAAATCCTATGATACGCGAAGAGAATCGACTAGGATGACTGCTCAACTGCGTCACATTCTCATTACGACGTAAACTGGAAAAAGGAAAGCCCTAATGATGCAGGAGCCAAACTCCGCGATGAATCATGCTGACGATTCAAGCGCCTCTTGGGGCTGGCCCTCGGCTCGCGAATGGTGTGTCATTGCAATTGGTTTAGCCGCTTGTTTCGGCGTATTTTTCAGTGCCACGGTCAATACCGACACCTTTAAACTGCTCAATCAACACTCAGCGCTGATTAGCCAAGCTCGCGCCGCGACTGCTGGCGCAACACTAACGGTACAATTGCAACCGCATAGCCTTTATGCCAATCAACTCACCGCCGATTTTATTAAAAAAAGCCAAGACGCACTGCATTTATTGGTTCACGAAAATACGCAACATCAACCCTTGCCGGCATCATGGCAATCAGGCCAAGAAGAGCAAATACAAACAGCTATTGATATAGGTGATGGTTTGTTGGCAACGCTAGCAGCGTCAAGATCCGCCAATGTGGCCTCTCCTTCTTTCGCCAACATTAAGCAACCCCTATATCAACTGGAACAGTTGCTGATAGCGAACCACGATCAACTCAATTACCAGTTAAATAAACAATTGAACCGCTCTCATGCGATTCAATTGGCCTTGGCAGCCATTACCCTGATCATCACTGCCGCGATTGTATTTCTATTGCGACGAGCAGAAACACAGCATCGCGCCAACCAATACTTTCTTGAACGCTCAGAAGCGTCGGCAAAGCGGGCCGCCGATCAGCTCCAGCATGTTATCGACGGATCTGAACTCGGTTTTTATGATTGGGATTATGAGTCCGGATCGGTACGGGTCAATAATCACTGGTTGCAGTCATTGGGCCTCCCCCTCGATCAACTCGAATTGAACATTGAATCCTTTATGGCAAGGGTTCATCCCGAAGATTTACAAACATTGCAGCAAGATCTTCAGCAATGTTTTGAGACCGGCGCTGGTTACAACCTCGAATATCGAATGCAGCATCAACAGGGGCACTGGGTTTGGTTTGAAGGCTCAGGCAAAGCCGTAGAGATGAACCCCAATCAGCCAGACCGTGTTGCTCGCATTTGCGGCACATTGAAAGACATTCATCAACGCAAACATGCCGAGCTTGAATACCGAGAGAATGAACAGCGATTTCGCAAATTGATCGAAGCGCTGCCGACAGTTGCGGTGCAAGGGTACAACAAAGAGCGCGAAGTCATTTACTGGAACGACGCCAGCCGCCGCGTTTATGGCTACTCGAAGCAAGAAGCCTTGGGTAGTAAGTTAGAACAACTCATTATCCCTGAGCCAATGCGAGAGGCCGTCAAAGCGGCTCATCAAGCGTGGGTTAACGAAGGTCAGGAAATCCCAGCAGCGGAGCTGCAGTTACTTCATAAAGATGGCCATTTGGTGCCTGTTTTTTCAAGCCACGTGATGCTGCAACAAGATTCCGATTCACCGGAAATGTTTTGTGTTGATGTTGATTTAACGGAGCAACACGAAACCGCAGCGGAGCTGAAACGCCTAGCCACGCGCGATCTGCTGACCAATTTACCTAACCGTAGATTCTTAGAAGACGAACTTAATCGCCGGCTGGCAGAAGCCGAGCGCTTTGGTCAGCAGCTGGCAGTGCTATTTGTTGACTTAGACTTGTTTAAAGAAGTGAACGACTCCATGGGCCACAACGCCGGCGATCACTTGTTGCAACAAGTTGCTGACAGGCTCAAAGATTTGCTTCGCCATTACGACACTTTGTCGCGGTTTGGTGGCGATGAATTCATCATTATTTTACCGAACGTCACTGGCCGCCATGAAGTACAAGCCGTGGCCGATAAAGTGATGGCTGAATTCGAACAAACATTCCGCCTGCAGGAACAAGATATTTATGTGACGGCCAGTATCGGAATGAGCATGTACCCAGAAGACGGAGACTCAACCGTCGAGCTACTCAAATACGCCGATGCAGCCATGTATCAAGCCAAGGACTCAGGCCGTAATCGTTACCGCTTTTTTGCCACATCAATGAACGAGCAGCTCAACCGCCAACGTGCCATTGCTGGGGCCTTGCGCCAGTCGCTTGAGGGCGATGACTTCCATTTAGTCTTTCAGCCGCAAATTGATTTTAATGATTACCACATTCAAGCATGCGAAGCCTTGCTACGCTGGCAGCCCAATGACACCAGCTTGCAGGCCATGCCTTCAGAGTTCATTCCTATCGCAGAGCGATCTGATTTAATGATTCGTTTGGGCCAATGGGTCATTCGCAGTGCCTGTCGCCAACTGTCTAAATGGCGCGCGCAAGGGTTGCCTCACATTCGCATTGATCTGAATATTTCAGGCAAACAACTCCATCAATCGAGCTTCTTTAATTTCTTGAATGAAGTGCTTGACGAATATGGCCTGCAAGCCAGTGATTTCGGCATTGAACTAACCGAGGATGTGCTTACCGGCGCCGATAGTAATTTATTGGCGCAGCTGACACATATGCGTGATGCTGGGATGAAGATTGCGGTCGATGATTTTGGAAGTGGTTACTCATCATTAAACTTCCTCAAACACTTCTCCGTTGATACGTTAAAAATTGACCGTGCGCTTATTGCCAAGGCCCCGGAGAGTGCAAAGGAACAGGCTATTTTAGAAGCCATTGTGCAACTCGGTCATAAGCTGAATTTGCAAATTGTGGCCGAAGGTATAGAAACCGAACTACAGGCTGTTTTCTGCAAACAGCTTGGCTGCGATCAAGCGCAAGGCTTTCTCTACCACAAGCCAATGCCGGCGCCGCAGTTGGCTCAACTGCTAACATCGTAACGCCAATGCCCCTACGCGGGTAATTTTCCATCAGTGTTTTTTTGCAACAGCTTGAATATCAACTACAACTTATAGCAGAGCAATTTTAAAACACATGTGGCAATGCAACAGTCTCAAATTTTACTTTGGTTAGAACGCAGCTGCGCCTTTATCGGTGTGATCTTACTGTCGTTGTTTATTGCATCGCGCTTACATGCCACTGTCGCAGGCCAAGCTGATATAGAAGCGTTTGAGCAGTCACTCACTCAATTTCAACCCGACACCTCGCTTTGGTCAGATTCCGCCAAGAACAAATACCAAAAAACATTGCAGCAAGCGAACGAAGAAGTGATGGCGCTGCTGGAAATCGATGCCGTTGATATCAAGGTTCCTGTGTATTTCGATACTAGTGAACTCAACCTCAACCGGGGCGCAGGTTTAGTTGCTGGCGCCGGAGCCAACAACCTAGCTATTGCTGCGCATCGCGACAGTTATTTTCGCGGCCTTGCCGACATTGAAACCAATGACACCATTCGCGTTCGCAATTCAGACGGTGTGAGTGAAATTTACCAAGTGAATAAGGTTCTGATTGTAGAGCCAGACGACACTCGATTATTACGCACCGCCGAACAGCCAGAGCTCACCTTAATCACATGCTACCCCTTTTATTTTGTGGGTAGTGCGCCACAGCGATACATCGTCAAAGCCAGCCTTATTGACGACCCAAATGCCCTCTAAAAGCACACATTAAAAAGGAAATAAAACATGGAACTCCGTAAATTACGAATGACCTTAGCCGCACTAGCCATTGCTGCAGCGCCATTGGCCGCCCAAGCGGCTGACTGTTCGGATGTGGAATGGCATCCAGATGTGTTGGCAGCTTTCCCTGAAGCGCCACAATCATGCCAAGGCGTCATCGAAAAAGATGGTGCTATGTTTGTGAAAATGAAAGCCGAATTTGTCAGCATCACCGGTAAGCGAGTTCGTTTGCGCATCGAGCAGAATGATGGCGCCCGCAAGATGCATAGCTTTGTACCAGAAGCACCAATTTCGATTATGGCCGGTGGCAAAGCCACAACATGGCGTGAGCTCTACTCTGGCTACAAGATGAACATCTATATTCCAAGCGATCGGTTTGAGCTAGCTTCGGTTGATTCAGAAGAAGCTGTGGAAATGGCCGCTGAGATGCCAAAAACTGCCAGTGTTTGGCCTCTTGTTGGCATGTTAGGCGCAGGCTTGTTAGTTGTTGCAGGCTTCGCCCGTCGTTTACGCCGCCGCTAACTAGCGCTCGCGTACGTCATACATTTCTTGCCGCAGCGCGTCGTGTTTGAAACGACCCTGCGGCATTGCATGGCACTCCGCCTTCTCCGCGGCCTGATTATTTGCCTAGCAATGTTGAGCAAACCCCGTTAAGGCTTGCCGCCGCCTCTTTCACCGTCCCCGCACAGAGCTTAATTACCCTTCAAATAGCCCCATCACAGGCGTATCGCTTGATGTAAAACAATGTCCACAAGCCTGAACAGCCGGTTTGTTCACAATTTTTGGCTGTTAGCACTGGCAGTTGTTGTAAAAGTTGATAGCATGCGGCTTCCAATATTTTTCATCGTACTAGATAGGACTTATCGTCGTGGCAGTAAATATCGCACCGATCACCTTCAAAGAACACGCTAATACTAAAATCAAGCCATTGTCAGATTTCAATGCGTTTGCCAACCGCCACATTTCTCCTCTCGTGGTTCATGAATTTTCTCGTGCAGCGTGCTCGTTCCCAATCGTTTTCATCCAAGAGCCAGAATCCAAGAACTATAAAGTTGTTGCCATGTTCTCGGTTCAACCTAACGAAAACAAATTTGTGCAAGACGGCAAGTGGACAGCAGCTTACCTGCCTCACAACTTCGCTCGTGGCCCGTTCTTCATCAGCAGCGATGACAAGCCAGTGGTTTGTTTGAACCAAGGTGATGACCGCGTTTCAGAGACAGAAGGCGAAGCCCTGTTTAATGAGAAAGGCGAACAGTCTGAGTACTTCAAAGGTATCATTGGTTCAATTGAAAACCTGATGCAACAAGAAGCTGCGACCGAAGCTTTCATCAAAAAGTTGGTAGAACTTGAGCTGATGCGCCCATCAAACCTCAACATCCAACGTAAAGATGGCTCTAAGCACGAAGTAACAGGCATCAGCATTGTTGATGAAGAGAAATTTAAGAACCTCACCGACGAGCAAGTACTACAACTGAATAAATCTGGCTTCTTAGGCCTGATTTACATTCACCTGTGCTCTTTAGGTCAGATTCAAAACTTGCTGCGCGACTAATCGTAGCTTGCAATGAAACTCCAAAACGGCTCCTTAAAGGGGCCGTTTTTATTGAACTCTGCAAACAACTTAATCTATTGAGTTGGCTTGTTGTAAATGCTCACGCCTCTTCTGGTGCGTAGCGCTGCGGTAAAAATTGTTAAACAAGTTGATTTTAAGCATTCTCATATCGGCTTCCGTCCTTTAGGCTAGCTTCTTTCTCTTATTCTTCATTTGCGACTATCCATGAGCACGACATACAACGGAGTGCCCTCGTTAAAGGTACATGACAAACAAACAACCACAGGCTTGGTTTATCAGCTAGCATCTCAAGCTGGGCCCATTTCTCGTATAGAGCTAGCTGAGCTGGCGCATTTGGCACCGGCAAGCATTACTAAAATTTCTCGCCAACTGATTGCATGCGGCTTACTCCATGAAGTGAACGCACAACAATCGACTGGCGGACGTCGCCCCATCAATTTGCAAACCCGCACCGACAATCACCAAATTGTTGCCGTGCGTATTGGCCGTACCACGCTACACACCGGCTTATGTGATTTATCTGGCTCGGTATTGGCCAGTCGAGAAGTCCCCTTGAATGCCAGCAACGGAGAGCAATTAGTTGCGCGAATTACCGATGAAATCTCCACCTTGCTCGCGCAACATAAAGATCCGGACAAGGATCTAATGGCCATTGCAATGACCAGTCCGGGTTTGGTCAACACCCTGGCCGGTATCGTGCATTATCTACCACACATCAATTTAGCTGAGCCCTTAGCGCTGACGGAGCAAATCAGTAAGGTCTTTCATGTTCCCAGTTATTTGGGAAATAACATTCGAGCACTAGCCTTAGCCGAGCATTATTTCGGTTGCGCTAAAGATTGTCAGGATGTGATTGTTGTCAGGCTACACAATGGTATTGGAGCCGGCATCATTATTGATGGCGCAGTTTTATTGGGACAAGCTCAAAACCGTGGCGAGATCGGCCATATTCAAGTAAACCCGTTAGGCGAACGCTGCCACTGCGGGAATTTTGGCTGCTTGGAAACAATCGCATCGAACAAAGCAATTGTTCAGCGCGTTCAACAACTGTTTGAGTCTGGCTATAGCACGTCACTAAATCCAGACAATTTAACCGTCTCAACAGTCTGCGATGCGGCAAACCAAGGCGATGAGTTGGCTATTCGGGTTCTAACCGATGTTGCGGAAAACCTTGCTAAAGCACTCGCCACGACTATTAATTTGCTTAATCCGCAGGAAATTGTCATCGGTGGCCACATTACCGAAGCTTGGGGTGTCATCAAACCGGTTTTAGAAGCAACCCTGCAACGCCAAACCATGGCCAGCTTCATCAAGGATCTGCCCATCGAAGCATCAAAAATTGAACGGCATAGTTTGCTGGCGCCATTTGCACTCATTCGACGAGCGCTCAACAAGGGCCATTTGTTGCAGTACATGATTGATCAGATACACGGCCAACCAACCCCTTAGCCGTTATGCTTCCACGCGAGCGTTCGCAAGCGACCACAAAAAAAGCCTGACCGAAGTCAGGCTTTTTATCATGTCATTCTATGCTACTTGATCGTTAAAGCGACCTTGGTGATCTCTTCAATCCAAATGCTACGCATTTGACTAACGGCCTCATCGTAGTTGCCTGGGCTAAAAGAAGCCTCTCGCAGAAACTCGCCGGTCACGTAGTCACCATTTGCCTGCTTTATTTGATAACGCCCAGCAACGCGTAATTGCGAGTCGGAAATCAAGTGAAAACGATTCACTTCAACATCAAACAACATGGTTTCATGCTCAAGATCGGCGCCATTTAACACTTTGACCTGAGGCAATGCGTGGGACATGGTTTCAACGGTGAGCGCAGCTAATTCACGAGACAAGGGGGACGCCCAGCGCTGACGGGGCAAACTAAGCAGCTTGTTGTCGCCAACTTGGGCCATCAGGCGCGGATCATCAAGGTAATCCGCCACGAGGACCCGACGCACTTCCATCATGCCAGACACATCGTTGTTAACGTTGGCTAGCTCACCAACAGGGCTGGCCACTAACGAATATTGGTTGGCCTGTTTAGGCGGCGAAGCACAGCCCGCCAACAGCAAGCTCAATAACGCGGTAGCAGAAATAACTAAAGTTCTCATGGCGCTTCATCCTCATTCAAAATCGGATCTTCGACCTGGCCGCCAAATACAAATGAATCCGGTTTTTGGTTCACCATTTCCAGCAGTGGTTTAAGCTCCCACAAGACGTGTTGCAACGACTTCACTGTCTCACGCATGTCTTGATGCAATGCACTATTGGCATCATAACTGGCTAATGTTGTTTGTAATTGGTCCAATGTTGCTTTCATGTCTGAATTGGACTCTTCGTCTATCAAAATAGTATCGAGCTTGCTCATGGTGCCGTCGAAACTTGCCATGGCACTGGTTGCATTGCTCAGGGTGTTATTGAGCTCAGCAACCGTTTGTTCGAGCGGCAGCTCTTCGATTTTGCTCAGAATTCCAACAATCTGCTCGCCCATCCGGACTAAACCGCTGGACATACTCGGCAGCATTTCCATATCGGCAACGCGAGCAACACGAGTCAGCTCTGCCGAAAGTGGCGGTGCGTTGTCGTAAAAGTCGAGATCAATATAACGTGCGCCGGTCAGTAAGTTACCGGTTTGGATGGTGGCGCGCATGCCACGCTCAATCATACTATTGAGTTCGGCTTGCCACTCTTCGGTCGTTGGTAATTCATCTTTCGCATTCCAGCGTTCGAATTCAATGTGCACAAGAATTGGAATAATGCCGTTTTTCGACATCAATTCAGATTCAGTGCGGCGGCGATACGGCGCTTCGATAACCGAGCCAACGCGAATACCGCGAAACTCGACCGGCGAGTCGGGACCCAAATTCGCAATCGACTCTTCTAAGAACAACAGGTAAGGCTTGTAGAAGTCGAAATTGCCTTCAGTGGCGCGTTTTTCAGATTCGTATAAGCGGAATAAATCCCCTTCGGTCACTTCGCCAATAGGTCGCTCATCGCTGCTGAGGCCAAACGTGACACCGCCACTAAGCAAACTTTCCATGGAGTCCATTTGCACACTCAGACCTTCGGTATTCATTTTTAGTGAAATCGCCGACTGGATCCAAAACTTGGTATTACTGGCAATTAATTCATCAAATGGCGATTCGATAAAGATTTTGTAATCAATGTTGCCCGACTCAGTGTTGTAACTAACCTGTTCAATTTGCCCAACTTCAAATCCTTTATAATTGACTGGAGTGCCCGCCTCAACGGATTTATTCCCTTCACTTTGCAAGCTCAAACGCAAACCTTGGCGGTCGGGGTCGCCGAGCGGCGGCTCTTTCAATATCTGGTAGAGATCGCGCGCCTTTTTACTATCTCCAGGACGCACCTCAATGTAAGCCCCCGAGAGAATCGTTGTCAGGCCAGACACGCCGCCACGTCCAACTCTGGGCTTAACCACCCAAAGTTCACTATCTTCCACTAACATGCCGGCGTATGGCTTCTCGATACGGGCATTAACTACGGTGTGAGAATAGTCGTCGCTGAGCACTATCGATTCGATTTTACCGATATTCACAGAGCGCGCTTTTAGTGTGGTTTTACCGGCTGTTAAACCCTCAGCATTTGGCATGGTGATGGTGATCAACGGGCCTAAACTGCTGTAATGTTGATAAGCCATCCATAGCCCGATCAGTGCTGCTACGATAGGCACAAACCAGACCGAAGAAATCTTTGCCTTGCTCATGAACTACTAGTCTCCTTGGAGTTGCCATCATCCCAGATTAAACGCGGATCAAAGCTCATTGCTGAAATCATGGTCAAAATCACGACACCGGCAAACGACACAGTGGCCGGCCCCGGGTAGATTGCAATCAAACCATCGATACGAATTAAGGCCGCCAGAATGGCCACGACGAACACATCAATCATTGACCATCGGCCAACAAACTCAGTCATTCGGTATAGCTTCAACTGTCGCTTCGGATCATGAGAACGGTCCGACTTCACGACATAAGCTAACCAAGCAATGGCGACCATTTTAGCCAAAGGCACCATCACGCTAGCGATGAAAATAACCATGGCAACTGGATACGATTTGAGTTGCCATAGCAAGATGACACCGCCCATGATCGTGGCTGGATCGGAGCCACCGAGCAGGCTGGTGTCCATAATGGGTAAAATATTAGCGGGAATGTAAAGCACCATCGAAGCAATCAACAAAGCTAGGACTCGATCGAGTTTAGGGTCTTTTCTAGCGTGAACTTTATGATCGCAGCGCGGGCATTCATCCACGCCAACGGCATTCAAATTGCCGCAATAATGGCAAAGCTGAAAGCCATTTCTCAGCGCAGACGGGTGTTTGTTTTCAACAGGTACTGGCTTCGGTTGCGACACCAATTGCTGCCATAGCCAAGGCAAGTCGGTCACGATAGTGGTTTTTACCAACAGCACGGTAAATAAGCAAAACGCCCAGAAACTTAAACCGAATCCAACGTCAGCCATGCCCATGACTTTTACCAATGAAACTAAGATGCCAATCAGAAAAACATCAACCATGAGCCAATGTTTACTTTGGCCCAACATCAACAAGCAAGGGCGAACGAATATGGGCTGCAACTTAAACAGTAGCGCGCCATGCAAGTAAACCGTGATGAGTAAAAAGCCGATAGGGAAAATAACTAAGGTGACAAATAGCAATAAGGCCAACTCGTTGTAGCCATAACTCACTAAACTTCGGAGGGTCTGAGCAAAGTCCATCGTGACGGTGTGACCCGCCGATGAAAATGACATGAACGAATACATTAACGTCGCGATCAGCATCATTATGGCTGCGCTGGCGTATGCCAACGGCGCAATAGCCGGAGCGGTATGAACGACGGAAATATGATGATGACAACGTGGGCAATGAACGGCATCGCCTGCTTCTGCCACTGCGTCTGCAATCACATGATCACATTCTTCGCAGGCCGTTTGAGCAATCGCAGGAGTCTCAGCAACGGGGTGTTCAGAATCAGCCTCGTGGGCTGAAATTGTCGCCGAATCTAAGCTAGTAGGGTGTCCGCTCACGAATAAGTCAGTCCATTAATTTTGCGGCGTAAGGATTAACCTATCATCAATCTGACGCCATTGAAAATACTTCAAAAAGCTCATACCAAGTAGCACCACACCACCCTGCTCTGCAGGATTAATAAAGGCTTCAACTTGGCGTCGTTGCAAACCGCCTAAGCGTACTTCATCCGCTATCGTTCGGTACACTCGAATACGACCATTGGCAGTACTCACCACACTGGCTTTACCCTGCCGCAAACCCGCTTGATCAGCAATGTGCTGTGGAATACTTAAGTAGGTCGCGCCGGTATCTAATAAAAATTGCACCGCCACACCGTTAATCTCTCCCGGTGCAATGTAGTGCCCAGCTCGGTTGCGCACAAGTTCTAGTTGCTGAGAATCGCTCAAATTAAGGCCACGATTTGGTTGTTGCTTGTCACTGAGGTAGTCATTGAAAAACCAACCAGCCAACACAAAGAAACACAACCACGCCATTACCGCCATGGTTCGGCCCATGGATTTGGTTGAGTCTATTTGCTTGGTCATGATGCGCTCCTACGACAGTTCTGCCGCTAACCTTACTTCGTTTTAATCATTATTAGCCAGTGCCGCGAATAACTAAGCCTATAAATTTACGGCAAAAATAGTTAACTACTAGCTGCAATCATCATAACTCGATAACATGTTTGCAACCCATTAACACCTTTAACGATAGTTTCAACAAGGGGTTCAGTTACATGAAGTTTCATCACTTGTTCATATGTTGCGTATGCTCGTTGATAACTGCATGCGGTGGCGGCTCGTCATCTTCAGGTACAACGAGTGAAGGGCCAACAACCGAGCTTGAATCCATTTACCCATATCAGACCAGCAGCTACAGCGATGTGCTCGTTGAATGTGTTAACGCCTATCAGGATGAAAAATCTTGCTACGCCGATGTGCTACCGCCAATTGGAGCGGGGTCAAGTAGCGCAGATGTTGATGCCATTATGGACCGAGTGGTGGTCAGCCACGACTGGATGGCCGCGCGTATTGAAACCTTCTTGCAACAAGCGTCTCCCAGCTTAATCGCGATGTTTGATCCGCTATCGGCCATTGTCATTGCCTATGATATTCGCCCTGCGTTTTATCATCCGCTAACGGGCGCCATGTATATTGATCCGGCATATTTGTGGCTGAGCCCAACTGAGTACGCAACGATTGATGATAGCCCTGATTATCGCAGCGGCTATGGCAGTGAGTTAGTTTTGGACACCGGTTGGCGCTATGTTGACGATGCGGGCAACTATATCACCACCAGTAATTTTTCCGATGGCGATGACACCCGTAGCTTTGCCGACATAGTGCCTGGGCTAACCAACCTGCTCTATCACGAACTTGCGCATGCCAATGATTATTTGCCACCCGATGTTCTGAGCCAACTCATGCAGCCTTTCGGCGACGATTCCTTTTACGATCTGATCGATCAGGTTTTCGACGATGGCCTCAGTATTCAACAGCGCGTGGTTGGCGACTATCCACTGATTTATACCACCCTGAAAAATTTGGCCGACGTGCTGTTTGGCGGCGATGATGCCAGTTCAGTGTTGCTTGCACTTACGGCTCCAGACGCCGGTGCAATGTTTGAGCTCGACGGCGCCTCGGACATGTACAACTACTACACCAGTTCAGAAGACATCGCCATGTTGTTTGAAGAGGCGTTGATGTCTTATACCCTCGACGCATTGCGAGATGTGGCTTTTTTGCATCAAGACAACGACAGCTACTGCGAAAAAACAATCGGCTGGGGCCAGCGCGGCCGTATCGCCAACAATTTAGTGAAAGCCCGAGCACAACAAGTCATCAGCCTAATGCTGCCAGATCAAGCAACGGCCATTAACAATCACCTCGATAGCCTTGATGCCCCTCAAGCGCTGCCGAACGATGTCGCTTGGTGTACCTCAAGAACATTACTCTCGGCGCAGTCGTTGAGTTTACTGGCGAAGCCAACAAGCGAAGCGAAACAAGATGACGAGTTACGCCTACCGGTAGGTCATTAGCGCCTGCCTTAATCGAGTAACGTTAGCCCGCGCCATTTGAACAGAATAAAGCGCCTTAGATTTAGATAGTCACCGATAGCCGTTTTATTGTTGTCAGGTGGCGAACAGCCAACACGATTCGCGACTAGAAGTAGCTAGAGAAAAATAAGCAGGTTGATAGTACGAGAAAGTATGGCGATTGATGCGACGAGTGAGATTGGTTTGGCAAAGGCGCTAAATCTTCAGCTCGCAAACCAGGTAAAATTGACTTAATACTGAACCACATGAGGCTCAACATGAACCGAAACGAGTTTCGCCCCGCGCATAATGACTTCGCCAACATAGCGCTCGTAACCTGTTGACGTAAATTCAAATTGATAAATACGTTCGACAACCAAAAAGCTCGAGTCACCTCGCCGAAAATGCCAATGGCCCTGAACAACGCATTCATCTAACAGTTGCAGACCTAAGTTTTTGCAATAAGCCCGGGCCGCTTTGAGCGCCCGCTCTTGTGCCTCTTTAGCCTTCCACCAAATCACAGCAACGGCAGCAAGGCACATCAAGATAATCACAGATGACAAATCAAAAACCATTAACTCTCACACCCGAACTTCAACAATAGCGTTAGTCACAACAAAGGCGCATAGAGTTACATATCGTCAAGACAATGCAACCGTTAGTTGGCGATCACATTACCTGAGCTAGTAGTCCTTGTGCTCAACTTTACTGGCAATGACGTGATCCAATACCGGAGTCATGGTCACCGGCGGCTCTTTGACTAAGATGGCAGACATCATTTTTTGCCGAGCCTGTTGGTCTGAGTCATCCAATCGTAGCGCTTTGAGCCAGTGTCCTTCGCTCGGCCAATAGGACAATGAACGCCACCAGCCATCGCTGCACTTACTGAGCTTCGAGCCAAGCGCACCATACATATTGACATTACGATGGACGACCTCACTCCAGCCTTCTTGAAAATCCTGCTCTTTACCCGGTTTTAACTGCCAACGATAAAGTACGTGAAACATAAGCCACCTCACTGCTTTTCTAACTTGTTTTGATTTATAGCAGGGTGCTTATCATTCAAAGATGAGTGATCACTCAAATTTAATATTTTCTATGAGGGGCAAACCACAGTTTAAACAACTTGTTACCCATCATTTTCAAGTAAAACGGGATTTCAATATATGGTAACTATCGCTATAGTGTTGTTAATTCTGAGTAGGCGGTAGGTTGAGAACCAACTTCCTGAGCATTGGCGGCCCTGAATTCGCCACGTTTCTCCCTCAAAACCACTGAAGGAAAAGTGAGTTTTATGACATTATCACGCTTCTTGCTGCTTATTTTGGTGCTGTTCGTGTCAAACACGGTCCATGCATCATTCAATATTCGGCACGAATATAAATCTAACCGCCAAGAACACACCAGCCGCATGAAGGTTGATCACAAATTTGATAGCAATGTCAGCGTTGGCTTAGAAGTTAAATTTCGCAGTAAAGACTCTCAAGATTTCATGAAAGATGTGGAAGCCTATGCAAAGGAATTCTCCATTGCATATGACTACACGTTAAGCCCACAGTGGCGCTTGAGTCCTGGCATGCCTGTTGAAACATCAAACGGTAACGAAACATACAAGCCGCAACTTCGTTTAACGTATCGGCCTAGCTGGGACAAAATGTTGTCGTTGAGTGGTCGTTACCGCCTCGATATTAAGCCCCATGAAACCGTCAATAAATTCCGCCACCGCCTTACTTTTGTAGCGGGTTATAACTTTCAGAAGTGGGCCGCAAGTTACGAAGGCAATGTGTATTACTCCGATAATTCCAATTACCACCTTTACAACGGCGACCGCAAAAACTGGGAGCAAAACTTCAGCTTCCGTTACCGCGCAGTTGGTAACTGGGCGCCATTTTTTGAACTCGGCGATATTTCAGTAAGCAACCAATCTGACGACCGCGAACTACGTATGCGTGCGGGTATCCGAGTATCATTCAAATAGCCGCTACGCCGCTTTCTTGTTATTTACGAACAGCGGCAATGCGCACCACCATGTTCTGCTATAAAGCCGCTTTTGGCGGCTTGACTTCTGTAACACCATCACACGGCTCCGCCATTTCATAAAAAACCACTTAAGTTCCTAACAAATTTAACAAACCAGCTTTATTTTTAGTATTCATGCGGCATACTGAATTGGTCATGAAAGACAACAGCCTAAAACTACAATGCGTGTGGAAATAATCATATGAAAAGGATCTTACTTGTCGGGGCGCTGTTATTGGGAGCTGCTGGAACTGCGCAAAGCGCGCCAGCCACTCAAGATTACCAATTCCCGTTCTCAGACCCGTTCAAAGCTACGGTGTTTGGCACCCCAGCAGACTTCAAAGCTGAATTGCCAGACGATATAAATCGAAAAGAATTCACTATTGATATCCTCCCCCAACAAGAAACCCCTGAAGTATTTTGGTTTCACGAAGGGTTTGAATACTCGGTCGTCTATCAAGAAAAGCCCGCACCACTCGTGTTTTCTATTGCCGGCACCGGCGGTAAATACAATGGCGGCAAGATGATTGCGTTGGAAAAGGCTTTCTTCAAAGCTGGTTACAACGTCATTTCAATCACCTCTCCGACCCACGCCAACTTCATTGTGACCGCCTCGGACGATAAAATGCCGGGCTATTTGGCTAAAGATGCCGAAGAAATTTATAAGGTCATGCAGAAAACCCTAGCTCACGCTCAGGACAAGCTAGGCGATAAGCTACAAGTGACTGATTACTACCTCACCGGCTACAGCCTAGGTGGCGCACATTCGGCATTTGTCAGCAAACTTGATGAAGAACAGAAAGTCTTCGACTTTAAGAAAGTGCTGTTAGTCAATCCGCCAGTCAGCCTATACAACTCCGTGACTATCCTTGATGGTTATGTTGAAGCAGTAGGCCAAGATGGTTTACGAAATACGGTAAATAGTATCTTTGAACGGGTGGGCGACAATATTTCCCATGCGACCCGTGTGGAACTAACACCTGAGTTCCTGTACCAAATGTTTATCGAAGCCAAAGTGAATGACCATGAGTATTCACAGCTCATTGGCTTAGCATTCCGGTTAAGTTCTACCGACATGATTTTCGCCATTGATGTGATGAGAAACCTAGGTGCTGTTACCTATAAAAATCATCACATCAGTAAGTTCGAAAGTACCAGTCACTCCTTCATTCGCGGCTCTTCAATAGGCTTTTTGACCTACTTTGAACGAGGCATGGTGCCGTTCTATCAAGAGCAAGATGCCTCAGTCACTCGAGCGGAAATGATTAAACGATTAAGCCTTGTCGACTTAGAAGAATACCTCAAAACATCGAGTAAAATCGGTATGGTCACCAACGCCGATGACATCATTCTAGCGGGCCCGGATCTTAAGTTTTTACAAGATACCTTCGGCGACCGTGGCTGGGTTTATCCAAATGGCGGCCACTGCGGCAACATGGATGAAAAAGTGTGGGTAGATGACATGCTCGCGTTTTTCGCCAGCAGTAAATAAGCAGGGAGCAATCATAAATGAAACAATTAAATCACGTGCGCAATCTGGTAATGGCAACCGCCGCAGTGTTGCTGACCGCATGTAGCGCCACGCCAGACTTAGAACCTGACGCCAAAGAGCCTCGCTTGGCTCACCCGGATACCAGTCAAATGGATCCTCGCGGTATTGGTTATGTTGATAACGATCCATGGGAAGGTTTTAACCGTCGCATGTACTACTTCAACGCCAAAGCCGATGAGTATGTTTTGTTACCTGCAGTTAGTGGCTACGAATACATTACGCCTGAGATCATGCAAACCGGTGTGAATAACTTTTTCAGTAACTTAGGCGAAGTGAGTACGTTTCTGAACTCGTTATTCCAGCTTAAAGGCGAGCGAGCCGTTACTACAGCATTCCGTTTTGTCACCAACTCAACCATTGGTATTTTCGGTCTATTCGATCCAGCAACAGCAATGGGCGTATACAAAGAGCGAGAAGATTTTGGTCAAACATTGGGTTACTGGGGCGTGGGCGATGGCCCATACTTGGTACTGCCATTCTTGGGCCCTTCATCGGCTCGTGATGGCTTTGGCTTGCTTGTAGATTCACTTGTCTACAACGAGTTAATAGACGAGATGGGCTTAAAATCAGAAGAAGAGTTCGCGCTGTTTTTGCTGCGCTCAATTAACGCTCGTAAACAAATTCCATTCCGCTATTACGCAACAGGTTCGGCATTTGAGTACGAGTTAATTCGATTCCTCTACTTCCGTGCTCGTACTTTGCAAATCCAACGCTAACGATTTGCCTGCCCACCTCCAACTAAAGGTTGGATGTGGGCAAATTCCATTCTTTATTTCGCTGGAAATCCGTTAGCCATAACACAACCTTAGCCCTGCATTTTTTGAACACCCTCGCCTCGATAAAATTGGATTTAACATGTTAGTACACAGCAACTACCACGGCTTAGCTCTCGCAACTCTAACAAGTTTGACTGTATTCCTTTCCGCCTGCTCTGAAGCGCCTAAGCAAGCGCCTCCACCACCTAAGGTTGAATATGCTGAGGTTATCGAAAGCTCGATGAAACCAGTCGTCGAGTTTGTTGGCCGAACCGTTGCTTCAGAAGATGTGTCCATTAAGGCTCGAGTCAGTGGCCAATTATTGTCGCGAAACTTTACTGAAGGCGCCAATGTACAAGCCGCCGATTTATTGTTTGAGATTGACCCCGCCCATTACCAAGCGGAAGTCAGTTTAAAAACAGCGTCGCTCGAACAAGCCGAAAGTGCGTATCAGGTTGCCATGCTGCAATACTCGCGCGGCAAGAAACTCAACGACAAAAAGCTGTTGAGCGACATGGACATGGATGAGTTAACGTCGCGCATGCTGCAAGCAAAGTCAGCTGTCGCGGGCGCTCAATCATCGTTAGATGTTGCCAAACTCAATTTGGAATACACCAAGGTGTATGCCCCCATTGCCGGCAGAATGAGTCAGTCTGAAGTGTTCCTCGGTGACCAAATCACTCCCGATAAGCAAATGGCGAATTTGGTACAACTTGATCCTATGTGGATTGATTTCCAAATCTCAGAGCGCAGCGCCTTAAATGCCGCTAGAGAAGTCAACAAAACAGGCAAGTCGTCCATTGAAGATCTAACCGTAAAACTGCGCTTACCCAACGACGAAATCTATGAGCACACAGGCACCATTAATTCTGCCAACAACCGAGTGGATCCAGCCACCGGCACCATTTCAATTCGTGCCACCTTCAGTAACCCCAAACAATTGCTTCTGCCGGGCATGTACGTGTCGCTCATCATCGAGTCAAAAGAAGACGAGCAAGCAATATTAGTGCAGCAGCGAGCAATATCTCAGGATCAGCAAGGCCATTTCGTGTTGGTGATTGACGCAGAGAACAAGGTCGAGAAACGCATCGTTAGCGTGGGCAAACAATACGGTATCAATTGGCATATTACTGACGGCCTTTCTATTGGAGAAAATGTCATTGTCAGTGGGTTACAGAAGGTTCGCCCCGGCGTGACTGTTGATCCGGTTGAAAGTCAGCCGCTGCCGTTTGCTGGTAACTAACAAAGGATTGTCATGATGAAGCCGTTTAGTCTATCGTGCGGGGCCAGCTATGATCAGTAAATTTTTTGTTGGCCGACCTAAATTTGCCTTCGTCATCTCCATCGTATTGACCATGATGGGGCTGATTGCCATTCCAGTATTACCGGTTGCTGAATTTCCTCAAATAGCGCCACCGCAAGTTGCAGTGTCCACCAGTTACCCAGGCGCCAACTCACAGGTTGTGCAAGAAACGATTGCCAAAACCATTGAGTCACAAGTCAATGGCGTTGAAGGGATGATTTATATGTCGTCCAAATCGGCAGGGGATGGCAGCTACAACCTGACCGTGACATTCGAGGTTGGCACCAATGCCGATATGGCACAAGTCAACGTGCAAAACCGAGTGCAACAAGCCATGCCTAAATTACCTGAAGAGGTGAGCCGGCAAGGCGTTAGTGTTAAGAAGAAAAGTAGCAGCATGTTGTTGGTTGTCAATCTAACCACCGAGCCGGATAAGTTCGATTCCTTGTTTCTTACTAACTACGCCGGCATTAACATTAAAGATAACTTAGCTCGAGTGCCGGGCGTATCAGACGTGACCATCATCGGCGCGATGGACTATGCCATGCGGGTGTGGCTCAACCCCGATCGAATGGCCGCGCTAAAAATAACAACCTCCGATATTACCCAAGCACTGCAAGAGCAAAACATTCAAGTGGCGGCTGGCCGTATCGGTGCTGCTCCAGTTCCACGCGATCAGCAATTCCAGTTCACCTTGTCGACTCAAGGCCGATTAAGCTCGGTAGAGCAATTCGAAAATGTCATATTGCGAACTGACCGCGATGGCTCCATGGTCACATTGGCTGACGTTGCGCGGCTCGAGTTGGGCTCGCAAACTTATGACGCTGAGGGCAAGCTCAACAACAACCCAAGTGCCATTATCTCGATTTACCAGATCAGTGACGCCAACGCATTGGAAGTCGCCGCAGGGATCCGCGCCGAAATGGATCGGCTGTCCGAAAACTTCCCTGATGGCGTCGGTTACGAGATTTTGTTTGATACCACCGAGTTTGTTGAAACGTCTATTAATGAAGTGGTCAGCACACTCTTTATCTCGGTTGCGCTAGTTATCTTGGTGGTGTTCATATTTTTGCAAGATGTGCGCTCAACCGTGGTGCCCGCCATTGCGATTCCAGTTTCATTAGTCGGTACCTTTGTATTTCTGCTGATGTTTGGCATGACCATTAACACGGTATCGCTGTTCGCATTAATTCTCGCCATTGGTATTGTGGTCGATGATGCCATTCTGGTGGTAGAAAACGTCAGTAGAATCATGGCCGAAGAGGGCTTGTCTGCTCCTGAAGCCACGATTAAAGCCATGAGTGAAGTCACCGGGCCAATTATCGCAACAACCTTGGTGTTGCTAGCGGTATTCGCGCCAACAGCGGTGATGCCGGGGATCACCGGGCAAATGTATGCTCAGTTCTCCATTACCATTTGTATTTCAGTTCTGATCTCGTCGGTCAACGCATTAACCTTGAGTCCGGCGTTATGCGCCACCTTACTCAAGCCACCGAAAGTGCACGAGAAAGGCTTTCACGCCCTGTTTAACAAACACTTCTCACGACTGACCAATGGCTACACAGGACTTGTCCAGCAAGTCTTGCGTAAATTTGTTCTCGTTGGGGTGGTTTATGTTGCTCTGCTCGCCATCACCGGAACCTTAGGTAGTCAACTGCCAACAGGGTTTGTGCCGCAAGAAGACAAAAAATACTTTATGGTCGATTTGCAGCTTCCCGATGGCTCTTCGATTAATCGCACCGATGTAGTGATGAAAGAAATGGTCGACTTATCACTGGCAGAGCCCGGTGTAGAAGACGTGATTCATGCATCCGGCTTTAGTATTTTGACCAATGCAGTGGCATCGAATGCCGGCTTGTTGATTGTGACTTTGTCGGATTGGAGTGAACGCTCAGATCCAAGCATGCACGAACATGCCATTGTGCGTCGGTTACAAGCAAAATATGCCGCTGTCACTGAAGCCAAAGCGATTGCTTTTTCACTTCCGGCGATCTCAGGGCTAGGTAATGTTGGCGGCGTTGAATTCGTGCTGCAAGATACACTCGGCAAAAGCCCCGTCGAGTTGTCGAACGTGATGAATGGCTTTATTTTAAAAGCCAATGAACAACCAGAAATTGCGCTGGCTTTCAGCAACTTTAGAGCCGATGTGCCACAACTTTATGTGGATGTTGATCGCACCAAAGCAAAAGTCCAAGGCGTTCCGTTGTCGGATATTTTTGGCACCTTGTCGACCTTTCTCGGCTCGGCCTATATCAATGACTTCAACCTCTACGGCAAAGTATTCCGAGTCATGGCGCAAGCCGAAACTGAATTTCGAAATGACCAATCAGATATCAAGCGCTTTTACGTTCGTACAGCGAGCGGAGAGATGGTGCCCTTAAGCACGCTCATTGAAGTTGTGCCCAAGCTCGGACCCGATGTGCTCGATCAATACAATTTGTATCCATCAGTGACGATCAACGCGGTACCAGCACCTGGATATAGTTCGGGCGATGTCATTACGGCATTGCAACATGCCGCCGCTCAGTCACTGCCTGCCGGTTACACCTTTGACTGGACGGGACAAACCTATCAAGAACTAAAAGCGGGCAATTTGGCCGTCTTTATTTTTGCTTTGGCGATTGTCTTTACCTATCTGTTTTTAGTGGCCCAGTATGAAAGTTGGACAATTCCGCTGGCCGTGATGCTGTCTGTGCCGTTGGCCATCATGGGAGCTTTTTTAAATATTTGGCTTGCCGGTGCGGAGATGAACCTCTATTCGCAAATTGGACTGGTGTTGCTCATTGGCTTGGCCAGTAAAAACGCCATTTTGATTGTTGAGTTTGCCAAGATGCTTCGCGAAGATGAAGGCCTACCGATTCTAGAAGCCGCAGCGAAAGCTGCCCGACTTCGCTTCCGTGCGGTATTGATGACGGCGATCTCTTTTATCTTTGGGATCTTCCCGTTAGTGGTTGCAGTCGGCGCAGGCTCAGCAAGCAGGAATTCACTGGGATATGCCGTATTTGGCGGCATGTTGGCCGCGACATTGGTAGGCACACTCATTGTCCCCGTGTTCTATGCCATGCTGCAGACTATGCGTGAGAAATTGAAACGACCAACGTCATGAGTGCGCGTGCTCTCAACTTAACAATGGTCGGTAAGCAAAGTTTGTTATTGCTCCTATGATCAATAACAACAGAACTAAACAAAGGGAGTATCGATGAAGCAGACCTTAGGCAGCATCACATGGTCTTATCGAACGGCAGCTGCCGGCATATTGTTGAGCCTATGCGCAAGCGCAAGCCTTGTTTCCAGCTTCAGTGCAGCTCAGGAGCCTCACCCATATGTTCATCGGGAGCAGGCTCGCGACATCGTCAAACAATTTGCCAGTCAACTAAAGCCTGAGTTAGTGAGCATCATGCGCACAGACGGCCCGGTTGCGGCCATTAAGGTATGTGCCGAGCGTGCGCCAGAAATTGCAGCCAGCTTATCCGAGCAAACCGGCTGGCAAGTCAAACGGGTCAGTTTAAAAGCACGGAATCAAATCACCGCCATTCCCGATGAGTGGGAGCAGCAAATCCTCAGATCATTTGAGAAATCAGCAGTCAATGGCATACCGATAAAACCATTATTTGCCGAGCTGCAAAACGACAAGCAATATCGTTATATGCAAGCTCAGCCGGTAGGCGCCCTTTGCTTGCACTGCCACGGAAGTAACTTAACACCGGGGATAAAAAAAGCGCTGGCAGAAACCTATCCGAAAGACATTGCCACGGGATACCAGCTGAATCAGATCCGGGGTGCATTTAGCCTAGTGTTGCAACTGCCAGAAGCCGCTGAACACTAACGGTTCAGCGGTGAAGTTTACAGATAATGAGATCCGCATCTGGGACGCTGGCGACTTGCCAGCCATTGTCTTCAGCTCGAATTAAATAGGCCTTGGGCTCAACTTCCACCAGCTGCCATTGCTTTTGCTGCCATTCAACCGTCGGCTTGCGGGTTAGCGAACTAACATCAATCCCGTCTGGCAAGGTACTTGCCAAATCCAATTCTTGGTATTGCGCCAACTTGTACTGAACGCAAAAGTTGAATTTCAACTGCTGCTCGGTTTGTATCTGCTCGGCTTGTTGTTGCGCTTGTTGTAGTTTGTGCTGAGCAACCCGTTCTTGCTCTTGCTGGCGTTCAGCCTGCTCGGCTTTAGCGCGTTCAATTTGCCGAGGTTTAGCTTCAACAGCATCGGCTAAAGCGCTGGTAGTAGCCTGTTCGGCCGGTTTATGTTCGCTAGGCGCAGGTGACGACTTGGCTAACGGCATCAATTCGGCAACCTCCGTTGCATCGGTCTGCATACGCTGCTCAACTTGCTGTGGTGTATTGATTGATACCACGTTTGGTTGCCATAACCACCAGCCCAAAACAGCGACACCAACCACAGATGCAGCCCGAGCCCAATTAGGAAACGACGCCCAATCTCGCCCTTTGGGGGCCTGCTGATGCGCTTGCTTTAGGATGTGTTCATCTAATTTGCTTGGTGGTGCCATCGCATCGATTGCTTCACGATAAGCTTGCTCTAACCGGTTGTCAGAGGTGTCTTGCTGGTCTTGTTGTTTACTCATGGTTCCGCTCCCAGCAATGCCTTAATTTATCGTAAGCCGCCCGAATTCGGCTCTTCACCGTTTCAAATGTTGCACCTAACATCAGGCTGATTTCATCCACCGGCAAGCCGGTTTGTTTTAGCATAAATGCTTGCTGCTGGGCGTGAGGTAAGCGACCAACACACATTAAAATCACTGCATTGGTGGCTTGATCTAACTGAATTTGCAAAGGGTCTGGCTGCGGCGACGCTTGCTCTGGCACATCATCAATCGGTTGCAGCTTATTGTTCATTGGCTTGTGATGGGCCCGCCAGTAATCAGCAATCTTGCGCCGAGCAATGGTAAATAAATAGGCTCGAAAGCTACCACAAGGCATGTAGTTTGCGGCCTGTTTAATGACATCAGTCCAGCAATCCTGAAAAACATCATTTGTGGCTGCTTCTGGCAGTTGCTGGCGGATAAAACCAAACAAAGGTTTGCGAAAACGCTGGTAGAGAATGTCAAACGCAGCGGCATCGCCACGTTTGCCATAATCATCCAGTAATTGGTCGTCGTTACGAAAGCTCATCGGTTGATTCGTTATCCTAAATCTTATGCCCTTGCCGATGATGCCATACTGCAACATCTGCTTTGAGATGATTCGATTACGGGTTGAGTGTAACCAAGGCTGTGCGGCTACGATTTTCACGATGGTTACTCGGATCAGCGATGTGTTGCTGATCCACTGCCGTTAGGCGTGCATCCAAACTAGCCGCTAATCGAACTAAGCCAACAAACTCCGCACGATAGCCAAATGGATCCAAGCCTTTGTTCTGATTAGCCCAATCAGTAAGTTCAGCATAATCTATATTGGCTAAATAGTCGCTATGACGAAGCTTTTGTGCAAAGGCTGCTACCGCAAAGGCAAATTGATCATCTTGCTTCAGCTTTGCTGTAGGGGTCATTTCAGTCAAGTTGATGCGCTGCTTTAGCAATTGTGATGCTTGCCCCTGATGCAATTTATAACGAACGCGGATCTCCGCAGCCGTTTGCTGGTCGACGCCAGTATTTTCCTGCAGGCGTTGAAACACCAAGGGCTCAATAGTCGTTGGCTCTCCTACCAAGGTCAGCTCATAAATAGCCGTCACCGAATGGCCTGCGCCCATGTCGCCAGCGTCTTTACCATCTTGATTAAAATCTGCCCGCGCTAGTTGACGATTTTCGTATCCCACCAGGCGATATTCAGCCACCACCTCGGGGTTAAACTCCACCTGCAATTTGACATCGTGAGCAACCACTTGCAGTGAGCTACCCAGTTGATCAACGAGTAACTTTTGCGCTTCATGGAGGCTATCAATATACCCAGCCATGCCGTTGCCAATATCGGCCAATTGCTCCATCAACTCATCATTGTAATTACCTTGGCCAAAACCTATGGTCGAAAAATGAACGCCTTGTTGCCGCTTAATCTCAATGTGCTGCTTCAGATCATCAAGGTTGGTCACACCAACATTCAAATCGCCATCGGACATCAACAAAATGTGGTTAATGCCATCATCAATAAAACCTTGCTGCGCTTGCTGATAGGCCAGTTCAATCCCCGCACCGCCGTTGGTGGAGCCTCCCGCAGCCAAGCCATTAATGGCTTGCCCAATAGTCAATTGGTCGTCTGCTGACGTACTTGGCAACGCAACCTTGGCACCATTGGCATACGTGACAATTGCCATCCGGTCGTCGGCTTGTAAGCGACTTAGCATCAGGCGCAATGATTGTTTCACCATCGGTAGTTTATTGTTTGCGCGCATAGAGCCCGACACATCGACCAACACGACAATATTGGCTGCGGGCCGCTGTGACGGATCAGGTTGGTAACTGTTAACGCCAATTCGCAACAGGTGACGATGGTCATTCCAAGGGGATGGTGTGAGCAAAGTATCAACCGCTATCGGCTTATCTAACGATGAAGCTGGGCCATATTGGTAATGGAAGTAGTTAATCAGCTCCTCGGTTCGAACCGCATCTTTTGGCGGCAGTTGCCCTTGCTCAAGCCAGCGCCGTACATTGGCATAACTGGCGGTGTCTACATCCGCACTAAACGTCGAGACCGGTTGTTCGCTCACTCGGAGCACGCCGTTATCGACAAGATGTTGATAGATTTCGTTATTTCGACCTACATCGTATTGAACCGCCGAAGATGGCAGTGCCATTCGCGTGCGAGTTTGTATCAATGCTGGCGAAGCTGGCGCTGCTATTGCCGCCTTTTGAGCTGACGATTTAGAGTCCATCAGCTGGCGTTGCATTGCGATGTCATGCTCTGGCAGTGGTTGAACAACCACGGGAGATTTGCTGGCATCATTTGCTGCTTCAGCCTTCTCGGTCTCAGTTATTGAACATGCCATAAGGCTTAATGAACAGGCGGCAACAAGCGCTATTAACGACGGCTGAACCATGCCTGTTTTGTTAATCAAGGTTGAAGTAACCATGGAATTTTTCCTCTACAGATAACGTGGTTGCAGAGGTAATCGGGGTAGAAACAAAAACGGGGCAAAAAAATTTTAATTATTTGCTAATTGGCTCGGAGGCAGAAGCAGAAAACGTTGGCGAGCACGCCATAGGAAAACAGAAACGGATGATGCAATCACGAGCAGCAACACAGCCACCCACCAGATGGGCACCATCAAAGCACTGGCAAGTATGGTTGGCCACAAGACCGCCATGGCAACCAAAAAAGTCCGAGGGCTAACCGCTCGATGTTGCTGATAATGACGCAACGATTTACCAAACACCGGATGATTCATCAACCACGCGTGTAGCCTGGGCGATGCTTTTGCACTTAACGCCGCGGCGGCCAACAAGAATGGCGTCGTAGGCAACAACGGTAAGAAAGCCCCTAAGATCCCAAGGCCAACACAAATTAATGCCAGAAGGTGCATGAATAAATATTTGATACGCATGACAGCATATTAGATCTGCTCGATTCCCTCATGCAACAGTAAAGGCGGCTACCACCCTACTTCGGTTTGCCTTACACTTTGCTTCTTTAGAGATTGTTTCTCATTTCAAGTGACGACGAGGCGCCGCCACATTGATCATTCGCGACTTTGATCCCGGTTATGGATACACCAAATCTCAGCTACTTGCTGTGCCTACACCGCAAGAGCCCGCCGGTTTTTGTGATTTCTGGCAGCAGCGATACGATGCTGTTCGTACCATGCCGCTGCAATACAAAGTAAAAGATACGGGTCGTATGGCCGATGGATTTCGCATATATCGCTATAAATTTCAGTCCACCAAACAAGCAACGATCCGTGGCTGGATGCTGGTACCCGCAGATTCACCGATTCGGCGCGGCTTAATTGTCGGCCACGGCTATGGTGGCTGCGATGGGCCACAGTCCCATTTACCATTTAGTGACGCCGTCATGCTGTTCCCGAGCTTTCGAGGCTTAGGGCTCAGCAAACACCCTCGCATTTCCTCACAACCTCAGTGGCATGTATTGCATAACATGCAAGACGTCGATCGCTATGTGATTGGTGGCTGCGTGGAAGACTTATGGCTCAATGTCACACTCATGCTCACTTTATTTCCAGAGCTAGCTGGCCGGTTAGGTTATATGGGGATCAGCTTTTCTGGTGGCATTGGCGCACTGGCTTTGCCATGGGAAGACCGTCTGCAGAAAGCCCACGTCAATGTACCAACCTTTGGTAACTACCAAGTTCGGCTGCAATTACCAACCTACGGCAGTGGCTTCAGTGTCCAGCGCTTTCACAAACGTCATCAGACTGTCACAGAAAAAACACTTTCCTTTCATGATGCTGCCATCGCAGCGAAACACATAAAGGTTCCAATGCACTTTGCCTGTGCAAAAAATGACCCCGTTGTGGCGCCTCCTGGGCAATTTGCCATCTACAACGCCGTCCCGAACCACAAGCAACTTTATTGGCTAAGCCACGGCCACGCTGACTATGAGCAACAAGAAGAGGAAAATCAGCAGCTGTTGGCACAGCTAATGCATTTTTTCAGTGATTTGTAAGTTCAGTCCTAACCAATCACCTTAACCTTAGAGTCGGATCTCATGAATAGGGAATATCATAAGTGGTGGAGTGAGCGACTGGGCCGAGACATGGAGTTGTTAGTTTTCGGTCATAGTGGCGATCGCATGCTGGTTTTTCCAACCCGCAATGCAAGATTTTATGAATACGAAAATATGCGCATGGTTGAAGCGCTTCGGCCCAAAATTGAAGCAGGACGACTGCAAATATTTTGCGTTGACTCTGTCGATTGTGAGTCTTTGTATGCCAACTGGGCACACCCAGCTCATCGCATCGGCCGCCATTTGCAGTATGAACAATACATCCTGCAAGAAGTCTTTCCGTTAATGGATTTACTCAACAATAGCGGTAAAACCATTTCCCACGGTTGCAGCCTTGGCGCCTTTCATGCTGCCAACATGGTATTTCGTAACCCCGATAAGTTTCAAAAGCTCATCGCTTTTTCTGGTCGCTACGATCTCACCTATGGCGTCGAGTGGTTTGCCGACCTATTCAACGGCTATTACAACGACGATATTTACTTCAACACCCCAACCCATTTTCTGCCAAACCTGCAATGCGAACAAAGCCTCAAAGCGATTCGCGATATTGACATCACTTTTGTGATTGGCGAAGAGGATCCGTTTCGTCAGAATAATGAACGCCTCAGCCAGATCTTATGGCAGAAAAATGTTCACCACGATTTGAAATACTGGGGGGAGCGTGCCCACCGCGGCTACTATTGGCGCCGCATGGCCCCCCTGTTTATTTAGCGGATCCGCGACAATAGGCGGCAGATTGTTGTCGTCGCCTGATCAACTCCCTCCCAACTGCAGATTCAGATGTGCCACCCAACGTCTTCAACAGGCTCCTTTTTAATCTTGCTTGTCGATGGCTTCTTCAGCGATGATAGCGGCAATAACTAAGCCGCCAGTAGATTAGCTCCTAGATTCTGCTGTAATCCAATCAACGCAGTGAGAAGTAAACCATGTGGGATCAGGAATACGACACCGACACCTACGTTTATGGCAAAGAAGCGAACGATTTTTTACAGCAACACTTCCGGCAACTCCCCAAAGGTAACATCCTGCTATTAGCTGAAGGCGAAGGCCGCAACGCGGTATTCCTTGCCAAACAGGGCTATGAGGCAACCGCGGTTGATCTGTCTAGCGTAGGCTTAGCTAAAGCTAACAAACTCGCAGCAGAACATGGCGTCACCATTGAAACCCACTGTGACGATCTAGCAACTTTTGATTTAGGCCACGAGCGGTGGGACGGCATCGTTTCCATCTTTTGTCATTTGCCTCCAACATTACGACAAGACTTGTATCAGAGAGTCGAGCGAGCGTTAAAGCCAAACGGAGTTTTTTTGCTCGAAGGTTATCGGCCAAAGCAGCTCAGTTACAAAACCGGCGGTCCGCCAGCGGTTGAAATGATGCAATCAAAAGAAATCTTGCTGCAAGAGTTACCAAACTTGCAGTTCAGTCACCTTGAAGAGTTAGATAGACCAGTGATTGAAGGCATTAACCATTCCGGTATGGGCGCAGTTGTTCAAGCCATTGCGAGTCGCCGTTCAGACTTGCCATCATAACCAATAGTAGTCGTATCCATACGGCTTTGATGGGTCAAGCTCATTGTTGTCACTAGGAGTTCATCGCGTGAAAAAAGTCGTTATTTTGGTGGATGTGCAAAATGTCTACTACACCACCCGTCAGACGTTTCGACGCAATTTCGACTACAACCGATTTTGGGCTCAAGTCACCACCAATAACACAGTCGTGAAGGCTTTTGCTTATGCGATTGAACGTGGCGATAGCAAGCAGCGGGAATTCCAAAACATTCTGCGGGCAATTGGTTTTGAGGTGAAGTTAAAACCATTTATTCAACGGTCGGACGGCTCCGCTAAAGGCGATTGGGATGTTGGCATCACCATTGATGCGCTGGAATATGCGCCGCAAGCTGATGAAGTAATTCTGGTATCAGGAGACGGCGACTTTGCTCTATTAGCGGACAATATTCGTCATTCGAAAGGCAAAACTGTAACGGTATATGGCGTTGAACAACTCACCGCAAATTCACTGATTAAAGCTGCGAATGAATTTATTGCGATTGATCAGTCCTTGCTGCTTTAGTTAGCAAACTCATTTGCTAACAGTGCGATGAAATAAACTCAATAAGCTCTTGTTTACCGACAGGCCTTGAGTGGTAATACCCTTGAATCGAGTCGCAGCCAATACCACAGAGCAAGTCGTGCTGCTCTTTAGCTTCAACACCTTCAGCCACTGTTTGTAGCTCAAGCGCTTTGGCAATTGACAGTATGGATGTGATCATGGCTAAGGCTTTCGGATCGTCAGTCACCGGATCGATAAATGCCTTGTCTAACTTCAGCTCGTCTAATGGCAGCTCAGCTAACAAACTTAACGACGAATAGCCGGTACCAAAATCATCAAGCGCAATACGAACACCCTTTTCTCTTAACTTCACCAACAAACGCTTGATACTGCCAACGTTGTCGATAAACACATTCTCAGTCACCTCAAGGATCAGGTTCAGCGCATCAAGCTCGCCATAAGATTCAGTTAATTGCACAAAATGCTCTAAAAAGTCTTTGTTTTGTAGTTGTTTGACCGAAACATTGATTGAAAGAGAGAAATCACAGTTGGTCAGCCGACGAACCTCATGAATCGTTTTGAGCGCTTCTTCAATGACAAAACTACCAATTTTTTCCATGTAGCCGTTCGCTTCAGCCACAGCGATTAATTTATCGGGTGGCACGAAACCAAGATTATCATTCTGCCATCGAATCAAGGCTTCAACGCCAACAACTTTTTTGTGTTCATTCACTTGTGGTTGATACACCAAAAACAGCTCGTCTTTATCGAGAGCGTGTTTAATTTCGTATTCGATTTGCGCTAATGAAAACAAATGGGTCTTATCAAACTCGCTAAAAAACGACACCGCATCACGGCGTTTTTTAGACTCATACATCGCCAAGTCGGCATGGCGAATCAACTCGCCCAAGCATGTCGAATCTTTGGGGTAACTCGCCACACCAATACTTGCACTGAGGAAAAATTCATATTGCTCGACCACAAATGGCCGCTTGGCTTCGTTTAGTAATTTTTTACACAGGCCTTCGATTTGTAGTATCTGAGCATTTCTGGCCACAATAATAAATTCATCGCCACTGTAGCGAACTAAACAATCCGGATGTTTTATGAGTTTCTGAAGTCGACGTGAGACTTGAATAAGCACTTGATCGCCAATGCCATGGCCATAAGCATCATTAACCGCTTTGAAGCGATCGAGATCGAGAAATATCAAATGAAAGGTTTGGTCTTGATCCTTAAATTCGATTTCATTTTCTAAATAAAAGCGATTGTACAAGCCTGTCAAGAAGTCACGGTTGGCCTGCCGTTGCAGCGCACTGAATTTATTCTGTTGTGACTTTTCAACCACGCGAAACAGTAAAAATATAATAATAATGAAAAAGATAACCGAGCCAATTGGCCCAGCGAGCATACCTGCAGACAAGCGCACTGCATGCTCTTGCCTCGTTTCGGTAATTTGCCAGAGGCCGTACTCGTCGATGTAATGAAACGTCACTAGGTAACTGCCATTAATATCATTAATCACGCTGCTAAATGGCTTACCTGAATATTGAATCTGTTCAAACGGCAGCTCTAGATCATGGGCAATACTGCGCATGATCCGGCTGCGTCTTTCTGTATCTACTGGCTTATAGTAAAACTCAGGCTCGGTACGACTTTTAGGTGTCGCAAATTGATAGTAGTTATCGAAATCACGGAATACTGAGCTGGAAAAAATAGGTCGCTCTTGTTCCAGCTGAGCAATGTGGCCAAACAACTGGTTGACGTCCACCAGCAAAGAGATCACAAACAGCACGGCGCCATTGTCGTCACGAATCGCTTTACGAATCGGTACAGCCATGCGCTTCAACTGACTACTGTAATACGAACGGCCTAATACCAAGCCTTCTGTCTTCAAGGTTTGTTGAAAGGTGGTTTCCGCAGGCGGAAAGTCACGAATATTGCTGACCCCATTGAGCGTTGGCCAAACAATAGAAACAACGAATGTGCCGTCGGGTTTCAAAAGCACGACATCGATAACTTCATCGCCCGTGCGATAAGCGACAGAAAGTAGCGTCGTGACGTCATCAACACCTGGCAGTTCGCCCCCTCGAATTAATTCGCCGGAAAGGACATCGATAATGGATTCATATTTTTCGAGATTGGCGCGAATCGAGCTGACCAGCAGCCTAGAAACACCTTTTTGTTCGGCTTCGAGGTCGTCTTGGAGTGCTTTAAAGGATGACTGAATATAAAAACCTGTGGCAATAACCGAGCACAGTAAAATGATGTAAAAAACCAGCCATATATTTTTTTTAATGAGGCTCATTGAAATCCTTGATTCTCTATTTGCCTGCCGCATTCATGACAAATCGGGCTCTGAGGCTCGTTCAGGGTCAATAACGTCTTTGTTGCTTCCTTAATAACCCTTATAAAGTCATAGTGGCATGAGCACATCCTTGCATCAACGGCACATTCATCAATTCCTTCACATAAGCGCAACAAATTACACCCATTTAGCTGATATGAAGCGTGTTTCAGGCAGAGGCCAACAAACGGAAAGCGTCTTGGCTTCCGCCGGCAAGCACTGACGGCCAAACGCCTCCCTTTTTTCTTATTTTTTATTGGCTTTCGCAAAAACAATCGACGAAACGTTTAATTTTTAATCAATTAACGTTTGACTTACTGAGGGAACCCTATAGACTTGCGGCCAGCTAGAAAGAAGCACCAATTTATACGCACCAAGTTCGGCATATTATTCGTAAGATCTCGTCCTGAAGCCTTTAAGTTTAAGTTTGTTTCAATGCTACACCCGCCCTTGGCACAAGCCTAAAGGGTTCTACTTCTTATTTTTCAGGATACACAGATATGTCTAAAGTTACTGGTACAGTAAAATGGTTTAACGAAACTAAAGGTTTTGGCTTCATTCAACAAGACAACGGCCCAGACGTTTTCGCTCACTTCAGCGCAATCTCTAGCAACGGTTTCAAAACTCTTGCTGAAGGTCAGCGTGTTGAGTTCACTGTTGGCCAAGGCCAAAAAGGTCCTCAAGCTCAAGATATCGTTGCTGTCTAATTCGATAGCCTAAAGCGATTTCTACGCTTTTGTTGTTGCACTAACGGTGCAATGGCAATAAAAAAGCAAGGCACATGCCTTGCTTTTTTTGTGCCTGAAATTCAGCCCAATAACACGCCACTCTCATTCAAACTAACAAGGTGAGCGGCGTGAACCTGACTAAACCATCAAACGGCTTTAATCCACCAACGTCATTTCTTCGAGCAGGTACTCGGCGTTATCAATTTCGCTCATCAACCAAAGAACGTATCGAATATCGACGTGAATGGCTCGCGTGATTTTGCCGTTGAAGTACCAGTCTTTGGTAATCGACTCATAAGTCGAATCAAAGTTAAGACCCACCAGCTCACCTTTACCATTCATGACAGGCGAACCTGAGTTCCCGCCAGTGGTATCGGCACTACTTAAGAAATTCACAGGAACTGAATCAACGGCCAGTGGTTTAGCCGCATGTGGCTCACAACCGAAAGCAAAAAAGCCACACACCTGCTCGGCCAAGCCAAGATCCGCACGGTAATAATCACCAAACGCTTTATTCTGATGCGCTTGGATCACCTTATCGGTGGCAATAAAAGGTTTTTCGCCAGTGTGCTTCGCAACCAAACCACGTACCGACGTGAATGGTGTTTTATAAACGCCATCAGCAGCCGGGTAACCATCAACTTGGGCATAACTTACACGCAAGGTGCTATTGGCATCGGGGTAAACCGGCTTGCCTTTGGCCGTGTTATAAGCCACCACAGCCTGCATGTATTGCGGACGAATTTCAGCCAAGCGACCGGCCATTTCTTTCTCGTCAGCTTCTTGTGCCATGTTGGCATCATACAAAGCAACGGCCAGCTTAATGAACGGATCGTTCGATTGCTCAAAATCCGTCACTGACTTGCCAATCCACCCAGTGCGAATATCCGCATCGGCCAACTGAGTGTTGCTATAAAAATCAGCCACTAGCGCGGTTAGTGATTCAGCCGTCGTTGACGAATTTAGTTCAAGCGCTTGATTCAACGCTGGAACCTGACGCGAGTCATCTTGGGCGAGGTAATTGTTGAGGTAAGCGAGCCACAAGGCTTGGTCAACTTGCGGAGCGAACTTCTTTTGTAACCGTTGCAAGCGCGCTTTGAACATGGGTAAGTCACGCTCTTGATAACCCATTTCGCGCTCAGCGTTTGGTTTTTCTGATTCTTTAGCTAAGCGATACAGCCGAATGGCGGTGTCGAGCAGATCGGCTCGGGTTGCATAGTTGTAGTAGAAATGGCGTTGCTGTTGCGCATGCGCATCCACCAGCAAGTCTTGTAACGCCTGATACGAGTCGGCGTAAGCGCTACGAGTTTCGCTTTGGCTAAACCAGTTCAAATAGGCTTGTTCCTGACTTTGTTTGATGCCTTCAATGTCAGTGGCTTTAAAGCCATCTTGCAAGCCGAGTAACTTTTTCAACCGATTGTTGATACTTTTTACCCGCGATGCGTATTTGACCTCAACCGCATTATTGCCCTGAGTTGCTTCGGCAATGGTATCGAGCGTCATGTAGTAGGTATCGAGTAACGTTGGGTAATACCAGTCGGCCGAATAGTTGACTTCACTAGCCAGTTTGTAACGGCTGGTGCGGCCTGGATAACCGGCCACCAACACGCCATCGCCCAACTTCACGCCGCTTTTGTTCACTTTCAAAAAAGAAGCTGGCTGATACGGCACATTATCTTCACTGTACTCGGCAGGTTTGCCATCTTTGCCGACATAACCGCGCACAAAGGTGAAGTCTGCGGTATGACGCGGATACTCAAAGTTATCAATGTCGCCGCCAAAGTTACCCAAGGCTTCAGGTGGCGCATACACCAAACGCACGTCTTTAATCATCAACTGCTTAATCAGAAAGTATTCCAATCCGTGATGAAACGCGCGCACAGAACAACGGTAATCCGGATCGCTTTCACACTCGCTGATCAAGGCTTTGCGGTTGGTTTGAATGGCGTCGTAGCGGGCTTTGCCATGCAAATCTTTGCTCAGCTGACCAATAACTTGGTCGGTTACATCGTCCACTTGCTCGGTCACATACAAGCGCTCTTGCGGCCCGGCAGGCAATTCACCGGCCATAGAGCCTGCTAAGAATCCCTTTTCAATCAGGTTGTTTTCTGGGCTACTGTTGTTTTGAATCGCGCCATACGCACAATGATGATTGGTGACGACCAAGCCCTTTGGAGAAACAAATGAGGCCGAGCAATAGCCCAAGCCAACCACTGCATTGAGCGGGTATTGATTTAAGTCCGCCACTTGTGACGCTGGCAACTCAATGCCTACGCGATCAAATTCTGACTGCAATTGAGTAAGCTGATGAGGTTGCCATTGGCCTTCATCGGCCAAGGCTGGTCCTGCTAACGAAGCACTGGCTAAGGCCAGCACCGCAGCAACTGAATGTTTCGTTTTCATGGTATTCCTGACTGTTGTTGTTTGTCTTTATTGGTCGTTTGAGGTCACCACCGTGGGCGGAGACTCTTATAGTTGTGGCGCTATTTAACCATAATCAGCGCTGAAGATGAGTAACAACACACAGGATTCTTGATGTATGGTTGTTACGTGCTTTTTCCACCTTCAACGCTATGCCATGAATCTAGCTAAACACTCTTTCAGATCCTGTATAGCCTCTGTGCTGATTTGCTGTTTGACGATTGGAGCAACACCGTTGGCTTACGCGAATCAGGTATTGCATTATCCCGCGCCCCAAACCGACATAGCCAAGCTACTGAACAAATACCGCAGCATCGGCAAGCTCAAGCAATATCAACATAATCAACAGCACATTGCCCTCAATCTGTTGACTTGGCAGTTGGACAATGGCGGCTTTAGTACTGAGCGAGAAGCCCATTACGCCCAGCCTTGGGACGGCGTCACCGCCAAAACTAAATGGATGAGTCAGGGCGTGGAGTTGGCGACAATAGATGATGGTGCGACCATTGCCGAGTTGCGCTTCTTAGCCCAATCGTACGACAACTCCAATGCCGCGCAACGGCAGCAAATTAAATCAGGATTTACCAAAGGTCTTGATTGGCTATTAAAGGCTCAGCATCCAACGGGAAGTTGGCCGCAAGTTTACCCGCTTCGCCATCATCGCCCCTATTCCAACCTAGCAACCTTTAACGATCACGCCATCATTCGGGTAATGGTGTTGTTCGCCGATATCCTCACCCAACAGCCGCCATTTAAAACGGATTTGGTACCTGAGGAATACAACTCCATACTCGAACAAGCGCTAGAACGCGGCGTCGAATTCATTATCGCCTCGCAAATAAGCAATGACGGTCAGTTGACCATTTGGCCTGCTCAGCTAGATCCAATCAGCTACACGCCCAAACAGGCTCGCGCCTACGAGTTTCCATCCAAATCGAGCAGAGAGTCAGTGGGCATACTCGCATTTCTCATGAATTATCGAACGGTAAACAATTCAGCGCAGAATCGCCGCATCAATCAAGCCATCGATGCAGGAATTCGCTGGTTAAAAGAAAACAGAAAACCTGATTTGTATTACGACAAACCCAAAGGCATGTTCATATCACGCCAAGGCTCAAGTCTCTGGTATCGCTTTTATGAGGTCGACAATAATCAGTATTTCTTTGCTGATCGTGACGGCAAGAAAAAGCTCAATATTAGCGATGTCAGTATGGAGCGGCGAACCGGTTATTCTTGGGCTGGTGATTTCGCCAGTAAACTCATCGCCGCCTATGAACAAGGCGCTGCATCGCCCTCAACCCCAGCAGAAGATACGCCTTGATATGTGTGTCATTGCTGCATTGGCGCTTTGAGGACCTACTCCTGCTTGCCAATGGCTTACGCCTTCACGGCGTGGATTTTAGGTTGATTTCTTTAACGGGCACCGAGCTAAAGTGAATAGGTCTTAATATAAAAAAGCCCAGTTAGCGTAGAACTTAACTGGGCAAACGAGAGAGAGGGATCGATCGTTATATGGCGACAGCAACGCCGCCTTTTTCGGATAAGTGACGCACTAGAGTGCGTATTTGGCAGAGAAAATAATCCGGTTCATATCACCGGTCTCACCATTTTCAATTTCTCGTTCAGCATAAAAATACTCAACACCAAAACTTAGTGGTGGAACAGGTGAATAAACCAAGTTGACGTGTCCAGAAAACACTTGTTTGGTCGCCGTATCGCCGGTTAACTCCGTGTCGTTGTCAGCGGAAATAGCCGAAAAGAATACGTTGCTGCGCCATTGCTCATTCCACCAGTGACGGTAGCCTGCAAAACCACTGACAACGTCAATCGCTTCCAACTCACCATCGGCAGTATATACCGCATCATTTATGGCATTGAGGCCCACATAACGCCCCATACCGGAGCCGTAGTTGACCATAAAGCGAATATCATTTTTGGCACCTACGTTGATTTTGCCCGAGCCACTAAGGCCATAGCCCATTTCGGTTTCGTCGCCATCATCCAACGAACGTACTAAACCGGCGAACACTAAGTCACCCCAGTCAGCTTTGTGGTTGTAGCGCACTACCCCGTCGGGCAAACTGCTGTCATCCACATCAAGACGAGAACCTCCGCCATAAGGCGTGATGGTGGTTTCAGGGTTCTCTAAGGCAAACTGCCAATTCCCCATGGTGAACCGGATCTGAGTTTGACGCTCGAAGGTGGTACCTTCAGAGACACCAATGAAGTCCATCGACTCCACCAGCGCGCCGGTATTTTGGAACGTACTCCAAGTTTGACCAACCAACACATTGTCGAAGGTAATAAAAGCATGGCGCATGCGCGGGCTGTAGCTATTGGACACTCGCTCGTTACCATTGGGAGTAGCGGCAAAATCCATTTCTAGAAAGGTCTTGATGGTGTGGTCGCCATACTGCGTGGTACTGCCGAAATTGAATCGAGTTGTTCTAGCGTGCGCATCAAATTGAGCATCGCCACTATCACAATCATCGGTGGCACAAACAGGAATGGTTGATGGCACGTAAAACTGGCGGCCAATATTGTTGCTAGCCAACTTGCCGTCGCTGTAATCACTCCAAAAGCTGTCGATTTTGATAAAGCCACCAAAACTCAATTTGGTTTTCTTCATGGCCTCTTCGACGGTGCCAATTTCAATTGCCGAATGGGCGGCAAAGGGCAACGTTGATGCCAGTAACGTTAATGCCAGGGTATGTTTTAAATGTTTGTTGGAACGCATTATTCATTCGCCTCTTGTTGCTGTCTGATGCAGCCGTACAGCTCTGGAAGATGCTCAAAATCGCAGTTGAGTGATGACTTGAGCGCCCCGTTGCGGCTGTTTTTTGGTAAAGCGATCCCCCAACCCTGATTTAGGTTGTTTGCAGCATTAGGGGAACAAGGGCAGACAGAATTGCCTGCCCAATTTAGGATTACTCTTCGAGCGTACTCAAATCGCCTTCGTCTTGACCTAAGGCACGTGCTCTAAGTACCCGTCGCATGATCTTGCCGCTTCGAGTTTTTGGAAGTGATTCAACAAATTGCACATCTTCTGGTTGTGCAATTTTGCCAAGCTCTTTGCCCACGTGCTCTTTCAGCTCTTGCTCGAGGGCACGATCGCCAACCAAGCCGTCACGTAAAATGGCGTAGGTATGAATCGCATTACCTTTAACCTCGTGCGGTAAACCAATTGCAGCGGCTTCAGATACAGCGGGGTGGCTCACCAAGGCACTTTCAATTTCAGCGGTGCCCAAGCGATAACCGGACACTTTCAGTACCTCGTCCATACGACCAATAACCCAGACATAGCCGTCTTCATCAATCTTGGCCGAATCGCCTGCTTTGTAGTAATTCTTTTCGCCGTAGTCGCCCCAGTACAAGCTGGCATAACGATCATCATCGCCATAAATAGTGCGCGCCATACCTGGCCACGGGTTCTTGATGACTAACTTACCTTCTTCGCCAACGGGGACGTCATTGCCTTCATCATCCACCACGCCAATCTCGTTGCCGAAAAATGGTTTGGTACAGGAGCCCGGCTTAAGCGGCGTAATTGGCAGCGGAGCGATCATCACGCCGCCGGTTTCGGTTTGCCACCAGGTATCAATAATTGGGCATTTCTTGTCGCCAATGACTTCGTAGTACCACTTCCAGGCTTCGGGGTTAATGGGCTCGCCCACCGAGCCAAGAATTCGCAAGCTACTCAAGTCATGACGCTGTGGCCAACGGTCACCAAAACGCATCAAGCCGCGAATGGCTGTAGGCGAGGTGTAGAACAAGTTAACGCCATATTTTTCAACCATGGCCCATAAGCGATTTGGATACGGGTAGTTCGGCGCGCCTTCGTACATCACAATGGTGGCGCCATTAATTAGCGGTGAATACACCAAGTAACTGTGGCCGGTGATCCAGCCTGGATCGGCCGCACACCACCAGCGATCTTCGGGTTTCACGTCAAATAAGTAACGATGGGTGGTCGAGGTATACACGGCGTAACCAGCGTGGCTATGCAGCATTCCCTTTGGTTTACCTGTGGTACCGGAGGTGTACAGGATGAACAACGGATCTTCCGAGTCGAGCACTTCTGTTTCACACTTGTTGCTGGCGACTGGTAAGGATTGCAAATCGTGGTACCAAAAGTCACGCTCCGACTCCATCTCCACATCCAATCCGTTGTTGCGAACGGTAATACAGACTTCGATGGTTGGGCTACGTTTCATCGCTTCATTGGCAATGGATTTTAGGTCAATAGGTTTGCCACGGCGGAAGCCGCCATCAGCCGTGACCAACACTCGACTGTGAGCATCTTCGATGCGAGCCGCCAGCGCTTCATAAGAGAAACCACCGTAAACCACAGAGTGAACCGCGCCAATCTTGGCACAAGCCAACATCGCAAAAACCAATTCCGGTACTTGCGGCATGTAGATGGTCACGATATCGCCTTTTCTTACACCCATGCTTTTGAGAGTGTTGGCGAACTTGCTGACTTCACGGTTCATTGCGTGGTACGAAAATGAACGGACTGCACCGCCTTCACTTTCCCAAATAATCGCTAACTTGTTGCGGGTGGCATCCTCAAGGTGGCGATCAATGGCATTGTGAACGATGTTGAAATTGGCGCCAGTAAACCACTTGTAAAATGGCTTGTTACTGTCGTCCAGTACCTTGTCCCATTTTTTGTACCAGCTCAGCTTATCGGCCTCTTCAGCCCAAAATTCTTCGCGGTTTTCACAAGAATACTGATACATCTTTTCGTATTCCGGCACATTGGCATTGGCAACCACTTCTGCACTTGGGTGAAAGATTTCTGACGACTTGTCAACCGTGTTATCAGCCATGGGTTTTCTCCAGTTATTAATTTTGTTCGGTGCCCTTTATGCGGCATGCAACTCATCCGGAATTCGGGCAGTAAGTTGCGCTGCCAGAAAAACTAGACGGCTAAAAAATAATCAACCATTGGACTTTGGTCTAACCAATTATTTTTTGTGACATGGATGTAAGACATTGCTCTCAAAACGATTTTTTTTAGACTAAAGTCGACTTTCGGAATTTGCTGGGTGTTTCTAGGTTCATTGGCAGGCCGCACGACTGATTGTTTTTTAAACACAGGTAATACCAAAAACAACGGCAGCAGTAGACGGTCCCAAACACACAAACAAGGGGAAAACCCAATGGCTTTTGAAAATGAACAAGCGGCCAAAGCTTACTGGAAGGCAAATGTGCGTCTGATGTTGACGCTATTAGTCGTTTGGTTTGTGGCGTCCTTTGGACTCGGTATTTTGTTGGCCGAGCCACTTAACGTAATTCGTATTGGCGGTGTCAAACTCGGCTTCTGGTTTGCACAACAAGGCTCGATATATATTTTCGTTGCGCTCATTTTTGTCTACGTATGGCAGATGAATGAACTCGACAAGAAATTTGGTGTAAGGGAGGAATGATAATGGATATTCAAACGCTTACCTTCATCATTGTGGGTGCCTCGTTCGCCCTTTATATCGGCATTGCGATTTGGGCTCGCGCTGGCTCTACCAAAGAATTTTACGTTGCCGGTGGCGGCGTACATCCAGTCGCCAATGGTATGGCAACCGCAGCAGATTGGATGAGTGCAGCTTCGTTCATTTCAATGGCAGGTCTGATTAGCTTTATGGGCTATGACGGCGGTGTTTACTTGATGGGTTGGACCGGTGGCTACGTGCTTCTCGCGCTCTGTTTGGCCCCCTATTTACGCAAATTCGGCAAGTTTACGGTGCCGGATTTTGTTGGTGATCGCTACTACTCACAGGCTGCCCGAACCGTTGCGGTATTCTGTGCAATCTTCGTTTCATTTACCTATGTCGCAGGCCAAATGCGTGGCGTTGGCGTGGTATTCAGCCGTTTCTTAGAGGTTGATATCGAATGGGGCGTGGTCATTGGTATGGCGATCGTATTTTTCTACGCCGTACTCGGTGGCATGAAAGGCATTACCTACACCCAAGTAGCGCAATATTGCGTGTTGATTTTTGCTTATCTAGTACCGGCAATCTTCATCTCCATCATGATGACCGGCTCGGCTTTCCCGCAAATTGGTTTGGGGAGCGAATTGGTCAGTGAACCCGGGGTCTATTTGATGGACAAGCTCGATGGGCTTTCCACCGAACTCGGGTTTGCCGCTTATACCGACGGCTCCAAAGCCACCATTGATGTGTTCTTCATTACTGCAGCACTGATGGTCGGTACGGCAGGTTTGCCACACGTTATCGTTCGTTTCTTTACGGTTCCTAAAGTCCGAGACGCTCGCATCTCGGCCGGTTGGGCACTTGTCTTTATCGCTATTCTGTATACCACTGCACCAGCCATTGCCGCGTTTGCTCGCGTCAACATGATCGACACCATTAACGGCAGCGACATGCAAGGTACAGAATACGAGCAAGCACCAAGCTGGGTAAAAAATTGGGAAGAAACTGGCCTGATTAAGTGGGATGACAAAAACGGTGATGGTCGCATGTTCTATGCCGGCGACGAACGCAACGAGATGAAGATCGACCGCGACATCATGGTATTGGCCAACCCAGAAATCGCCAACTTGCCAAACTGGGTGATCGCACTGGTTGCCGCAGGTGGTGTGGCAGCAGCGCTATCAACCGCGGCAGGTCTGTTACTGGTGATCTCAACCGCCATTTCCCACGATTTGCTCAAACGAAACTTCATGCCGAATATTTCTGATAAGCAGGAGTTGCGCGCAGCTCGGATTGCCGCAGCAGCCGCTATTTGTGTGGCTGGGTACTTCGGTATTAACCCGCCAGGCTTTGTGGCACAGGTGGTTGCATTCGCCTTTGGTCTCGCAGCCAGCTCCTTCTTCCCTGCGATTATTTTGGGGATCTTCTCGAAGACGATGAACAAAGAAGGCGCAATTGCGGGCATGTTGTCGGGGATCACCTTTACCGCGGCGTACATCATCTACTTTAAGTTCATTAATCCAGCTGGCAATGTGCCTGAAAACTGGTGGTTTGGTATCTCGCCAGAAGGCATCGGTACCTTGGGTATGTTGGTGAACTTTGTGGTGTCATTGGCGGTTAGCAAAGTCACCGCGCCAGTGCCAGAAGATGTTCAGCAAATGGTCGAGTCTATTCGCTTCCCGAAAGGTGCTGGTGAAGCTCAAGATCATTAATAAACCAACTGATTAAGTAATTAATCTTTAACCCGAGCGAGGTCAGTCACAATGGATGATGCACAATTACCCGACGTACTGACCTTTCTTAGCCAAACAGCGCCGTTTTCGGAACTACCGGAAACGGCGCTTATTGATTTATGTAACCACCTTCACATTCGCTACCTTGCTCGCCAACAACCCAGTGATCTGTTGCAACAGTCTCAGTTGCATTGGCTACGCAGCGGCACAATTCAGTTGAAAAACCAATCGGAGATTATCGACCACATTGATACCGGCGGCTGCTTTGGCGCAAGCCTACCAGGCCATCAGCAAGGCAGTCATTTAGAAGTACTACAAGACGCTCTTGTTTATTCGTTTGATCAACAAGCCATTACCGAGTTGGCTAATGATCACACACTTGTTAGCGACTTCTTGCAGCAATCAGGCAAACGCTATTTAGCGTTGGCCAAACCCAAAGCCACTCCCTCATTGCAGGCCAGCATCAAAGCACTTATTAAACGAGAGTTGGTGGCCATTAAACCGGACACTACGATTGCTCAAGCTGCAAAACGGATGACGTTAGAGCGCGTATCTGCGTTAGCAGTCATGCGCGACGGGCGATTGTTTGGCATGCTGACCGACCGAGATTTGCGCAGCCGAGTATTGGCCGAAGAACGATCGCCGGACACGCGGGTGGATGATGTCATGACCCACCCTGTGCATACCATCGAGCATACCGCCTCAGCCATTGACGCATTGCTCACCATGTCGGCGCAGCAAATACATCACCTCCCGGTTACTGAAGACAATCAGATAGTCGGCCTCATCAGCAGCACGGATTTACTTGCTTTGGCTCATGCCAACCCACTTTATTTGGTTGGCGAAATTGCGCGCCAAAACAGTCCCAAAGAAATTGAACAATGCTGTCAACAATTACCTGATTTGATTGAAACCATGTTACGCCAAGGCATGCGTAGTGATCGTATCAGCCAGTTAATTAGTTTAGTGGCCGACATTGCGTGTCGCCGACTTCTGGTTTTAACCGAAGCCACCCTTGGGCCGCCACCGCAAGCTTATGCTTGGCTTTGTTTTGGTTCGCAGGCCCGGCAGGATATGTCAGCCAGCAGCGACCAAGATAACGGCTTGTTACTGGCCGAGCCGCCGTTACCTGAGCATCAAGATTACTTTCAACAGCTGGCCGAGCAAGTATGCCAAAGCCTCGACCTGTGTGGCTTTGTCACCTGCCCCGGTGACATCATGGCCAGCAATCCAGCGTATCGGTTGTCGCGCCTTGAATGGCTTTCAAAATTTAAACACTGGCAACAAAGTGGTGATCCAAAAGCCCTGCTCAATGCCAGTATTTTCTTTGATTTTCGAGCCGTCATAGATCCCCATGGTTTAGCGGAGCAGCTGCACGCCGAGCTACGTCAGCTATGTCAAAAAGACCAAATTTTCCTTGCTCTGCTAGCGCGTAATGCCGTGGCACAAAAACCACCCATTGGCTTATTTGGCCGCTTGATCTTAGAGCGCGACGGCAAAGGGACGAAAGGCATCGAATTGAAAAAACGAGCACTGGCACCACTGGTAGAGATCAGCCGGGTATACGGTTTAGCCGCGGGCACAGAACAAGCTGATGTTGCCAGCCGCTTGCAAGCCGCGCAGCAGGCAGGATCGCTATCAACAACCGATAGCAATAACCTAATTGAATGCTGGCAATTTCTTTTAGGTCTGCGTTTAAGCCTCAATCAACAGCAACAAACGCTACTCAAGCCCCAGCAACTGACCGACTTACAACGCCACCAGTTAAAAGAATGTTTTGCCCTCATTGAACAAGCACAACAAGCCGTGCTGTTGAAGTTCGCCGGAGGGCGAAGCTAATGTGGCTACAACTTAAGCTGAAACGGCAGCTTAGAAAAGCCAGGCGGTGTCTAAACATCCGCCCAAACCTGATTATTGCCAACTATTTAGCGGCCTTGCCGAGCGACTTTAGTCGGCCGATATCACAACAACCAATGTTGGCGGCCGATCTCGAATTAACCGGCTTAAATCCCAAACATCATCAGATTGTTTCAGCCGGTTTTGTGGTGATGGACAACCTCACGGTTGCCGCAGGAAAGGCCCTCCAGCGACTGGTAAAAATTGACGGTGGCGTCGGCGACAGTGCCACCATCCATCATCTAACCGATGCCGATTTAGCCAGCGCGCTACCGCTTACCCAAGTGTTAGAGCAACTGTTAGAAGCGCTTACGGGGCGTGTTCTGGTGTGCCACCACGCACCGCTCGACACAGCCTTTTTGCAGCAAGCTTTTCAGCAATGTTTCGGTATGCACATTCCACTCTTGGTCATCGATACTCAAACCATCGAAAAACGCATTCAAGAACGTGCAGCGCCAATGGTGCCCTTACACCGTTTGCGCCTGCATCATTGCCGAGCGAATTACGGCCTGCCAGTCGCTTCAGGCCATCAAGCACTAACCGATGCCATTGCTTGCGCCGAATTACTCATGGCACAACAAGCCCATCAAACCCGAGTGAGTACGTTAGGTGATGTGGTGCAATTGGCCTAATGGGCTGAATATATGCGTCGTAAAAATGTGCTCATACATTCATATCGAAATACGATTGTTCAGCTACCCTATCAACCGTAAACGAATACAAATCAAATGACCGAGGAGAAATAGCGATACACCCTATTGCCGATGTAAGTAGCTGACGCACACAGAGCCTCTGTGGCAGAAAAATACAAATCGATTTGTTAGTTGCTTCCTTTGTAACTTCTTATCCATTATCTCTCCCTAAGTAAATCTCCATTAGCGCATAAGCGAAGTAAGAACAAAGCGTGCCTCTACAAAATTTCACTTGAATATACAGTCCGTTATCTACTTGGATTCCCAATAAGTAAAGCTCAATTCGGGAGTATTCTTCCAATACATTTAGACGAATGTACGTGCCGTACACTCGGACAGTCGCGGACACAGCGGAGTGTCCGACCGGACACTTACCCCCTCAACGTAACAACGTAAAGCAAATAAAAACAAACAGTTAATAGCACGCCACATTTTGGCACCTTGGTTGCAACCTCATTGCCAGATGAAATGATTTACCAAGGACACAGCCATGATTGACGGAACCCAAGGCCAAGACACAGTAATTACTCCAACAAAAAACAATAAGCGCTGGCGCTACCTCGCAGCTGCTGTGGTTGCATGTGTTGCGTTGACTGTTGCCCTGCCAAGCATCGCTTTGTGGCATAGTGGCGGCAAGCGAGTGAGTCTGGATTCAGTACAAACTACCGAGGTTTTTCGGGGCGACTTAATTCGCGATATTGCTGTATCTGGCCGACTAATTGCAGCCAATGCACCTCAGCTTTATAGCTCTGAGCCGGGTGTGATTACCCTTCTTGCTAAACCTGGAGATAGTGTTCAGATAGGCCAGAGCGTTGCGACCATAGCCAGCCCAGAGCTGGATGCTCAGTTGCAACAAGCTCAGTCCGAATTGGACAAGCTGAGCATCGACGCAAGTCGCGGCCGCTTAGCTAATAACGAAGCACAACTAGATTTAGAGCGTGCCCTTGATACAGCCAAGCTCAACCTAACAGCAGCACAGCGCGAGCAAGAGCGCACCGATATTTCATACAAAAAGCAGGTTATTAGCGAGCAGGAATGGGCACAAAATCAAGACAAACTTTTAGCCGCGCAAGTGCAATACAAGCACGCACTGCGCAAAGTTGATGTCGCCAAAGAGCGTTTAGCCTTTGAGCAGAAAACACGTGAGATGGCCATTGCCCGTCAGCAGCTAGCGCTTGATGAGCTAGCCCGCCGCAAACAAGCAACAGAAATCAAAGCGCCGGTATCAGGGGTGATCGGCAACTGGCTTGTGGCACAAAAAGACAATGTGCCAGACAGTACACCGCTAATGACTGTGGTCGACCTAAGCCGCTATGAAGCCGAAATCGGTGTACCGGAATTTTATGCCGAAGATCTCGGCTTAGGGCTCACCGTTAGCATGACCATTTCTGGCGAAAAAATAGTTGGTGAAGTGATAGCCATCTCACCAGAAATTCAAGCTAGTGAAGTGATGGTAAGAGTCTCCGTTCCGGCATCATCGTCTCTACGCTTGCGCCAGAATCAACGAGTCACCGCCCGCCTAGAGTTTGAGAAAAAGCCTGATGTATTGATGGTGCGTCGCGGCTCATTTCTCACTTCATCCAAGCAACAACAAGTCTATCGCCTCGACGAGCAACTACTAGCAAGCCAACAGCCAGTTGACTTTGGCGCAACCAGCGTCAACTACATCGAGATTGTGTCTGGCTTGAATGAAGGCGATCAAATTATCTCCAGCAGCTATGAAGACTTTGTCGATACAGCCCAAATCAAGCTAATCGACTAACAAACAAATTATTAATTGTTAAATGAACCAGATATGCCAAACAACGTGAAGGGAATTTCAGCCATGTTATCTATGCAGAACGTATCAAGAATTTATCGAACAGAAACCATTCAAACTCACGCGCTGAACGACTTTAGCTTAAGTGTTAACGCTGGCGAATTTGTTGCAGTTACCGGTCCTTCTGGCTCAGGCAAATCTACCTTTTTGAACATTGCAGGACTCCTCGATCAGTTTGATGAAGGCGAATACAGTATTGATGGCGTATCGGTGAAGGGCTTAAGCGACAATCAGTTGTCACGCCTACGCAATGAAAAGATTGGTTTTATCTTCCAAAACTACAACCTGATCCCCGACTACAGCCTGTTCGACAATGTTGATATGCCGCTGCGCTACCGCGGCTTTAACGGCAAGGAGCGAAAGCGTCGTATTGAAGAAGCATTGGAAAAAGTAGGCTTGGCGTCGCGTATGAACTACTTACCAAGCCAACTATCTGGTGGTCAACAACAGCGTGTCGCCATCGCTCGCGCCTTAGCCGGCGAACCGAAATTACTTCTCGCAGACGAGCCAACCGGTAATCTCGACTCCCTCATGGCTCGACAGGTCATGGAGCTGCTGCACGATCTGAACAAAGACGGTGCCACCATCATTATGGTGACCCACGATCCAGACCAAGCCCGCTCGGTACCACGCAATGTCCAAATCATTGACGGCCAAATGACCGACCATCGGGTGTACCAACCTCAATCGGTAAGCGCTTCAGTTGAGTCTGAAGCAGAATTGGCGTGAGGAGCTGTAATATGTGGCACTACTATTTAATGCTTAGCCTGCGAAGCCTGAAACGCTCTCCGACGCTTTACAGCATGGTGATTCTTACCTTGGCCATTGGTGTTGGCGCTCTGGCATCAAACATGGCGCTTTACCAATCTATGGCGGCCGATCCAATTCCGGAAAAAAGCGATCGTTTGTTTCACGTGTCGCTTAACAGCTGGCCAGATGAAGATTCGCCGCACCAACAACCTTTGTTCGTGACACGTTATCGCGATGCGCAACAGGTACTTTCCAGCGGCATCCCAACCAAGGTTGTTGCTCATTATCAAACCCGCGTTTATACCAAGTCGCTAGATGCAAAATCATTAACCCGTTTTGCCGCCGACACGCGAGCGACCACCCCAGACTTTTTTGCGTTGACCAATGCTCCATTTGCCTACGGCCGCAGTCTCAGCAGTGCAGAAGGTAACGAAGTGGTATTGGGCAGTGATTTAAATGACAAGATATTCGGTGGCAGCAACTCAGTTGGCAAAGCGGTGGAGATTGAAGGTAAACCCTATACGGTTGTTGGTGTTCTCAAGCCTTGGACACTGCGTCCTCGTTTCTATCACATGGAGCAAGATAGCGCCTTTCGGCCAACAGATGACTTATTCGTACCGCTAGAAACTGCAATTGATAACAATTGGGGCGTTAATGGACGCAGCTCAAGCGTTGACTATAGCGGAGACATGGCCAGCTCTCGGCCACATAACCGTTTCTATTTATCTCTGTGGGCTCAACTCGACAGCGCAGCGCAACAAGACAGCTTTCAGCAATATCTTGATAACTACAGTCAGCAACTCAAAGACGCCGGAGAACATCCGTTGGCGATTAACAACGAGTTGAAAAATGTTCACGAGTGGGCTGACAAATTGAAAGTTGTAGATCAACGTCTACTCGCATTTTCCATTGCAACCATGTTGTTTCTAATCGTATGTGTATTTAACGCAAGTAGCCTGCTACTGGCGAAGTACCATGATGACAAATCGGAAATGGGCCTGCGCCGCGCATTAGGAGCCAGTCGCAATCAACTATTTCGCCAAGGGTTTGTCGAGGCAATGCTGGTTGGATCAATCGCAGGTAGTTTGGCGCTGTTATTAAGTTGGTTGTTCCTCGCCTGCTCTGTTGTGCTTCTGCCAAATTTAAAAGCCATCGCTCAACTTGAACCTGCAGTGCTTGGGCAAGGCTTTGCCATTGCACTACTAACAGCATTGTTGAGCACAGGTTATCCATTATGGCGCGCCAATCGCGCCAGTATTTCTGCAGAAATGAAATAGGAATTCGTTATGAATATCAAAGCATTGATTAAGTCTCTGTTGCATCGCCGTTTTGCAACATTCCTACTCATTCTGCAGTTGGCATTAACCCTAGGGTTGGTCGTTAACAGTAGCATTATGGCACTCGATACAAACGCCCAGATGAAGCGTAAGTTGGGTTTTGATAAAGATGAATTATTGATTGTTCAACTACTACCAACCTCTGGCGCTTTTCGCGATGAAGATTTCTACCGCTCAGTGTTGCATCAAGATATCGCCAAATTGTCTGCGCTTCCGGGAGTTACATCGGTAAGCCAATTAAACCAGTTGCCGATCCAATGGGGTGGTTGGAATGGCTCAGTGATCAAACGCGATGAACCGGAAAAATTGCTGGAAAATAGACAACTTAATTTTGTGCCGTATTACTTCTCTAGCAATAATATTTTCGAAACCTTGGGGCTGCATTTAGTTGAGGGCCGTTTATTTGACGAGGCCTCTCCGCAAATGCGCGACCAGGAAACGCCAAGCACCATTATCACCCAATCTCTGGCACGCGAGTTATTTGGTAATGAGTCTGCAATAGGCCAGGAGATCAATGCTGGTTTTGTGGTGGGAATTGTGAGTGATTTTGTCACCATGCCCGGTAACCCAGAAGAGAAGCAATACGCTGTTTTCTACAACGAAGATCTAGCGATTCCTGATATTCCACAAAACTATTTGCTGCGTGTCGCTCCAGAAAAACTACAAACAACCGCAAACTTGCTAGAGGATGCGTTACTGTCGGTACACCCAGAGCGAGATATTCTTGAGGTGTTTTCCATGGTTCAACATCATCAAGAGTTCTATCAGGAAGATAATGGGTTGGTTGGGTTGTTTACCATCCTCTGTGTATTGATGCTAATTGTCACTGCCATCAGTAGTTTTGCTCACGCTCAATTTCATGTTTTCCGTCAACGTCGCCTAATTGGTATCCGTCGGGCTCTGGGCGCCACTCGTAAAGACATTCTGTTTTACGTGATGGCAGAGCACTGGTTAATTACCTTGCTTGGCAGTGTGCTCGGCGTCGCGGTTATGCTAGCCATTAACATTGGATTGAGCGGACAAATCGACATTAGCAAGCCGAACGTATTGCTGTATCTGGCTGCTTTCGTTATTGTTTTTGTCTCTGGTTCACTATCAACCTGGTTCCCTGCGTGGCGCACTAGCTTGATTCCACCTGTCATTGCCACCCGCACGGTTTAATCGAGGTACTACATGGGACGTGTACTTGTTGTCGATGACAACCCAGACATTCTCGACGCACTTGAGCTGCTGCTCAGTTTGCATGAGCACGAGGTGATCACCGCCTCGTCCATGCAACAAGCCATCACGTGCATGGAGCGGCGCAAAATCGATCTGGTAATTCAGGACATGAACTTCACCAACGGTTTAACCAGCGGCAACGAAGGCAGAGAGCTGTTTTACAAACTCAAGCAGCTCAACCCAACTGTTCCAATCATTGTCATCACAGCCTGGACGCACCTGCACAACGCTGTTGAACTAGTCAAAGCTGGAGCCACCGACTATTTGCCCAAGCCGTGGGATGACTCGCGATTGCTAGAGCTCGTCAGCGAACACATCAACAACCAAGCCCAACAAAACCAATCCGCCGCTCCAGTAACAGGGTTGACGAGCAACAACCCAGCCATGAAGCAATTACTTGCACAAGCGGCGAAAGTTGCTCAAGCCAACGTTAACGTGCTGATCACCGGGCCAAATGGAGCCGGTAAAGAAGTCATTGCCGATGCCGTACAGGCGCAATCCGAACGCTCCTCTGCACCTTGGATCAAGGTCAACATGGGCGCATTACCGGGAGAGTTGATGGAAGCTGAGCTATTCGGTGCTAAAGCCGGTGCCTTCACCGGCGCAAACTCGACGCGACAAGGGCGATTTGAAGCCGCAGACGGTGGCACCTTGTTTTTGGATGAAATCGGTAACTTGTCATTAAGTGGTCAAATGAAGCTGCTGCGGGTGCTGCAATCGGGCGAGTATGAACGCTTAGGCTCAAGCCAAACTCGTACTGTTGATGTTCGCGTTATAGCCGCGACCAACGCCGATTTACCAGCTGCGATTCGTACAGGCACCTTCCGTGAAGACTTGTATTACCGCCTGAATGTGGTGTCATTGCAAGTGCCTGCGTTGAGTCAGCGCAAAGAAGATATAGTGCCACTGGCGCAATTGTTTATTGGCGAGCATGAGTTAACAGATAGCGCCAAGCAATGGCTCATTAGTCAGCCATGGCCAGGCAATGTCCGCGAGCTGCAGAATTGTTGTCAGCGGGCAGTTGTATTTAGCAGCAGCGGACAACTTAAAGCTGATGACTTCGGTCAACAACAGCAAATAGAGGTGCAATCTGAGCAACAACAAATTGAGTCAGCCCTTACCGAGCACAACTGGGTTATCAAAAAAGCTGCCGAATCTCTTGGGTTAACCCGTCAAGCGCTTTATCGGCGAATTGAAAAGTATCAGTTGAGCCAGCATGACTAGTCGCTTTTTCGCCTATTTGCTTACTCTCAATAGCCTCCTCATTGCCAGCTGGCTGTTACTTTGGCCTCATCAAAAATATCTACTGATGGGCTTAGCAAGTGTAATAGTCGTTCTGATGGTTAGGGCAATAAAAGTCTACAGCCACCAGCAGCAAGTTTTGATACAAAGCCTAAATGATGGCTTGTTGAGCCTACAAGATGGCGACTTTGCTACCAGTTTGCCCGAACCCAAAGTCGCCGCAGCAAAACCAACGGTTAGCTTATTCAATAAGGCCGCAGCAAAACTCAGGCAAGAACGGCAATACCTGTATCAGCGCGAGTTGCTGCTCGATAAAGTCATCAACGCTTCTTCTACCCTAACTGTGCTGGTCAATGACCGCGATAAAATCGTCTTTACCAACCAAGCTGCGCGGCACTTTTTCTTGCAATCGAATGAAGTTGGCGATGAGTTAGGTTGGAGTTCCTTGCTGCAACAACGTGCGCCGGAGCTACAACAAATCACAGATTCTGAACAGGGCTGTTTTGTTTCGATGCTAGACACGACTCAACAGCCACAGGCCTGGCACTTAAGTCGATCACGACTGCGTTTGCATGGTCAGCGTCATGAACTGTTCATTTTTAAACCCATGACCGATGAGCTTAATCGGAAAGAATTACACACTTGGAAGAAGGTTGTCCGGGTGATGAATCATGAATTGAATAACTCACTGGCACCGATTAGTTCAATGTGTCATAGCGGGATGTTGTTGGCCGAAAAATTTGATGAGCCACGCTTAAACAAAGTGTTCTCCACCATATCCAGGCGCATTGCTCACTTGGCCGACTTCATTAAAGATTACAGTGCATTGGCACGGATCCGTGAGCCGAACAAAATACCGGTGGATGCGCTGAGCATATTGGAAACCCTACAGGGTATGTACAATTTCGAGCTAGTCAACAACGCTGAGCATCAAATCATTTCAGCCGATCCGCAACAGTTGGAACAGGTATTAATTAATCTGCTGAAAAACGCCCATGAGGCCGAACCAGAGCAACAGGTAAGCGTAATAGTTAATACAACCAGCGATCGTTATCTGCAAATCATCATTGCCGATAAAGGACCTGGTATGACAGCAGATATCCTGGCCAAAGCACTAACTCCAGGTTTTTCCACAAAGCCTAGTGGCTCAGGCATCGGCTTGTCTTTATGCCGAGAAATTATCGATGGTCATAACGGTCGTCTATCACTGCGCAACGGTATGAACAAAGGCCTAGAAGTTCAGCTATACCTGCCAATGAATTGATTCCACCAAGTGTGATGTTGCGAGCTTTAGTCGGTTTGCTAGCTTGACCTCATTGCGCCATCCTGCCAAGGTCTTACAAGTTATTTTGAGCTTGGGATTTAGCAACTTATGTTGAGCCAGTTGCAACTTATAGTGATCAGCTTCGGCTATATCGGTCTGCTGTTTTTATTAGCCTGGTTTGGCGATCAACAACGCTTTCAACTCAGTGCCAAAATACGGCCTTGGATCTACGGTTTGTCACTGGGCGTGTATTGCTCCTCGTGGAGTTTCCTAGGCACCTCGGCACAAGCTTCATCGGCAAGCTTTTCTCATCTGCCCATTTATTTAGGTCCCATCGCGCTATTCCTGTTTGGTTGGCCGCTTACCCAGCGGATGATGCGGGTTAGCCATAAACTGCAATTGACCTCTATTGCCGACTTAATTGCTTCACGGTTCGGTAAATCTCAGGGCTTGGCATTGAGCGTTACCCTAGTGGCGCTGATTGGCACCATGCCTTACTTGGCGTTGCAGATTAAAGCCATTGTCTACAGTGTTCAGCTGATGAGCCCCACCACGTTTAGTAATGCCGAACTTGGCTTTATGGTGGCTCTCGTTTTAGCTGCGTTTACCATGCTATTTGGTATTCGCACCGTTGATATGACCGAGCGCCATCCCGGTATCATGCTCGCCATTGCCTTTGAGTCGATCATTAAGGTATTGGCATTCTTGCTGGTTGGCATCGTGGTCTGTTTTGTGATGTTTTCATCCCCCGTTGAGCTTTGGCAAAGCGCTGCAGCCGCCGGGATGACCGAGCAACAATTAAGCTGGCCAAGCTTACCCGCGATGATTGGCTCTACCGTAGTGGTGGCCGCTGCCTTTTTGTGTCTGCCGCGTCAGTTCCACGTGATGGTGGTGGAAAGCCGAGGGACCGACGAAGCAAAAACATCTCGTTGGTTATTTCCTGCTTATTTAATGGTATTCGCTGTCTTTGCCGCTCCTCTGGGTGTGGCTGGCTATTTGTTGTTGGGGCAACAAGTGGCAGCCGACTCCTACGTTTTAGTTTTGCCGCAACACGAAGGCTACAACTGGTTATCGGTGTTGGCGTTTTTAGGAGCATTGTCGGCCGCTAGCTCTATGGTCATTGTGTCGAGCATTGCGCTGGCCACCATGGTCAGCAATGAGATATTCCTGCCACTGATGTTTAAACGTGGCTTTGATCAGCGCGCTCGCACCTTCGACGACTTTAACCAACGGGTATTATTCATTCGCCGCGGTCTGATTGTGCTGGTGATTATTCTCGGTTACACCGCATTTCTATTAGCGCCACCAGATACCTTAGCGAGCTTGGGTGAAATTGCATTTGCCGCCATTGCACAGTTGGCACCGGGTCTATTCGCGGCGTTTTACTGGCGCAAAGCCAACCGTATTGGCGTGGCGCTTGGCTTGTTACTTGGCGCCACCAACTGGCTGTTGTGGGTGGTGTTCCCTCACTTTGGCGTGTTGGCCGTGCCACCCTGGTTGGAATTCACCGGCCTATCGGCCATTACTGCAGGAACCTTGTTTAGCTTAGGCTCCAACGTGTTTGGTTTATGGTTTGGCAGTAACTGGGCACGCCCGACTGTGGTTGAACGTATTCAAGCCGGCCAATTTCAAGAGCGCCATAATCCCGAAAGCCAATTACCGCGCCGCATTAGTCAAATTAGCGTAACGGAGATGAAAGCACTGGCCGCTCGCTTTGTGGGGGATCGCCGCGCCGAAGCAACGTTTTTGCAGTTTGAGCGCAGCATGCGCAACCATGAGATCAAACCCGGCTCGGCGCGCTTCCAGCAAACCTTGTTGACCCATTCAGAACGCTTACTGGGTAGTGTGATGGGCGCAAGTTCGGCCAAATTACTGCTGTCATCGGCACTCGAAGGGCGCGATATTGCCCTCGATGAGATTGCTCAACTGGTCGAACAAACCTCGTCGGAGCGGATTGAGTTTAGCCAAACCCTATTGCAAGGCGCCATTGAAAATGCGGGCGAAGGCATGTCGGTCATCGACTCAGATTTACGCTTGGTGGCTTGGAATAAACGCTATCTCGATTTGTTTCAATATCCAGATGACATGGTTGAAGTCGGTACGCCCATTGGCAAATTGATTCGCTTTAACATCACCCGAGGCTTATGTGGCGAAGGCGAAGTGGAAGAGTTGGTACAAGCCCGAATCCTCCATTTACAACGCGGCACATCACATACATCGGAACGAACGCTGCCCGACAAGCGAGTAATTCTGATTCGGGGTAACCCAATGCCATCTGGCGGCTTTGTGATGACCTTCTCCGATGTGACGGTCTATCGAGAAGCACAACACGCCTTACAACGGGCTAATGAAGAGCTCGAAACTCGAGTAACAGAGCGCACCTTTGCGTTACAGGAAGTGAATGAGGCATTGGAGCAGGCCAACTACAACAAGAGCCATTACCTGCGCACCTGTAGCCATGATTTGATGCAGCCGTTAGAAGCGGCTCGCTTATTCAGCTCGGCGCTGGGTCAACAACAAGATTTGACCATGATTCACCGCGATCTGTTAACCAACCTCAACAAATCATTGGCCACTGCCAGCGAATTGCTCAACGATATGGGCGATGTTGCTCGAATTGAATCGGGCCGTATTAAGCCCGTTACCACCAGCTTTGCGGTGCGCGATTTATTCGACATTTTAAGCCGCGAATTTAGCGCGCTGGCAACCCAATACGAGGTTGATTTCAAAGTTCAAAGTAACAGCATGTGGCTACACTCCGATCTCAAACTACTACGCCGGATCTTGCAGAATTTACTGGGTAATGCGTTCCGCTATGCCAGTGGCAGCAAAGTTTTACTGGGCTGTCGCCGCCATCAGGGTGAAATGTTAATTCAAGTATTTGATACCGGCCCCGGCATTGACCCCGAGCAACATCAAACCGTTTTTGAAGCCTTTACTCGACTCGAAGCTCAAAAGCACGTGAGCTCTCGCGGGTTAGGTTTGGGCCTCAACATTGCGCAAGGTTTTTGTCGGATTTTAGGCCATGATATCCAACTCTCCTCGCAGCCCGATCATGGCTCCATGTTCTCTATTCGTGTACCGCGCGTTTGCCCGACTAAAGCCGCCGCTAAACTGGCGGCACCAATGAGCCGGCCTGGATTCGAAATGATTTCAGACCGCACCGTGTTGTGTGTCGATAATGATGAAGCGGTATTACATGGCATGGCCGCTCTGCTAGAAAGCTGGCAAGCGAACGTATTAACCGCCTACAGTATTAAGCAAGCCATTAGCGTGGTAGAAAGCTGCGAAGAGCCTGTTGCCATCATGCTGGTCGATCACCAGCTTGATCATGGCGAAACAGGCTTGCAGCTAATGGACTCGGTACGCCAAATTTGCGGCGTCGATATTCCCGGTATTCTTATTACTGCCGATAGCAAGGTAGGCCTGCAACAAGATGCTGAAGCGCGCGGCTACGGGTTTATGCGTAAGATGGTTAAGCCTGCCCGTCTGCGCGCTATGATCCAACGCTCGCTGGCCGAATTGGAAGAAAAAGGTAAATAACTGGCTTTAGGAAGTTGCCCCCTTTCTAAGGGGGCAACTCACCAGTAAACGAAATTCTGATCGATACCTTAATAATCGGTCATAATGCTGGTAAGGACTAGTGTAAGGCCGGATACTGCGCACTTTCATATTTTGTACCAGCCTGATAAACCGAAAGGGATTTCTGGAATGAAAAAATTTAGATTACAAGTTTCAATAGCCCTTGGCGCAATCTTAGCGTCAATTATTCTGGTGATTGCTTTACTCGACTTTCTGGCGTTTCGCTCCGAAAGCATTGAGCTGAACAAACAAGTGATCCAAGAGAAAAACTTGGCTTTGGAAGCAGTGATCTCTGAGAAATTCCACAGCTATGAATCAGTGCTGTCCTCGATCAAAATTAGCAATCACCAACCTGGCGCCGACAACCTCAGCGATAGCAACAAAGCCAGCTTGGAAGACATTGCCAACGTGTTGAGTGGCCGAGTCAATGGCGTTTACCTGTTTGATACAACCGGTGCGGTGTATAAAAAAGACGGTAAAAAGACGACGCAAAATTACCTAAAACGCAGCTACTACAGCGCTCTTTTCAAGGAAGGTAAAACCTTCTTTGTATCAACGGCCTACACCAACAAAAACAATGGTAAACGTTCACTCGCCATTGCTTATAAAGTCAATCAAGATGTTGCTGTTTCAGCCACCCTGCACTTGGACTTCATTCTGGGTGAGATAAAAAACAGGCAAGATCTGTTCATCTATTCCTACAACCGGAAACTGGTGAGCGCGCCGGATCAGGAATTATTTGGCACCTTAGTAAAAGAAGTACAGCCAGAATTCGATGATTTGAGCAAAGACAATCAGGAGTTGAGCTACGCGGCTGAGGTCGATGGTGCCACAGTCGAAATGAGCGCTTTCTGGGGTAATGAGCCGGTGAGTAACTGGGACTACATTACCGTCGTCAACAAAAGCTCAATCACTCAAAGTGCGCAAAGCCAACTGCTATCGTCGCTACTCATTGGTTTTGTTTGCTTTGTCATTGCCTGCGGCATTTTGTTGATTGTGATGAACCGCTTAGTGCTTAAACCCGTGGGTGGCGCGCCAGAAGAAATTGCGTCATTGATGGAAAAAATGGCCGAAGGCGATATCTCAATTAGCCATGCAAATACCGAAAACGACACCGGCATCTATCGCTCCGTTATTGCCTTCTCTACTCAGCTATCCGATCTTGTGAAAAACTCTTTGGGGATTTCAGAACGTGTTTCTGGTGCCTCCGATCAGTTGAATGTGGTCATGACCGAAACCCTACGCAACATGGAGCAAGAAAAGCTTCAGGTTGAACAAATATCGACGGCAATCAATGAGTTATCTAGCACATCACAAGAAGTCAGTAGTAAAGCGATTAACGCCGAAGAACAAACCAGAGAAGGCCTCAGCCGTCTAAATATCGGTAAGGCAACACTAGAGAAAAACATCGCCTTATCGGGTGATATCAACAGCTCAGTCGCGGCAACAGCGGACATCATTAATGAGTTGCGCAAATTTTCAATTGAGATTGGCTCGGTGCTTGAAGTCATTAATGGCATCTCCGAGCAGACCAACTTGCTCGCATTGAACGCCGCCATTGAGGCCGCTCGAGCCGGCGATGCTGGTCGAGGCTTTGCCGTCGTTGCTGACGAGGTACGCGCCCTAGCGTCGAAAACGCAACAATCGACGGTGAGCATCCAAGACATTATTTCTAAGCTGCAGGATCAATCAGCAAAAGCCAGCGACAACATGACGCACAACGTTGAGCTGATTGAAGACTCGGTAGTGCTCGCGGATCAAGTGAAAGCATCGTTTGAAGATATTTCACAGGCCATTGAAGCGATTTCCGAAATCAATGCGCTCGTTGCAACCGCTTCACAAGAACAAACCAGTGTGACCGATGAAATTTCGAGAAGCACAACCGAAGCATTCGATCTGGTGCGACAAAACGCAGCGGCGATTAACCAAACCCTACAAGCGTCTGCAGAGCTGGCTCAGCTTGCCCAGAATCAACAAGACGAGCTGACCTTCTTTAAGGTCTAGCCATGAAAAAAGCCTCTATTTGCTTCGGCAAATGGAGGCTTTCATACCAGCAACAAGCGTTAAACTGCTAGCCTGAATTTGCCCTGAAAAACACGTCTAGCCCTCCCAAAAAACATCCTCGACGAGCATAATCCCGCTCAAATGAGTTGAGATTTGTTGATAGCTTTTGGAGCGAATCAGCGATGCGCTGACACTCGCTTGATTGAAGCCAGTGGCGAGCAACGAAATGCTTTCAAATTTAGATTGGGCTCTATATCGATTTCTTGTCAGTTGAGCCGGAGGCATGGCAGTACAACCAGACTAATTTTTCCCTTTAATTCTGCCTGCAAACATTGCATCAACAGGAACATTTGCAGAGATTTTGTCTCATTTTAGACACCAATTTCAGGTACAGGCCAATCGACAGTCAACCAGATGAATTTTAACGGCCAGAACGCAACAAAATAATCCGCCACAACACCAACGCGGCAACAAAAATAAAACCCAAAAACAATACGTAGATCGCAACCTTTGATCTAGGTCATCTCTGTGGTTTGACTAAACTTTTTCTAAACCAATAGAGCCTTGTGAAGTGGTAGTTTGGCCCATTGATTTTGTTTCATTGTATAGATGGTACGCAAGTGGAGATCCAGATGAGCGACGAACAAAATAAAGCATCAGGCAAATGTCCTGTAATGCATGGTGGTAACACAACGTTGGGTGGCAAAGCGACGAAGAACGTCGACTGGTGGCCAAACCAACTTAACTTAAAAATTCTTCATCAGAACGACACGAAATCGAATCCCCTCGGTGCCGACTTTAACTATGCGGAAGCCTTCAAATCACTAGATTTGAAGCAAGTTAAGCAAGACATTGAAGCCCTGATGACCGACTCCAAAGACTGGTGGCCTGCCGACTACGGTCACTATGGTCCGTTTATGATCCGTATGGCGTGGCACGCTGCGGGCACCTACCGTACTTCCGATGGTCGCGGCGGCGGCAATACAGGCAACCAACGTTTTGCGCCGCTTAACAGCTGGCCAGATAACGGCAACTTAGACAAAGCCCGTCGCCTGCTTTGGCCGGTCAAAAAGAAATATGGCAAAAACTTGTCGTGGGCCGACTTATTCATTTTAGCGGGTAACGTTGCTATCGAGTCCATGGGCCTGAAAACCTTTGGTTTTGCTGGTGGTCGAGAAGATATCTGGGAACCAGAAGAAGATATCTACTGGGGCGCAGAGAGCGAGTGGCTCGGTGATGAACGCTACTCCGGTGAGCGTGACTTGGAAAATCCATTAGCCGCAGTGCAAATGGGCCTCATTTACGTCAACCCAGAAGGCCCGAACGGCAACCCAAGCATTTTGGCTTCCGGTCAAGATGTGCGTGACACCTTTGCTCGCATGGGCATGAATGACGAAGAAACCGTAGCATTGGTCGCTGGCGGCCATACCTTTGGTAAGTGTCATGGTGCGGGCGATCCTGAGCTAATGGGTCCTGAGCCAGAAGCGGCTCCGCTCGAAGAAATGGGCTTTGGCTGGAAAAATGCTCATGGTTCGGGTAGCGGCGACGACACTACTACCAGCGGCATTGAAGGCGCGTGGACAGCCAACCCAATCCAATGGGACAACGGTTATTTTGATTTGCTACTTGGCTACGACTGGGATCTAGTTAAAAGCCCAGCTGGCGCTTGGCAATGGGTGCCAATTGGCGTGTCTGATGAGCATAAAGCGCCTCAGGCCCATGATGCCTCTAAATTAGTGACAACCATCATGACCACAGCAGATATGTCGCTGCGCATGGATCCAATTTACGGCGACATCTCCAAACGCTTCCATCAGAACCCTGATGAATTTGCCGATGCATTTGCTCGCGCTTGGTTCAAGCTTACTCACCGCGATATGGGTCCTAAGAGCCGCTATTTGGGTGAAGAAGTGCCAGCCGAAGATTTGATTTGGCAAGATCCTGTACCAGCTCAAACTGGCCCAGTGATTGGCGCTGATGACATTAAAGCGCTGAAAGCCCAAATTGCAGAATCCGGTTTGTCTGTTGCTGAGTTGGTGTATACCGCTTGGTCTTCTGCCGCCACTTTCCGCGGCTCCGACTACCGTGGCGGTGCTAATGGTGCTCGCATTCAACTTGCGCCACAAAAAGGTTGGGAAGTGAACCAACCTGAGCAGCTAGAAAAAGTGCTGACTGTTTATCGCGGCATCCAAGCGGCTTCAAGCGTGTCAGTGTCTTTGGCTGATTTGATTGTGCTAGGCGGTAGCGTTGGTATTGAGCAGGCTGCGCAAGCGGCAGGCCAAGAAGTTGAAGTACCGTTCACCCCTGGCCGTACCGATGCAACTGCAGAGCAAACCGATGCTGAGTCATTCGATGTGCTAGAGCCGGTGGCGGATGGTTTCCGAAACTTTAGCAAGAAAGAATACTCGGTACCGGCAGAAGAACTGTTGCTCGATAAAGCCCAATTACTAACGCTAACAGCACCAGAAATGACAGTGTTAGTCGGCGGCATGCGTGTTCTTGGCGCCAATCATGGCGGCACTCCACACGGCGTATTCACCAAAACGCCGGGCGTGTTGACCAACGACTTTTTCGTCAACCTCACCGACATGTCAACTGAGTGGTCACCTGTGTGTCCAAACAACAGTGCTTATATTGGTGTTGATAGAGCAACCGGCGAGAAGAAGTGGACCGCAACGCGTGTTGATTTGGCCTTTGGTTCAAACTCTCAGTTACGGGCGCTGGCAGAAGTTTATGCTTGCGATGACGCGAAAGAGAAGTTCGTGAGCGACTTTGTTGCAGCGTGGGTCAAAGTGATGAACGCTGATCGTTTCGATATCAAGTAACTCGTTCATTTGAGACTAAAAAGGGTGACCAATGGTCACCCTTTTTTTATAGCTTCAGCAGTTCGTGTTGCACACGAATAGTATTAAGCAGGCAACGGAACCTGAATGGTAAATCGAGCCCCTAGCTGCCCATCAGAGTAGGCAGTAATGTTTGCCCCCTGCACTTTTAGCAGCCCTTTCACGATGCTAAGCCCCAATCCCGAGCTACCTTCGACATTCGCTCTGGCCGTATCCGTTTGATAAAAACGATCGAACACGAACGGCAATTTACTCGGGTCTATTCCCTCACCGTTATCAATCACAGACAGCTCACAATACTCGGCCGTTTGCTCTGCCCGCAACGTAATGCGGCCGCCTTTGGGCGTGTGTTTGAGGGAATTGGTGATTAGGTTACCCAGCACTTGCAGCATCCGTTCTTCATCGAGCGGCAATGTGGGTAAAGGCTCTTCGGCTTGCAATACAAACTCGATCTGCTTGCTCTCGCAACTCGGCATAAAGCGTTGATGAACGCGCTGCAACAAGAGTTGAACCGGTACTTCAGACATAGTGAGCGACAACGTTTGCGAATCGGTTTTAGCCAGCAGATTCATGTCATCAATCAGCCGTTCGATTAACTTCACTTCCGAAGCAACCACATCGAGGCGCGACTTACATAAATCAACATCGCCCGCCTGAGCCATCTCAACATAGCCGGAAATCACTTGCAGCGGCGTGCCGAGATCATGGCTAATATCCGCAGCAAGCTGACGCCGTTTACGATCAGCCTCGGCAATGCTGCTACTCATTTGATTAAAGCCTTGGGCCAGCTCGCCCAATTCATTTTTTGCAGTAACCGGCACGTGCTGAAACAATTGCCCTTTGGCCATAGACGACATGGCTGAATGCAATGAATGCATGGGTTTGAGTAGCCAGCGCGACAAACAAACCGCCAGTATCAATGAGGCAATAATTCCAATGGCCACCGACACAAATAAGATCTGATGGATGTTGGCCAGAAACACTTTGAGCTGTGATGATAGCCTCAGCCCCGTCGCCTCAGGAGGGATAATCCAAGCAATGAGTTGCTGGTTGTATTGGATTGGCTCGGCATCTAACAAAAAAGCAGGTGGAATATAGTCACCAACGTTAAAAGCCAAGTAGGGAATTAATGCAATATTATCTGCCGTAACAATGCCATGATGCTTGGGGCGTTGGGCATTTTCTGACACCAAATTACCAGCCGTACCATCATCTTCATACTGCACATTGGGTTGTTTAAAATTCGGTGGATGCAATTCTCGAAAATATCCCTCAAAGCCCTGCCAATGCTGCTCAGTGCTATACCAAGCGATCACTTCCTGCTTCATTTCTTTGGTTTGGTATTTAAGCGTCAATGTATTGATGCGCTGCTCCGACGTGAACAGCACCAAAGCGTATGTGACGCCAGCCGTTAGCATGCTAACGAGCAGATAGGTTGCGACCAGCTGGTAGCGAATTGGCCAGCGCATTAGAATGTCACCTTCAGTCGATAGCCCACCCCAAACACCGACTCAATTTCAGCTTGGCCATCAAGTAACGGGGCTAATTTTTGGCGCACGTTACGAATATGAATTTTTAAGGTGGACTCACTGCCGCTAAAGCCTTGTTCAATTAACTGACTAGAGATTTTGGCTTTATCAACTGAACGGTTTTTGGCTTTAAGCAAGACCGCCAGTAAAGCGAATTCAGCTTTCGTTAAATCCACCAATTGCCCCTGACAAGACACCGCGTTATTGACCAAATCAGCCGTCAGCGGCCCTGCTGCGATTTTCGAATCAGGAAAGAAGTCGACATTAGCTCGCTTGAGCACTGCTTTGATGCGCGCCAGTAATTCCATCATGCCAAAGGGTTTAGTGATGTAGTCATCGGCCCCTAAATCAAAGCCTGCAACAATATCGCTCTCTTGCCGTTTGGCACTAATCACGATCACTGGTGTGCCGTAATTTTCGCGGAATTTTCGAATGAACTCAGAACCATCCATGACCGGCATCATCAAATCGAGCAAGATCAGATCGGGCTTACCACTTTTCACTTTTTCAATGGCCTCAAGGCCGTTGGAAGCAGTAAGTGTGGCAAAGCCTTGCGCCGATAAAAAATCGATCAGTAACTGCTGAACAGTCAGCTTGTCATCAACAATAAGGATATTAGGAGTCATACATTCCTGTCGTGTTTAATCATTCGGCCATCGATTAAGCGTTAAAAATTAAGCAACGGCGCGCTTACCTTGCATCAGATCGTGCTGATGAGTTTTGATAAAGCGCATGCCAATAGAAAATCCCTGCTTGTAGTCCGCGACGATATCGTCATGTGAACTGCCCAGCACCTTGGTTCGCAAAGCGATTTCCGGCTTAATTTCGAACACAGTCACTTGTGCTGGCGGCTGGCTAATAAAATGCTCCGCCTGCTCACAGGCAGACTGATGTTGTTTCAGCATGCGCATAAAATGAAGGCAATGGTTCTTGTTGCACACCAAGGGTTTAATCTTATCAAACAGCTTTGGCATCGCATGTTGAGCACCGCTGGTCGTGCGAATCGTCACAATCGTTTGCGCCCCTAACGCATGCGCCTCTTGCACGGGAATGGGCGCCGTCACACCACCGTCGATCAGTGAATCAGATTTATACAAATAGGGAATGGCGCTGGAATAACGTAACGAATTTAACCAACCTTCCTGCAGCGGATCGATTAATCGCGTGGCAAAATTTTTCGGATTAGAGCTAGAAAACCTAACGGTTCTGCCTTTGGCATTTTGATGCGCCTGAGGCGTATCAAATTGATAGCTGTCGGTGGCTGCTTTGCCAAAGTACCAATCCAGATCCATGGCGTTTTTTCCTGTCAGCACACGCCAAGGATTAAAGAAGTCACTGGAAACCGTCAAATCAGCAATCAAACTATAGGCATAGCCTGTTTGCTGGCTTAAAAAACTCGCTATGTTTTGAGCCCCAGCGGAAGTGCCAACAAGCACTTCAAAAGGATTAAAACCAGCCAACTGCCAGCTATCCAATACCCCTGCTGTAAACACGCCGCGCTGCCCGCCACCTTCCGCTACCAGCCCTAGGCCACTAAGCGGCTTAGCGAAATGTGTGGTTGATTTGTTGCTGCGTTGCATGCGCTGGCCTGCTGCATCATGGAGAGTCGATACAGAGAGCATAGATCAGTCAGATGGTTCTAGATATCGAGTAATTTTGATAGTTTTGATAGATAAAACAGAACTACCAGTGAGTTCGGATGAGCAGCAACGCGACAGCGCTAGCATTCTCTTTTAACAGTAGGGCTTTAAAACAATGGGCCAACTCAAGGCGAGTCAGCCCAGAATGAATGAAGGAAGCTATTCAGCTTGGAATTGAGCTAAATCGAGTTGACCAACGGCAATAACAGCTTGAGTTCGGTTGCGCACATTAAGCTTTTTGAAAATGGCAGTAGCATGCGCTTTAACGGTGGCTTCTGACACACTGAGATCAATGGCGATCTGCTTGTTGAGCATGCCATCGGCAAACATCATTAAAATGCGGTGCTGTTGCGGCGTAAGAGATGATAAACGGGCAACAATATCGTCATCACCGCTTTGTTCTAATACTTTCGGGTCGGGCACCCAAACCTGCCCTTCCAGAACTGCAACCATGGCTTCACGTAATAACTCAGGGTCGCTCGATTTAGGGATGAATCCACACGCTCCGGCTTGCATGGCGCGGCGAATATTTTCGTCTTCTTCGTGAGCAGACACCACCACCACAGGCAAATCAGGAAAATGCGAACGCACATGCACCAAGGTCGAAAAACCATGGGCGCCGGGAATTTGTAAATCCAGCACCAACATATCGGCGTCTGCGGAGTGTTCCAGTAAGGCTTCTAACGCAACAACCGTATCCGCCTCCAACCATTGGGTACCGGTAAGCTCAGGTACAGTTTCTAACGTGAGCATGAGAGCTTGACGAAATAACGGGTGATCGTCGGCTATGATAATCTGGTCGGCCAAACGCATTTGGTTCCATCCTAACAGGTGGCGATTAGCGCGACAGTATTTCAACTTGCACCACGAAGCTCAAGCTATATAACACCAAAGTAAAAGGTCAATCACCAAACCTAAGGAATTCTCGATGATCAAACTTTACGGCACGCCACGTACCCGCTCTTTACGAGTGAGCTGGACGCTCGAAGAACTGGCGCTGGACTGGCAATACGAAAAGCTCGACTTAAAGGCCGGCGAGCATCGCCAAGCAGCTTTTTTAGCCATTAATCCATGTGGCAAAATTCCAGCTTTATCCGATGGTGAGTTAGTACTAACCGAATCTGCGGCCATTTGCATGTACCTGGCCGAACGCTACGGTGCCGATATCTTGTTACCTGAATCAATGGCTGATAAGGGCCGCCATCACCGCTGGGTTCAGTTGGTCACCAGTGAATTGGAGCAACCGTTGTGGACCATGGGCAAGCATCGATTTGCGTTGCCAGAAGAACAGCGGATCCCACAAATGCTTGAAACCGCGACCTGGGAATTTGAAAAGATCTGCGCAGAACTAGAACCACAGCTGCCAGATTCTGATTCCTTATTCGAGCGCTTTACCGTCGCCGATATTTTACTAACCCACACCCTCAACTGGGCCGTTTCTTTTGAGCAGCAGCTACCGCCTAAACTTGCGGCTTACCGTAAGCGCAACAGTCAGCGCCCTTCCCTTGCCAGCGCTTTAGAAAAAGAAATGGCGGGATAAATCATGTTGGTGAATTTAACCAAAGGACTGGTTAAATTCCTTAATGAGCCGCCAAGGGGAAATATTTTTCCTTATAAAATCAAGCAAATAAAATTTGGCACACTCTTTGTTAATAACATTGGGTATATGATTCACTTATTCGCTAACAAGGATTTCAATCATGCGTAACATTTTGCTTGCAGCCAGCATCTCCGTTCTCACCTTTGGCCTATCAGGCAATGCCATGGCTGATGATGATAACTGCTCCATGGATCTGGGAATGGGCGTTAATTTAGCCCCAAACTCCATTGAACTGTTAGATCAAGACAAGCCAACAGTCACCATGCTCAATGATCAGCTCCTGATTGATGGCACGCCATTAACGCTGACGGCCAGTCAACAAGTTGTCTACTCAGAATACCAACAAGAGATCCGCGACTTTGTGCCACAGGTCGTTGAGCTGGCTATCGATGCCGTCGATCTGGCGATGGTAGCGGTGCAAGAAGTCGTCACAGGTTTGAACATTGATAGCGATGGTCAGCGTGAGTTAGAAGAGTCTATCGACAAGCTACGCCAAGCGTTAGAGCGCTATTTCCACAAAGATGAACAAAACTACCATTTGGCAGCTCATGAAGACGGTGATTTTGACCGCGAGCTAGAGCAAGGCATTGAGGCCGTTGTAGAAGATTCCATGCAACATGGTTTGAGTTCTGTCTTCAGCATGTTAGCTGAAGCATTCAGTGGCGACGAAGGAACGTTTGAGCAGCGCATGGAAGCCTTTGGTGAGCGCATGGAAAAAATGGGGCAAGCCATCGAAGATAAAGTCGGCACCTCATCGGAAGCCATTGAACAACGTGGTGTTGAAGTCTGTGAACAAGCGGAGCAACTACACAAGTTGGAGCTTCGAGTTCACCAAGAAATACCACAACTGCAAGATTATAAACTGGTGAAGATCTAGTTGGCGCCATTGCTCGCTTGCTCTGGCCGGACTTTCGATATCTAAATATCGAGTCACGCCCAAGACAAGCGAGCATGTTGCAACCTTTCATCCCGAAGGCAACGCACAGTCACTAACCGAGTGGCTGCAATGCATCACCGCACAAACGACAGCGATAGCTAGCCCCACGCAATACTTTATTGTGACGACGAATGGTCAGCGCATGTTGCTGGCAACCACAGCGATACAAAAACTGCTGCCCCTGCAAATCGCTTACATCAAGCTGGTGGGTACGTTCGGCCACTACATCAAACACAGCGGTCATCATGTGCTGCCATTGCGGGCCATGAGGGGCAACTTTACCGTACAGTTGGTGAACCAATAAATGAGCCAACTCGTGGGGCAAAATTTGTTCGACAAATACCTCTGGCTGAGCCACCAGCAACACCGGATTTAAACGCAAGATCTGGCTCTGCAAACGAGCGCTCCCCGCGCTGGTGCCACGCTGATCAAACACCAAATCCGGCGTTTTGAATTCAAACTCAAAGGATTCACTGGCACGCGTTAATAATTGCGCCATTTTTGAATGCAACGGCGCCTGCCAGTCAGCTTCGGCTTGCAACCGGCAGTTTGCGAAATGTTGAGCTTGAGAGGAGCGAGCCATGGTGTACGGACGTCTCAGCGCTTATGGCGCTAAGCGCTCAATATGCCAATTAGCCTCGGCGTCTCGCTGATATAAGAAGCGATCATGTAGTCGGTGTTCGCCGCCTTGCCAGAACTCAATGCTGGTTGGCACAATACGGTAGCCTCCCCAGAACGTCGGCAAGGGCACTTCGCCGTCAGCAAATTTCTTTTTTAGCTCCATAAATTTCGACTCAAGCAGCTGACGCGCACTCAAACGCGCGCTTTGCTTCGATGCCCAAGCTGCAATTTGCGAGTCTTTTGGCCGCGTCATGAAATAGCGCAGCACTTCGGTATGAGAAAGCGGCTCTGCAATGCCCGTGATATGTACCTGTCGCTCTAGCATGTGCCAAGGAAACAAGGCACTGATGTGGCTATTGTGCTTTAAATGCTGTGCTTTGCGTGAGCCCAAATTGGTGAAAAACACAAACCCTGAGGGATCCGATTGTTTCAGCAAAACAATGCGTTGGTAGGGCTGACCAGCGTCATCAACGGTGGCAACACTCATGGCCGTCGGATCCGACAATTTGGCAGTCACCGCTTGTTGCAGCCACAATTCAAATAATTCAAATGGGCTGGCAGGCAAATTGTCTCGACGCAAGCCGCCTTGGCAATATTCGCGGCGCAGATCCGATAAATCCAACATGGTATGACTCGCTTGGCTTAGTCGTTCAGAGCAATTGTTATACGCAACTGACAGTTGCAATTCGTGGCGGCGATTTTCAGTCCTACGCTTGATAAATGCAAGTAACTATCTTTTTCGCCGCCATCACGTAGATTAGAACATGAAGGAACAATTGACGCGGTACTAACCACGGAGGCCATGTGCTGAAATTGCAAAATGTGAGTCACTGGTTTGATGATGCCTCGGCGCCGAATGACGGCCAATCAAAGGTGCTGGATAACCTTTCGCTGACGTTAAATCGTGGTCAATCCTTGGCTCTAATGGGCACCAGTGGCAGTGGTAAAAGCACTTTATTGCAAGTGGCTGCTGGCTTAGAACTCCCCAAACAAGGCCGGGTTGAGCTCGCTGACTTACCCATTTACGAGCTAACCGATGACGCCCTATCAGCCCTTCGACGAGAACAGTTAGGCTTTGTCTTTCAACAATTTAATTTGTTACCTGGGCTGAGTGTCATTGATAACATTCTATTCCAAAGCCGCTTAAATCAAGGCCACCAGCAGCACGAAGCAATCGATTCGCACTGGCTCGATCACTTGATGACAACCATGGCTCTGCATGAAGTAAGTCATCGCTTACCTGAGCAACTATCAGGCGGTCAACAGCAGCGGGTTGCCATCGCTCGTGCCGTTGCCCATAAACCAGCCATTGTGTTTGCCGACGAGCCAACGGGCAACCTCAACGATAGTCTCAGCCATACCGTCATGGAGCTTCTGATGATGTTATCGAGAGAAGCCAATTGCGCCCTGTTAATGGTGACGCACAGCGCCGCCATGGCCGGTTACACCGACCGCGTGTTGACCTTGCAAAGCGGCAAACTCGAACAGGCTCAGAACAGCTGATGATACGCCCGTTATTGCAGTCTCACCGGGCGATTTTACGTGCGCTGGCAGGTCATTATCGACGCCACCCGATTCAAGCTATATTTTTAGTCGTTGGCCTAGCCATTGCGACCGTCTTGCTAGTCGCGACGCAGTTAATTAATGCTCAAGCTCAGGCGAGTTATTCTCGCGGTGCCTCGCTAATGGCACAGCAACCTGTGGGTTATGTGGTAGCAGCACAGGGGCAGAAACGGTTTTCCATCAACCATTATGTAGCACTTCGGCGTGCTGGGTTCGACCACCTCGTGCCTGTGTTACAAAGCCAGTTTGCGACCCAACAACACGGCGTCATCAGCGTCATGGGTGTGGATTGGTTGGCGTTGTCATCAACGACTCAAGCCAATACGAATCAATCCGAACAACAAAACACGTTGGCGATGCCAACCATCTCGCTGGAGGCATTCATTCTGCCGCCCTATCGCCTACTCATGGCACCTGCGCGCATGACGCAGTTGAACCTTACAGCCGGCGAATCCATGATGCTGGTCAAAGCCGATTCAACCGATCCAGCGCAAACCAAGCGTTCCACAGCCTTACCCGCAGTGGTACCTGCTCCTGAACATTCAGGTTTAGGCCATCAAGCCTTGATGGATTTGTATGGGCTGCAAGATATTAGTCAGCAGCTTGATCAGCTCAGTGCAATTTGGGTTATGTCTGAGCACCAACGTCAGCAACTTATCGCCGCGCTCCCCGCCACTCTCATCTACAAGCCGGCAGCAACGCCCGTTGAGCAAGCGGGCCTCGCGAATAGCCTGCACCTGAATTTGGCGGCCATGGGGCTACTGAGTTTTGTTGTCGGCCTGTTTTTGGCGTTTAACGCCATTCAATTTAGTTACACCGATCGTCAACCATTGCTCCGGCGTTTGCGACTGTCAGGGGTAAGCAAACGCCAACTTCTGCATTGTCTGCTGGTTGAGCTAGCCGTATTTGTCAGCGTTGGTTGCTTGTTAGGCTACGGCGCGGGGATCTGGTTGGCTAGCCTGTTGCTACCTGGGCTGGGGCAAACGCTGGCTCAGCTATACGATATCTATATTGCCTACCCCAATAGCCTCATCCAATCCATTCCAGCCTTACCATTGGTTATGGTTCTGAGCGCCGCCGCATTTGCTTATTGGCCAATGCGCCAGCTTATTCAGCAACCCTTGTTGGCGCGTTATCGCCATCAACACGATCAGGCCATTCATCTAAAACGTGATCGCCTGTTGATACGCTTAGCCGGCATTTTTTGTTTATTCGCGCTGAGCTTGCAACAACTAGCTGATGGTCTTTGGTTGGCACTACTATGCCTAGCTTGTGTATTGCTTGCCGGCGCATTGTGTTTGCCGATGATCCTGCGCTGGTCTTTGGCCGGTTTACAACGCCTTATTCCGAATCAACGACCGCTTCTGCAATGGCTACTTGCCGATAGTCGATGGTTGCTGGGGCCTGCTGCCGTTTCGTTAATGGCCATGACACTCGCTCTGGTTGCCAATTCGGGGTTGAATAGCATGATCACCAGCTTTAGAGCAGCCACCGAACACTGGCTCGATCAGCGACTGGTCGCGCCCATTTACCTCGATGTTGAAGCAGGCCAACAGCACCTTGGCCAATGGCTCAGCGAAAATGCGCCAGATGTTGCCATTGCCGAACGGCACACCTTAATTCATTCGCACCGAGGCGGCGTTGAAATTGCCTCGTTACCACCACTTCCTACATTTACACAAAGTATTCAGTTGCTAGAGCAACAACCACAAGCCGTTGAGCAGTTCGCACAAGGTCACGGCATTTATGTTTCAGAGCGCTACATGCGGTTAGACGGAGGCGAGATTGGCCAATCAGTTCATTTATGCGATGCCGCCCCCGACATTCCAATTGTCGGAAGCTACCGCGATTACGGTAACCCTCGGAGCCAATGGTTGCTGGATGAACATTTATTTCGCCGCTGCTGGCCGTTACATCGCGCTAAAAGTACCGCGCTGTTATTAGCAGATGCGCCGGATAAGGTGTCAGAAACAACGCCGCCATATGATTGGCATCGTCTCATTCAACAGCTCAGCGCGGCCGAATTAATCACCCCAGAGCAAGTCATCGATCAGCAACAAGTTCGCCAAGTCGTGCTGTCTATTTTTGAACAAACCTTCACCATTACCGAGGCGCTGAACGGCCTCACCTTGCTGGTTGCAGGCATTGGCATTTTTTGCGCAACCAGTGCCATTCATCATCATCGGGTTCGCCAGCAAGCGCAACTCGCGGCTTTGGGCGTGAGTCATCGTCAGCGCATTGGTTTGTTATTGTGTCAATGGGGATTACTGGCAACGTTAAGCATGTTGGTCGTTTGGCCGTTCGGAACCTTACTTGCTTGGGTGCTATCAGATGTCGTCACTCCTGCAGCATTTGGTTGGAGCTTTGCAACGCTTTGGGTGTGGCACCATTACCCATTATTGGCCGCGCTGGCGATTGGTTGCGTGCTAGCGGCTACTGTCATTCCCACCCTTCGCCTCAAGTCCGTCAGCATTGCCAGTTTGCTCAAAGAGGTGGACGAATGACTCTCTTTCTCAAGCCAGTCAACGCGACCAAAGCAATCAACAACACATTGCAACCCATGTTGCGCGCAACGTGCCTGTTGCTACTAACGTTCGCCTCGTCTGTCTTCGCTAACAGCGATGATTACCAAGCCCTGCTAGCCCAAGACAATGGCACTTATCAGCAAGCCACCGGCGGCAATGCGCTGAGTTTTCCTGCCGATCATGGCCCACATCCGAATTTCCGTATGGAATGGTGGTACGTCACGGCAAACCTGAAAGACGATCAAGGTCAGTGGTACGGCGCTCAGTGGACATTATTTCGCTCGGGTTTGAATGGTCAGGAAGCGTTACCGAAACAACGCCAGATTTACATGGCTCACGCAGCGCTCTCGTGGGATGGCGGCCACCATGCCATGCAACGCTATGGCCGCGCTGTGGCTGATCAAGCTGGAGTGACCAATAAGCCTTTTGTTGCTTGGCTTGATCATTGGCAACTCGCAAGTTTGCAAGCCAACAGTTGGCTGCCCATGCGCATGACGGCAGCAGATAATGGCTATCAAATGAACCTCATCTTGAGCAGCGAACGTGGCCTCGTATTGCAAGGTGATAACGGGTTTAGCGTGAAGAATAATCAGGGCTCGGGCTCTTACTACTACAGCCAACCTTACCTGCAATTGAGCGGCACTATCACCATTGATAATCAGGTCATTGCGGTAACCGGCCAAGGCTGGCTGGATCGAGAGTGGTCCAGCCAATTTTTGTTGCCTCAGCAGCAAGGCTGGGATTGGCTAGCGCTGCATTTAGATTCCGGTGAAAAAATCATGGTGTATCAGCTGCGCAGTAAACCGAATACCAACCAGCCGCATTACAAATGGCTAAGCTGGTTTGATGACCAAGGGCTGCGGAAATTACATACCCAAGATTTTGAATTAACTCCGGCTGCGTTCGAGCAAGTTGCTGGCCGCCAAGTGCCACAACGCTGGCATGTGCGTCACCTTCAAAGCGGATTAGATATAACCGTTACAAGTCGCCAGCAGCAACAATGGATGGCGGTTGATTACCCTTACTGGGAAGGCCCTGTGTTGATCAGTGGCAGCGAACAAGGTGAAGGCTATATGGAAATGACCGGTTATCAGCCTAAATAAACCTATCGTTCAGCAAATTGAGTGTAAAGCAACCTGAACAGTCGCCAACATGCTGGTTTGTTGAACTTACTCATGAGTTAGTCCTGAGCTTATTGCTGTTGTGTTTCAGCTGCTGAATAATACGAAAAATAATCAAGCCCTAGCCACCCTAGAGGCGCAACCTCTTACTGAGGACAATAAAAATATGGCGACCATTAAGGACGTTGCAAAACTAGCGGGTGTCTCCAAAGCCACCGTCTCCCGCGTGTTAAACGGTAATGAGCGGGTTTCTCAAATCGCTCGCGACAAAGTAAAACAAACCATGAAAGAGCTGGGCTATAAACCCAGCGCACTTGCTCAGGCTTTGGCCACCAATCGCTCACGCACTATTGGCATGGTGGTCAGCGATTTGTCCGGCCCATTTTTTGGCCCCATCATGAAAAGCGCTGAAAAGGTCATTCGCGATGCAGGGTTTCAATTGGTGGTAACCAATGGACACGGCCAAGAAGATCGTGAACGTGAAGCCATTGAGTTCATGACCAACCGCCCCGTTGATGCGTTAATTTTGACAGTATTCGCTCTCCCTGAAGAAGAGATTGTTGAGCTGCACCGCAACGGCACGCCCATCGTTCTGCTCAATCGCCGTATTCAAGGGTTTGAAGACAACTGTATTTATCTCGACAACAAGCAAGGCGGCTATCTGGCCACCAAACGTATGTTGGAGCTAGGCCATGATCGCGTTGCCTTTTTAGCTGGCCACTTCACTCACCCCGATAGCCTCGAGCGCCTTGAAGGCTATCAACAAGCACTGGACGAATTCGGCATTCCATTCCGTCAGGATCTAGTGTTCGATGATGATTACAACGAAGATGGCGGCCGACGCATGTGCCAAAAGCTGTTGAATTTGAAACGCGATTTTAGCGCCATATTCTGCGGCAATGATTTGATTGCTATTGGCGCTCGCGATGTATTGAATCAACACGGCAAGCTGCAATCGACCTGCATGGTCGGTTTTGATGACGTGACGTTTGCTCAATACCTCAATCCGTCACTCAGTAGTGTGTTCTTTCCGGTTGAACAAATGGGCGAACGCGCTGGCCACATGGCATTAGCCATGGCGGGGCATAAAACCGCGGCGGTGACTCATGTGCTGCAGCCACGACTGATTGAGCGTGAGTCATTGATGGCAGCCCAACCCAACGATTAAAACGGCGCTTAGTTAAAGTCCAAGGTTCTCTGATCATGGCGTCTTCAATCATCATGCAAGGTTATGATGGAGCGCCTTAACCTTCTATAAATATAAGCAACCGCTAACAACAAAAAAGCCGCTTAAAGCGGCTTTTTTTAATCAGGATTCATGTGCGGAATTAGTAATAGTGCACGTCTTTAATGACCCGTGGCTTATTCACTGAGCTGGTAATGAGATAGATACGTTCCATGTCTAACTCCATTTCAGTGGCGTAGTTATCACCGACAGGGTAGCTTCGAATAACCCGCGCGCCGCGAATCAAACCATCAACTTTAGTGCGCAAGTTGTCGTCCACAACCACCATGTCGGCAACCGTTGATTTCCCTTGTAAGCGCTGACCGTAAACCTGCTCGGCCAATTCTCGGTAGGCTTCCAATTTAGAGGCTTTCATCGCACGTAATGATTTGGCATTGTAATCGTTGCCGAGTTGCGCACTGATGGGCGCATACCCTACCGCACTGAGTACCGGATAAGATTCGGGTTCAAGGTATTCATATTCCACTTCTTTTTCATAAGCAGAATCTAATGATGAACAGGCGCTCAACAACAACGAGGCCAACGCCATCAAAGCCCATTGACTAAACCTCATAGCCAACCTCCATCGTCTTTTTCAGCTTTGGGTTTGTCCAGCTGCTGATCGGAGCGTACTAACGAGCCATGCTCAATACGCAGCGCTTGGTGATCGGTTTGTTTGATAGGCTCTTTCGCTAGCGCTTGGTTTGGCACAAAGCCTTGAGCGGTTGCCACCACAATTTTAGACTCAGCAGCAAACATGCGAACATTCACTAGCATGCCTTGCGGCACCGAGCTGTACGTTCCGGTGAGGATATAATCAATAGCGTAACCACCGGTCAAATCCTTGTAATCGCGGCTTAAAGCGTAATCGCCAGTTTCCGTGACCTTGATGTAGCCAGGCGCTTTATATTCAATGACTCGCAAACCATTGGACTGCAAGTGATGAACAAAGCTTTCAGCCATCTGGTTACCGATTTGGCTGGTTTTCTGCAGGCTCTCAAGCTCCACAAATGATGTCACTGCAATAGGCGTTTCGGTGGTCACAAACCGCTTAGTGGCAAATAATTGCCGAGCCATGTCATCAATGGCGTTCGTCAGCAAGCTTGGCTCACTATGATCATAAGCCACCTTGTGCTCTAACTGTTGTTCATCGGTTGCTGCGCAGCCAGTTAATGCAGCAACACTCAACAGCAATGTGATGATGTATTTATTCACCCTAAAATCCTCATGCCACCGGCAAGAATTTGTCTCTGCCTTGGTACTCAAGCTGGTAGCAGCAAAAATCATGCCGCCGATACTGACATTATTTTGTCATTTCATATTAGGCACTAATTTTGCTTAGTACCCTGCACGTCAGACTAAAGCGTCAATATCCTGTGAGTGTCGCATCGGCTATTTACATCAACGTGAGTAATTTATGAGCAAACTGTATTCAATAATTAATCTGCCGGTTATCGTTCGCCGTGGGCTAATGAGTTTACTATTTGTCATCAGCACTGTTATGGCGGGTATCGCCAATGCGCAATGGTACGAAGCCACAGGCACTGCATATATTATTGACGGTGATATCGAACGCGCCCGCGATCAGGCTGTTCAAGAAGCCGTGAAGTCTGCCATTGTGTTCGCTGGCGCCTCTATTTCTAGCATTCAACAAGTCGAAAACGGCACCCTGACGCAAGACACTATTTCTTACCAAAGCAATGGCGAACTGGTGGGCTTAGAAGTGCTGTCTCAAACCACATCTGGTGACACCTTAAGCGTCCATGTTCGAGCTGAAATTTTTGCTGAGCCACAATGTAGCAGCAGTGGTTTGACGCATACCATCACCATTGCGCGGTTCCCGCTCGCGCATCGCCAACATGCTGCTTACGGTGGCATTTATGATATTGGTGCTGCGGTTAGTAAAGTGATGCACACCAGCATTGAACAAACCAGCAACTATTTGAAAAGTCACTTGTGGCTAGATGAGGTTGTTGCTTATGAACCAACCCAACTTATGCCTCACCCCGAAGTCGATGCGTTAGCAAGGACGCTGGCCCGTCGCACCAACAGCCAATATGTGCTGTTGGGGCAAGTTCGAGATATTAGCGTAAGCCAAGAGGAGTCCGTTAACCTCGCATTTTGGACTTACCAACCCAAGCCGCGCTCGTTAGCCATTGAGTTGGATTTACTCGACGGAATGACGGGCGAATTAGTCAAACGTTTCCGTTATCAAGATCGCGTTCTGTGGGGCTTTCCGCCCGATCAAACCGTTGATCCATTTTCAGCAGACTTCTGGCAAAGCGATTACGGCAAAGCCTGGGGGCGCCTGCTCAGCGATGCTCAAAGTGATATTGAAACGGCTTTATCTTGCGCGCCGAGCATTGCCAATATTATTAACCGTCAAGAGGCCGGCGTTATCGTTAATATGGGCAGCTTAGACGGCATCAGCCAAGGTCAAACCGCCAAGTTGACGCGCATGACGACCTTTATGGACCCATTCGGCAAAGTGAAAACGAGCTTTGATACCTCGGGTATTGAACTCGTTGTATCGGCAGTTGAAGCCCGCCAAGCATATTTAACAACGAAATATCCCTCAGCGTTGGCCAACGTCAATATCAATGATGTGGTAATCTTTAACGGTGTGAATCAGGAGTGGTAAAGCAGGAGCGAGCGCTCCTGCTTGCAAACAATATGCTTTCGAACAGAAGTGATCAGCCGCGCTGGCGACGCAAATAAGCCAGAATCGCAATAATGAACAAGTAAGGAACAGCCAATTCCATTGACTCTTCAATTAGGCTAGCGGTTTTATCAACTTCCGCTGAAATGTCGGCAATTCCCCAGCCACGTAACTTACGACCTAAACCGTCTAACGATTTAGAAATCACTAAGAACGAACCGGCAAAACCAATACTCCACACAACCGGATCCCAGCGAAAAGTAAAGACTTTAGCAATAAACGCCTTGCCGTGATGACGCACGATGGAGATTAAAGCAAACAAAATAAAGCCTAAAATAACGGCCGCCACCAGCTTGCCCATGATGCTCACTTCTGGGCTGAAAAAGAACTTACTCTTCAACACGCCAACATTGGTAAACGACTTATCAAAATCCATTTCTCGCGCCGCAAACGACACAAAGACCACCGCAAAGTACCAATACTTTTTCAGGTAATCTTGACCACCGGCTTTGAGCATCACCACCACGGCAATCAAATAGCCCAAGGCAGATAAAGATTCAATCGGGCCATGCTCTTGCATCAACATCTTCTGAGCAGAGGGCTCCAACGAAACCGCAATCGCAAATACCACAGCGGCCAATGCAACGACAGCCGAAATAGCCCAGTAATAAGGTCGGTTCATAACAACGTCACTCTTCAAAAATGCCACCCAAGAATAAATAACGGCGGCCAAGGATTTAATTGATTGACGCAAGCTTAGGGAGTGACAGCCTGAGTGTCCACCGAAACCCGAGCAAAAAGAGAAGATTTAACAGCGGTATAACCAAACAAAGGCCGCCACTACAGTAACCGCCCCAAATGATCTCAGCGGCTGTTTTTTACTAAATGTCGCTGTATAATCCAGCCGCCTATCCGGATAACCCGCTTACGTCCCCATAGTTCAACTGGATAGAACAGTCGCCTCCTAAGCGATCGATCCAGGTTCGAGTCCTGGTGGGGACGCCAAATCAAACCGTTTGTTTTAACGCCACTTTCAAAACATAAATCTTGTACGAACCATGCGTCTTCGAAATTCGGTCTAGCTGGAAATTGACCTAAAACTTGTTTGCCCAATGACCCGCCGTCACTTCGGGAGCTGCCGAGGCTTATCATAATCTTGAGCTGGCGCAGATTCTCGCGTATCGCGGTTACTGTATGATTGTTAGATATTTTTTTGTGCGACGATACAAAGGTACTTTCTACCTTACAAGGTAGGCCAACCTTGCACGGCCTCACTAATAAGTTGTTATAAAAACCAATCGACAAGGAGGTTTATGTGAGTTTTCGTGATCTAATCTTTAAAGAAGTTTTATGTGCCATCATCCTAGGAAGTATTCCTTGCTTTCTGATTGTCCAAGCGTCAGGAGTTGATGGTTTAATAACCTTTTTAGAGGGAATTCAACCGCCTGACGTAATTGTGTGGTTTTTTGGAGCTTTGTTCGTGATACACATTTTGTTGAGTGGTCTTGCGTACTTTTTCTATTTCCCGGACCTGTCCATAGCAAGCTTTGTCCGGTTTATCTACGGGCTTTCAGAGCAGGTGGGATTCAGTTTGCAAGGTGTTTATCGCAGCATGGCTGGGGCAATCTTCTTTGTTGCTCCACCACTGTTAGCAAGCGAGTTCAATCTAGCCTCTTCTGTTGGCACTGCTGTCGCGTTAACCTTCGCCATAGCATGTATCTTCGCTTGTACGGCGTTTACTTTTGCTCAACGTAGTATTGCAGCTAGGGTTGGCAGGTTTTTATAACAAAGCAAGTCACTAACTCGTCGCTACGCTCTTCGGGGACAAAGGCCACAACGCGGCGAGCCGCTGGCCTTTGCCCGTGCTTGCGGCGTTAGCCCTCTATGGAGTCTGTGTTGATTAACAAAATTAAACGTAATCCTCAAAAATTCGATTCTTTTGAGCTGTATACGAAATTGTGTGCCAAAAACTCTCTTGATATTGGAGAATTGAGTTCTGTTGATGCTGTCGTTGATTTAGTAAAAAGCGCACTTAAAGATAATCGAAAAAATCTGAATTTAGTTTTTGGGAAGCGTGTTGAGAGTATGTTTGCAGTGGTTGCTGCATCGCTAGGGAAATGTGCACTAATAAAACAAGAAGATGGTGGGGAAGCGTATTGTAACGACTATATTTCAATTCCTGACTATAGAGTTGTCCTAAAAGATGGAGCTAACTTCTTAGTTGAAGTTAAAAATTACCATAAAGAACCATTTAGTGAAACATACTCATTTACTGAAAAATATTTCAATTCAGTCTTAAAGTATTCTGAGCTTGTCGGATGTGAAGTGAAGTTTGCAATTTACTTTTCCAAATTAAATTACTGGACTTTGATTCCAAGCAGTGCTTTTGTAAAAGATGGTAATAAATTCATTATCACAATTGAAGATGCGTTAAAAAATAATGAAATGCTTCTGCTAGGTGATCAGATGCTAGCGACAAAACCACCACTGGAAGTATATTTCTTATCAGACCCATCAAAACCAGCTACATTAGATGAAAATACAGGGCAGACTAATTTTATAATAAAAAATATCTTATTGTATTGCGCGGGTAAACCAGTAACTGGTGAATTAGAGAAGCAGTTAGTTTTTTATTTTACTATGTATAGTAATTGGGAAGAACTTGAGTCATTACCAATAATGGCTGGAGAACGCTTAATTGGAGTTCGTTTTACTTACGGGCCTCACAATGGCCCCTCTGATGATGGCTTTGATATATTGGGCAACATTAGTAGCATGGCATCAACAATGTATAAATTGGCTACGGAAGATAATGGTGAAGTAACTGCAGTCGAAACTGATAATCACCCTAAGAATTTTACAGTGGTAATCCCAGAAGATTACAAAAGTGATGAACTGCCTTTATGGCGGTTTAATATTGAAGCAAACAAGGGCATACAAGCGCATCAAGGCCCAGCGAAGCTGGGCATAGACGCCAAAAGGAGTCTGGCTTTGTTTCTAACCTTATTAGTTATCTTTCCGATATTAGTCTTAGTGTTTGAAGCTAATGTTACTTTGATAAATAAGAAAGGGAGCACAGTTTCTGTTGCCTTTACTTTCTCCGTTTTTGCGTTGATATGTGCTTATAGTTTTTATTTTGAAGGTTCGGCTTACGCAAGGGAAACTAGAACTTTTAAATTACTATTGGTTAATTTTATTATTTGTTTTGTCCCACTTAGTATTACTTGGGCATCGGCGTGGTTTTCTAAACTGCAAACACCAAGAGCCATTCATACTATTGCAATCGTAACAGCATTAATACAAACGGCTTTGTTTCCTATTTTTGCACTATTTACAAGTTGTTATACGGGTCTCGATTGCATATGAACGGAATTGACCATACAAGTTGCTCAATGAAAAACACAAGCGAAAGCCTCTGGCTAGGACTCGCTAACGCGCTCCCGCTAACAAAGCGTTATCCATCAAAACCTCAGGTTGAATAATCCCTAAGATTCATTAAAGTGTGGGCCTTGCCCCAAGGTGCGCCCATGACCGAACCTCTTGAAATTTCACTCACGCTTGATGCTGAGAATTGTCAGCAAAAAGCCAGCCTACTTTTGGCTGAGCGCAGCCAACTTTCTCAAGCCAAAATTAAAGATGCGATGCAAAAAGGCGCGGTTTGGCTTATTCGTGGTGGTGACAAAAAGCGGCTTCGGCGAGCCAGTAAATCACTTAAGGCAGGCGATAGGCTTGAGCTGAACTATAACCCTCAACTGCTTGAACAATCAGTGGCGGAACCCAACTTAATTGATGATGCTGGCGATTACAGTATTTGGTTTAAACCCTATGGTTTGAGTTGTCAGGGCAGCCGATGGGGCGATTTTGCCAGCATCAATCGTTGGGTTGAATTAAACCTTGCTCAGCTCACCAACACGCCCCAGCGTCCAGCTTTTTTAGTCCACCGATTAGATAGAGCCACGTCGGGGCTCATGTTACTGGCCCATTCCAAAAAGGCAGCTCACCTGTTTAGCGAGATGTTCCGTAAGGGCGAGATGGACAAGCGCTATCAGGCCATTGTGTCAGGCGATTTTTCAGTGTTTCCGCAAAACCACCCGGTTAGCTTGCCTGTGAATGACAAACAGGCTCATTCTGTCTTTTCATTGCTGGAGAAAAACGCTCAGCATTCGTTGCTAGATGTGAAGCTGTTGACCGGTCGAAAGCACCAAATTCGCCAACATTTAGCGGCCTTAGGCTACCCGATTGTTGGCGATCGCCTTTATGGTCAGGCACAACACCAAACGCGAGACTTGCAGTTGCAATCGGTATCACTCAGATTCAGCTGCCCTCTGCAACACAAGCTCATGACATATCAGGTAGCTGACCACTTAAAACTGCGTCTTTAGCGCCGAGTAACCCGCGCTAACTAAATAGCGCGCCTGGTATGTTGCAGGCTTCGCTCGCGCTACTTGTCCTGCTCTGTAAGAGCACTTCCTTCAAACTGAATGCCTGCCCAGCCGTGCTTGATAAAATTGCGGATGTTTTGATGATCCGTGCCAGTTGGTGTGTCCAACACTGAACGATAGTGTTCTGCAAATAAAGCGAGTGTTTGTGGCGCTGTTAATTGCTGTAACTGACCAAAGGCAAACACTTTGCATGAGCCGTTGTTCTCTCCGGCGGCATTGCTGACGTCGCCATTTTTAAACGCCGTTGGTGTGAATTTGAAATTTGCGTCAATCACAGCCATCACCTCAGAAAATTGATATGAGGCGTCATTGCGTTGGATGGCGGCGATAAGATCTTGAACAGTTTTCATGGCGTTCCCAGTTATGTCGATGACGAAAAAAGCCTATCTTGCGTTTTTTTGCTAAAAATACAAACTCTTCGAATCACTTGAGCGATGCCGCTATCGGCGCTAAGAGATTGCTGTAATCAAACATACTTACAGCAAGAAGTACAACGACGCGCCGCCAATGAACAACCACAGCAGCACACCCAGTAAAAAACTCCGGAAGCCGACGCTCTTTATCTCTTTGAATGAAATCGAAGTACCAATCAAAAACAGCGCAATGACCATGCCTCGTTTACCTGCCCCATTTAGCAGCTCAAAGGTGTTGTCGAACTGAGGAAAGCAATACGCCACTAACACCGCAGCAATAAATAACAGAATGAAATACGGGAATTTCACCTTGCCTGCGCTGCCTTCGGTTTGGCGAGAAACAAACAAGATCACCAGTGACAACGGAATAATCCAAAGCGCGCGAACCAACTTTACGGTGGTTGCAATTTGTAAGGCATCCGCGCCATAGCTGGCTCCAGCCCCAACCACCGATGATGTATCGTGAATGGCAATCGCCGCCCATATCCCAAACGCCTCTTGCGACAAGCCAAAGTAGTGGCCCAACGGAGGAAACACGAACAACGCTACTGCGTTCAGAACAAATACCACAAACAAGGCAAAGGAGATTTGGTGGTTTTTAGCATTGAGCACTGGCGATACCGCCGCAATTGCACTGCCGCCACAAATTGCGGTTCCTGCGGAAACTAACACCGCCACCTTGTCATCAATACCAAGCAATTTACCTAGCAAAATACCGCCAGCCATGACCACAATGACCGATGCAGCCGTGAGTAAAAAGCCACTCGAAGCGGCTTCCACCACGGCATCCAACTGCATGCCAAAGCCCATGAGCACAATGCTCACTTGTAGCACCCGCGAGGTATAAGACGACGCGTTTTGCCACTGGATTTTAAAAGCCGCAAACAATACGCCAACAGCCAACGCCAAAGCTGGCGAGACAAACGGCAACAGGCACAAAAATATGACGATGTACTGCAGTTTAGGGAGGTGTTGCTTGAGTTTCGTCATCACATTTGCACCGCTAATTAGGAAGTGACGCCATTGTGACAAATTGACGCATTCATAAATATCGAATACTTTTAAACAAAGTATTAAGGATAACTTAACAGTGATGCGTGACCTTTCCATTCGGCAGCTACGAGTGTTTGCCTCCACCGCCCGCCATGGCAGCCTCGGAGAGGCCGCGGAGCAACTATTCATGACACGCAGCGCCGCTTCGCAGGCGCTCAAAGGGCTAGAGCAACAGCTTGGCGTGACCGTGTTCGATCGGGTTCAACAGCGTTTGGTGATGAACAGCCATGGCCATATGCTGCTACCTCTGGCGGTTGATTTATTGGCGTGCCAACAAGGTATTTGGGAGCAATTCTCTAGCGAGAGCAATCAAGGCCAATTACGCATTGGCGCAAGCCTAACCATTGGTAACTTTCTGCTTCCCAAGCTGTTAGCCGATTTAAAAACCGTCATGCCATTGCCTGAAGTGTCACTTGCCAATAGCAGCCAATTGCAATTGCAACTCAAGCGCTATGACATTGATATCGCACTCATCGAAAGCAATGTGATTGATCGGTCGTTACAGCGGCACGCATGGACACAAGATGAAATGATTGTCATTGCCCCAACTGAGCACCCATTGGCCGAACAAGTCGTCGATTGGCAGCAACTGTCGGCGCAAGACTGGGTATTACGCGAACCCAGCTCTGGCAGTCGCGAGCAATTTGAGCATCATATTGCGCCCAAGCTGAAGCACATGAATCTGGTGTTAGAGCTAAATTCGATTGCCTCGATCATTGCGTCTGTGGCCGCGGGTTTAGGCTTGTCACTTGCATCGCGATTGGCCTGCCAGCAAGCGCTGGATAACGGCGAAGTGAGTCAGGTTTTGTTACCTGAGCGCCTGCATAGGCAATTCTTTGTGGTGTACCCCGATACCAATCGCCACCTCCCGCAACTCAACACTCTGTTGAAGCAGCTGGGGATAACAAGCTCAGATGCGAATCAAGCATGATGATTTAACGGCCGTATTGGCGCCCAAACGGGATACAAGCCAACACCACCTGCTACTCACATTGTGTATTAGGCGAAGCGTAGCGTCTTGGGTGACGTCCCCGAGAGTTTGCTTCGGTACGTGCTGCGGTTAGCTAGGCGTTTTTGCGGCTAGCAGCGCTTGGGTTACTTTGGTTTCATGCTGAGTTTGCCACTCGGCCAATGTCATACGCGTTTCTAGCTCATATTTTTGCTTTGCTTGCTGCCATACGGAGCTGGCATCGGCCTTTGGGATGGCCACGATCCCTTCGCGATCGGCAACCATGATATCGCCGGTCCGGATTGATACGCCGCCGCATTGAATCGGTTGGGCTAAATCAAAATAACGCTTTTTTTGACCCGGCACGGGAAATACACCTTGGGCATAAACGGGAAATGCCATGTCGGTAATTTCACCCAAGTCACGAATTACCCCATCAACAATAAAGCCTAGAATGCCCCGCTGTTTGGCAATGGCGCACACATTGCCACCCGCAACCGCTCTACTGCAGTCTGCCCCATCAACCACAATGACTGAGCCTTTGGGCGCTTCATAGATAGCCGCATGTAGCATGAGGTGATCGCCAGGGGCGAGTTGAACGGTATAAGCTGGCCCAGCGATTCGCGGCATATTGGGCCAAAGCGGCTTAATGGCTCGACTTAAAAAGTGTTTAGCGGCCAACACATTGGCATATTCGGTAACGGCCAAGTCACCATAGCAATCCGTCATTTGGCTTTCTCCAAAACCTTGTTCATTTCAACATTAGCGATACTGAGCTGCAGTAATAAATTGGTCAAAGGATTCACACCAAACAACCACACTGGTGTATGCCGAAAGCTCAATGCCTTCGGGAATTTCGACCACAAAGTTATCGAACGTCTCTACCCCGCCCACTAGCGCCATCTGCGATTTCAACCGTAAGAAATCAGCTTCGGTTTCGACAAATTCAGGCGCTAAGTACAGCTTGTATTGTGGCCCAGGGGCTAGTTTGCCCGACAAGGTAATCACATCAGGGCCAATCGCCACCGTACCTTCGCCCCAATGTAAGAAGTCGCTGTCTTGTAACTCTTTATGAAAGACAGAGGTATAGCTTGGCTGTTGCGATAGTTGCTGAATGTGGGCTTGGCTCGGCGCTGTGGGTGCCGCGAGGATTGGCAATAAATAAAGGCCGGCGACAAATCCAAATATTCCCACCAGGCTATGGCTGCCGATGAGTAACGCGATATGACTAATTTTCATGAAGTTACCTTCTAACATTTGGCATTTAAGACGAAATTACAGCATCCATATAACTGAGCCTCGCGCTGTTTTAACGAGGATAAATTGTCGCCTACATTGCTATGTTAACAAGGTGTGAAATACAATCTAGCGTCTCTTTATCCGTGCGGGCTGTCATTGTTAGGTTATGCGTCGACTTTTTAGCGTTTTATCGCTGCTACTTTTGAGTGCCTTAACAACAGCTTGCAGTAAACCGCCAAGCGATTCAGTGGTCGATCTCTCCAATTTCGAGCACCGCATGATGGGGCAGCACACGCGCTACTTTCAAGAACAAGGCACGGTACTTTCTTGGCAACAAGCAGCCAACACCTTTGCTGATTCGCCACAACCGTTGGGTAGAAGTGAGTCCATCGCACTAGGCATTGGCACCGATCCAGTTTGGCTCCACCTGCAACTCAACAATCCAGACGAAACCCACAAAGCAATGCGCTTGGCAATCAAAACGCCTTGGCTAGACGTTATTGATAGTTACTTAGTGCAGCACGGACAACTTATTCGTCACGTCAACGGTGGCGATCACTTAGCGTTTCATCAGCGCCCAATGGCGCACGAAAACTTTGCCTTTGAACATACCTTTGCTACTGGTAAAACTGATATTTACGTCCGAGTTGAATCCCTTGGCCCAATGGCCATTCCGCTTGAACTGAGCCGCATCGATCAGGCTCACCAATTAGATGCCGGTAACGCTTACCGTTATGGCTTGCTGTACGGCATGCTGCTGGCGCTCTCACTATACAATCTGCTGCTTTACATCATCACACGAGAAAAAGAATTCGGCCTCTATAGCCTTTATTTGGCAGGCTTCATGATCAATAGCTTGTCCTATACCGGCCAGCTTCATGAAGTGATCACCGCTGATCTTGGCGTACATTTTCAAGACTGGCTCGATTGCTTTTTGATGATCACTTACAGCGTTGCAGGATTACATTTCGCGCGCTCACTATTGAAAACCAAAAGCTACGCACCGCGGTTAGATAAAATAGTGATATGGACGACCATTGTTTTTCCGGTTGGTATCCTGCTCGGCGCATTGGCAAACCAATTGGTATTTTCGTTGGTATTGTCCTTCATGCTCAACTCTGGTTTCGCGGCGTTATTTGTTGTTATGGGCATTCGCGCCAAACAAGCACAGGTTGATTCGGCATTGTTATTCATTGTGGCATCGGTCACCGCCGCTTGCTGCATTGGTATTTCAACCATGGCCGTTGCTGGCATCGTGCCGTACAACGTTTACACCTTCCAAGCCATTGAAGTGGGCATGGTATTCGAAGCCATCATGTTGGCGGTGGTGTTAGCCAAGCGATTCAATCTTGTTCAGCAGAATTTGGTGGTAGCGAAACGGTATGCCGATACCGATCCGCTGACCAACGTTAATAATCGCCGCGGTTTTCAACGGCCAGCCGAAGTGATGTTTAACAAAGCCGTAGACAGCAATGGCGATATTGCCGTATTGCTCATCGACATCGATAACTTTAAACAGGTTAACGACCAATATGGCCACACGGTTGGCGATCAAGTGATCCAAAAGGCCGCACATCGATTAGCTCAATCAGCACGCAAAACTGACTTGATTGCCCGTTGGGGTGGTGAAGAATTCATTATGTTGCTGGACAACACCAGTCAAAAAGAGGGCCGAAATTTTGCCGAGCGGATCCGACTGTCGCTCGCCGAGTTGCGCTGTAAAACTTCCAAAGACAGCATTAACTTTACGGTTAGCATTGGCGTTGCAGGGTCTAATCAGCGGGTGTGTGCAGAAAAAAATCTCGATGAACTAACCCTTGCCGATCTCATTAAATGTGCCGATGCTGCGCTATACGAAGCCAAGAATTCGGGGCGAAATAAAGTCGTCGAATTGTGTGGTGATTGCCCATTTACCGAGCCGAGCTGATCCGTTCACGTTTCAATTCCCTTTAGCTAAAACGGGCTCAGTAAACCACACACAACCCCACCCGCATTGCACCTACTCGCAGGCATGGGCCTAATTCAAATTCAGCGGAATTAGTTGAACGCCATGTTGATCCTCGCGGGTTGGATCAAACTTTCAATAAAATCAGCATGCTAGATTCAATTCATGAAAGCACTTCTGCAATCATTAGCTGGCAGCCTTCGAGATCTGCTCCCCATCATTCTGGTTATCGGATTTTTCCAGATTGTGGTGTTGCAACAACCACTCCCCAATGTGGTTGAAATCTTGTTTGGCACGCTCAGTGTGGTGATAGGACTAACTCTTTTTATTCAAGGACTTGAACTTGGCTTGTTCCCTATAGGCGAGTCAATGGCCTATGCGTTTGCGCAAAAAGGCTCTGTGCTTTGGTTACTTATTTTTGCCTTTTGCTTGGGCTTTGGCACCACCGTTGCTGAGCCGGCTCTGATTGCCGTAGCGGAAGAAGCGTCTGAAGTTGCCGCCAAAGGCGGCATGATTGCCAACAATATTGAGGCCATGGAAGATTACGCCTTTGGCTTGCGCATGACCGTCGCGGGCAGCGTTGGCTTTGCGATTTTGTTAGGCGTTCTGCGCATTTTGAAAGGCTGGCCCATTCAATACTTGATCATCGGCGGCTACATTGGGGTGATTGTCATTACCATGTTTGCACCCAAAGAAATCATTGGCATTGCCTACGATTCCGGCGGCGTTACAACATCAACCATTACGGTGCCCTTAGTCACCGCACTTGGAGTTGGTTTAGCGTCTTCCATTAAAGGGCGGAACCCAATGATTGACGGCTTCGGCCTGATTGCTTTCGCATCACTCACGCCAATGATATTCGTCATGCTTTATGGGATTTTTCTGTGATGAATTGGGTGATTGAATTCTTCAGCATTCTACTCGACACACTCGATGACGTGGTTCCCATTGCGGCCATCATCTTCGGTTTCCAGCTATTTGTGATCCGCAAGCGGATCCCCAACTTATCCAAAGTAATCACCGGTTTTGTATTGGTGGTGCTGGGGCTGACTTTTTTCCTATTAGGGCTGGAAAAAGCACTGTTCCCTTTGGGCAAACTCATGGCAGAGCAGCTCACTGCCATTGATCCGACGGCAACAGAGCACAGTTTTATTTGGGTGTACTTATTTGCCTTTGCCATAGGCGCTAGTACCACCATTGCGGAGCCCTCGCTCATTGCAGTGGCGCTAAAAGCTAACCAAGTATCTGGTGGTACGATTTCGGTGTGGGGTTTACGCATTGCCGTTGCATTAGGCGTAGCCATTGGCATCAGCATGGGCGCTTGGCGCATTGTCACCGGCTACCCGATTCACTGGTTTATCATCGCAGGCTACGTTGTGGTGGTATGCCAAACCTACTTTGCGCCCAAAATGATTGTTCCTTTAGCCTATGACTCGGGCGGCGTAACAACATCTACGGTCACTGTGCCGCTGGTCGCCGCATTAGGTTTGGGGTTGGCCGAGAACATTCCGGGGCGCAGCCCCATGATTGATGGCTTTGGCTTAATTGCCTTTGCCAGTCTATTTCCCATGATATCCGTAATGGCGTATGCACAACTGTCAGCAGTCAATGCAAAACGCGCAGCGCGCAAATCGGAATCAACTAGAAAAAGTCAGGTAAAACCATGAGATTTAAGTTAATTCTGGTGTTCTGTGAAGACACTAAAACTGAGCACATCATGGATGAAGCTCGCTCATGTGGGGCCACCGGCGCCACCATTATTAACAATGCCCGCGGCGAAGGAATCAAACAGAAAAAGACCTTCTTTGGACTGTCGTTAGAAACTCAGCGCGATGTTGTTTTATTTCTGGTTGAAGAGCATATGAGCCGCCATATCTTAGAGCACATTAGCTTAGTTGGTGAATTTGATACGTCGCCAGGCACAGGTATTGCGCTGCAAATTGATGTTGAAGATGCTGTTGGCGTTGCCCATCAAGTCGAAGAATTGGTTGAAAAGGTTGAGGATGAACTATGAGGTCGCACAAAAGCATTTCATGCCGTGATGTGATGAACCAGCGTTTTGAGTTGGTTGACGGATTGATGACCGTATCAGAAGCCCTGCGCATCATGCAGGAGAAGGATTACAAAAAAGTCATTATTCGTAAGCGCCACGAATCTGATGAATTTGGCATGGTTCAGCTGTCAGACATCGCTAAACACGTGATTGCCAAAGATCGTTCGCCGGATCGCGTTAATCTATATGAAATCATGGCCAAACCGGTTATTTCTGTGCGGCCGGAAATGGACATAAAATATTGTGCCCGTCTATTTGACACGTTCGGCTTGTCGTCTGCCCCTGTCATCAAAGAAGAAGAAGTTATTGGCGTCGTCAGCTACAACGATATCGTGATCCGTTGGCTAGACTACCTTGCCGAATAATAGCAACACCATGAGCCTAATGCGGCTTGCGTACCGCGCGTGAGCCCTAATTCCGTGGCCTTTTATCAGCATGGGCATGGCTTGTGTGCCGGTAAATCAAATTGATGAAGCCCAGCGATTAATGGCTCATGCTGTGTTCATGTTGGAACCAAGAATTCTTTGGTGATTCCCATAATTTCTCATGGATAACATAGGCAACAGTATTGATCGCAGGTTCAACCAAAGCGATAGCACCGCCAATAACCCAGCTACCCGTTAATAAATATGCGACGGTAAATGCCACAGTGAAGTGAGTGATTGCAAAAGTAATCGTTTTAACAGTTGTTTTCATGATTGTTCTCCTTAAGTTTGATTAAATGATAGTGATTATCATTTGCAATTGAAAGTTATTTTTGCAGAACTTTACGATTCATTTTTTTGAACAACTTATCAAGAACATTCTGTTTCACATAACAGTACGCATTACATAGCCGATCAAAGCGTCAAACCACCAGCCTCATCCAAACCACCATCCTCATCCAAACCACCAGCCTCATTGGCAGCACGCGCTAAACACAGCCGCTCGGGTCAGATAAGGTCACACGGAATTTACCGTTTCTCCCCAGCTCATTTCTATTTATTTCCCATCAATACCGCAGCAAGCGCTTGATTTGCCACGACGAGCAACAACGTCAGCTTGAGTGTGATTAACATTCAGCCTTGTTCAATCGGTGAATAGATGCGATAAAACCCGCTAGTTTTTATCGATAACACTTGGGTTACATAACCCTTCAATGGATTGCCTTATGCGTTTAATGACTACCGTGGCATTTACTTCGGCACTGTGCAGCTGCCTATCGGCTTGCCAATTAACCACGACTCATGAAGTTCCCTCTAAAGCCATTGCCCCAGCGCCGTTATCACAAGCGGCGGACACTTGGTATCAAGCAGGCCAAGACGCTGTTGAGCAAGCGCGCCAACGCCAGATTGATAACCGTCGTGGCGCTGCCAAAAACATCATTTTATTTGTGGGTGATGGCATGGGGATCTCAACCATTACTGCCAGCCGAATCTTAGCCGGCCAGCAACGCGGCCTTAAAGGCGAAGAGTACAACCTGAGTTGGGATGAGTTTCCTTATTCCGGTTTGGTGAAAACCTACAATACCAATCAACAAACCCCGGACTCGGCTGGAACCATGACGGCCATGATGACCGGCGTTAAATCTAAAGCTGGTTTTATTGGCGTGAGTGAAACGGTTGCTCGGGGCGACTGTCAGCAATACTTAGCGCAAGGCGAGCCGCTGGTTACGGCACTAGAGCTCGCCAAACTGGCCGGTAAAAAAACAGGTGTTGTGAGCACGGCTCGCATTACCCACGCAACCCCGGCAGCCACCTACGCCAAATCGCCAGAGCGAGGCTGGGAGTCGGATGCTGATTTTGATAACAATGAAGCCGAACTTGGCTGTGTTGATATCGCCCGTCAACTGATCGAGTTTCCACAAACATTTGCTGAGCGTTTTGGGGTTAACCAAGCGAACCCACAAGCCAATACCATTGATGTTGTTTTTGGCGGAGGTCGACGTGCTTTTTACGGCAGCGATCCGGCTGATCTGACACAATTCGCGCAGCAAGCAAACCAAGGCAAACGCAAAGACAACCGCAACTTGATTGCCGATTGGCAACAACAAGGCGGCTTGTACGTGAGTGACCGGCAGGCAATGAATCTGCTAACAAGTCAAACCACCAAACCTGTTCTAGGTTTATTTAACCCGTCTCATATGCGTTATGAAGCCGATCGGAGCGGTAATTCTCAAGAGCCATCGTTAACAGACATGACGAATAAAGCCATTGAGCTATTGGCAAACGACGAGCAGGGTTATTTTTTGATGGTGGAAGCTGGCCGAATTGATCACGGCCATCACGCCGGCAGTGCCTACAATGCGCTTACCGACGCCGTTGAGTTATCACAAGCAGTTGCCGAAGCACTACGCTTAACCGATCCGAGTGAGACGCTAATCATCGTCACAGCCGATCACAGCCACGTAATGACCATGAGCGGTTACCCAACTCGCGGCAATCCAATACTTGGCAAAGTCGTTGGCAATGACAAGCAAGGCAACCCAACCACCAAACCAACATTGGCATTAGACGGCCTCCCCTACACCACCTTAGGCTATTACAACGGCCGTGGTCATACCCATGTTCAGGGGCGCACCAATGCAGGCTTGCGCTACAAAGAGCCAGTATTCGCCGGTCGCCATGATTTATGTGAGATAGAAACCACCGACTCAGGCTTTCATCAAGAAGCCCTGGTGCCACTAAAATCAGAAACCCACGGTGGCGAAGATGTTGGCGTATATGCCAATGGTCCTGGTGCTCATTTACTATCTGGCACCATTGAGCAAAATGTGATTTTTCATGTGATGAATCACGTTGCTGATCTATCGGGTCAGGCACAACAGCAGCTACAAGCTCAACACTAAACCTTAATATTTGTGAGGTTATACAAAAAGACAGCAAGCCAGTTGGGTCAACTTGGTTTGCTGTCACAAAAGCCCTGCCTCGTTCAGTCAATTCACAGCTTCATCAAGTAAACTTCATGTCACTGTCATATTCGGCCTGCATAGTAGCGCCGTGATTTTCAGGTGATGTATGTTTATGAGAATAAAAATTTCAGCTGCTGACTTACCACTGATTCGATTTATTAAACGCAATCAGTTGTTTACTGCTTGTTTACGAACAATCGTTAGTCACCCGCAATTAACAAAATTAGAAGCAGGAAGCTTGGATCAAGTTGAGTTAGATTGCGAAGTGAATGGCAAAGACAAAATGCGTTTAACGCAATTGATGGATTGGTGGGAAAAAGCTGAGCGACAAGGCATTTCTACCCGTTTATTAAACCGCCTTTGCCACCAGCCACAATATCAAGCCGCCTAAACTTATCGCCCCAGCTAGGCTTATCAAGCCTGACTGGGCGCTTTGTCTTGTTCCATGTTATCGGCAGCCTCTACTGACTCGGCTTCGGCCTCTGCGGTTTCTTCTCGCTCAATGCATTGACCGCGGAAGTGACCACCTTTAGCCACAACCAACTCCATGGCTCGCATTTCGCCAAGCACCCGGCCAGTTTTACAGATCTCTAAACTATTGACGCTACACTTGCCGTCAAACAGACCACTCACCACCATTTTGTTAGCTTCTAAGTCACCACTTATAGTGCCTTTGCGGCCAATGGTCACTTCAGCCAAACAACGGATCGTGCCTGTTACTTCCCCGTCGACGTGAAGGTTGCAACTGAGCTCAAGGGAACCATCGAAGACGGTACCTGCTGCGATAATTGTGGTTCCAGAGGTTGCAGTTGCTGCGTTAGCTCCGCCTGAAAAGAGTCCCATGGTAATGTTCCTACGGTTTCAAATATTTGTTCGTAATTTGCCAAGTTCCAGCTCATAAAGGGCTTAGGATCGATGGCGTTACCAAGAAAACGAACTTCATAGTGCAAATGAGAGGCGGTGCTATCGCCTGAGTTGCCGCAATAACCAACCAGTTCGCCTTTGCGAACAAATTGACCATATTTAACTGCGACGGAATTCATGTGGGCGTAACGCGTATCAAAGCCCATTTGATGCGACAAGGTCACCATGTTGCCGTAGCCTCGGTCGTAATTGTCACGCGCTTGCTGAACATAACCATCGGCAGTGGCATAAATGGGTTGGCCTTTGTCGGCACGTAAATCAACGCCGGTATGGCGATGACGTTTAAATGAAATGGGGTGTTTGCGGCTACCGAATTGCGAACTGACGCGGCGGTATTCCATGGGGTTACCATTGGGGATTTTCGTGAGCATTTGCTGGCGCAGCTGAATTTTATGCTGCACCTGTGCGAGCCGGCCTTGATAAGGCGTTGGGATCGGCGTGATATCAACCTCAGATAAACCCGCTAAGACTTCAACGCCTTGCAGACGGTTGTCAAAGTGGCGCCAGCGATCATACTGGCTATCGAGCTGAGTGAAGAGTTGCTGCTCTGCTTCCCTTAGTTCCCGGATAGAATTTAGAGATTGGTCAAATTCGTGCTGGCTGAGCGTGAGCGCTTGTTGCGCCTGTTGAAGTTGTTGTTGGTAACTGTATACCAAGCCAATCGTAATCATCCAGCAACCCAGCAAAACCCACAGCAGCCACGATCGCAGTTTAAACTGGCGGGCACTTTGACGGGTGGTAATGGTCACTAACAGCGGATGAATCACAACAACGACTACTTCAACTCAATGTGCTTAACAGGTTCGTTACAATGCCCTTTTTTGTTTTTAAATTCAAACAGCCCCCATCAAGCAAGCCTAATCTACCGTTGAACTTTTTGAAAAAATTAGACGCGGATCGTTAGAACGATTAAGTTTAACCAGCAAATTATTCCACTCGTGCTAATTCACCACATCGTGCCACTCACAGCCTTCATGACCTTCATCCGAGCTCATGGCTCCAGCAAGTCCAAAGACCATGACATCCAGCACTTTGCTATCGGTAAAATAATCCTTATGAGCAGCCATTGGCTCGGCCACCTGAGTGAGCCCAAACACATTGATAGGCGCCGCCACTTCGGTCACAACATTGACGAGCTTTGGACATAAGCGGGCGTCAATGAATTCATCAACGAATGTTTGTGGCACCGTGTAACTAAACACATCATTTGGGTCGGTAATGGACACAAGCCGCATCTCATTAACCAAGCGCTTGTCGTAATCAGCACTCGATGTGGTGCAGTAATCTCCGGTCTGAACCTTGCTATCAGGCTCCGGTCGGCCTAATTGGAACAGCTGCAACTGATTCGACAACATGTAGATATTTAAATTTTGATTCTTGAAGGCCGGGTTGATGCCGTCTTGCTGATTATCATTTTCTGCCGCTCGCTGAATCACATCCATGATAATACGGCTGCCCATACTGTGGGTGATCACGGCATAACCGGCTGGTTGGCTTGGCGACTGTTGATTTTGCCGCTGGCAATCAAATGAAGCATTCGGTTGCAGCTGCTCCCAACGACTGATTGTCATCAAGCAGGTTGCGGTATCAACCGCTTGCCGAATACGCTCGCCCGTTGGCCCCATGTAAATCATCGGATCAGAGGCGTGCATATTGACCATTTCCTTGAGCTGCCGATTCACCATCACCCGTTGGCTCGTCATCGCAGTCGATTCATCAAACGCCAGCTTGGCTTTGTCTGCCGCGGCAATATCCGTCCAACTCAACTCAAACACCAATAACTGGCGATTGTCCTGAGCATTGCGAAAACGCAACACGTTAAGCTGGCCTAACGACTGCTCGGTTTGGCCTTTATTCCAACCTGAATCGATCTGATTTAAGGCAAGTTTACGAGGTCTTGCGTCCACTCGGGTTAGCCCCATCCGCCGCGCCAATTGAAAACTCATTGCATCGGCGTAACCACTCGGATAGTTACCAGCCCCATGAATCACCAATACACGCAGTTCACGTTGCTCATAAGGGTTTTGGTTGGCCCAAGTTTCACTGAGGCCTTTGAAGGTTTCACCATACACTTGGCATCGGCGCTGGTAATTGATTTTATCTTGTTCTAATACTGCCTCAGTCACGCCTTTGGCAACGCTGGAGCAGCCCTGTAAACACACCACTGCGGATGCGATAAAAAAGTAACGGTAAAAATGCATAGCCAAGTGAGATCTGTCCATAATGATCGGACAGTGTACCGTTTGGCTTATGAAGAACAGATGACAGTGGTGCAGTAGAAAGGGTTAACTAAGTGCCAAACTCATCAGGTGGCCATCTTCGCGGCCCCATGGCGCGCTGTAATAGCCTTTGCGCACACCATCGAGTTGGAAGCCTAACGACTTATATAGGTTGATCGCTTTGCCATTGGTATCGCGTACTTCCAGAAACACCTTACTAACCGACGACAAGCGGCATTGCGCCAACATGTGCTGTAGCAGTTGCTTGCCAAATCCTTGCCCCTGAAATGCGCTGGCAATACCGATATTGTGTAAGCTCGCTTCACCGGCAATCGCCTCGGCAACATAATAGCCTGCTAATTCCTCCGCTGACTGCTCAGATAACATGACGAAGCAAAAATAACGATTCACCGACAAGCTATCGGCAAATAGATACTCTGACCAAGGGTTGTACTGCAGTTGTTGCTCGATGGCCGCGACCGCTTGCACGTCGCTTGATTGCATCGGGCGAATGATCATGCTGGCTGGTGCCAATCTTTGAGTTGGCTCCATAACGCGCCTTTTTGCTGACGGTTTTGGGCAAGTTCTGACAAGCTGGCAGATTCGATATGACAGGTTGTGGCAGCAAACAATTCTGTTTGCGTTGCCGTTGCACTCCACCAAACGCACTCTATAGTCGCTAACTGGGTTGGTGTTAGCACAGTGACATTATCAACAAGCAAGTAGTCACTCAAGCGCCAGTTCACGGCTTGGATAATGGATTGCAGTAGGCGCCGTTGCGCTTGAACATCGTCACTGGCCGCAACAATAAGAAATTTAGCGGGGCTGGTTGGAGCCGAAGCAACGCCAATCGGCTGTCGCTGCTCGCCGGCAGCAACGGGTTGCCAGGCTTGAATTCCCATAGTCTGTAAGACTTGCCATTGTGCTTGATTCATAATTCCCCCGCGTTGAGGGAGCTATATTAACCATTCGCCCACCAACTTGCATTAACCATGGGCAAGCCGATGTAATTCGGATTACGCAACGATGCTCGACATTGCACGTTCGCAATCAACCGCTAAAGAATCAACATCAGCATGGCCTAAGCGAATTGACTCGCCAATCATGATTAACGCGGGCGAAGGTAGCCCTGCGGCGTCTACTTTCTCTTGTATATCAGACAAACTGCCAATCACCTGTTGTTGGTCAGCGGTGCAGCCTTTACTGATCACAGCGATTGGCGTGTCTGTCGCGCGCCCTTCGCCCGTTAAGGTTTGGCAAATTTCAGTGAGCTTGCTTAGCCCCATATAGATCACCAAGGTATGCTCAGGGTGAATCAATGCACTCCAGCCATTGGGCAATTTGCCGTCGCTACCGTGAGCGGTGAGAAATGTCACAGCTCGGGCAATGCCTCGGTGAGTCAACGGAATACCGGTCGCAGCAGCACAGCCGCTGGCAGCGGTGATGCCTGGAATCACTTGATACTGAATATCTGCATCGCGCAGGGCTAACATTTCTTCCCCGCCTCGCCCAAACACAAAGGGGTCGCCACCTTTGAGACGCACAATGTGGCGCGGTTGCTGAGCCAGCGTAACCAACAGCTGATCGATTTCTTGCTGCGACATTTGAATGCAGCCTTTCGCTTTACCAACGTATATTTGCTGACAATGCGCGGGCACGTGCTGCAACAATTCTGGCGACGATAACCGGTCGTAGACGATCACATCGGCAGACTGGATCGCTTTGAGCGCTTTAACCGTGATCAGATCCGGATCACCGGGGCCAGCGCCAACCAAGCTTACATATCCAGTTTGTCGTTCGCGATGTGTTTTCATGTGGTTATTCCAATCGTAGAAATACTGCGTATTCAATTAAGCAAGAGTAACAAGCGCTGGCATTTTATGGCCGGCAACTTCCGGTAAGGCAACACCGGCCAATTGCTCGGCGCGACTCATTGTCTGACCGTTAAAACAAGATCGAATATCTTCTAGTGTCATGTTGTGTTCAGCAACACAATCGTTCATATGAGTGAGCAGCCATTGCTGTTGGATTTCCGATAGCTGATTCGCCAAGCGACCATAAAATTCATGGTAATTCGGCACATAAACCTGCTCGCCCAATCGATTCAAAACCAATTCACCGGATATCGCCGGCTTTAACGCTGCCGGAGGCAAATCTAAGTATTCGGGCTTCGCGAGCATGGCGATAGCTTTGTCTTGATTCGCGGGCTCGCCAAGCCATGCACACGCCCCGAGCACGGCAGCGAGTAATTGGTCATATTGCTCGGCATTTTGTTCAACCCAAAGCTTTGGCATTGCTAAAACTTTTTCAGGTGTCTGGCTCCATAATTGGCAACCGGCAGCCATAATCTCAGCCACCCCTTTTTGCACGGCGACAGAGCTCCAAGGGGAGCCAACACAAAAACCATCAATATGGCCGTTCATCAGGCTATCAACCATTTGCTCAGGCGGCAGCGTAACAATGTCAACGTCTTGTGTCGGGTTTAACCCGGCGTAACGCAACCAAGCGTGTAGTTGAAATGTATGAACGGAGTATGGGTGAACGGTAGCAAGCTTGATCGATTGACGGCGCTGGCGCACCCATTCGCCAAAGCTTTGGGCATTGACCATCGGGTTGCCGCCCAACTCACCGCCAACGGCTCGAATTTGAGCGCAGCAGCGTGATGACATGGAAATGGCATTGCCATTACAGCCAAGGCTCAGGCTCATGTCCATCGCCATCGCAGGCCCCATTAAACCGCCATGAATAGCAATGGCTAATGGTGCTAGCAACTGCGCGCCTTGAATCACATTGGCATGCAGCTTATCGCGAATAGCCGCCCATGAACGTTCCCGCTGCAATTCGACATCTAAGCCGTGTTGTTTATACAGACCAAGTTGTTCGGCCACGATTAAAGGTGCACTGTCGGTCAGGCGAACAAATCCAATTTTAATTTTATCGTTATTACTCATGACCGATCCCATGTTCAACTTCCGTACTCAAATTCTTTCCTGACGCACCGGGCAACAGCGCTTCAATTAAGTTGTCAGCCGCTTGCTCTAAACGCCAGCGCTGACGCATTGCTAAGTCGCGTAAATGTTTATGAGCTTGTTGCTCAGTTAACTTTTGTGTGGCCATTAATAGGCCTTTAGCGCGTTCTATTCGTTTTCTTGCTTCTAATTCGGCTTGGCTATCAGCTAATGCCTGTTTCAATGTTTGGTGCTGTTGAAACTGCACAATGGCCAAGTCGATGGCTGTTTTTACTCGGTTCGGCTCAATCGATTGCGTCATATAAGCACTAACGCCGGCATCCACTGCCTGTGCCATGAAGTCTGCGCTCTCTTGTTCAGAAAACATCACCACGGGAATCGGATGATGGTTATTCACAAACGATAAGCTTTCCAGAATATCCCGATCCGGTGAGTCCAGCTCCATGATGACGATGTCGGGAAGAGTTAGGCCAATTTGATTAAGTAACCCTGAAGCATGTGGCAGGTTTGCGACCACATCAAAGCCATTGTCTCGTAACGCGGTTTCAACTAAGGCGGCTCGTTCCACCTGATCATCCACCAACATGACTTTAATGGCCGTCATTTCAGCTTGAGCTTGCATAATTATTGTTTTCTCTAATGCGCCTTTGCATTGTAAGTACTGCCATCAGAGATACCGATGGCTGCAATTTTTAATCTATCAGACAAAAGCAAAAGCCAGGCCAGATAAATAAAACCATTAATATCATGCGCTTGAAATTTCAAGCACCCATTTAGTGCATTATTTTAGGAGGCGATTAGAATCGAACAATGAGAATTGGCACCATATTAGTGCAGGTGAATTTTGGCAGGAGCAGAAAAGACAAAACCCAGCCGAAGCTGGGTTTTTATAATTGGCAGGGGCGGAGGGACTCGAACCCCCAACCATCGGTTTTGGAGACCGCTGTTCTACCAATTGGAACTACGCCCCTAGACAAGCGAGCTGGATTATACCTAAGCTCGACAAAAGGTAAAGCGCTTTTGTAACAAAGCGCTTTAGTTGGTTAATTAGCAACCGCTGCGAGCTTTTTATCGCTTGCTGACACTAGCGTCATGACCGGCTCACTCGGATCATAAGCCAATGGAGCTTCCAGTAAAATGCGCTTGATCTGATGAACATCATGACGGGTTAAGGCACTGTCGAGTCGGTCGAGTAACGGCAAGGTTTCTGACAGTGGCAGCGACACTTCACTGGCCGACATAATCCGTGGGTGTTGGGTATCAATGGTGTCATTACCAATGAGCAATTCTTCGTAAAGCTTCTCGCCAGGACGAAGACCGGTAAAGCGAACTTCAATATCGCCGTGCGGATTGCGTTCATCTCGAATCGAGCGTCCCATTAAGTGCGCCATTTTATATGCCAGTTCAACAATGCGCACAGGAGCGCCCATATCCAAGACATAAACATTACCACCCGTTCCCATCGCGCCAGCTTGGATCACTAACTGCGCAGCTTCTGGAATGGTCATGAAGTATCGGATAATTTCTGGATGGGTCACCGTAATCGGGCCACCTTCGCTGATTTGCTTTTTGAACAACGGCATTACCGAACCACTGGAGTCCAACACGTTGCCAAAACGTACCATGACAAAGCGGGTGCCGTGAGGTTCTTGCGCCAGCGCCTGCAACACCAATTCAGCAAAGCGCTTGGTGGCGCCCATAACATTGGTGGGGCGAACGGCTTTATCCGTTGAGACCAACACGAAGGTTTCAACATTGCACTCAATCGCCGCTTCTGCCGCGGCTTTGGTACCAAAGATGTTGTTGCGCACACCGGCCATTGAATTGGCTTCAACAATCGGTACATGTTTATAGGCTGCCGCATGATAAACCGTATCTACGCGGTATTGATTCATGGTGCTACGCATCAATTTGCCATCGAGCACCGAGCCTAACACTGACACCAACATGGTGCCCTGCTCTTTGGCTTTTTTGGCCAGCTCGTTGTCAATCTGATACAGGTTGAATTCGGCCAGCTCAAAGAAGATCAGTACGCGTGGCTGTTGCGCTAGTACTTGGCGGCACAGCTCTGAGCCAATGGAGCCGCCAGCGCCTGTTACCATCACAACCTTGTTGCGAATATTGCGCTCAAACAAATCTTTGATGGGCTGCACGGGCTCACGACCAAGTACTTCTTCAACTTTAACAGGGCGTAATTCATCGATACGGTGCTTGCCGCTGACAATGTCTGACATGCGCGGAACTTGCAGCACTTCCAGCGCATGCGGTTCAATTTTGTGGATCAACTCGCGGCGACGATCAGCTGTGGTATCCGGTAGCGCCAACAGAATTTTAATGCGGCCGTGGCGAGCTTTCAGTTTATCTAACTGATCGAGGCTATACACCGATAGACCAAGCACTGTCGAGCCAACGAAGCGCTGCTTTTCATCCACAAAAGCAACGGGGTGATAATCAATACCGGTATTGAGTGCGGTCACCAATTGACGACCCGCAGAGCCCACGCCGAAGATCACAACCTTCTCTTTGTTGACGATTTGGTTCTTCACCAGATTAATACTGAGGAGCACACGCGGCACGCTCATGGCGAAGACGGACATAGCGCCAAACAAGATAGGAATAGAGCGAGGGATGAAGATTTCGGCAACCATGCCAGCGAGGTGCATAAAAGCGGCGGACACAACCACACAGGATATAGCCAGCAACCAGACACTGCCAGTCATAAAGCGTGTCACCGCGCGATAGACACCGGTCAAACCAGCTAAACCAACGGCTAACGCAACAGATGTTAATAAAACGATAAAATGATCAGCATGAAGCTCGGATGAACTCCAACCTAGCCGCAACCAAAAGGCAAGAACGAAAGCTGTAGACATTGCTGCCACATCATAACCGACGACCACCAACTGTTTGGCACGACGAGGCAACCGATCGAGAAGATCGTTAATTTTCATAGCGCACAATCACTTATATATTATTATTGTGCGAACCTACCACCAAAGTGTGACTTACACAACATCCGACCAGTCAAATCTTTGACAGTTCAGCCATTTTCGTCATCACAACGTGAATTGCATCGACAAATTTTAACATTTCGTCATCTGTCAGTGTTGGATGTACCATAAACATTAGGCTTGTCTCACCTAGCAATTGGGCGCCAGGCAAGCGTTTCTCCGGCCGTAAACCATGCTTTTCAAATGCATTTTCCAAATATACTTCAGAGCAAGAGCCAGACATGGTGGGTAACCCTGCTTCATTTAGCTCGGCCATGATTCGGTCGCGATCGTAACCGTCAGGTAACAAATCAGGGCGAACGAACACATAATGTTTGTAGCGGGCATGATCGACAAATTCAGGTATTTGAGGAATGTGGATCCACGGGTAATCGGCAAAGGCGTGATCAAGCATTTTTGCCAATTGCTGGCGTCGAGCTTTCCAATCGTCCATACGGCCCAGTTGAATGCGCCCGATGGCCGATTGCATTTCGGTTAATCGCCAATTCGTCCCAAAGGATTCATGCAACCAGCGAAAGCCTGGCGGATGCTGACTGTTGTAGACTTTATCGTAGCTTTTGCCATGATCTTTAAAGGACCAAGCTCGTTGCCACAATTCTTCATCATTGGTGGTGACCATGCCGCCTTCGCCACCTGTGGTCATGATCTTGTCCTGACAAAATGACCAAGCGCCCATGTGACCAATACTGCCAACCGAGCGACCTTTGTATTTGGCGCCGTGGGCCTGTGCGCAATCTTCAATCACGTATAGATCATGTTGGTTGGCTAACGCCATGATCGGATCCATATCGCAAGGCCAGCCCGCTAAATGAACACAAATGATGGCTTTGGTGTTGCTGTTGATATGTGGCGCAATCGTTTCTGCGCTGACATTTTGGCTGTCCAAATCAACATCGGCAAACACCGGCGTTGCACCAGCATTAACAATCGCGCTCACCGACGCTAAAAAAGTGCGCGAGGTAACAATGACTTCATCACCTTGGCCTACACCAATTGCATGTAGCGCTAAATCCAACGCCACTGTGCCATTCGCAACTGCCACGGCGTAGTGCGCATCTGCAAACGCCGCAAATTCCTTTTCAAACGAACGCCCTTCTTGCCCGGTCCAGTAATTCACTTTATTGGACAGCAACACCCGCTGAACAGCGTCGGCCTCTTCTTGGGTAAAACTAGGCCAAGGCGAATAGTTGGTATTGAGCATGAATTATCCCTTACTAATTGGACGAGCAGGCACGCCAACAAGCGTTTGCTCTACGTTGGTTGATTGAATGACGGCAGCGCCTGCACCAATGATGCAGTCATCGGCAATCGAAACTAATTGAATAATGCTGGCACCAATGCCTATCCAGCATCGTGCCCCAATGGTCACAATGCCCGCAATGGCAACGCCAGGACAGATGTGGCTGAATGCGCCAATCACACAATCATGATCGACACTAGCTCGGGTATTGACGATAACTCCAAAGCCTATTTTTGTATCTGGATTTACCACCGCGCCAGCGCATATCAAAACGCCAGAGGCCACACGGGCAGAATCGGCAACGACAGCGCTGGGGTGAATTAAGGTGGCGACATTCGCATTGGCGCCTTGCAAGATTTCAAGCCATTGTTGGCGACCAGCGCAGCTGCCCATCGCAACAAAGAATTCAGTCTCTGAGTCCAGATAATCGGCATAGCAATGAAGCGGCGCTTCAACCGCAATGCCTGCGCATTCGGCAATGGATTCATGGGCATCATCAAGAAACACATACTGCTGGTAACGGCCCGATAGTTTGGCGATATCCAACACCACTTTGCCGTGGCCGCCGGCGCCCAAAAGCACTAACCGTTTCATGAATTACCTTCAAACTTGCTCATGGTGACTTCACCTTGCCCACTGATCCCATCTCGCTGAACGACCCTGAGCACCGTCAACCAAAGAATTCGGATATCGAGCAGCAACGACTGATGTTCGACATACCAGACGTCATAATTGAATTTTTGCTGCCAAGAAATGGCATTACGCCCATTCACTTGCGCCCAGCCAGTGATACCTGGTGGCGTTTCATGGCGACGTCGCTGGTATTCGCTATAGAGAGGCAAATACTCCATCAGTAATGGCCGAGGCCCCACCAAGCTCATTTCACCTTTAAGAACATTCCACAACTCAGGCAACTCATCCAGACTGGTCGAACGAAGAAACTGACCAAACGGCGTAATACGTTGAGCATCCGGTAATAATTCACCATCGGAGTCGCGCGCATCTGTCATGGTTCGGAACTTATACATTCGAAATGGGCGACCGTGTTTGCCCGGGCGTACTTGCGAAAACAGCACAGGCCGGCCGAGCTTAACGGCAACCAACACATAAAGTGCCAGTAGTACCGGCCAAAGTAGAGCAAGGGCAACAAGCGAAACCAACAAATCAAACAGACGCTTCATTGGTACTCTCCTTTGTTTTAGCTGGTGTTAGGCAGTTGTGATTGGCAAGGTTTTGGTAGTAACGCGCTATGTCGCTGGCGTTATTTTTAACATTGAGTAAGTAAGCCGCCAAATCATACCCTTGAGCGGCAAATTGATGGCGTTTTTGAGGGTTATTAAGCGCATCTCGAATCGCTTCAGCCAGTGCTTGCGGATCGGCTTTGGGTACCAGCCAGCCGGTTTGGTCTGGCTTAATCAGATCGGGAAACCCACCCACATTCGAGGTGATGGTTGCCACGCCAGACAGCAAAGACTCAACCGCCCCACCAACATTTTCTGAATGCGACGGATGAATCGCGACATCGAGCTCCGCATAGATATCTTGTACATCATGACGCGTGCCGGTAAATATAAATTTGCCGTGTTGTTTTTTCGCAGCATATTGTTTGACCGACTGATAGTAATCGTCAGAGTCGCCCCATGGCCCACCAACAAAAATGCAGTGGAGCTCGGGAATATCTTGTGCCACCAAATCAACCGCATCAATCAAATCTTCATGCCCTTTTAACCCTCGCTTTTGCCCCAAGTACGCTTTAGGCGGGTAGAAAAAGGCGACATTGCCAACCACTGGCGCATCATCAGGAATGCCATATTCTTGATGCATTTTGCCAGTGTTGTTGCCGTGATGGGCTTCAACATCAACACCATAGTAAGCAAGGCCTAAACGCGAGGCGTCGATGCCGTTGCGTTGATAGCAGCGTCGCGTCCATTCACAGGACGCCAACCAATGATCGTGCTTAGAGGCCGTCCACAAATCGAGCCGGCGAAAAAAGCCATGCTCTAAATGCAGCGGGCCCGGCACGTGGAAAATGCGAGGAATATCACTTGCCCGCAAAGCAAGGCGCATGGTGAGAGTCGTGGCAACAAAGTGGGAATGAATTAAATCTGGCTGAATCTCAGCAACTAACTGCCGTAACGCGCGAAATGTTTTGAGATTGGCCAAAGGGTTGCGAATATTTAAGGCCGTTTGCAGCTGGTGCACGTGAACACCTTCAGCTTCATATTTAGCCACCATGGGGCCATCGGGCAAGGCTACATGCACGTCGATGCCGAGCTTTACCAACTCGCGAGTTTGCCTGAGCGCCCAGCTGGCGCCCACGGCAGTTTTCAATAAATGGAGCACTTTCACGGCAACTACGTCCTATATCGCATCGGATTGCAGGCGATCTTTATAGCCGCAATAGAAATCAGTTCGCCGTTTGGCCAACTTGTTAAGTTCGTATTCTTTTGATTTTTCCAGATTCTGAGCCGACGCTTGGGTTAATTTCTCTGGCGACAAGCAAAGTCGCTTCAAGCAGTCGGCCAACGCATGAGGATCGTTTTTCTCAACCAGTACATCTGCTGGTAGCAACTCTGGAATACCGCCAACGTTGGACGCGACACAAGGCAAGCCGCGCGCCATGGCTTCAATCAGCGCTCGCGGCAGCCCTTCGGTGCGCGACGGCATCACAAATACATCAGCTTCATCAAGGTAATTAGAAACTTGCGCATGCTCAATTGCGCCCAGTAAATTAACGTTGTCTGCGCATCCTTTCTGTTCTGCCAACTGTTTAACGTGCGCCAAGTAGCGACCACACCCCAACATATTCACGGTGAGCTGAATGCCTTGCTGGTTTAGCTGTTGTAACGCCTCTATCAGCGTATCTGGCCCTTTGTATAGTTGCTCGAGTGAACCGACAAACACCAACTTACTGGCTGGTTGGCTGTAACTGCGTGGGCTTGGCAAAATTTGGTTAGCCGGTAGTTCAATGTCCGAACAACCGACCGACAACGCACTAGTGCCAGCAGGATAACGTTGTTGTAAATAACCTTGAGTCACATAACAAGCAGCTTCCGCACGACGGCAAATACGCTTTAAACTCAGGCATGATGTCACGGCAAGTGCTCGGTCGAGCCATGTGCCAGTAATCCCGCTAGAAAACACATCGTAAGGATCACCCACAACTTCTACCCCATACGGGGTTGTAATGGCTTTACCAAAAGCGGCAAGGGTGATCGATTGAGAAGGGACTCGAAAAATTACGGCGTCGGCTAGATTGATTTGCTGACGGATAATTTTACGAATGGCTAGAGCATTTTTAACTAAGCCAGAAAAGCCTACATAATAAGGTAACGCGACAAATGCGACCTGTTGACCACTGGACAATTGCCAGTTCGATTTCGCCTCAGCAACATCCTGTATCCGAGCAATGACGGTAACTTGGCTAAATGCCTCAAGGTACCGCAACCAGAATTCGTATAAGAAAACACTCTCGGTCCAAACTTGTCCATCTGGAGTCCGGAAAAACCGAAACTCACACGTTACCGCGAGGTTCATTAGCGCGCCTTTATAATTTTTTTCAAAACATTAACATTCACTGCTATTCACGACAACTAACTATCGGTTGTGGAGTCTAAAGGCAGGAATTAAACCAATTAATATTCGGTAACAAAGCCAAGGAATCCCAGCATTCCAAATAATAAAGCGAGCAACGGCAACGAGCTCCCCACGGGGCCATAGCATGAGCCCTAGAAAACAACTAAAACAAAACGCCGTATTGATGGGGTTGGCACGTACTTTGGCTAATCGGGTAATAAGCAACGTGGTTAAAAACAACAGCGGAATACCAAACCAATAGAAATTTAAATAAAACTCGGCAAATATCGAAAAACCAAAGCCTCCGCCTTGAGCTGCCATCCACGGATCAACTTCATTCACTAGCCAGCTCGATAAACTCCCCTTTTGTGCTGGGTGAACATCCCAGAATAAGTTCGGCACAGCGGTACTAGCGGCCAGCAGAAAACTGTGGCCGTTGATAAAGTCCATTTCCGAAGGAACGCGCTGCATGATCCAAACCAAGGGACTAATGCTATCGGACATTTCCTTTACGATGACAAACAGCGAGTGCGCCATGCCCCCGCCTTCTTCGAGTTGGTCGCCAACTCGTAACAGCGATAACGCCGGAAACACCACCACAATGAGTCCAGCTGCAATCATATAAATCGCTTTGCGACCAACCCGCCGAATACTCACATCACATAAGCTGAGCATGATTAAAAACGGTACCAGTGCAACGAGTCGCGCCCCCATGGCTAATTTCGCCAAGGTAAACACTGCCGCTAATACAAATAGAACCCGAACAATGCGCCGATTATCGTGATAGCCAATGAGGGTGATGTACAACGCCGGAAACAAAAAGAAACCCAACACCTTCACAATGCCGCTGGCGCCATAGGCCTGTTCTGTATTGAACAAAGCAAAATAACCGCCGGACAGCACCAGCCGAATCATATCCAACAAGTCATAAAGCGCAGCAGGAACAGAGACCAATAAAAATAGCGCGCCGGTTAATTTAATGGCTTCTAGTTGCTTGCTCGGAATGGGCTGCTGACGAATCGGTTGATGGTTGCCAGCGAAGAGCATGGCCGCCGACATGGCAAACAAACAAAGATAAGAGTATTCGTAGGCACGAATCAATACGAGACTGTGCCGCTCATTAAAGAAGCTAAACAGTGGCTCATGATAATTGGGGAAAAACACAAACAAGATGGCTTTACCGCAATTAAAAATAAAGACCATCAAGAAGAACAAATAGGCGAGCGACAAATCACTGCCGCCTTGACGCATCCACGCATAGCTATGGATCGCTACCAAGCTCAAAATCGCCCAACTTTGCACATACAAGGTACTGGCGGTATGCAGATCGGCATTGTGAATGCGATAAAAGATCGTCAACAGACAGATCAGCGCATTAACGGCGATATATCCGTAGGTTTTGGAGCCCGCTTGATTCATATGAACGGCAAGCCTTAAACACCCATATAAAGCTGTTGCAGCTTTTGAATATGATTGGGCATATAAAAATCCGTTTGTTTAAAGCTATCTTCCCGCTCGTTGCGATCAAACGTGCTTTTTAGCGCTAATAAGGCATCGCACCATTGATCTTCTGAATCATTGAGGGACGCATAAGCCACCATGTGCTTTGAAAAGCCCGCTTCTTTGGTGATGTTATCCGCCACCAAAATAGGCACACCGGCTACCTGAGCCTCGACCACCGTGAGTGGCAAGCCTTCATACAATGACGGGAATAACATGACATCAAAAACGGATGCCATAATATCAACGGCATCGGCGCGCATTCCCAGAATTTTGACATGCGACTGCAAATTAAGCTGGGCAATTTGTTGCTCTATATCGGCCCTAAGCTCGCCATCGCCAACGAGTACCAGCGTTGCATCAACTCGTTGCACTAAGCGAGCGAAGATTTGCAAAATAAAACGATGATTTTTAGGTTCCGACAACCGGCCAACGTGACCGACGATCAGTGAATTTTCAGGCAGCTGTAGCTCGCTTTTGAGTTGTGGATTAACCGTTATCTCATTCAAGTGCTTTAAACCGCAATAAAACACTTCAAGCTTTTGCGGTGGTACTACTGCGCCATACAAAGAACGCTCTGCTTCTTTGCTTACCGACAAGTACTTATTACAAAAGATATAGATAAGCCATTTCATCAGTCGTAAATACCACTGACGCAATCCTTTTTTAGGCTCGATGTTTTCGCGGTTACTGTGGCTATGGCAAATGCGTAGCTTTACGCCAGCCAAAAAGGCCACCATGAGCACAAGGCCACTAAAATGATCAACGTGGCTATGAATGGCATCGTAGGGGTTTTGCTTTAAGGTTTTGTATAGCCGCCAAGCATAACGAAACGGATCGCGCTGATACCGGCACTTGACGATTTTGCTACCTGTCGCGGTAAAGGCGTCATCAAACTCACTTGGCTCTTCGGTGTGCACCAAGACATCAACTTGGATCTCGCTATCTTGTAGCCCTTCGGCCACACCTAATAACCAACGCTCAACTCCCCCTGTATTAAGTCGATTGATGATATGCAAGACTCTGGAGCTTTTCATATGTATGCGTCTCTTTTAATACCCGAATTCCAAATAGCACGGCATTCACCAGCGCCGTTACAATACCGGCATAGAAAGCGCCAGCAATACCAAAAACCTGAATGGCAAAATAACCACTAATAGCACTCACAATGACCGAAATAATCATGGCGAACATTTGAAAGTTAAACACCCCATGTGCCGTTAACATGATGCCGCCAACGGCTTGCAACGCCAACGCACCGTTAAGCACGGCCGCTAAAACCGCCAAATAACCAAGTCCGATATACTGCGGGCCATAAACGAAGTTCAATACCCACTCTCCAATCGCTACCGCGATAATCACCCCGCATATGCCATAGCTCAACGCTAACCAGTAGCTTTGTTTTATTAGCCTGCGAACGCGGAGAAATTCGTTATCCGACAAGTGGCGGACAATAATCGGTGACAACACCTGCAATACCGATTGCAAAATCAAACTAGCTGCCGTCACAAAGTAAAACACCGAGGCATATTGGCCTACGGCGGTTTCAGAGCTGACTTCAGCAAGAATGAACAATGGTAGGCTGACTGCCAGTAATACCAATACCGACGTAACCCCCAACGGAAAGGCCTTTTTTAACAGCTGAGAGACAAGTCGGAAGTTAACCTGGCGCTGGGGCTGAAATATAAATGATGCTTTATCAAACAAGACAAATAGCAGCAACCATGCGCCGATGAGAGCAGCACAGGCATAGTAAATATTGGATGAGTAGTAGAACACCGAGAGAAACAATACGGGCGTGAGTAAAGACCGGCTGGTGCGCGACCACGCGATATGAGTAATTTTAAAATTGCGTTGATAAAAGCCGTGGGCGATATCGGTCATATTCTCTACCCATTTGGCAATGCCAAGAACCAGCACCAAGTAGAGGTAAATATCATCCACGACCAACAGAGCATAAGCGGCCAAGCAAACAAACGCGATCAATGAGCTGATCAATCGTGCCCCAAAAGCTTGTGCTAGAAGTTCTGACGTTACCGTACTCGAGAGTAAATATTGCCGTAACCCCATTTGACCAACAGTCAGAAAGAAGCCAGCCAACGTAATGCTATAAGCATATCGGCCGACGACATCGACACTACCAAGATGGTTAAGGCCTGCAACAATAACCCACTGAGAAAGGGCAAACACAAGGTTTGACACAAGGGTAATGCTGATGCCTTTAGTGAGGTTCATGAATCCACAACTACTAAACTTTCCCTAATCCGTTGGGTTTTGATTGGGTTTACAACAGAAGGCTAACCACACTGATAAAGCCGTTAAATTTGGCAAGCTAAAACACCTGATTTAACGTCGCTAAACTCAGCTAAACAACATGGCACGACTATGAATTTGGCCTGTAAGATGCCAGTAACCGGTTGATTATGCAATGAACCGGTGTCGAGAGTGGCGGATGTGAAATTGCCCCAGCGCCCTTTCATGAGACAACTTCACCGGTAAAAATGAGCAATCACCGGTCAGTTTACTGATTTGAATTATGTAAATTCCAAAACAGCCCATTTTCTGAATTGCCGATTTCGACATGTTGTTGATTATCGAAGTACTCAGAATCGATCTTAATAACTTTACGATGAGAAAGCTTTGCCTTCTCAAATTCCTCAGCATAATACCGATCGAAAATACGCTTCAGTTCGCCTGTTTCATGCAGCTTATGCAATCCTCTTGATAGACGCTCCGCAATTCGCGGTTCGCTAGGTGCAACATAGACATAGGTAACCATGGGGATCAATAACGCAATGGTTGGCTCTATCACGATGCTTGGGAAATCAGCAGTGCGATGCTCCAACTCATCATAGGCTTCATAAACGGCTCGAGGAATATAGTCGATTCGACCGCTCTCAAGCATCGCAAACAAACCTTCAAAATGCTGTGATTTAACAACTTGAAAGTCAGACTCTTCCATAACGGTGGTCGTCGACCAATCGTTAACTAAACCCGGCGTCAGCGCTTTTAACTCACTGAGAGTCGAAACCCCTTCAAATTGTTTCAGTTTCGATTTATTGACGAGCAATAAGCGATAGCTCAATGCTCCGCCGCGAATTGGTATGCGGATCGGTGTTGCGCTGTTGTCCCACGATTCTTCTGCGGCAAACACCGCAACATTCACCATGGCATTCGTCTGCATCAGTGCGATGAGGCGTTTAGGCTTAATATCAATATCGGTGATGTGTGTGGAATAAGCACCATATTCAGCACGTGTAATTTCTAACGCGCGCTTCAGTACATCATGCTTGTACGCAGTGCTTTTGGTGCCCCAAGACGGCGAGTATAATTTGACAGCATCAAACGCATAGGCAGAGCTAGAAAGTAGCAACAGCGCTATCGCAGGTAAGATTATGTTTAACGTTTGCTTCAACATTTCAGATACAACTACTCCACGCTGAAATGACATTACATGGTTTTATAAACGAATGTCGCTCACTAATAAATGCCAACTCCGTCAGTCTGAGATATCTGTCTCTCTCTGATTCAATATTGAGCAACAAAAGCACCCACATACAGACAATCTATGACGATAAGGGCGATCATGATTTGATTAAGCCGGGTCAATTAATGTCGGCTTTTGGAGAATAGAGAGAAGTAGTCTTAGTCCTCAAAAGTGCAGCAATCGTTGAAGTTCATAGCTTGCGGATTGTCCTGTTATTCGACGAGTTGCTTGGTGAGAATCTCGGCGGGGTATTGGTCGTCACGGCAGGAGTGCCCTGTCGTAGGCATTTCCCCCCAAAAGCAAAAAAGCCCGCTACATCAGTAGCGGGCTTTCTCTTAAAAGGTGCCTGGCGGTGACCTACTCTCACATGGGGAATCCCCACACTACCATCGGCGCAGTTGCGTTTCACGTC
>NZ_JAHZSS010000045.1 GCF_019457915.1 Neiella holothuriorum
GGCGTTGTTGATCAATTCATTGCTTGTGACGCAAGTATCCTAGGTGATGCTGCCGATTAGCCAACTTGCTGACGAACAGGCATACCTAGCTCTATGACTTTATTCATCGCCTTCACGCCGGCCAAAGCCTCACCAACTTGTGCGTTGTAGTCGCGAAGGCTTAACTTCGGACTAACAAGTTGCTTGTAACGGTACATTGCTGTTTCTGACAATGAGCGAAGGTGGTAACCGTTATCTTGTTTCCATTGTGCCAATGTGCCGGACTTGAGTGCTTTTACCGCTTCATTTCGAGCATGCCCTGACTCCCAGTATCCTGCATTGGAGCGCGGCGGAATGAGCGGCTGTGTGTCTTTTCGCTTTAGCAATTGGTGGCACGCTTTGGTGTCATAAGCACCATCGGCAGACACAGCACCTATCTTACGCCGCAACGGCGTTCAATAGCGTGGGCAAAACCTCATTATCGGCAACCCTATCTACGCTTATCTCGGCAGCAATGACTTCGTGGGTATGGGCATCCACAGCCAGATGCAGCTTACGCCACACGCGCCGTTTTTCCTTACCATGCTTGCGCATCTTCCACTCGCCTTCGCCGTATACTTTCAGTCCCGTAGCATCAATGGCTAAGTGGGCGATAGGGCCGCGGCTGCGGTTTTTATAACTCACGTCCACTGTTTTAGCTCGCTTGCTAATGCAACTGTAATCCGGCGATTTAAGCGCTACGTCCATCAACTCGAATATGGAATTAATAAATCCTTCTGTTGCACGTAATGACAGTCCGAAGATACCTTTGAGCATCAATGCCGTTTCAACGGCAGAGTCGCTGAACTGGAAGCCTCGACCTCGGCCACCATGATGCTCTTTGCAATGCCAAGCTTCGATGGCTGAATCATCCAGCCAGAAAGTGACAGAGCCGCGATTGACCAATGCTTGGTTGTACTGTTTCCAATTTGTAATTTTGCGCTTTGATTGCCCCATCGACCTGTCCCATCTGTAAGTTCAGACGATCAGATCAAAGCCTGCTCCAATAGTTCAATCGATTTAGGCAACAACGCC
>NZ_JAHZSS010000005.1 GCF_019457915.1 Neiella holothuriorum
CAGTGTGGCTCTGGTTCGACTAACCCACGATAAACCGCAGGAGATCGACACTTCGCCTCAGGGAATCATGATGTCTATTTGCACAATGGAGAGTTGTGAATGTTCAAGTCATGGATGAAGTACTTATCAGTTTTCGCTCTCGGGTTCGGATTTTGTGTTGTTCTGCATGTTGACGAGCTTACACAAAGTGAAGAAATCTCGGCCAATGGATCAGAGCAAAACGAGGTAATGAGCCGCAAGCTTAATCACAGTGCAACTGCCAAGTTACTCATAACCATGTCGAACCGCTATGCCCGGTTTTCGATGTGCGACCTCGATTCAACTAAGAAATATGACATTGCCTCAATGTTTATTTTAAACAGTATGTTGCTCGGCTCAATGACAGTTCAACCAGATGAGATTCACAAAGAGAATTTTACTGTTTCAGTATCCTTAATGTCTCTTCTCAAGCAATCCACTTCAGGTAAATTATTTAGTTCGTTGCTGGCTAAAACAGAGGAATACCGTGCTGAACACTTAAGCTATGACTGTAATAAAGTAAGTGATGTGGTTGATGTCGTTAGCGAAGTGTGCAAATAACAAGTTACTCAACAAAAAACGCCTGCGAAAAACGCTGGCTCGGACTCGCTAACGCTCGCCCGTTAGCAAGACTCTAAGTACTCACAACGACAAGGAAACACTATGTTCAAACTATCAATGATCTTCATGTTGCTAATTTTTAGCTCAACGGTGCTTGCTGCGCCGGAGTTGGATGAACAGCCGTCAGACTCCATATTGCTTACTGTTGTTCTGAAGCATAACCAAAGTAACAACTTTGAAGAGTTTCAGAAAATTTTGGCAGACCAAGGGTTTTTCGAAAAATTCCCGCCCAAAGGAGTCTCTGTTGTGAGCTGGTACGTGATGATGGGCATTGGCCAAGTGGTTACGTTGGAGGTTCCTGCCCATAAGCTTCGAGAGGTCAATTTGGCAGTAGAGAAAACCGCTTGGAAAGCGTTTACGGTTGAGTTCTATCCAACATACAACCTTTATCCAGTATTCAAAGACCGGCTTAGCAACAAGGCAAAAGTGTCTTATTAGCAAGCGCACTTAACAAGACATTGCCTCGGCGTTCGGGTCAAGGGGCCATATTACTATTCGCCCTCTAACTTAGCGCCGATCAACCCTAAACGTTTCGAATGGATAACGTGTTGAGTAAAAACCATTTAGTCACCATCTTTGAAGTGTCAGGCTCTGTATTGGCCATGATCTATGCACTTCTGATTGCTTCAAATACTGGCAACGAGATCCTTGGGTTTAGTTTGTTATTGGTGTCAGCTCTTTTGTTTGCTGCTTGGGGTTATTTAGACAAGCGTTGGGCATTTTTTGCGTTGCAATTCTTCTATGCTAGCTCCGCAATAATCGGCCTCATAAGATGGAGCTAGTTCAAGGTTACATAACAAAGCAGCTATAAACGGGCTATGGTGACAACGGTGATCTTTCGCCCGACTTAACGTCATTGCCCTGCTCTATTATTCGGCGTAATTTGTGACTGCCACATTAGGCTTAAACAGCTCACAAATAAGGAGAAACACGATGGAACCCAGACACGTTGTTGAGGCATGGGTAGAAGCGTTCAATAACGGAGATGCCAACGCTATTGCTGAGTTTTACACTGATGATGCTGTTAATCATCAAGTTGCCAATCAGGAAGTTTTTGGCAAGGAAGCGATTCGCTTAATGTTTCAACAAGAGTTCGCGGCGGCAGACATGGTTTGTATTGTTGAGAATATCTTTCAAGATGGCGAATGGGCCATCCTCGAGTGGAAAGATCCTGTCGGTTTGCGTGGTTGTGGTTTCTTCAAAATAGAGCACAACAAAATTTCATTTCAACGGGGATATTGGGACAAGTTGTCATTCCTAAAGCAACACGGGTTGCCCATTCCTGAAACTTAGTTTTATTGCCTGCCCCAACGTTGTTTCTGCTGCCTGCTAGCGTTAATAAGCCGTGATAATGCATCCGTAAAGGGGTTGCCATGCTCAGGCTTCATTGCATAACGGGTTCAAAAAGCGCCGACGGTAGTTGGTTTAGCTTACGCTTCGTTCCCACGTTTAGTGCTTACGCGTTGTCCTAACGCATGGCTAAAAAGGTATTTTGCCAGCAGAGCCAGTCTACTGGCAAAACACCTAAAGTTGCCGTTGTGCCCCGCATGAGGAAGTTGATTGTGATCCTCAAGGCTATGATGAAAAGACGGTGAGGCTTGGAATAAAAGCGTAGCTTAATTAACTTGACAGAAGACCATGATTTATATGCAGTTACGGCTAATTAGATCATTCTGCTTTGTTATTTCACTTGTATTTTTATCTTTTTCAGCAATCGCCAAATCTATTTTAGCCGCTGTACATTTGTCAGATAGTTCTTTGCTCATTAGATACGATTGATCTTTCTGCTGCTGGGTTAACCCTTCGGCACCGCTATATTGATCTCGATCTTCAGGTTTTCGATCTTTTTGATATGGTGGTGGTTGACTTGCATTACATGCTGATAATAAGACGATCAGCGAAATCGGAAGTAATTTATTTAACAATGCTTGACGCTCCTTGCGAATACAACACCTAAATCTAAGGAACCCGATCACAATGGTGATTCCTTTCAATAGGATAGACCCACACGAGGAGATTTGAGCTAATTCATTTCTCAAAGATTAACCAACAAAAACCTCATGCGTGATGTCGCTATCTTACATGATTTACTTAAAAATCAATGCCTTTTACTCTACAACAAACGATTTAACTCTCTGGGGACTTAGCCCAACCTTCTAGGGGTTAGGTAACATCAATGCGCACTCCTAAACTGACGCAAGGCTCCAACAGCGCAAACAAGTCATGCGGATAACCAAAACCCGCGTATATCTGCAAGGTCAACCGCCGACACTTGCTTGCCAATGGTCGCTCACTGAGGCTCTTCAATGTCAGAAATAAATGCTCGGTAGGGAAATGGCAAACCGGCGGCAGAACCAACGTCGGGGCAGGCAATTGTGGCCATTGGCAACCTCTCTCATAGCCCCGCTGGCCGTTAGGGGTAATAGTATTGAACCGTGATGGCTGCCACCTTCTCGCCGAGTAAGTTACCTGCCTCAGTTGAAGAGCGATAATGCACGCCGTCATATATTCTTGCGTCTGATACTTCTTGTATAAATTCATCAACGCTCGTCCAGGAGCGGCTTGTTCCATTTGCGGTTGCACTGGTGGTTGTAAGACGCGGCATGCTTTGTTCTGCCACATCCGCTTTAATGATGTTGCCAAGCGTTGCTGCCACCGTGCAATGCGCACATGGGTATTCTGGATGCATTGGGGTGGGTATCAACGGTGCCCAGCTCGCGGCCCGTAATGTCTTTGGATGGCCATCGATATCAGCATTACGAATTGCCGTGATCGGCCGCCAAAAATTGTAATGGTATTTACCGTCAAATACCGCGATGACAGCATCATCGATCCCTGTGGTGACGGCAGCAAATAAGCGCGCATTTTGGGTCACGTCTCGGTGAGGTTGGGTCGCTACCGATCGAATGATTCCGTGATACAACGGCGGTAACGTGGCTTGCCAAAAATAGGCAATGGCGGTTTGTTCTGGGCTCCTTACTGCACTATTTTTTTCACCAATGGCTTTCACTTCGTTGAAATCTCTCAACCAAGTATCGCTAGCAAGATCTGGCGGTGGCTCTGAGCGAAACTGCGAGGCGTTGCGGAGTAACCAAGGTTGCCGTTGCGCCCAAGTAGGCGCCGCAGGCATTGTTGTTGGTACGTATTTCCCTGGGCTGGTGTGAGGCCTATAACTTTCTTTCGGCACATTGTCGTGTGCTCTATGGGCAAACACTTTGTTAGCCGCTAATTCACCTAGTGCCACGCCGCTATTTTTGGCTTTGCCATTAGCAATGGTACTTAGCATTGTTTTATAGATCGATTCGATGTCTGAACGCTTATCGGGGATGTTCGATAGCAAACTCACATAGGCTGCGCTAGCAATTGCGGCGTCTATAGAGGCTTGCGGATTGCTGGTTACACTTAACTCGTTTGGCGGGTACTTTTGGCTAATCGCATTGGTTGCTTGATACATACTGACATGGACAATCGCCAGTACTTTGTGCCCCGCACCAGGGCTAAGTTTGGCATCGCTGACGATTTGTAACGCATGACCATTCCAATCCACTATTGGATCGGCCACGGCGGATGAATGTATCGCCAAACTAACAACCAAGGCCTTTATTACTTGGGCTGCTCTCAATTTAATGTTGATCATCTTCTAATCCTTCATCATGAATGGATTGACACGCTTGCACGTATTTTTATGTGGCGCGTTCACCACTTAACTTTGAACAACGCAGCTCCATGTTTATCGATTGGCTTCAATGTAACTAGTACACTTTTTGTACTGCCGTTTAGAAAGTAGCCGTGTTAGCTTGAAGCTAGCAACCTAAAAGTAAGGTGATGTATGAACACACAACAAACTGGGCGGCGTCGAGGGAGTTACGGTCAGGCCTGCCCAATGGCCATGGCTGCAGAATTTCTTTGTGTTAGGTGGTCCATGTTGATTCTGCGTGAGCTGATTGCCGGTGCAACATCGTTTAATGACATTAGTCGAGGCGTATCAAAAATGTCGCGTTCGTTGTTGTCTCAGCGTTTAAAAGAATTTGTTAGCCGTGGCATCATCACCAAACAAACATCCCCATCAGGTTACGATCAATATGAGTTGACCAAAGCAGGCAAAGGCTTAGGAAACGTGGTTGCCAGTATGGGCTGCTGGAGCCAAGAGTGGATGAGTATAGAGCCTTCGCTCGTGGATATTGATGCAGATAATTTGATGTGGAATATTCGGCGCAGCGCGAAGCCTCATCCTGATTTACCCAACCCTTTTGTGGTTGAGTTTTTCATGCCCGATCAGAAGCTCAAATTCCAACATGCATGGCTCGTCTTTCAAGATAATAAGGTTGATTTATGCACCTTAGATAACGACTTTGATATTGATGTTCAAATAGAAGCAACAGCCGAAGTACTCACCAAAGTTTACATGGGCTGGGATGATTTTGATGACGCAGTTAAAAGCCACCAACTAACATTGCGCGGCTCAGAACCCTATTTGAAATTAACCAAGCTGTGGATGGGTAGAAGTGTTGTGGCCGATATTAAAAAGCAACCTAAAGCGCTGAGAGTAGGCTGATACCAGCGCCGCTAAGGCGTGGCATTCTCGGCCACTGTTGTCGCTTACAACACGCTTACTTTTGCCAGCTCTACTCTTTGGTTAAACCGCTTCAAGTACCCGAATCGAAATGGCCGATGCTGACGTTCGGTTATCTACATTGAGCTTTTTGAAAATTTGTTCGAGGTGTTTGTTTACGGTACGGGGGCTCATCGATAAGATTTGCGCCACTTCCCAGTTGGTTTTGCCAAACGACACCCAGTACATCACCTGAGATTCGCGTTTGGTTAGCCCCAGCTCTTCTTGCAGCGCTTCTGCGGTTTTTGTTTTCTTGGGCGTGACTAAGCGAATCAGTTGATATACGCCTTCGTGCTCACCCGAATGGTAGGCCTTAAGTGGTGGATCAAAGGCCAACAGATCGAGGCCGATGGTTTTATCAGGCTGACTCAGCCAAGGCGACAACTGGCTCTGTATTTTTTGCCACGTTGTTTCTGACTGTTCAGTTAATGCGCCCACCAATTCATGGGTGTGTGGCGTAGCCCATTGCAACAGCCCCTGATTATCAACACAAAACACATATTGCCCGCTGTAATCGAGGGCGGCTTGTGCTGTTTCGGCCAGCTTGGCATTTTGGCAATGGACGCGAATACGCGCGAGCACTTCGTCGGGCACAATGGGCTTAGTGACATAATCTACTCCGCCCACTTCAAACCCTTTCAACACGTGCTCGGAGTCGGTTAAACCGGTCATGAAAATAACAGGCGTTTGCGGCAGCTTAGTTTTAAGTTGCAAGCACGTATCAAAACCGTCCATTTCCGGCATCACCGCATCCATCAAGACAACGTCCGGCGTCACGCGCTCAATAATGGTGAGCGCTTGCAGGCCATTAAGTGCAACCAACACCGTTAGACCGGCATTGTTCAACGTGACGTTGAGCATCCCTAAGGACTCTGGCGAATCATCAACAACCAGAACAATCGTGCTATTTGTTTGAGCTAGGTTCATGAATCAAGGTATCTAAGTAGTGAGTGATATTAACGAAATTGCACTGCTTCAAATCAGTACCCAGGCGTTCAATAAACTGGCCGCAGATACGATTGTCTTGCTCCAGTTCGTGGAATTTCTGACTAAAGGCGCTCATGTAACCAATCTCCGCCCAACTTTTTAATTGCAGCAACACATCAGCGGTGGGGATTTGGTCACCTCTGGTGATCAACTCGGTTGCTTCGTCATCGGCAAAATCCCAGCTCAATTTGAGATGTTTTTCTAGCGTTTCTAGCAAGGTCTCAAGAGCAACAGGTTTGGTGATGTAGTCGTCATGTAATTGCGCAACAATGCTTTTTTGTTCCATTTCTAGGGTATTGGCAGAAAACATCACAATGGGCGCAGTGACACTCGCGGCGCGAAGCTGTTCAGCCAATTGCCAGCCCGACATACCGGGCATTTGGATATCGAGCAAATACAAGTCAAACGCACTTGATTGGGTTTGACTGATGCAGTCGCTTGCATCGGCCGCTTGATGAATGTTGAAGCCTAACGGGGTCAGCATGTGGTGCAGCATTTCACGCTGAGCAGGTTCATCATCCACCACCATAATTTTAAATGGCCCACCTTGGTACCCGAGGACTTTCGCATGATGAATTTCAGCGCTGGATTCAGGTTGTTGTACTTCCGCCAACATCAGGCTGAGGGTAAAGGTACTGCCCTGCCCTAATTGCGTGTCACAGCGGATCTCGCCGCCCATCAACTCAGCCAAGCTGTTGGAAATGGTCAGGCCAAGGCCGGTACCACGGATCCCTTTTGCCGATGAGGCTTCGCCGCGCTCAAAGGGTTTGAAGATCCGTTCAACGTCTTGCTTGCCAATGCCAATACCGGTATCAGAGACGCTAAACCGAGCCACATCGCTTCTGAAGCTAACGCTCAATGTCACGCTGCCCTTGGAGGTAAACTTGATAGCGTTATTGAGTAAATTAATAAGAATTTGGCGCAGCCGCTTTTTGTCCGCCGCCACGTAGGCTGGTAGTCGATCGCTGATCTCAGCCGTAAAATTAATGCCTTTGCGCTGCGCTTGTAGCTGAAACATGTCGACAAGCTGGGTGAGCAGTGCGCGCACGTTGAATTCATCGCGCGCAAGTTCAAGCCGGCCGGCTTCAATCTTAGAGATTTCCAATAAGCCTTCGAGCAAGTCAGATAAGTGTTCGCCGCTGCGTTTTAAAATATGGGCATAATCGCGTTTTTGTTGGGTCAGCTCATCGTCGTTACATAGCAACTGGGCATAACCGAGCAAAATATTCAGTGGCGTACGAAGCTCGTGACTGATCCCCGCCAAGTACCGGCTTTTAGCTTGGTTGGCGGTTTCAGCTAACTCTTTGGCGTGTTGCAGCGCTTTGTGCGTTTCTTGGTGGGCTTCGACTTCTTCGGTCAGCAAACGAGCGTGCGACTGCACTTCTTTCATGGCCACCAGTCCACTGGAGCGCGCCAGTACAAATAGCCAACTGACCACACCAATTAAGATTAACAACAAGAAGAATGCTTTTACAAAACCCCAAAAAACTGGGTCGGAGACGTAATCGGCCTCATAGGGTAACTGCGCGTAAGCCAGCGTTAAGATCACCGCCATAATGGTGCTGATGGTGATCATCACCAACATAAATTGGCCCAGCGAAGACGACAGATGAGTCATCCAAGCGGGATTTAAATAAGGGCTCAACCAGCGCTTGAACTGGGCACCTATGGTGGCTTTGGGGCGACATTTATCGCCACAGCGAACGTCCAGCGAACAGCACAACGAGCAGATTGGCCCTGCGTATGCTGGGCACCACGCCATGTCTTCGTGCTCAAATTCCATTTCACAGATGCTACAAGTGCTTTCGGGCTGATCAATTGGTTGAGCCGCACGAACCAAATAGAATCGCCCTTTGGTCCAGTAGGCAATGGCTGGGGCGGTAATAAACGGTAATGCGAACGCCATGTACGACGCCAACGCTTTGCAGATCTCACCGAAGAAATCCATGTGCGCCATAAAGCCAATGGTAGATGCGATAAGCATGGAGCCGAGGCCAACCGGATTGATGTCATACAGTTGCGAGCGCTTGAATTCGATGTGCTTTGGGCTTAGTCCCAGCGGTTTATTGATGATGAGATCGGCAACCAACGTGCCGATCCAAGCCAACACCAACACGGAATAAACCTGCAGCATACTTTCAATGGCTTGATAAACACCCAGCTCCATCAACAACAAAGCAATGGTGACATTGAAGAACATCCACACCACTCGGCCTGGATGACTGTGGGTTAAACGAGAAAAGAAATTCGACCACGCTAACGAGCCTGCATAGGCGTTGGCGACGTTGATTTTTAGCTGCGAAACAATGACAAAAATCGCCGCCAGCAATACGCTCACTCTCGGGTTGTCGGTGACGTAGCTAAACACCACTTGATACATATGCGCCGGATCGTCGGCTACCGCTACGGCAACGCCGTGTTTTACGGCTAGATACGCCAGAAAACTGCCCAGCACCAGTTTTGCCGCGCCCACAAACATCCAGCCAGGGCCGCCCAAAATCACCGCGCTCCACCACTTCAATTTGGTCGTTTTTTCTGGCGGCGGCAAAAACCGCAGAAAGTCGACCTGCTCGCCTATTTGTGCCACGACCGATAGCAATACTGCCGAAGCCGCGCCAAACATCAGCAAATCAAAACTATTGCCATCAACGCCATCAACACCGGCGAACGATAACCACTCGTCAACTCGACTGTCTGGGTGGCTGAAGACGTAAAACAACGGCACCAGTTGCATCAACAACCACAATGGTTGTGTCCACAATTGGAACTTACCAATACGGCTAATGCCGTGCATCACCAGCGGGATCACAACCACAGTGCTGATGATGTAACCCACGACTAATGGGATCCCGAGCAATAACTGCAAGGCCATCGACATGATGGCTGCTTCTAAGGCAAAGAAGATGAAGGTAAAGGAGGCGTAAATTAACGAAACGACAGTGGAGCCAATATAACCAAACCCCGCACCACGGCTTAATAAATCGACATCAACACCATATTTAGCGGCGTAATAGCTAATGGGTAAGCCGCTGATAAACACCACACATGCAACGGCTAAAATGGCCCATAACGCATTGGTGACACCGTAATTCAGGGTGATTGCGCCACCAAGTGCTTCGAGCACCAAAAACGACACTGTGCCTAGGGCGGTGTTGGCAATCCACGCTGACGACCATTTTCGCGCGCGCTTCGCGGTAAAGCGCAAGGCAAAGTCTTCTTGCATCTCATTACAGACGAATTTGTTGTAGATACGGCGAGTAACAAGGACTTTCTGCATACTTTTGGCGAGCTGCCCTGCGCTTGGCAGATTTGCTTCCTGCGGCACTTTTTGCTGCATAGGTGAACTTCGTTTTCCTAGTTTATTGAGTCAGCCTTTTTCCGAACATGCGTTATTTGACGTAGGCCTATGCGCTAATCACCTCATTGGCCGTTTTCTTGATTCCCCGGATAGTAGCTACAAGCCAACGTTGCAGGATCGCAAACAGGGATTTTCCAAGCGTCGCCTGAGCCTGAAACGTTAGCGACAAAAACACACTGCGAAGGTTTTAACGAAATATCAACATAACATTTTTCAGGAGAAATAGCGTGATGAAAGGCTTTCACAAGAACGCACTAGCACTGGCAGTACTGATGGCGAGCCCAATGGCCAACGCCCTTACCGCCGACGAACTTGCAGCTCAATTCGACAAATTCAGCATCTCTGGCTTTGTAGACATGTCTTACTACTACGAAGATCCAGATGATGGCAGCTCAGATTCAAGTGCAGCACTTGATCAGGCTGAAGTGCAACTAGGTTTCGCCTTTACTGACCAACTCAGCACCCATGCCGATATCGAATGGCATGACAATGGTGATGGCGAAGAAATGCACCTTGAGCAAATGACCATCAACTATGCCTTCAACGACAAATTCTCAGCCAAAGCCGGTCGCTTCTTAAGTTACTCCGGTTGGGAAACCGAAGATCCAACAGGTTTGTTCCAATATTCCGGTACCGGCTATGGCAAATACTTCTACGGCGCATATCAACAAGGTGTTTCCGGTTTGTATACCGGTGACATGTTTAGCGCAGCCGTATCTGTGGTTGCAGATACCGGCAACCTAAAAGGCGATGGCAGCGATTTCTCAAACCCAGCAATTGAAACCATGCTGGCGTTCAACCCAATTGAATCAGTGACGGTGAAAGGTTTTTATCTGGCGGATAAGAACGATGATACTGGCGAAGACATTAGCATGGTCAACGTTTGGGCCAGCTATGCCGAAGGCCCAATCACACTCGCTGCGGAATACAACACGTCTGAAGAAACTTACGCGGCAACCGCTGTTGGCGGCGTTGGTGCAGAAGCCGATGGTTACTTGTTTATGGCCAATTATGCCTTTGAACAAGCCGGTATCACTCTGCGTTACCACGCTTGGGAAGTTGAAGACGGATCAGGCGCCACTGTTGAAGACATTAGCGGTGTCACCATCTCGCCAAGCTATGCCATCAATGACTACCTGCTGATTGTTGCTGAATACCGTATGGATACCGACGACGCCACCGACGTTGATACCGACAGTTTTGCACTTGAAGCACTGCTGACCTTCTAAATGACTCGTTCAAATATGCTCGTTAAACAAGGATAAATAACGATGAACCTGAAAAAAATAATGTTAGCTGCGGCCATTGCCGGCAGCATGAGCGCCACCCAAGCGATGGCAGCAGATGACACCATTAAAGTGGGCGTACTGCACTCACTGTCGGGCACCATGGCCATCAGCGAAACAACCCTAAAAGACACCATGTTGATGCTGATTGATGAGCAAAACAAAAAAGGTGGCTTGCTCGGTAAGAAGCTTGAAGCCGTGGTTGTTGACCCCGCCTCTAACTGGCCACTGTTTGCGGAAAAAGCCCGCGAACTGATTGAGAAAAAAGATGTTGATGCGGTGTTCGGTTGCTGGACATCGGTATCACGTAAATCGGTATTACCCGTATTTGAAGAGCTTGATAGCTTACTGTTCTACCCCGTTCAGTACGAAGGTGAAGAGTCATCGAAAAACGTGTTCTACACGGGTGCTGCGCCAAACCAACAGGCGATCCCTGCGGTTGACTACTTGATGGATCAAGGCGTTAAACGTTGGGTTCTGGCCGGTACTGACTATGTGTACCCACGAACCACCAACAAGATCCTCGAAGCTTACTTAAAAGCCAAAGGCGTAGCGGCTTCAGACATCATGATCAACTACACCCCGTTTGGTCATTCTGATTGGCAGTCGATCGTTTCTGACATCAAGAAATTCGGCTCGAAAGGCCAAAAAACGGCAGTGGTCTCCACCATTAACGGTGACGCCAACGTGCCGTTCTACAAAGAGCTGGGTAACCAAGGCATCAGCGCAGATGAGATCCCTGTGGTGGCGTTCTCGGTTGGTGAAGAAGAGTTATCAGGTATCGATACCAAGCCGCTAGTGGGCCACCTTGCGGCGTGGAACTACTTCATGAGCGTTGAGTCGGACGTTAACGACGAGTTCATCGATGCATGGCACGCCTTCATCAAAGACGAAGATCGCGTCACTAATGATCCAATGGAAGCCCATTACATTGGTTTCAACATGTGGGTTGAGGCCGTTGAGAAAGCCGGCACCACGGATCCAAGCGTGGTAGGCGATGCGCTGATTGGCGTAAGTGTACCCAACCTCACCGGCGGCTATTCAGCCATGATGCCAAATCACCACATTACCAAACCCGTGTTGATCGGTGAGATTCAAGATGACGGCCAATTTGAGACCGTTTGGAAGACCTCTGGTCTGGTCGCTGGTGATGCATGGTCTGACTACCTGCAAGGTTCTAAAGATTTGATTTCAGACTGGCGCGCACCACTGTCTTGCGGCAACTACAACGTTAAGACATCGAAGTGTTCGGGTCAGAACTACTAATTTTGCTAGTTTTCTCCCAACAAAGCAGTACCACACGTTAAGTGTACACCTGGATTGATGGCCTCTCTTTTGGGGGGCCATCCTTTTTCCTTTTAGCAGTTCTGGAGGAACGCAAATGATAGCTCGGGTACTTTGGAGCTTTTTGCTACTCGCTTGCGCATTGACCACCCATGCCGCAACGCTTGAGCAAGGCCTAGAACAATTAAAATCCAAGGACTTCAGCCATATTGAACAGGGCATTGCTACGATTGCAGCCAGTGGTGATGACAACGCAGAATTGATCCTGAATCTGCTGTTAAATGGCGAGATATACCGCCACAAAAAATCCAATGAGTTGGTAACCATTCAAGGTAAGGAAGATAAACAGCTCATTATCGTCAATTTGTTTGATGACTCAGGTGATAGCGCCCAGACCGTCAGCAAACGAAAAATCAAAAAAGTTCGAATTAACAATAAGCTCCGCGCTAGTTTAAAGTCAGCCATTGCATCGCTAAAACTCAACTCAAACGATCCTGTATTGCGACTTGAAGCGGTTAATCAACTGATTGGCAAGCTCAACCCTGTGCTCTACCAAACCTTATTAGAACGTCAGCAAACGGAGTCTGACGATCGCGTTAAATCGCTCATTGATGTTGCGCTCGCCGTTACCGATTTAAATAGCCAAGACAGCGATAAAGCCAGCCAAATTAATGCCATTGAGTTGTTGTCAGAAAGCTTGCAACCTGCTGCCCGCAATGCCTTACAGCAGTTTGTTGACGAAACAGATAATGCGTCGCTTAAATTTAAAGCCAATAAAGGTTTGCGCAGCATTGACGAAAGACGCAAATGGGCCGGCCATGCCGAGACCTTATTTTTTGGTTTAAGCCTTGGTTCAGTATTGGTATTGGCCGCCATCGGTTTGGCCATTACGTTTGGCGTGATGGGCGTCATTAACATGGCGCACGGCGAGTTGATCATGCTCGGCGCCTACACCACCTATGTGGTTCAGTTGCTGATGCCGAACAATATTGCCCTGTCCATTTTAGTGTCGATTCCAGCCGCATTTTTAGTTTCAGCAATAGCCGGGATCATGATTGAGCGCGGCGTTATTCGGTTTTTGTACGGTCGCCCGCTCGAAACATTATTGGCAACCTTTGGCATCAGCTTAATCTTGCAACAAGCGGTTCGTTCTGTTTTTTCTCCGCTAAACCGCTCGGTTGCAACACCTGAATTCATGAGTGGCGTGATTGAGATTAATCCGGTGCTCAGCCTTACCTTAAATCGCCTCTACATTATTGCGTTCTGCCTGATTGTTTTTGCGCTGTTGTTCATGCTGCTGCGCTATACCCGGCTCGGAATTGAAGTGCGTGCAGTGGCCCAAAACCGGGCTATGGCCAGAGCCATGGGGGTTCGCTCAGAATGGGTGGATGCCATGACCTTTGGACTCGGTTCCGGCATTGCTGGTGTGGCAGGTGTGGCATTAAGCCAGCTCACTAACGTCGGGCCAAACTTGGGACAGGCTTACATCATCGATTCATTTATGGTGGTGGTGTTTGGTGGCGTCGGCAACTTATGGGGCACCTTAGTCGCAGGATTGTCGCTAGGTGTTGCGAACAAAATTATGGAGCCATGGGCCGGTGCTGTGCTGGCAAAAATCTTGGTGCTGGTATTCATCATTCTATTTATTCAAAAACGGCCGCGCGGATTGTTCCCTCAGAAAGGCCGTTCGGCTGAGGGTTAATCCATGACAACATATCAAGGAATTTTCGATAAAAGCACCGTGCGTTTTCTTGCCGTGCTCATCGCCATTGCGGCGGCGGTGCCGCTGCTTAATACGCTGGATAGCTCAAACCCGTTGCATGTATCGACGTACACCATGACCTTAATGGGCAAGTACCTGTGCTATGCCTTGCTAGCCGTTGCCGTGGATTTAGTCTGGGGTTATTTGGGGATCTTGAGCCTTGGTCATGCCGCATTTTTTGCATTAGGCGGTTATGCCATGGGCATGTATTTGATGCGTCAAATTGGTGATCGCGGCGTGTATGGCGATCCCCTCCTCCCTGATTTTATGGTGTTTCTTAACTGGCAAGAATTGCCATGGTTTTGGAACGGCTTTGATCAGTTTTGGTATGCCGCACTCATGATTGTGTTGGTGCCTGGTTTGCTGGCGTTTGTATTTGGTTGGTTAGCATTCCGCTCACGCGTGACGGGTGTTTATCTATCGATTATTACGCAAGCCCTAACCTACGCCTTACTACTGGCTTTTTTCCGTAACGAAATGGGATTTGGCGGCAACAATGGTCTGACCGATTTCAAAGATATCTTAGGCTTTGATCTGCAAGCCAATGCGACACGTGTGGCGCTATATATCGCTTCAGCCGTAGCGCTTGGACTGAGTTATATTGCCTGCCGCTTTGTGGTCACAAGCCGTTTAGGTCGAGTCGCAATGGCCATTCGCGATGCCGAATCGAGAACCCGCTTTATTGGCTATAAAGTTGAAAATGTAAAACTGTTTATCTTTGTGATGTCAGCGGTACTGGCTGGCATTGCCGGAGCACTGTACGTCCCGCAGGTTGGCATTATTAACCCGTCGGAATTCTCGCCCCTTAACTCCATTGAGTTAGTGGTTTGGGTTGCCCTTGGTGGTCGCGCCACGCTTTACGGCGCCGTCGTTGGCGCAGTGGCAGTCAACTACGCAAAAACCTACTTAACCGCGGCGCTACCCGAAGTTTGGTTGTTTACCCTTGGCGCCATGTTTGTGCTGGTGACACTGTTCTTACCGAAAGGTGTCATGGGGATCTTGCAACGTAAATCGCCTGCTAACAGTAGCGGCTCTGACGACGACACACCTAAACCAGAATTACCGCAAGATGGAGTTAAAGCATGAGGCTTATTGAAGAATTTCAACATCGCGAAAAGGTGTTCGATTTCATGATGCCGAACACCAGCCCAGCATTAGATGTCAGCAAGGGGTACCTACTCTATTTAGAAGACATCAGTGTCAGCTTTGATGGTTTCAAAGCCATCAATAACCTCAACTTGTATATCAAAGAAGGTGAACTGCGTTGCATCATTGGGCCAAATGGCGCCGGTAAAACCACCATGATGGACATCATCACGGGGAAAACCCGACCGGATTCTGGTTCTGCTTGGTTTGGCCAAAAAATCAATCTGTTAGAAATGTCCGAGCCGGAAATTGCCCAAGCGGGTATTGGTCGAAAATTTCAAAAACCAACAGTGTTTGAACATCAAACAGTGTTTGCCAACTTGGAATTATCAATGGCCGGCGCCAAAGGCGTATTTACCACGTTGATGGCTCGGTTCAGTGCATCGCAACTCGATCACATTGACCACGTTCTCAATCAGATTGGACTTAAGCAGCAACGTAACTTGCTCGCTGGCGCCCTCTCCCACGGCCAGAAACAGTGGCTAGAAATTGGCATGTTGTTAATGCAGAACCCCAAGCTTTTACTCGTTGATGAACCCGTTGCCGGCATGACCCATCAAGAGATGGATCGAACCGGCGAGTTATTGTCTTCGTTAGCCGGTGAGCACACCGTCATTCTGGTGGAGCACGACATGGATTTTGTTCGCTCGCTGGCAAATCAAGTCACCGTGCTACACCAAGGTTCGGTGCTCGCTGAGGGCACCATGGATCAAGTGCAAAGTGACAAGAAAGTCGTGCAAGTGTATTTAGGGGAGTAATCGCGGGTGACCAGCATGTTAAGTATTAAGAAGTTGAATCAATACTATGGCCAAAGCCATACCCTGTGGGATCTTGATTTGGAGATCGAGCAAGGCAAATGCACGGTATTAATGGGCCGAAATGGCGTTGGTAAAACCACGTTATTGCAAAGCATCATGGGCTTGTTACCAGTCAAAAGCGGCGAAATGATTTATCGAGGCAGAGGCAAGGACATGGGCTTACAAAAGCTATCCTCCGAACGCCGCGCAACACTGGGTATCGGTTATGTGCCGCAAGGAAGGCAAATTTTTCCGCTGTTAACGGTCGAAGAAAATCTCCGCATTGGCCTCCCCGCACGCCCCGATAAGCAACGCCAAATTCCGCCGTTTATCTTTGATATGTTTCCAGTTTTGAAACAAATGCTGGCACGCAAAGGCGGCGATTTGTCCGGCGGCCAGCAACAACAATTAGCCATTGGACGAGCCCTAGCCATTAAGCCTGAGTTGTTGATCCTCGATGAACCAACCGAAGGTATTCAGCCCAACATTGTGGCGGAGATTGGCGACATTATTCGTAAGCTCAATCAGGATATTGGTCTGACGGTGCTCTTGGTTGAGCAGAAATTGCCATTTGCTCGTAAAGTGGCTGATAACTTCTGTTTAATGGATCGAGGCCGCCAGGTTGCCAATGGTGTTATTGGCGATTTGGACGACAAGCTAGTAAAACAATACCTGACGGTTTAATGGATGTATTGCGAGCCTTCCGTTGATGTTTCGACAAGCTCAATACCAACGGCACTCAAGACAACGGCGTTGAAACTGCGCCACGATTTTAGGCGCTGGGGTTAACCAGAGCGAACCGTTAGCTCAGAACTTGTTGAAAAGAGAGCGGTAAAAACAACGACAGGATGTACCCACAAATTTATGACTGAATTTCTCAAACAAGTGCATAGCAGCAACGACTCGAGTCAACGTCATTGGCCAGCTTGGATTGCGCTTGGTTTTGATCACGCCCGCGACAAAACCCGCATGCATCAAATGCAATTTTATGGCCCCCTCCGTGTTCAACGTCCGTTCTATCCAGAAGGCGACACCTGTCATGTGTATTTGCTGCACCCTCCGGGCGGTTTAGTCTCCGGTGATGATTTACATATTCAAGTTGATTGCCAACCACAATCACACGCACTGATCACCACGCCGTCGGCAGGTAAAATCTATCAAGCTGACTCTGCCAATATCCAACAAAAACAACGTGTGGATATTAGTGTCGATAATGCCTTGTGTGAGTGGCTGCCAATGGAAACCATTGTTTTTGATGGCGCCCATGGTTTGTTGAATACGCAAGTGAATCTGTACGGAGAAGCCCGTTTTATTGGCATGGATGTGTTTTGTTTAGGCCGCAGCCACAGTGGATTGCCTTTTGAACAAGGGATCATTGAGCAAAGCTTTAACTTGTATCACAACGGCACACCTCTGCTGCTTGATCGGCAACGCCTCGGCACCAAAGATCCGCTCATCAAAGCACTCGCGGGTTATAATAATTGCACTGTTTCTGGCACCTTAGTTGCGTTTGGATGTGCGGATCCTGCGCGACAAGTTGAGCAACTCCGCGAAGCAATGACAGTTGTGGAATCAGAGCGTTGCATCAGCATTACCCAGCGCCTCGATTTAATTTTGGTGCGCTATCTCGGCAACTGCTCAGAGCAAGCGCAACGGTTGCTTCGCCAGTGTTGGCAAATCATGCGCCCATCAATCATTGATAAGCCCGCATGCGTCCCGCGAATTTGGCACACCTAAGGCATCAACACTTAATTTGCATGGTAATAGCAACAAAGCCCCGCGTATGATACCTCCACACTTAATGTGAATTTACGAAGGGATTCTTTGTATGTATGGCACTTTGTTACTACTTCATTTGCTGGCTGCAACCATTTGGACTGGCGGCCATATTATTTTAGCGACCGTGATTTTGCCGAAGGCGCTGCGCCAACGTTCAGTGGCTCATTTACAAAACTTTGAAACGGCCTATGAGCGCGTTGGCATGCCCGCGCTAATTGTTCAAATCATTACCGGCCTGATGTTGGCATATCGCTTGGTGCCAGACATTGGCGGCTGGTTTAACCCTGCAAACCCGCTCGCTCATATCATTATGGCGAAACTAACCTTGTTAGGATTAACGCTGGCGCTTGCAATTGATGCCCGTTTTCGCGTTATTCCAAATTTAACCCCTGACAAACTGGTTGATATGGCATTCCATATTGTGCCGGTAACACTGATATCCATTCTGTTTGTTGTGGTCGGCATTTCAATACGCACTGGATGGCTATTTTAGTGGCTCGGGTGAGCTGAAATTATTGCGCAAAAGGCACACGCCCAAAAACCTAAAAATAGCCTTATATCTGTCCTTTGGGCTGCTGTTTATTCCAATAAAAAAGCCGGCAAGTTGCCGGCTTTTCATGCACCAATCGTCACACTAGCTGGCGCTTAGTAGGGCCAGCAGCTCGTCCGTTTTGGCCTGCATCAGCGCCATATCGGCGCGGCTTTCCACATTCAAACGCACCACAGGCTCGGTGTTAGACTTGCGTAAGTTAAAGCGCCAGTCAGCAAATTCCACGCTAATGCCATCAGTACGGTCAACCAGCAAGGCGTCGGCTTCGTACTTAGCTAACACCGCTGCAATGGCACTATCGGGATCGCTTAAGGTTTGGTTAATTTCACCGGATGAGGGATACGCGGCAATCCGCTCTTTCACCAATTCAGATAACGGCTTGCCCGTGGTGGTTAATAGCTCGGCCACAAGCAACCATGGGATCATGCCGCTGTCACAATATGCAAAGTCGCGGAAGTAGTGGTGCGCACTCATCTCGCCACCATATACCGCATCTTCTGCGCGCATGATGTCTTTGATAAAGGCATGGCCAGTTTTGCTCATAATAGCCTGGCCGCCGGCTTGCTCTACCACATCGATGGTGTTCCAAGTTAAACGTGGGTCGTGAATGATTTTAGAGCCCGGTTGCTGCACTAAAAATGCTTGCGCCAACAGGCCAACAATGTAGTAGCCCTCAATGAATTCGCCGCGCTCATCAAACAAGAAACAGCGGTCAAAATCACCATCCCAAGCAATGCCCATGTCGGCACCATGCGCTTTGACTGCATCGGCAGTATGAGCGCGATTCTCTGGTAACAATGGGTTTGGAATACCGTGAGGGAATGTTGGGTCGGGCTCGTTATGAATTTTTATCAGCTCGACGGGTACTTGTGCTTGGGTAAACACGGCTTCAAGGGCATTGACCACATGACCCGCAGCGCCATTACCAGCATTCACAACCAGCTTGAGGGGCTTGAGTTTGGCGATGTTGATATAACCCAATAAATGGGCGATGTACTCGCCCAGCAAGCTTCGTTGCTCGTAGCTGCCTTTGGGTCGCTCGGTGCTAAAGTCGCCATTGCGCCACGGTGCTTCACCAGCAATACGCTTAATGTCCGCGAGGCCATTACTATTGCCGATAGGACGGCTGCCCTGACACACCAGCTTCATGCCGTTGTAGTCAATAGGATTGTGCGAGGCGGTGACTTCGACGCCGCCATCAATGCCCAGGTGGGATGTGGCAAAGTAGATTTCTTCGGTGCCAGTCATTCCTAGGTCAATGATGTTGGTGCCTGCATCCATCAAGCCTTCAGCCAGGGCATTTTTTAAGGCTTCACTGGTTTCTCGCGCATCACCGCCGACGACCACGGTTTCTGGCTGCAAGAACTCACCATAGGCGCGGCCAATGTCATAGGCGATTTTCTCATCAAGCTGAGTGCCCAGCTGGCCGCGAATATCATATGCTTTAAAACAAGTTAACTCTGCCATAGTTACTTTTCCACACGCCCATAACGGTCTTCAAATCGAACAATGTCATCTTCACCCAAGTACGAGCCAGATTGTACTTCAATCAGCTCAAGCGGCACCTTGCCAGGGTTCTCAAGGGCATGCACAACACCAACGGGAATGTAGGTCGATTCGTTTTCGGTTACTAAGAAGGTTTCGTCGCCATTGGTCACACTGGCGGTGCCACTGACCACAATCCAATGCTCAGCGCGGTGGTGGTGCATTTGCACTGACAATTTAGCGCCCGGTTTGACGGTAATGCGTTTAACCTGATGACGCTCGCCATTATCAATGGAATCATAACAACCCCATGGGCGGTACACATACCGATGGTGCAGGTATTCGCTGCGCTCTTGCGCTTTGAGCTCATTGACGATGCTTTTCACATCTTGCACCTTGTTTTTGTCAGCCACGAGCACCGCATCTTTGGTTTCCACCACAATGATGTTGTCGAGGCCCACCACGGCAACCAGCTTTTCTTCGGCATTAACATAGGTGTTGTTGCTTTGATGCACCATGACATCACCACGGGTGACATTGCCGGCATCATCTTTGTCATTCACTTCCCACAGCGCAGACCAAGAGCCAACATCGCTCCAGCCAGCATCGAGGGGAATAACCACAGCACGGTCAGTCTTTTCCATTACCGCGTAATCAATGGAGTCATCTGGGCAGCTCAAAAAGGCCTCTTGATTCACCCGAACAAAATCTAAATCGTGGCTGACATCGGCCATGGACGCCTGACACGCGGCTAAGATAGCCGGTTGGTGTTTACCCAGCTCGGCTAAGTACTGGCCGGCAGTGAACATGAACATGCCCGAGTTCCAGTAGTAATCACCACTGTCGACATACGACTGAGCCGTGGCTAAGTCGGGTTTTTCAACAAACTCGCCAACTTTGTAGGCATCACCTTGGGCGGCACCACTTCGAATGTAACCGTAGCCCGTTTCAGGCCCCGTGGGCACAATACCAAAGGTTACCAGCTCGCCGGCTTGGGCCAGCGGTGTCGCTTGCTCAATCACGCGATGAAAGGCATCGGCATCTTGAATCACATGGTCTGCGGCGAGCACCAACATCAAGGCTTCATCACCAACGGTTTGCTGCAAGGTTAATGCAGCAAGTGCCACCGCCGGTGCCGTATTACGTCCATCGGGCTCTAAGATAATCGTACCCAAATCGCCAAGCTGATGAAGCTGCTCGGCCACAATAAAACGGTGTTCTTCATTGGATATGACCACAGGCGAATGCGTTTTCACCCCCGCAAGACGGGTGATGGTTGCCTGCAACATAGTGCTGTCGCCGTGCAGCGGCAGGAACTGTTTCGGGTAAAGCTTGCGTGAAAGTGGCCATAACCGACTGCCGGAGCCACCGGCCATGATGACGGGGTAAATCATGTCGTATCCTTACTTATCTAAGATATGTGCAACATAAAGCAACTCAGCTCAATCTGAGCGCACGTCAAATTCTTGGAACTTCAATCTCTATAGCAACAGCAAAGTGCGCCATTTCTACTCATAACGAATCTATTTGAAATGCCTTATCCCTTTGTCTAGCAATCTACTTTTTACCTTACAAGGCAACAATAATCGATAATTGCCAAGTGTTCTTCTCATATTCCACCGCATCACTAGTTGAATCGACTTCAGCATAGCTGTAGCCCAACGATGTCGATATATTGCGGCGCCATTCATAAGTGGTGGACAAACCAAGATTCCAAACATCATCATCCCGCGTCACGCCAACATACTCTTTATTTGAATAGCGGACTAACACGCTCGTGCTCCACTGGTATAGCCACGAATGCTTCCAATTTACTTGTAACGACTCAACATCAACGTAGTCACCTAAGGTATTTGGATCCCGCGCTTCTTTGCTACCTTCGAGGCTTAAATTCGAGCTTGGCCGATAAGCCCAGCGGCCGCGCAACTTCCAAGCATTGCCACTGAAATCGATACGGTTAGGATTCGAAAAATCTTTACGTTGATGACCGAACTGAGCGTAAAAGCCCGTCTCCGCGGAAGCCTGCCATCGCACACCAGCCAAAACGCGTGATACTTGGTTGTCACGACTTCCGGAGCCGGTATCCACCGTGTCGTAATTAATGTCCTCGAAGTCACCATCGACAATAATCGACATTCTGGCGGTCAAACGCCACGACATACCAAGCCCAGCTAGCAAGGTTGAATAGTCGCGCTGGCTCGTCACATCGCGAAAATTCTCATAGGTTTTATCAAAGTAACCGACCGACCCACTGAGGTTCATTTGTGCCCCATCAACACCGTACTCATAGCCCATGTTGAGGCGATTGGTTGAGTATTCGACCGGCTCATCAATGAGTATTCCGATCCCTTCAGAGATCCCCTGCCCCCGCGCTTCATGACGATAATCATAAGCCGCGAGTGCATTAAATCGATGCTTTGAGGTCGCTTGCCAATGGCCTCGCAACGTACTGCCGTAATCCAAGTAGTTGTCGTCGCTTGAGTCATGAAATTGAGCGTTTGAAAAATCAACATCCATGGTCAAATGACGAATCTCGTTACCACCGTAAAAATTCGCCCTACCACGAACCGCCAAATAGCTGCTCGTGATTTCATCTGTAGGTGAAAAGGCTAAATTGTCATCATAACCAAACGTCGTTGTTAGTACCGGCGTTACGCGGACATTGCTATCTGCAATCGGCACCGAATTAGGCTGAAACAATTCGCCTGCAGTGACCGATGCGCAAGTCAAATAACACAGGCCACCGCTGCTAAGCATCCACCTTGACTGGAATAATTTTCGCATCCGTTCGCTCCATGACTTGATGACACAATGCGCTTGCTCAGGGCTGATGACTACAACCCACTAAAGTTAAGCTTTGCTCGCGCTTTTACTTCGGCTAAGCGGAGCGTTAATTTGTCGACAAGCGCGACTTGATCCGCCAGTACTTCGGTGGCTTTTGAAGCAACCTGCGAACCAAACCCAGCTTCCGGCGCAATGGAATATTCTTTAATATCAAACATCTGCTTTAGTCCATCGACTTTACCCTGCGTCGCAAGTGTAATCGCAGGCACCGCATTCCAAAGCGACATAATCGCCAAATGCATACGGCCTGTTACCACTAATTTCGCTTCCTTGGTGATCCCTCTCACTTCTTTGGGGGCAAACAAACGCTCGATCAAATAAACCTGAACGCCTAAATGAAAGAAGTAGTTGTAGAGCTCTTTACACGGCGGAATATCATCGCCACCGGGGCGAGATACGTGGGGAATAATGACGGCAAGTAGATTTTGTTTTTTTAACAATTCGCCAAGCGCATGCCACTCGGCAACATCTAAGCCTTTTTTACTGATCAAGCCACTGGCATTCACCAGCACATAGCCTGCTAAATTTTGTTCGCTAACTTTGTCTTTGACCGCCAACAATTCATCGGTTTCAACAGCGCCCGTTGACTCGAATACAAGATCGGCAACTTCAACCACATTGGCTAAATTATCCTCACGCGCACGCTTTGCAGAGAGCGGATCTCGTAAACACAGTTCGGCACCTTGATTCGATGCTTGCAATAACGCATTTTTGGCAATGTCTGAAGGCGCGCCATTCCAGCTAAAACCAAGCACCTTGGCTTTGCAGCCAAACTTGCTTGCAAAAAACACCGCATTGGCACGCGCCGCAGATGCCACTGGATTGTAGGCACCGTCCATAATATCGGCACCAACCACCGACACAGATTCAGCTTTGCTCAGCAACCCAATAAAGCGAGTAAATGACACAATGTAGTGAACAACATTGCCATATATTAGGCCTTTGAGTTCAACCATTCGAAATGAGCTTTGCACGTGCGCAGGCAGCTCAATATCAGCTTTGCGAGTGACCACCAATACCGTAGGTTTGGTGGTATTTTCCAAAAACGATTCCACCATGGCTTGATCGCCAATATTACCGCCGCCGGGCGGTGCAATTAGAATTTGATATTCGGCCTTCGTTTTGCCAAATGACAGCACTTTTAAAAAGAAGTACCCGACTAAAAAGATGGCCCATCCCAACCAAGATCTGATTTGAGTTCTCGTATCCATCGTCTCACACTCTCCGTACATTAAATCGCTTAGTGGAAATATTCGATAATTGCCCAACAGCATCAAAACGGTTGTACCAATTAACGCCAAATTTAAACTTACGCCCATTCCGTGTGCGCTATTTGCAGGTAGTCCACCGCTACACAGGACTCAGCACCCGTTGCCAGCTTTCAGACAGCGCATTGGTGCCATAGCATTGGTTGGCTTCGTGCATGACTTTTTCCGCGCCAACGTAATCTAGCGATGCCATAACCGACGCCAGTTGCTCATCTTGGTATTGCGTTACAAAGCCGTGCTCGCCAACCAGCCAATCTGAAAATGCGCTCTTCTTAACAAGCACGTTCGCGCCCAGTGCAATTGCGTGATAAAACGCGCCGGAGACAATCATCCGTCCATCTTGATGCGGAATAATGACGTATCGGCTACGAGAAATCGCATCAGCCAAATCCGCATCAGGGACAAACTCGTTACGCCACTCAACCGTTAATTGGCGCGTGCGAATCACATCTTGAATGTCATCGGTAAGCTGTTGCTCGGTGGATTTTCCCAGCATCACCAACTTACGTTGTGCCGGCCAGCTAGATAGCAGCTCGATCAAGCCTTTGTAGTGCGATACAACGCCAAAATATAGAAATTCAATATCTCGCTCTTTCGAAGAACAAGCCTGTGCTGCATCGTAAATCGGGTGCGGTACATAGCTAAATTCGGGGAATGTACGATGCGATACTCGTTCATCACTGCACCAATTCATCAGCCGCATCATCGTTTTGTTCATCCATGGGTAAACGGGCCCGGTAAGATTGGAATGCGTCACCACATTGTGTCGCACCCAAATCACTTTCCGCGCACCCAATCTAATTAGGAGCAACTTGGCGACATGGATAAACCAGGACAGGAATCGTGATTTTTTGCTTGTCGTCCACTGATCTTCAAACCAGTTGAGCACAGCGACCGAATGCTGACGACTTGCAGGCCGCAGCGCACTGATGGGATGCACGTCATACCCCATTTGCGACCATGCCCGCTTGTTCAGTTGGACGTAATCGTTTCTGTCCGACGCAAACGGAAATAAATAAATGCTCGGTTTACTCATACCTTCGCCTTCAATGGTTGTCGCTACAGTACGGGGGCATTCCACCCCTGCCTCAAGAAACTTGCGTGACACTTGCTACGGGCACCGTCGCGCTATCAATGGCGCGTTGATACTCAACAAGATAATTAGCAACCATCATCTCGACTGAATAGTTGGCAGACGCTTGATATGCTGCCTCTTGCATCGTTTGATACTCGTGGCCCATTCGATTGATTAACTTGGCCAACGCGTCAGCAAAATCAGCCACCTCTGTAGATGCTGCTAATTCACTAAATTCCGGTTGGACGAGCTCAGGCAAGCCGCCCATTGGTGACACCACTAACGGCTTGCCATGGGCAATAGATTCAATCGCCACGCGCCCCATCGGTTCATGCCACAACGAGGGCACTGCCAGGCAATCTATTTCAGCAAAAAAATCCGCCGGCTCGACTTGCCCCCAAAATCGCACATTCAAACCTAGCGCCGCCTCTTTCAGCTGGTCGACATAGGCTTTGTCGCCCGTTCCAGCAATGCTCAAACAAATTTCCAACCCTCTTGCCTTTAATAAATGTGCAGCGTTAATAAGCATGGCGATGCCCTTGGTTGGCACTAAACGACCAATAAAGCCAACCGTAACGGGGCCATTTAACTGGTGAGCTGTTTTAGCATTGAGATTGCAGTAGGCGTTGTAAATGACGGTTGTTTTCTTGGCTTTTACGAAGCCTTTATGGAGATGGTGGGCGCGCATAAAATCACTGATCGCAACGAACCGATCGACCAATTTCACGGCATGTTTTCTCGGTAAGCTGAAGCATTTGCAGTCGGCACAGATGGCGTCACATTGTTGACTGTTTTTCATCATGGTTGTTTTTGGGCAGAGCAAGTAGAAGTCTCTTGCTGTGTGCACCAATGGCATACCGACTCTTTTAAGTTCAGACCACACCGCCACGGAGATCCCAGATAAATTGTTGGTATGCACCACATCGGCTTGCCAGCGTTCAATATGGTTCGACACCACTTTAGCCATATCGCGGTTGTAGCTATCCTTGGTATGCCAAAGCATTCGAGAAATCACCGAAGGGTTGGGAGCGTTCAGCGGTAGATAGCTATTGCGAATCGGGAAACGAACCACTTCCACATTGCGGATCGAGGTAGCAGAAAACGTTTCGGAAAGCGTCACAACCAGTACTTCATGGCCTGCATCAACAAGCCCTTCAGCTAAAATCCTAACCGAGCGCTCTGCCCCGCCGGGCTCATCTGGAAAGTAGTAACTATTGATAATGGCAATTTTCATCGTGTGGCAATTCCTTTGCTAAGTGCGTCTATCGCACCTGCTAATTAATCCAGTCAATAACTTGCTGACCAACACCGGCAATACTGGGCAGTTCGATTAACGGCGCCACAACCCACAGCAGTAAGCAGGCTGTAACCGGCCCCGCCCATGAGCGTATGTATGGTGTGAATCCAACTTGAACCGACTTCTTCAAAAACAATGGGTACGACACAAACGTGACAAACAATTGGGCTAAGGACAGCGCCGCTGCATAGTGGATTAGATCGGCATTCGAAAACGCCAACGCGAAAAACACGGGTACCGTTAACGGAATGCAAATCAGTTGCCAGTTAAAATTGTGGCGGGTATTTCCGACCGCCTGAGCCGCTAAACCGGCGTTGATCGTAAAAGACCGTAAGGTGCCAAATAACGCCATAAGCGGCACTAGGCTTGCCACTGCCATATACGCTTCACCGTACAAAATGGTGACAGCCCAAGGGGCAAATAACGCCAACACAATAAACACTAACGCGCTGTATTTTGCTGTTTTTCGGGTGTTATCAAGCACCGTCTTTTTAAGTTTTTCTGCATCGTGTTGATCCCTTGCCATTGCCGGCAAAACCACTCGAGCAAGTACTGGGCGAATCACTCGCATTGGGTAACGAATCAACTCTTTGGCAAGCGAATAAATGCCCAGCATTTCAGGCCCTAATGCCTTGCCGACGACCAGTTGGTCGACTTGTGACCGCAGCTGGTTAAGTACTTGTGACACTGCGTGATAACCGCCATAAGACATGGCACTCTTGGCGACTTTGGTGTCGAAACTAAAGTTTGGATGCCAGTGCTTATCAGCAATGATGACAAGGCCAACTAACTGCAAAAAAGCAAAGATTAATGAGCCTGCAATAATCGCCGGGATCCCCCAATGCCAATAGGCCAAGCCAACGATAACGGCGGCGGTTGACATTAATCGTGCAGCCACCTCTAACTTAGCCAGTTGGTTAGCACGAAATGTGCGGATCACATTGGCTTGATACTGCGCACTCAGCCCGAGTAATAAGAAGTTAAGTGCCGAAAAAGGAATCAGATATTTCAGCTCTGGGATTTCGTAGAACACCGCCAATGGGATGGCGCTGCTCGCGGCAATAGCAAATCCAGCAATGCCGAGGGTTACACTCACCCAATAGAGTGTTGAATGGGTTTTGCGTTCTGCTTCGCCAATATGGATGCAATAGCTACTCAATCCCATCCCTTGTATTTCTATGACGATCCAGTTGAGTACATTGACGATCGCCAATGCGCCAAATTCATACGCCGACAAATACCGAGCTGCGACCATGAGCTGAACCATTTGCACCACAGCCGCGAGCACCGTAGCAACGATCGTCCATTTAACATTACTTTTTTGACTGGCCATCCTTGCGTCCTCTTCTAAAAGCTCGCTGCTATAAATCAAGCACTCTCGGGAGTCGACGTCATGTGCATTAATAGTTGCTGGGCAGCACCATGCCATGAAAACAGTTTGGCTCTCGACAAACTTGATTGACTCATTAACTTAGCTTTTTGTTGGTCGCTAAAGAGACTATTCAGCTTTTGTGCCAGCTCCTTCGGATCGTTCGGGTTAAAGTAATCGGCAGCGTCACCGCAAACCTCCGGAATCGATGCTGCGTTAGCCGCTAACACCGGCGTACCACAGTTCATCGCTTCCAACGGCGGAATACCGAATCCTTCATAAGTTGACGGAAAAACGAAGCAGTAGGCGCTTTCATAAAGTGCCCTTAACTCTTCATTTGAGACATAGCCCAACCAGTGAACCGCGTCTTTATTACCAGACGGTGTTGCATGTTGACCGCCGAAAACAGTCATGTTGGCGCCGCCAGCAATCGCCACTTTGAATGGGACTTCAACCATATTTTCAATAGCTTGAAGAACTAACTTGAAGTTTTTGTGCTTCGCCATGCTGCTCACGGCAAACAAATATGGAGTATTGTCGAGGTCATATTTTTTTAAGATATTTTGATCCGAGGCCACATTCAGAATGTGCTCTCCCCCTTCTGAAATCACACCAATATTTTTAGGATTTACATCATATTGCTTAGCAATATCATTGCGAGAAAATTCAGATACGGTTAAAACATGATTTGCTGTTTTTAGTAATACGGGAATAAGAATTTGATACCAAAGTTTAAATTTCCAACTATAAACTTCTGGCATTGATTTGGTAGCAGCATCATGGAGCACCCAAATGTGAGACTTGCGCCATATTGGCGCAGTGTTGCATAAATTAATTAGTCGTTCGCCTTTGCATAGCGCAAACGGCAAACTGAACTGCTCCCACAATAATCCCGGCAATTTCCCCATCTTCTGTACAACAATATTTTTATAGCAAGGTGTTTCTCCGCAATTCTCCGGCACCAACAATCGAATACGTACCGATCTAGCTAATACTTCATCTTGTTCTAATATTTCATCTAACGCTTTAATCGTTTCATCCGCAAAACGATCTACGCCTGTCAGTTTACGCCCAAGGAACCGGCCATTAATTGCAAATCTCATAGTCATACAAATATTTCCACTTCCGGTGTAGTCAAGATCCATTCGAACTAACAGACAATTCGATGTTGTCGAACCTGTGAAAACAAGGCTTCTGCTTCAGCATATGCGGGATGAGCTTTTATTCGCTCGACCATTTTGTTCTTAATTCGCTCTTTCTCTTCACTCGGAAGTGCCACAAGCATGGCTTGAGGATTTCCATCATTTGACTTTCTAATATTCTCTTTAATTTTTGAAAGAGAATCGTCGCACGATTCACCAACATTAAACTGGGTACCAAACTCAGCATTTACTTTGTCAATCACGTGAGTTGTTACATCATTCAAATCTGAATTATCAACAACATAAACATCGTCTAAATAAGGTAGAACTCCATAATAAAAATCTTTGTAATAACTTAGCGCTTGGCGGATAGAAATCTTTTCATCAACAGCATATAAAGATGCAATTGTCTGTATTGGTTCACGTACAACTAAGATGCATGGGATTTTATGGCGCACAGCCAACTTAACTTGTATTGGCGCATGTACATGATGGCTAACTTTGGTGCCTGGATTGAAAAATGAAAAATAATGATAAAGAAACGTGTTGCCGCTTCGTGGAAATCCCTCAATGCAAATTTCCTTGTCTTGGCTACTACGGCGTTGATAAACATTATTGATGCTTAACTTGAGTACCCAATAGAGTATTTCACTGTTCGAAAATGCTGTTTTCAACCAAATTCCGGTGGCTTTCATCATCGCATGGCTCCTTTTATGCAGCAGTTACTTTGTTAACGACAGAAGCGATAACTGGCTTGTGATAAGCCACGTAACTCTCATCGATCATACGTTTTATTTGATCGCGAAAGCGTTCGGCCGAAAATGATTCAGCATGGTTTCTAATAAATGCAGCGTCGAATGACCCGCGATAGCTATCAAATTGATCCAGTGCCGAAACCAGATCATCAACCGATTGGTTTTTAAAATGAATACCAGTCTTCCCATGCATTACGGTTTCTAATGTGCCGCCTTTAGCCAGCGCAATTACAGGGGTGCCGCAGGCTTGTGCTTCGACCGGTAAGATGCCGAAATCTTCTTCGGCGGCGAACACAAACCCCTTCGCCTGTTGCATATGCGTGATCAGCGACTCATCATCTTGATAGCCGAGCAACTCAATATTTTCAGCACCTTGTGCCAGTGCGCTAATTTTGTCGAAATCAGGGCCTGTTCCTATAACTTTGAGTTGTTGTTCGGGGCGTTTTTTAAAGGCTTCAACGATTAAGTCAATTTTTTTATAAGGCACCATTCGCGATGCAGTTAAAAAATATTCCGACTTTTCTTTGCACAACGAAAAGTTGGTAATGTCTACTGGCGGGTAGATGACTTTCGCTTCACGCCGATAACATTTCATAATTCGCTTTTGGATAAAGCTCGAATTTGCCAGAAACTTATCGACACCAAATGATGATCGAATATCCCAAATACGGAATCGATGCAAAATATAACGAGTCACCATCGACATAAAACCTTTGTCTAAACCACTTTCTCTTAAGTACTGACTTTGTAAATCCCAAGCATAGCGAGCCGGGGAGTGGCAGTAACAGACATGGAGTTGGTCTGGCCCTGTGATCACCCCTTTCGCTACTGCATGGCTGGACGATATAACAAGGTCATATGAAGACAAATCAAATTGCTCTACCGCGACGGGGAAAAATGGCAAATATTTACGGTAGTGTTTCTGCGCTTTTGGAAAACGCTGAATAAATGAGGTGGTGACATTGATATTGGACAGCCAGCCTCGATCTTTTTCTGGTAAAAAATCAACCACAGTAAAAACATCAGCTGCAGGAAAAACTTTTAATATTTCCTGAACAACTTTTTCACTCCCTGCATTTACAACTAACCATTCATGGATTAAAGCAACCTTCATGGTATCGATCTCCTATCAAGAATCCCTATTAACGGTAGAGTAAAACTATGTCACTTTATAGATTGCACCCTGCGGTAAATTCATCTTCCGCTAAAATATAAGAACGTGGTTTATCGGTTAGCGAGATACTATTTACACCCGACTTTAATTGCTCTCCACCAAATACATCATCAACAGGTGAATCACCAGAACGGTTTATATCGACAGTTGCACTTCCTTCGCCCCAAAGCGTTAAGAGTTTGCCCCCACCTTGTAAGTCATGACGTAAAATAGTGCACTTTGTTAATAAGCCATCAACGGTACCGGACAATACTTGAGGAACTTCCTGGTGCAGTAGAATGAGGTAATTTGCCGCAGGTTTTTCTTTGTATTCATCGTTCCAGAATCCAAACTGCTGTTCTCGGTCTTGTTTATTGGCTGTTGATTTATCGACAAGCTCGAAGAAGTGAAGCCCTTTGATACTGTCTAACGTTTTCAATAACAGAAAGTATTTGAGCGAATGTAGTCCCGAATCTTCATAAGAAAAGCCATGATGATCTTCACTAGTGGGCCAGCCCATCTCGGTAACGTAAATTGATGTGCCTGTTGGTTTTAGCTTTTCATTTAGTCGTAATAGATAATCATACGAATGCTCAGCCGTTCTTAGGTCGGGGTTGTGGATCCGATAAAAGGTATAAGGGTGAACCGCAAATCCATCGACAAACGCCAGTAAACCTTGGTCGATCGCTTCATCGGTCCAAGGGCTATCGTAACCAGATGTGCTACCACCTAAGACAATGGTTTCAGGGTTTACCGCCTTAACGGCCGCTGCACACGGCTTCGCCATCTTCACATACGAGGTTGCGGTTCCTTTCGCTCGATCCGCATTCCCCAAACCACCATTCCATTCATTCCAAATCTCGAATACCGGTTTATAGCTGGCAAATTCGTTGGCCATATAGCGGCAATACTCAGCAAAGCCATTGATTGCCTCATCTGTTTGCGGTTGGCCGCCGCCGTACAGGGAATTGCCATACGCCAAAATAATCACGGGCTTAAGGCCCTTACTGGCTGCTACTTTTGTTTCTGCCATCATGTTAGCGCCACGCCAGTTGGGCTTATAGCCAACATCCTTTAGTTCGACATCGGTCCACCACACTTCGCTTCTAAACGAATTTGCGCCGGCCTGAATTGAAAGCTGAGCCCCTTTTTCAGCAGCAAAGGTATTCAAAACAAACACGCGATTAAAACCAAACAAGAAGTCGTCGGCGATTCCATTGCTCGTTGCCATTAGCGACACCAATGCGCCCATCATTAGCTTGCGGGCACTATCGAAAAGACACTGGAGGGCCTTAAGTGGCCGGCGAAAGTGCAATCGCATCGTTTGCTCCTTGATTTGATAAGGTTTGGGAAATCGCTATACACACGCCGAGTAACAACCACATAAAAGGCATTGCTAAATCGGGCACGCTAATCATGGCGCCAATCAACATGCCCAGCACAGTGACGCTAATGGCTTTGTCATTGTCACTGGCTGATTTTCCTAAAATACGAATGACGCAAGCGAATGTTATAACGAGGAAAATAATTCCGAATAAGCCGTTTGAGGCCAAGGTGTTAGCCAGCCAGCTGGACGCACGGTTACTTCCAACGCCAACCCCAATGCCATAGGTTTCAAACAACAACCCAACGGCGTGGAAATCTGCCTGGCTGCGGGCAACGCCCGAATTAGATGACAATTTGTTGAGAAACACTTTTTCGAGGTATTGACCATCAAAAAACAACGTATCGAACGCCAACAACAGAACCGCCATGAGGGTGCCGCCAACAATCACCACGGTGATGCGCCGAAACAGTTCCAAATCAATTTTCTTGAACGATAGGAAGAGATACGTTGCGAACAACAGCACGCAACCGACAATCGCCGTTGTTGACGACGTCAATAACAGCATCAACGCCAGCCCACCAATCAATAGCCGATGCCGTTTGGCAACGATCATCAAGCCAAGCAAACCAATGCTATGCATCGCCATAACCGACGGCTCGACAAAGGTGGCCGAAACCCGCTTAACGCCATTGGCAAATTGATCAAATGACTGTGCGCCGCCAGCGTTGGAATTGATGATTTCGCTTGGCCAATACAAGCCAACACTAAACGCCACCATCTGATAGGCGCCGACCAACACAATTAGCCAAACGGCAAGCTCACAGCCCTTGATGACGTCTTTTACGCTGGCCTTTTGCTTCGACAAGATGAAGAACGCAAAAAAGCAAAGTAAGAAGTTAAAAACGATATAAACAGATTGGAAAACATTGCCCATGCCAAAGCGAAGCGGCAGCAAGCCCGCAGACACCGAAATTCCCTCCCGCGGCGACATGATTTTTACATCGCCAGCAAAGACCTTTGGCGCAAGTACCGCACAAAGCACGGCGTACATTGAAAACAGCAGTAAGGCCCAAATTTCTTTAGGGAATCGCATGGCAACGAGTCGTTCTCCGCCACTTGCTCGAACATCTTTAACCACCAGGTTAAATACATGGAAAAAACCCACCGCTAGCATTAGGTAAGCGGGTGTCATACCAATAAACCGGCCAGCAGCAACCAGCAAAAACGGGCTTGCTGCTTGAAACGTTGCGCACACAATCGTTGCCTTCAGCCAATTCTTTGGCGAACTTAACGACCACATTAATAGCAGCGCAAATAGTGGGAAGAAGCCGGTTATGATCATCGGTTAATCACCATCCAATTGAGATTTAAATCTCAATTGCGAACTCCATAGAGCCATGCATTGCAGTGAGATCTTCGATACTTCTCACCTTCGGGCTAACCAACTCTCTGCCGACCACGCCAACGGCGGTCATGAAGCTTGCAAAAATAAAGGCCGCAACCGTAAACAAGCCGGTTCGTGGACCGGTTGGTTTTAGGGGCGCCGAAGCCCACGACAACACGCTGACATCGATGGCCTGCTTTTGGCTGGATAGATTCACTTGCGACAAGCCGTCATTCACTAAATCAAATGCTTTCTCCATATTGACAATGTCTTGCTGCAATAAGGCGATATAGTTGGAGTGACGACGCAGCTCTAACACCACGCTTTTTTGCTTCTCTATGGCTAGGATCAATTCGGAGATGCGCGAGCTGGTAATGCGCTCACTTGAGTCAATCGAGCTGGTAATTTGACTTGTTTCAAACGCGATTTTTGCCATAACCGTCGCTATTTCAGCGTTGAGCGAAGTGACGATGGGGTGGTTAACGCCCAGTTGCTCCATTGCCGTTGAGCGCTGTTTTTCGAGTTGAAGCAGCTGAGATTTCATATTTGAGATCAGTGGGTTGTTCAGTACCTCTTGGAGCACGTCACTGTTGCCTCCCGCGCCTTGTTTCGACATGGTGTCGACCTGCATGCCCTGCACCAAGGTAAGCTGCTTCATCATGTCCGCCAGCTTCATGGTTTCTAAATCCAACTTACCGTAGTCGCCCACAATGCCGTGCTTCACTTGATAGTCAGTAAGTGCGGTTAAACCCTCTTGGTAACGATCACGCAGGTTATCCACTTGTCCATGAAACCATTCAACGTATTGCTTAGCTGGCTGAACCTTAATATCAAGCGCGATTTGCTTGTAGGCTTCAGTGAATGCATTGACAATTTGGGCCGACTTTTCGGCATCCGAGCTGGTGTAAACAATATTGAGTACATTGCTATCTCGTGCTGGCGCCACTTCCAGGCTGCGTCGCAACAAAGCACCGATCCAAAGATTTTTATCACCAACGCCCAGCGTTTCCTGCAGCCAGGCTTCGGTAAATTCAGGCGATTCATCGAGCCCCAACAGCTCAACGGCACGGACTGCGACACGATCTGAGCGAATGATTTCGACTTGCGTGGCAATAATGAGTGGGAAGAGATTTGATGGTACGTTTCGCACCAGCGGATCGGGCGACTCAATATTAACGACCATCTTTGACGCGGCGGTAAAGGTCGGCGACATCAGCTTACCAATAATAAATACCGCAACAGCAACACCGATAGGTATCAGCACCAGAAACCATAGACGGGCTTTAAATAGTTCCATTAATTGATTAATACTCATGGCCAGCATTCCTTTCGCTCAGTCGATTTTGGGCAATTTGCGGTAAGTTGGGCTCGCCCGATTGAAGCATTAATTGCTGCAGGGGCTCGGAAGACGCAGAAACAAAGTCTTTAAGAAAATGTGCAAGCAAGGTGGCCGCTTCGTCCTCAGACAAATTAGCCCCCGCTCGAGTTGAAGCTCGAACCAAGATGCCATCAGGTATATGACCGGTAAGCCCTTGCTGAAAAATGTGTTGGCGTGTCTGTTGCCCTGACGTGCTGAAAAAATCGCCAATTCGCATCCAATAATTCACAACTTCGATGCCATAACCATTTCGAGTGGTCATAGTCACACCTGCTACTAGCTGCACCGGACTGTTGTTACCTAAGTTGAATTTTTGAGGCGTTAGGGTTTCGACCTTGTAGCCTTGGGCTTTGTAACAGAGCGGCGGCTGGTGAATTTTGAGTTCTTGCGTTTGCTGCTGCCCCCAAGCTAACGCCAACATGATGATATGACCTTGTTGGTGCTGGTAATTGACCATTTCAACCAGATCGTAAGGCTGGTTTTCGGTCGCCACACTGACCTGCATAAATGGAGAGTCGACTTGCTGCCAAGCTGAAAACCTCGCCGGGAGCTGTTGCTTGACGTCAAAATCGAGGGGTGTCACCTTCTTGGTTGGCGTTAATATTTGGGCCGCCAGATAGCTAGCCAGTAGCAACGCAACAATGACCACGAACTTAACAACGATCACTAACTGAAAAGCAGACGCTGGCCGATTCATACCCTTCATACCGCCCCCTTCTCTGCAGGCACGGCCGATTGCTTGCGGCAGTAGTTAATCACCGTTCGGATAAAACTATCCGCCATCAAAATGATGATCAGGGCAGAAATGAATAGCACCATGCCGGAAAAATCATGCATGAAGCCCTGCCCTGCGCTATCGCCCCAATAATAAGTAATCAAGCAAAGGCTTAGCACTCGAATCAGATTGGCCAGAAAGCTGATTGGTACAATCAGGATTGCCATGGTGACATTGCGCCAAATAGACGAATGCTTAACTAACGTCATATACAGTAAGCCCAGTGCTTCGAGGGTAAACAACGAATTGAGGCCAGCACACGCATCGGCCACTAGCAGTTTGTATTGACCAATGTTCAATACAACACCAGCCCGGGCAATGGGGTAACCCAGCTGATACAACACCTGCTCGGCTCCCATCGATACGGCAAGTTTCATCGGTTGCGTCACGACATCAATCACCGAGCCAGGAAATGGAATAACAAACAATAAAAAAAAGTAGCCAATCCAAGCGTTAGCAACGACACGCCAACCTAGAAACAGTGCATTCATCGCCAGCGCCGTCAAAATAAAACTGCTTACTTCGAAGATGTAGACCGACTGTGATTTGCCAACCACATACAGCACTAACGACACGACAAATAGCAACCAAGCCGCTAAACCACTAGCACGACCGTTGGGCGCTACCATTCCCTGTCGTAAGGCTTCGCTAGTGCGAATGTAAAGGAGTGCGAGCGAAATGATTAAGACAACCGGGCCATGGGCATTTTGATCCGTTGCCCATAGGCTTTGAGACAACGATAAAAAGGTAGGAACGTATAACAGCGAAGCAGCGACAAGGGACGCAATACAGCCCCATACAGTGAGTGGCAACCCTGTATAGCGTTTGCTTTTGTCCTGTAGTGAGCTAGCCAATAGTTCCATCAAATCTGGTACCTCAGAACGTATTGAGCACAGAGCCAGCGATGGTCACGCCAAGCTCCCGCAATTGTTCGAGTTGCAGCCGAGTAGCTTCAACGGAGCTGGAATTTTTCCGACACATTATGATGGTTTGCCCCGTTTGAACGAGCACCAATTGCGCGTCGCCGCTGCGGTTATCAGGGGCATCAATCAAGATCACATCAAAGCGTTCTTGCAAGGTGTTAAGCAACTGGCCAAATGAACTTTGCGAGAGTAGCTCTTGTGGATTAGGGGGCACCGGACCTGCCGTTAGCACTTGCAATTGGCTCAGGTTTTGAACCGGTTGGATCACTTCTGGCCCATACGCGCCGCGCAAAATGCCTGACAAGCCTTTTTTATTGGAGCAACCAAATAATTCGTGTTGCGACGGTTGGCGTAAATCGCAGTCGATAACCAAGGTTCGCTCGCCTAATTGAGCAAACACCACGCCTAAGTTGGCTGTCATCCATGAGCAACCAGATTCGGGCTCTTCAGCGTATATGGCTAATTTTTTATTGGGTTTTTCGGCAGCCAGCCAACGCAACATTAACTTGCTGCGAATACGACGAAAAGTTTCGACCTTAGATGACTGAGGTTGGTATGCAGCAATGATTGATTCATCAACGTTGCTGTCACCTTTGTTGAGATAAGGGAAGTCATACTGCTGTGACAACGCTTGAGCAATGTCATCTTGTGACACTAGGTTCAATGCCACGGCTGATTCACCGAATGAACGTTTCGTCTGTTGTTGATCAGTCAATATTTGTTTGATCTTATCCTTATCCAAGCGCCCGGACGCGATCAAAATATCGCCAAGAGCGAGTTGCTTCGGGCGCTTTTCAAGCTTTAATACTGTTTCCATTTCAAACTCCGTTTTTAAGTTTATCCGTCACCGAATCATCGGGTTTTCTGGCGCCAATCAACCTACTGTTCGCCGGCAACTTAACCGCTTGAAACTAACCTTTAAAAAAAGCTTTCTTGTACAAAAATCACATCGCCCGAACTGACCCTGTCGGTCAATTCAACTTTTATTTCTTGATTCGCACCAGATGCCGTTGGACGGTTGATCACGATGTCTTTACTTGAGCCACGCAAGGTGATCCCTCCGCCTGTTGAAATGGCTTGCATTACCGTCATATGGCGCATCAATGGAAACGCACCTGGTCGCTGCACTTCGCCATAGACATAAAACACAGGGGCCCGATCAACAAAAACTGAATCGCCAGCCATGATTAATGGGTTTTGCTCGGGTGAGTTAGACTCAAAAATCATTGGAATATCGATGTCCAACTGGAATGCGAGGCCATCTCTAGTGCCTTTAACAACGGCCACTTCGCCTCCTGTTGATGAAATCCCCCCAGCCATCGCCAACACATCGGTTAACCGCAATTCAGCCGAATTGATGGGGTACCGTCCTGGCCGGTTAACAAAGCCTAAAACGGAAACTTGGCTACCAATAAACTGCGTCACCAACAAGCTAATTTGCGGCTTTAACACGTAGCCGCCCGCTTTTAATAAACGAGCAATTTCGCTCTCAGCGTACCGAATGCTTTTACCTGCAACCGGCACTAATCCAATCAAAGGAAACTTGATCGAACCATCTTCAGAAACACGGACCTCGGCATTAAGATCTTGATGGTTAAACACCGAAATTCGTACCACATCACCAGACGCTAACAAGTAGTCACTGGCCATAGCGCTATGACTTATGAACAGACACAAACTCGCTAATGTGGAAATAACTATTTTTCTAAACATGCACATCCCTAGCATCAATAACGCTTGCCAAAGTTCCCGTACCGGCAGCGTTTTAATAAATCAAAACTATTGCAATGAAACCGGCTTATCGCTCGCGTGGCCATTGCCATTCAAATCGCTAAATTTTCCGTAATAGGCAATGTCAGCTTGCGTCTTAAGACGCAACAACTCTTTGTGCATTAACTGTTCCATATTCTTTTTTTGCCAATGTTTTTCTAACAGGGGTTTAGCCTCTGCAAGGCTCAATGGCATTGGCGTTGATTCTTTTAGGTAAACCAATGTCGTTGTATTTTTTCCTTTAAAAATGGCAACTTGATCTTTTTCCATCGCCACCATTTTATCGAGTTGTTCAAGAGGAATATTTTCTGAAAAATTAGCCATATCTTGCGCGGTAAAGGTAAGTTGCTGTTGTTCAAGCCATCGTTCAAGTTCATTTAAGGTAGCGGCTGCAACAACTTGATTGCGAAAGTTTTTAGCTTGGCTTTCAGGAATAGATATTTCTAATTGTCGATAGGTATATAATTTTCGGTTAGCAAACACAGACGGCTGAGCGTTATATAATGCTTGCGCATCATCATTTGAAATTCGGGAACTTTGACTTAGTCGCGCCACATAGGCTTGCGCTAAAATAGTGCTTTTTGCATCTTCTATTGCCCGCATAACATTAGGATCGCGATCAAGTTTAATTTCAACAGCCTTCTCTACCAGCAATGACTTACCAACCAGCTGCTCAAGAAGATTCCTTTGATAATCGTCTAATTCTTCAGGTGGCACAGTAGCAGCTTGACTAAGAGCGCTATTTAGCTGATGAATTGATATTTCACTATCGTTGACTTTAGCGATCACTTGCGACGATGTTTCTGCGTCAGTTCCACACCCCACCGCCATGAAGGGCCCAACAAATAGAACAAACACCAAACGAATTAATGTCAGCCACATATCATCACCTATAAACTATTAAACGATTAAATTTAAAAGCATCATCAAATTCATAAAACCCACTAAAACATATAGATCTAATTTAATGAGTTTAAATTTAGAATTTATTGTAAAAGTAATAGATAAATAAAAGGGAATACTGCTGACTTTCCCTTGACAGGTTTATATTACTTACAGCTATTGCTTGTTGCGTTGGCGACGGCGCGCGGCAAAACCAACGACACCTAGACCAGCAAACAACATGGCATAAACACTTGGCTCAGGTACTGGCGTTACTGACGAAGCAAAGCCAAATACTGAACCAACGTTTGCTGAGCTTTCAGAGCTAACAACGTACTTGTAGCTGCCAGAGTTGAGCATTATGTCAGACGCATATACTTGAGAGCCTGGCGCAAGCAAAGCTCCTGCATAAGTCGTGGCGCTATCGAGAGAAGACAACGATAACGACACAGGCATAAATGCACCTGAAATTGCTGTAAACGATAAATACGAAACCTCAGAGAGCGTGAACTCAAAGACGCCCGAAAATACCGACGGAGTATCAATAATTTCAAAACCTACTTCCAGCTCGCCGTGCTGACCACCGTCAAACGTGGTTAGCGCTATAGCTTTGGTAGGAATTGCAGCGATACTGCAAATCAAAACTAACGTCGAAATAAAACCGCGAATCGACATACCATTCCTCCTTGTCATGGGACACGTTCGCGCGTAACCCAGACATGACTTTAAAATAAACCGGACCCTAAAGAGTTCGGCACTTGTTCAAGGGCAACACATCCACAACGCCCCACTTCGAAGTTAACTACCAAATACCGCCCGACGAACTGCATTCAAGCACCATCTGATAACAACGAACCTGAAATTAGGTGAGCCACATTGCTCTAGCTCCCCTAACCCATTAATAGGCATTTTTGTTCACAAGGCCTTTCCAGAAGGTTTTAAACACGATGGAAAGATCCAAACCAAATGACCAGTTTTTGATGTACCAGATATCACATTCGATTCGCTTGCTAATGGATGTGTCACCACGCCAACCGTTGATTTGTGCCCAGCCAGTTATGCCTGATTTCATTTTGTGGCGAAGCATGTAGTAAGGGATCTCTTTTCTAAATTGCTCGACATACATTGGTCGTTCGGGTCTTGGGCCAATCAAGCTCATGTCCCCAATGACGACATTCCACAGCTGAGGCAATTCATCGAGCGACGTTTTACGTAAATATTTGCCAACCGTTGTGACTCTCGGATCGTCTTTGACAGTCCAGCCTTGATGGTTCTCACCACCGGTCGTCATCGAACGAAACTTCCACATTTTGAACTCTTTACCGTCAGCACCAATACGGATTTGACCATAAAAGATAGGGCCTTTACTGGTCGCTTTTACCAGCAACGCAATGAGCAGCATGAGGGGCGAGATAAGGAGAAGACCCAAGCCGCAACTTGCAACATCGAACATGCGTTTTTGCCAGATAGACGGCCCCGCTAACGGCGAGTCAAACACGCTAAGGGTTTGCACATTACCGACGCCATACCAGCGAGAATTTAGAATTTTGTACATGACTAAATTGGGAACGATATGAACGTCAACCGTTGAATCGGCACAACGATTAATAATTTCACTAATGCGCTTTTCAGCTTTAAGTGGCATGGCAATATAAATTAAATCGATTTCACCATTTTTAGCTTTTTCAATTGCTTGCTCTATGGTGCCAACGATTTTTTCGCGCATCGGAGGCTCGAATCGTTCGGGGTTTCTATCTTCGAAAAAGCCCATCATGCGGACACCGAGCTGTTCGTTATTCATTAACGAACGCTCCAGATTCATGCCTGACTCTGTTAAACCTAAGATGATGGCTCGCCGCGCGTTATGACCTTTGCGGCGCATGAGTTTCAACACTTCACGAAGGATCATTCGCCAAAAAACAGAAATTCCGCAAACACTTGCAAACCAAAACAGCATCACCTCAATTTGCATAAGGCTAACGACATTGATGTAATAAATCGCAATGCCAATAACCGAAAACGTCACCAAGTTCGTGAGGCTAGCTGTCGATAACAGCTCTTTGAATGTCGCAAATCGCCAACTCCGATATAAATCCATGCTTTGAGAAACAAATATAAAGGCGACAACTGAAATTAAAGCCACCGTCAATAACTCACCACTCGACATGCCTAGAGAAAAGTAACCGTTAGTCAAAAACAAACTAGAAAAAACGATTAACAGATCAACGACTTTGTAGAAAAATGTAAATTGCTCTTGGTGACTTCTTATAAACCCAGAGTTACTAGCTAATTCCTTATCCATAGCACGTCCTCACAAAAGTAATTTGCTAATAAAGAAAAACACCATTAACAAAATGCACTACACATCAAAAAGGTTTCGACACAGCCATTAAAGAGACAAACTTTTACATTTGGACTGACATAACCTTACACTTTTATTTCATTCAAAATAACGACAAACAATACAGCTCACTAAACATAGGTCAGCTCACAAAAATAATGCAAAAAAATATTTAGACAAATAATACATGCAATTAAAGAACCGAATAGATAATGAGCAATAAGGATTTTTTCAAAAAACTTGAAGTGAAGAACAACCAAGCAGATTCGCCCCAAATAATCTCCTAGCCGCTCAACCATAAAAAACAATGCAAATAACTGTTATTATTAAATCAAACAAAAACAGCTAATAAACTAAATTAATAACCTCTAAACAAAATATTTAATAAAACATTTTTTTAGCGCAACAATAGACCACACCCTCCATAAGGACAAAACAAACATTTAATTAACAAACAATTAACCAGGCGTAACATTTAACTCTAACTAAGCACCAAAAATAACCGACACTCCCTTATTTAGGTCATTCAAATAAACCATTAATTTAAATAAAAACTCTAAAAACAATTAGCTCTAAAATTAAGATTGGGGTTATTTTTAAGTGTTAGCGAATCGCCCATTTTGGAACCAGTCCTTGCTATGACAGAGTTGATGATCATCAGAGCTTGCTTGAAACCGGCCTTAGCCCTAACCTGTGGCGTCTTAAAAGAGGTATTCAATGAAGCAAACACAATCCCTATATCCGGTCGGTACTCCTGGGTGCCCTTGGTCTGCCGCAGAAAAGTCGCAATGGCTACAGGCCCAGTCAATCAAACGCTCTTATCAGCAAGAAGTCGTCAAAAAGCTCGATGCGCTTAAACAAGATTGCGAGCTGATCCAATACGGGCAATTGTGCTACGAGCAGCAAACTTATCCGTTACTAGCGCTCAAAAGCCTGCAATGGCAACCCGAACGGCCTGTCATTCTGGTAACCGGCGGCGTTCACGGTTATGAAACCAGTGGCGTACAAGGTGCCATTCGCTTTGCTCAAACTGAGATGAAGAAATATCAGGCGCACTTCAATATTGTGGTTGTTCCCTGTATTAGCCCCTGGGGCTATGAATCTATAAACCGCTGGAACCCAAACGCCATCGATCCCAACCGCTCTTTTTACGCTGAATCACCAGCACAGGAAGCTGCCGAAGTGATGGCGTTCATCGCGTCATTGGACGTACCGATTTATGCCCATTTTGATTTACACGAAACCACTGACAGCGACAACAGTGAATTTCGCCCTGCATTAGCTGCTCGGGACGGGGTAACCCATGACAATTGGAATATTCCTGACGGCTTCTATTTAGTGGGCGACACCGAAAAACCTGTACCGGCATTTCAAAAAGCGATTATTGATGCGGTTGAGCCGGTTACCCACATTGCACCGGCAGACGAACAAGGCAAGATCATTGGCGCGCCTATTGAACAACGCGGTGTGATTAATTACAGCAAAAGCAAGCTGGGATTATGTGGTGGTTTTACCAACGCGGCCTTTGTGACAACCACTGAGGTTTATCCGGATAGTCCAAATGCTGATGACGAAACTTGTATTCAAGCGCAAGTAGCAGCCATTACCGGTGGCTTGTCATACTTGATGGCTCAACCATAAGCCTTCGTTCTATCGCCGCTAGGGCGTTGCCCCTTATGAAGGGCGAACATTCGCCCTTCTCTCGCCCACATGCCATCAAAGCGGGGTTATTTTTCGCCTCATCGCAATGCCGTAGTGCCGATACTTCAAAGCTCAACTACGCTTGGTGAGTCTTAAAATTTATAAATTAAAACCGACAGTTACTTATTTTGATTGAGTAACAGGCGAGCGCCTATACGGAGTGCATGATGGCTGATGTAGAACTTGAGGAAGTGTATGCGTTTCTCGTCCAGTATCCGCCGTTTAATGAGCTGCCCGATCTTGCACTCAAAAATTTAGTCGCCCATGTGGAAATTGCCTATTACCGTTCAGGCGTCGAACTTCTCCAACTCGGTGAGCCCATTGCCGATTTGTATATGGTGAGAAGTGGCTCTATTGAGGTCTATAAACGCAATGGCGAACTATTTAACCGACTCGAACAGGGCGAATTGTTCGGTCATACCGGTCTGCTGATGAATCGGAAGGTTCGCTTTCCTGCAACAGCGCTGGAAGATTCTCTGGTTTACTGTATTCCCGACGCAATATTTTTTAGCTACTGCGACGATTACGACGTTTTCGCAGACTTTTTCGATCCTGATAGCGGTGCGCAACTGCGCCAAGCGGTATCGAACCTTGCCGATAATAATGACCTCTCCACTGTCAAAGTGAATACCTTGCTACATCGTCAGGTGGTGAGTGTTGCCAAGCATACCAGCATTCGAGAAGCCGCCATGCTGATGAGCCATGAGCGCGTTTCATCACTGTTAGTGACCGATCCGGAAAAACCCTTACCCAATGATCCTGAAGACGATGATGGCCAAGTCATAGGTATCGTGACCGATGGTGATTTGCGGCGGCGCGTGTTGGCCACCGATCTTAATCCAGCCACGGCTGTTGCCGAAATCATGACCCAAGATCTATTGGTTGCAGATGACAATACCTATGTATTTGAAGCCATGCTCATTATGTTGCGTCAGAACGTTCACCACCTGCCGATCGTTCATCGCAAGCGGCCTGTCGGCGTACTGTCACTGTCCGATTTACTGCGCCACGAATCGCAAAGCAGTGTTCTATTTGTGCGCGGTATATTTAATCAACAATCGATCGAGGAGCTAGCCAATTACGCTCAACAATTACCCGACATTTTTGTCCGCCTAGTAAAAGAAGACTCCAATTCTCATATGATCGGTAGTGCCATGTCGGTCATTGGCAAAAGCTTTAAACAGCGGATATTAGAGCTTGCAGAAGATACGTTAGGGCCGCCACCGGTGAAGTATTGCTTGTTGGCATTGGGCTCAATGGCACGCGATGAGCAGTTAATTGTGACCGATCAAGATAATGCGCTGGTATTAGATGACAGCTACGACTCAGCTCAACATGACGCTTACTTTGCAGCGCTGGCAACCTTCCTATGCGATGGCCTGAATGCTTGCGGTTATCGCTATTGCAGTGGTGACATTATGGCCACCAATCCTATGTGGCGTAAAACGGTCAGTCAGTGGCAATCATGTTTTGAAGATTGGATTGAGCACCCAAGCCCTAAAGCACTACTGCACAGTTCAATTTTCTTCGATTTAGAGGGCGTGTATGGCCATATCAAATGGGCCGACACGTTAAATCGTTTTATTGCCACCAAGGCAAAAAGCAGTCAGCGCTTTTTAGCCTGTTTGGCGCGCAATGCATTAAATCGCACACCACCGCTTGGGTTCTTTAAAGACTTTGTGATGGAAAAAGACGGCGAGCACAAAAACTCCATTAATCTCAAACGACGTGGCACGGCACCATTAACCGACGTTATTCGAGTTCATGCGCTGGCGGTTGGCTCGCGCACCCAAAACTCATTTGAACGGTTAGAAGACATTGCCGCAGCCAATATTTTGCCAGCCGGTAAAGCCACTGATTTAAGTGATGCACTTGAGTACATTTCTATGGTTCGCATCAAGCATCAGGCCATGGACATTGAAGCCAATCGAGCGGCTGACAATAATGTTGAGCCAGAACATTTATCGAGCTTCGATAAACGAAATTTAAAAGAAGCATTTCAGCTCGTGAGCAATGCGCAAAACTTCTTAAAATTCCGTTACAGCAACAATCGAGCAATGCAGTGAGTCGAAACGTACTTATGGAGTCAAGGGCATGACTCATTCAAACAATATAAATTGGCACGATCGCGTGCAAGCGTTGCAGCATCAAGCGAGCGATGCCAGGCTCAAGCACTTCTACTCACAAGTGATCACATCCGGCACCACGCCCATTAGTCACATCAACATGGTTGCAATGGACTTTGAAACAACCGGTTTGGACTCGAATGACAACGATATCGTGAGCATGGGTTTGGTGCCGTTTAACTTAAACCGTATATTCTGTCGCCAAGCACGCCACTGGCTTCTCAAACCCACAACGCCTTTGGATGAACAGTCGGTAGTCCTACACCAAATTACCCACGCAGAAGTCGCTGACGCGCCGCGTTTTGATAAGGTGATCACGGAGCTATTAACGGTATTGGCAGGCAGTGTTGTGGTGGTTCATTACCACCAATTGGAACGCGCGTTTCTAAGAAATAAAATTCAGCAGGTATTAGGCGATACCTTGCTGTTCCCGCTGATCGACACCATGGAACTCGAATTTCGAGCGCTTGATGCGAGACGCGGTTTACTGGGTAAGTTATTTGGTGCGCCAATTGGCTCAACACGCTTGACTGATAGCCGCAAGCGCTATGGCTTGCCGGTCTATAATCAGCATCACGCACTAACCGACGCGTTGGCCACCGCCGAGCTGCTACAGGCACAACTTGCACACCATTACCGCCGGGACACGCCGCTTCAAGATTTGTGGATGTAGAAGCCCTACTCAATACGCATTAAGCTGCGATACTCATTTCAATCTGTTAGCGCTGCTCTGTCCGCAACCCCATCACCAAGCTGACGCACATTAGTAACAGCACAAAAGTAAATGGCAAACCAGACGAAATGGCGCCAGCTTGCAATGCTTGCACGGCCTCAGTACCACCAACCCACAACAAAGCCGCCGCAATTGCACCCTCAACCACTGCCCAAAACACCCGCTGCGGTGCAGGCGCATCGATTTTACCACCGGCCGTAATGCTATCGATCACCAAAGACCCTGAATCCGACGACGTGATGAAGAACACTAACACCAGCACAATGGCGATCACCGATAACAATGAACTCATGGGCAAGGCATCAAACATTTGAAACATTGCCAGCGATACATCGGTCAGCCCTTTTTCACCTAAAGTACCCACCCCATTCATCACTTGTTCAATGGCAATACCGCCGTAAACAGACATCCAGACCACAGTCACTAACGTCGGAATAAGTAAAACTGCGATGATGAATTCCCGAATCGTTCGCCCTTCAGACACGCGCGCAATAAACATGCCCACAAACGGCGACCACGAAATCCACCACGCCCAATAAAACACCGTCCAGCCTTGCAGCCAGGCTTCATCTTCGCGACCGTGAGGATTGCTAAGCGGAATAATATGTTCAACATAGGCGATCAGCGTCGTGGGAATAGTGCCCATGGCGACGGCAAATCCCGCCATAGCCACGCCGACCAACAAGGCAGCAGCAATGACCATATTGACGTTACTTAACACTTTCACGCCACCTTCAAGACCGCGCATCACGGAAATCACAGCCAGTGCGGTCACCACCAAGATCACCAGCATTTGCAAACCGATACCGCCGTCCACCCCAAACACGTGATTAATACCACTTGCGGCTTGTTGCGCGCCTAAACCAAGGGATGTCGCGAGGCCAAACAACGTAGCAAGCACCGCCAACACATCAATCACATGGCCCGGCCAACCCCAAGCGCGGTCGCCCAACAAGGGATAAAATATCGACCGAATCGATAATGGTAACCCTTTATTGTACGTGAAGAATGCCAACGATAAAGCAACCACCGCATAAATAGCCCAAGGGTGCAGCCCCCAGTGGTACATGGTTGCGCCCAACGCTAATCGCGCCGCTTCATCGGTATTCGCTTCAACACCCAACGGCGTTTCATACCAGCCGGTCAGATACGCCACCGGCTCAGCAACGCCCCAAAACATCAAGCCAATGCCCATGCCAGCAGCAAATAACATCGCAAACCAAGACAGTCTCGAATGACTAGGTTTGGCATTAACACCACCTAAACGAATGCGACCCCACGGAGAAATCGCCAGTACGATGCAGAACACCACAAAAATGTTGCCAGCCCACATAAACAGCGCATCAAAGGTCCCGATAATTTGCCATTTAAAGCCATCTAATATTTCTTTGGCGGCGTGCGTGTCGCTCACTAACACGGCAACGAGAAACAACAACACCAAACCTGCACTGGTGCCAAAAACCGGGTTATGAATATCAAATCCCCATTTCTGAATATTGTCCTGACCAACCGTGTAGTCGGTGCTTTCGATACTGTATTTATCGCTAGGCTTACTCATAATTTCTCATTGTTAATAGGACTTATGGGGAGGTGTGGGGGCTTAAAATCCATTAAAAGTAATAGCCAAAGTTGGCATTAAAACGGTGTTCGGTATCGCCATCGCCAGCCATACTGCCACCAATGAATGGTTGATTTTCGGCCATCACGTAATCGAAGTAGGTATACAAACCGCCGGCAGTGACAGCAACGCCGGTTACATTCATGAAAGTATCTTCTAAATTGCCCGACTTTCCTGACACTAAGGTGTAGTCATTATAGAAGGTCAGGTTACTCACCGGCCCCCATTGCACCGGCTGACTGTAGGCAATATTAGCCAGATACAAATCGGCTTCCGCAGCAATTGTGTCAAAGAACGCATACGCACCAACCACCATTTGATCCACGTTCATGCCATCAACATCGTATTCGTAGGTGCTGGCTTGCAGTTGAATATTCCATTGGCCCACATCAATCACGCTATGCAAAGCCGCCGCGAAATGATCACCGTCTTTTCCTTGATCAAGTTCAAGCTGGCCAACTTGACCTGACACGCCAACTTCCACCGCCATCTGATCGAAGTTAAAGATGTGCGCGTAGCGACCATTTAGGGTATTGGTTTCGGCCGCTTGCAACGTCGGCACATCGAAGATCCCTTCCCCTTCGAGGCGCACCCCGACGACATCATAGGAATATCGCTCAGAGCGATCCGACACATAGCCATCAATGCCGCCTTGTTCGTCGTTTTTGTAAAACGCCAAATCAAGTTGATCACTCGCAGTGACATAGCTGTAGTTCACGCCCATGTCGTAATCATCTTCCAATCCGACGTAATAATTAGCGCTAAAGAAAAAGTTGTGAGACGCATAAGGCAAAATGCCAAATGGCACTTTGGTGATGCCGATACGAGCTTGCTGCTCCTCATAGAAGTTGTACCCTACCCACGCATGATGGATAACGTCCATGTAATCGAACCAGCGGTATTGAGCCGATAAAATGACATCGCCGACATTGCCATTAAGATCGAGACGAAAAGTATCGAAATCAAAATCCCCGCCGCGATCTTTATTGTCGCTATCGTAGGCTTCGTAACTGTATTGAAAACGCACCGCACCACCGAGTTCAACGCCTGACATTTGTTCATTGTTGGCGGCCACCTCAACGTTATCGTCAGCGGCTAATGCAACTGCAGACGACTCAGCGCTGTTCTCATTGCCGGCTTCGTCCTTCTGTTCAGAGCTGTTTTTAGCAAGGTCTTCATCACTCAGGCCTGTGGCTTCTGTTGCACTAACGCCGTCACCTTCAGAGGATGGCAATTGGGCCTGTTTGGCTTGCGCCTCAATGAGCGCTTCAAGTCGTTCTATTTTCGCTTCGAGTGCGGCAACTTTCTGTTCAAGTGTTTGGGCGGAGAGGGAAAAGGGAGCTATAGCTAGGGTAAGCAACAACGCGATTTTGAACCGTAAAACTGTAACTAGTTTTAACATGTCAATTCCGTTTAGTAAGCATTTGTTTTTTTTGAAAATTCGAATTCCCTTTAGCCTAGTTAGCAATCGACGTATTTGCCAACCTATCTGCGCCATTTAAATTTGTTTCAGGCGTTTCTTTAATTCTCGATAGTGCTGCGGGGGCGTATTCGGCTCAAATCGCAGCGCCACGAATTGGGCGATCCACGATCGGATTCTGGTTTGTTTCTGCGCGGGTATATCATCAAGCTGAGTCAATATCGCGTTTGGCGACAACCCTTCATCAACCTCAACACCGAGCTTTTTAAGCTTGCGACAAAAGTCAGTAAATAGCGCGACTTGTGGGTCAACCTTTGGGCGTCGCCAAGGCTTGCTTTGCCAAAGCGCGATGATTGTAAGAAAGCCGCTAATAGCAATGACCAGCCCGACCAACATTTGGCGCCAATCAAAATCGCCAAACCACCGTTTTAATAATTCGAGCTGCTGTTGTTGCTTATAGTTCAACACATTTCGGTGCCATAAATACTCCAAACGATCCCAACGTTGGCGCCAAGACAACAGCCATTCACTACCGCTAAAGCGCCAGCTTGATAACGCATTGGAATGCTCAAACTGTTGCATTCTAAGGCTTTGAACGAATGATGATTCGATTCGCTCTGGCGCAATGGCTGCGGTCGGATCGAGTCGGATCCATCCGGCATCAGGCTGCCAGTATTCAACCCAAGCATGAGCATCATACTGACGCACTTGTAAGTAATTGGCCTGTTCATCCCACTCGCCACCTTGGTAACCGCCAACAACCCGACTTGGAATACCAACCACCCGCAACATCAACGCAAAGGCACTGGCGTAATGGGCGCAAAAGCCCGCTTTATGTTGAAACCAAAACTCATCAACGGCATTTAACCCAGCGAGCGGCGGCGATAACGTATACGCATAATCATGCTGGCGCACATAGCGCATTAGCGATTGCACAAAAGCGTTCACCCGCGGTTGTTGTTGCCACAGTGCTGCAGCATATTGCTGAATTTGCGGGTTAAGGTCTTTGGGGTAGTCTAAATAGGACGTTCGATGCTCGCTAACGATGGCTTGTTCCGCATGTTTGTCGAGTGGCGTTGCCCGGCTAGAAACCTCGTATTGAATACGCTGCAAAACCGGCCGGCGGTGCACTAAGCGCTGATCGGCGACTAAACCAATGTTGGGATCAGCACTGGTCGGCATCGCCAATGCTGGTAACCAATGTTGCTGCGACGCTTCCAAAATCACGCTGTATTGAGGCGCGCCACTACTCTGCTCTGCCCACGGTTTTGGCTGCCCCTGCCATGAAACCCAAGGCGTTGCCTTCGGATCAAGTGGTTTGGGCCAAGCTGGGTTCGCAACAGGATTGCGACCAAACCATTGTTGGTTGGCTTGTTGCCAACTACGGCCATCAAATTCCGTCATCACCACGGCGCGCCAATACAACGCTTGCTGTGGCGGCCTCTCTTGGTTAAAGCTAACTCGAAATGCCAACTCATCGGAGCGAACAAGCTGCGAGATATCGCCCGGCGACATGCGATCAGACAAGCCTGTTTGCGCTTGCCCGGTGTTGAGCGATACCTGCCAAAACGGCGGAATTCGTGGCACCAGTAAAAACAATGCAATGGCAATTGGCGCTGCCATCACATAAAGCTGTGCAGCCAGTCGCATTGGCTGACGCCACTGCACCTCGGCGCCAATGTGGTTTAACCCAATCCAGCAGCACAACAACACAAAAAAGCTGATAGCACTTAGAATCGATACAACGAGGGTTTGCGACAGCAGCAAATTCACCGCAAGTAACATCACCGCCAACACCAACACCAGAAATGCATCGCGCAGGTTCTTCAATTCAATCAGCTTGAAAATAAAGCCAAAAGCCAGCAACAGGGCAAAACCTTTTAAGTGCAGCAAGCGGCCTTCGAGTAGCACAACAAGTGCCACACAAACCACCACCGCCAAACCACTAAACCACTTGCCTGGCGGCGATACCCGCCCATTCAACAAGGCTAAGCGCCAGCCCCAGCAGCTTAAACTCAACACAATGAGCCAAGCCGGTAAATTAATTGCCAGCGGCGCCAACACCGCCAACTGTAGGACCATTAACCAAATCAGCGCAGTGCGACTAACGGGGCGTTGTTGCAGCATCATGGCCTCCGTTAGCATCAGCATGGCGGCTGTAATTCGCTTGAATGCCTGCGACATAAGGTTGCAGCGCCAATTGCGTCAAGCAGCGAATCATGTGCTTAGCGCCGCGGTCAGGCGCAATCATGCCGTCGGCTAAGATCAAGCCAAAGTCGATCGGTTGCTGCTGATATTGCAAGCACAGGTAACACAACTGGCTCAATTTCGATTCGTGATCAGGCCCAGGCATGTCGTGATAGTTCAACCACAAGCGTTGATCCTGGTGTTGTTCAAATTGCTTACTGACCAAATCGGCGGGCCGTTTGGCACTTGCCTTCCAAGCAATATGATGAAGCGGATCGGCATTACGATATGGCCGTACCGACGCTAATTCATCAAAGCCTGGAGCCGGCTTCGACGAAGCGCTTTGGTTTGAATGCACTGCGCTGGGCTCTGGCATGTCACAAGCGGTTGGCGTTGGATAAACCAACGCTTGGCTATTAAACGCAACACTGCTCCAGGCTCGGAATAACATTAGCGGGTAACAGCTCACCACTTGTAATCGCTCAGGCTGTAAATAGCCACGACGTGTGGTTGGGTAGAACACCTGTTGCTGAACCAACGCATGTGCAGGTACATCAAACCGAGTTATTTGCTGAGGTTGCCAATACAATTCAATAGCATAACGCGGGCGTTGATCAGCGCTGCCAATCTCAATGTCAAAGCCGAGATCATCGCCAGCATGCACGTGGCGTGATCCTTTTAGCCGCAAGGTTAACCCCGACAAGCTTTGAAATGTCCAGTGCAGCGCCAATAACCAAACCGCGAGCAAAGCGAAGCAAAGGGCAAACACCATGCTGCTTTCATAGTTAATCGCGAGTAACAACAGCAATACGATGAGCCCCAACACCACAAAGCCGAGCCTAGTTGGTAAGATCATGATTGAATTCAGGCCTAGCTGAACCTGTTGCGCAGGCGGTAGTTTTCGCGCAATCCAACGATTAATTGGCCGCTTAAACCATGCCTTTACCTTGTCGAATAGTCCAGTCATGAACAATGACTACGACACAACGGCAACACGCTGTAATAGCTGTTGGCTCAACGCACTACCCGTTTGCCCTAACTGATCGTTTGGCTCATGCAATCGATGTTCAACCACGGACGGCAACACCGCTTGAATATCTTCGGGCAAAACATGTCTGCGGCCTTGAAGCATCGCCCAGCAACGGCCACATTGAAGTAACGCCAGACTTGCGCGCGGCGATAAGCCAACAGCAAAGCTTGGCTGACTGCGGCTGAAATCGACAAGCCGTTGCACATAATCATAAATAGCATCAGCGCAATGGATGGCTTGAGCTTGTTGTTGCAACTGTTGGAAACTCGCCAAATCCATTGGCGGCTTAATTTCATTGAGCTTGATACGACCCGATTCGCCTTTGAGCATTTGCCTTTCGGCAGCTGCGGTTGGGTAGCCAATGGCGATGCGCATGAGGAAACGATCAAGCTGCGATTCCGGCAATGCAAAAGTGCCAGATTGAAACACAGGATTCTGGGTGGCAATGACGAAAAATGGCTCTGGTAAGGGGCGGGTTTGGCCATCAACCGTCACTTGTCGCTCTTCCATGGCTTCTAGCAGCGCGCTTTGAGTTTTTGGCGTCGCTCGGTTGATTTCGTCTGCCAACAACAATTGGCTAAAGACAGGCCCAGCGACAAATTCGAATTGCTCTGATTTGGGTGAATAGATACTAACGCCAGTGATATCAGACGGTAATAGATCGCTAGTGAATTGAACCCGTTGAAATTGCAACCCTAGCGCTTTGGCTAACGCTTGCGCGAGGGTTGTTTTTCCCATGCCAGGCAAGTCTTCAATTAATAGATGGCCGCCACTGAGTAAACAGCAGACGGCCAGTTCAATGGCGTCACGCTTGCCGCTCAGGGCTTTTTCAATCTCATCAATCAGATCTTGCAATAAGGACATACCACACTCCTTTCAAGCCGAACTGTCATTCAGCGTTCAACATGAGCAGTCACTGTGGCGTGTCCATTGTTTTGCGTCAAGTTTCAGCGGTTTTGATTGGGTTAATGAAATGCTCGATATCAGCCAAACTCAGTTCTGGCGTAGCCCCTGCGCGTTGCGCCACCATAGAACCCACTGCACAGGCAAAATTTAGCATTTGCTGCGGTTTATCGTGGGTACATAGCTGATAGATCAGCGCACCAAGGAAATTATCCCCCGCGCCCACAGTATCAGCCACTTTAACGTGATAACCAGCATGATAAGCATACTGATCATCGAGTTTTAAAATAGCGCCATGAGCCCCTTGGGTAACGCACAAAAAGCGCGTGTTGGTGCGCTCCGCCACAAACTCCAAATGCTGATCAAGACCGTGAAACGGCGAACCAAGATGGGCGGCTATTTCCAGCAATTCTTCATCGTTTAACTTGATGAAATCTGCTTGTTCCATTAACGAAATGAGTTTTTCAATGGTGTAGTGCGGCGCGCGTAGATTGACATCAAAGATCTTGAAGTTTGCCACTTTGAGCATCTGTTGAAGGGTGTTGTACGAACAATCGGCTCGCCCCACTAAACTGCCAAAGACAAACGCATCAGCAGATGATACCGCCGCCAATAACGCGTCACTTGGCGCGACGTTGTCCCATGCCGTATCTTCAACAATCTGGTAGCTGGCCGAACCTTTACTATCGAGCGTAACCCGCACTTCGCTGGTCGCTTTGGTTGGATGTTGCAATACCAAATCGGTTGCGACACCGCGCCCTTTGATAAAGTCCAGCAACTCCGCGCCAAGGGCATCGCGCCCTACACTGCTAATGATTTTCGCAGGCAAGCCAAGCGCATTTAGGCGAAGGCACACGTTCAGTGGAGCACCGCCAACGCGGCGCTCGTCTGGAAACACGTCCCATAAGACTTCACCAAAACAGCTAATTGTCGGCTTTGGGTTTTCACTCAATCTTGGGATTAATGCGGTCATCACTCAACCTCCACACTCGCGCTCAACTGATCTTCCATTAGCGTTTTAATGGCTAGATTTGGCGCATACAAACGCGCAATACACTGGCGGTAAACATGACTAAATGTGGCATTGTGTTTGAGATCGCCAAACAAGTCTTCTATCGCTAGAAAAGCGAGTGGATCGGCTTGAGTGTTGGCTGCATGGTGATGAAGCTCCTGTGCCATATCGTCGCTAATTTCAAGGGCATTGCCGTGCTGATCCACACGTTTGTCGCTATATAAACACCAACTCGCCAACACTAAGGTTGCCAATTCGATTTGGCATTCGGCTTTATAGTCCAACTGAGAATCGGCAACACGTGATAAGTTTTCTTGCACGGTGGCAATTAGAAATTTCGGCAATTTAGCCGAGCTCTGCAGGCAAATGCGCGCCAAGCTGTCTTTGATGTTGGGGTTCGAGAAGCGCTCAATTAACGTGTCTTTATAGGCCGTTAAATCAATGCCTGGCAACGCATCTAGCAGCGGCGTTACTTCATCATCCATAAAAGTTCTTAAGTAACGGGCAAATAGTAGATCGCAGACCGCTTCATCAATCGTCGCAAAACCATGAATTGCCCCCAGTAAGCCAAGCACCGAGTGGCCAGCGTTCAGCAATCGAATCTTCATTTTCTCGTAGGGCGTGACATCAGTAACAAACTGCCCACCAGCGCGATCCCAGTCAGGGCGCCCATTACAGAAGTCATCTTCAATAACCCACTGACTAAAGGCTTCACACGTGATCGGCCAACGATCGTCAATAGCAAACTCATGGGCAAGATAATTGATGTCGTTGTCAGTGGTAACCGGCGTAATGCGGTCGACCATACCGTTTGGAAACGAAACATGCTCAGCAACCCAACGAGCCAAATCGGTATCGAATAGTTCGATAAACGCCAGCAACATTTTGCGCGTGACAGCGCCGTTGTGCTGAATGTTGTCACACGACTGAACCGTAAACGGTTTTAAACCCGCATCTCGGCGTGCCTTTAAGCCTGCCGCCAAATAACCAAAGGTGGTTTTAGGTTGCGCTGGGTTCAATGCATCATGCTGAATATCTGGGTGGCTGCCATCAAACTCGCCAGTCGCCGGGTTAAAGTGATAACCGCCTTCGGTGATGGTTAGCGACACCACTTTGGTCGTTTCGCTAGCTAGCTTATCGATTACGGCTTGTTGGCTATCCGGCGCAAATAAGAAGTCGATCATTGCGCCAATCACGCGATTTTCGACCGTTCCGTTCGGATGACGAACAATCAGGGTGTAAAGGTAGTCTTGTTGCTTGAGGATTTGCGCTAACTCACGGTTAGCTTCCAGTAAGCCAACACCACAGATTGCCCATTGCTCATTACCCGGTTGCTGTAACAACTGATCGATGTACATTGCCTGATGAGCACGGTGGAAGCCGCCGACGCCAATATGGACGATGCCGGCAGAGAGCTTGCTACGGTCATAATTGGGTACTTCAATCGCAGCCGGTAACTTGGCAAGGCTAGCTTGTTTCAATTCAATCGTTTGCTGCGAAGTCTTGTGTGGGTTTTCGGTTGTCATTAGAACAACTCCTATCACGTCTTTGTCATTGCTCAGCCAACCATTCATTGACTGAGCTTTATTCGAAAATCGGTTGAGACCCGGTATGCCGTCGGTTTACAGCATGACGGGTGAAGCTTGGCTATCGATGGCTTGCTGCTGCGTCTGCAGCGCAAGCTTTTTTTGCCGCTGTAATGCCAAATACGAGGTCACGAAATACACAATGGTGCCAATAAAGCAGTAAAACTCGAAGGTGGCTTTATTGCCGGTATAAATGTCGAGCGAGGGGCTGAAAAACATCACCTGAACAGCAAAGATGCTAATGACGATTAACGACAGCCACGATGCCGCATTCAGAAACCGGCTAACTAAGCTGTTATCCACCACTTCGGCGGGTAACGCTGATTGCGCTAACGTTGCTTGGTACGCTTCGATTTGCTCTTGCTCTAATGCTTCGGCTTTGATTTCTGCGCTGTAGTCTTTGCCCGCGCCATACTGTTTAGCCAGCACCGTATAAACCACAATGGTGAACAGCCACGTTGGAATGAACAGGTAGTAGAACGACATCACATCGACAGCGTTGAGACCAAACCCGAACACCAAGGCTAATCCCCAGCTAGCAACCGCAGGCACACTAAAGACAAGGTTCTGATACTTGGCCCAGTAGCGCGTCAAACCAATTTTTGGAAACAACACGTGCTCAGCGAACACGATGGCACCAACCGGCACCACTAATAGGCCCGCATACGTTAGTAGCGGCAACATCTTGGTAAATACAAATGGGAAGCACGCGATAATCACCGTAGCAATGCCGACGATTGCCGTGGTTTTCTTACGCGACACACTGGTGAAAATAGATTGCGCCGCTAACCCTGCCCGATACAAATTGGCATTAGCCGTTGTCCAGCCAGCAATGATGATGATGACGAAGCCAGAGAAGCCAAGCGCATGATAAGCAACATCGCCCGGATCAAGCTGAGTAATTGAGGTTTGCAACAACACGGCAGCACCAGCGCCCATAATACCGGCGGAGATCCACGCTAAGTAATGGCCAAAGAACATGCCGACGCCAGAAAACAAGCCGTAACTTTTCTTCTTGGCGTAGCGCAAAATCGCCATATCAATCAGGCCAAAGTGAGTGATGGAGTTGGCCGCCCAGGCAAAGCCAATCACTTCCAGCAAACCGATACCCGACTCGCCTTGGTCATTGGTCCCAGTCCAAATCGAGGTATCGCCTATTTGTAAAAAGTCGCCCCAAGAACCAATGGTTGTGGTACCCAGTACGTGATTAGACAAAGCAGGAAACAACGCAAACGAGCCGGAGATGAAGATAACAAAGAGCCACGGTGCGCAAATTTTTGAGAAATCCGCCACGGTGGTAAAACCATACATAGCGACCAATACCACGATGGAGCCAACTGCCAGCACAATAGCCACAAACCAGAAGCTATTGGGATACCAATTGAGCTGCGCCGGAATATCGAACAAGAACCGCACCGCCGTTGACGAGACGGTAATCATGGCGGCTGAAATCACCGAAAATATCACCACGTTGGCCCAGTTATAGAGCTTGGTCATGGAGTTACCGGCAATTTTATTCAGGTAGTTATACAGGCTCATGCGGGTTTCAACCGCAATTGGCGTGGTCACTAACCACCATGAACACATGGCCAGTAAGTTACCAATAAGCAAGCCTAAAAGAATGTCTCTGGTACTGGCACCTAAGGCAACGAACGTGGCGCCAATCACGAATTCAGTGGCTGCAACATGTTCACCCGCATATAGACCTGCGAAGTGTTTCCAGCCATGGAGCTTGTGCTTAGCTACTGGCATTTGTTCTTCATTCATATTGGCGAATGATGAGGTGGACTGTTTAGTTGTCATGATGAACTCTCCAACTAATCCTGCGTGTCATTTAAAATCATCGTGGCAAGTTTGCAGACTCATTCACGACGTATGAATTGCTGAGCAAAGCGCTAAGGGGTTCGCTTTAAAATTTGTTCAGCGGTGTACTCATTGGTGATCAGTGCGTTGATCAAACGCCCTCGCAAGGCACAGTCCATTGCAGAAACTTTATCTTCGCCGGCTGCAACGCCATAAACAGGCTTATTGGGCGCAGCAATAATCGGTGCGCTGGCAACTCGGCTATTAATCGTATTGGGTAACAAACGGCCATTCTGGTCATAAACCCAGCTAATGATTTCGCCCGCAGCGCCGGCTTGCTTCAGCTCATCGAGCTCTGCTTGGCAAATAAATCCGTCCACAAGCAGCGGCGGCTGTTCGCCCATATGACCAACGCCCACGAAACATGCATCGGCTTGCTCGGCTAATGCCAAGATGCTCTGCACAGCATGGAGGTTATGGAGCGTGTCTTTTTCGGCGGTAGATTCAGCGACAACCGGCAATGGCATGGGGTAATGACGCGCTTGAGTGCGGTTAGCCATTCCCACCACGATGTCGTATTGTGACGCCGCACCATCGGACATCATATTGCCCACCAGAGAGACCAATTTGTGTTGTGGACAATTCATCGCTGGCATTTCATCAGCAATACTTTTTAGTGCTCGGCCAGTACCAAATGCCAAGGTTGTTGGCATACCAGAATTTAAGTAGCGCTCGACAATCGTCGCACCGCGCTGAGCTAAACCAGTAATGGCAGACGGTGAAGCCGGATCACTAGGAACAATTTCACAATCGACCAAGCCAAACCGCTCGGTTAACGCTTGTGCCAAATCCATGCACTTAGCAATCGGATGATCCAAACGAACTTTCACTAGGCCTTCGGTCACAGCCAGTGTCACCAAGCGCTGGGCAGACTGGCGCGATACTTTTAATTTTTGAGCAATTTCCTCTTGGGTGTTTTTGCCCACGTAATAAAGCCACCCGGCTCGGGCTGCGTCTTCTAGTCGTTTCAGTTCACTGTTCGATTTAGTCGTCACTGCTAGCTCCTAAGTTCGGCTTAATACGTTCAAAAATTAGGCTAAAAAAAGTGATGGATAGTGCTGTTCAAACTGTTGCCATTGCTCAAGAACGGCAACATTTGGGTAACGTTCGGTCACTTCTGTTATTTGGTTATTCAAGTGTTTGCCGCCCCGGTAATGCAGCGGCACCATCCCAGCTTTCAGTGCAGCGGTCACACCAAAATAGCTATCTTCAATAACAAGACATTTGTGGGTAGGAATTGCCATTTGTTGCGCCGCATAAAGGAATAAATCTGGTGCGGGTTTGCCGTGTTTAACTTGCTGAGCGGTAAACACCCAACCGGCAAAATTTTCAGTTAGGCCAACAATAGAAAGTGCTCGAGCCGTGCGCTCAATGCTGCTGCTAGTTGCGATGCAGTATGGCCGGCGAAGTCGTTTTAACGTGTCTTTAAACCCCTCGGTCACCTGCAATGACGTTTCAAACGCTGCTAGCAATTGTTGGCGGTATTCGTGCTCAAAGGAGTCGGCCAGATCGACACCGAAATGGTTTTTGATTTTTGTTTTTACTGACTCAAAACTCGCCCCCAGAAAATGTTGCTGGACATGCTGGGTATCGATATTGATGCCTTGCTGCGCCAATTTTTCAATGAGCACAGTGGCGCTGATAATTTCACTATCAATCACCACGCCATCGCAATCAAAAATCACACATTCTGGGTTCACTGCTAATCCTCGTATCATCATTTCGACAAAAACCACATTGAGCATTTGCCCAACCAATGAGCACATAATCATATTCGATTCTTTTTTAATCAATCAGCGGGTTATCAGAATGCGGGATAGCGCACAAAAATAGTCAAACGGGATGGGCAGCAGGTCGAATCATAAACATAACTAACTGGTTTCATACGAATTTTTAAAGATTTATATACATAAATGAACAACGTGAGAATAAACAACAGGTTATCGAGTGACATCAGTAACCAGAGCTTACCTTTACTCGATATTTAGATTTATTGCGTATCGTTGCCGTTGTAGCTCGAAGTGTTTTGACTGCAAACGTGAGCACAGTTAGCGAAAGCGCCTAGCTGCGCGTTCATCTGATTTGAGCGGGTTTGAACGGATGATTGATGGCACGCGCCAGCATTCGTCGCTGGCATTGGAGATCTACCTAAGAGAAGAAGAAAACACCCGTCACATTCACGCCGCAATGTTTAACTTCTCAAGAGTAATGTTGGGCAGCGCCCTCCCCCTCATTGTGTTGCTCAACAAACCAAAAGGCACGATCTCAGGAGGTGTTTACAAGACGTCACGGCGTTGAGTTAGGCGGATCTCTAATTCACTAAAAAGCCCCGTCAAATGACAGGGCTATTCGCAATATTGCGGTTTGGATAAAACGGTTGTGTTTTAGCGAGCATGCAAGTGAATGGTTTGCATCGCTCTTGGCGCCATTTGAACCGAATATTGATTGCCTTCCAGCACAATGTTTAAGTCCAGCTCTTTATCATTGCGGTTGAAAACGACTACAGCAATGGAGCCATCAACGTTTTTAGCTGCGGTGTATTTAACGCCGTCAACAACATCGCCATCAACGCCAATACGGTGTGCGCCTGGGCGAATGAATTTACTGAAGTGACTCAGTAAATAGTAAAGTGGCGTATAAGTAACCTGATGAGTTTCTGGGTTTATGAGTACCGGCGCACTATTAAAGTTGTCATAAGGGTTGGGCTGACCTTTGTGACTCAGTATGGCGCACCATTCAACATACCCTTGGGTACCGTGGTTGAGATCGGTAAGAATGTCATATGCATAAGTATCAAACGGGACGAAGGTGCCAGCATAATCAGTACTGTCGCGCCAGTACTGTCCAATCGGGTCATTCGCATCAATATCAATGCTCGACTCGGTATGGATCATCGCTTTGCTGGGCCACGTTTTTTGCAATGTCGCTAACTCATCAGCGTACCAGTTGTTGTTCGCTAATTCAGAATTGGTATACCAATGAAAGCCAGTTCCCCAAGCGTATTTTGACGCTTCAGGATCAGAGTAAGTAGGCGCAACGTATTCATTCATTTCACTTTTATTGTGATCATAAATGAGAACCCGCACGCCAGCTTCTAAATCAGCTACATCAAGATGACCATCGGCTTCTAGTTGCGGACCTAAATGATCGCGTAGGAAAACTCGCGCTTGTTCGCCGGTCCAGCCATTACTATCCCAACGAGCATCATGGGCGTGCAATGGTTCATTCTGTGGCGTAATGGCCCAAATCGGGATCCCTTGTTTCTGATATTCGGTGATGTATTTTGAAATGTACTTTGCCCAAACTGGCTGATACTCAGGCTTTAAGTGACCATTGGTCATTTCCGCAGTTTCACCCGTTTTCATCCAAGATGGTGGGCTCCAAGGTGACGCGATAATGTTGAAATCGGCGCCTTCAATTGACATGGCTTCCAATATCATGGGAATCAAGTCATAACTAGGATCGTCAAGTTCAATCCCTCTAACTTGCACATTTTCATCGCCGCTAAATCCTTTCAAATCTTCGTGAAGACTAAACGTAGAGAGACTGTCATCACCTTCCTCAACGTATGAATAGTGGTTATTTGAGTAATCACTACTGTTGATATGTGTGCGAGTTAAGGTAAATCCGGCGCCTTCAGTAGGGCTAAATAGTCGAGTCAGTACTTCTCGGCGTTGGCTCTGGGGAATTGCCGCTAAGTTCCACGCCGAAGACTCGGTAAATGAAGCACCAAACCCATAATATTGCTGGAACTCTCTTTCAGGCAGTAAGTTAAGGCTAATGGTGTTTGGCTTAACCTGAGTGTTTTGTGATGCATCTAACGTCGTAATTAGCGCTAAGTTATCTCCCGCAAATGATGTTTGATAAACAGCTGCGGCAAAGGCTTGCTGATCAACTTGTGGCTGTTCTTCAACGTATGAACAAGCGGTTAAACCGCCATAAGCGCATGTCAGAGCAATTAACGAGTTACGATATTTAGTGTGAGTCATGTTAATTAGTAGTCCGTCGATCTAATTTTATTCATGGTTGTAACGAGCATCAGATTTGTTCAATGCAAGCGACAACGTTTGTGGGTTATTGAATAAAGGGGATAGGCGAACAACAACAAAACTTATGACGCTGTTCGCCAAGAGCTAACAATCACAAAACACGTGATTGTTAGCCTGTCGCTGCTTAGTTAAAACCGTAACGAACGCCTAGCGCATAGCGAGGGCCGTACTGACGAGCGTACATAAACTGCTCTTCATAGCGGCCATAACCTTGCTCGGTTTCGTCGTTGAGGTTGATGCCCTCGAAGAATACGGTTAGCTGCTCTGTGATGTCATAGTTGATACTGACATCAATTTGACCAAACTCCTTCACTTGCTGAGGTTCGTTGGCGGAACCTTGGTCTTGTCCCATGCCGGCATAATAAGAATCGCGCCACGCATAGGTTACTTTTGCTGACAAGCCATGCTTCTCGTAAAACCCTTGAAGGTTAGCGGAGTCACTTAGCCCTTCTAACGGAGCCTGAGTACCAACAATCGTCGGATCATACTCAACATCACCATCAACAAAGGTCGCGTTTGCGCCAAAGCCAAAGCCCGACTCTCCAAACAAGTGTTGGATTGCAACTTCAAAACCATCAACTGTCTTACTGTTACTGTTGACGGGCTCTTCAATCGTCCATTCGATGAGTTCATCTGTTGCAGAATCTGGCTCAATTTCGTTGTCAGAGTTGCCATAACCGTTGTCGATCAGCCACCAGTAGATATCATTTTCTGTTGGTGTTACGCCCTCAGAAACTAGCTCGTTGTAGGCTAAATTATACCGTTGCCCACCGTAGACATCATAAAGCCCGTCAACGGTTTGCAGTGACTCTTCAATAACGATGAAGTTATCAACATCCTTTTTAAACCAGCCAATCGCAGCGTAGTTGGCATCATCGTAGTAATACTCAAGCGTCACATCGATATTGACTGAATCAAATGGCTGTAAGTTAGTGTTCCCTTTACTACCATTGCGAGCGCCAGGTTTAGGGCTACCACTAAGACTCTGGCCACCGGCCAAATATGCTAGTGGCGCACGGGACATCGTTTTGCCCGCCGAGAAACGAGCCACTAAGTCATCGGTAATATCGAGCTTAAGATCGAGCATTGGCAAAAACATGGAGTAATCGCCTTCCTCGGAGTAGAACGTCTGATCGCCATCTTCATACTTCATAATCCACTCAGAAGGGCTCGCCCAGACCACCTGCTCTTCAACGTCTTGCAATACCTTGCTCTCGGCGTCGGTACGCTCATATCTGAAGCCCACATTCATGGTCAACAGGTAATCGCTAATATCGAATTCCCACGCGCTGCTTGCGTAAATGGCAAACGTATCCTCGTAAACGGTTTCATCAGAGTCGGTTCCATCGAAGTAAGGATCGGTTGAGAAGTAATTACTACCCACTTCATCTTCAGTGAAATATGCTTCGTGGCGAGCAATCATTTCATCAAAATCGAAGGTGTAATAGTAATCGGTTTGCAGATCACTTCCGCCGCCATTAAAGGCATCAAGAAAACCGCCAGTGCCATGGCGAGTGAACATGCTATCAGGCATGACAGCTTCATAGCCGCCCAAATAGGCCCCGCCGCGTAAACCACTCCAAGCGCTGGTGCCCGCTGACTCCATTTCGGTGTAAGCAAGGCCCGCTTTAATGCTTACCAATGGCGTGTTAAAGGTGCTATACCAAGTCGCATCAAATTGAATTTGTTCAATTTCCGTCTCGCCTGGGGTGTGAATAAATTGACCAAAGTTCGAATCAATTTCACTTGCTTCAAGCGTATTGCTGCCATTGTTCCAATTGACAGAAAACTGAGGGATCTCGCCGGAACGGTAATCGTATTCCTTCGAACTCAGCTCATCTGATCCAAGGATCATCTGAGCGGTGCCCTCAACGCTCTCATTCGTTGAATTATGGTAATCAAGTGCAACTTCCCAGTCGTCATTAATCTGCCATTGCAGATTCAAGCCTATGGACTTAGCCTCAACATCCGAATAGGTCTGTGTTTGACTAACTGAAGAGTCATTGCCGGCAATATCGGCATAAACCGCTGTACCATTTTCATCCAACTCAAACGACAACAAGTTACTACCGAAGTTGTTCCAAATGCCCCAACCCACTTTAGAGCTTTCTGTTAGAGCATCGGTATAGGTGTAGTCCAGAGTCGCGACTAAGCCTTCAACCGGAATAAACTGAACGGTGAACTGAGCATTGGTCTTTTCTCGTTCCGTGTCGGTGAAGCCATAATGCATGTCTTTTGGCAGCCACAAGTAACCATCGGTTGTGGTCCGGTTATCAATGAAGTCTTCTTCACTGAGCGTCGGTAAATCGTCGTCAGTCTGACGAACCCAACCTTGCATGTACGCATGTTGCTGCTGAAAATCTCGCTGCTGATGCGACAAGGTAAACGAAACACCCAGGCGATCATCCATAAAGGTATTACTGTAAATCGCCGACACTTCTGGCGTGATGTCATCGCCATTTTCATTAGATGTATCGTGAATACCTTTGGCCATGACAGAAAAGCGCTGGCCCGGGTTATCAAGCGGTTTAGCCGTGACAATATTAACGGTTGCACCTAACCCGCCGGTCGGCAGGTCGGCCGTTGCAGTTTTATGTAGCTCTAATGAACTAACCCCTTCAGAGGATAGGTTTTCCAAAGAGTAAGACCGGCTGTAGCCTGTTGCTGGCATTTGGCGCCCGTTGAGCGTCACCAAGTTAAAAGCTGGTCCAAAGCCGCGTACCGTGATTTTGCTACCTTCACCATTAGCTCGACTGACCGAAACACCGGTAATACGTTGCAGAGATTCAGCCAAGTTGGTATCAGGAAACTTGCCCATCTCTTCGGCCGAAATGGCATCAACAACACCATGAGCTTCGCGTTTAATATCTGCAGCCCGCATTAAGCTGCCTCGAATTCCTTTGACGAGTATGACTTCCGTAGCCTCGTCCGCTTGATCAGTTACCGCCGCTTCTTCTGCAAAAGCAGAGGTCATCGCAGTGCCTGCAAGTAACAGCGATACGGCGCAAGCTATACGAGTTTTTTTAAAGTTATTAGTATTCATAACTACCTTCTTAAATTCTTTGCTGTGTCAAGACGAGTGACTAATGATTAACAAGTCACTCGGCCTCGCTATGTATGTTTAATCGTTTGCAATGACTGCGTTATCGATTTGGAATTTAGCGCCCTCGCCACTACCCCAGGCAGGGAAAATCATGACCACATCAATGTTGGCCACATCTAAACCTGCGGAAAGTAAATCGGACAGCATGAAGGTGTATGTTTGCCAAACGCCATCGGCGGGATCAGCTCCCTCGACACTGGCATTAAGGTCAAGCTCAACCGCGGTAGCAGCATCGCCAGACTCAATTTTGAATTTCCATGCGGCAGACGAATCAATTGGCATAGACAGAACTTTCATTTCGAATTGCACGTAGCCGTCAGAGACGATTGACGAAGCATCGAAGTAAACGCCATCGTCGGCTAGAAACCCAACGACTGTTGAGGTTGAGCCAATTTCAAACTGAGCAACGGTGCCGTATTCAGCTTCATCTGCCTCAACTTCAGCTGGGGTCGAGCCTGCGCAGCAATCCCACGTAGTCCAGCTATCCGCTACTGTGTCGACAAATAAGTCCAATGTGCTAGACGATGGAGAACTAGCTGTCGGATCATAAATTTTCATGTTGTCGATGCGGAAAACAGCACCATTACCGGCTCCCCAGTTTGGGAACACCATGATGACGTCAATCGCACTGACATCTAGACCTAAATCAGCAAGCGAGGCCAGCGGGAAGGTATAGGTTTGCCATTCGCCCGTTTCTGGTACAACACCTTCAGCACTTTCCGTAAAAGCAAGTTCAACGGCACTATCGGCGTCATTACTTTCAATTTTGAAAGTCCAAACGGCTGACGAATCAAGGGGAGCATCAATAACTTTGATATCGAAGGTTACGACACCCTCATCAACAATTGATGATGCATCAAACTTGGCTGTATCAGGGTCATCACTAATCTTGCTGTTAAAACCAACGACCGTTGCCGTTTCACCAATGGTGAACTCGATGGTGTTGTTATGATCAGCATCGTCATCGACTTCTTGGTTTGGCGTAGTACCACCACAACAATCCCAAGCAGGCCAAGCAGCATTTTCTTCTTCTTCGTAGATGATCAGTTCAGCTGAGCCCATATTGGTATTGAATTCAACGTTATCAATACGGTACACCGCATCAGCGCCTTTACCCCAAGATGGGTAAACCATGACAACATCGATGGCGCTAAGGTCTAGCCCTGCTTCCGACATTTGCTGATAGCTAAAGGTATAGGTTTGCCATTGACCAACAACCGGATCGAGTCCTTCAGCACTCTCGTTAAGGCTAAATGCAGCGGCTGTATCAGCGTTGTTGCTCTCAACTTTGAAGCTCCAAGTGGCTTCCGCATCAGTCGGCGCATCAACAACTTTCATATCGAAACTAAAGGTACCTGTCGCTTCGGCAGCCGTACCGTCATACATTTCTTGTGCGCCGCCGGCATCTGAGCGAGCACTAAAGCCCATTACGGTGCCATCATTGTTATTAATGACAAACTCGATGACTTCGCCGTAAGCATCATCATCAATCTCAACCGTAGGAACCGTGCCACCGCAGCAATCCCACGGCGACCAATCGGTGTAGCTTGAATCAGCCCAGACGACTAAGTCTTCAGCTTCATCGCTCTCAATCACGGGATATGGTGCTTCACCAACTTGCAACGAACCAACGTCACTTTCGTCTTCGTACTGATCGTAACCTGCACGAATCGTTTCACAGCCAGTGCCTAAATCTGTTCCCGACGCACATTCATAGACGCGAACGTAATCGATGATGTACGACTGGCCTTCTGCAAATGCAGCCTCATCAATGCCTGTGTCGTTCGTGTATTCGGGCCAATCTCCGCCCACAGCGAAGTTCAAAATCAGGTAGAATTCTTGGTCAAAAGGAGATGCATCCCAAACCGTTTCTAGCTCGCCATCTGGGTTGTATTGCTGGGTAAACCAGCCACGATGCTTGAGAGTGTAGGCTTCACCATCGGCGTTATACGCAGGTTCAGATGCCCGTTGTGTTGCATACAGATAGTTATCCATATACCAGCGAATTTCGCCTTCTTGCCACTCAATGGCATAGGTATGAAAGTCATCAGCGGGGTTACCATTTGGCGACACATACTCAGCGCCAGTATGGCTGTTATCAGGCCAAGCCTGACCGTAGTGAAGCGTTCCGTAGATGCTCGATTCGACGTTACCTTCGTCATCACTCACTTTCAGGTTTACCGCTTCAAAAATGTCGATCTCACCAGAGCGAGGCCAACCACCATAAACGCTATCAGAAGGCATCATCCAAAATGCAGGCCACGAACCTTGTCCATAAGGAGCCTTAGCACGCATTTCAATTCGGCCGTACTTCCAATCCGCAATATTTTGAGTCGTTAGGCGCGCTGAGGTGTATGGCAACTCAGCCCCGTCTTCGGCAGGTTGTGCAACGATATGAAGATAGCCATCTGCGACATACGAGTTTTCGGCTGAGTCGGTATAGCATTGCTTCTCGTTATTGCCGCCGCCTTCGCAATTGACTTCATGATTCCATTTGTCATCATCAATGCTATTGCCATCAAACTCATCGCTCCAAACTAAACTCCAATCATCGGTGGGTTGTGAAACATCGATTTCTTTGTAGTTTGTGTCCGGATCGCTGCCACAACCACTTAGTGAAGTGGCCGCGAGTAACGATGAAAACACGAGTCCTGCTAGGTACTTTATTCGTGGATTTTTCATTATTATTTCCAAAGGTGCTTTTCTGGTTTAAAACAACGGTGTACAAGGGGCTTGCAAGCCCCAATTTTTAATTTTTTTGAAAGTATTGGTGGGCATTGTGAAAGCAGATATCGCTTACCATCGCGCCAAGCAGAGGGATATCCGGGGGCGCCTCGCCACGCTCAACCCAGCCACCAATCATGTTGCAAAGAATGCGGCGAAAATATTCGTGGCGAGTAAATGATAAGAAGCTGCGGGAATCGGTGAGCATGCCGATAAATTGGCTTAGCAAACCCAATTGAGAGAGCTGTAATAGCTGGCGCTCCATGCCGTCTTTTTGATCGTTGAACCACCACGCCGAGCCAAATTGAATCTTGCCGGCGATGCCACCGCCTTGAAAGTTACCGACCATGCTGGCCAGCATTTCGTTATCTTTGGGGTTCAGGCAATACAAGATGGTTTTTGGAAGTTCGTCGGTCTTGTCCATTGCATCCAGTAACTGAGCCAGTTCCTTGGCGTACGACGTATCGCCAATGGAGTCAAAACCAGCATCGGCGCCGAGCAAACGGTACATGCGGCTGTTGTTGTTGCGTTGCGCACCAATATGCAGTTGCATCACCCAGCCTAACTCGGCGTACCGCTTGCCCAGCCAGACCTGAACGGCTGTAGAAAACTGGGCACATTCAAATTCAGTTAAAATTTCGCCTTTGAGACGTCGGCACAATAAAGCTGTTAAATCAGACTCAGTTAAAATGTTCGCAAATCGAACCACTTCAATACCGTGGTCGGCTGCTCTGCAACCATGATCATGAAAATGCTGTAAGCGCTTACCTAGCGCATCCAAAAAAGTGAGGTACGATGAAATTTCGAGATCAGCAGATTGACTAAGTTGTTCAACGTAATTAGAAAATTCTGGTAATTCGATTTTGAAAGCCCGATCTGGGCGCCAAGTTGGCGTGACATCAACGGTAAGGCTTGGGTCTCCCGCAATGGCTTGATGGTGCTCCAAGGAATCGATTGGATCATCTGTCGTACCAACCATTTTAACGTTCATTTGGCGCAAGATACCGCGAGCAGAAAATGCTGGGGTTTGCAAAATATCATTGCAGTCCAGCCAAATTGATTGTGCGGTGTTGGGGTTAAGTAAGGTGCCGTCAATACCAAGAGGGCGGCGTAATTCAAGGTGGGTCCAGTGGTAAAGTGGATTGCCGATACATTTGGGCACCGTTTCAGCCCACGCATGAAATTTTTGCCACTCAGCAGCATTCCCCGTAATGAAAGCTTCATCAACTCCCGCGGTACGCATCGCACGCCATTTGTAATGATCGCCTTCTAACCAGATTTGTGTCAGGTTTTCGAACTGGCGATCATTGGCGATATCAGCTGGGTTTAAGTGGCAGTGATAATCGAATATCGGCTGATCTGCGGCGTATTCGTGATACAACCGAATCGCAACCTCGTTGGTCAATAAAAAGTCTTCATTCATAAAGGGCTTCATTGCACCGCCTCCCATAATTTCTTCACTGTATTTCGAGCACCATCGGCCACTAATCGTAAATACGCAGTGGTAACCGCTTCAATCACCCGCTCGTTACAGCCAATATCTGGCGGAAAAATAGCGTCGAGAGACAACAAAGTTGCCACGGTTGCATCTCTATATCCGTGCTTTTCGGTAATTGTGTAAAGTTGTTTGGCCATTGGATCACGTACATCAATGGCCTGCCCTTGTTCATCAACGCCAGCCACGTAACGCATCCAACCAGCAATTCCTAAGGCGAGCCATTTAAAGTCGGTATTGTTGGCTAAGTGATGGCGTATCCCGCCGGCAAATCGTTGCGGAATTTTTTGACTGCCATCCATGGCTATTTGCCAGGTTTGGTGTTTGATATTGGGGTTGGAGTAACGCGCGAGGAGTAAACTGGCATAAGCGCTCAAGTCGGTATCTACAGGCATTGCCAACGACGGGGCTTGCTCCGCTAGCATCAGTGCCCGTGCCGCACCTCTGAAGTTTTCATCGGCCATCGTCTCACCAATATATTGATAGCCTGCGAGGTAGCCTAAATAGGCTAAAAATGAATGGCTGCCATTGAGCATGCGAAGCTTCATTTCTTCGTAAGGCACTACATTCTCGACAAACTGAGCGCCGGCAATATTCCAATCTGGACGACCTGCAACAAACTTGTCTTCGATGATCCATTGGCGAAAGGCTTCGCACGCAACAGCACATGGATCGGCCCGACCATCTTGTAACTGTTCAATTTGCGCTAACGTTTCAGCTGTAACAGCCGGCACAATCCGATCGACCATCGTGCAAGGGAACGTCACGTGTAGTTCAATCCACTGAGCCAATTCAGGGTCAAGCTGATGAGCAAACTCCGTCACCACTTTTTTAGTCACGTCGCCATTTTCCTGAACATTGTCACATGACATAACGGTGAATGGAGCGAAGCCGAGCGTACGGCGCATTTGAAGCGCCCGAACGATAAATCCAATAGCACTCTGAGGTTGGTCTTCATTGCAAAGATCGTGAGCTATCAGTGGGTTATTGATATCGAGCGAACCACTCGCCGGATCAGCACAATAGCCCTTTTCCGTAATCGTTAGTGAAACCACTGCAACTTGCGGCTCAGCCAGTTTATTGAGCACAGCTTGAGGGCTGTCTAAAACCGGATGAAGCGACTCCTTAATCGATGAAATGTGCTTACAGCAAATGTCATCGGCACCTTTTTCAGCAACGGTGTAGTTATGCCCTTGAGCACGTAACGATTCGATTAATGGTTTACCACCGATGAGGTTAATGACACATATACCCCAATCACTCGCTGTTTTATTGTTGACTTCATCGGTAAAAAGCAATGGGTGCGCTCTCGCAAATGCGCCGAACCCCAAATGAACAATCTTTGTCGAAAGTCGTTCTTTGTTACCGATTGACGAGAAAAGTCCGTTCGATTGATATGTCTTGTTCATTCGCTTCAATATCCGAAATCGATTAGTTGTGGCTATGTATTAAGAGATTTAAGGGTATGTATGACGCCACGTAGTTCGGCGAGACCTTTCATACGCCCACCGAACGAGTAGCCAGGATTAACGCCAGGTTTGGTAACTTCATCCCCCATCAGGTGACCATGGTCGGGGCGCATAGCTATTGCGGAATTCAGTCCAGCTGATTTACGCCTCTGCTCTTCGTCTAGCAACGCTTTGATGATTCCTATCATGTCGTTGTCGCCGTAGAGGTGTTCAGCTTCGAAAAACGAACCATCCTCTTCTCGAATCACATTTCTCAAGTGAGCGAAGTGAATGATTGAAGCAAATTCCTTCACCATACCCACAAGATCATTATCACCTCGAGCCCCAAATGAGCCGGCGCACATGGTCAGGCCGTTTGCTGGCGACCGTACTGCTTGAATAAGCGCTCGAATATCATCTGCTGTTGACACCACTCGCGGCAAACCAAACAAAGAAAATGGTGGATCATCTGGGTGAATGCACATATTGACACCGTACTCTTCTGCCACCGGAATAATGGCGCGCAGAAACTCAATAAGGTTGTGCCGTAATCCTTCCGTACCAAGCGCAATAAAATCACCAATTGTCTGGCGGATCGATTCGCGATCATAAGAACCTTCACCGCCCGGCAAACCGGCAATAATGTTTTCTTCAAGGCCCTGTTTTTCGACATTCGACATGGCTTCGAAACGAGCCTTAGCCTTTTCTAATTGCTTGTCTGAATAATCTTCCGACGCATTGTTACGCGCTAGAATATGCACGTCATAGGCAATGAAATCTGTCATTTCAAAGCGCAATGCAAAGGATTCATTGTCGAGTTGATAGGTTAAATCTGTGCGCGTCCAATCGACCACGGGCATGAAGTTGTAACACACCACCTTGATTCCGGCCTTACCAATTGAACGGATCGACTCTTTATAGTTCTCGATCAGTTGTAGGTAGTTTCCTGTGCGCGTTTTAATGTCGTTATGAACGGGGATGCTTTCAACTACGCTCCAACTCAAACCGGCCGCTTCAACCTCTAGCTTCCTAGCTATAACCTCTTGATAAGACCATACATCTCCCGTTTCAACATGGTGCAACGACGATACAATACCGGAAGCTCCGGCCTGAACAACATTTTTTAAACTAACGGTGTCATCAGGCCCATACCAACGCCATGTTTCTTGCATTAAGTTCTCTCTAAAGGTGATTAGTTAGTTACTTCAAATTAATTGGATAAGCCACTTGAAAACTGGCCTGTCCAGTGTTTACATGCTGCATCATGACTTTTAACGATGCAAGCTGTTTTGTTGCGGCAATGTTTGAAATTCGAGAGTAAAATTAAAAAATGAGATCTGCATTAAGTTCCAACTACCGGTTCAGAATTCTGGCCCTGTTGTTTTTTGCAACCACAATCAATTACTTCGACCGGAGCCTGATCGCGGTTCTAGCTCCCACGTTCGAGAAAATGTTCAATTGGTCAAATACTGACTACGCCCACATTATGATTGCGTTCAAGGTGGCTTACGGGCTCGGGCTAATCACAATGGGGCGGCTAATCGATCAGCTTGGGACTAAGAAGGGATACACCGCGGCCATCGGTATCTGGAGTCTTTCAGGAATGGCGCACGCACTGGTGCAACCCTCTTTCAGTGTTATCGGCTTTGCCATGGCTCGCTTTGGCTTGGGATTCGGTGAGTCAGGGCACTTCCCTGCCGCCAACAAAACCGTTGCCGAGTGGTTCCCCAAAAAAGATCGCGCATTCGCTACCGGCATTTTCAACGCAGCAACGTCCATAGGTGCAATCGCTGCCCCGTTTGTCGTTGCAACGATCGTTCATGACGATGGTACTAATTGGCGAATCCCGTTCTTAATCACTGGTTTCCTAAGCGCTATTTGGCTGTATTTTTGGTGGAAATGGTATAAGAAACCACAAGATCATGAAGCCATTACGACACAAGAGTTTGACTACATTCATAGCGATTCTGTGGCGGAAACAGATGCCCCATTAGCCTGGAGGAAAGTCATTGCAAAGCGTGAAACGTGGGCGTTTGCTACCGCAAAGATAACGGATGCAGTTTGGTACTTTTTCCTATTCTGGGGAGCCAAGTATTTAGCCGATAAGTTCGGTGTTGATATCAAAGGGATCGCGCTGCCATTTTTCATTTATTACGCCATGGCCGATGTCGGCAGCATCATGGGCGGTTACCTCTCGGGACGCTTTATACGGGGTGGATGGTCTATCAACAAAGCTCGTAAGATCACGCTATTGATTTGTGCCTTAGCCACGCTTCCACTGAGTTACGTTGCCTTTACCGATAATCAATGGATTGCCATTAGTTTAATTGGTCTTGCGGCCGCGGCTCACCAAGCTTGGTCAGCCAATATTCTTACCTTGGTATCCGATATTTTTCCCAAAAAGGCGACAGCATCAGTCACAGGAATTGGCGGTATGGTGGGGGTTGTTGCAGGCATTATCGCCGACTTCTCTCTTGGGGAGATGCTCGACTCTGCAGGTAATGAAGGCTATTTCTGGGCGTTTCTGGTAGCTGGCATGCTGTATATCGTCATCCTTGGGTTAGTCCACCTGATTACCCCAGACATGGCACCGCTCGATGAGAACTTGAAGCGAATTCCGCAATAACGATTTAACAAGCGCTACCAATCACTTGAAACACGAACAGCGCATGAATGAGATGCGCTGGTTGAGCGAGGAAACACGAAACACTACTTGATATCACAACAGGCGCCGTAGCCATGAGTGAGATACGACTAACAGCATAACTTGTGTCGGCTATAGCAAACTTTCTATTACTCGGTGCAGATGTTCATCCATCGCAGCTCTGGATTTCTCCGTATCCCTAGCTTTGAGTGCATCGAGTATCTTTTTATGATCTTCAATAATAGGGCGAATACCGTCCATACGAGTTTGCTTATGAAAGTGGCTGACCAGATCTGATTCATTTCGTAACTGCCATAGCCACATAACGGTTTGGTAAATAGCACTATTGCCTGATGCTTTTGCAATTTCACAATGAAATTCTTCATCCGCTTTTTCCGTGGGCGAAAGACTCTCATTTTCTTCCAGCATCGCATCCAAAAGTGCTTCTAATTTATCAAGCTGTTCATCGGAGATCCGCTTGGCCGCTAAGGCGCACGCTTCGCGCTCAAATATTTGTCGCGCTTCTAGAATTTCAAACGGGCCAGGGCCCCCGTCAATCAATAGTTTTGCCGATTTTGTGGCTGCGTGCTTTAGGTAAATACCTGATGCAGTACGAATTTCAATCATATCTGCCAACTCTAAAGCGACCATCGCTTCTCTGACAGTAGGACGACTAACACCGAGTTCAGAAGATAAAATTCGCTCGGATGGCAGTTTATCGCCCTTGCTAAAATCTTTTTGTTTTATGAGATCAAGGATTTGGTCAGCAACCTTTAGGTAAAGCCTGTTTTGGTTAATCGATGAAAAAATCATAGGAGAGCAAATGACCGCCGGTAAACTAGTAGCCGGAGATTGTACCAAACAACCTTCAGTCCTGACCAGCAAGATACTGTTCAGGCCAGATATAAAAATTGTTCCATTTAGGCATTTATTCCTTTTTATTTCTGTATGCGTAGCAGCAATGAACTATTTGCTAGCGTCATCGCAATGCTTATTTCACCTTGGCAGGGCTAAAGGCTGCCAACATCCCTATCATGCTAACGCAGCTTAAGAACAAAAAGCTGCCAGTCATTGCGCCAGTAGCCCAAATTTGAAGCGCTAATCCCCCAACAAACAACGGTAAAGCCACGAGCCAAGGGCTGGCAGATGTAGCAATTGCACCGCCACTGCGAATTGCTCGACAAGCAAAAAACAACAAAACTAATGACACTAACAGGGCAACACCTATCATGATTGTTTTTCCTCTACCACACGGCCGCTTGTGAGTTGCGCGCTAAGCGCGAGCTGAGATGTTTCAGCGGTTGACAGAAATGCTGCAGAGTTTGGCTTCCAACGTAAACTTAGCCACCACAACAAGCCGCCGATAGCAAAGAGCACCCAGTCCACCGCGACGGACACGTAATGGCCAGTGCTCAGCACATTCAATAAATGGCTACCGGTCAACAGCACATCAAGTGGCATAACAATCAACAATAATCCCGCGGTAAGACGTGTCATCCATTTGACCGTGTGCGCCGCATCAAACCGCACTAGTGCCCACATAATGCAAAGCAACCAACTGGCGAAAAATGAGCCGAACACCAGCTGATTGTTAGCAAGGTTTAGGTTGGTGAAGCTCAACACAAGTTGCAGTGGAAACAACTGCGCGGTTGCCAACACAACGCCGCCACAAGCTCCAATCACCAAACGATTAAAGCGCTGATAGGTTTGCAGCGAATATTTTGGCTGACTCGCATTCAATCCACGCTCTAACCACAGCATTAAGCCAGACAACGGCAGCAGCGCTGTGCTCAGGCCCAGCAAAGTCCAAATAGCCTTGACTAACACGCCACCAAAATTGCCGAAATGCGCAGGGAACATGATGTCGAGAACAATGCCCGATACCCCCTCAATTTTGCTGTAGTTACCAAATGCCTGCACAAATTCGCCGCTAGCACCTTGATGCTCTAGGATCAGCGTGTGCATCTGAGGGCCACCAATGAGGTTGCTATATATCACCGCATTGGCATCGCCATACCCCAAGATCCGAGCAGTTCTCAATTTGCTATCAGGGTGGTAGCTCAATGCATGTTGCAGTGGCTTGGCAATCTGAGTGGGCTGTTCAATATGTGCAATGACTGGATCCGGCGTTGAAGTAAAGTCTTCAATAAGTGCCTCCATGTCGCCTTGGTAACTCACATAAGCTGCTGCCGGAACTAAAATCACGAGCGCCAAACCAAGGAACGCACCAGTAAAACCGATTAAGCCATGGAATAGCATGCCCCACACACCCATGACTTTATGGCCATCGTTCATCAATAGACTAAAGCCCTTAAACGGGCGAAAGGTAAACAGCTGGCGAAGGATTTTTCGGTGAATGATAACGCCGGTAACCAGTGATGCCAGCAAGGTTAAGCCCAGTAAACCGGTGATCAACAAACCGACAGGTCGACCTAAATGCAAGTCAGCATGAAAGTTGGCAATGAAATCGGCCATGTCGTACTGGTAATCATCAAATAGGGTCTCAAAATCACCCTGTTTTTCGCCCAGTAATTCATAGCTGTGCGGATCAAATTGGTACTGGATTACACTGTCGGGCCCGCCGTTCTCATGATCATGACCATGATATTCATAACGAATCTCTAATGCGGTAGCCGAGCGCATACCTGGCATGGCAATAGTAATGGCATCAAAATGGTTGTCAGGCACCATTGCTGCGTATTCGTGGACGAGCCGTTCAACCTGTATGGGATCAACTTGGGCCGGCGTTCGAATCTCAGGTGAGGCCCAAATCTTCAGTTCTGGCCTGGCGAATACCGCCACAGCACCCGTAAAGGCAACCACAAACAATAAAATGCCAGTAATAATGCCAACCCAACTGTGAATCGCATATAGCTTTTTAATGTTGATACTTTTCATGAAACCAACTTCCTTTAAGTCACAGCAAAATAAGCCATCAGGCCATGACTAATGGTTAATATCAGCATTAGGACGGTGGCATGCCATGCTTTATCTGCCATGTAGGCATACACAAACAATCCAGTCCAAATGAATGGAAATAATAAAATGGGAACTGCCACCTGATCAGAAGCGGTCAGCGGTAAATAGGTTGTCATGCCAGGGATCATGGCGGTAGATGCGATTAGCGCGAGCACTAAGGATGCAATGTGGCGTTGTGTGAGGGAACTAAATGTTCGTTTTACGCTACGGGTTGAATCATTCATATCCGTGCACCTAAAAAGCAAAATTGTCGTTAAAGCAATGCGACTGTTTTCAGTCACAAACGGCTGTTACGGTTAATAAAAGACCACTAATAATCCGCTTACCCGCGCTTGGTCATGAGCGAGATGAGCAAGCAGGCAAATATAGGTTGATTGAGGAGTAATTAACGGTCTAGATACTTGAATAACTGGCCTGTTGTGGTCAGCTTAAATCTATGCAAACGATAACGATTTGCGTTACCTTTCGCAACCTTATATTGGCAAGATTGAGTAAAATACTTGCGTGCAAAGCCACCTATAAGTTGGCGTCACAGCATTATTGAGTGATCGTTTAGCTCATTTAGAAGCGTTATCAGCAATCGGTGCAACTAGGTACAAGAACACAAAGTATGATGAACCTAACTTCGATTTATATCGTCGCCAGTTTCACGCAAGAGTTATCACCCAACAGCTAAAAAGTATCTATCAACAACTTGCACCTCATAAGCTTCCCTAGTGGTGCAACACAATAAGCTCACGGAGACTTCCGATGAATAGGCGACATTGCATACGCACGGAACTTGGTAAATCAAGTGAGGTAGTAGCGAGTTTTTCTCAACAAGCGCTTCGTCGCTTAGCCAATAAAAAAGCCCCCAAACCGAAGGGTTTGGGGGCTTTGAGCGCTTTATTCAATCTAAATTCAATTGATTAAACGTTTTAGTAATACTCGCTATTTAGCGATATTCAACTTCCTGAGCAACATCACGACCATCAACACTGCTGACGACATCTACCGCATACCTGCTAAATGCGTCGCTGGATTGAATTTTCAATCTCGACTTGGAGTTTTCAAAGCTAGTCATTTGCTCGAATGAGTTTTTCAATGTAGACCTTGATAGCATCACGGGATCTGTTGGCGAGACAGAAGGGATTATGCCTACGCCAACAAGAACACCTCGGTTAGCTCCTGATTTTTGTCACGGAGACTGATCCCATATAGTCAAAGTAATAAACATCCAGTTTTTAGGTGATATCAATGAAGGCAGTCATATCAACATTCACGCTAACCATTGCGACTTTTATAATCATCGCAAAGTTGTTCTTCAGTAGCTTATTGTCCTTGGCTGGTTATGCGGCGATGCCAATTAGTGAATTTCAAAAATTAACGGCTTCAAAAGCTACTATTGAAAAACTAAAGCACAACCACGCTAAAAAGAAATCTAGGGTAGCCAATCGGTTCGTAAAACGAACAGCAAAAAAGATTGGAGCGACCGCAGTATCGGCCGCAACAATAGGTACAGTCGCAGTGGTCGGTACATTAACTTACATTGAGATTAATGAGTTCTGTGAAGACAAAAAGCAATTATCAGAAGAGGAAAACATCCTGTTTGATAAAAACGATGCGTTTGATTTCAATGCTTGCGTGCAATCAGCAACAGATGATTCTGTCGAGATCACCCAAGAAGCGTGGGCAGCAGTTCAAGAGAAAGGCGAAAGCGCGGTTGATGCTATTGATGAGGCTTTAGAGCCTAGTCGTAAAGAACTCATTAAAATATTTGAAAAAATTGACCGATTTTTCAATTCGTCTGCAGCTGATTGACGCTCACCTAAGCGATTGAATAGCCCTGCAGACTTGAAAGCAACACCAAGTCCGAACGAAATGCGGCGTGCAATGCATTTGACGGTAAAAATACGCAGCGCTTATTGCACTGATTACCCTGTATGGCCTGCCTATCACTAATGTACCTTGCTGTTGTGTTAGGCCAGCACAAGTTCCCCCTACACCGCTGATCTGCGCTATGAATTCACGCCAACCATCAACTATTCCCATTTATTGCAACGTCATCCATTGACAACTTTATCGCTTAGATCTATCGTAAATGATAACGATTCGTATTTATATTATCATATTTATGACTTAGCAACAGTTTCTCGATCGGGGCAACGCCCTGTTCCATCAGCAGGAATATTCGCAAAGCGAAAATTACTACCAGCGCGCTCAATCGCTAACTGAGTTGATGCTTGAGCATAACAACTACAGCGAAGAAGCAATATATGGCTGGGTATGTTGTTGTCACAATCTAGCCGATTTGTATCAGCGCCAAGGGCAGCTAAGCCTTGCATTACATAGCTTGCTAGAAACTTACGAGCGCATAACAAATTTGGTTCAAGATGACTTAGATGGACTGAATACCACCGCATTAAATGCGACCCGCATAACGTTCAGAGCATTGGTGGAATTCCAGCAATCATTTCCTGAAACCAATTCCTGTATGTGCCAACAATCCCGCTCAAACGCTCTGAAGCACTAGTTTCAACCAAAGGATCTTAAGATGCTGACTCATAAACTGAAATATCTAATGCTCCTATTATCCATAACCTTGTTGATGCCATTTCAAGTCACGGCCCACCCCGGCCATGACCATCATTCAATCTGGGCTTCACTCGCACATTGGGGCTGGCTTGCGCCCTTGTTATTTGCCATTGCTGCCCTATCCCATGCCTTACACCGCCATCAGGCTAATAAGGGAGACCAGAAATGATTTATTCATTACTTAATAAAATCGATGCGATTTCTCCTTTTACTAAGGTTTCAGCCCACTGCGATATCCCTTGCAAAATTTACGACCCAAGCGGGGCACAACTAGCGGTTCTGACCATGATTCGCATGGTCGATTTAATTGAAGAATTAGCCGTTAAAGAATCGCTGACGGTTAACGATCAAGCCCAGCTTGCGCGGCTCGTCGCGCAAAAAGAAGAGCATGGTTTTATCGTGAAGAAGGAAATTCAGGTGATCTGGGGCGATTACATGAAGGCGCCGCAATTTGAGCGATTCCCACAACTTCATGAATTAAGTCATAACATCATGTTGGCGGCGTCTAAAGCCAAGCAACATATCGACAAACAAGCAGCCCTTGATCTACTCGCCAAAGTTAATGAGTTTGCTGCCATCTTTTGGCATAGCAAAGGCGTTGCGACCTTCACTGCCACCTGCCCTTACCCACCAGCACAACCGGTGGTGTATCCAGATCTCAAGGAGTAACCATCATGTTAGGCTTTACCATTAACAAGGTTGACGGCAATAGCATGACACCATCATTAACCGATGGCAGTTACGTGTTGTTTGCCAAGCCGTGGTTTAAGCATTTTGTTCGGCCTGGGCAAGTTGTGAAAGTGCGTCACCCAAAATTTGGACTGATTATAAAAGCAGTCCAATATGTCGACCGATATGGGTTTGTGTGGCTCAAAGGCACAGGTGCAGAAAGCATTTCGACCCTTGAGATAGGCCCCGTTTCGTTTGCAGACATTATTGGCAAAGCGCTATTTCATGTCTCCCCCGAACCAGCCATGCACTAGCGACCTTGAGCACCTATCACCAAGGACTGTTCAATAGGCGATTCTCATTGCTCTAGGGCTTGTCGAACGCAGCTCCATTCAAACAAGCTAATTTGTATGAGCTCGCGGCAATGCTGCGCGCACGCGAGCAAAAGTTTATAACAACCATTCGGTGCCAGTTAACCAAAGATAATCAGGCCAACTAAACTGACAAATCCAGCCCCAATCGACATCATCGACATCACTTTTACTTGCCGGATCTGCAATGCCAAAATCACCCCGGTGCCAATACTAAACACCAAACTCACACCAAAGAGTAATCCAAATAGCCACAGCAGCTGACTGCCAAACCCTTTGTGAATGAGCAGCAGTCGATGCCACCAATCATGCTCTTTAACTTCGAGCTCAATAAAGCCTTCGCCGTTGTCCGGGCGTAACGTCACCTCTTGTTTGTAATCGAACCAAACATGGGTTCCTTCCCACCACCAATAGGCTGCGGGGCGACGCATATGGTCTTCTGCAATTAAGTAAGGCTCTACCATATCAATGGCCGTTTGCTCATTGTCAGGCCAAACCGTCTCTGCGGGTAACTGGTAGTGAAACTCATCTGCCACACCACCTTCGATATCAAACAAATACAAGATACCGGTGGCAACAAATAGCACGGTAATGGGTAGAAAAAAGCACGCCACATAGGCGTGCAGTTTCATCCAAAGCATGCGGAATTTTGTGTTCATAAGGATAATCCAGCGCCTTGCAAGCAAGGCGCTTTACTCGTTTGATTTAGAACTGATAGGTGGCTGAGAAGCGAATGTCTCGGCCTGCTTCATACAAGCCAGCAACACCATCCCAGTAAGGTATGTGGTTGTAGTCTGCAACACTTGAGTGGTCGCGGTAGTGCTTATCGAACACGTTAGCTACCGAGAAATTAATCAATACGCTTTCATCAACTAACGGAACCCACTGGACGTACATGTCATGTACTGCATAACTTGGCTTATCAACCGTTTGAACACTGTCGATCCAGCCTAGTTCTAGAGCACGGTGTAGCACTTCGATGTTGTCGAGTGCTTCAACGTAATTAACGCTCCAGCCCATTTCCAGTTGATCAGACCATTCATAGTCCAGCGTCAACAGCCAGGTATCGCCTCGTGCGTTAGCCAGGCCATTGTGCTCATAGCCTTCAACAGGGTTGCCGTTGAGCTCCGCATCATTCTCTGCATAGCTAGCAGTGAGGTGAAGTTGCTCGAAGTTGTAGCCCATGGCTACTTCAAAGCCGTCACTTTCAAATTTGCCTACATTCTCGTAGTACACGCCTTGGCCGATTTGATCCATGATCACATCGTCAATTTCCATATCGTAATAGGCAGCTGTAAACCACAAGCTTTCACCGACATATTCAACACCAACCTCAAGGTTGTCGACTTCTTCCGCGTCTAAATCAGGTGCGATAGAAATACTTCCTGGGGCATGCTCAAGGGTAAATGCGTCACCGACTTCCTTACCACGCATCGCTTCGGCATAACCGGCATTGACTCGCCAATTCGCATCGATTTGATATTCGAAACCAATGTTTGCGCTAACGCCGTCACTGTCGGTGCTATCGTCGTAAGTCACTTGATCAAGTTCATATTCGTCGTAGCGAACACCAACGCTCAACAACAAGCTTGGCGTGATTTGCCAATGATCTTGAGCATAAATACCGGTGACTTCGCCTTCTTCTTTGAATTTGCCAACGTCAGGATCCCACGCCCAGTCTTGCCAGCCCTCGTCTAAATAACGACTTTTTACCGTGTCATCACGATGTTCAACACCATAAGTCACCGTATGTTGGCCAATTTCGCTGGTGTTGCGAACATCAAAACCAATGGTTTCAACTTCACCGGAATAGCGGCCCCAGCGATCGAATCGATCCATGACCAATTCTTGATCGGTGTAGTAAAGAGTACTCTGCAAGTTAACCAGTTCGCTGTAATGCCAGCTGTGGTTGGCTACCAAGGTTGTACGTTCTGCATCGCCGGGATATAAAGTCTCGCCTTCGAGCACAGGCCAGTTTGGACGAGCGCCGAAATCGCCTTCTTCATCGCGGCTTTCAAAGCTCAAGGTGAGATGTTGATTGTCACTAAGCTGACCGCTCAGTTTTGTGAAAAACAACGATTGCTCGGCAGCTGTACCGTACAGTTCATTGCCATCGCCATCTTCCATATTCTCACGGTCTACATAGACATAAGAGCCCAGTACGCCCCAGTTGTCCGATAGATTGCCGTAAAATGTAGCGCTGCCGGTATAGCCATCGTTACTGAAATAACCCGCATTAACTTGTCCGCCAAAATCTTCGCCGGCAGTTAATAGATCGTCAACATCTTTGGTTTTGAAGCGAATTGCACCACCAATAGCACCAGCGCCGGCTGTCGCTTCACCTGCGCCCGCTTGGACCTCAACTTCTTTGAGTAACGATGGGTCAATGCTGACTCGGCCAACGTGGTGGAACAGAGTTGTTGTTTGCGGCGCACCATCAACGGTCACGTTGAGCAAGGTGTCTTCCATGCCACGGATATATATTTTCTGCGCTATACCCAATGACCCGCCAACAGAAACTGATGGCACGCGTCGGAAAACATCAGATAAATCATTAGCTAAATATTTTTCTAGCTCTTCAGGCTCAACGACGGTATTCGTTGTTTGGCCAACCACCACAACCGATTCAATTGATTGTTGGTCTGGCGTTTGATTCAGCTCTTCGGCTGTTGCAGGAACATGCGCCAACAAGGCAGCTACAGAGCTGGCTAGCGCAGTTTTGTGAAAGCGACGTGTGTTCATAGAATTGCAGGTTCCTGTTGCAAAAATTAATGGGAATGCAAATTATTCTCATTATTCCAGTTTAACAACAGTACTTTTACAATTGTTACATTTGAAAGCCAATACCAGCAGCGTATTTCCGCGCGTTAAGCTGGTAATAGTATTTGCATCGACAAACCGCCAGCGGCACGGTTTGAGGCGATAACCTGCCCTTGCACTGCATTCAGTTGACGCCTCGCCAATGCCAATCCCAAACCAAAACTATCGCTGTTGGTGCCGCGCGATTGATCAACACGAAAAACTGGCTGGAAGATAGCTTCCAAATATTGCTCGGGAACGCCAGGGCCGTCGTCATCAATGGTCAATTTGTAACCCCCTTTCATATCAAGCAGCGCAATGGTGACTTGTTGATTCTTAGGCGTGTGGCGCATGGCGTTGCGCACGATGTTCTCTAAGGCTTGGCCAACTGCGCGGTGGTTGCTGTTGGCAATAATTGCGCTGTCGGGTTGGTAAATTTTTAACTGGCGATCAGGAAATTCAAAGCGCGCATCTTCAGCAACAACATCAATTAAATCGACCAAATCGAGTGTTTCATGCTGAAGCTCTGGACGTTCATTTTCGAGCCAGGCAAGCGTTAAAGTATCGTCAACAAGCTTGCGGATGTGCTGCGATTCGCGCTCGATGCGCGCAATATTTTCTTGTTTATCATCCTCAGCCAACGCTGCGACAGCTATATCTAAGCGCGTTAACGGTGTACGTAGCTCGTGCGATAAGTCGGCAATGAGTTGGCGTTGATTGGTAATTAACTCGCCAATTCGAGATGCCATTACATCGAAGGTGTTGGCTAACTCACTCAGTTCGTCCTTACGATTGCCTAGCAAATTCGCAACGCGCACATCTAAGTTACCCTGACTAAAGTGGCGCGTGGCGGATTGCAACTTGCCCAGTGGGTGCATGATGTGGCGATAAAGAATGAGCGATAAGATCGCCAGAAAAATCATTGGCACAATAATTTGCATGGCGAGTTTTACCAGTTGCCAGTGCAAGCCGGGGCGCATACGCTCGGGCAACTTAACCAACAAGCTGTGGCTGCGATCTGAAAACGGCAATTCCATCACCGGGTTGTGTTCAAAATAGAGGTGCACTTTCCAATCGACACTTCGGCCGAGGTGATAGGTATCGCTATACAAATCGCCCAACGGCTCACCGGCCAGTTGTTTGGCTGAAAAACTAGCAACCGAAACCCAAGTCTGCTCTTGCTCACCCAACGCGGTTAGCCATTGCTCTAACTCTTCGGGATCATCGGCGAGATAGAGTTGTTCTGCAGTTTCGCCCCAGGCTCTCAACTCAGCCCTGTGGCTATCGTCAAGCATGCTCATCCCTTCCTCGGTGCGGCTCGTTAGCATGCTCACTAAATAGAAAAACGCCACTACTCCAGTGGCGATAATCAGGCACAACTTCCACAACAGACGGCGTTTCATATCAAGCAATATCCTTTACCATGTGCTGTTTGCAGCCGCTCGCCGTTCCAACCTGCATCATTGAGCTTTCGCCTGAGTCGACTCAAATGCATATCTAAACTGCGATCGTGCGCGCCCAAGCTGCGATTAAGAACCTGCTGATACAAGTAGGCTTTGCTCAGTACTTCGCCACGGTGATGTGCCAGCTCGTATAGTAGCTTGAATTGAATGGGGGTAAATTCCAGCTCGAAGCCTCTGACTTCTGCTCGCTTGTTTTTCACATCAATCTGCAAACCATCAATCTCAAGGCTGTGTTCATGGCTCGGCGAGCCACTTTGACCGCTGCGTCGCAAGATGGCTTCAATACGCAACTTTAATTCAACAGGGTTAAATGGTTTGGCAATATAATCATCGGCACCTATGGTTAACCCTTGGATTCGCTCCTGCTCCGCGCCCTTTGCGGTCAGCATAACAACGGGTACATCTCCAACTCGGCGTAAGCGCTTTAGGAGGGAGTAGCCATCAACCTTTGGCAACATCACATCGAGCAAAATGAGATCGTAGTTTTTGTCTTGTATTTTTAAGTAGCCGTCTTCACCGTCGAAGCTCTGATCGCAGCAATAGCCCGAACGACTCAACATGTCAGTCAATTGATCGCTCAATGAATGGTCGTCTTCAACAATCAGAATTTGTTTATCGAGTATCATAATGCGCCTTTTTTCGCCCTCGTGTAGTTACCACTAGCGAAGTTCTATGTCGACCATATCCGCTAATTCACGCCGCATCCGTAACGCTTCCGTCAATAGCCGCCGACTTGATGCCTTCTCTGTCGCATGTTGGATAGCGAATACCACTTGGTCCAAACACTGGCGGCGCCAATGTCCGGCTAATCGCTCATCACATGCAGCATCTAGAAACACACGAGCCATTTGTAAATAAGCTTGAGAGCTCCATTTACGAGGCGATTTAATACCGCTTACTCGGGCCGCCAAATCGAAATAAATACCGAATAACGAAGGGTTGTCAGGCTGAAGGCCGTGACGAATAAAACAGCCAACTGAGTAAAAGTTAAATAAATCCATAATTCGTAATGACATAAACCGGCCAACGTTCATAAGGGCCGGTTATCTAGATGTTCTTTCAATGCAATGTGGGGTGCGCTGCAAATGCCCCTGCAGGACTAAATTTAGCGCTAGGTGCCCATTCGGTTTTGAGCAAGTCGAGGCAGTCGACTATCCAGCAAGGAACAGCTTGGAGTTCGTAAGTAAAGGCTATTGCTTCAATCCGCCGGCGTGCTTGGCTGATAACGACATAGGCCATGTCTTGGGCATCAAGCTCGGTAAAACATCGGCTTAATGCCCTCGCCGCTTGGCACAGTAACGACAACACTTCAGCAGATGGTTCAACCGAACAATCATCGAGAATTTCCGCAGTTTCAAAAATACAGCCCCAGTACGGTATTGCATCGTGCCAACGCAATTGGCGCAGCATTCGCTGCCCTTTACGTTTCGTATCGGCAACAAACTGGCGCGATTGCTCAGGGTTTTCGCTCACCCACTCGCGGTGATTGGCGCACAAGAAATGCAGTTGAAAATCTGTGGTTGGGGGAGTTTCCATCCGTGCCACCTCAGGGCTAATAGCAATGATTAACTGAGCTTCGATAATATGACCTCACCCACATAAATGCAAATGATTATCAATTGCTTTTAATTCAGATAAAACAAAGCACCATAGCCAAAGGACTCTGCTTCCCTGCAAATTCGCGCCCGACAATGCGTGACTTAACCGGAATAAACGCAGGCAATCATTTGTTATCGCAATGCTGAGGCTACCTCTCGCCGCAGCAGCAAAAACTGCAGCGCGGGCATTTCAAAAAAACATGCGATGAAAGTCGAATTACAAGCCTGAGCAGCATCGTGGTAAAACTAACACGCAGCCCCAAATTGATATGAACAACAATATGTTCGAACGCTAAAAACTGTCCAAGACCATAGCGCTATACCACTAACAAACCATCAAGTTTTTATTTCAAATTAGGCGAGTACAGAGTTTCTTCTACTGACTATAACGAGAAAGGATGCACCTTAATGTGTAAGAGAGCCGTTAAAAAACTAACAATCAATAAGCTATTTAAATTAGCTGTTGTGGTCATGTTCGGCGCAAGTCTTTCAATGAGCGCCATAGCCAAAGATGTCGTGAAAGTAGGCTTTGTCTACATAGGTCCAACCGGAGACACCGGCTGGACGTATTCCCATGACATGGGGCGCCAGTTTGTAGAACAGCGCTTGGGCGATAAAGTCAGTACCACTTACATTGAAAATGTTTCTGATGGCGCCGATGCTGAACGCGTTATTCGCCGGCTGGCAAAATCGGGCCACGACTTAATTTTCACCACGTCGTTTGGGTTTATGAACCCAACACTTAAAGTCGCCAGATCGTTTCCCAACGTTGCGTTTGAACATGCCAGTGGCTATAAGCGCACAAAAAATGTGGGCACCTACTTCGATCGCGTCTATCAGCCACGTTATTTAACAGGTGTTATTGCTGGAAAGATGACCCAATCTAATGTCATTGGGTACGTCGCTTCATTTCCCATTCCAGAAGTAATACGTGGCATTAATGCTTTTACACTTGGTCTACGCAGTGTTAATCCAGAGGCGACAGTCAAGGTTGTTTGGGTTAGCGCATGGTATGACCCCGCCAAAGAACGAGAAGCAGCAGACGCTCTGATTGGTCAAGGCGCAGACATTATTAGCCAGCATACAAATTCTCCTGGGCCGGTTCAGGCAGCTGAAGCCAAAGGTGTTTATTCATTTGGCTACAATGCAGATATGTCGTCGTTTGGCGAAAATACCCACCTAACTGCCGCCATACATAATTGGGGACCAATGTACTTGGCCAAGACCCAAGCCGTGTTAGACGGAAAGTGGAAGTCTACCGATGTGTGGGCCGGGTTGGAGGCCAACGCGACCGACTTGGCCCCTTACCATCCGGCTATCCCTAAAGATGTTATTGAGCTGGTAGAACGTAAAAAGCTAGCCATAACCCAAGGTTCATTGCACCCATTCTCCGGTCCAATCAAAGATCAAACGGGACAAGTGCGTGTGGCCGACGGTGAGACCATGAATGATCGCCAGTTGCTAGGTTTCGACTGGTATGTTGAAGGCGTTGTTGGAGAGCTTCCGAAATAGATACTCGTTCACTAGGCTTAGAATCGCCGCCGCTTTAGCAATGACGGCGACTCTAACCTTTCAGATGAAAATCATGGAATTTGCCGGGCTCTATAAACTGCGTTGCTTAAGATCGAGCGCCAGAGTTCGCAGTCGCGTCAGTACTTCAAATTCATCAACGCCTACGATTTTCCGGTCATCCATCAAGATTTTTCCATCCACAATGGTATAGCGCACGTCATCAGCACGACTGGAATAAACAAGGGCCGCTTCAGGGCTGTATACAGGGGTTGTGTGAGGGCGATTTATATCCACGATGATCATATCCGCCGCCATACCTTCTGCCAGATAACCAGTTTCAGGGCGGTGCATGGCGCGAGCAGACTTGCTTGTGGCTAACTCCAGCATTTGCTTCAACGGCAAGAGCTCAGGATCGTTGTAGTTGTTCTTGTGGATAATGGCTGCAAATTTCATTTCTTGAAACATATCCAGCGTGTTATGGCTCGCCGGGCCATCAGTTGCTAAGCCTATATTCACGCCGGCTTCGAGCATTTCTTTGATTGGCATGTTGCCAGAACAGAGCTTTGCGTTGCTAATCGGGCAATGAGCAACTTGCGATTCAGAATCGGCGAGCAGCCGAATATCTTCTGCATTCAATTTTGTGCAATGTGCCAGCGTAACATCAGGGCCGAGTATGCCCATACTTGCGAACCATTGGGCCGGAGTTGTGCCATAGCGCTCTCCCACATACTTTAGCTCTTGGACACCTTCAGCCATGTGGGTGTGGATGGTAATTTTCAATTCATTGGCGACTTGGCGGCAAAGGCGCCACATTTTTTCACCGCATGAATAAGTAGCATGGGGCGAAAGTGCAACGTGCAGGCGACCATCTTGCGTCTGGTGATGTTTTTCAACCTTATCAGCAAACTGTTCGAGGGCCTTCCAAGAATAGTCAGTGATTGGGCTATAGAGTCCCCTATCCGCAAAGCCATAACCGAGAGTTGCCCGCATTGGCAATTGTTCTAACGCTCTTATTTGTGGAGACACCGCATACGCATCGAAATGTTCATTAAACGATGTGGTGCCTGCACGTATCATCTCGATCAAGCCTGCCAAACTTGCCCAGTAGAGAATTTCGGGATCGAAATTTCGTTTGAGCTTCCACATATGTTGCAGCCATTCGAATAGCTTGGCGTCTTCGTTCAATCCCCGCAGAAGCACGTTTGAGGCAATATGGGTATGACAGTTAACAAAGCCCGGCATGACAACACTTTTGTTCGCATTGATCACACGCTTGGCTCGCCATGAATCGATGTGCGCCGCTTCGCCCAGCATTAGGATTTTGCTCCCCTTGATCAGAATGACGCCGTTATTTATTGGCGGCTGGCCGTTCATGGGCAATATGTAGGCATTTTCAATGGCGATATCTGCCTGATAGTTAGTCAAAGTCATCAATAAAGCCTCTTTGCAGTCAGTTATTGAGGAGTATGCAGGCGCTTAGCGCTGTCGATTCCTGCAAACAAAATGCAATTATCTGCGTTTATTCCGATTGATAAGCGATAGGATGTAATGACTGAACCGATAGGTATCGATTTCAAAGTAAGTCGGTTTTGTCAAATGAAGTACAGCGCTTTGAATAACGCATTCGGTTTGCGAATTCGCTGATGAAGAGATCACCCAGCAACAAGGCGAACATAGGCTAAAAACAAGTCGGCACTACGTTGGCTGATAAAGGCAGAATTATACTAAATCACCATGTTTTTCCTCAGGAGGCGCCATGGCATTAACGATAGAACAACTGTTGACGATTAAGGCCGCCGCAGATTGCGGATCCTTTTCTGCTGCAGCGCGTAAATTGGGCAAGGCGCAATCAACGGTGTCAGCAACGATTAACAACCTTGAACAAGAAACGGGGGTTGTTCTGTTCGATCGCTCTGGCCGATACCCAACATTAACCGAGGCAGGCCAAGGTATTGTTGAACATATTGCCACCTTGTTGGCGCAAGTTGATAATCTTGAGGGTAAATTCAATGCGAGCGCCGTGGGCATCGAGTCCGAATTGACACTCGTTGTGGACGCAGCCATTCCCTATGATTTCCTCGCCCCTACCCTGAATAAATTTTACCAAGAATTTCCTTACGTCACATTGCATGTAGAGCACCCAAACCTCGACGCAACGCTCAATGGGCTTGTTTCTGAACACTATGTTCTAGCGCTGATGTTGACCCAGCCCAATTACCCAGATGAACTAAAGTTTCACCGGCTGGGTAATTTGAAGATGGCAGAAGTGGCTCAAGCCGAACATCCCCTATGTCAAATTCAACCCGTTACGTTTGCTGATTTAAGTAGTTATCGGCAAATCATATTTAGTCCCCATGGCCGAAACTTGGTTACCGCTGAATATCTTCGCTCATCCATGCGTTTATACATTGATAACTATGCAACGCTCATACAAATGACGCTAGACGGATTAGGCTGGTCAGTCGTACCAGAAAGTATGGTAGCGCCATTACTGGAAAAAGGTGAATTAGTGGAGTTGTTGCTGGAGTCCTACCCACATACCAAATGGGAAGTGGGTATTGATTTGGTATGGAGCCGCCGTGCGCATCTTGGGTTGGCTGCTCAGTGGTTACAACGGGATTTATCTTCTCGCTCAGCAAACACATCAAAAACAATGGTTAGCGGCCATAAAGCGCTTCGGTAAATCACGGCATATGACAGAAAGTAGCGCCAACAGTTTGCCGTAACGGTCTAGGAAAAACATATTGGAAAAGTAATTGAGCACAGGATAAAAACGAAGAATCAACAACCAAGCGCTATGCGTAAGCCTGCACGATTCTGCGTGCCCCCTCCCCCTACGCTAACCATTAGCGACACTACGAGCAGCGCTCTGCATTGCTAATCGTTCGCTTATTTTCACCAAATCGCTGTTGTTAATAGATATTCTCAGCTCTGCCTATCATGCTGACAACATACAAAGATTGTTCCATTCAAAAGTGCCCAGCGTACCGACATGTGGGCAAATGTAATTGTCACAACTTGATCCTGATCACGAATAATAATAATTATCATTTGTAATAACTTTGTGATCGAGATATTGTTTTTGCTCCCCCTACAAATCTAAAACCTACAAAAAACATAAGCCCCTAACCGCGGCATTGACTGTGATTTTTTCGAGTTTTTTTATAAATTTAGATGGATAAATGCGCACATGAACACACTCAAATTTCCCAAAAGTAAGCTTGCCTTAGCATGTCTTACTGCTTTAGTCGGTGTTAGCCCCAACGCTCTGGCTGATGATGAGGCCTCTCCTGAAACAGTGACCATTGTGGGTCACAAGTTAACCGAGCTTGGCGAGCAAAATAACGCTGGTGCCTTGGGGATGACAACCGTATTGGAAACACCGTTTTCAGTAGATGTTATCTCTCTCCAAGATATGGAGTTACGTCAGGTAAATACCTTGGACAGCCTGTTCAGCCGTGAAGCTTCGGTATCGACCGACGCCAGTGCTTACAGTACCTTCGGATCGAGTATTCGCGTTCGTGGTCTCGCATTAGACTATACAAACAGCTTTAAAATTAACGGCTTATCGTTTGCCAACTTTGGTGGCGAGCTTCCATATGAAGCATTTGAGCAGGTTACCCTATTAAAAGGTGCAACCGGCTATATGTATGGTATGGCCGCGCCGGGTGGTGTGGTCAACTATGTCACCAAAAAACCAGTTGAATCCATGGTGAGTGCCAATGCCGGTGTACGTAGTGACAGCATCCTCCATGCGCATGTTGATGCCAGTGCTCGATTTGGTAGTGAAGATGAATTCGGCGCGCGCGTTAACGTCGTCAAGGAGAAAGGTGATACCTACCTAGATGGCGGTAACATCGATCGTGAAACCGTTACATTAGCAGTAGATGGCCAGCTTACGGACTCCTTGTACTGGACCATGGACTTCATCTACAACGATCGCTTGACAGAAAATTCATGGACCGTCATGAACAACTCCATGTCAGCCGATGATAGTTTGCCAAAAACCGTCAGCGGTGATCGTAACATTGGTACAGACGGTACGTTTGATAACTACAAAACAACCGTGTTGTTGACGGCTTTAAACTGGGACATCAGTGATAACTGGAGCCTAAAAGTTGAATACGACTACTCGAAAAATGAAACCGAATGGGTCAAGTCGTTAGCTTATTTGCTCAACAGTGACGGTGATGTATCAATCAGCATGTATGAGCAGTACTTCGACATCGACTTCGACCAAGTTCAAGGTATTGTGAATGGTCATTTTGATACGGGCTCTATTAACCACAAAGTGACCTTGGGCGGTTCTTGGCAGCGCAGCAAAACCTACCGAAATGACGGCGGAGAATATGGCCGTAAGGTGACCTGGGGTTATGGCGTTGACAACTTGTTCGAGCCAGTTGATTTGCCACGCTATGAAGCAACCCTACAAAAAGATTTGGCATTAGCTTGGGAAGACGAGCAAACCTCTTTGTTTGCCAATGATCTGATTAGCTTTAACGATCAATGGCAAGCATTAGTTGGTGTACGCCACACCGATGTTGAGCACTCTCCGGGGGAGTACTTTGAGTCATACCATGATCATACGGATGATTCTGCAACTACGCCTGTCGCAGCCTTGATGTATCGCCCTAACAACGAAACCAACATCTACGTCAGCTATGTTGAAGCTTTTGAGGCCGAAAGCACTTTCGTTGACGAACGTTATGAAAATGAAGGTGATTTGCTGCCACCGCTTGAGAGTAAGCAATACGAGGCCGGGATTAAGACCTCGCAACAAGATTGGACAATCACCGCCGCTATTTTCCGCATTGAACGCGGAGCAGAGATGGTCGATGGCGATAATCGCTTGGTGCAAGATGGCGAGACCATCTATCAAGGTATTGAGTTTAGTGGTGCTCTAAGCGTCACTGAAAACTTCTCGCTGTACGGCGATGTCATGCTCCTCGATAGCGAATACGACAAAACCGACGGTGACTACGAAGGTAATGACGTAGCAGGAGCGCCTAAGCGCCAAATGACGTTGCAAACCAACTATGACGTTTCTGCGTTGCCTGGCCTAAGTCTTAATTTAGGTGGTAAATACTACGGAGAGACCGCTTCTGATTCGGCCAATAACTGGGACTTGCCGAGCTACACCTTGGTGTACGGCGGTGCCAGTTACCAAATGCCTGTCGGCGACAACCATCTGACCATCATAGGCACTGTCGATAACCTATTCGACAAAGAGTTCTGGACCGTTGGCGATAACTATGGCGCCATTCGTATCGGCGAGCCTCGTACCTTTGCGGTAAGGGCTAAGTTGGACTTCTAATCGCGATTTGGCTGATCAACGGCGCTGCTGTTGATCAGCTTTTTTGTCTTTGTCATATCTGCCAATGACCTGTTGATTAGCTGATTCATCACCGGCGAGCACATTTGGGTAGGCTTACTGCCGGATCAGAAACTCAGGTTAAGCAATGATATGGATTGCTCCTAGCGACCGTAGCACTTGCATCGGAACTGCAACGTTCATTTCTATAAGCGTGCAGCAATACCGCTAGGGCCAGTACTTTACGGCATATTTTGAGGAGATATTCCAAATGCTGCTGAACTACGTGCTTGCTGCGTTCATGCTTTGTTGCGTGCTGCTGTTATATGTAACCAATCGCCACCAAATTTTGCTGGCAAACCCCATCTCAAAACGTTTTCGCCCACTCGCATACGCAGGGTTAGCCCTCTCACTGATCTGCTGGTTGTTGTTGCTATCGTTTGCTAGCGCACTGTTGATGTGGTTCATGGTGTTAATGATTGGGCTGATGCTAATGCCGATGGTTAGTTTGAAGCAGGAGCGGTAGCAAATGGCTGTGGCTGAAAAGAAAAAAATCCAACCGCAATGGTGGCGAAAATCTCTCATTGCAACCTTCGGTGGGCTGTTGTTGAGCTATGGCCTTGTTGGGATCTTTGCTTGGTTTGGTCCGGGCGGGATCGATGCCAATGCAAAAGTGCAATTCAACATGTGGATGATAACGCCCATCTGGCTAACCATTTTGTCATTTAGCTTCATGTTCAGCACTTGGCGATCTGCGCTGGTTTATTTGGGAGGAGCCAACCTAATCGTGTTTAGTAGCTTTATAGGATTGAAGTGGTTGTTATGAGAGTACGCAGTGATATTTTAAGGACTTACCAAAACATTCATACTTGGACCGGTATTCTATCGGGCTTGCTACTCTTTATCGGTTTTTATGCAGGCTCGTTGACAATGTTTCAACAGCAAATTGATCAATGGGCAACCCCTCCAGCGCAACACCTGCCAATGGTTGAACATGATCAAATGCAGCTATTGGTCGACAAAGTGTTGGCAGAGCATCCAAATGCTGCCAATGCAATGACCCTGCACCTTGATGGCAGTAAATCGCCGATTACTTGGTACGAGCAGGGAGAGCCGCGAGAGTTAAGCCTAAACGATGTTCTTTGGCATGCGACCTTGGATGACTCGAATCAACTAGTTGCCGAGCAAATTCCTGCCAATGCACTCTCAGCGATGATCGATTACTTGCATCGCAGTGCCGGTATTTTAGGTGAATTAGGGCACGACCACGTAGGAGTTTACCTTCTTGGTATCGCCTCTGTGCTGTATTTTATCGCGCTGATATCTGGTGTTATTTTCTTATTGCCGACCTTAGTGAAAAGCTTTTTTGCGCTGCGCACAAAAAAGGGAGCCAACCGCTTCTGGCTTGATAGCCATAACTTAGTGGGAATTGGTAGCCTGCCATTTCATTTGATGATTGCATTTACTGTTGTGGTATTTGCCTTTCATGACTTTTTTTATGGTGGGCTTAAGGTGTTGATATATGGTGATCAGCCAATGTTTCCGCGCCTCGCACCAAGTGAAATTGCATACCAACTGGACGATATGCCATCGATTGAAACGATCCTTGATGAAGCTCTATCTTATGACGCGAGCTATCAACCGGTACAAATCGATTTGCAGGGGCTGAACGGGCAACGGCCGCTAGTAGGCGTTCAAATGGCGAGTGAAACCGCCATGATGCGCGGTCCGATTACCGATTACATCATGCTCAACCCATACACCTTTGATATCTATGGCAGTAGCTTTAGAACCAATGAAGACGGCTTGTGGGAACGTATGGTAGCAACGTTTTTTGCCATGCATTTTGGTTCCTTCGGTGGTGATTTGGGTCGTTGGCTTTACTTCTTTATGGGGTTGGCTGGCGCATTTTTGTTTTATTCCGGTAACTTACTATGGCTAGAAAAACGCCGTAATAAGACACAACAGCAACAGTCTAGCGCCGTTACCATTATGGCGAAACTAACCGTTGGCGTAAGCTTAGGCAGTATTGCAGGTGTTGTACTGTGTTTGGCGGCAACCAAGTGGTTGGTGCCATTATCTCTCAATATTAACCATGCCTATATGTGGCTCTATTACACAAGCTTTTTGGTTGGCATAGCGTTCGCTTTTGGTTTCCGCCCTATTGTGGCGGCAGTGCACCTACAACGCATTATTGCCGTCCTTTGCTTAGCGATTCCATTGACTTCGTTGGTTGGCTGGGTGATGCCGCAGCTAGGGCCTTGGCCATCAATCGATGCTGCTAGCCTTGGTGTTGATTTTACGTCGTTGATCTTTGCCGCGCTGTTCTGGTGGGGGGCGACTAAAACCCAAGCTCGAGGAAATAATGGTGAGCCCAATAGTATTTGGGCTAGATGATTTGATCGGCAGGTAGCACTACCGCTATCAATTTTTTCAATCAGGTAGGATAACGGGGCGACTTAATCTAATCAGTCGCCCCTAATAAATCGGTTGTATTAACTCCCCAAAAACCCTGCACTTCACGCTTTCATCTCGATCAAGCAGAGGCTGTATTGAGCCTAAGCCTCAAGTTCGTTTGGGTCGCTCATATCTGGACAAAAATGCGTTAGATGTCTGACTATAATTGGGTGACACAAAATCAGTGTGCCACCACGCAAATCTAAGCTGCCCTTCAGTTTGAGCCGAAACAGACTATATTTAATTTCCTAATCATTGATAGGTTATGTTATAAACACCATTCGCTATTAATGATTCGATATAACTTAACATTTCATCATTAAATGGGTTATCAGCTATTATCAGAGTAGCATTTGTATCTACTAAAGGGCTAAAATCAACATAATTTAAATCATTAAAGACTGAGACCAAACCCACTATATTGGGTGCATTTTCTAGGTTAAGATTGCTCAACCTTGAATTGTAGTTTAAATCTAAATACCTTAAATTCAGCGCATCGATTGAGAACTCATCAATTAATGTATTTTCAACTGTAGCTTTAGTTAAGTTGTTCATCGTTCCCGTTAGAATCGTATCTATTGCTGGGGAACCTTTAATTGTAATCTCCTCCAGCTGAGTGTTGGATGTTAAGTCAATACTTTCTAAAGAAGTAGCGCTAACCAAACTGATCGTTTTTAGTTGATGGTTTTCAGTTAGATTAATCTCTGAGATAGCTACATCCGTAATAGTTAAGAACTCTAAATTAGGAGCGTACACTAAGTCTATATTGATTGGATCTTCATCTGGACCATTAGTAAATAAATATATTGTTTTTAAATTTGGGAGGAGAGCTAAATCGCTCCAGTCATTAACACCTGAAACATCCGTGCATGGTAATGATGTGACATCGGAAACATATTCTTTGTCTATACAATTTTGAATTTTCGATTCATTAAAATTCAAATCGGAAACTTTTAATGGTGAATCATCACCTGAGCCGCCACAACCTACAATTAGCAATATTAAGCCAGTTAATATTACTCCATTAAATTTATTCACAAATAGTCCCTGTTGTGCTTAATGATCAATCAGTAGTCAAACTCTAACACATAACCTTTGCATATCATAAAGATACATTGATTCAGACCAATTCTTTACCGAAACACCAAGCCTCAGGAGGGAGCCGAGCTTAGTTGACCTTCTGACGAGCTGACATACCTAGGGACCTTTCCCCGAAACTAACACCACAACTTTGACGGGATACAGCAGGTTTCACTGTTAATAGTCCTTGGCTTATAACTCACTTTGGGGCAACAATGTGTTTGTTGTGCTTAGTGCGCATACAACACCATCATAAACAAAATCAGAGAAATTACCGATCCCCAAAAGTATGTTCTAGCCTTCAAATACCCATCAGGATTTTTTTTGGCGTTTACAATATCAACGATGACTTTTACCGCTAATTTAGGCTCTGAAACAGGAATCCTCTTCTCAACCAGTATCAGCACAAAGTTCAAGGTAAAGAACATGTAAACCAATAAGCCCCCAAGTACCAGTAGCAGTTCAGCTTCCTTCATTATTACTCCCCAAATTCACTTTTGTCGGCTCAACTAGTTAATACTGGATTGACTAGCGTTCCAAGTCCAACGTCTACTACTACAAGATCTTGATCAACTGACTGGAGTTGATAACAAAAAATGGGGCACTTCCGTGCCAGCCAACCTAGCAAGTTGATGGACAATTCCGATTTAAGTATCAGTGGCTAACGCCACGTTAAGCGGTAGATAAATAGCAGACTAAAGTTATGAGCACAGCCAGCTGCTTTGTGTCCGTTTAATTTAACGCCTTGTTATGCCTCTATTACCAATACTCTTTAACTAATACAATTTTGCCTTCGCTAAACTCTATTAAACGCATTAGTGGTTTAGGATCTACTTCCGTTTTACCATTTATTGTTGTGGTTGATACATAAGCAATGGTCACTGCGTTGACACCAGCTATACGGTTAGTCACGTTGGTTGCTAAAGATTCAGCCGCTCCCATGTAGCGAATTAAACCATCAATGAATTCAGCCTTTGACAAATCAGCATTATAATTTGGATGTTGATAACGCATTTGAGTTGAAAGCAAATCAGCTACGGCATTTATATCGTTTTGAGTTGCACCTTTTACTTTGGTGGCATCACTCAACTTAATAAATTGATCAACAAGGTCAATTTCTGATGCTATTGAAAGCGAAGGAACTAAAAACAATAAAAATAGAAATTTATGCATGATTTTCCTTACAGCTATAGCCCCTACTAAGCGGCGAACTTTTCTGACGAAACTTGATGAGGAACGAACCTCAGCTAGCTAGAATTTGTTCCAGCCCGCTTTTCAGGGCGAACCGTAAACCTTCCGTGGGTTCGTTGGCCCCAGCGCGTTTCGCTTCCTATACACCCTCTCTTTTTGACGCGACAACATTAGGCGTTGAAATCGTTGGATGCTGTCTTTTTCTCTCACGGTTGCCGTTTACAACTGCGCCAACTCTTTGGGCAATTCGGTCTCTGGGAACTGCTTCATCAGCAGCTTTTTTTCTGATTTTGCCTGCTCGATAAAACCCTGATCGAGATAGGCGTTGATCAAAGCCATCGAATACTTGGGGTGGGAAAACTGTTTGCCGATCCGAGCCATGATCTCAAGCTCTACAAGCTTTTGTTCGGGCATATCTGCAAGTTGGTAGGCATAAAAGCCATACAACGCCATATAGTTTAGGTTGTAGCTTTCCTTTGCACTGGCCAAAGCAATATCGATGATAAAGGCGCCTTCGGTTCTTGCCCGTGAGATCAATTGAAACGTGGCTTCATCCCTGTACAGGGTTCTAGCCTTAGGCGTCAGTCCCAGCTTTACCACCAAGGCATCTGCCGCTTTGGCCACAGACATCGGATTTTGAGCAGTGATTAGCAGACCGTCTTCGGCCACAAATGGCAGCATCGGAGCATTTGACTGGAAGATTGCGCCGCGTGTTACCAACTCGGTTTGCAGCATAAATGGAAATTTATCCAGCAACTCGGCACTGAAGGCGTGTTCTTCTTTCAGGGTGAAACTGTTTACCCGTTTGCCCTTAATAAAATACTCGCCACTTGTTTGTTTGATGTTTAACAAAGCCGCTGGGCCATGACATACCGCAGCAATCGGTTTGTTTTGATGGACAAATTGCGTCAACAAGGCCTGGGTATTTTTGTCGAACGGCAGGTCGAACATGGCGCCATCACCACCGATCACCATCAGCCCATCGTATTCTTGGCTAAGCGCCTGTTTGGCCGACAAGGTGTCAGCTAGTTGGCTTAGAGCTGGCGTTTGTTGTTTGAATTGCTGAATGTACTCGAGGTCGTCTTTCTTCTTGTGAACAGGGACTGCGCCGCCTTTCGGGCTGACGATATCCAGCGAGATCCCATTGTTTACCAGTACAAGATAGGTTTGGGCCAGTTCTTCCAGATCGTAACTGATGCTGCCATCGCCTTCGTTGCCGTATCCAGAAATCAGAAGTGCAACGCGAGTGTCAGAAACGGCAGCAAATGAAACGCTGATCAGAAACAGTATCAGCAGGGTGTGGAAAATGTTTTTCATGGTGTGCTCCTCAAATGTTGGGAGCACTTTAGCCAAGCCTTTGTCGTGATTTTGTGAAGAAATCAGTCACAAGTCATGGCTGATTGAAAATAATGGTCAGCGTAAATTCTGATAGTGCGCTTTCACACTGAGAACGTTCAGAGCATGAGATGCGTGTTTCCATCTGCCATTGATTGACGTCACAGATACGCTTTATCAGATTGAGGCCTTGACCTATACCTGAGCTGTGTAGACCTTTGACCCCAGCAACTTCGGGTTGCCTAGGAACAGGCGCTGAAGTTTGGTTAGTAACGGAGAGTGCATCTGGGGTAAGCCTGATATCCACATCGCTACCTGTGGCGTATTGCACGATATTGGAAATGATATTGCTGAGCAGGATCTGTGTCAGGTTCCGGTTCGCTTGCAGGTAAACGTCTTCCTGCAGTGACAACTGCAGCCCGAGCTTTTGCCCTTTCTCCGAGTTGTTTAATTCAAAGTGTTCAAGCAGTGTGTTTTCTACTAACTGCGTCATATCGAGTTCAGATGTCTGCTTCGATTCGTTTCGTGCCAGCGCCAATAAGGTGTTGGTCATCTTTTCCAGTTCAAAGATCGCACGCTGGGCTTGCTGATAATCACTTTGCGTGAGCTGCTGTGAGTGACTTTGGGTATCGAGAATGTTCTTAAGAATACTGATCGGCGTACGGATCTCATGGCTGACATCGCGGGTGAAGTTTATCTCCCGCTCCAGCGCGTCTTGCAAGTTGCAAAAACTGGTTTCGACCGCGTTGGCAAGCACCCGTATTTCATTATTTGGGTAACTGTTAGCGAACCGTGAGCCATTGCTTTCAGCCGGTAAACTGCTTACCTGATCGGCCAGTTTTTTTATTGGCCGGGTTAACCGACGGCCAATCAGAAAAGCGATGATGGAGACCAAGGTTGCACCAGCAAACGCCAGCAGGGCAAGCCAGCTAAGTAGATTTGGAAGATACTCTTTGCTGACTTCAAAACCGTTAACCTTGGCCATCAATACGTACGCGACCCCCTCTAGCTGCAATACATGGATATGCACTGTGGAGCCATCATTTAAGTCAAACTCAATACGATCCGGCTTACGCTTACGCGCATCTAACAGCTCTGGCGGCATATCCTGCCAATTGCGATGCAGGGTTATAAAGCCTGAGCGAGGCTGGGACAGCGTGCCGTTCTGTTGATAGGACTGTTCAATAAAATCCGCTTCTGCAGCAACCAGTCGATTGAAAATATTGTCTTCAACCACCCACGAGTAGAGCAGGATCAGCAGGCTGTAAATCAAGGTAATACTGATGGCTACCCCCATAACAAGACGGGTAATAGCTGACGGTAAACTGGTTTTCATTCGGGCCATATCCTACTACTCGGTTGGCAGTGCCAATCTGAAACCAATGCCGTGAAGCGTTTTAAGCATTGGGTAAGTAAAAGGTTTATCCAGCACATTCCGCAGAGTGTAGATATGGCTGCGAAGTACATCCGTTTGTGGCGGATCATCGCCCCAGACCTGCTCGGTCAGTTGTCGTTTGCTGACCGAATTTGGGTAAGCCTCCGCTAACAGTTTCAGTAGGGTAAAGTCAGTGCTTGAGAGCGAGAGTGGCTGGCCTGCTCGAATCGCAGCGTGTTTATGAAAATCGACCTCAAGCTCACCAATCGTCAGTGTGTTCTGCTGGTGCAGTTGATGACGTTTTCCTAACGCCAGACACCGTACATACACCTCTTGCAACGCAAAGGGCTTCGTCAGATAGTCGTCAGCACCTGCTCCAAAGCCCTGTACTTTTTCATCCAGGCTGTCTCTAGCGGTCAGCATCAGCACCGGAACATTGGTGCTCAAGGTTTGTTTGATATGGTCACAAATGCTGAGGCCGTCCATATCAGGCAACATCAGGTCGAGCACAACAATGTTGTAGCGCTGTGCGGCCAGCAATTGCAGCGCGGTTTTACCATCAGCGGCATAGTCGACCACAAACCCCTTGTCAGCGAGGTAGTCGACAAGTTGTATTGCTATATCCTGATTATCTTCGACTACCAGAACGGCATACTTAGGCGTCATTGGCTTGTTTTTCCTCAATCAGAGTTAGCGCGCGTGCAATGCCAGCATCTCTTTGCTTCTTTATATCATCTATTGAGCGGTTAACCACATGATGGGGCTCGACACTGCGTCGTTCGGTGTCGCCACTTGGCCTTATCAGCGTTCGGGTGGTGACATAGGTTCGCAACTCAGAATGGGGTAGATTAAACAAATTACCCTGTGCGGTTTGATTGGCAAATCCACCGGTTTTCTCGCCAATCAGAGTCGCAAACTGATTGTCTTTGAGTGTAGTTGCCAACACAATTGCTGCAGAGTAAGTCACCGGCCCCACCAGCAGATAGACCTCGCCTTTAAATCGCTGCTCTGAATCGATAGGCGTCTCCCACTCTTGCCATTGGGTAGTAATGAGCTCACCCACCTCACCTTTGTAATTAAACCAACCTCGGTTATCTCGGTTTAACTTCTCTCGAACTGAAGAAACTAACCTGAATGGCTTATCCGCCAGGTAGCGGCTCAGGTAGGTGACTGTATCGGTATTGCCGCCCGGGTTATCTCGAATATCGATGATTAACGAATGAATCTGGTCCCGCTTTATTTCAGCAAATGCACCGTCAATAAAGTCTTCAAATTGATTTGGTTCGATATCGAAATGGGCGAGATAGAGCAATCCCACTCCCGCTTGCAGCTGCTTATAATAATGTTCGCCCTGTTGTTCTTTGTTGTATGCAGAAACTCGCTGCCAGGACTGTTCTTTAGTAATGGCAAGCGATGCTGGTCTGCCATCGAGCTCAAGTTCGAAGCTGTCAATAAATCCGAAAACAGCCCAGAGCGACAGATCGAACCGCTTGGCAACGACCTGCTCTCGCAACCGGCGAGATTCACCGCCGCTGTATTGCTGCAACGTGCTGACAATGGAAGAGGCTGGTACGCCATTGATAGTGAGTATCTGGCTGCCAGCCGCCAACTGCTTCTGCCCGTTTTGATAATCGTGTTTTAAGTAAATTGCGCCTTGTTGTGAAATGACCACGTCAAAAGGAAACGGATTGTGACCGTTACCTTTGAGTTGTTTGTACTCTTGATATGGCCAGATCAAGAATGAGTGGCCGTCATTTAAGTAGTGATTGAGCCTGCCCGCAATGCGATAAAAATCGGTTCTTAACATAGGCTGCGTGATCTCAGCTTTGGTCTCTTCGACCGCAGCCATAAGTGACCCCATATCCGCATAAGCATCGAGTTCAGGGTGGCGCTCCAAGACCCCAGCCACAAACGCATCTATGTCCTGATGCATCTGCTCGACGGTCAGCTTTCTCTCCATCACGGACGGATCTTCCAATGGCGGCAACAGATCTAAATGCTCCGGGTTGCAGCCAAGCAGCCATAGTGCAGAAAGTAGAGTGAGAAATAGAGGTTTGTTCATCATCGTGGCCGTATTAGCAATATATGCCCTTAGGCTAACGATAGGTTTGTGAAGGTTTTGTCGTGATAGTTAAAGTCTCGACTCCCCTAAGCTGCGGCAGATTGAATTGGAGTTCTCCAGTTCTGATGTGGCCGAATTGCATCACAAATTTTCGGAATGGCACTCGATGTGAATACCCTGTATTGGAAGTGACTCATGAGCCGTTTAGTCACGCCTATCGGCGGTATTAAGGTTCCAGATATAGCTGGAGTGAACACCGCAACCAAGTTCGCCTAGCCAAGTTCCCCTAGCCAAGTAAATGCGCAACAGAGACCATTCACCAAACGCCGAAACCAAAAAAAATACCTAATAAGCAAATGATATTAATCAATATTCACGCATCGCATCAGAACAGAGGCGTGATAAACTCTCCTCTTATCAGTTAACATTCGTTTGATGAAATTTAAGGCCCTCTGGTTGACATGATGTCGACTGGCCACCTACGCAAGGAGTGAAAGGAAGCATGCGCAATATCTATTTAGGTTTAGTGATATCTGCCGTTTTAACCGGATGCGGCGGAGGCAGTAGCTCTTCAACACCCGCCACCTCACCAACTACCAACCAACCCGATACAAATTGGCAGGCCGGAGTTTTTGAGCCAGCTAGTGACTATGAAAGCCAGTGTGAAGTGGTTCGAACCCACCTCGATATTAACGGCGATTCCTATCCAGATGTGCAAGGCAGCGAAGATGACGAAAAACTATGGCTGCGCTCTTGGAGTCATGAAACCTACCTCTGGTACGATGAAATTGCCGATCTTAATCCGGCCAATTACGCTTCGCCACAAAGTTATTTTGAGGTGCTGAAAACCACTGAAACAACGGCATCCGGCGCCGCCAAAGACAATTTCCACTTCTATGAATCAACCGATGACTATGAGGCTTACTCACAGTCCGGCACCATCACTGGATATGGCATTAACTGGAGCTTTATTGAGAGTTCGCCGCCTCGCGATCTACGGGTTACCTCGGTAGCGACCAATTCTTCAGCAGACCTTGCTGGCGTTACTCGTGGTGACAAGCTGATTCGCATTAATGATGAAGATGTCATCAACGGTGACGACGTCGACTTCTTAAACGACGCGTTGTTTCCCGAAGAAGAAAATAGCCAATACAGTTTTACCTTTGAGCGTGTCGACGGCAGTGAAGTCACCTTTAACCTCTCATCTGGCATATTCGAGGAGAGCTTTGTCAATAACGTAGCGATATTGACCACAGACTCGGGCAAAGCCGGCTACATGAGGTTTGAAGGTTTTCAGCGCTCGGCCCAAACGCCATTGATTGAAGGCTTTGAGAATTTCGCTGCCGAGAACGTCACCGATTTGATTCTCGACCTACGCTACAACGGCGGCGGCTTATTGGCGATGTCGTCTCAATTGGCGTATATGATTGCTGGGGAGCAGAACACCTCCGGCAAAATTTTTGAGATGCTGCAATACAACGATAAATCATCTGATGAAAACTTCTCTACGCCCTTCTACTCTCAGGAAATTGACTGGGATCTAGGGGTGCTAACCAGCAACCAATTGCCAACCCTCAATCTCGATCGTGTTTTTGTCATTGCAACAGGAAACACCTGCTCAGCCAGTGAGGCCTTGATGAATAGCCTAGTGGGCATTGATGTGGAAGTTATTCAAATCGGCGGTACTACCTGTGGTAAGCCTTATGGCTTCTATCCAACAGATAACTGCGGTACGACCTATTACACCATTCAGTTCCAAGGGGTGAATGACAAAGGCTTCGGTGATTATGCCGACGGTTTTAAGCCAGAGGTAACGCCTGAATTTGATGACGAGCTACCGGGCTGTGAAGTTGATGATGACTTTGAACACGAGCTTGGCGATACCGATGAGGGCATGCTGTCGGCAGCATTAGAGCGGTTAAATACCGGCACCTGTCCTGTCACTAGCGGTGTTGGCATTGCCAATATGCAAACCAAAATTGCAAATAACTCACTGAGTGAACTGTTACTGTTTGATTCAAGAAGCCAAGCGTTCCTCAAGAACAACCGAGTTTACGTGCCAATTGAGGAAGCTGATGATGAATAAGTTGGCAGCAGCCATTTATTCTGGAACGTTACTGTTGGCACTAGGAGGCTGTATGAGCACGTCTGCCGATGCCAACGAGCCAGTTCCTGCGGTGCTTGATGAAAGCGCAGGTAACAAGCAAGCGCTGGAAAGTGCCGCTTCACAACTGCTTTTTGATCGCAAATTGAGTTTGTCTCCGTTGGCTTTCACCACCAGCAGCCGAGTTCCGATTGAGAAAAAACAAGCCCGTGACGCCCAAGGAAAGTTACTCAACGGGCGCGAGCTTCAATCAGAGGTGATCGTCTTTTCGCTGTGGCAGCAAGATGGTGAATGCTGGCTGCAACGCGATGATACTGACCAGCGCATTTTGCTAACCGATGTTGCGTGTAAACCTGAGTAGTAACCAAAAGCAGGCTTCGGCCTGCTTTTAAATCTTTCTTGTGGCTGAAAGAATTGCCCGCCTGAAACACCAAACCTTCGATAAGATTTAGTTAGATGAAGAACAAAAATCACTGCAAATTCCACTCCTCCTGACCCCGTGTTCCGCTCAACTGAACCGCTATTCCGCCAAGCGGTGAACCGCGCTTCCGGCAACTTGGGACAGTGCAAGCAAAAAGCGATGATAAGAAATTCGCTGACTCGCTATGCGATCAAATTACCCTGCCCCCTTTTGCTGGGGGCAGCTAGGGTATATTTGGAGCTAATACAGATAAGTACTAGAGAGCTATCAAAGCAAAGCTCTCTGAACTTTTTATTTTCAAGACTTAGATATTCACAGTTAACATTTTTTCTTACAGAACCTAAGGCTTAAATTTCGCTCCTAATTTAGAGTAAAAATGCGTAACGCTGCTATCAGCTGCCTTATAAATTGTTATGTCGTCCGCCCCTTGAGATTTCATTAAGCCATACGGCAAATGAAGTTGCTCTATAGGCTTGCTAGATTGAATATGTGCGTCGTAGTAACAAGCAGAGGCTTTCATTTCGAAATCGGATTGGTTGACGATTTCTTCAACTGTGAACGCATAAAGGTTTTTAAACCACGGTGGAGTTACAACTTCCCCTTTTACTGACACAGAATAGCGCCCACTCTGCAAGCAAGTAATATTTCGCTAGTCCCAATAATCAATTGCTCGCCTCTACCGCTGCTTCCCCATAAGAAGCTCACAAACGCACAAGCTGCCGCCCCAAGAACGAAAAATGTAATCGGACTAGTTAATTTTGTCATTGCCACGACCACCTCACATCACCGATTTCATGATATTCATGAACCACTTCAAATTGCCCATAATTTATGACATCTCTGTACATAGTTTCCGAACCAACTGTAACGGTCTAACAACCTTGGACACCGAGTTAGGCTGTTTTTAAGTTGCTTCTTATGATCGAAAAGTTAAGGTCGTGCCTACAGTCGGTAGTGAGTCTCACCACAAATCGTATTCGGAAAGTAATTCGGAAAAGAGATAAAAATGAAGTATGGGTATACAGGAAAGATTTGTAACTTATTGATTTTAAATGGTGCCCGGGGCCGACACCATACTAATATCTTATCGACATGATAAACAATAATTTAATAAATTATTACCACCATTAATGTTACATACAGTGTTACCAAAATTCATATTAAGTTTTGATACGGTTCACGCCGTTTAGAACCCAAAATTGTAACCGTTCACCCTCCCCTGCTTACAACTAATCTCGAGATCAATGTGCCGAACATCACTCAATCGCGCCTCGGCTGTACTTGCATGCGATACAATATCTGCGAAGCACTGATTTAGTCGGCTTATCAATATCTGAAAGGCTAAATTTGATCGGGATTCGATTTCCAGTACCGCGCTCTAATAACAGTCTGGGCTTACCGCCAACGCTATCAATGGGGAAAATCACCGGCCGCAGCATTTCGTTCAGCCCATCTGGGCCGCCAAACCTCGCGCTCAATCTTGTAAAACTTCCCATATGACTCTCGACTCGACATGTTCCAGTGACTACACGGTTAATATAACAGAGTATTGCTTGTTAACCTCAGATCTGCGTAAGCGTATACTTTTCATACCTAGCGAGCTTTGTGTTAATAAGAATTAGGGGATAGGTGCGTTTTTCTACGTACCGCGTGTTGTAATTCTACAAAGCTTGGAAACTTTTGCATTCTTAGCCCGTTATGAAGGAGTCTTATTTGTCAATTCGCTGCCAATAAGCGCATTTACTCATAGGCAGAAAACCTTGCCCATCAAACATGATATTGCTCCATATGAGGGGCCAAACGGATTAAATGATGGATTTAAGTTGTCGATGTTCAATACAGAAAAAACTAAGTTTCCCGAAAAGCTCGTTCAATATGGTTGAGCAAAGGAGACATTAAAAACGACAATATAGTCCTCGCTTCTGTTTGAATGTATGCCTCGACAGGCATTCCCGGGATCAATTTATAACGAGCCAATTTAACAAACTCTTGCTCTTGGATGACAAGTTGAACTTCATAATACAGGTTGCCAGAAATCTCATCTTGGACTACATCTGCTGAAATATTAGCCACGTCTGCTGCAATTTCAGGTGCAGATTGCGGGTCAAGCCCGGTAAATTTGAGGACTGCGGTTTGTGCGACCGACAGTGAATCGACATCGGTCGGTTGCACTCTGGCCTCAATTATCAACCGATCGGATTCCGGAACAATCAGCATGATGGTCTCACCAGGCCCTATCACACGTCCAATAGTATGCACCTCTAGTTGATGGACAATGCCAGATTGCGGTGCCCATATATCCATCCGATCTAGTTGCGACTTTGCTGCTATTTTCTTCTCCCGAAGCTGACTAAGCTCCGATCTGACTTGGCTCAGTTGCTCTACGACTTCTCCTCTCATGTCGTTGTCAATCTGGCTAATTTGCAAATGGCGTTCGGCTATTGCTTGGCGCGCCTGTGCGACGGAAGATTTCAACCCTCCGATCTCCCCCTGAAGGCTGGCCTGAGTCCTTTTTAAGGTCATGATTCGAGACTTTTCAACAAAACCGTCTGCAAGCAAGCCAGAAAAGTCACGAAGTTCTTCCTCAACAAGTTCAAGTTCTACAGATTTTGAGTTCCATTGAGCATCAAGCCCTTCTATTTGGATCTCTAGTTGCGCAATTTGTTCATTGAGCTGATCAGCCTGAGTCGAGCGATAGGATAGCCGAGCTTCTAGCAATACCTGTTGATTTGAGATTAAGGCAGCTAAGTTCTGGTCCGACGTAGTTGCTAATTCCATACTTTGAGTGGCTTGAACTTGTGACTCACCACTCAACTCTGCGTTGAGCCTCGATTCAACAACAGAAAGTTCCATGAGGCGTGTACTTAACATGGCGTAATTGGCACCAACAAGGGTTTCATCGAGGCGAATTAGTAAGTCTCCGCGCTCAACCAGGTCCCCTTCCCTCACCAGAATTTTCTCGACAATACCGCCATCTTGGTGTTGCACTCTCTTGCTCTTAGACTCAACGGCTAACTGACCAGGAGCGATCACAGCGCCAGTTATCTCAATGGTTGCCCCGACAAACAACACCAGCACTACCAATAGGAAAATGGTAAAACCTCCAAAAGCTAGTTGGCTTTTAAGCTTGTTGTCATTCACCGAGGATGTGGTCACCTTGATTTGTCCCTAAGCAGTCTTAGACATTGATGCTTTCAGCACATCTGATTTTGGTCCAAATGCGACGAGGTTGCCCTCTCTTAGCACTGCCAGTTGGTCAACAGCGGTGATAGCGCTGGGGCGATGAGCAATAACAATGACTATCTTACCTCGTTGTTTCAGTTCCAATATGGCTTTGGTTAATGCTGCTTCGCCATCTGCATCTAAATTCGAATTTGGTTCGTCTAACACAATTAGAAAGGGCTCTCCATATAGCGCTCTAGCAAACGCTATTCGTTGGCGCTGGCCCCCTGATAGCGCAACTCCTCCAATGCCTACTTTTGTGTCATAACCGTTTGGCAAATCTAAGATAAGCTCGTGAGCACCAGCTAATTGCGCAGCTTCAATCATTGTTTCAGTCCTAACGTCATCTTTAAATCGAACGATGTTTTCCGCTACGGAGCCCTGAAACAATTGAATATCTTGGGGTAAATACCCGATATGACGCCCCAATTCAGATTGATGCCATTGCGCCAATTCAGCTCCGTCAAGCTTAATCTTGCCTTGCGCTGTGGGCCAAACTCCAACAATAGCTCTCGCTAGAGAAGATTTACCGGAAGCAGATGGTCCAATGACGCCCAAAACATCACCACGACTTAGCTTAAAGGATACTCGGTTGACAATTGCCTGCTCAAAATCTGGCGCTCTGACGACAACGTCTTCGAGAGACAACGAACTATTTGGCGAGGGTAAATCTGTTTTATCTTGCTCTGATGAGCTATCCAATATGCTTTGGAGGTTTTTATAGGCTAATCGCGCAGACACAAAGGAACGCCAGTGCGTAATGGCCTGCTCAATAGGCGACATCGCTCTGGAAGTTAATACCGTCGCGGCAATAATCATCCCCGCAGTAATTTCTTGCAAAAGCGCTAGATAAGCTCCGATCGCCAAAACACTAGATTGAAGAAAAAATCGGAAAGTTTTTGTCAGTGCGGAGAAGTTAGCCCCTAAAGTGGTATTAGCTTCTTGCTGTCCCGCTAATTGTTCTGTGAGCTGATTCCATTTACTCGCTAATCCACCCAACATTCCCATGGCGATCGCCGCCTCACCATGACGGCGCGTGTCTTCGAGCATTATCCGGCGTTGAACCGCCAATCCAGAAACTCGTTCGCTGTATTTTCTGGTGCTCAACTCATTTAACCCGATCAGCACACACATGATAAACGCACCTGCTAACGCCACAAATCCCAACAGCGGATGAAACAGGAAAATAATCCCCAGATAAAAAGGTAACCACGGCAAATCAAAAATTGCACCCGGTCCAGGACTCGATAAAAAACGACCTATTCGTTCTAATTCAGATACCGGCTCTTGCGTGCGTTTGTTCTTTGCATCCAAGCCACTTGGTAAGCAAGTTGATGTGATAAATGAGATTTTTTCAATAGACCATGTAAACTTGCGACCAATACGCATCAGAGATTTGGTGCGTACAGCATCAAGAACACCGAAAAATACATACAGAATAATCATGATCGCCGTTAAGGCGATTAAAGTTGCAACAGAGCGGCCAGTGAGCACTCTATCGTATACCTGCAACATGAACAGCGGCCCAGTTAGCATCAATAAATTGATGACGAGGCTTATCGATGCAACGCCCCAAAGCGCTGAGCGGCAGTTACCAAATGCGGCTTCAACTTTGCTCTGTTCAGAGGTAGCCATTGGCTGATTAGGTTAGGCTCTTAGTCGGTTGTTTGCAGCAAAGCGCCAAGCCAAGCCAGAAATTAGTAACAATGCCAGAGAGCTTGGCTCTGGTATTGGTTGGGAGTTATCAATAGCAACACCGTAAATAGTCATATTTGCAGCATAAATTAACGGTACGGGGCTAAACGGTGGCGGATTCAACAGAAAGTTTTGCGGCAAAGTGAACCCAAAGGCTAACTCCATCACAGCAAAATCAGAGCCAAAAGAAGCTCGGTTCGAGCCACTATTTAAGGCAAATAGTAGCTCAACGACACCATCAGACCACCTTGTGTCTGCCAGTATGCCAGATAATAACAAGTTACCCGGACCATCAGTGGTAACGAAACTTCCGCTTGGAGCGCTTGCATTGTATGGTAGGTCAATTAAACCATTGGTTGCTATCGGCGGCGGAACGAACAAGGGAGGGATGGTAGTCGATTCATATGTATCGAAAAAACCAAATACCGACATGGTTGATGAGCTAAAAATTACGTTGGTGGCACTATTGGTTATCTTATCTGAGTCAGCAAGCACACTAGCATGACTCAGTAAGCCAGCTTGGGCATTTGCGGAGGCAATAAAAAACATCGACAAACACAAAGTCCTCAACCAATGGCGAAGTGACACATTTACCTTATTTTTATTCATCTTATCTTCCCTAAATTACAGCCCAAATGAGAATGCGATTAATCTTCATAATCGACAACAAATGAAAACCAAGCAAATCTCATACCTTATTTTTTACACATAAATTTCAGCCATATAAGTTAACAACAACATGCAACTGCATAATTTTCTGACAGTGTTAACTGGTTTACTGACATTGCACCGCTAAACCAAACTCCAAGATAATCCCCTAAATGAATGAAATTTCATCAATAGAAGTTACGCCATTAACAATCAATGTGTCGTAGTCCGCACCTTCTAGAAACAGGTACAGTGTGCCGCCCACGCCATAGGAGAAAGCGACATTGCGCCCCCCCAAGTCAATGGAATCACCAATTGAGTAATCAGTTATAGTGGCAACCTCGCGAGCGAAATCAGCAAGAGGTGCAAACACAAAAACATCATCTCCTTTGCCTCCGGTAAAGAAATCAAATGCGCCGCCATTGCCGATCAAGGTATCATCGCCATCACTGCCCAACAGATTGTCATTTCCGCTGCTGCCCTGAATGATTTCTCCTACCACTGGGTCTGGCAACTCTTCAACATCATTTAGGTTTACCTGTATTTGCTGGTATGCATGACTGTGACCATCGGTAGCACTAACGAGCAACTCATAAATACCATCAGCATTATTATCATCCGGCGATTCGAAATCCGGCGCTTGTTTGAACGTGACGGCTCCGGTTTGCTCGTCGATATCAAACCATTGGCCATCTAACCCCTCTTCTATGGCGTAACCAATGACATCTTCGGAATCAATGTCATCTGCCTTCACAGTCCCAACGCTGGTTTGGTTTTCATCGGCATTATATTGAGTAGGAGAGTTAAAAAATGGATCATCATTTTCGCCAACAATGGTGACAACCACTTGTCCTTCGTCAGTTCCGCCAAAGCCATCTGACACGTGATAATTGAACGTATCGCTTGCTATTTGGCCAAGACCAAGGGCATCAAACAGGTCGCTCGGGTCGTAACTGAACTGACCATTCCCCAGATATTGAATAATGGCACCAGACTCACTTTGATTATCAAACTGGCTAACGACGACATCATCGCCGTCAGGATCAGAATCATTCAGTAACACGCTGCCTGTAACCAATTGACTATTCTCTGACGTCGTAAACTCAATGCCACTATCATCGACGACACGCGGCGCCAAGTTGTCTTCGTCAATCAAATTGTCCTGATCATTGTCTTTGCCGTCATTGATTTCTGGTGCATCTGGGTAAATGGTAGCATCGCTATCGTCACTATCTCCGGCAATAGAAACATAGCCTTCAGGAGCTTGATAGCTTTCAATGCGATTATTGACGTTACCAAAACCATCCATATCGGCATCTGAATAATAACTAAACGGCCCGTTGAGCCCCTCTACTAGGATTTTAATCTGGCGTGTTGCTCGGGTACCTTCATCATCGATGACGACGAGCGTAATATTGATATCAAGCGTTTCGTTGTCGTCTAGAATCGCAGCGAATTGATTGGGGTTTATTTCGACAAAGCTACTATCCAGTAACAGTTGATAGACAACATCATTACCACTGCCATCGACGATTTCGAGTTGTTCAAATGACAGCATGCCGCCATCAGGATCAACAGCATCCGCCAGCAGATCAATGGTCAAAGGAACGCTAGCCTCAGAGACTGAGCCAAGGTTAATATCATCGAACTCAGGCGCTAAGGGTTCAAATTGATCGGACACGGACACCATGATTTGCTGCTGCACCGCACTCACCCCATCAGAAACACTGACATTGAATTCATAAACGTTGTCAGCGTTAGCATCAGCAGGCACCTCGTAATCGGGCGCATTTTTAAAGGAAATCACCCCGGAGGTAAGATCAACCGCAAACAAATCGCTATCACCACCTGCGACCAAAGAAAATTCGAGGCTATCAGATTCATCGACGTCGCTCGCTTCAATGAGGCCAACTGCTGTTTGATTTTCCTCAACAGAGAACACGGCATTTGGCAGAACAAGCGGCACATCATTTTCGCCTTCAATGGTAATGGTGACCAATGCCGTATTTTCGCCGCCAAAACCATCGGCGATGGCGTAACTAAAGGTATCAGTCGTCGACTGGCCTTGGCTCAAGGCTTCGAAATAGTTCGCGGGGTTGTATCGGAAAACGCCGTCTCCTAAATGTTCGATGGAGACTCCCAAGGCACTCACTAGGTCATAGTCGTTAATGACGAGGACATCATTGTTACTATCAGTATCATTGTTCAGTACCGACGTTGTTTCCAGCGCTTCACTTTCAGAAGTGGTGTAACCAACGCCTCCGTCATCTTGAGCGGTGGGAGCGGCGTTGTCTTCGTCGGTAGCGCCGTCCTGATCGTTGTCTTTACCATCATTTAGCTCTGGCGCACTGGGGTACACTGAATTATCGGCATCGTCATTGTCCCCTTGAAACAATGCATAACCATCTGGTTGCTGATAAGCGCTGAGCTCCGTATCGGTCCAACCAAAACCATCGTTATCGTCATCTCGATAGAATTTGAACGGTCCACTGACTCCCTCGATCAGTAAAGTCGCGCTGCGTTCAATGATGGTTCCTTCATCATCAATGACATTGAACACAACAGATACTTCAACACTGTCTCCATCATCAAGTTGATCGGCAAACTGAGCTGGATCGACTTGAATTGTATTGGTATCAGCGATTGACGAAAACGCGACTGGGTTGTCCTCGGCATCCGTCACTGTCAGATCGGCGGTAAATAGATCGCCGCCATCGGGGTCAACGGCATCTTGCAGCAAATCGATGGTAACCAGCGCTGCATTTTCTACGAGCGCGCCAAGGTCAATATCGTCAAATACTGGCGCTTCATTGACATCATCATTGATAATTTCAGTGGTTGCATAGGCATTATCAATCGCTGCGCCTTCAACGGCCACCAAACGCACCACAAAGGCCTCATCTGGTTCTCTGACATCATCGCCTGCAACAGCGATATTGAAATCATGGGTCAGAGTTCCTGCTTCAATGACGACATCGAATAACAACGGCTGTTGCGACGCGAAATCTTCGGTCGTCGCTGTCGCTTGTTGTGCTGAAGCAATGACCGCGACAGTCACTTTAACTGCGGTTTCAGCTGTGTCCGAGAGAGATAATCTGAACTGAGCGTTGGTGGAGCCGCTACTTCCCTCTTGTAAACTTTCAGAGAGTGCAGCAAGAGATAGCGATGGCAATACCGGCGCGTCGTCATCAATCACAGTAGTGGTCGCTATGCCAGAGGTAATCAGCAGATTCTCTGGACCATCGATTGGCGCAATGGACAAAGTAACATCGCGGTCGCCATTGAGTGAATCATCGCTAGCTAACTGCAGGGTAATGATCGTCGATTGTTCTCCTGCAGCTAACATCACATACTCTGGTGGCGGACTGACAAATTGCTCGGCAGACACATCGCCTGACAGTGATATGGCAAATTGCATTGCGTCGCTGCTATCACCGGTGCGATACAATTGGTATTGCAGGTCAATCACAGCATCATCGACTTCACTAACGATTGGAGTAAGAGCAAAAACCCCGGCCAAAGTTGCTTCATTAGCACTGGCGTCATTTACTTCTAACACCTCTTCAGCGCCGATATCTTTATCGATGGCGGCTTCTATAAACTCTAAATCACCACTCACGAGCAAGTCGTAAATGGCTTGATCTCGCGCCTCAATATCAGTTATTCCTGCGGCATCAACTAAAGCTTCCGCGGCATTCACCGCTTCAATCGGAAAATCAGCAATAGATATCGCTACGCGTGGAAAATCCAGATCGGTAAAGAAAGCTGAGTTTTCTCCAGCCTGGTAGTAGAACAGTGAGTTGCCATCAATACCATCTGTGACTCGCCAGCTATCAGCGTACTCACCATAAAGAACATCAAAATCAATCGGCTGTTCCACGATGGTGCCATCAACAAGCATTAAATCATTGCTGACCTCTCCGTCGCCATTGCCCAGCAAGCCACGAAAGCTATTCGGAGAACGATCCAGCCCAGGTCCAAATGCAACATCTAAGAAACCCTCATATAACGCTACATTGAGCACATCGCCGGAATCATATTGAACGGTGTACGACTCACCATCGAATAAAAGCCGCCCCCCGTCTAAATCCAAATACCCCGGCGACACTGGAATACTAACCGCTTCGCCATTAATTAAGAGCTCAGAGGTCGCTGCCGAGTTAATCATGATTCGATCACTACCAAGCTCAGTTGCTAACGCTGTGATCTGGGAGGCAATATCACTGCCTTCTACCGCAGCGGTACGAACTTGAATATTGAGATCGGGCCCTGTTACCGACTCAACTAAAACGAACTCACCAACAGCATGAAAATCATAATTCAGCCCATCTAAAGTCGAGAGGTGCGGATCCCCCCTAAACCTAGCAAACCTACCGACACTGGAAATCCTAACAAAACCGTCATCGTCAAGAACCATTACCTCAGCGCTTGCTTGATCAATCATGGCGGCGCTGAAGTCAGATAACGTCACCCCATCAATATTGAAGATAATATTCTGGTGGGCTTCTGGCACTTCATCTCGCTCAGGAGAAAAGGTAATGACTTTTTCTGTTTCACCCGGCTCAAAGGTCACTGAGCCTGAGAGCAGCGAATTCTCAGCAGGGGCTTGTTGGCGAACAGGAATCAAGAAATCGAATGAAACTTCATCAAACAAATCATCTAGCACAATGTCATCGATAGAAAAGAGTTCGATGGGGTCAAACAAGTCGATTTGCAGGCTCGTATCCAATAATGGGCCAACACTGGCACTAAAACGATCAAGCACTTCCAAGTTGGCGGTATCTTCGTTGAAGTCTTCAATATCATCGAGAATGAGTTGCAACGAGGCGCTTAGTGCTTCAATACCTGCCGAAGCAACCGGTTGAAGCAGATAGGAGACGTCGAGTTCAAGTCCCAAGTCGAAATGGAGCGCCCCTTCTAAATTACCAAAATCATATTCCGAGCTTGAAAAATAGGCGGTATCTCGGCCCTCAACTTCTGTCGTTTGCCCGCCGATTTCAATCCACGATGACAATACCGGTGTCAATGAAAATGACTGAACGAATTCAAGTCCTGCACTCGCCATTAACTCAAGGAAGGTGACATCTAACTCAATTTCAATCTCTGTGCCCAAGAAGTCGAACTCTGCTAACTCCGCATTGACTTTAAACAAGTCAAGGAACTCAGTGAGGTAACTCAATTCTGATGCAGCTTCCAGCAAACTGAAATCTAAGCTCATCAATGAGCTACCCACTTGATGTTCTATCGGATCCAGCAAACGGTTATACAACGTTGCTTTATCACTTTCCCCACTTGGCCAAGCGAAGTTAAAAGTCACACCATCAAATAATTCCGCTTCAATGTTCTCTAATGGGCTGAACTCAATAATCGGTACTTCTTCAAAATCAAACTCTGGCACCAGTAAGTCTGGTAGGGCGATCGGCGATAGAACGGGTAAATCAACTTCCAAATCCGCCAGGCCAATCCCTGAGCTAGCAAGGTCAAAGTAAATCCCCATGCCACCAAAGTTGAGTGATTCAGACTCAATAATATGGCGGACATTTGTTCTGCTAACATCTATTTCGAATGCATCACCAGCAGTGATGTAACTCGGGATCTCAATGCCTGAGGAGACGTCGGTATCGACAGCAAGTTCACCAAGGCTGAATCCCTCTAATTGGGCATACAAGCTGCCGTATAAGTCGAGCAACCAACTGCCAGATATAACGCCATCGAAGTCGCCACCCAGTTGATTAGTATCAAACTCCCAGATCGGAATATCTAAGCTTTCACCAAAACTATCGGGTAGCCCAGCAGCCTCATTGAGCTGAATGGGAGAATCAAGCGAAAAGAGGTGGTTAAAGTTGACATATTGGCGCCCATCATCGGAGTCGTTGCGTCCATGGCGAGTAAATAAGCTTGCCTCTGTCGCAACAGCATAATCTTCGATAAAGAAATTCAGGTTGGAATTCAGGTATCGCCAACCATTGAAAAAGTGAGTGACGCTCACTCCGTCATAGTCACGCGGGATGAGTTCACTTTCGAGTAGCGAATAGTCAACTGTGGCAGTGGTATTCAATTCTCCTTCACGAGTAACAACAAATTGTAAGTCACCGCCTTCTTGATTTCGAATCCGCCAGCCAGAAGTTCCTGCTTGACGGGGAGAAACAAGCGAACCACCACCTTCTAAAATTGAGTCTTCAATGGCTTCAACTGAAATAACAGTACCTTCGTCATCATTGATGATAGTGCCAAAGGCAACACCGTTATTAATCAATTCAACTTGATTGCCTAAATCAGAAACAGCACCGGTAACACTGAATTGAACCTGTTCATCTTCCTCAAGTGAATAATCACCTAGGATCTGAACACTCACTTGTTTGCTGGTTTCACCCGCGGCAAAACTGATGGTGCCGCTTGAAGGCAATTGCTGCTCAATATCGAACTGATCTGTAGTGTCATGGGTGAAGGAGAAACTGACATCGATTGCATCCTGGGTGCCTCCAGTGCGATTGATGGTAAAGGTCATCTCACTGACTTCACCTGCAGCACCTTCAACCACCGATGTGTTTAGAATTTGCAGTACCGGAGCTTCATCATCGTTGATAATGGTGCCGATAGACGCCGCGTTGGCGATCGAGACCAATCCACCATCGCTGTTTGACGCGCTAACCAGTTGTAGCTGCAATGCTTCGTCGGCTTCAGCGACTAAATCTCCAGCAACATCGACCACCACCGTGGCTGAACTTTGCCCCTCTGCAAAAATCACACTGCCATCTAATGGAGTGCCACCAAGATCGGATGTTTGAGCAGGGTTATCCCCATAACCGATTAGGCGATAATCTACTGTGGTAACACTCGCTAAATCACCCTCACGGTGCAGTTCAAATACCAACGAGGCGGTGCCACTATCACCTTCGCTAACACTGGTGTTGGCGCCGGTCATGACGATTTGATCGTTACCACGTATGGTTCCAATAGCACTGCCATCAACGACTGTTACCTGTCCTTTTGAATCAGTATCCGTTGACGTAATGCGCAGACGCATCGATTCTGACAATTCGTTGTCGTTCAAGTCGGCCAAGGCCGCGATCGGCACCGAAAGAGCTTGCACTCCCGGGTCAAACACCAATTGAAGTGATTGCGGAATACTAATATCAATATCCGCTCCGGAGACGGGGTTGTCGCCAGCGCCTTCAAGCTCCAAATTGACCGTCAACTGATTATTCACATTGCCTGTTCGACTCACTACGAATTCACCGGTTTGCCCTTCTTCAATGGTGAAGCCGCTGACAATGAGCTGTTGATCAATGACAATCGCATCGCTTTCAGCAATGGATAAGGTAAAGCCACTACCGCCGTGAATGCCGTTTCCATCTGCGGCAATGTCATCGCGGACAGCGATAAAATAATCGCCGCTAGTTGGGGCAATCCAATCCGCCTGATTGATGGTTTCCACCCCACCACTAAAGGTAGCCAGTTCATTACCATTGGCATCGTGAATGGCAAAGTCGGCCGAAGCCATTTCGAAGCCTTCAACTAAATTACCCTCGAGGGTAATTTGATAACTCTCTCCTTCATTCAATTGTACTTTGAACCAATCTTGATCCGATCCGGACTCCAATGAGCCTGCAATCGATTGATTGATCGCCAATGAGGCTTCAGAATTCTGATCATCGCCCGCGGTGTCATACACCTGCAGGATGGTTATCACATAGTCACCAGCCGCAGATTCATCATCGTCCTGGGACATGATTTCTAAAATTGGCCATATCGGTAGATCACCACCTGCGATAAAAAACGATGTCGCGGAACTATCAGCCACATGGCTCTCAACCAAGGATTCACGCTGGTAGTAATCGACAATATACGAGTCACGTTCATCATCCCTGTAAAACAGCGGTTGTTGCGCCGCAACTTGATAGTTGGCGAGTGGCGTATCACCGACAGGGGTGATGCTAACAAGAGCAAATGCGCCATCGGGAATACCGAGAAACACGTAGTCCTTGCCACCCGCGCCATCAATGCGCTCAACCAACGCAGTCCCCAAATCTAAGATCGAACCATCATAAGGACCGTTGGAATCATAATTTTGGGGATCTCTCGCTTCCAACACTGATACACGATAATCGCCAGTTTGCTGTTCGAAAGTGTCATATGGTGTCGCTAACTCAACAGCCGATACAGTTGCTTTAAAGTCGTCGAAATCTGAGCTTGCATAAATCAGCTGCGATGTTTGCGGTGCATTGAAACGCCCAAGAATGTCAGCAGAATCTGAGTTGCTCAGGGCTGGTAAACTCAAGGGATCAAAACCGATACCTGTTGCCGAAACCACGTAGATCTTGTTAGGACTGCTTTCGAAGTTAAACTCATCAACATCGTCAGGCGTATTTATCTTGCCTTGTGCCCCTTGGTTGGAGTCGATAACAATGTCTGAATCGCTTGCTGCGATAACATCGAACTCCCCTTCCAACATCGGTAAAAACGGGTCGGGAACGCCGCCTACTTCCGTGCCGGAATAGAATCGCCCTTCGTTGATTTCGATGAAATATTCACCAAATAGGCGCGTGCTAAATTCTAATTGTTCAACATCATAAAGGTCGCTGGCTGCGACATAGTAATCGCCGCTATAAGTAGCTTCGAAATACAGTTGGTTTTCACCAAAATCTAAAAACTCGTTGTCCCCATAAATGGACTGTAAAAGCACCTGACCTTGATCATCATAAAGCATTAAATCCGGCGAGAAGCTATTGATTCCGCCGCGGGTCAAATCGATGGTGTAATCCTGCCCCTCAACCAAGGTCAGCTTAAACCAGTCTTGATCTTCGGGCCCATCAAGTACCGCAAAGAGGCGTTCCCCCAACGCCAGCGGCGTCGCAGATAGTTGATCGTCACCATCGGTATCATAAACTTCAGTTAGTGACAGCAAGTAGTCGCCAGTGGCTTCACTGCCAAATCGGTTATCAACTTGAAGGAAAATATCCTCACCATGATAACCAAAGTGCAAAAAGTCACTGTAACCAAGAAACCCTCGGCCCTCTGTTTCAGTCCGAACCAATTCACCACTGGCAAACTGTACTGAAGTAGTCACTTGGTGATCGCCCAGTGGCGTATCACCAATCGGCGTCAGAGTAATGTAAAAGAACCCGTCACTTGGCGCTTCAATTTGATAAACGTCAATGTCATCAGACGTTTGAATACCGGCAATTACGGCGTCGCCGACGGCAATAGAATATGCATTGGCAATCTCACCTGCCACAGTATCCGTGCCGTCTTCAAGCTGTTGTGCTTGTACCAGCGTTACTTGATAGTCGCCAGTGTCGTCATATTCATTACTGATGTTAAAATACGCATCAAGATCACTGGGGTTGCTGACGATGAATTGAGCAGTTTGATAGTTCTCGCTATAGGACAGAAAATCTGGACGATTGTCGAAGTAATAACCAATGATCTCTTCGTCTATCTTTGGGAGCCTTAGTGGATCAGTGCCAATTGCCGTTGCACTAAAGACATAATATTCGTTGGCCAGTATTTCAAACGTAAAACCGTCAACATCGCCCTCTGAGTTGATCCGCCCAATCGCCGGGTTCTCTGTAGCAGCTGTGACATTGGAGCGCACTTCTGGCAAAGAAGAGTTTGCAATAATAGCGTCGCTTTGAGACTCCAACTGATTGAGCCAAATGCCGTCAGAGCTAATGGAACTAGTTTCGAAGTCAATCGGCAGGGTTAAATCGATTGCAGAGGTATCGCCAAACTGCAGCATTGTAATCGGTGAATTCAAGCCACCATCAACGCCATAAAAATCGACCAGTTGGATCACAGCATCGTCAACGTAGATATCGATTGCATTAGGCACTAGCCAGCTGCGCTGAAAAGTCAGGTCGGCTTGTTCAATACCGTCACCAAATTGAATGGTATCGATAGTCGGATAGGATGCGTTAGATATTGTTAAATCACCGCTGTTAAGCTGATACAGCAATACATTCGATCCCGAGCCATCATCATCGCCAGCTCCCGTTTCACTATCTTGAGATGACGTCACTCTCAGGCGATATTCGCCTGGCTCAGAAAACTCTCCGCCGACAGCGATCATCATAATGCCATCGGCATGGGGCATATAATCTTCGATTCGTTGAGAGGAACCTACCCCGTAGCCGTCTAACTCGAGAATCGAAAAGTACTCAAAGAATGAACCATCCTCATAGATTGGCGGGGCAGCCGCCTCTTGTGAGGGGTAAAAAGCAACATACGTTTCGACGTAGGGGCTGGCGCTATCTTGATCATTGCCGGGTAGCAATGAAATGTCATAAAGCTCACCACCGACCACATCAAAGACATAAACATCTTCGTCCGCTTCAATGTCATACGGCCCAATGTCAGCAACAATCTCCTGATTAACAGCGATCACGGTCGGGCTACTAAAGCTTGATTGATCGTCGGGCAATGCAATCACTTGCAGATCATCGGTGTTATTTTGCGAAGCGACATCAAAACTAAAGCGATAGTCCTCTTGCCAGTCGGGCCTTCCTAGAATATCGATGTAATAGTCGCCACTCTCAACCACATTTAGGGTCAGCACCTGCGTTCCAAAACCATAGGGATCGACAAACCAGTACTTTAGTTCCCTGCCTTCACTGTCCAAGATTTCGACTGCGCCCGAATAATCGCCGCCGCCCACAGCCCATGACTCCAACTGTAAGTCATACGATTGGCCGTCCACTAACGAAACCCGATAGACATCATTAGTATCGACAAAGCCACCAACTGCTCCGGTAAAAGTGCTACCTACGCTAATGGCTGTCGCATCGAAAATATCATTGCCAATATCAGGGAATTCAGCTTGTGGTTGCTCCTGAATACTCACTCGATAGCCCGATAGCAAACCCGGCGATGTCAGTTCAACAAAGTAGCGGCCATCCTCGGCCGGACTAAAATCAATTGGCCAAAAAGAGTCGTAAAACTGACCACCTTCAGCAACGATGAATCCATCGCTATCAACTACCGAGGCATAAATGCCATCGTCAAACGCATTTGTAGCGCTAAAGGCATTAAGTCGATAATCAATACCCGCTTGCAAATCAACCACAAATACGTCAATGTCCGAAATCCGCTCAAATTGCCCAGATGTGGCCTCGCCGATGGCCAGAGGTTGCTCGGAACTATAATCGTCAGCGACATCGGGCGTATCGAGGGATTCAGGGTCATAGACATGTAACTCATAGTCACCACTCGAAAGCCCCAATCCACTTGCTGCAACAAAATAATTAGCGCTGATATCGGGCGTAAAGTCGATAACAGAATCGAGAAAGAGGTAATCGTCGTTCTCCGCTAATAGATCGCCAAACTCATCATAAAGATACAGATAGGGGCCAAGATCTGAACCGAAAGCACCGGACAGAGAAATCGAGTAAGTGACACCTGCTTGCAACGAAAAACGGTAATAATCTTGATCAAAAGAAGGGGCTATTTGGCCCAAAATTCTTTCGTTTAAAGGAGCTGTAGTTGCCGAGTTGATAGCATCGGAAACATCGGCATCGAGGTCGAGTCGAAAAGTCATGCTTCTATTCCTGAAACTTGAGAGCGCCGGTAATTCCAGAGAAAATCACGCAATCACTGCTTCCATGCGACTTCAGATACTCTGAGCAAGAGTTACGATTGATAAGATTAGACCAAAATGTGAAGCAAAATAGGTCTCCTTCTCATTCAAAACTCAATGCAATTAACATTCCGAAAGTAAAATATAAAAAAATCAAAATATTAAGTTAAATCGATTGGAGTTATGTAAAAAAAACTGACATTTTATGCGGAAGTTCTGAAGGTTATGTCCCCTGCCAACATATCGACTACTCGTAAGTAAAACTGGCATCAACAAACATCAATTTGACGCGGCACGGCAACATAGCCGGTTTTATTGTAACCGTTCACCAGTCCTCGGTTGACTAACCGGAAGCAAGGCCAAATACATCAGGGTAAGGCAGAAGTGCTTTAACATCTGCGACGATTTGCTTAAGCAAGGCAAACGATGAGAGTCCACGCATTTTGCAAGTTTCAACGATGGAGAATACCCTCGAGCAGAACTTATCTCTGGGATCCTCTGACAAACAATCCTTAAAGTGCTTTCTAGCTTCGCTGGATGCATCTTGATCGTGCAGCCAGAATGCCCATTTCTCAGATGTAGCCCTAGATGTGAAGTATCTGACCTTTGCTACATCGTTCAGAGCATGCTGAATCGCGTGCTCATCTTCTAGATCCAAAGGGCCATCCTGTTCTGCTATTCGGCCTATATGCTCTTGCCAATCGCTTGGCCTGCGTCGAAGAAAATCTGACAACGCCTTGGTACTGGAACTTAGTTCGTCGTAGTCGTGTTCATGTTCCTGAGGAAAGTACACCGGCTCAATACCAAGGCTTTGCCACTTTGAATCCTGATTTTTAGTTTCGCTACCCACCAATGCAAACCGCTTGCCCTTAGCCTTATCAGGCAAAGCTCTGGCGAGATAGCTCATCACCATATCGTCGTGACTATAGCCAACGAACAAAACGGTATAAGTTTCAAACATCTGCATCAAAAACCGACTGGCCCAGCCATCGGTCAGATAGGCTTTCCCAAAGCCACGGTCTGTAACAACAATGCTTTTTGGATTCGTATTGGCACCATGAATGTGAACAATCCCTTCGAAATCATATCCCAAAGGCAACGCCGGTGCGGTATATATTTCAGGCTTATTAGTCCAGATGTTACTTGATGCTTCAGTGAATAATGGGTCGAAGTTGGTGGTGACAACTCGAACAGACCCACTAGAGGTAAACATATTCAGCAAGTGACTATGTAGCTCTTTTGGCTGGCTATTTATGGACTGAAGAGTATTTACAGTCGCATTTTGTATCACTGATTCATCTGGCGACAGGCTCCCCAAAAACTGGTCTAGTGGTTCTTTAGGCTCGTATCCAAAGCCTCGTGCAATATCTTCCGCTAGCTTCCAAAAGCTAGGTAGATTGGAGGGCTCTCCCATGGAAACTCCAGCTCCTGCAAAAACTACAAGATTGCCCTGCTCGGCCGCATCAATTAGCTTCGGCGGAAAATTAACACCACTAAGTATCACTCTGAATTTCTACCTGCACCCAGACTTATTTGCATATTTCAGTTTCCCATGACCTTCTGTAAATGCCAAGTGAAGGAGTGCAGTGGTAAGGACCTAGCCGCTTAGACACTTTCGAGTTAGATCGATATTTCAAATCTACTCGTGATGGAGTTGAATGTTACAACCCGACTCAGTAGTACACATTCACCTTTTTTAGCTGCCTCAATGCTCGCGTGCCATTTGGGCTAACAACATTTATCAGATATTGATCTGTCTTCAACAATTCGTAGGCCTCGTCTAGCGTAGATTAGCAAAACAAGGTACAAAAACGCTGCTTTCGCCGATCAAATAACTATATATATCTGATACTTGAAACCAACCTCCGGTCATAACCCTCGTTTACCTAGCACGAAATGAGGCAGTTTTTCGCTATATCGCACAGTTGACCCATTAGGACCATGACCCAATTGCGGCTATGGACTAATGATAAACGAACTGAAATTAAGCGATTTTCGCTCGAAATATAAGATTCACCCAGACACAGCAAAGTTGCTTCATTCTTTGCCCGTTGGCCTTGCGTCTCCGATTCCACCAATCCTGAGAAAACAGCGACTTTTTAATGTGGCCGATGGCACGATTGTATCGGGCAGTCTGTCGCTACTGGAGCAAGACATCCACCCAAACGATTCCTGCTTAGTCGCTCACTGTGCTTCGCGAGTTGACGATAGCTTGTTGTTACAAATGGTTTGGCGATCGCTTCTTGCCGAGTCGATCAATACAGCACACCAGGATCGTGTCATTGCCTACCTGCTAAATAAGCCGAAGTCATGGCGTGTTGAGCGGGCGTTGACAATTAAAGCGGAACCTTTGGCGTTAAAGCACATTTCAAGCTGGCAGCAGATACCAATATCAACGCTTCGAGCACGTTATAAGGGGGTTGGCAATGAAGCGCCCTGAGCCGCCACCATTTGCCAAGATGATCGAGCCAAGTCAGCTTTTGGCCGTTGCGAAAAAGGCGAACGCATACCAAGCATCACTTGAGTGCCTACTGCCCTATCTATGTTTGTGTACTGCTCGTACGCCGACAGCATTAAAAGATGCTTCTGGAGAAGATTCATCGGACTACAAGTTGATGATGCAGGGTGGTAAATCATTCATTCGCTTGTACATCAAATTACGAAAATATGATGAAGCGGTTCATGTTGATTTGGAATTGCCCGATGTTTTGACTCCAGCTATTGAGCAATTAAGGGAGATAGAGCCAAACGATTGGGAAGCATTAATCACTAGGGCAAACTCCCAGTTAGGAGATGGAATCACTCTCATTCGGCTCGCTGCACAGTATCGGTATTACAGAACCAATGGCGGTGTCGACTTTTCAATCATCATGATGATTATCGGCCGATACACCTACGCAGCAAATCACTACTTTCCGTTCACTCTAATGGAGCTACAACACGAATTTTCTGAGTGGCAGTTGCAGTGGTCGCCAAGCAGGGGGAAAGATTCATGACCATTACAAACAAACCGATTGGTGGCATCCCAATAGCAGATGACGCTGTTAGTCATATATTTCAGCTGTTGAGGCCCGATGAGATCGAAGCATCTAAAACCATTGCTTCTCATATCCGCCTGGTCAATCAAAGCTCTTGCTACACTGCTCTGCTTTTGGAGTATTCGCTGGGTGTTCGTCCAGCTCAGTTACCGCGCTGGAAGCTTAGTGAGGGGGATCGTGTAGCTAAGGTCTGAATCGACCAGCCTTCTCTAGACACTCAATTGCATTACAATTGAATGTCCCGAGGAGGACACATGCCCGAACGTTTTACCGATGAATTTAAAACCCAAGCAGTAAAGCAAGTAACCGAACATGGCTATACCGTGGCTAGTGTTGCCGAGCGCTTAGGGATCTCCACGAATAGTATTTACGCCTGGCTTAAGCGTTATGGCAACAAAAGCCTGCAATACCAACAAGTCAGTGAGCAGGAAGCGCGTATTCGCGAACTTGAGAAAGAGTTAAAACGAGTAACTCAGGAGCGCGACATCCTAAAGGAAGCCACCGTATTTTTCGCTGGCGAGTCAAAGAAAAATACGCGTTCATAAAGTCGAGACTCAACCTGTACCCCGTTCGCTTAATGTGCCACGCCTTGAATATCCAGCGCAGTGGCTTCTATGCGTGGGTAAACCAACCTAAGTCATGCCGAGCGATTGAAGATGATCGCCTGCTCGGTCTTATCAAACATTCATGGCTAGAAAGTGGCTGCGTGTACGGCTACCGCAAAGTAACCAGTGATCTCAGAGACTTGGGTGAAACATGTAGTAAGCATCGAGTTGCGCGGCTAATGCAGCAAGAAGGACTCAAGGCCCAAGTCGGTTACAACAAGCGACGTGGGATGTATGGTGGCAAGCCAGCTCTAGTGGCAGACAATCTCTTGGATAGAGCGTTTTCACCTGCAACGCCAAACCAATCATGGGTAACCGATATTACTTATATTCGGACACATGAGGGTTGGCTGTATCTAGCGGTTGTTTTAGATCTCTACTCAAGAGCTGTTGTTGGTTGGTCAATGAGCTCGCGAATGGAGAGCGAGCTGGTGACTCAAGCTCTTTTGGCAGCTGTTTGGCGTCGTAAACCAAAGAGTGAAGTCCTGATCCATTCTGATCAAGGAAGCCAGTTTACGGGCTATGAGTGGCAAGACTTCTTGGCTGAGCACAACCTAAAGCCAAGCATGAGTCGACGCGGAAACTGCCACGACAATGCGGTGGCCGAAAGCTTCTTCCAGTTGCTAAAGCGTGAGCGAGTGAAGAAAAAGATCTATCGGACAAGAGAAAAAGCGCGTGCCGATATTTTCGATTACATCGAGATGTTTTATAACTCTAAGCGCAAGCACAGCCACGCTGGAGACATGCCTCCACTGGCTTATGAGAAACTTGGAAATTACAACTAACGAGTGGTCTACGAAAGGCTGGTCGATTCAAGAGTTACGAGTACCGCAGAAACCAACATTAATTTTTTCATTCTTTTACCCTTCGAAATAGCAAACCGCAGATAAGAAAAGTCCCTTACCGCCTAAATTTTTTAGTAAGACCACTGAAACTTTCATCTAAATAAGGTGGAAATATCGAATCTGGAACCTGTGGATGGCGGAGGATGTTAGTTCAAAAAAAAGTCAACCAAAAGCAATACTTCTAACAAAAATGCAACGGACAAACATTAAATAAAATCTTTAACAAAGAATGCATTACAGCCCTACCAAGCAAACCACAAATGATTACAAATCAAACAGCATGACAACCAATTCACCACTAAAAATAGCCTTGATGACCGAGCAATTGCTCTACTTCAACCAGTGCGCCTAACCGCCCTAAAGATTACCTAGATGGTCACAAGACAGCTCGAATCGACTGCAATGACGTCGTTGTGGATGGCCAATTGTGGCAGAAGATAATGGCTTGGAGCCGCATACTGGCATCACTAGAGAGGAAGTGGACAAGCTGACACGTAGATGGACATAAATGAATAAGGGGGATGGCTCTAAAATACACATTACTTATCCCTGAACATTATAACGGTGTTTCTGCGCATTCGGCAGCGCATGATTTAGTCCTTATCCGCCGGAATAAAACACTCTTTTCTAGTATGTTGTTTTAGTTTCTAAAACTGCGTTCCCAACAATGATCATCATAGCTTTAAGCCAACTCATGTTCGCTCGGAACTTGTCTAGTTCTTCACCTTCCAAGTCATACTGGTAATCGCTACCTAATAAACGCACCATGTATTGCTGTTGTGACATGAGGAGTGGAATAAGCTGTTGCAATTTTTGCTTGCTGAGATTAGCTCCACATGTTTCGTGGATGTAGCCACCGTAACCCACATCTCGCGTACAATCGACCTTATCAACGAAACGCTCACCGCCCGTCGTACCAATTGCAACGCTACGAATGAACAACCAATCAGAAGCGACGTATTCGAGACGGTACTGGAATTTAACGGCTTTAATGTTGGGCGAACGTGAATCCCATTTCATGACAAATGCAGGCCCTTCTCCGATGGCTTTCTTGTGGAAGCTGTAAGCTCGGCATTGGTAGGTAAACTGATCGCACTCGACCGAGCTGTGGTCCAATATGCCTTTCAGGTCGATTTGATCAACCTTCAACGCGGTTGCTACCAACTGTGAAATCTGTTGCTCGTATGGTTGGTTTTCCTCTTGAATCGTGGTTGCGCAGCTCGACAATATTAAAGGCATTGCAATCGCACCAAGCCAACGTTTTATGAGTCCGTTATTCAATCTTTTCATATGGTTTCCTTTCCTATTTGTTTATCTTTATATTCTAATGTATTGAATCAGCTTAAACCTTTACTACATGAATTTAGGCCATCGATTATAACCAACGTCGGGGTTGTTAGAGCCGTACTTTCGAATCAATTCAGGCTCTTTCTTGTTCACCTCTTCAGCACTTTGAGAAAAGAAGATAATCTCGCGCTGAATGGTCATATTCATCCTCTCTTCAAAGCTGAAATCCTCGGCAATCAAATCACTTTTAGCGCTTCCCCAGTAGTTGATGCTATTTGTGAGATCCTTCCCAATGTAAATCTTGCCGTTTGGATATGTGATTTTGTAGATAACCTTGCTATTACTGTCCATATTGGCCTCAAACGATACTGGTAATATATGCGCTTCTATCATTAGAAAATATGGCTCACCATGCTCGTATTTGTTTGGTGGAGTGCAACTGTTATAAATCGAAACGGGGCAATTCCGTGCTAGCCCAGCTAGCACGTTGATGAATACAACCTCTATAAAATGAGAATTGATTAATGCCCTGGATACTTGCCCCAAATGGCATTGCTAAACTCCTGGTTCTCGGCCAACTCCCCAATATCCCAGTCAGGAAAGTAGAAAAGATCTTCGGCCAACTCAGCAATGTTTGAGCTCAACTCAAGCTCATCAATCCATTGGTTGTTGCATGCTAGCTGCCCGTAGGATGCGCCCCACAGGTTACCAGCTATAGCGCCTGTGGAGTCAGAATCGCCATTGTGCGAGACACTGATCGTCATTAATTCAGCGAAAGTTGGAGCTACTAGTACGCAATAAATAGCTACAGCCAGCGCTTCTTCAGCAATCCAGCCCTCACCTATCGCAGCGATCGCCTGATGGGGCGGCTCCTGTGAGTTGGCTAATTTTAGTGCTTGCTTAATGGCATTGGTTGTTTCTTGGTGGGCGTCGTATGTTCGCAGTATTTCTAGGGTAAGGTCGCAAGCATCGACTAATTGTTTACCGTCTACCAGTTGGTAAATAATCGCCGCAAACGCTCCGGATGCAAGATACCCTGTTGGATGCCCATGGGTTAGTTGAGCGGCATCACTAGCGAGCTTAAAGCACTCATGTAAGGAAAAATGCTGCTTTAATCGCCAGCAGTATAGTCCTATTGGGGCTACACGCATAACTCCCCCGCATCCCTTACTGTCGTTAATGGCTGGTGACTCAAAGCTATCCATTAGCGGCAAGGCGTCTAAGCAAGTATTGCCAGGGGCTCTTTGGGAAAAGAGTTCTTTTTGCTGTGACAAGTAACCCGTCATTTCCGTACAAAGATGGTTTAGCGAGCCATAGCCCTGGGTTTGATACCAGCGCTGATAGGCATGCCCGATACAAGATAATTCCGACGTACCCCCTTTGAAGCGGCTACGAACCCAAGCGCGAATAAGCCCCTCGGCGGTAAACAAAGTCATTTGCGTATCGTCCGTTATAGCGCCTTTTCGGCCATAGGCGATATCGAAGTCAGTGATACCATTGCTACCGTATTTTTGGAGTATGGCTTTGCGACTCATAAACTCTACCGGAGCACCAAAAGCATCGCCAATAGCGCCTCCTAGAAGACAGCTAATGAATTTCAATTTGATTGCACTCTGCGACTCCGCAGTTTGGTCTAGTGTTGCGTTATTCATGTCGGCTTGTTGTTGGAAGTAGGTCGCAAAACAAAAATTAGGCTGATTGAAAAATTCATTCACCATCAATTGTGTCCCTAGGTCTAGATCTGAGATAGGAGTTAACGTGGTCTGTTCTCGCCAATTGGGTATTTCCTCACCATTGTGAGCTAGGCCTAAGCCGTGTTGCCAGTAGCTGAGGTAACTTTGTCCTGCCTCTGCTCGGTAGTATTGTCCGGTGCTATCCGAGTACCCTTGGGCGTAGCGAAGCTTGTTTGGTCCTATGAGCTCTCCCGTCATCCTGTCAATGTGCTGAGTTAATTGGCGGATATAATTTAGGCTACTATCATCGAGCGGTTGGTAGGCCCGTACAACCAAGTCGTTGCCCTGTTGCTTTAAAGCTGCCAGCAATTGATCGTTACGTTGTATGGTTACAATCTCATCATGTGCTAAGTCAATGTCACCATATAATACCCCCCAATTGTCGCCTTCCACTTGTGTTTCCGTGGCTAGTTCCGGTTCATAAAACAACCGGCACAACGCTTTAATTGCTAGATGTTGATCTTGGTATGCTGCGCTTTTTTCCGACATGTGCGCCTGAAGCCCGTGCAACAACAGCTCTTTAGGAAGCCAGCCGTTGTTGCCCATGTCAGCTTTGATCGTTTCCAATGGAAGCGGGTATTCTTGGTTTGGTAAGCCCCACTCATCGAGTAAATTTTGTTTAAGGTCTAATCCAACGTAATCCGTCATTTTACTTCTTTCCTTTGTTTGGCCTGTCTGCAGACGAATTCGATTTCATCTGGGCCACCTTAAAGCCCTAAGTTTTCTACTTTGGCCTAATTGTGTTGTAGTTATGGACTGATCTTACCTACTGTACAATTCTTATTATTTTGTTGTGCATTACAGTAGCTGTTGTTTCCGATGTGCATAAATGAAGTTGGCTGTTAGCACTGAAGTAATATGTTTAGTTGATTTTTAAGTTTGTCGGTTGGCTTGACAACTCTGTTGCGCCTTTCTTGGATTCATTCAATTTGAATAGTTTGATGTCGCTCCCATGCGCCCTGTCTTTCTTATATTTCTTGGGGCTGAAACTTACCCGATAAAGGACAGGAAGGCCATATGGCTCAGCGCAGCTTCCTTGGATTCTCTAAAAACTAGGAGGCGGCGTACAAGTTTGAAAAACGTTTTGGGGCAATTCCGTGTTACCCCGGCTATCAAAATGCGCTACGAATGGTGTTAACCTGAGCTGCTATGGTTAGAGCGGTTCATCGCTCTCAAGCCTTTTCTATTAGCGCACTCCACCAACACATCATTTCCCTCCGCCGCTCAATGTATTCAGCACGGTTATATGCTCTACGGGTATCGTTTTTATCTAGGTGGGCCAATGCGGTTTCGACTAAATCAGGTTCGAAGCCTTTTTCATTGAGCGTTGTGCTAGCCAGCGCACGCATGCCGTGAGCTACGAGCTTTCCACCAAACCCCATACGTTTGAGGGCTACATTCGCAGTTTGGCTCGTAATGTGGGTCTTGGGATTGCGATGGCCAGGGAAAACGTACTCTCTATGTCCTGCTGCAACTTTTCGGCGTGCTAACACCTCCAACGCCTGTGGTGATAAAGGCACTGTATGATCACGGTTCATTTTCATTGTTTCTTTGGGGATGACCCAAAGCGATTTTTCAAAATCTACATCAGCCCAAAGCGTTGAAGCGGCCTCAACGGGTCTTGTCATTGTATGGAGCTGCCACAATATCAAATCGCGAGTTCCGGCTTGGATGTTTGCAGCGCTAAGAGCTTTGACTAGCAGCGGCAATTCGTCTGGCTTAAGTGTTGGATGGTTGTTTGACTTGTGAGCCGGAAAAAGTAGTGTGACGTCAGACAAACAGTTAAATTCCAAGTCACCCGATGCCACAGCCAGACGCATGATCTCATTGATGTAGCGACATACTCGCTTGAGTGTATCGATCTTGTTTTCGACTACTAAATGATCCAGTGCCTGAACCACATTACCCGGCTTTAATTCGGTGAGCGGAAGCTTGCCTAACATCGGTAGCGCGTGCTTTGTCAGCCGCAAATGCATTTTTTCAGCAGTTTTGGGCAAGACGTTCTTTTTCTTTAACTCGTACCAACGTTGAGCATGAGCTTTGAACGTGTTGGTAGACTTAGCTTGCTGCTCAGCTAAATGTTCACTTCGTTGGTCCTTCGGATCAATTCCGTGCGCCAATAGCGTTCGCGCTTCGTGGCGCAACTCCCTTGCTTTGGCCAAGCCAATTTCTGGGTAAGTGCCCAAAGACAGGTTCGTTCTTTTGTTAGTGAGAGGCTTGGTGTAATTGAACAACCAGCTTTTTACACCAGAGGGACGGACTCGCAGCTGCAAGCCGCCGCCATCGGCTAGGTTGTATTCCCTTTCCCGTGGTTTGGCTTTTTTGATTTGCGTGTCTGAGAGTGAGGTAGTTGGTTTTGCCAAGGGAACCTCGTAGTAACATTGGCTCGGTGTTACCACCAGTGTTACCAAAAACTTGAGATTCCGCAAGATCACATGGAACAGCATGGGACAGAGAAACCATTTAACCCGCTGAAAAACAATGCGAATTGAGATTAAATGAGACTATATGGAACTATAAAATGGTGCCCGGGGCCGGACTTGAACCGGCACGTTGTTACCAACGAGGGATTTTAAAACAGATATCAAAACAGTGTAATGACGCGGGTTACAGCCCATTTTTCCGAATATTCATAGCTAATCAGGTGTGATTAACATACTGATTTATAGAGGTTGGACTCTGCCCTATTCGGAACAAATGAGGCAAATACCAAACGGCCGTGTTGTCCAGCACTGCGTTCAAGTCACACTGGGATCGTACTTAAACCACAGGAACCAATCCCATGACCAAAGAACTGACGAAAATGCAAAGCCTGCTGGTTGAAGCAGTGATTACTGGTGATACCAATCGAGCATCTAGCCTACTACCATACATGCGCCGGCGAGAAGTTTATTTGACGCCTAGGGCTTATGCCGAACACTGCAGCCACGATTTAGAGCCAGAAGCACTACTGCAACACATCGAAGCACTGGATGGCTTTATCCGCACGGTATTATGACCGAGCGCTTTACGAACTGAGGGCTTAGCATTGTTTTGATTCTAAGCTTGAAGTTCGTTTGTGTAACAAGTTAATGGTCAGAAACCAACGTCATAGATGAGTAGCACGTTAGACTGCACTGTTATCGCTCGTTGTAGTAATCAACGATCTCATAGATATCATGTGTTTTTGCTAGATTTTTAGCTGAAGTAGATAATATCTTATACCTCTCGGGGTTAATTTCTTTCAATTGCTGCGCAAAAAAATGAGAGGCAATACCAAGGGCTCGATTGCTTCTGTTGTTTTTTAGAAGGAGCATGGATTTATCGTAAAGCTCCACCCCTTCGTCGATAAACCCGCTTTTAATCAACGCCATTCCTGATGTCGCTAAGAAAATCGAGCGCTGATGAATATCGGTCTTGTCCATTCTGTTCGACATAAGTTTTAGGCAATTATTTACGATACTAAAGTCACCAAGCATTAACTTTGCAACAACTAAATTGTTTAACTCCCCAAATGTCATGTGAGTATGCGGGACTCTGTTCTCTGATGTGTCAATGACGAATTGAGGATCGTTTAAAGCAGCCAAGCTAATATATCCGGCATCTTCAAGAGGAGCGGTTGAATAAGGTTGAAAAGCAAATAGATTCATTAATGCCTCACGGCACGCTGTAAAATTTTTGCTGGTATAAAGCTTGTTCACATTTGCTTCAAAAGGAGTGTCATGGGGGATATTGTTAATTTTTGTTTTGTGTTTTAGGTTCAGCCATACTGCTTGTGAAACGACATTTTCCGAAGGAGTCAGCAGCGCTTTTTCGAGCCTAGCTTTACCTCGACTCAAGGCTCCATTCTTGATTTCCTCAGTTCCTAGTGAAGCCAGCAGTTCTGTTAAGAAAAACGGATCGCCCCGCCACGAATCAATCAGCTTTATCGATTTTTTATAGTTCCATTTTCGCAAGTCATAAGTGGTGACTATTGATGAATAAGCACTTTGAATTAATGGGTTGATATCAATTAACCCAGTCTTTCTCAAGAAGTACTCGGCCTGCTCAGGCTCATTAAGATGCAATAAAAATCGAGCGTAAGAGCGAGCAATATAGGAGTTGTTGCCACTTATAGATATGGCAATACGAGCACATTTGACTGCCTTAGCTTCTTCTCCAAGGATGGAATAATAAAAGCAAAGATCCATCCATGTCAGACTGTCTTTGGGGTATTTGACTATGATGTTTTTTAGTTTGGCAATAATGAGACTGACATGTTCTCGTTGAGTTGAGTAGCCATGGCTTCTATCTGACTTCCTCAACTTAGGTATTACTAAGTCTTTTACCGCGGGGGGTAAATCTTGCAAGTTGTCCAGCAGGTAGCTGAGCACTCTTTCATAGAGTTCGCCATATCGATGCTCATGCTGGATTAGTCTGACAAAAATATCGATGTGATTTTCAAGATTAGGCTTGGATTGCAATTCGCTCACTGCGCGATCAAACCAAACGTCTCCTTTTGGTAGGGCATTTGATTTGGTTTCAGTGCATTTGGGGATATTAAACTTGTCAAAGTTTCTGGACGTATGCCAACGGGGTATGAGTTGGCGGTTGTCCATCATAACTATTCGATTCGTCATACTATTTCATTCCGAGAACACAGGCATTTTGGTGGACCATATTCATCTTGCCCACATAGCGATCCATTGACAGCCTTGCCCCTTTCGATAGCTTTTTTATGTTACCTCTGGTATCGGGATCAGGCTCGCACAGTTCTTTAACGATGCTTGTTAGCTCATCCGCGATCCGTTGGTCGAAGAGTTCATTGCACCTCTCGCTAAAACGGTTCAATATTGTCACAAAAGCGCTTTTGTAAAATGGCAGCCCCTCAGCGAAACTCAAGCTGTTAATCCTTGGGTGGATGAGCTTTACTTCTTCCAATATGCAGGCCGAAATCTGTACCCCCATAATGGTATGAAAAACTAAACTTCCGAACATGAAAACATCCGATAGTTTTCGATCACTAAACTCTCTTATCATGCCAGGAAACCAAGCTTCAAGAGGCGCATAAGAGCGGTCGCCAGTATATTCAATGTTACTAAATGGCGAAGTTCCGCTGACATTAGTTACTCGACCCAAATCAGAGATCTTTGAACCTTTATCTTGGTAACACAGAATATTGGATGGCTTTATATCTTGGTGAGCAATTCCAATGCCGTGAAGCTGCCTAATTCCTATTGCTACATGGTGAAGTGACTTAAACAGCTCTCGCCATGATATGGCTTCTCCTTGCAAATACTGACCTCTTAAATCATTATCAGCCATGCTAAAAATGATGTACCACACTCTGTTGAATGGGTCCGGGTGGTTCGGACTTTTTACTTCTCCGCTATCCAGTGGTGTAACAACTCTTGTTAACTTATTGCCTTTGCATTCCTTTAGAATGTTTTGCTCAAATACATACTCATTAATGGTTTTACCGATAGCTTCAAGATTGCCCGACGACATGGCGCGGGTCAGATCCATAGCCTTGAGAAAACCTATTTCACCAGAGGGTGATTGGGCTGTGTACTGAACACAAAAATTTCCTCCACTGCCGGCCCTCTTATCAATCATCGAGCCGATGACCCATCCTGTATCTGTTGTAATCCCTTCAAGTGCTGTAGACGGCATAAGGTCCTTCTTAACAATTGGTATGCGGTTTTTTTTGTAATAGAGCTTATTAGTTATTGCATTCGAGCAAGTTCGACTGTCGCTCTCAATCGATGTTAAATCATTCTATTGAAGTGGGGGCGGAATTACTAATAATCAAGGTTTGACATTGAGTTATGAGAAGCTGGATTTGTTTAACAGTAGGGAAATACAAAATCTCGAGAGGCAAAGGTTGCAACCAATGGGGCCAGAGTAAGTCGATATTCATCAACATCACATCAACAGCTTCCGGAGTTCTATTCGACCGTCGCCATCGGTGATTAGCGCATTGCTCGAAAGGTGAAGCCGAGGGCTATTTGAGCATTAGTGATTATTAAGGCGAGTTTCAAATCAAACCTTTTTCACTAAAATATTTAATTCGCAATATCGGTCAAAACTACGCCGTTTGGACAGCGAAATGCGTTGGTTTTTCGGACTACAAAACCCGTTGGTATTTTATGCAATAAGGACCTATCCCAACGGAACCATTCTCTAAATAAACATACGGAACCAGTTGGTACAATTCTCCAAGTAGAATGTACCAACGCGCTTACGTCATATTTTTGCAGCAACTATTCCAACACATGAACGGCACTGCGTTGGAACGAAAACCTTGTACGACAAGTCGACTTGCTGACCCAGTATTGACCTTGACTACCGCGCACTTTGCTCAGCAATATGTCATACGATGCTGATGACAACTGCAATTTGAATTCCTTGAATAAACCAACTGATGCCCCAACAGCATGAGCCATAACACGGTAACCGCGAGTTTGAGCAAGTTAAACTGTACGACATATCGAAGCTCTAGATAGCTTGATCCGCTCGATTTCATAACCGAGCGATGCACGAGCTATCGAAGACTTAAGTTGCCACTGCAAATGGCATCACCTATTAATTAGACGCTATAGTCACAGGCCGCCCAATTCTTAGCATCATCCCAAATATGCTCTTCCTTGTCGTCTGAATAATAACTTCCAGGGGCGGGGCGAAAGAAAAAACCAGGGGTGTTAACTCTCGCCTTACCTTTAACAAGAATTCGAATTCTATGGTTAGACACATCATCAACAAATCCATATAAGTTGTTCCATGAGCATATTTCATCTCCTATCGACTTCGGCGCGTCAGATAGTCTAGAAAAAGTTGCATAGCTATTGGCTCGCACTGCATCGCGGAATTGTTGAATCTCTTGCTCCCTTTGTTTTCTAGGCTTAGAGGAGATCAACCCCTCTAACACTTCTTTGTTGTTCGCCTCTCTAACAGTTAGAGTGTAACCGTGAGTTGGCGAGAGGCCGCCGTAGTCCTTCATTGCATCAATCATCACAGCCCAAAGAACCGGTTTGTTTTCTGCCTGACAATGGAATTGACCTGATATTAGCAACATCTCATCGTGCCTTAACGATACGTTTCCATCTTTGGCAACTTGCTTCAGAACACCTGAATCTTTCGCGCAATAGGCCACCAACGCTTCGTATGGTGCTCTAGCTTTAGGTCTTGAAATTATGTTAAGCGAGTCGGTTGTGTAGGGAATCCAAAGAGGCTCTTGAAACTCAGCCTTAATCATTTCACTATGATTGGCATAGTTGTCTGGGACAGTTGAAGCACAGCCGAACATCAACATGCCGAGCAAATAAGTAGGTGTTCTATTCATATCCAATCCTTGGTTTTGTATCGTTTCGTCAATCCAAAAGCTTGAACCCGGGTTGGTTCAATACCCATTGCGATAACAACGTCGCAATAGCATTCAATGCTTCAATATTAATTAATCTGTGACCGTTAGTAGTGTACGTTCGCTAACGTAAGAATCGATTCTTGCATCTACACTGACCCCATCAAACGTGTATATTTTGCCATCATAAACAAGCTGCCTTGGTCTAACCCAGTTTGCTCCGAATAAAGCATAACGATCGAATAAAATTCGGGATAGCTCCCTGCCAAAGCGTGTACTCATTATGTTGCGACCACCTTTGGGAACCTTTATGAATGGGTGCTCGTCTGAGGCACCAACTAATTCGGGCTCACCATGTTCATTGATAGGGTACTCGGCCACCATATCTATAACGTAGGTATTCCCTAGCCCAGTCCGATACTTAACTCTTTCGCCAACAATTTCATTAATCGGGGCATCATAAAAAACGGGCCTTAAAGGTGAGGCATAGAAACGAATGGTGAAACGTTCGGGGACGTATGTATATTCCCTAGGGGCAACCACACCAGCTTTTTGGACAAGCTGATATAGTTGATGGCGACCTTTGCAGCCATGCAAGCATTTTAAATCATACCCAAAAGAGACGGCGATAGCGTGAATCTTATCTTTTGTATGCTCGAACAGAGCTAGGTTTGCATCTGCAACTGAATCTATTTTTTTACCCTTAAACGTTTCTGGCAGCCAGGCTTCGCTGATCACATCGAATTGCTCAGGTTTATCTGGTCTCGAGGTCAAAGCTATCGCAATACTCGCCAGCCAAGCAGCAATGAATACCACATCACCTTCCGAGCTTCCTGCTTGTCCTGCGGCTAAATCTGCAAGCATGGACGCTTGAACTGCACCATCACCGGCTTTATATGACTCCTGTTGGAGTTGTTCTGAGAACTCACCTTCAAGCTTTTTTCGCTCTTCTTGGTGCATAAGCAGCCTAGCTAAATAATTAACCCTTATCAGCTCAACTTGATCTGTTATTGGTTCTTGTGGAGGGGTAGACAGTCTGTCTAAGTCAAAGGGCTCATTACTCATGTGAGCGCATGATGCTACGTAAGCGGATACTGCAACCGCCACAGCAACAGAGTGTTTTGATTTCCATATCACGACGAACTGTCCTTGTTGTAAGTTCTCAAGGAACTCTAGTACAAGTCGCTCTTTTTTTCTCAGCTAATACTAAGGTCGCCAAATTCATTCAAATGACATTCTTGAATATTCATCCGATATTCATCGAGCTCAGCCCCAAAATCACGTTGGTTATGTGAAGCGACGATCACGTTGGTAACAAATACAATTTAGACGTATCCCACTAACTTAATTTACGAAATAAACATACGGAACTAGTTGGTACTTTTTACCTAAGTAAATGTACCAACGCGCTTACATCATTTTGAGAATCAATTAGTCCAACAGCCCAATAAAGATAAAATGCCACCGTATCAACGTAACACTTTGTTTTAGTAATTTATTTTGTCGCCGAGCAACAGCGAAACTTGCTCAGAAGTGTGTATGATTGACTACATGTTTAACTAAGTTTGGATGAGTGATCACCATGGCTGAATTATTGACTGAGCATGATCTTATTGCACTGACAGGTAGCCGGCGTACGGCTGATCAGCGTCGTATTTTGGCAAGTGCTGGGATTGTATTTATCGAAAAAACGCACGGTCAAATCACAACGACTTGGACCGCGGTGCATGCTGCTATGCACCCAAATCATTTCAAAAATGAGTCGCCCAACGCTGATGATAATTTCAATATCGATGCACTGAGGTAATTGGACTATGCCGCGCACACGTAAGCCCAAAGATGCGTGGATGCCGCGTAGAGTTTACGCCGGCAAATCAGCCTATGAATATCGCCCGCCCGGTGGCGGAGCGATACGCCTATGCTCATTGTCGGCGCCGCGCTCGACGGTACATTTGCGTTACGAAGAGGAATCTGACCAGTACAACCGTCAATTGGTTTTCGTACAAGACTTAGTAGAAGAGTACTTTGCGAGTCCTCGGTATCAAACCCTCGCAGCTCAAACTCAAGAAGATTACAAAAAGCATTCTAAAAATGTTCTCAAAGTGTTTTCAAACATGCGAGTCAATTCCGTCCGAGCGAGCCACGTGCGACGTTACATGGATAAGCGGGGACTCAAGTCTGAAACACAAGCCAACCGAGAAAAATCGTTTCTGTCAGTCGTTTTCAACTGGGCGGTTGAGCGTGACTACGCAAAGGCAAATCCCACACGCGGGGTCAAGAAGTTCAAAGAACAAGCTAGAGACAAATACGTATCAGGCGAAGAGTACCAAGCAGTTTACGATCATGCGCCTCGAGCCGTACGGGTGGCGATGGAGCTTGCTTACCTTTGCGCCTCCCGTCAAAGCGATATTCTCAGTATGGCTTGGGATCAAGTTATTGACGCTGGCATATATATAGAGCAGTCAAAAACTCATGTAAGGCAAATCAAGGCGTGGTCACCTCGCCTGCGTGAAGCAATTGACTTGGCCAAGTCATTATCAGATGCGCCAACCAAGTACGTACTAGCCAAATCAAATGGTGGCGGTTACACCAAGAACGGCTTCAATGCCGCTTGGCAAAAAGCGAAAAGAAAAGCGCGAAAAGCTAGTGGGCTTGCTATCGACTTCACTTTTCATGACCTCAAAGCGAAAGGTATAAGCGATTTCGAGGGCACCCGGTCCGAGAAACAAAATTTCTCTGGCCACAAAACAGAACGTCAAGTTGCTTCTTATGATCGAAAAGTTAAGGTTGTACCTACAGTTGGTAGTGAGCCTCACCACAAATCGTATTCGGAAAGTAATTCGGAAAAGAGATAAAAATGAAGTATGGGTATACAGGAATGGTTTGTAACTTATTGATTTTAAATGGTGCCCGGGGCCGGACTTGAACCGGCACGTTGTTACCAACGAGGGATTTTAAATCCCTTGTGTCTACCAATTTCACCACCCGGGCATCGGGGGTATTTTTGAAGTGATGGAGGCGGGTCCCGGAGTCGAACCGAGGTCCACGGATTTGCAATCCGCTGCATAGCCACTCTGCCAACCCGCCATCACAAAAGGTGCTTAACACCTACCTTCTGTAAACAGAAGGTTTGGAGCGGCACATCGGGTTCGAACCGATGACCTCGACCTTGGCAAGGTCGCGCTCTACCAACTGAGCTAGTGCCGCATCACAATGTTTGAAGCGCTGCTGCTCCTCAAACGTGCTGGGCATTCTACCCATATTTACTCGCCAGTCAACCGCCGCCGATTAAGTTTTTGATGATTTTGAGCCGTTTACTCAGAAACTGAACAAACTGGCTGATTTATGCTCTTTTCTTGAGGAATTGCCAAGCACTGGCAAGATAAATCATCATCGACCACAACGTCAGTGCCGCTGCAACGTAAAACAGCGCTATGGCCAAATAAACCATGTACTCAGACTGCTGCCAAACTAAGCCGCCAATGGATAACATTTGAACGGTGGTTTTCCATTTGCCGATATTACCGACCGCTACAGCGGCTCGTTCACCAAGCTCCGCCATCCATTCGCGCAACGCGGAAATGACGATTTCACGACCGATCATGACAATAGCCGGTATGGTGATCCAAAGGCTATTAAAGTCTACGGCAACCAACACTAACGCCACCGCAACCATAAGTTTATCGGCTACAGGGTCAAGAAAAGCGCCGAAAGGCGATGTTTGTTGTAACTTCCTCGCGAAGTAGCCGTCGGCATAATCTGTCAGCGAAGCAATGAGAAAAACCAGCATCGCGAAAAAGTTTTGGTCGCCAACTGGCAGATAAAACATCACCACAAAAACTGGGATTAGAAAGATTCGAAAAATTGTCAGGATATTTGGGAGCGTAAACATAATGCATATACAGGATTTCAGCAGCCTTCTTTATACACTAACCACGGCTTCGTGACACCTTCTATTCTGGATGAAAATGATCGTAAATCTGCTGCGCTAGTGCTTTGGAAATGCCTGGTACACGATTGAGCGCATCAACACTAGCTGCTTTGATACCTTGCAGGCCGCCAAAGTTTTTGAGCAACGCCTGCCGACGTTTATCCCCTACCCCTGGAATTTGCTCCAGGCTGGACGTTCTCTTGGCCTTACCACGCTGCTGCCGGTGACCGCTAATGGCGAACCGATGGGCTTCATCTCGAATGTGCTGAACTAGGTGCATGGCCGGCTCCGTCGCATCCACGGCAATTACTTCCCAAGTGCCGGACAACAACAGCGAATCAAACTGAGCTTTGCGTTTATCACCTTTTTTGATGCCAATGAGCAACGGAGCTGAACATTGTTCAGGCCACTCAACTTGCTCTAACACTTCTTGGGCTTTACCAAGCTGCCCTTTCCCGCCATCAACAATAAGTACATCGGGCACTTTGCTTGGATCATCGAGCTTTTTAAAACGCCGTGTCAGCACTTGTGCCATAGCTGCGTAATCATCGCCGGCAGTAATGCCGCTAATGTTATAACGTCGATATTCGCCGTTGGCTGGCCCTTGGGCATTAAATACGACACAAGAAGCAACCGTTTGATCGCCTTGCGTGTGGCTAATGTCAAAACATTCCATTCGATGAATGGGCTGTTCAAGCTCCAATAATTGCTGCAATTGCCTAAAGCGCTGCTCTGCCGTTGTTCGATCAGCGAGTTTGTTCGCCAGCGTACTGCTCGCATTTGTTTTTGCCAGCTCTAGGTATTTCTTTGACTCGCCACGTTGCCCTTGGCGCAAATGGATTTGCCGCTCTGTCACCGTGCACAACGCTTCTGAGACAATGGCAGACCGCTCTGCAGGTAACTCTAAAACCACAACAGCTGGCACATGGCGTTCGCTGTTGTGACTTAGATAGTACTGCATGATGAAACTTTCGATAATTTCTTCGAGCGCCGTATCTGATGGGATTTTGGGGAAGTAACTACGACTTCCTAACAACTGGCCATTACGAATCGAGAGCACTTGAATACAGCACATGCCGTGCTCATAAGCCGATGCAAACACATCAATTTCGTTGGTTTCGCCACTCACCCCTTGCTGCTCTTGAACAGTGCGTAGCGATTGGATTTGATCGCGGATAATTGCCGCTTGCTCAAAGGCTAAATCCATCGATGCCTGCTCCATATCAGCCATCAGTTGATCAATCAGTTGCTGGTGCTTGCCTTGCAAAAATAACTGGGTGTGGCGCACCTGCTGTTGGTAATCCGCCTCACTGACTAACTCAGGCACGCAAGGGCCGGAGCAACGTTTGAGTTGGTATTGCAAACAAGGCCGTGAGCGATTGGCGTAATAGGAGTCTTCACACTGGCGTACCGCAAAAACTTTTTGCAGTAATTTGAGGCTGTGTCGTACCGCGCCACCCGAGGGAAACGGGCCAAAATAGCTCCCTTTGTGGCGCTTAGGGCCGCGATGAAAAGCCAGCCGTGGGTGTTGATGATCGCTTAGAAAAATATATGGATACGACTTATCGTCCCGCATCAAGACGTTATAGCGTGGCCGATGAGCTTTGATGAGGTTATTTTCAAGGATCAGCGCATCGGCTTCAGTTAGCGTCACCGTCACATCAACATTGGCAATTTGGCTTACCAAGGCTTTAGTTTTTCGGTTTAACTGATTGCTACGGAAATAACTGCTGAGGCGATTCTTTAAATTCTTCGCTTTACCAACATAAATAATTTGTTGTTCAGCATCGTACATACGATAAACGCCGGGCGACTGAGTCACCCGGCGTAAAAAAGATTTTGAATCGAATTCTGAGGCTTGCGCCGACATATTAAAGCAAACTGATTAGATTAGAGCTTAGTGCTGTCTAGCATACCATGGCGAATTGCCAAATGAGTTAGCTCTACATCACCGTTAATCTCAAGCTTATTAAACAAACGATAACGGTAGCTGTTGACGGTTTTAGGACTTAAATTCAACTGCTCTGAAATGTCCTGCACTTTTTCGCCCCGAGTAATCATCATCATGATCTGTAGCTCGCGATCCGATAAATCGTGGAACGGATTGTCGCTAGCGCCAGGCTGAATTCGGTATAGGGCAATTTGCTGAGCAATTTCAGGGGCAATATAGCGCTGTCCGGTATGGACTTGGCGTATTGCATTAATAACTTCGTCAGGGCAGGCATTTTTTGACAAATAACCAAATGCGCCAGCTTGCATGACTTTGCTAGGGAGTGGATCTTCAGTGTGAATGGTCAACACCATGATTTTGATATCAGGGTTAAAACGCAAAATTTTCTTTGTCGCTTCAATACCGCCGATACCGGGCATATCCATGTCCATTAGCACAACATCTGGCTCTTGCTCACGACACCATTTAACGGCAGCTTCACCTGATTCGGCTTCACCTACCACTTTGATACCGCGAACTTCTTCCAGAATACGCTTAATTCCTGTTCGGACGAGTTCGTGATCGTCTACCAGAAATACATTGATCAAACTAACACCTCAAGACGGTCTTATTTCTTGTTTTGTATCCGTTACATTGATGGAATGCGTATCCTGACGCGAAGGGTTGCTTCTTGAACAACTTGAAAAAGTTGATGCGAAGCCCAGCCAAGTTATAGCGCATTGGCCTTCGACGCAAGCAAAAAAAGCAGCCGAGCTTTGCAATTTAGTAACAATCCTTTCATCTCTGGCTAATTATTGATCTGAGATAGTAACAGACTCTTTACCGGCCATTGCCCACCAGTAACCATTGCAGCGACAGTCCTTAATTTGCTGCGGATTTGGCTGCGCTAATTGTTGCTCTATATTGGCAATGACAGGTCGAATTTGTTCCGAATTTGCACTGATGCGGAAGTAGTCCACCAAATCGCGCATTGACGCGGTGTCATTGCTTAAGTCATAGCAGTAGCCACTTTGCGTTTGAATGCCATTGAGTACAAACATAGGCTGTTGCTCTAAGTTTTTAACTAAGCGACCATCTGGGTAATCCAAACAGCACTTTTTACATTGGTCTTTTGGCCGATCTAATGAGCGAGCGGTAAAACAACGTGCTGAATAGGCCAGCGGCAAATAGCCATAGCCCAGCACTTCCACATCAAATTTGTCACGAAAGCCACGTTCCGTAGACTCATCAAGCACGCCTTTGAGCCATTCACGTGAAAGCTCCACCGGCATCACCCAACTGATCATGCCGGCATCCACCATTCGAGCAAGCGCCGTGGTGTTGTAGATGTTAAGCGCGTTCCCTGCCACAAACGGCAACTGGCGCTCCTTACAAAGCTGTACCACCGCAATGTCATTCGCTTCGAGCACAAAGTCTTGCTGCTCTAAGTACGGCGTAATCATGTCGAGCTCTTGCCGCGCTTCAATGAGTGCTAGCGTTGATAACCGCACGTCTTTGCCTGCTTGAGCAAGTTCGTTGCCAATGGCCAACCAATCACTCAGTGATAATTCTTTGCGCTTGCTACACACGTTTTCACCAAGATAAACACGCTGCACCGGACTGTCGGCAACCTCTCGATAAAATTGTTCAACCGTTTGTTTCGGCCAGTAGTACTGAATAGCACCAAGCGAAATTTGCGTCGTCATAAAACCCTCATTTACTTCCATGTTCGATGGTAGGCGCCAAGCGTGGTTTGACACCCTTCGCTAAGCTGCGCCATTGCGCCATCTAATTCTGCTGTGACTTGATAATGCGCAGGATCGGCCACACAGCGATCAATGGCCTGACGCCACGCTTTCGTCACCTCCGCAACATAAGCGGGGCTGCGCTGGCGGCCTTCAATTTTCACCGCCGCAATGCCGGCTTGCATGAGCTTGGGGAGTAACGCCATGGTGTTCAGGCTAGTCGGCTCTTCCAAGGCGTGATAAACATCGCCATCCACATCAAACCGCCCTTTACACAAGGTCGGGTAACCCGCTTGTTCATCTGGGCCGAACTGATCGATTAATAAATCATTTAACCGGGTCTGCATGCCGCCGTTGTCCATTGGCTGCCAGCGAACAAACTTGGCTGGCGAGCAGGCGCCGACGGTATTCGGCGACTCGCCGGTGAGGTAAGACGATAAATAGCAGCGCCCTTCAGCCATGATGCACAAACTGCCAAAGGCAAAGACTTCGAGCTCTACGTCAACACTGTCAGCAAGTTGTTGCACTTGCTTCATCGACAAGACGCGCGGCAACACCACTCGTTTGACGTTAAATTCTTGCTGATAATATCGGATTGCTGCGGTACTGGTTGCCGATGCTTGTACCGACAAATGAAGCTCGGTATCTGGGTAACGATTGGCGATGTAATCCAACACCCCAATATCGGCCACAATCAGCGCATCGGCACCACTGTTAACGGCGCTATCCGCGGCATATTGCCAACGCGATTCTTGCCCCGGATGTGCAAAGGTATTAATGGCAATGTGTAGTTGTCGCTGATGTTTTTTGGTGTATTCAACCGCTTGCATTAAGCGCTTGTCATTGAAGTTTAAACCAGCGAAATGACGGGCATTGGTATCATCTTTTAAGCCCAGGTAGATAGCGTCCGCACCGTGGTCAATTGCCGCTTTTAGCGCGGGCAACGAGCCGGCAGGACTCAGCAGTTCCATCATTCAAAATTCCAACACTTATTCAGTGCTGCCGATTGTAACCACTGTACTGATGTTGTTTTTTGATTTGACCCCAGCAGGGCGATAGCCGAACATGCCTATAATGTTGCAACTTTTTAATAATATGGCGCTTTATCATGCTCAAACAATTGCTTCACCGAGCAGTGAACCATGCCCCGCAAGTTCTTCGTTTACCATTGCAGAAAATGCCGTTCAGTTGGTATTGCCGGCCCCTTGAGTTGGCATTGCAACAACTGCTTAACGAGCAAGTGACCGAGGGCGAACTGGATTTCTTGGACGAACGAACCGTGCAGGTTCATGTGACCGATTTAGGGCTTCGCTTTGTCATTACGGTTCTCGACGATCAGCTGAAGGTATTGCCGCCTTCTGCGCAAGCCGAAGTAACCTTTGCTGGTGCTAGCCCTGATTTACTCATGGTTGCCGCCCGCCGGCAGGATCCAGACACGCTATTTTTCCGTCGTAAATTGTCCATTGAAGGCGACACTGAATTAGGTTTAGCCGCTAAAAATATGTTGGATGCGGTTGACTGGGATCAGTTACCTAAATTACTGATGTTGGCGCTCGATAAAACAGCTAGTTTGGTCGAACAAGCACAACAATCTGAACAAGCTGAGTCACCGCAACACGCTCAATCGGCGAATGCGTAACACACCATTTAATCTCAATGTAGCGGCGCGTTAAACGCCGCTTACTTCGTTATCCCCTAACTTAAAAAGACTTTTCGCATGCGCTCAAACCTGTGGACTCAACAAGCGATTCAATTGATTGAAGCTGACTATATGCGCTCGGCTGATACACACCTCATCCGGCTCGACTTGCCCGCATCACTCAATGCCACGCTGTACCTTAAAGACGAGTCAACGCACCCAACGGGCAGCCTCAAACATCGTTTAGCCCGCTCCTTGTTTTTGTATGGTCTTGTCAACGGCTGGATCACCGAAGGTAAGCCAGTGATTGAAACGTCATCGGGCAGTACCGCTGTGTCAGAAGCGTATTTTGCGCGCCTGCTCGGCTTGCCTTTTTATGCCGTCATGCCCTCAAGTACGTCAAAGCAAAAAATACAACAAATTGAACACTATGGTGGTATTTGCCATCTCATTGATACGGGCGACGTGTATCAAGCCTCCCGTGATTTGGCGGCGAAACTCGGTGGTCATTATATAGATCAATTCACCTATGCCGAGCGAGCAACAGACTGGCGCGGTAACAACAACGTTGCTGAGTCCATGTTCCGCCAATTAAGTTTGGAGCCCAGTCCAGTACCAGACTGGGTTGTGGTGAGCGCTGGCACAGGCGGCACCGCAGCCACCATTGGTCGCCACATTCGCTATCAGCAAATCGATACCAAGCTTTGCGTTGCTGATCCAGAAAACTCCATGTTCTACGATTACTTTGTATCTGGCGATGCGTCCGTTACGACCAACAAGCAACCTCGCATTGAAGGTATTGGCCGACCACGGGTCGAGCCTTCATTTATGCCGAATGTGGTTGATGACATGGTTCGTGTGCCAGATGCAGCCTCAATCGCCACCATTCGAGTGCTAGAGAAAATGCTCAACCGAAAAGTTGGCGCATCAACCGGAACGAATGTGTACGCCACGCTTCAGTTGTTGGCCAGCATGCCCGTGACCGATCAACCAGTCAGCATGCTCACCATGATTTGTGACGCTGGCGATCGTTATCTCGATACCTATTATAGTGACGATTGGCTGGCTCAACACGACTTCGACATTGCCCCATATCAGGCACAAGTCGAATCCATTTTATTTGACGGTCAGTTTGGCGATAACTTCGCAAAACCTGCAAGCTTTGCTTCTAGCCATAAAGGTAAGTAGCAGGCGCGGTTAAACATTTTGCCGCCACCACAGTATTAGTGATTCGCTTTTATCTGTGGTGGCACAGCAGCCAGAGTCGAGCTCCTTCCCTATTCAACTCGTACTCGATATTAGGATTGTGATGGCGCCGTCCCAAAGGCTTGTGGGTGTTGCTTGCCATTATCGCCGATAAGCTCCCAGCCCGCTTTTGAATCAACCCAAATATGGTGAGCAACCTTGAGTCGATCTTGTTCATCGAGCAAGCCAACCGGCACATACATCGCCTTTTCACTGTCTGCGCCAGGTAATGGAGAGCCACAGGTTTGGCAAAAATGAGTGTGCCAGTCATGGCCAGGCTTACGCCAACTTTTGATCGCTGTCTGTCCCGTTAGCCAACTAAAATCAGGCGTTGCGATCACCATTACCGCAATACCGCCACTGCCCGTGGATTTACGACAAATCGAGCAATGGCAAATGTATACATCAGTCACTTCAGACGCTTTGCCGGTCAACTCAAAGCTTACGGCTCCACAATTACATGCGCCTTTCACGATTCGGCCCCTTATTTAATGTTGATTGTATTTCCAGTTGTTTCTATTGCGATGGATTCGCCCGACGCAGTAAAGAAATAGGTCGATGGCATTAAGTCGACCTGTTTTTTTAGCTCAGCTTTTTTCTCATTACCACTTTGATGGGTGAGAATCCTAAATCGGGCATTTGATTGAGGCGCTAATGCCGTTACAAATTGAATGTCTATGACATTTTCGGGGGTAAAGCTTGCCGCTTCGAGCGCATAGGCCAAATTAACATCATCCGCAGTTACTTCAACGTTGAGCTGCTCTAGCCCACCCCAGTGTGCCGTTTTTGTCATCGCAACAATCAGCCCTTGATGGGAAATATGCGTGCGCTGCCCCATCTCAGATCTCGGATAGTGAATTTGGTTTAGTGATGATGATTGCAGCTCTCCAAGCTCGGCAAGTTGCGAGTAAACCGCTTCGGTGGTAACAACCAAAGCCTGAGGATTGTTGATGATAACTTGGGCAATTGACGTTGCCTCAAAGTGGCCTTTATGGGCGTGGCTCACCAAAATCATATCTAGCTTATCAAATGGTGGCTGTGCGTGTATTAGCTGCTGTTTTATGGGCTCACTTGCGGTCGTTACTTCAAATCGAGCAACGTCATTATCAAAGGCGCCGTCTAACAATAATTTATGGCCAGTGGTTTTAACAAGGTAACCAGACGAACCAATATAAGTAATGGTCGCGGAGGGTTCAGCGCCAACAACACCAGCAATGGGCTGGCAAAGTAGTAACAGCCAAACCAATAAACGTAAGAGCTTCATTACCACGTCCTATGTGATCGGAAGAAGCACTTATTTTTGTCTATTTATTGAGCATGTGTATTGATCTTAACCCACCAACTCATCATGCCTCGCTACGAAGGGGTGGTGACGAGTTCAAGCAGCGCTTCAACCGGATGCTTCGGCTTAAAGCCTTCCAACCGTTTGACCTGTGAACGGCAACTATATCCCGTGGAAAGCACCTGTTGTTGCGGCACGGTAGCCATTGGCTCAGCCCAACTCATTGCGTACAAGTCTTTACTATTTGTTTGATTAGGCGCTTCGTGACCATAGGTGCCGGCCATGCCACAGCAACCAACCGATTGCGGTTTCAACGTGCCGCCAAAGTGACTAAAAATGCGTTGCCAATCGGCATGAGTAGTTGGCAAGTACGCTTTTTCAGTACAGTGGGCAAACAAGGTGTATTCGCTGTCACTTGGCTCTTTCACGGGCAACTCAGCAAGCTGCGGTAACAACCATTCTTGCAACAACATGACATTGAAGTCACCTCGCGCGTCGCCCAGAGCATGCTGGTATTCATCTCGATACGTCATCACCAAAGCAGGATCGAGACCGATCATGGGTAAATCCAGCGCATGAAGCTCATTAAGAAATGCGGCTGAATCGGCGGCCGTTTTAGCAAATGCCGATAAGAATCCTTTAATGTGCTGAGGCTTACCGTTTGGTTTAAACGGTAACAGCACCGGTTGTTTGCCCATGGCACTAATAAAGCGAACCAATGCCTCCACTACCTGCGCGTCATAGTAGGTCGTGAATGGATCCTGAACGATGAGCACTAACTGCTGGCGTACTTCCGGCGTAAGCGACTTAATTTCATCGAGTTCAAATGCCAACGCTGCATTTTGCTGTAAGCGTTGCTTGAGCGTAGGTACTGACAACAGCGGCAAGTCCACCATGCCAATTGTTTTTTCACCCAACCAGTTCGTCAGCGAACTGCCAACAATGGCATTACTGAGTTTGGGTGCTTTTGCCATCAGTGGCGTATACCACTCCGATGTCGCAATCACATAGTCGCGCAAAGGGCGCTGGTAGCGCTGGTAGTAAAGATTCATAAACCGAGCACGAAAAGTGGGTACATCAACGTTAATTGGGCAGGCGGTGGTACAAGCCTTACACGCCAAACAGCCCTTCATGGCATCCATGACTTCGTGGTTAAAATCGTTCTCGCTGGGCGTAATGAAGGTGCGTTTCCACTTCGCAAAGATGGCTTTCGCTTGCTCAGCCAAACCATTCGATTGCTGCTCCAACGCGATTGGATCTTGGCCGAGATCAGCCACTTGCCGCAACCACTCGCGCATCAAGCCTGCGCGCCCTTTAGGGCTATGACGACGATCGCCAGTAACCTTGTAGGATGGACACATAGGCGATGTCACGTCGTAGTTAAAACAAAGGCCGTTACCATTACAGTCGACGCTTTGCTTGAAGCTATCGCGCACATTCACTGGGATTTGCCGATCGTAAGCGCCGCGCTTTTTAGCATCAACTGACACCAGAATTTCGTCCGAGTCGATTGGCGTGGCAATCTTTCCTGGATTCATCCGATTGAGCGGGTCAAAGGCAGCTTTGATTTTGCGAAGTTCAGCAAACAAGGTCTCGCCAAAAAATTCCGGCCCATACTCTGAGCGATAGCCTTTACCGTGCTCACCCCACATCAGCCCTCGGTATTTGGCTGTAAGGGCAACCACTTGGTCTGAAATAGTACGCAGCAGCACTTCTTGCTCTGGATCGCACATGTCCATGGCAGGGCGAACATGAAGCACCCCTGCATCCACATGGCCAAACATGCCATATTGCAGTTGGTGGGCATCGAGCAACGCTCGGAACTCCATGATGAAGTCAGCTAGGTTTTCAGGCGGGACACAGGTGTCTTCGGCAAATGCGATAGGTTTGCGCGCGCCCTTGGTATTACCCAACAGGCCAACAGCTTTTTTACGCATGCCGTAAATGCGATTGATGCTGGCCAAATCAGAGGTGAGTTGATAACCAATAACGCCGGCTTGCTGCCGCGCCATCATGTCATCAAGTTTGGCAATCAGGGCATCGACTTTAACTTGGTGCTCCGCTTCATCTTGATCGGCGTACTCCACCATGTTTAAGCCTTGCATGTCATGGCCCGGCACATCTTCAATGAGATCACTGACCGAATGCCACACCACATCCTGACGAGCCAAGTTGAGAACTTTCGAGTCGACCGTTTCCACGCTGGTCGCGTTGGCTTCAACCATCGACGGCGCGTTGCGCAATGCAGCCTCAAAACCGTCGTATTTCACATTCACTAAGGTACGAATTTTGGGCAACGGCGTGATATTGAATTTAGCTTCACAAACAAACGCCAGCGAGCCCTCAGAGCCAGCAATCAGTCGACCTAGATCAACCTGTTGTTGTTGCCAGTCGATGGCGTGCTTGAGATCGTATCCGGTTAAAAATCGGTTCAGCGGAGGAAAAGTGTCATCAATGCGTTGTTGCTGTTCGGTGCAGGTTGCAAGCACTTGTCGATAAACCGCGGCTACACTCCCCTCGCCCTGCGCGAGCTGTTCAGCTTCCGACAAGGCAACAGGCTTAGTTTCTAACAAGCTGCCATCCGCTAACACCGCGGTAACTGCGAGCAAGTGATCGCTGGTTTTGCCATAGACTAACGAGCCTTGACCCGATGCATCGGTGTTAATCATGCCGCCAACCGTTGCGCGGTTTGAGGTCGATAAGTCCGGCGCAAAGAAAAAACCATGTGGTCGCAATGCGTCATTAAGTTTGTCTTTAACCAAACCGCCTTGAACTCGCACCCAGCTTTGTTCTGGGTTCACTTCCAACACTTGGTTCATGTGGCGTGATAAATCCACCACCAGGCCAGGCGTTAACGACTGACCGTTGGTGCCAGTGCCGCCACCGCGGGGGCCGAAGCGAACATCTTTAAAGTCAGCGCGCGAAGCGACCTGACCAACGAGTTGCACATCCGCTACGGAGCGCGGGAACACTGCGGCTTGAGGCAGTTGTTGGTAGACACTGTTGTCGGTTGCAAGACTCAGTCGAGCGCTGTAGCTAGTTTCAATGTCACCGCTAAAGCCCGCGCTTTTCAAAGCATCCAGATAGGCCATATAAACAGGCGCAATGGATGCTTGTGAAGGGATATGGGGAATGACAGTTTGGTCTGACACAGCAACACTCCAATGAGATAACGGCTTGCAACGCAAGTTGCACTACAAAAAATAGGCGCACAATCTAGCAAAAGCGCTTGTTTTTCACCAGTGCTAGCGGCTCACGTAGGAGCAGTCTGTTAACACTAATTGATCAATAAATCAGGCGTAGCTTGGATCACCGTCAGCAGCGCCCGCTGCCCCACGGCCACTTTACGGTTCGGGAATACGATAGCTTCGCCATCATGCTCGGCGACTATATCGGTATCACCGTCACGCCCTAACAATTGACCCTGTTTAAACTGGCTAAAGTTAGCAAGCTTGTCATCAAAGCTGAGCTCAAAATCTTGCTGTTGTCGATGCACTGCGCGAGTGACGGTAAACAGCTTAAGTTGCTCCGGCGCAATCGTTGGCTCTGGCCACTGACCGTACAACATCTGGTTTAGCAATTGCTTCAGAGGCTGCAATTTGCTCATGTCGTTTTCGCCAAACGGTTTTACTTTGCCCAGTTCGACAGTAAATGCTTCGGCTTGATGATGCGCATGGCTGTAATAACTAAATGTCGTTGCTGGTTCATGGGATAACAGCACCGTATTGACGTCTGCAGCTTGCATTCGAGCAACGGCTGCTCGTTTAAAGCCATCGGGGTGATAAGGATAAACCGCGAAAAATGGGTATTGGGAATCTCGGATCGCGGTATGCAAATCGTAATGAACGCGACGCTGGTGAGGCAATGCTTGGCTAAAAAATTGATCAACGGCGGCCATTAAGTCGATAGCGCGCTGCTGCTCTGGATTTTTCGCTTTTGCTTGCTGTTGGCTGGCGCTGAACAACCGGTTGAGGTTTTCTTCTATGAATCGAGTTTGATTCACAACCGCTGGCGGATTGCCCAAAATAAACAGTACACGGGCCTGTAATCGCCGTGGCGAACAAGACAGCTGTTGAATCATATCAACCAGCAATTCAATGGGGGCCGTTTCATTGCCGTGAATTGCGCACGACAGCACAATTGCACGATCGCAATTACGGCTGTCTGCCGGGCTGAGCGGCGCAACGTGCAGCACGCCTTGGTCAAGCCATTGCCACACGTTGAACTCATCCTGCCAGGATTCGCCCGGTGTCATTTCGCCATTTAGCGTGGCCGTCAACAAATCAAATGCCTTCATGACTTGTTTTTCCCCTTTCATACATTGATTACTCATTATGGCGCTAGTTAGTTCAAAGGCCGTATCTAGCCATCAGTATGTTACAGCAAAGTCATAATTGAGGCGGCTCATTCTAATGATTCATTGCCGCCTTGTAACGACGAGTGGACATTTAGCTAAATACACCAATTTTCCGGCCGGCAAGCTTTAAGCAGTAGCGCGGGACAGGTATAGTTGCGGCTTTATTTCCAATAGCGTGTCCCTATGTTTAAAGACAATCCGCTGCTGGCGCAGCTGAAACAAGATATCCGTGAAAGCCTGCCAACGGCTGAAGGAACCATCAAAGCCACCGCCAAAGGTTACGGGTTCTTGGAAGTTGACCGCAAAACTAGTCATTTCATTGCCCCTCCGTTTATGAAAAAGGTGATGCATGGCGACAAAGTCAGCGCCGTGATCCGCAGTGAAAATGACAAAACCCAAGCGGAGCCAGACAAACTCATACAACAAGCAGTCACTCGCTTTGTTGCCACGCTAGGTAGTCGCAATGGCAAATGGTTTGTGACCCCTGAAAACCACAACATCAATATCAACATCAACGCCAAGGCCGATCTACAAGTGCCAACCAAGTTAGTTGAAGGTGATTGGGTTCTGGCTGAATTAAAACGTCACCCGTTAAATGGTGATAATAGTTTCTACGCTCACATCATTCATAAGATCGCCGCAAAAGATGATCCTTATGCCGCTTGGCAATGCACCCTCGCTCGCCATAATTTGCCGGTTGTAGAGCCCGAACTACCTGAGCAACTTGCGGTTATTGACGAAGGTCTTGCCCGCGAGGATTTAACCAAGCTGCGCATGTTCACCATTGATGGTGAATCAACGCGCGATATGGATGACGCTCTCGCCATAGAAACAACCGAATCTGGCTGGCGCCTTACCGTTGCTATTGCTGATCCGACAGCCTATATCGAAGCCGGCTCAACCTTGGATTTAGCTGCTCGCGACCGTGCCTTTACGGTGTATTTACCCGCTCGCAATGTCAGTATGATCCCGTCTCGTCTCAGTGAAGAGCTTTGTTCTTTAGTGGCCAACGAAGATCGTCCCGCGGTTGTTGCCACCTTAGAAATTACTAAAGATGGCACCCTGACAGGCGAGCCTAAGCTTTGCTTGGCTACCGTTCGTTCCCATTACAAATTAGCGTACGACAAGGTATCGGACTGGTTGGAGAAAACGGGTGATTGGCAGCCAGAAGATGGCGAGTTAGAAACCCAACTGCAAGCCTTGCATGCGATGACCCAAGCCCGCGTCAATTGGCGTAATGAACATGCAATCACCTTCCCCGATCGCCCAGACTATCGTTTTGAGTTAAACCAAGATGCCAGCGTGAAAGCCGTTCATGCCGAGCACCGTCGTATAGCCAATAGCATGATTGAAGAGTCGATGATTGTGGCCAACATTGCGGTCTCTACTTGGCTACGGAACCACAGTGACAAAGCCGTTTATAACGTTCATCTAGGCTTTGAAGACGAACAACTCGACGCGGCGGTCGCCCTCATTAGCGAACATGGTGGTGAAGCCTCTGCCGAGTCATTGAAGTCGCTCTCCGGTTTCTGCCAATTGCGCCGTTGGCTCAACACACTGGAAACCGGCTATTTGGATTCGCGCTTGCGTAAATTCCAATCCTTTAGTGAAGTACAAGTAGAGCCAGGCCAACATTATGGTATGGGCTTGGATTGCTACGGCACGTGGACCTCGCCGATTCGTAAATATGGTGACATGATCAACCACCGCTTAATCAAAGCAATTTTGCGCAAGGAATCTCAACTGCCACAACCGACAGCAGATGATGCTGAGCACCTCACCGAGCGCCGCAAGCGCAACCGGTTTGCGGAGCGTGATTTATCGGACTTCTTGTATGCTCAATACTTGCAACAAGCCTTGGCCGAGAAGCAGGAATTCAGTGCCGAAATTTTTGATATCAATCGCGGCGGAATGCGCGCTCGCTTGGTGGCAAATGGCGCCATGGTATTTATTCCGGCACCAACCCTGCACGCCGATAAAAAACAGGTGAAAGTTAATGCTGATGAAGGCGTTATCTTGGTCGAAGGTGACGTAAAACATCGCTTGGCCGATGTGGTAACGGTTCGTTTGAGCGAGATTAAAGCGCTCAACCGAAGCTTAGTGGCCGAAATCATCTAACGTTGGTTTAAATTAAAAAAGGCGGCTCCTATGGGAGCCGCCTTTTTTATTGTTTATTAGCAACGAGCGCGGTGCAAGGCTAAGGCTTGTCTTCGTCAATCGCTCGGTGCTGCGAAGGAAAGGTAATCTCAAACTGGCAACCTTTCTCAAGGTTGGCCACAGAGACGCGACCATTCAATTTTGCGTGCACTAAGTTAAATAGAATATTCATGCCCAACCCGGAGCCGCCCTGACCACGTTTGGACGTGACAAACGGATCAAAGACACGATCAATAATGTCTTTGGCAATGCCATGGCCATTGTCTTTGTAGACAAACTTCACTTCATTTTCATCTTCGGTCAGCACCATGGAGATCTCGCCATCGTCCATATCTTCAAAGCCGTGTTTATGCGAGTTCACCATCAAGTTGGTTAAGATTTGGTGCCAAACACCCGGGTAGGTTTTCAGCTCAACACTGTTGTCGACATCAATATTGATTTTGTAATTTTCCCGCTTAAACACGGTTCGAATTGTGGCAACACTTTCAAGCAGCAGCTCTTTCATGTTGCATTCGAGCAAGGTGTCATTTGATTGGTTCACCGCCACAGATTTGAAATTACTAATCAATTCCACTGCGCGTCGTAAACTCTTATCAATCATGCCGCATGATTCAGTTTGCAGATCGAGGAATTTGGTCAACCGACCTTTGGTCAAGGTGCCGGCATCAACTTCCGAAACAATCGTGCGTAATCGCGCTGAAACGTTTGAATTGGCACTCACACAAACACCTAGCGGCGTATTAATTTCATGGGAAACACCCGCAACCAAGCTACCGAGCGATGCCATTTTTTCCGATTGAATCAAGCTGTCCTGCGCCATTTTCAGCTCTTCAATCGACTGCTCGAGTAAGCGAGTACGCTCCTGTACCTTAGCTTCCAACCGAATATTCATTTGCTGAACTTGAGCTTCAGCTTGTTGCCGACGAATAATATCGCTGCGCAATGTTTCCCGCATTTGGTTCATGGATGTCACCAAGTCATCCAGCTCATCAGTACCTGTTCTGCGACGCTCTAACGACAACGGCACTTCTAAGTTATCAATACTCAATTCGCGGCTATAGCTGGCAATTCGGTAGACATGGCGGGTAATGAGGTAATACACCAATGCGCCCATAAACAACGCGACGATTAAGGTGTTACCAAGCTGGCTTAACAAAATGAAACCCGCTTTTTGCTTCAAACGGCTGTAGATATCGTCGTAGTCAGCTTCAACCAACAAGGTACCAATGTGCTGGCCTTCGTAAATGAGGTCAAAGGATTTGGATGCATCGGGCAGCATCTGCGCATCACCGGCTTGATACACTTGGCCGAGTGGCGAGGTGATTTGTGCATGGCTAATGTCGGGAAGGTTGACGATACCGATCAGGTGTTGAGCAACAATGTCGTCATTGACATCCCATAGGTTTAAGATCAAGGATTCAAGCTGGCTCGATTCAATTGACTTAAATCGCAGCTGAATGCTCTCGATGTCATACACATAATCTCGATAAATTTGCGCTGCGGTGGAAAGCAGCGACAACGCAGTACTACAGATAATGATGTAGATTAAGACCTTACGGCCTAATTTGTTACTGCTCCCCTGATGGGGGCTTGCCGTCAGTTTCATTGGTCGCTTAAACAATCCCTGCCAGTGTTTACACTACGAAGGTGCCATGTTCCCTCAGTATTGACAACTTTTGTTAGTGTCGCGAACCGATTTATAGTCTCCAGTCACATTCCTGCTATTTGTCATGGCGTTATCGGCCTGTTAAACAGCAAAAAGCCACCCGAAGGTGGCTTTTAAAAAGTCTAACTGATTCAGTCAGTACTTATTTAACACTACATTTGGTCAGGTTCCAGATGTTCTTCACATAGTCTTCAATCGAACGATCTGAGGTGAACTTGCCCATTTGCGCGGTATTCAAAATCGCGCTCTTAGCCCATGCTTTCTGATCTTTATACATTTCATTAGCACGTTTATGCGCTTCAGAATACGCTTCAAAATCCGCCAGTACTAAATATGGGTCACCACCATCAAGCAAGCTGCGCTTGATAGCAGACAATGCACCTGGCTCACCTGGCGTGAAGTAGTCAGTGTCTAACCAATCCAACACGGCTTTGATCTCTGGGTTACCGTAGTAGTAATCCCAAGGATTGTAGCCTTTGGCTTTGGTTTCTTTCACTTCATCAACCGACAGGCCGAAGATAAACATGTTTTCTTCACCGGCTTCTTCCGCAATCTCAATATTCGCGCCGTCCATTGTACCTATGGTCAAAGCACCGTTGAGCGCCATCTTCATGTTGCCGGTACCGGATGCTTCATAGCCAGCCGTTGAGATCTGCTCAGACAAGTCAGCAGCAGGAATCATTTTCTCAGCCAAGCTCACGCGGTAGTTTGGTAAGAACACCACTTTCAACTTGTCTTTGATGCGCGGATCATTATTGATGCGATCAGCAACTTTGTTGATAGTGAAGATGATTTCTTTAGCCAGTTTGTAGCCTGGAGCCGCTTTGGCGCCGAACAGGAATACCATCGGGTGGAAGTCCATATTCGGATTTTCCAGCAAGCGACGATACAAGGCCAAGATGTGTAGCAAGTTCAAGTGCTGACGCTTGTACTCGTGCAGACGCTTAATCAGAACATCAAAGATGGCATCCGGAGAAACTTCAACCCCCGTCAATTCGCGAATGGTGTTAACCAGCTCTAGCTTGTTTTCGCGCTTAGCTTGCATGTATTTCTTCTGGAACGCAGCTTTACCAGCATGCGGAACCAGTTGCGTCAATTGGTCTAATTGACCCGGCCAGTCATCACCAATGGTCTCACTGATAAGCGAGCTCAAGCGTGGGTTACAAGCTTTCAACCAGCGGCGTGGTGTTACACCGTTGGTGACATTAACGAACTTCTCTGGCCATAGTGCATAGAACTCAGGGAATAGATCGGTTTTCACCAATTCCGAGTGAACGGCGGCAACACCATTGACTTTATATGAGCCAACCACACACAGGTTACCCATGCGGATCATGCGTTGCGCACCTTCTTCAATCAGTGACAACTTGATCTTCTTGGCATCATCACCAGGCCACTTGGCTTCAACTTCGTCCAAGAAGCGGCGGTTAATTTCATAAATGATTTCAAGGTGACGTGGCAATACGCGCTCAAACAAGTAGACAGGCCACTTCTCAAGAGCTTCTGGTAGCAACGTGTGGTTGGTGTAAGCGAATGCTTCTTGGCAAATAGCCCAAGCGTCTTCCCACTTCAAGCCTTCTTCGTCCATAAACACGCGCATCAGTTCTGGAATTGCAACGGTTGGGTGAGTGTCATTCAACTGAATTACAATTTGTTTAGCGTATTGGCTGAAGTCGTTGCCATGAGCACGCTTGTAGCGACGCATGATATCTTTCAGTGAACAAGCACAGAAGAAGTACTGTTGAACCAAGCGCAGTTGTTTACCGGCTTCAGTTTCATCATTCGGATACAGAACTTTTGATACGGTTTCAGCTAAGTTTTGCTCGCCTTGTGCATCTTTATAGGCACCGGCATTAAACGCATCCCAATCAAAAAATTCAGACGCACGGCTTTCCCATAAACGCAAAATGTTAACGGTGGTGCCTTTATAGCCAACAATAGGAATATCCCATGGCACACCTTTAATAACGCTACCTGGGTGCCAAACTTTACGCAGGCTACCGTCTTGCTCGAAGACCGTCTCTACATAACCGAACAGCGGCACTTCTTGAGTTGATTCTGGACGACAAATTTCCCAAGGGTTGCCGTACTCACGCCATGAATCAGCACGCTCAATTTGACGACCTTGCTGAATTGTTTGGCGGAATAAACCGTGCTCGTAGTGAATACCGTAACCAATCGCTGGGTAGTTCAGGCTAGCGAGTGAATCGATGAAACAAGCCGCTAAACGACCTAACCCGCCGTTGCCAAGCGCCATATCCGGCTCTTCTTCAGCCAGATCGGTAATATCATGTCCCAGTTCTTTTAGCGCTTGTGCGGCATTTTCAAACAGCCCTAAACTTTGCAGGTTGTTGCCCATCAGGCGTCCCATCAGGAACTCTAGTGACAGGTAATGAACTGCACGGGTGTCTTTGTTGAGGTGAGTTTTTTGGGTGTAGCTTAAACGAGAGAATACCAACTCGTTAATGGCAGCAGCGGTAGCGCCCCACCAAGCCTTGTCAGATGCTTTTTCTGCATCAGTACCTAAAGTGGTGTTCAGGTGACGAACAATACTTTCTTTAAATTCTTCAACGGAAACCTGAACCGCAAATTCTGTTTCAGCGTTACTAACAGCTGTTTTTTTAGCTGCAGGGGCTTTCTTAGCCGCAGGAGCTTTTTTGGTGGTTGTCGTCGTTTTTTTGCTGGCGGTGGTAGTGCCAGTAGCCTTTTTAATCGCCATACCAATTACCGTCCTAATGTGTGATTACCGAACTGGATATTTAGAGTAGACACCTAGCCTTAGGTTCCTTACTAAATACTGCTGGCAACATAATAGGTGGCAAAACCTGCGTATGGCGCGATCTAGATCAACTCAAATCAGCACAATAACAACCCAAAGCAACTTTAACATCACTTACTCAAGTTACTTTGGGTTTAGGTAAAAGTGAAACCGGTCTACAAGCCTGCTTTAGCAAAAGCCGCAGCAACAATATCTTGTGCCTCTTGCTGGATTTGAGCCAAGTGCTCTTCACCAACAAAGCTTTCTGCATAAATTTTGTAGATTTCTTCTGTACCCGATGGGCGGGCGGCAAACCACCCTTTAGCAGTTACAACTTTTAAGCCACCAATCGCTGCGCCATTGCCAGGAGCATGGGTAAGCTTAGCTGTAATCGCATCACCCGCAAGCGTATCGGCTTCAACCATATCTGCGGTCAAATTAGCCAACACATCTTTTTGTGCTGAACTCGCTGGAGCATCGATACGTTTGTAAACCGGCGCACCAAATTGTTCAACTAAATCAAGATAATGCTGACCAGGATCTTTACCCGTTACTGCAGTAATTTCAGCGGCAAGCAAAGCCAGAATAATGCCGTCTTTATCGGTACTCCAGACGGTACCGTCCATTCGTAAGAAGGAAGCACCCGCACTTTCTTCACCACCAAAACCGAAATCACCGGAGTACAGCCCATCAACAAACCATTTAAAGCCAACAGGCACTTCTTTTAGGTTTTTGCTGAGTGAATTGGCAACGTAGTCAATCATTGAACTTGAAACCAGCGTTTTACCAATCGCCAAATCGTCACGCCATTGAGGACGATTGGTATAGAGGTACTGAATAGCAACGGCTAAATAGTGGTTCGGGTTCATCAAACCAACTGATTTGGTCACAATGCCGTGACGATCATAATCAGGGTCATTTGAGACCGCGACATCAAAGTCATCTTTGAGATCAATCAGGCTTGCCATTGCGTAAGGCGATGAACAATCCATACGGATCTTGCCGTCTTTATCCAGTGTCATGAAGCTGAACGTTGGGTCAACACGATCATTAACGACTTCAATATCCAAGCCATAGGTTTCTGCAATTGCTGGCCAAAATGCAATTCCGGAGCCCCCCATAGGATCAACACCAATTTTCACGCCGGCGTTTTTAATTGCGTCCATGTTGATGACATTTTTCAGATCATCCACGTACGGCTTCACATAGTCATACTCGACGCATAGGTTTGATTCCCATGCTTCATCAAATGGTGTGTAACCAATGCCTTCAAGCTCAGCGGCAATCAAATCGTTAGCGCGATTCTCAATCCATTTGGTCGCAGTACTATCGGCAGGACCACCATTTGGAGGGTTATATTTGAAGCCACCATCCTGTGGTGGGTTATGCGATGGCGTGATCACCACGCCGTCAGCCAAGTTGGCTGGCTTCGACGCGTTGTGGCTCAAAATTGCATGAGAGATCACCGGCGTTGGCGTATAACCGCGGTCTTTTTGAACGCGAACTTCAACACCATTGCCTACAAAAACTTCAATGGCTGAACAGAAGGCTGCTTCTGACAGCGCATGGGTATCCATTCCTAAATACAATGGCCCCAACGTTCCTTGCTCATTGCGGTAATCCACAATTGCTTGGCTAATTGCCAGAATGTGAGTTTCGGTGAACGACTGCTTTAAACTGGAGCCCCGATGACCCGATGTACCAAAGGCAACATTGTGTTCGACCTTGGCTGGATCTGGTTTAGTCAGATAATAGTCAGTAAGTAAGCGCGGAACGCTGCACAAGTCCTGAGTTTGGGCTTTTTGCCCTGCTCTTGGGTGAATTGCCATTGGTTTTCCTTTGTAGGTCAATTTATAAACTTTCAATTAATTGTGTTTGTCGTGCGGCATCCAAGCCGAGCACTTGGCATACTTCATTGAGTATGGCTTTTTTCTTGTCTGTGTTGTTGTTGGTGACAACCCAATACGGTGAACCTTCAATCGCTTTCGGGTTGGTGCTGCTGCCCGCCGCCAATAATTCATTTTTGCTGGCAGCGAAGTACAAACGGTCACGGCCTCGAATCGAGGTTACGCCTGCAAATGCCTCGGGCGCTTCTTGATGAAGGTGAGCTAAGATTAGTAAAAATCGGCCAACAACACCTTTCTGCTCTGCTAATAAATCAAGATCGAGATTTGCCAAATCAACCATAGCGGGCTTGGGCTCAGTAGCCACAGGCGTGACTGATTCAGCCACGTCAGGAGTCACCTGAGGCGAAGTCGACGGCATCAGTAATCGCCTTAAAATATCGGAAGCACTCTCTCCGATTTGTTGGGTTTGGCCGGCAATGTACTGATATAAATCATCATCAACTTCAATGGTTTTCATAGATTTGGCTCTGGTTCTAGAACGGAACAAAGGGATTGGAAGCTAATTATACATAGATGATGGCAAGCCCCAAAGCGAAGAGCCAATCTGATGATTGATGGATGCTATTAATTCGTCATAATAGTGGCCAAATATTTCATTGATACTTCACCATGCTCAACTTTAAAGACGTCGGCCACGGCGATCCCGTGCTTTTGATCCATGGCCTATTTGGCGATTTGAATAATCTCGGAAGCCTCGCTCGCGCCTTAGTTGAACAAGGCTTTCGGGTCATACAAATTGATACGCGCAATCATGGCGCGTCACCGACCTTAGACGGCATGGATTACCTGTCGCAGGCGGCCGACGTTAAGGCGTTACTGGCTCAGTTAAAACTTGCATCGGTCAAAGTCGTCGGTCACTCAATGGGCGGTAAAATAGCCATGCAATTGGCGTTGCAACAGCCGGAGCTTATTCAATGCTTAGTGGTGGCCGATATTGCGCCTGTGCCCTACCAGAGCCATCATGTGCAAGTCATCAAAGGCTTAAGAGCGCTGCAGCAAACCAACACTGCAAACCGTAAAGAAGCGGACGCGTTACTCGCTCAATTTGTTGATGAGGTCGGCGTGCGTCAATTTTTATTGAAAAACTTAACCTGGTCAGACGCTAAATGTCAGTGGCGTTTGCGCATAGAACAAGTATTAGCAGGTTACGACGATGTCATTGACTGGCCTAAAACCGATGTCAGTTTTGATGGCCCAACGCTGTTTGTGAAAGGTAGCGAATCTGAATATATTCTTGAGAGCCACCGCTCAGCAATTGGTCAGCACTTTCCAGCTGCCAAAGCTCGCATCATACAGGGTACAGGCCACTGGCTTCATGCGCAGAAACCGGCTGACTTTAATCGAATCGTGTCAGCTTTCTTGGCCTCTAACTAGCGGCTTGTGCTATAGTCGCGCCTCCTAAATTTTGAATGATTTATTATGCAGTCCAACTGGCTTATTGAGCATTGGCAAGAAATAGAAACTCTGGGCTTGTACCTGTTCTTTGCCATACTATTTTTCTTCATCGGCATGGCCATTTATGATGTGCTTAAACGCGGTAATGTACCCGTGTTCGGTCGAGTGATTGTTTGGCTGGTTTTATTTCTTGGTTGCGCAGGCTTTATTGCCAAAGGCGTAATCAAAGCATTCTTTTCGGCAACGGGCACCGGAGGTTAAGGGATGGCCAAACAAATTGCAGATCGCACTACAATTGATCTGTTCAGCGAAGAAAAACGGCCTGGCCGCCCTAAGACCAACCCACTTCCTCGAGAAGTACAGATCAAAATTAACAAGCGTAATCAGCTACGCCGTGACAAAGACAACGGCCTGAAACGCGTAGAACTCAAGTTACATACCAATATGGTGGAGCAACTTGATCAACAGGCGAAAGCACTGGGCTTAAGCCGTGCAGCTTATATTGAGCAACTGCTGCAAGAGAAAATGACATCAGATGACGCATCGTAAATGTGGTCTTCTGCGTAAACGATTTATCAAACCTAGAAAATAAAAGTAGGAATACACCATGGCATTGGTTGGTATTTTTTTCGGTAGCGACACCGGCAATACAGAAAACGTCGCCAACATGTTGCAAAAGGAATTAGGCAAAGACATTTGTGATGTCCACGATATTGCCAAAGCAACGAAGGAAGACATTGATCAGTACAGCTTCTTATTATTCGGTATTCCTACCTGGTATTACGGTGAAGCGCAATGTGACTGGGATGACTTCTTCCCAGACCTAGAAGCGCTGTCATTTGAAGACAAGCTGGTAGGCATTTTCGGCTGTGGCGATCAGGAAGATTATGCAGAGTATTTCCTCGATGCCATGGGCATGATCCGCGATATCGTTGAAGCTCGCGGTGCCACTCTCGTTGGTTTGTGGCCAACCGAAAGCTACGACTTTGAAGCATCGAAAGGCTTAGCCGATGACGATCACTTTGTTGGTTTAGGGATTGATGAAGACCGTCAACCCGAGTTAACGGAAGAACGGATTAAGACCTGGGCCAAACAAATTTACGATGAAATGTGCTTGGCTGAATTGCAGTAAGCACCTCTATTTGTTTCATTTTTGCCGCAAGTTATTGCGGCAATTACAAATTTTTTATTGCTCTGAGTCAGAAAACACACTGCTAGTCGGTTTATTTTAGTAAACCAACCACTATAATGTGTCAATCTTGCAACGCCCTCACCTACAGGCATCATAATGACAGACGAAAATCTGGCTCTAAAAAAAGCCGGCCTGAAAGTAACATTGCCCCGTATTAAGATTCTCGAAATGCTTCAAGTACCGAGCAATCAGCACATCAGTGCGGAAGATGTGTACAAGAAATTAATCGATCAAGGAGAAGAGATTGGTTTAGCCACGGTTTATCGTGTTCTTAACCAGTTCGACGATGCAGGTATTGTTACCCGCCACCACTTCGAAGGCGGAAAGTCTGTATTTGAACTCTCAAGCCAAGAGCACCACGATCACTTGGTTTGCCTCGACTGCGGTCGCGTTATCGAATTTACTGATGATGTTATTGAGCAACGTCAGCATGACATCGCCAAGCGTCACAACATTACGCTGACCAATCACAGCTTGTACTTGTACGGTCGCTGTACCAATCAGGAATGTGATCACGGCTAATCAGCGGTGATGTGAAACATAACAATATCAAAAATAAAAAACGGCCTTGATGGCCGTTTTTTTATAGCTTATGGCTATGACTCACCGTTAACGTCGGATCACCACCGTACCTGCGAGCAAGTCATGCCAGCCACGTTTACGTTTATCAAATGCAACCCATAACAGGCCTATCATCAATACGAAAACTGACGGGATATACCCCAGGTAGCGAATGATTGCTTGCATCACACTGATGTTGCCAAATGTGGTGTTATCAACCACCGCCAAACCCAGAATCAGTTTACCGGGCGTACCAGCAAAGCGTACCCAAAGTAGCACCGTCACTGCTGCGGGCAGCACATTCTGCAACAGAGTTTCAGTCAAATTAAACGCTTCTCGGCTCTCTGGCACGGTGTAATATTCCACGCCAAAGATAAGCAACATAAGCGGTACAAATATGAGCATCAAGATCAGTGTGTCAATGAGCACTGCGCCCACGCGAAGCCAAAATCCGGCATACCGAACGTCTACTTGTTGTTCTTGCTCTGGCTCTGACTGAATAGCCTGCCCTTCGTACTCGCTCATCCGTTAGCCTCCTATTTTGGCCCATGTATCCCGTAGGCCAACGGTGCGATTAAACACCAACTTATTACTGTCGCCATTATCACGGCAGAAGTAACCTTCGCGTTCAAACTGGTATGCGTTTTCAGCTTCAGCATTCGCTAAGCTTGGTTCAATCACCGCATGCTTAATCACTAATGAATCAGGGTTCAATACCGAAGAAAAGTCATCTTCCGCGGCGGGATTTGGCACCGTAAACAAGCGATCGTATAAGCGCACTTCTGCTGGCAAGCCAAATTCTGCTGACACCCAGTGGATCACACCTTTGACCTTACGGCCATCGGCTGGGTTTTGCCCTAACGTGTCAGCATCGTAACTACAGTAAACCGTGGTCACGTTGCCACACTCATCAGTATCGAAACGCTCTGCTTTAATCACATAAGCATTACGCAAGCGTACTTCTTTACCCAAGACCAAGCGTTTGAATTTTTTATTGGCCGATTCACGAAAATCGTCTCGGTCAATGAACAGTTCGCGACCAAACGGTAGCTGGCGGCTTCCCATATCATCGCGACTTGGATGACACGGCGCAGTCAGTTGCTCCGTTTGCCCTTCAGGGTAGTTTTCAATGACCACTTTAATGGGATCAATCACCGCCATAGCGCGTGGCGCATCGGCATTAAGCTCTTCACGAATGCACGCTTCGAGCATGGCCATCTCAACCATGTTGTCTTGTTTGGTGACACCAATTCGAGCTGAAAACTCGCGTAAACTGTGCGGCGTATAACCACGGCGGCGCATGCCGGCAATGGTTGGCATCCGAGGATCATCCCAACCGTCAACATGTCCATCGTTGACCAAGGCGCTCAAGCGACGCTTGGACATCAAGGTATATTCGAGGTTTAAGCGCGAAAATTCATACTGACGCGGGCGGCTTTTAATCGTGATGTTGTCGAGCACCCAGTCATACAACGCTCGGTTATCTTGGAATTCCAGCGTACATAAGGAGTGGCTGATATCTTCCAGTGCATCAGAAATACAGTGGGTAAAGTCGTACATGGGATAAATGCACCACTTGTTGCCGGTTTGATGATGTTCGGCAAAGCGAATACGGTAAATCACCGGATCGCGCATACAAATGATTGGGCTAGCCATATCAATTTTAGCGCGTAAGCAGCATTCGCCTTCTTTATATTCGCCTTTGCGCATACGTTCAAACGCGGCCAAGTTATCGGCCACCGATGTGTCACGATATGGACTGTTTTTACCCGGCGCCTTTAACGTACCGCGGTACTCGCGAATGTCTTCTGGGGTCAGAAAATCAACGTAAGCCAAGCCTTTTTCAATCAACTCAACGGCAAAGCCATGAAGCTGATCAAAGTAGTCAGATGAATAGCAAATGTCGCCGCTCCACTGGTAACCCAGCCAGCTCACATCACGTTTGATGCTGTCGACAAAATGTTGCTCTTCTTTTTCTGGGTTGGTGTCGTCAAAGCGTAAGTTGCACTGCCCTTTATAATCTTCGGCAATGCCAAAATTTAGGCAGATGGATTTGGCGTGCCCGATGTGCAAATAGCCATTGGGCTCGGGCGGAAAACGGGTGTGCACACTGGTGTGCGTTCCTTCAGCCAAATCTTTATCAATGATTTGCCGAATGAAATTGCTCGGCTTGGGCGCTGGCACCGCCTCTGACATGAGATACCCTCTAAATACTACTAAATAAATTAATGACCGCTAATCATCTACCATTGATTCGGCAAACACAACACTTCCACCAGACGATTTAACCGCTATTTTGTGGATAGTATTAATTACGATCAATCACACGTCTCTAACGCCTCGTTGCAGGCCCCAAACGACCAACGTAAACACAGCTGAAGCGGCAAAAAATCCGGCCATGACCGAGCCACTCGTACCTAAAACGGCATAGCCAACGGCGCTCACAATGGCAACTAATACGGCATAGGGCAATTGGGTTCTGACATGCTCAATGTGATCGCAGCCAGCCCCTGTTGATGACAAGATGGTGGTGTCAGAAATTGGTGAGCAATGATCGCCAAACACCGAACCCGCCAACACGGCGGCTAAATAAGGCAGCATCATGACCAGATCGGTAGCTGCCGCCATATCACCAGCAATGGGTAACATGATGCCAAACGTGCCCCAGCTGGTGCCGGTTGAAAAAGCCATCAATCCGGCTAACACAAACAGCAACACAGGTAACCAGTTGGTCCCCATGCTATCGCCAACAAAGGAGGCCAAATAGGTGCCGGTTTTTAAGTCACTGATAACCGAGCCTATACACCACGCAAAAAACAACACAATAATGGCGCCTTTCATCGACGCAGCGCCCAATGTAAAGCTGCGCCCAAGCTGCTTAACCGTTGGTCGTTGTCGTAGCAGCATCATTACAGCAACGGCCAAGGCAATAACGCCACCAATAACGAGTGATAAGCCCACATCTGTATTTTCAAGCGCGGCCAAAGCGGTGAGTTTGTCACCGGCATTCAGCACGGCCATGGCTCCGGTAACGACTAAGCCAATTACCGTGGCAAAGACCAACGTTGCGATGGGCACCAATAAGCCCAATAAGTGGCCATTGGCAAGCGGCTCTTGTTCATCTGCTAGCGCAGAGGCATCAACCCGGCCGGTATCACCTTCCAACGCACGCCGTTCACTGTCCTTCATCGCCCCCAGGTTGATTGGCCAAATCGCCGTAACAATGACCAGGCCAATAGCAAACACGGCATAGAAATTCATCGGGATCATGGCAACAAACGCATGCAGCGGAGAGATGTCGGTTATTTGATGAGACACCAAAATGCCGCCGATCACCGCAATAATATAAGCGCCCCAACTTGAGACCGGCATCAACACGCACATTGGTGCCGCCGTTGAATCCAGCAGGTAGGCGAGCTTGGCTCTTGATGTTCTTAGTTTGTCGGTAATTGGGCGCGAGACACTACCAACGGCAAGGCTATTGAAATAATCGTCAATGAAAATCACAACGCCGAGGAAAACTGTTGTTAGGCGTGCACCTCTGGCAGTTTGGATACGTGCGATGGCCCAGTCGGCAAATGCTTGAGTCGCGCCGCTGAGCGATAACAAACTAGTAAGCATGCCAAGTAACAGTAAAAACGCAACGATGTATAGGTTCCAGGAATTCAGGCCACCGTCTGCCCAAACTAACCCACTCACTTTTTGCCATAGAATTTGTGCGCTGGCTTGCCAGTCGCCACCACCGAGCAATATCACGCCAGCAAGAATACCGATGGCCAACGATGGCACAACCCGGCGAGTCACCACAGCAGCGGTTAACGCCAGCAGGGGTGGCAATAATGACCAGGCAGACTCGGCAAAATTCATAAGGCAAGATCCTCAGAGTGATTGGCAAAAACGCTCTGAGTGTCGCATGAAATTAGTGATGGATAAAACCTAAATGCGCCGCCGGGGTATTGGAGCCTTGAGCGCATATTTACCAGCACGAGAGGCCGTTATATGGTTGCGGCCAGCTCAGCACCTTGCCGAATTGCTTGCTTGGCGTCTAATTCGGCGGCCTCGTAAGCGCCACCGATCAAATGAGGTGTTCGCCCTTGGGCCACTAATTCGTCATGTAAATGTCGCTCTGGCTGTTGGCCCGCACACACCACAATATGATCAACCGCGAGTATTCGCGCTTCACCGTCTATTTCTAGGTGCAAACCTTGATCATCGATTTTCTGATATTGAACACCTGCCAACATTTGCACGCCGTGCTTTTTTAGCGTTTCACGATGGATCCAGCCGGTGGTTTTACCTAGCCCAGCGCCAACCTTGGTGGTTTTTCGTTGCAGTAAGTAAACCTGTCGCGCGGTCGTTAATTCAGCCGCCGCTTCGGCAAGCCCGCCGCGTTGCTCTAGCGAGGCATCAATACGCCACTCGGCCAGCCATTGCTGAGGCTGGGGCTTGGGGCTTGAGTGCTGATGCACCAAGTATTCCGCCACATCAAAACCAATACCGCCGGCACCAATAATCGCGACGCGCTCTCCAACGGGAATCTTGTCTTTTACAACTTGCAAATAACTCAACACACTTGGGTGATCAATACCATCAATCAGCGGCATACGAGGCTGGATACCCGAAGCAATAATCAACTCATCAAAGTCGTGCTCGGCCAGTGAATCAGAAGTCTGTGATTGTCCCAATAGGCGCGTCACTTTTAGTTGTGTTAAACGTTCATCAAAATAACGCAGGGTATGATAGAACTCTTCTTTACCTGGAATTTGTTTAGCGATATTAAACTGGCCGCCAATTTCGTTAGCCTTGTCCATCAGTACAACATCATGGCCGCGCTCCGCGGCATAGCAGCTGAACGCTAGTCCGGCAGGACCTGCTCCAACGACCCCGATTTTTTTCGGCTTGCTGGCTGGTGTCATGACTAATTCCGTTTCATAACACGCTTGTGGGTTGACCAAACACGAAGCGCGCTTACGTTTGAACACATGATCAAGACACGCCTGATTGCAGGCAATGCAAGTATTAATGAGGTGAGCTTCATCGCGGGCTGCTTTGTTTACGAACTCAGCATCCGCCAACATGGGGCGCGCCATCGACACCATATCGGCTTGCCCACTTTGCAAAATCTGCTCAGCAACCTGAGGATCGTTAATTCGGTTTGTCGCAATCAAGGGTACCGAAACATGGGGTTTGAGCTTCTCCGTCACCCAACTAAAGGCCGCTCTTGGCACACTGGTAGCAATGGTGGGAATACGCGCTTCATGCCAGCCGATGCCGGTATTAATAATGGTGACACCACATGCTTCTAGCGCTTGTGCCAGTTCTATCACTTCAGGCCAAGAACTACCCTGTTCAACTAAATCGAGCATGCTCAGACGAAAAATAATGATGAAATCGGTACCCACTTTGGCGCGCACTGCAGCAACAATTTCAGTGGCCAGCCGTGACCGGTTGGTAAAATTCCCGCCCCATTGATCTGTGCGCTGGTTCGTTCGAGCACAAAGGAATTGGTTAATGAGATAGCCTTCGGAGCCCATGATCTCGACCCCGTCGTAGCCAGCCTTTTGCGCCAATCTGGCCGTGTTAGCAAAGTCTTTAATTGTTTTGTTAATGCCCCTTGCCGACAATCCTTTGGGCTTAAACGGGCTAATGGGGGCTTTAAGTGCACTAGCGGAAACATTTAATGGATGGTAGCCATAACGGCCTGCATGAAGAATTTGCAGGCATATTTTACTGCCTGCTTGATGCACCGCTTGGGTTACTTTGCGGTGCTTAGCCACTTGCCAAAAGAAACTGAGTTGGCAGCCATCAGGCGCCAAGCGCCCGCGAAAATTTGGCGCAATGCCGCCGGTCACAATCAAACCAACCCCACCTTCAGCGCGCGCTTTATAAAAGGCGGCGAGTTTGTCAAAGCCCCCGCGCTCTTCTTCCAGCCCCGTATGCATTGAGCCCATTAGCACTCGATTACGTAGAGTCGTAAAACCTAAATCAAGTGGTGCCAGCAGATTTGGATAAGGTTGTGATGTGTTCATATCAAATTTTTGTTATTGATTTATAAGCACAGAAACTAGCACTGGTCGTACCAGATAAAAACCACAAATTTAGCAGTGTGTGCGGCAGATTACATTTATTTACAACTTAGAGTGGCCGTGACAATCGTGCCAAGTTAAAGTTGCGTTATCAAAAAAGCTAACAAATTTAGTTAGTAGTACAGGCGAGTAACCCTATATATGACGTTAATCCGACGATTTTTCCAACTTTGTTGGCGTACCCTGAACTGGGTTCGAAAAGCACTGATAAATATTGTTTTTTTGGTCATCGTAATCGGCTTTATTGTAGCTATTAGCTCACAAGATAAAGGCCCTCAATTTGAAGAAGGCGCGCTCGTGCTGTCCCTTGATGGACGCATCGTGGAACAAACCCGCGCCATCGATCCCATGGCTCAATTCTTCCAAGAAGCCCTTGGTTCGAAAGATGAAGAGCCAGAAATTTTGCTAGCCGATGTCGTTCGCGTCATTGAAAGTGCTCGCCACGATAAGCGCATTACCGCGTTAGTGATTGATGCCAGCCAGATGCGACCGAGTGGATTAAGCAAGCTTCGTGAAATCAGCACTGCTCTGGAACAATTCAAAAAAGCTGACAAGCCAGTCATTTCAATTGGCGACTGGTACAGCCAAGATCAATATTACCTCGCAAGCCAAGCGGATTCGGTGCTAATGAACCCCAATGGCATGTTGATGTTAGAAGGTTACGGCTCTTATCAGTTGTTCTTTAAATCCATGCTGGAAAAGCTAAAAATTAACACTCACGTGTTCCGTGTCGGTACCTTCAAATCGGCCGTTGAACCCTTTATTCGTGATGACATGTCGGATGAGGCTCGCCTAGCCAATCAGGTATGGCTTAACGATTTGTGGCAAATCTACTTGAGTGATGTGTCCACTAGTCGCGGTTTGGCGAAAGAAGAGTTGGAGCAATCGATTCACAACTACGCCAAGCTCATGGAGCAGCACAACGGTGACACTGGCCAGTTAGCGCTCGCCATGGGGTTAGTCGACGAGCTAACCACACGCCCTCAAATGCGTAAATTTGTTGGTGACTTGGTCGGCTTCGACGAAGAACATAAGTCATTCAAACAAATCCACTTTAGCGATTACCTAGATATCACCAAACTCGATATTCAGCCGCCAATCGCGCAAGACAAAGTCGGTATCGTCGTTGCGAAAGGTACCATTCTTAATGGCAACCAGCCGGCCGGCACCATCGGTGGTGATAGCACCGCACGCTTACTGCGTCAGGCTCGTTTAGATGATGATGTGAAGGCTGTGGTATTGCGCATCGATAGCCCGGGCGGTAGTGCCTTTGCTTCGGACATCATCCGCGAGCAAATCGAAGAGCTGAAAAAAGCCGGTAAGCCAGTAGTTGCCTCGATGAGCAGCACTGCCGCATCTGGTGGTTATTGGATTGCCGCACCAGCCGATAAAATCATTGCCTCGCCAGCCACAATCACCGGCTCGATCGGTATTTTCGGCATGCTCACCACTTTTGAGAACAGTCTTGATCATATTGGTGTTCACGCCGATGGCGTTGGTACCACACCATTAGCGGGCTTTAGCCCTGCTCGCCCGCTTGACGAAACCTTCGAGCGTATCATTCAGCAAAGCATTGAACATGGTTATCAACAATTCTTAGAGTTGGTCGCAAGCAATCGTGAGATGACCGTTGAGCAAGTTGATGAAGTGGCACAAGGCCGCGTTTGGAGTGGCATGCGCGCCAAAGAGCTTGGCTTGGTTGATGAGCTGGGTGACTTGAATGCTGCCATCACCGCTGCCGCGGAGCTTGCCGGGCTGGAAAAATACGACAGCAGCGTGGTTGAAAAGCCGCTGTCCGAGCGTGACAAACTGTTACAAGCCATTTTTGGTCAAGCGCAAGCCATGCTGCCTGCGCATACGGCGCAGTCTGACGGCCTGTCACCACTGCTGAAATTCGCCAAGCAAGTATTGGCACACCCTGCGCTAACCGCGCAATGGGATGATCCCGGCCATACCTACGCTTTGTGCTTACAGTGCGGTAGCTAAAACAAGCATTGAAAGCACATCAAAAAAGAGTCCGAAATCGGGCTCTTTTTTATTGTTATCTCGCTAAAAATGAATAAGCTGCAAGCGCAACCATAACTCATAAGAACAGTGCCATGAAAAAACGAATCTACATTGCTTATACCGGCGGAACGATTGGCATGCGGCCATCATCTGGTGGCTATGTACCAAGCCCTGGCCATTTGGTCGAGGCACTTGCCAACATGCCTGAATTTCATCGTGATGAAATGCCCAGCTTTGAGATTCATGAATACGTGCCTTTGGTTGACTCATCAGAAATGCAGCCCGCTGACTGGCAGCGTATTGCTGACGATATTCAGCGCCACTACGAGCAGTTTGATGGGTTCATTGTGTTGCACGGCACCGATACCATGGCGTATACCGCGTCAGCCCTGTCATTTATGCTCACCAACTTGGCAAAGCCTGTGATCGTGACAGGCTCTCAGATCCCACTGGCAGAGCTGCGCTCAGACGGTCAAACCAACTTGCTGAATGCACTGTATCTCGCAGCTTATTACCCGGTGGCTGAAGTTTGTTTATTTTTCAACAATACCTTATTCCGCGGTAACCGCTGTAGCAAGGTAGATGCCGACGCCTTTGATGCATTTGGCTCGCCAAACTATCCATCGCTTATTGATGTCGGCATTGATGTTAAAGTTAAAGCCGGCGAAGTCGCATCAACATTGGTGGCAGAGCCGCTTACTGTGCAAGCCATCAGCCCTCAACCCATTGGCCTGGTGCGCTTGTATCCGGGGATCATGCCGGAGCTTATCGAGAATATTTTGCAGCAGCCTGTCAAAGCACTTATTTTGCAAAGTTATGGCGTTGGCAACGGACCAGGAAATCAGCGGTTGCTCGACGTACTCACCGAAGCCGACCAAAACGGCATTGTGGTGGTTAACACCACACAATGTTTGAAAGGTCATGTAAATATGGCGGGCTATGCATCAGGAAACAAACTGGCGCAAACGGGAGCAATATCCGGCCATGACATGACCATTGAAGCCACGCTCACTAAACTGCACTTTTTGTTAAGCCAAGATTTACCGCAGGCAGACGTGAAACAACTCATGCAAAAAAACCTACGCGGCGAACTCAGCCTCCCCGCGTAGTTGCGTGTCAGCACTACGGGTTGCCTTTTGTTGTCAGCATCAACAAAAGGCACACAGCATCATTTACAGGTCGTTTCGTGTTAGCCAGACAGCATAGAGTTAAAAGCCCGAGACAAGTTCCCTTGTGAGTGACAATTTGAGGCAGGTTTAACGCGTGATACCAAACCGTCGTAATCGTACAAGCTCCCCGATGAAATTGGCGTTATATAGCGGACTCATTGCAGCAGTCATCGGCCTGATTGCATTTACACTGAGTTGGAATTTATTCGATGTGTTAAACGGCCCCTTGCCCGGTTATCGGGTATTGCTATTTCCGGGCAACTTGACGCTTACCTACATTTGGCATCCGTTGTTTTCTGAGGAGGTCAATTTCTGGCCCAAACTCACGATGCTGTTGTTCGGTCAGTTTACGGTGGTGAGTGTTACCGTTGGCTGTATTGCGCAGGCAAGTGCTTGGTTTAAAAGCCGGCCGGATTAACAAAGGAGCGGTATCACCGCCAGTTTGCAGGAAAAGTTCAACCAACTGGCGGTCACGTGGGATTGTTTACGGCTTAAAACGAGCGATATCATCATCGCCGGAAACAGGATTGTCTGAAAACTGAGTTTTAAGAGCTTGCTTGGATTTCACATTCAGCTCGCCACCCGCGGCAACCGTCATGTGATCAGTTTGCTTCAGATTTAATGCTTGGTAGGCAATCACAGCTTGCAAGCTATGCTCTTTTTGCTCGGCGCTCAGCGGTGTGCCATCGGCCCATTTACCGAGTTCGACGGCAGTTTTTAGTTTGTCGTAGATGTCAGGCGTCATGGCGCTTACTAATTGCTCAACGGACATACTCACAACTCTCTCCTTAGCTTACTAATATCAAGCTTATGATTTGCTTTTCACTTTTTGCACCACCATAAAGATGCGCATCGACAGGTACCAGACCAAGCCTGTGACACCAACTATTTGTCCAGCTAACGGCATCCAAATATAGGTTTCATGATCCCCAAGAAAATACATTAACACGCCAGTACAAAACAGCAGCATGGCCACAAACGACTGCGTCATTAGGCTTTGCGAGCGTTTAATTTTGGCAATGTCGCGGCGAGCATCTAACTGGCCTTGTGTCAGGTTTTCAAAATCTGCTTTGCAATGGGGGCAGCTTTTCGCCTTGCTCGATATTTTTTTAGAGCACAAGGCACAGTCAACTAAAGCCATGGATTTAACCTGTAAAACGAAAACAGGGGCCATCATAACGGCCCCTGTTGTGGTTAGGCAAGCGAGCTTAATCGCTCTGTTTTTGCCAATAGTCTTTGACGGTTTGTTTCATCTCGCGTGACAACATCAGCAAACCAAACAAGTTTGGAAGCGTCATCAAGACAATGGCCACTGCGGCCAAATCCCAAATTAGCGAGGTATCGGCAAACGATGCCCAGAAGAATCCAGACACATAAATCACTCGATATGGCATCACACCACGAACACCAACCAGGTAGATCATGGCGCGATCACCATAGTACGACCAGGCAATAGCCGTGGAGAACGCAAACAACAATAAGCCTATGGACACAACGTATTGGCCGTAGTCACCCAGGTATCCTTGGTTAAAGGCAATCGTGGTTAAACGAGCCGAGTGCACCAGAGAGTCACCCCATACCGTTAAGGATAGAGGCGCACCATCTTGTTTAGGCGTGATTAAACGGCCTTTTTCAACCGCTAGCTCTCCGGTAAACGGCACACCGCCAACGCGATATTCAATATTTTCCGCAACTGAACGAGCCGCAATCAAGGTTGCATCACCTGACATCGAACGACCATCAGCAACAATCAAGGTACCAGTAAACGTGTCCACTTCACTGTCTTGGCCGTTGAGGAATTTACCAAGCTCAACACGATCATGTTCATCAACATCATTGTATTGGCCGGCCACGTATTTCATGTCCGAGCGGTCAAATTCGTTGTTGTGCTTTTGTGTCCACACACCTGACGACAAGATCACCATACCCGTTAAGGTACAGATGATAATGGTGTCGATGAACGGCTCTAAAATAGAAACCATGCCTTCAGACACAGGCTCATCGGCTTTGGCCGAGGCGTGCGCAATTGGCGCGGAGCCCTGACCTGCTTCGTTGGAGAACAAGCCACGGTTTACACCACGATTAAAAGCGTAAGCAAAAGAGGCCCCCAAGAAACCGCCAACAGCAGCGGAGCCAGTAAAGGCATCTTCAAAGACCGATAAGAATGACGGCAGCAAATTTTCGATGTTATAAGCAATAACGGCCAGAGCGCCAAGCACGTATAGCACCGCCATAATGGGCACAATGCGCGAGGTCACCGCGGCAATACGTTTAATGCCACCTAAAATAACTAAGGCTAACAGCACCGCCAAAACGCCGCCGGTTACCATCGGCTCGATGCCAAACGACGCTTGCATGCCCTGAGCAATGTTATTGATTTGCGGCAGACTGCCGGTACCGAACGAACTAATCACCGTAGCGATGGCGAAGATAATCGCCAACCACTTCATGTTTAAGCGACGATCCATGAAATACATGGGTCCACCGGCCATGGTGCCATCAGTCGTTTTTACCCGGTATTTGTGAGACAAGGTCACTTCAACAAATTTAGTAGTCATGCCGAAGAACGCGGTCATCCACATCCAGAATAAGGCTGCTGGGCCACCGAGAAAGATGGCGAACGCAACACCACCAATATTACCGGTACCCACAGTGCCCGACAAAGCGGTCGATAGCGCCTGAAAGTGACTGGTGTCACCAGCTAATTTGCTGTGATCGAATTTACCTTTGCCGCGCACCACTCGCCATGCATGGCTAAAATAGCGGATTTGCGGAAAACCCAAGTAAAGCGTGAAGAATAAACCCGTGCCGAGTAATAAGTACGGGAAATAAGCGGCAGATCCCAGCACACTGTCAAGTGCCAAGATCCATTGACGTAACGTTTCCAAAAGAAAACTCCCTGATTTTTTATTTTGTAAGAATTATGTGATCTAACTGTCGTCCGTCACGTTACACAGAATCGCCTCGTTATTAAAGCCGCAGCGCCAGCTTGCAATGAAATTTGGCTATTTACGGGTGTCACAATTTCGCACCATTAATCACTAATAATGACCAGTTCGAACAACTTTTAAGCGAAGGCAACAAAATCGTCATAGAAGGTGTTGACAGGCACCGGACATGGCTTTAAGATTCGCCCCGCTTTCGCGATTTATGTCGTGAAAAAGCAATTCCCCAGTAGCTCAGTTGGTTAGAGCGGTGGACTGTTAATCCATGTGTCGTTGGTTCAACTCCAACCTGGGGAGCCACATTTTTAGATTCGGCTCCGGCGGAATCAAAACAAGTTTATTCCTCCATAGCTCAGTTGGTAGAGCGACGGACTGTTAATCCGCAGGTCACTGGTTCGAGCCCAGTTGGAGGAGCCACATCGAAAAAGCCCGCTCATTGAGCGGGCTTTTTTGCTATTAAGCTACGGCTAAGTTAAGCGTTGAACTGCAGCGTTCGATCATCAAACAGCCAAGGCCACTTGTAGTGCCCCTGCCCGTCAAGAAAGACTAAAACGTGAGTTCGTTAATCTTAATCCTTTAATGACAGTAATTGACGGTATACCGCTTCATTGCCTTCGGCCATTACCTGAATACTGAACTCGTCCAACATAAGCTGCCGGCCTTGTTGACCTAACTTACTGCGCAGTTCGTGGTCTGCCATCACCTTTAAGATCAATGCAGTTAGTTCAGGGATTTCACCAGGCGTCATCAAATAGCCATTCACATCGTCTCGAACCGCCTCTGGAATGCCTCCCGCTCGGCCTGCAATAACCGGCACACCGCATGCGCTTGCTTGTAACAAACTGACACCAAGGCCTTCTTTAAACGCGGGGTGAACAACCAGATCTAACCCAGGTAATAGCGACGGCATATCAGTACGAAAACCGGCAAAATGAACTTTTGACGTCAATCCAAACTGATTCACCATTTCGCGCAGCTTGGCCTGTTCTGGCCCTTTGCCAAAAAAGATGACATTCACTTGAGGAAGTTGCTGCAAAATTTCTGGCAATGCGTGCAGTAACGTGTGGTGACCTTTGCGCTCGATAAGCTGCGCGATGACGCCAATGTTCAAGCTATTTTGAGGTAATTCGAATTCTTTCTTTAGGCGCGCACTGGCTGTTTCATCGGGCTGAAATTTATCGGTATCCACCGCGCTACGAATGGTTTTGACGTGTTCGGGCTGGACCCCTTCGCTTAACAGTACCTGCCGAATGCCTTCTGAAATAGTGATCACTTGTTGGTAACCGTGATATTTCCACCGTGCAAACCAACCCGGTTCAGTGTTATCAACACGGCGCGACACAATCGCTCGGATCCCTGCTTTTTTGGCTGCCAACAAGCCGAACAAGTCAGCGCCTCGGCGCGATTGCACGTGCAATAAGTCGATCTGATGTTGTTTAATCAAGCGGGCTAATCGGAACACTAAGCCAACATCAATGTCGCCGTTCATGGGCACTTCTAAAACCTGAGCCACAGCGCTTGCTGATTGAGCAATGTCACTGCCCGGCGGACACGCTAAGTAGTATTCAATATCGGAGTGTTGCAGCGCCTGCAAAATATAAAAGACTTGCTGCGCTCCGCCATATAGATGTCGGCCGGCTTCAAGGTGAAGCACTCGCATTGGTTTACTAGAACTAGTGGCCATGACGTAGCTCACTTAATTGCTGCAATTCAGCCATGACTTGATCTGCGGTTATTTGTTCTAAGCAGGTAAACGCACCATCGCATGTGGGTCGACGTCGGCAAGGCGAACAATCCAAATCATGATAAATCACACGAGCGCCCACCCATCCCGTATCAAGGTAAGGTCGGGTTGAGCCAAACAGCGCCACCACAGGTGTTTTCTGGGCGATGCATAAATGCGTCAGGCCAGTATCCACGCCAATCGCCATGCGACCTTGTTGAATAATAGCTGCGGTTTCTGTCAGGCTGGTTTGCCCCACTAAATTCACGATGTGCTCACTCGCAGCGGCCAGCTTTTCGGCATGTTCTTTATCGCCCGGCCCGCCGAGCATCACCAGTGGCATGTCGTATTTTGCTGCAAACTGCTCCGCTAGTGCGAACCAATGTTTGTCAAACCAATGCTTTTGCGGCCGCGTAGTAAACGGCAAGATCAATCCATAAGGGCCATTGATTCCAGCTTGCAGCAGTTTGTAACGCGCTTCGCCGAGTGTCGCGCCCTTAATACCAATCGTCATGCGGAAATGGTTATCATCATCGGCTCCCAAGTAGCGGGCCATTTGGCGATACTCGGAGCTGATCCGCGGATCATTGTTGAGCTTCTCAATGGCATCGGTCAGCAACCAATGGGATTTTTCTTTCGACTTAAAGCCAAAGCGTTGTTTCGCACCAGACAACCAAGCGAGAAAACTACTTTTCAGCAGGCCTTGTATTTCAACAGCCGTATCAAAGTTTTGCGAGTGGAGTTGCTGGCGAAATTCGCCAATAGCATTCCACAGTTGCTTGTATTTTTTAGCTTTCCATAATTGCTGCCATTGTTGCCGCGGCCAAACGATGATCTGATCAATACCGTCGGTTTCTTTGAGCATTTGCTGTGCGGCAGGTTCAGCCAACCAAGCGATATGGGCATTTGGATAACGACTACGAAGCGCTGGAACAATACCCGATGCCATGATGACATCACCAATGGCACTGAGCCGGACGATAAGAATTCGCTGCATGAAAATTGTGCGCCTAACGGGTTACCTCTCCATTGGAACAACAAGGAGGTAAGCAAAACGATGAGGGTATGATACGATCGCCGCTTGTAATCAACAAACCTAATGGCCCCGCCGCAGCAAATTCTACCGCCATGATTGTCAGACTTTGTTATTCCACACTGCTATTTCTTGCCTTGCCGATCATTTTGGGTCGTCAATTGTGGCGTTCGCGCCAAGATGCTGGCCACCGCCAACGTTGGTCGGAACGATTGGGTTTTGTTGCCCCGTTGGATCGAACTAACGGCCGCATCATCCATTTTCATTTGGTCTCAGTGGGTGAAACCTTGGCGGCGTTGCCACTTCTTAACTTGTGGTTAAAGCAACACCCGACTGATCAGGTACATGTCACTTGCATGACGTTAACGGGTTCACGTGAAATACAAAAGCGGCTAGGCGATCAAGTTAGTCACAGCTATTTGCCCTACGATCTGCCAATGGCCATGAGCACGTTCTACCGAAGGATCCCAGCGGCGGTCACGGTCATTATGGAAACGGAGCTTTGGCCCAATTTGTTGTACCAAGCCAAACGTCATCAGGTCAAAACCTTGGTGATGAACGCTCGACTGTCAGAGCGCTCTTTTAATCGTTATGGTCGTTGGCCTGTGGCAACCCAGCACCTACTGGCTCCAGTCAATCTGATTTGCTGCCAAAACCAAGCAACGCTCGATCGGTTTGCCGCACTGGGAGCCCGCAGCAACCAATTACAGCTTACCGGCAATTTAAAATTTGATATGGACATTGCCGATGACTTATTGGAGCGCGGCAACACGCTACGCATAGAATTAGGCGAAAAACGCCCTATTTGGATTGCTGGCAGCACCCACGATGGCGAAGACGACATATTGCTGCAAGCCCACGCCTCCATTTGCCATCGTCATCCCGACGCACTACTCATTTTGGTGCCAAGGCACCCCGAGCGGTTTGATCAAGTAGCCAAACTGATTAGCCAACACAACCTGTCATTTGAACGCCGCAGTAACCACGACGTATCCGGGCAACAACTACACACCGCAAATGTACTGCTCGGCGATACCATGGGCGAATTGATGGTGTTGTATCGAGCGGCTGATATTGCTTTTGTTGGTGGCAGCTTAGTTGAGCGTGGCGGTCATAATCCGTTAGAGCCAGTCGCATTGACCCGGCCAGTCGTAAGTGGCCGTCATGTATTTAACTTTACCGAAGTGTACCAAATGCTTGATGAACAACAGGCGGTGCGCTGGGCAAACGACGCACCAGCACTGGCAACAGCGGTAACCACACTATTGACAGATGCCGCGCAAGCGAACGACATGACATTAGCAGCCAGCCAAGTATTAAGTCGCCATCAAGGCGCAAAAGAGAAAACTCAAGCGGCGATTACGTCACTGCTAGACGAGTGACAGCAACACGTTAGCCGAGGTTGGCCACCGGTGAACCACCCGAATAAGATTGAGCTTGGCGGTACACCGTTTCTAACCGAGGCACCGACGAACAAGGGCTAAAACTTTTGCAATAAAGCTTAAAGCCAGCTTCTGCTTTTTGCTGCAGTTGTTCGGGCTGCGCTTGGTATGCTTTTATCAGTTGTTCCGCCAACCCCTGTACATCGCCCGGCTCAGTCAACCAAGCTTGCTGCTCGGTGAGAAAATCCTTGGGGCCTTCAGTACGTGTACTGACAATCGCAAGACGCTGTGACATCGCCTCAATTAACACCATACCAAACGGTTCGCTGGTTGATGGCAAAACGAACACATCAAATTCTGAGAATGCTTTACTAATGTCGGATACCCAAGGCTTCAGGTGAACATGCTCAGCAAGACCACAAGTACGGATCTGCTGATTTAGTGCATACACGTCAGGCCCATCGCCCGCTATGGTCAATGCCACCGGCACGCCTTGTTGGTGACAAAGTGCCACAGCATTAATTAAATGGTGATAACCCTTTTTCTGAATCAACCGCCCCATAGCGAACAATCGTACCGGTTGCTGATAGCTGCGCGGTTGCAACAATGGTTTGAGGCGAGTGAAGTTACCAATAACATCAACACGGTCATTCTCAACGCCGTGGGCGATAAGATACGCTCGGTGAGCTGGCGTCAGCGCAATCAGACGGTCAGCGTGAGCATAGCGTTTAACATTGCCATAATTGTGCAGGGTAACGACTAACGGAATACCGAGTCGTTGCGGGGTTGTTGCCAGTAAGGACATGGCCTTACGTAAGTGGGCATGGACCACGTCGGGCTGAATTTCTGCCAGCAAACAAGCCAAACGCCAACGCGCCAGCGGACTGTAGCGGCAAACCACAGGAAGCCGGTGCAAACGGATGTTGTCATGACGTAATTTGTTGGCCCATAAAAATTCGGGGTGAACAACTGCCTCCACCATATGACCGCGATCAGCAAGCGCCAAACTGGTGTCAACAAACACCCGCTCGGCTCCACCAACGGCTTTATTCATCATGATTTGGCAAATTCTCAAGTTTCAGCTCCCCACGCTGTTACCGCGCCAAATGGTAACAGCTCTCAGTTTCAGGTAAAGGCTTGGATAGTACATTGCTCATAAAATGGTAACGACCTCATAGGAGTAGCTCACAAAACCAGTTATCATGCTGGCGGTTTAAAAATAGGCTAGTTGGTCCTTGCTGTATGTTATAACAGCAAATTTTAGTCAATTGAGATAATGTCAGTAACCTCATTACTGATGCGTTTGATGGCTAGCGCTACGACCACCGAGCCCACAATAAAAGCAAAGGAAATCTGCAATATGTCGGCAGTTGCGAAACTAAAACTAACTACTTGGGTTCTGTTTGCACTTTGTGCGATTGTGATGCTGATCATCACCATCATGAATCTTAACCAAGCGCTGCAAAGCGATGGCCAGCGAGCATTGCAAATGGCTCGCGGCATTATTATCGATACCACGACGTCAGCCCCTGACTGGCAACCGCTTGAACGTCAATTTGCGCTTTACCAACTGACCATTACCGATCTTGATAGCAATCAAACCTTGTTGGACTACCAACGTCCGGTGAGGTTCACTATGCCCGCCAGCCTACTCTCTAATTTAACGATTGACGGTCACCACAACATTACCGTGCGCGGTTACAACGTTCAGTTGTCGTTAGATCACAGCAGCGCCCTCGCTCAAACTGCCAATACCATTTTGTTTTGTTTTATCACCCTGACGGCATTGGCAGTCCTGCTCAGCCTATTGTTGCAGCGCGGCAACCGGCAGCAAGTCAAGCTTGATCATCAAAACCTCGAAGCTGCCCTGCTCAAAATCAGTAAACTTGAAACCCACGCAGTTCTGCCTGAGACCACCAGCGAGGCGATGAAACAACTCGATAAGCCACTGAGCTTAGTGGTTCAAAAAGTTGTCACGCCGTTATTAGTAAAAAATGAAGAAATCGCGACGTTACAACGCCACGCCTTCCACGATGATTTAACCGGTTTTGGTAACAAGAACCTGTTTAAAGAAGAAATGATGCATTTGCTGCAGCAATCATCTGTCACCAATTATGGTTTGCTGGTGATCATGCGAGCCAATGCGTTGGGTGCTATTAATGATGAATCCGGCTACGCGGCTGGCGATGATTACATCAAACAATTGGTAACCGTGATTGAAGGTGCCACCGCCCATTTCCAACGATTCAGCTGCTATCGCTTAAACACCAGCGATCTGGCTGTGGTCTTTAATTTTGAAGCGAAAAAAGAACATCAAAAAATTGCCCAGCTTTATACCGGCCTGATCAATGAATTAGCGCGCAAACTGGGTAAAGAAGAGTTGGCCAATGTTGGCATCACCGACTTTCAATCGGGTGACAATGTCAGCGAATTATTGGCTCGATGTGATAATGCGCTTAGCTTAGCGACCACCCGCAGCGGCAATAGCTGGCACTTTAGCGATAGTCCAATCAGCCAAGCCGAGCAAGGCAAGCAACAATGGCGCTCCGTTATTCTCAACATTATTGAAGAAAGTCGCGTCACGCTTTACGGTCAGCCACAAATGGCCTTGAACGATAACACCAGCGTATATACCGAATTACAAGCCCGCTTTGTTGATGCCAACGGTGAGCCCTTGTCCACCGCCAGTTTGATTGCGCAAGCACAAAGCAATGACTTGATGATTCAATTGGATAAAACCATCATCGAGCATGCGGTTGAGTTAGCGCGCAACACCGCTCCTTATACCGATAACTACGCCATTAACTTGTCGAACAGCAGCATCATGGATGCTCATTTCTGTATTTGGTTAGAACGGCAGTTGTTACGTGATCCTTCCATTACCCGCCGATTGGTGTTTGAAGTCTCCGAGCATGGTTTGACCTCGGACATTTCCGCTGGCCGTCGAATCATCGATATCATTCATCGAGTGGGTGCTCGTTTTACCATTGAGCACTTTGGCACGTCGATTTTGTCGTTGAAGTATTTCCGCGAGCTAAATCCAGACTGGGTCAAACTCGATGCCAGTCACACCGCCGAGCTAGAACAAGATCGCAAGCTGCAATACTTCATTCGTACGCTTGTCGACATCACCCACCAAATGGGCGTCAGAGTGATTGCTGAAGCGGTAGAAACGGTTGAGCAAAAACAATTGCTCGACACCTTGAATATCGACGTAATTCAAGGCTATTTCGTGGGTAAGCCTGAGCCTATAGAATCACCCGACGAAACCACCATCAGCTTTGAAAGCTAAGCCACTAAGCGCTTAGCTCGATCGCCGGTGTTGACTGACCAGCACGCCGGCGAAAATCAAACCACAGGCCAGCAACTGCACCAACGTTAATTTTTCACCCAAGATCAGGTAAGCAAACAACAGGGTAAAAATTGGGATGAGGTTGGTAAACGCCGTTGCTCGGCTCAATTCAATATGGGCGATGGCTGTGTTGTACAGCAAATAAGCCCCAAGCGTTACGCCAACCCCAAGGTACAAGGTCGCCATCATCGATACATCAAAGCTTAATGGTGGGATCCCAACATACACGGCCATCGGCATAAAGAAGATCGTACCGGCGAATGCCTGTAACGCAGTAAGTGAAATGGGTGAATAACGTTGCGATAGTTTTTTCAGACACAGGCAATACACCGCAGCGCAAGCCATGGCCGCAAGCTCTAGTGCATTGCCCAACAGCGGATTACTAGCATGCTCACTTTGCTCCGCAAACCCACTCAAGATAGCAACGCCCACAAACGCAATACCAAAGCCGCTCACGGCAATTCGATTCAAGCGCTCACCTAATACGACAAATGCTGCCAGCGCTACCATTGGCGGCAATAAAGAGGTAATCATCCCTGCCTGTGAAGCTGACGTATACTGAAGCGCTAGGCCTTCGAGCATGAAATAAAGGCAGGGCTCAGCAAGCGACATCAGTAGTAGCAATTTCCAGTCACCGGCTTGGTATTGGAAATGGCGCAATTTTGGCCACATCAGCAAGAAGCACACGCTAGCTGCGACCATGCGCAAAAAGATAACCACCATTGGCGGGTAATCGGTGAACGCTATTTTCAGTGCAATAAACGAGCTGCCCCACAACAAGGTGGCAAGCACCAGCGCTAATACCGGAAGAAGTGGGTTATTTTTCATGCAATTGACTGTCATTTGGGCGAAAAGGCCGGCAACCATACCAGCTCTAAACAGGAAGACAAAATCCCTGCTCTCAGCTGGTTGTTATCAGGCTGTCAAAATCGGATAATAGCCGGGTTTTATAGCCCGCTAAACAATAATTTGGGGGAACATGGGCGACTACCTGCTTCTGATCATTGCAACGGTACTGGTCAACAATTTTGTGCTGGTCAAATTCCTTGGCTTGTGTCCTTTTATGGGCGTATCGAGCAAACTGGAAACCGCGATTGGCATGTCGCTGGCAACCACCTTTGTGTTGACGCAGGCCTCGGCAACGTCTTATCTGGTTGAGCATTACCTGCTGGTTCCCCTATCGCTTGAGTTTTTGCGCACCATGGCGTTCATTCTCGTGATTGCCGTGGTGGTTCAAGTCACCGAAATGGTGGTGCAAAAAACCAGCCCATCGTTGTACCGGTTGCTGGGCATCTTTTTACCCTTGATCACCACCAACTGTGCAGTACTGGGTGTGGCGCTCCTCAATATCAACGAACAACACAGCTTTATTGAATCATTGTTGTATGGCTTTGGCGCTGCCGTTGGTTTCTCGTTAGTACTGGTACTTTTTGCTTCGATGCGCGAACGCATTGCTGCGGCCGATGTGCCCTTGCCTTTTCGAGGCACGGCCATTGCGATGATCACCGCAGGCCTAATGAGCCTCGCCTTTATGGGCTTTACCGGGTTGGTGAAACTGTAATGGATGCCGTGTTTCTCGCCTTAATCGCGCTCGGCGCGCTTGCCCTGTTATTTGGTTTAGCGCTCGGTTACGCCGCCATCAAATTCAAAGTTGATGAAGATCCAATTGTCGATCAAATCGACCAATTGCTACCGCAAACGCAATGTGGCCAATGTGGCTACCCCGGTTGTAAGCCCTACGCCAAAGCCATTGCCGATGGTGATGAGATTAACAAGTGCCCACCAGGTGGCGATGCAACCATCAAACGCTTAGCCGATTTATTGGGCCGAGAAGCCAAGCCTCTCAATGACGCCCATGCGGGTCCAGATATTAAAACTGTGGCATACATTCGTGAAGATGAGTGCATCGGCTGCACCAAGTGCATTCAAGCTTGCCCAGTCGACGCTATTGTTGGCGCCGCGCGCCAAATGCACACTGTGATTGCCGATGAGTGCACTGGTTGTGATTTATGCGTTGAGCCTTGCCCTGTGGACTGTATCGACATGCTACCAGTGACACCAACCGTGCAAACGTGGCAGTGGCAACTAAACGAAATTCCAGTGAAACAAATCACAACCGAAGCCGCAGTAAATGGTGGTAGCGCCAAATGATTGATGTAAAACAGCTACTCACAACAGACAAACTCTGGGATTACAAAGGCGGCGTATTCCCCAAATACAATAAAGAGCAGTCACGTCAGCTGCCCATTCAGCCTTATTGGATACCGCCAGTGGTGCGCATACCGGTTCGCCAGCACATTGGCCAATCCGGCCACATTAACGTGACTGAAGGCGAACGAGTGCTAAAAGGTCAGCTCCTGACTGAACCAACGCATGGTATGGCCGTGCCCGTACACGCGCCAACGTCTGGGATTATTGAATCTATTAGTCAAGGCGCAGCCAATCACCCTTCGGGCCTTAGTGAGCTGACATTAACGATTCGCTCGGATGGTAACGATGAATGGCGGCCACGCCAGCCATATGCCAATGCTGATGAACTGTCGAACGACGACTTGCTGCAACTCATTCGTTATGCTGGCATTTCCGGTATGGGAGGCGCAGGTTTTCCAACTGAAATTAAATTGACGCCCGTTGCCGACATCAAGTTACTGCTGATGAATGGGGCTGAATGCGAACCATACATCAGTGCCGACGACACCTTAATGCAAGCTCACGCCAATGAGGTTGTGCAAGGTATTCTGCTAATGGCAAGGCTGCTTGACCATCCAGTGGTGGTGATCGCAATTGAAGATGACAAGCCTGAAGCCATCGAGGCCATGACTCAAGCAACCGCCGACTATGATCAAATCCGAGTACGCTCCATTCCTGCTAAGTATCCGTCTGGTGGTGAACGCCAACTGATACAAATCATTACCGGCGAGGAAGTGCCCCACTCAGGGATCCCTGCAGATTTAGGTATTGTGGTGCAAAATGTTGGCACCGCCCATGCGGTTGCTCGCGCGGTTTATCACGATGAGCCACTCATCTCTCGGGTCGTGACTCTGACCGGTCAACGGGTGTTAAAGCCAGCTAATCATTGGGTACTGTTGGGCACGCCAATCGAAGACTTGCTTCATCATCACGGCCTCGATGAGTTATCACAGGTGATTGTTGGCGGCCCGATGATGGGGTATCAATTGCCAAAACTTTCCGGGCCAGTGATCAAAACAACCAACTGTTTGATTGTACCCGGTCAAAATGAACTTTCATCACCAGATAATCAAGTGCCTTGTATACGCTGTGGCAGTTGCGCTGACGCCTGCCCGGTCAACCTATTACCGCAACAATTGCATTGGTACGCGCTCGCCGAAGATCACGAAAAGCTCAGCGAACACAATCTAAATGACTGCATTGAATGCGGTGCTTGCGCTTATGTTTGCCCAAGTGAAATCCCACTTGTACTTGAGTATCGCCAAGCTAAAGCGGCGATCCGGGCGAGCAAACAAGAGCAGTTAAAATCAGAACGAGCCAAACAACGCTTTGAAAGTCGCAACTTACGTTTAGAGCAAGAAAAAATAGCTCGAGCGGAAAAACATCAGCAAGCAGCCCAAGCTCGCCTCAAAGCCATGGCCGAGCGCGAACAACAAGCCAGCGCGCCAGCTGCTACCGATGATAAAAAATCAGCCGTAGCTGCGGCCTTAGCCCGTGCCAAAGCCAAAAAAGCAGGCGCAGTAAGCGCCCCACCCAAAACAGTAGTTGATGAAAGCGGTCAAACCATCCCTGATAACCGCGATGTGGCCGCCCAGCGGGAAGCACGTAAAGCAGAAGCAAGAGCCCGCAAAGCACAAAAGGCTGCGCAGGCCGTTCAAGATTCAGGTGCAACGCCAACTGAATTGCCCGCAGATAGCGCACAACAAAGCGCCGACGTTCCTGCAGCCGATAACAAAGCAGCTCGCGTTGCTGCTGCCGTGGCTCGTGCTAAAGCAAAACGCCAAGCGCAACAGACTCAAGCTGACGACTCAGTTGAACAACCAGCGGCAAACCTAACCGAACAAGTGACCGGTAAACCTGCGGCCGATGATAAAGCCGCTCGCGTTGCTGCTGCCGTGGCTCATGCTAAAGCGAAACGCCAAGCGCAACAGACTCAAGCTGGCGACTCAGTTGAACAACCAGTAGCAAACCTAACCGAGCAAGTGACCGATAAACCTGCGGCCGATGATAAAGCCGCGCGTGTTGCTGCTGCCGTGGCTCGTGCTAAAGCAAAACGCCAAGCGCAACAGGCTGAAAACCAACGTTCACCTGACGCCACACCACGCAGTAAGGATCAATCTGACTCATGAATTTATTGAGCTCTCCGTTTACTCGCCAATCGCTAAAAACCCATGAACTCATGCGCATGGTGATTTTATGCTGCATTCCTGGCATTGCGATCCAGTGGTACTTTTTTGGCTGGGGTAACCTGATTCAAATCATGCTAGCAGTCAGTGCTTGCTGGGTGACCGAGGCTGTCATTCTCATCATGCGAGCACGCCCCGTCTTTCGTATTACCCGCGACAGCAGCGCTTTGCTCACTGGCGTGTTACTGGGTATTGCACTACCACCGTTTTTACCTTGGTGGATGACCGTAATTGCTGCGGTATTTGCCATTGGCGTGGTCAAGCATTTATATGGCGGCCTAGGAAATAACCTGTTTAACCCTGCGATGGCCGGTTACGTATTGCTGCTTATTTCCTTCCCTGTTGCCATGACAAGTTGGCAACCCGTGGTGGCGCAGGCGCAGCATCAAATGGGCTTATGGGACAGCCTCAATCTCGTATTTACAGGTTTTAGCAGTGACGGTTATTCGATACAGCAAGCTAGAATGACACTTGATGGCATCACTGCAGCAACGCCTTTGGACACCATTAAAACCGACTTGCGACAAGGTTTAACACTGGACGAAAGCCAACAAAACCCCGTCTTTGGTGTATTCGCCGGCGCCGGTTGGGAATGGGTCAATCTGGCATTTTTACTGGGTGGTTTGTACCTAATTTACCGCCGCGTCATTAGTTGGGCAATTCCTGGCGGCATGCTGTTAAGCCTGTTTGTGATTAGCGGAATTAGCTTTGCTTTCCAACCTGACGGGGCAGCCTCTCCCATGATGCATCTGTTCAGTGGCGCCACCATGCTGGGGGCATTTTTCATTGCCACCGATCCGGTTTCAGCTTGTACCACGGTTAAAGGTCGATGGATATTTGGCGCGCTCATCGGTGCGATGGTTTACGCGATTCGAACGTGGGGCGGTTACCCAGATGCTGTCGCATTTTCAGTCTTACTAGCCAACATGAGTGTGATGTTGATTGATTACTACTGCAAACCCAGAACCTACGGCCATAAGGAGCGTCAATAGTGAATACGATTGGCAAAAACGGCTTGGTCTTGGCGTTATTCGCACTCGTTTGCACCGGTTTGGTCGCGGCTACTTTTGTGATCACTGCGCCCGATATTAAGCAGGCGGAGCTCGATAATAAATTTAAAGTATTGAATCAGGTCATTCCGCACCAGTTGCACGACAATAACCTCGCCGAACATTGTTTTATGGTACAGGATGATCATTTACTCGGTGGCATAGCCCCTCAGCAAGCCTACCTAGCAACGCTTGGCGATGAAGCCACCGCTGTGGCCATAGAAACTACCGCACCCAACGGCTATACGGGCAATATCGATCTCATTGTTGGTCTCAACACTCAAGGTGAAATATTGGGCGTGCGCGTGCTACAACATAAAGAAACGCCAGGCCTTGGCGATAAAATTGAGCGCCGAAAAAGCGATTGGATTGACAGTTTCATGGGTAAAACCGTTACTGACCGCAAAGATCCTGCGTGGGCAGTCCATAAAGATGGCGGCCAATTTGATCAGTTCACCGGTGCGACAATCACGCCCAGAGCAGTTGTCTCTGCGGTAAAAAATGCGGTTCTCTTTTATCAGGCTAATGCTGACATGTTGTTGAGTGCCGATGCCAATTGTGAGGACGGATGATGAATCAATTACTTGATATCAGTTGGCTGGGCCTTTGGAAAAACAATCCGGCCATGGTTCAATTGCTGGGTCTTTGTCCATTACTGGCTGTTTCGTCGACGGTTATTAACGGTCTCGGGTTAGGCATTGCGACCACCTTAGTTCTGCTGGGTTCAAATGTGACCGTGTCCTTGGTCCGTCAGTGGATCCCTAAAGAAATTCGGATCCCAGTATTCGTGATGATCATCGCAGCATTCGTCACCACTGTGCAGCTGCTGATGAATGCCTACACCTATGACTTGTATTTGGCGCTGGGCATTTTCATTCCACTCATTGTGACAAACTGCGCCATTATCGGTCGCGCTGAAGCATTTGCTTCTAAAAATGCACTTCTGCCATCGGCGCTCGACGGGCTCATGATGGGTGTAGGCTTTAGCTTGGTACTGGTTGCTATTGGCGCTATTCGTGAACTGCTAGGGCAAGGCACCTTGCTCGTTGGCGCCGAGAACTTGTTCGGCCCCGCTGCCGCGGGTATGACGATACAGCTGCTTGAGTTTGACCAAGAGTTTCTAATTGCCCTACTGCCGCCTGGCGCCTTTTTGGTGATGGGCTTTTTAATCGCACTGAAGAACATTGTTGATAACGCGGCGGCTGAACGACAAAAACGCCATCAGCCAGCACCTACCATTGAGCGGGTTCGAGTCAGTGGCAACGCAGAATAATCATCATGAATAAAGAAAAACGACGAGAGATCCTGACGCGTTTACGCGCAGCCAACCCAGAACCAACAACCGAGTTAAATTTTTCCTCGCCATTTGAACTGCTCGTGGCGGTCACCCTGTCAGCCCAAGCTACGGACGTTGGTGTAAACAAAGCAACCGACAAGTTGTTTCCGGTCGCCAATACACCGCAAGCGATTTGGGATCTGGGTGTTGACGGCCTGAAGAAATACATTAAAACCATTGGCCTGTTTAACACCAAAGCAGAAAACGTCATTAAAGCCTGTCGCATGCTGCTCGATCTTCACAGTGGCGAAGTGCCAGAAAACCGAGAAGCGCTGGAGGCGTTACCCGGCGTTGGCAGAAAGACCGCTAACGTCGTCCTGAACACAGCCTTTGGCTGGCCGACAATTGCGGTCGACACTCATATCTATCGCGTGTCCAACCGCACCAAGTTTGCAATGGGCAAAAATGTCGACCAAGTCGAACAAAAATTACTGAAAGTGGTGCCCGCTGAATTTAAGGTTGATGTACACCATTGGCTCATTCTGCACGGCCGCTACACTTGTGTTGCCAGAAAACCACGGTGCGGTAGCTGCATCATTGAAGATTTATGTGAATTCAAAGAAAAAACTGAAATTTAAGGAGCCACCATGCGCGTATTACACAGCATGATTCGAGTGGGTGATTTGCAGCGTTCTATCGATTTTTACACCAAAATCATGGGAATGGAGCTGTTACGCACCAATGAAAATAAGGAATACGAATACACCCTCGCCTTTGTCGGCTACGGTGATGAAAGTCAAGGGGCTGTCATTGAGCTGACCTACAACTGGGGAACAGAGAGCTACGATCATGGCAATGCCTTTGGCCATATCGCAATTGGCGTGGAGAATGTTTACGCAACGTGCGACAGCATTCGAGCGGCAGGCGGCAACATCACGCGCGAGCCTGGCCCAGTTAAAGGCGGCACCACTGAAATAGCCTTTGTTGAGGATCCCGATGGTTATAAGTTGGAGCTAATCCAAAATAAAAATGCCAGCGTGGGGCTTGGCTGAACACCTTGAGTAACGCATAAAAAAGCCAGCTTCAATCGCTGGCTTTTTTTATCGCGCTGTCCCGTCCTGAAATAGGTTTACACATTGGAGACCTATGATGGAAAAGCGAATCCCTTCAAAAACAAAGCGCACT
>NZ_JAHZSS010000046.1 GCF_019457915.1 Neiella holothuriorum
TGCTTCCTCAGCTCTGCTTGATATAACTCTGAGCAATACTGACTTCCTCTATCGGAGTGATGTATCAAGGATTGATTGCCAAGCCGTTGCTTTAACGACATTTTGAGAGACTTGATAACATCGGTTGCTTTCATTTCACGGCTTAACTCATAACCCATGATTTTGCGACTATATGCATCGGTAGTGAGGCTAAGGTAATGCACGCCCTCATCACTCGACACATAAGTAATATCGCTCGCAAACACTTGTTCGGGTCTTTTGATATCAAGAGTGCCAATCAAGTTTGGATGTTTGGTCATCCAGTGCTTGCTGTGCGTGGTTTTGGTGTAACTGCGTAGAGGTTGAACCAACATATTGTGCTGACGAAGGTAGTCAAACAAGCCATCTCTGCCCAGTTTAATTCCCTGTTTTCTCAACTTGGGTTTGAGCAGGTAATAGAGTTTCCTGACACCAATACGAGGCATAAAGCGCCGAATTGATTGCACCATCGCTTTTAGTGGCGCTAATTCAGCAGCCCTTCGTGTCTGGCGCTTTTCTCGTTGATAAACGCTTTGGCGGCTTATACCAAGAAGCGAGCAGGCTCGGCTAAGACTTACTTTGCCTTGGGCCTGAAGGCGTCTCGCTCCTTGGCTTCTAGCTTTTTTCGAAGCCCTGTACCGTGCTCTGCGTCGATGATATCGACCATTTCATTGAGCAGCAGATTGCGCAAGCGCTCATCTTCAAGCTCTCGCTCTAACCGTTTAATGGTTTGGGCTGGCGTTTCGGCTGACCGAGGCATCGTAGACATTCCTTGAGGTGACCAATCAGAGCGGCCATGTTTTCGTAACCAGACAAGAACAGTGCTTCGCCCTTGAATGCCGTATATGCGCTGAGCTTGTTTATAGGTCATATCGCCTTTTTCAACTTGCTCAACAACAGACAATTTAAAGGCTAGTGAATAATCGCGCTGAGT
>NZ_JAHZSS010000006.1 GCF_019457915.1 Neiella holothuriorum
GTTGGGGTATCGCCAAGCGGTAAGGCAGCGGCTTTTGATGCCGCCATTCCCTGGTTCAAATCCAGGTACCCCAGCCACTATTTTGAATTGAGATGACTCATCTTGATTCCGGTAATTTGCTTAGCCACTTTTGAGCAGTTGCCATAAAAAAGCTTGCTGATGCAGGCTTTTTTAATGACCCAGTTTTGTTGGGGTATCGCCAAGCGGTAAGGCAGCGGCTTTTGATGCCGCCATTCCCTGGTTCAAATCCAGGTACCCCAGCCATTCTTGTGAAAAGCCCGCTCTTTCGAGCGGGCTTTTTTGTGCTTGTTATCTACGCCACAATAAGTCAATTGCGATCTAGCATAAAAGCTCCGACTTCTCGCCGCCCCCCTCCCACCACTCTAGCGCCCTTACATAACGCAATGCGTTGCTTCATAACGTGCGACTAAAGGCGTGGGCGCGGAATCTACTTCACAGGCCGCACGCATATTGGGTGGCCAAACGTTTGGCCATTGGCAGCTTATTGATGAGGTTTAAACCGAATTGGCGGGCGATTTTAACGCTAGGCCGAGCGTTGCTGAATGTCGCATAAATCGCATCCATGGCCGACATCATCGCTAAATTGTCGAACTTGCGCTGGCGTTGATAAGCCGTAAGGATCTTGTCGCTGGCCCAGTTAGCCTCATCAGCGTCAGCCATCACATCAATCAACGCACGCACATCCTTAAAGCCCAAATTAACGCCCTGTCCAGCTAGCGGGTTAATCAAGTGGGCAGAGTCTCCGAGCAGAACAACGCGTCCGTCAACATAGGCTTGAGCATGTTGGCGAGTCAGTGGAAACGACGCCACCTGCTCAATGGCAAAGTGGCCTAATTGGTCGGGAAAAGCCTGTCGGATCGCACTCAGGAGTTGCGGATGGGGTAACTTTTTTAATTGAGCAATTTCATCGGCGTGGTGATACCACACCAGCGAGCCTTTTCCTTGAGCTAACGGTAAGAATGCCTTAGGCCCAGTCGCACTCATTTGTTGCCAAGTGATGTCTTGCGACGCCTGCTCAGTATCGATGCCCACAACCAGCGCATGTTGCTGGTATTGCCAGCCTTCAACGCCAATTCCTGCGAGTTGACGAATACGCGATTGGCCACCATCACAAGCAATCACTAGATCGGCACGATAAACATCGCCATCAACGGTCAATTCAGAATGGTTATGTTGTTGCATGAGCGACTCAACTGAGCCAATTAATTGGCAATCAATCAGCTCATGTTGCAAACAACGCTGCCACAACACCATTTGCACCACATCATTTTCAACAATGTGGCCTAAATGAGTTTGCGAGATATCGTCGGCATGAAATTCGACCGGCTCAAGTTGATCTTCCCACACGGCCAAGCGACGATATCGACATGCTCGCACGCCAACAATGTCGTTCCAGCAATCAATCTCTGAGAGTAATTTCTCACTCGCCAGATTGAGCGCCGAGACTCGAAGTCCCATTGGCGATTGCGCTGAAATAGCTTTTGGCTCCGCCCGCTCCAAAATGGTAACGCGCTTGCCCTGTTGTGCGAGCATTAACGCAGTGGCACATCCCACCATTCCGCCGCCAACAATTAAGGCTTGGGTCGTTTTATGGGGACAGGGTGCCTGTTGAGATTTCATGATGCGAGCCTGTTTTAGAAACGAATGCTAACGGCATTATTACCTGATTTACCCATCGAATCACCCGTTAACCAGTTGCCCTGTATTGATTAAATGCCAGATCAGCCGTCAACTGTACGATTTTCATTCAAAACAGCTATGGTCAGCGGCTAAACTAGGCGCTAAAATACGCCACCTTATTTTTCAAGCCAGCGGTATTAAAGGCCACTACTCGAATGAGCAAAAAACTACATATCAAAACCTGGGGCTGCCAGATGAACGAATACGATTCATCAAAAATGGCCGATCTCCTCAACTCTAATTCCGGTTACGAATACACCGATGAACCGGAACAAGCCGATGTGTTGCTGCTCAACACCTGCTCCATTCGCGAGAAAGCGCAGGAAAAAGTATTCCATCAACTCGGCCGCTGGAAAGACTTAAAAGCAAAAAAGCCCAACTTAGTGATTGGCGTTGGCGGCTGCGTGGCCTCGCAGGAAGGCGCCGATCTGCGTCAACGCGCACCGATTATTGATGTTATTTTTGGCCCTCAGACATTACACCGTTTGCCAGAAATGATTGCCGCCGCGCAAGCCGGTGAGCCTGTGGTTGACGTTTCTTTTCCTGAAATTGAAAAATTCGACCGCCTGCCAGAGCCGCGTGCCGAAGGCCCAAGCGCTTTTGTCTCCATCATGGAAGGCTGTTCAAAATATTGTACGTTCTGTGTGGTGCCATATACCCGCGGTGAAGAAGTCAGTCGCCCGCTCGATGACGTGCTGTATGAGATTGCTCAACTTGCCGAGCAAGGCGTACGCGAAGTGAATTTGCTGGGGCAAAACGTTAACGCTTATCGCGGCGAAACCCACGATGGCGAAGTTTGTCATTTCTCGGAGTTGCTCCGCTTGGTTGCCAGTATTGATGGCATCGATCGTATTCGTTACACCACCTCGCACCCGGTTGAATTCACAGACGACATCATCGACGCTTACGCCGAAGTGCCTGAGTTGGTGGATCATTTACATTTGCCGGTGCAATCCGGCTCCGATCGAATCTTGAATCTGATGAAGCGTGGCCACACCGCCATCGAGTACAAATCAAAGATCCGCCGTTTGAAAAAAATTCGCCCCAACATCTGCATGAGCAGCGACTTCATCGTTGGTTATCCTGGCGAAACTGCCGACGACTTTGAAGCCACCATGAACCTAATTAAAGCGATCGACTACGATCTCAGCTTCAGTTTTATTTACAGTGCTCGCCCTGGTACGCCAGCGGCAGATTTGCCAGATGACGTGACCGAAGATGAGAAAAAGCAGCGCCTGCATATTCTGCAAGCGCGTATTAATCAGCAAGCTCAAAAGATAGCCCGCAACATGCTCGATACTGAGCAGCGCATTTTGGTAGAAGGGCCATCTAAGAAAAATCCAATGGAGCTGCGCGGTCGTACTGAGAATAACCGAGTGGTGAATTTCGAAGGCGACCACCGCTTAATTGGCAAATTTGCCGACGTCAAAATTGTCGATGTGTTCCCGAATTCATTACGGGGCGAATTTATTCGCAGTGAAGACGAAATGGGCTTGCGAGTTGAAACTGCGCCGGCCGCGATCCTTGCTCGCCGTCAACAAGCAGAATCAAACAACGGCGCTGTGGTATTTGACCCCACCGCATAAGCCATTCAATGCGCTTGGGGCGCGAACCGCCTCAAGCTACGTAAAACAAACAAGGCAAACATACATTGAGTCAAACATTAACGACTGTTGAGTTTTCCCTGGAGCCGGCCGAAAGTCGCCGGCTTTCTGCCCTTTGTGGCCCTTTTGATGACAACATCAAACAACTAGAGCGCCGCTTGGGCGTTGAGATTGCCTACAACGGCAATCAATTCAAAGCGATTGGTTCCGCCATTCCTGCTGAAGCTGCCGCCGATGTGCTCCGTCGTTTATACATTGAGACCGCCCCGGTGAAGGGTGTTTACAGTGACATCGAGCCAGAGCAAGTTCACCTCGAAATCCAAGAAAGTAACGCCCTTGAGCAGCAACGAGACAAAGCTGCAGAGCATGCTTGGCAAAGTAAAGAAACCTTTATCAAAACCAAACGTGGGGTGATCCGCCCGCGCGGCCCGACTCAGGCACAATATGTAGCGAACATTCTTCAGCACGACATCGCCTATGGCGTTGGCCCTGCAGGTACCGGTAAAACCTACCTTGCCGTAGCCGCCGCTGTTGATGCGCTAGAGCGCCAAGAGATTCGTCGCATTCTGCTCACCCGCCCAGCAGTTGAAGCTGGTGAGAAATTGGGCTTCCTGCCCGGTGATTTAAGCCAGAAAGTTGACCCCTATTTGCGCCCGCTGTACGACGCACTATTTGAAATGATGGGCTTTGAGAAAGTCGAACGTTTAATTGAGCGCAACGTCATTGAAGTCGCACCATTGGCTTATATGCGTGGCCGCACTCTTAATGATGCCTTTATCATTCTTGATGAAAGCCAGAACACAACAGTGGAGCAAATGAAGATGTTCCTAACCCGTATTGGTTTTAACTCCAAAGCGGTGATCACCGGTGACATCACTCAGATCGACTTACCTAAGCACCAAAAATCTGGCTTGCGACACGCCATTGAAGTGCTTGAAGGTGTAGAAGGCATTAGTTTCAACATGTTTATGGCCGAAGACGTGGTACGGCATCCGGTCGTACAGCGCATTGTTCGCGCTTATGATGCGTATGATCAACAACAAGCTAAGAAAAAAGCAGAAGCGAAACGCGCTGCCGAAGCGGCTGCGTTAGCGCAAAGCAACTCAGCGGAATCCGGCGCCTAATGGCCATCGAACTCGACTTGCAAATTGCTTGCGAACGCGATGATTTGCCCACCGAAGCAGACTTTCAGCGCTGGCTTGAGACGGCAGCAAACGCCTTGCTGCCCGCTCAAAGTCCAACGCAAGAAATGACGATTCGCTTGGTTGAATCGGCTGAAAGCCAATCGCTCAACAGCACCTATCGCGGCAAAAATAAACCAACCAATGTGTTGTCATTTCCGTTTGAAGCGCCACCGGGCATTACCCTGCCATTATTGGGCGATTTGGTAGTATGTGCCGAGGTTGTAGCGCAAGAAGCCGAGCAACAAAATAAGCCGTTGACAAATCATTGGGCGCATATGGTCATTCACGGCCTCTTGCATTTACTTGGCTATGATCATATACAAGACGATGAAGCAGAGGAAATGGAACAAAAAGAGCGAGACATTCTTGCCTTATTGACGATTCCAGATCCCTATATCGAACGCTGATTGAGCAGCAGAACAGGACACCATGAGCGACGATAATCCCCACTCTAGCAGCGGCTCTGCGCCGAAAGGCTGGCTAGAGAAACTGGGCCAAATATTCCATGCAGAGCCGAAAAATCAGCAAGAACTCATCGAAATTATCAAAGATGCCCAATCCAATGGCCTTTTTGATACCGACATAGCCCAGATGATTGAGGGCGTGTTGGAAGTGGATGATTTGCGCGTTCGCGACATCATGATCCCACGCTCCCAAATGGTCACCGTTGAGTTGAGCCAAACCGTTGCCGAATTTATGCCAACGGTACTGGAGTCTGCCCACTCGCGTTTTCCGGTGATCAGTGAAGACAAAGACCATATCGAAGGCATTTTGCTGGCCAAAGATTTACTGCCCTACGCATTTGATCGCAACGACAAACCGTTTAGTCTTGAAGACGTACTCCGGCCCGCCGTTGTGGTGCCAGAAAGCAAGCGCGTTGATGTGATGCTCAAAGAGTTTCGCGCCAACCGCTATCACATGGCCATTGTCATTGATGAGTACGGCGGCGTTTCCGGTTTGGTGACGATTGAAGATATTCTTGAAGTCATTGTTGGTGAAATCGAAGATGAAACCGATGATGTTGAAGATGATATTGAACCCATCCGTCAAGTCAGCAAGCGTTTATTTTCCGTACAAGCGCTAACGGCCATTGACCAATTTAATCAATATTTTGAAGCAGAATTTAGCGACGATGAATTTGATACGGTGGGCGGTATGGTGGTTCACGCCTTTGGTCATATGCCAGAGCGTGGCGAGTCCATCAAGATCAACGGCTTTCGCTTTAAAGTCATGGCCACAGACAAACGAAGAGTGTCACAGTTGCAGGTTAAAGTGTTGAAAGAACAAACCCAAGAAACCGTTAGCGATTAACATGACCTCGCTTGTTACAGGCAACCGACGTTGGTTGCTCGCATTTGCTGCGCTGCTATTTGGCGCAGCCTATCCGCTTGCTTACGCCCCATTTAATCATGCCGTTGTTGCCTTACTGGCAATAACGGGCTTGTTTAGTATTCTCCGCATGAGCCAGTCTTGGCGTCAGGCGATGACCATCGGCTTTGCGTTTGGCCTCGGTCAGTTCACCGTTGGCATCAGTTGGGTGCATGTGTCTATCGACTCATTCGGTGGCCTTCCCCTCGCGGTTTCTCTGCTGTTAATGGCACTGCTGTGCGCCTACTTAGCACTATTTACCGCCTTTTCTTGTTGGCTCTGGTATCGACTCACCCGCGAAACGGCAACTGCGTTTAATGCCTTACTCTTCCCATCATTATGGATTGTTGGCGAAGTACTGCGCGGCGAATTGCTAACAGGCTTCCCATGGCTTGCATTGGGTTACAGCCAAACCAGTAGTTGGCTGTTTGAATGGGCGCCGTTTATCGGCGTGTTAGGGATTGGCTGGCTTGTTGCCTGCCTGGCGGTATTAATCAGTTATGCATTGGTGAAGCGTCATTTACTTTGGGTTTTGCCAAGCCTCCTCGTCATTGTTGCAGGCTCCTTGTGGGCCAACTTGCAAACGGTACCGCACGCAACAGGAAAGTTTGCGCATGTTGCTTTGGTTCAGGGCGATATTCCCCAAAGTATGAAGTGGGAGCCGGAGCAGCAATGGCCGACCATGAGCAAGTATCAAGACATGACTCGGCCTTACTATGACTATGATTTATTGATCTGGCCGGAAGCCGCGGTTCCCGCCATTGAGCTGTCGGCCCAAAGCTTTTTGCAAAACATTGACGCCACCTTAGCTTGGAAAGGCAGTGCGTTGGTCACCGGGATTATCGACTATCAGCCCTACAGTCAGCTGTTTTTCAATAACCTCATTGTGCTGGGCCGACGCCAGCCAGAGCTGGAAAAAAGCAGTTACTACTACGGCAACAGTAATCGTTACAGCAAACATCACCTGTTGCCCATTGGTGAGTTCGTGCCCTTCGGCGACATCTTGCGCCCGTTAGCCCCTTTGTTCAATTTACCCATGAGTTCATTTAGCCGAGGCGCTTACATTCAAGACAATTTAGAAGCCAACGGGTGGCGACTAGCACCGGCCATTTGCTATGAAATATTATTCGCCGAGCAGGTTCGTCAGAATGTACAAGAGCAAACCGACTTTATTCTCACCGTTAGCAATGACGCTTGGTTTGGCGATTCGATTGGCCCCCATCAGCATTTACAAATTGCCCAAATGCGGGCCAAAGAACTAGCACGGCCCGTGTTGCGAGCCACCAATAATGGCATTACCGCCATTATTGATGCCGACGGTTCGGTTCAAACTCAAGCGTTGCAATTTACCGAAGCCGTGCTCACTGCAGAAGTTGGCCAATATCGCGGGCAAACCCTGTTTGCCCGTACCGGTCATGCCCCCATTCTGATGTTAGCAGGCTTGGTGTGTTTAGCGGCCATGTGGCGCCGTTACCGCCGCCCTCACGAATAACCAGAGCGGTCTATGGCGCGAATGGCTCTCGAGCAAATTCGTCACCACCACAGTTAGCGCAGCCACTTAGCTGGGTTGGGTGGTAAACCTCCAACACATGCTGACAGTTGCAGCAACGCAGTACACCAAAGCCAACGTAATCACCGTTACGGTAAATGCCATCGTGCTTGAGATCATCTGCGAGTTCTCGCCACTCGCATTGGGTTTTGTCGGTAATTTCCATCAGATTGTGCCAAATGCCCTGCGAGATCCCTGTCAGCCAAACGGATGGCGGATGGCTTTTGGAGTCGGGATCCATGGAGTTGGCAAAGGCTTGAATGTCTCGCTTGAGGTAATCGCGCATCAAGCTCAGTTCATCTTTGGTCAAATCACTCGCCGCCCCCAGGTATTCGGCCGAACGCGCTAAGAAGCGATCTAATCCTGCTGCCGTCAACTGTTGCTCTTGATTCAACCACTCAACAGCCTTGCCCAGTAACACATCATAATTATTACTTTGCTGCGATTTATCGTTGGATTTTTTCGATTCAGACATGACGCACTCCCATCGCTTCGATTAACGAGCTCTAAGTTATATGAGTCAGTGTAGATAAAGCGGCAGTTTAGTCTTGTTGGCTGGATCACGGATGCGGTATCCTATGCGGCCTTAAATTTTCAAAGTCGGTCGAGCGATTGTGATAACAACTCAGCTCGAAGCGGCGCTCACAGTTAAACAACGGAACCCTTAATGGACGTGCCATACAACCACCGCGAGATTGAATCGCAAGTTCAGGCTGCTTGGGAACAAGCAAAAACCTTCACCGTTCAAGAAGATAGCGATAAAGAAAAATACTATTGCCTATCAATGTTTCCGTACCCAAGTGGGCGCCTGCACATGGGCCATGTGCGCAACTACACCCTAGGTGACGTGATTGCTCGTTTCCAGCGCATGCAAGGTAAAAACGTATTGCAGCCCATTGGCTGGGATGCGTTTGGCTTGCCAGCAGAAAATGCAGCCATAAAAAACAAAACCGCGCCGGCCCCTTGGACTTATGAAAACATCGACTACATGAAGAACCAGCTGAAAATGCTGGGCTTCGGCTACGATTGGGATCGTGAGCTCGCCACCTGTACGCCTGAGTACTATCGCTGGGAGCAATGGTTCTTCACCAAGCTGTATGAGAAAGGCTTGGTCTACAAGAAAATGGCCACAGTCAACTGGGATCCAGTGGATCAAACCGTTCTTGCCAACGAGCAAGTGGTGGATGGCCGCGGCTGGCGCTCAGGTGCGTTAGTGGAACAAAAAGAAATTCCTCAGTGGTTTATCAAAATCACTGACTATGCCGAAGAATTGTTGAACGATATCGATCAACTCGACGGCTGGCCTGACACCGTGAAGACCATGCAACGTAACTGGATTGGTCGCTCCGAAGGTGTTGAAATGGCGTTTGCCGTTGAAGGTCAAGACGAGCCATTGCACATTTACACCACCCGGCCCGATACCGTCATGGGTGTTACCTACGTGGCCATTGCTGCAGGCCACCCATTAGCGGCCAAAGCCGCAACCGCCAATGCCGAGCTAACCGCTTTTGTTGATGAGTGCAAAAACAACAAAGTAGCCGAAGCTGACATGGCAACTATGGAGAAAAAAGGTGTTGCCACCGGTCTCTATGCCATCCACCCGCTCACTGGCAAACAAGTTCCAATTTGGGTCGCTAACTTTGTCTTAATGGATTACGGCACGGGTGCTGTAATGTCGGTACCAGGCCACGATCAACGTGATTACGAATTCGCGCAAGCCTATGGTTTACCCATTGAAGCCGTCATTAAACCTGCCGATGAAGAAGTCGACATTTCTGAAGCGGCTCACACCGAAAAAGGTGTGCTATTTAACTCTGGCGAATTTGATGGCTTGGATTTCCAACAGGCATTTAACGCCATTGCTAGCAAGCTTGAAGCCGATGGTAACGGCGAGCGCAAAGTAAACTACCGCTTGCGTGACTGGGGCGTGAGCCGCCAGCGTTATTGGGGCGCACCGATCCCAATGGTTACCGATGCCGAAGGCAACACAGTGCCAGTGCCTGAAGATCAACTGCCCGTGGTGTTACCCGAAGATGTGGTCATGGATGGCGTCACGAGTCCAATCAAAGCCGATCCTGAATGGGCCAAGGTTGAGATCAACGGTCAGCCGATGACCCGCGAAACCGACACCTTTGACACCTTCATGGAATCAAGCTGGTACTACGCACGCTATTGCTGCTCAAACTTCGATGAAGGCATGCTGGACTCAGATGCGGCTAACTATTGGCTGCCAGTCGATCAATACGTTGGTGGTATTGAACACGCAGTGATGCACCTGCTGTATTCGCGTTTCTTCCACAAGTTGCTTCGCGATACTGGTTTAGTAAATTCTGACGAACCGTTCAAGCGCCTGCTGTGTCAAGGCATGGTTTTGGCTGATGCCTTCTACCACACCGATGAAAAAGGTGGTCAAGTTTGGGTCTCACCAACCGACGTTGATTTGGAAAAAGACGACAAAGGCCGTATTACCAAAGCAACCAGCAATGATGGTCAAGCTCTTGAATACGCCGGCATGAGTAAAATGTCGAAATCGAAAAACAACGGCATCGATCCACAAATGATGGTGGAAAAATTCGGCGCCGATACCGTGCGCTTGTTCATGATGTTTGCCGCGCCGCCAGAACTCACACTGGAATGGCAAGAATCCGGTGTAGAAGGTTCTCACCGCTTCGTGAAACGCGTTTGGAAGTTTGTCCAAGATGTGGCTGCCTATGAGCAATCGCCGGTACTCAATGTTGCAACGCTTAACAAAGCGCAAAAAGATCTGCGCCGCGCCGTTCACAAGACCATTGCCAAAGTGTCTGACGACTTAGGCCGTCGTCAAACATTCAACACCGCGATTGCCGCGGTGATGGAACTCATGAATAGCCTGACCAAAGCGCCATCTGACACAGAGCAAGACAAAGCCGTGTTAGCAGAAGCGGCCGAAGCGATTGTACTGATGCTAAACCCAATCGCACCGCATGTTTGCGATGAGTTGTGGCGAGCACTAGGCAATAGCAACGTCGAAAACGCTGACTGGCCACAAGCTGATGAAAGTGCCATGGTCGAAGATGAGAAGCTCATTGTGGTTCAGGTCAACGGCAAGGTACGCAGTAAAATTACGGTTGCCGCCGATGCCACCAAAGAAGCGGTAGAACAAGCCGGAATGGAAGATGCCAATGTGAGCAAGTTCACCGAAGGCAAAACCGTTCGTAAAATTATTTACGTACCGGGTAAACTACTGAATATTGTTGCAAACTAATGAGCTGTCGGGCTGCACTTGGCAGCCCGCTAATTAAACGCCACTGAAAATTTGCCGCCGCAGGAGCACTTAATGTTAAAACGCTGGATGTTAACTTTGGCATGTTGCGCAATGATCAGCGCATGCGGTTTTCAATTGCGCGGAAGTTACACCCTGCCTGATGAATTTCAGCAACTGCACTTACAAAGCCAAGACAGCTACTCTGCCATTACTCGCGAAGTAACCAAGCGTTTTAAAGACAGTGGCATTACCTTACTGCCGGTCGCGAGCGATGAATCGCCGATTGTGGTGTTAGGCCAAGACAAACTCGAACGCGCCAATCTGTCGGTTTATCCTGATGGCCAAGTGGCTGAATACCGGCTCATTTACAAACTCAAAGTCACCGTTTTGCGAGCCGAGAAACCGCCCGAGAATCTCGAACTGCAGGTTCAGCGAGATTACCTTGATGATCCAAGACAGGCACTTGCCAAGCAGCGCGAACGTGAATTGCTGCTCAAAGAAATGCGCAAGCAGATTGCCTATCAACTCATCGCCAAAGTCTCATCGCTTTGATCATCATCACTCGCTGCAATCAGGCTTAACCATATGGCAGCCAACCGAATTTACCCCAATCAACTCGAGCAGGCGCTGCGCCAGCAGCTGCAACCGGCTTACCTGATTTTTGGCGACGAACCCTTGCAGCGATTCGAGTCCGTCTCTGCCATTGTCGCAGCCGCAAAACAGCAAGGCTTTGAAGAAGTCGAGCGTCTCTATTTAGATACCAGCGATGGTGCCGAGCAATTGACTCAGGCTTTACAGGGCATGAGCTTGTTCGCAAGCCGCCGGGTTATTGTGGTGGATTTAGGTAACGGCAAAATTGGCAAAGACGCGAGCCAAATTTTTAATTATTACGCCGAGCAGCCAAGCCCCGATTTACTGCTGATCTGCCATGGCAGCAAGCTAGAAAAAGCACAACAAAACAGCAAATGGTTTAAAGCGTTAGCCGCATTTGCCGTCACGGTGTCCATTACCGTGCCAACCGGAGAGCGTCTGACTCGCTGGCTCCAGCAGCGAGCCCGTAGTTGTGGCGTTCAATTGCCGCCAGATGCTGTGCAATATTTGCAAGAGCATCATGAAGGGAACTTAATGGCGCTCAGCCAAGAGCTAGAAAAACTAGCGCTGCTGCACGGCTCAGCTCCTATTTCCGTTGAACAATTGCATCAAGCGCTGATCGATCAATCGCGCTTTGATGTGTTTCAACTCACCGACACCTTACTTGCCGGTAATCACCACGAATTAAGTCACATGCTAAGCCAATTGCGTGATGAGGGTGCCGAGCCCGTCGTGGTTTGTTGGGCATTAAGCCGCGAAATAAGTCAGTTCGCGCAACTTAGCCAACAACCAGCGGCACAAGCCAAACTGTTCAAGCAATTTCGTATCTGGCCATCGCGACAACCGTTGGTAAAGCAAGCGCTGGCCAAGTTATCGCTACAGCAATTACAACAAGCCTTAATGTTGGTGGCGCGCCTTGAACGCAATGTCAAAGGTGCGCAAGCCGATCCGCAAGCTAGCTGGCCGCTCATAGAGCAGTGCTGTCAATTGCTGATGGCTCCAAACGCCACAGCCGACTGGCTGCTCGCGGCTGACCAAACGTAATTAGCGGAACCTCACAGCCATGGCTATCAAACACCCAATCCAACACATCGGCCTGCTGGGTGGTACGTTTAACCCCATCCACAATGGCCATCTCGAGTTAGCCACTTACGTACAACGGCGGCTTGGCCTCGACGTCATGCAATTATTGCCAAACCATGTGCCGCCCCACAAAGAAACGCCCATGGTCAATGCCAAGCACCGATTGGCGATGGTTAACGCAGCCATTGCAAACTACACACAGCTTGATGTGAACCCCATTGAGCTTGCTCGCTCACAGCCGTCATATTCGGTAGATACCCTCCTCACCATTCGCCAGCAGCAACCCGATAACGCCATCTATTTCGTGATGGGCATGGACTCATTCGCTTCGTTGAGTCAGTGGTCGCGTTGGCAACAATTGCTCGACTTGTGTCATTTAGTGATCTGCCAGCGCCCTGGCGATGCCATACCAACCAAAGGCATTGAGGCTGAATTACTTGCCCAGCATCAGAAATCAGGTATTAGTGAGTTAAATGGCAAATTGAGTGGCCATATCCTGTGCTTAAACAATCCGTTGTGGCCTGTCTCTTCCACTCAAATTCGCCAACACCTCAGTCATGGCACAATTGATCTCGATTTGTTACCCGAATCGGTTGTGCAATATATCGCTAACCATCAACTTTATCGCCAATAGCGCTGACGCATTGAAGCTAAATTTGTTACGCTTATAGGGTTAATAAAAACTCATTCGCAGGAGAGCAAGTTGCACGGTAAAGAGTTGATTGATTTCATCGTTGATAAAGTTGACGACATGAAAGGCCGAGACGTTATGACGTTGGATGTTGCCAAGCGCAGCACCATCACCGACACATTGATTATTTGTTCGGGGAATTCCAAGCGTCACGTCCAGTCCATCGCAGAACACGTGGCAACGGAAGCCAAACATGCTGGAATGCCAGCGCTAGGTTTGGAAGGACAAGACGAAGGCGAATGGGTGCTGGTAGATTTAGGTGATGTAGTTCTGCATGTAATGCAGGAGAACGCGCGTGAATTCTATCAGCTGGAAAAACTCTGGAGCTAACGGGTGCGCCTGCAGTTAATCGCGGTCGGTCAACGCATGCCCGCCTGGGTATCCGCCGCGTTTAGCGACTACCAAAGTCGCTTCCCTCGCGACTGTACCTTTGAACTCACTGAAATTCCCGCAGGTAAACGTGGCAAGAATGCTGACATCGCGCGCATCTTGGCACAAGAAGGCGAGCGCATGCTCAGCGCTGTGGGGAAAGGCAATCGTATCGTGACCCTAGAGGTTACCGGTAAGCCATGGGACACCCCTCAGCTTTCCAAGCAGTTAGCCAGTTGGCAGATGGACGGTCGTAACGTTAGTCTACTCGTTGGCGGGCCCGAAGGGCTTGCTCCGGCATGCATCAGCGCCGCAGAGCAGCGTTGGTCTCTGTCGAATCTAACATTGCCCCACCCCATGGTACGCGTCATTATCGCTGAAAGCTTGTATCGGGCCTGGAGCCTGTTGAACAATCACCCCTATCATCGGGAATAACAGAGACAAGTATGGCGGCGCGTAAACGCATAACCATTCGAGATCGGCAGGCCGAATCCTCACTATTTTACCGTCGAGCCGTTGTCGCCTTGTTGGTGGTTGTGCTGTTGATTGCCATGCTGATCTCCAACTTGTATAAGCTGCAAGTCACCCGCCATGAAGACTTTAATACACGCTCTCACGACAACCGTATTCGGGTGCTGCCAGTCGCGCCAAACCGCGGCTTAATCTACGACCGAAACGGTGTGTTATTAGCTGACAACCGGCCGGTTTACTCACTTGAATTAGTCCCTGAAGAAATTACCGATCTCCCTGCAACTGTTGCCGCACTTGCGCAGTTACTTGGTATTTCAGAAGAGCGTCAGCAGAAGTTTCTGGAACAATCGCGAGTCAGTCGCCGCTTCAAAAAAATTCCGCTAAAAGAAAGTTTGTCAGAGCAAGAAGTCGCCCAAATAAGCGTGAATCAACATCATTACCCAGGTGTTTATGTTGAGGCTCGCTTAAAACGCCATTACCCGTTTGGCGATGCCTTTACTCATGCTGTGGGTTATGTGGCAAAAATCAACAAACGCGATCTAGAGCGGCTCGATCAAGAAGACAAGCTCGCCAACTACAAAGCGACTCGCGATATAGGCAAACAAGGCATTGAGCGTTATTACGAAGACATGCTCCATGGCTCCGTTGGTTATCAAGAAGTTGAGGTAAACAACCGCGGCCGTATTACCCGCACCGTTAATTTTGAGCCACCGGAGCCCGGCAGTGATTTGCGGCTCAGCCTTGATATTCAATTGCAGCTGAAAGCACAAGAATTACTGACCGATAAACGCGGCGCAGTGGTGGCGCTCGATCCACGTGACGGTAGCGTATTGGCACTGGTATCTGCCCCCAGCTACGATCCCAATCCGTTTGTTCATGGTATTAGCAGTAAAGCGTACCGCGCCCTGCTTAACTCGGACGATCGCCCTCTCATTAACCGGACGACGCAAGGCCAGTACCCTCCAGCGTCCACCATCAAACCCATTTTGTCGCTACTGGCGCTCAATGAAGGCATTGTCACCCCAGAAACTCGCATTTGGGATCCGGGCTGGTTCCAAATTGATGGTGTGAAACGTAAATATCGCGACTGGAAGAAGTGGGGCCACGGCTGGGTTGATTTACAATCGGCCATCGAGCAGTCATGTAACATCTACTTTTTCGACATTGCCACCAAGCTCGGCATTGACAAAATTGATGAATTTGCCAGCCAGTTTGGCTTTGGCGAGTACACCGGCATTGATATCCGTGAAGAAAGCGCAGGCGTACAGCCATCGCGCGCTTGGAAACGTGCTCGCCACGGTCAGCCGTGGTATTTAGGCGACACCGTCAATATCGGCATTGGTCAGGGCTACTGGACCGCCACGCCACTGCAGCTCGCGCACGCCATTGGCATCATGGCTCGCCATGGTAAAAACTACACGCCGCGCCTCGTACAATCGATTCAAACCGATACCGGCAATATCAACTTGCCGGCCGATCAACGCCCGCCAGTGGTGTTGAATCGCGATACCTATTGGGATGAAGCGATTGAAGGCATGCGTCGAGTCAACCATTCCGAACACGGCACTGCCCGCAAGGCATTTGCTAACACGAGCTACATATCTGCCGGTAAATCGGGCACGGCGCAGGTGTTCAGTCTTAAGCAAGATGAAGAATATGACGCAGAAAAGCTCAACAAGCGTAAACATGATAATGCGATGTTTGTTGCTTTCGCGCCGCTCAATAACCCGCAAATCGTAGTCGCGGTCGCCACCGAAAACCAAGGTGGTGGTTCAAGTAATGCGGCGCCTATTGCCAGAGCCATTATCGATCACTATGTTGAAACGACTGGCTTTGAAAGTAACTTACCCATTGGAATTCCCGTGCCATGATTTTCGGCTCTGTTGAACGCCTCGAAGCGCAAATGCGCAAACCTAGCGTGTGGTTTAAGCTTCACATCGACGCCTATTTGCTAATGCTGTTAATGGTGCTGATGGCCGTGGGTCTGATGGTTATTTATAGCGCTGGCGGCCAAGATTTAGATCTGGCCATTCGACAAATCGTGCGCTTAGGCGTGGCATTTTTCGTCATGATCGCACTGGCCCAAATCAACCCTGAAAATTATCGCCGCTGGGCTTACCCCATTTATGTGATTGGCACCTTACTACTGGTGGCCGTGCTGGTTGTGGGGGTTGTAGGCAAAGGTGCTCAGCGTTGGATTGACCTCGGTTTTATGCGTTTTCAGCCATCCGAGATCATGAAATTAATTGTTCCCATCGCAGCGGCTCACTTTCTTGCGAATGATGCCCTGCCCGCCCGCTTTGGCCGCGTGGTCATCGCATTTGTGGTGATCTTAGTTCCCACGCTACTCATTGCTCGCCAGCCTGACTTAGGGACGTCATTGCTGATTGCTGCATCCGGCGTGTTTGTGATTTTCTTAGCCGGCGTGAGTTGGAAATTAATATTCGCAGGTGCAGTTGCGCTCGCAAGCTTTCTGCCGGTGCTGTGGTTTTACCTCATGCACGATTACCAACGAACGCGCGTATTGACCTTGTTTGATCCCGAACGCGATCCACTTGGCAGTGGCTACCATATTATTCAGTCGACAATTGCAATTGGCTCGGGCGGCTTTAGCGGCAAAGGTTGGCTGCACGGTACGCAATCGCAGTTAGAGTTTTTACCAGAGCGTCACACCGACTTTATTTTCGCAGTATTCAGTGAAGAGTTTGGTCTGACCGGCGTGTTATTGCTGTTATCGCTCTATTTGCTCATCGTGGTGCGCGGTTTGTACATTGCTGCCAATGCGCAAACCACGTTCGGTAGTTTGTTAGCCGGCAGCATTACCCTCACCTTTTTCGTTTACGTATTCGTGAACATCGGCATGGTTTCTGGCATTTTGCCGGTTGTTGGCGTTCCATTGCCACTGGTCAGCTACGGCGGCACTTCGATGGTGACATTGCTAGCTGGCTTTGGCATCTTAATGGGCATTCACACCCACCGACGGATGATTATATGAACTTTTCGACGATTCGCCTGCCAAGCTGGGCGCGTTCCATCGGGTTATCAGTTTGTGCCAGTCTGGCTGCATTTTCGGCGCATACAGCAGCTAGCAATACAATTGATGACGCATTTATTAATGAAGTGGTCAGTAGCTACCAACTCGATGAGCGTTGGATCCGCACTCAGGTCAAAGCCGCGCAATTTAATCCGGAGATTATTGAGCGCATTACCACGCCTTGGGAAGCGAAGCCTTGGTATCAATATCAAACCATTTTTCTTAAGCCTGAGCGAGTCGAGCAAGCCGTTGAGTTCTGGCAGCAACACCAACAGGTGTTGGCTCGCGCCGAGCAACAATATGGCGTGCCACCGCAATTTATTGCCGCCATCATTGGCGTAGAAACCTACTTTGGTCGTTTTAAAGGCGATAAGAAAGTTCTGGATTCGCTCTATACGCTGGGTTTCCATTACCCGAAGCGCGCTAAGTTTTTCCGCTCAGAACTCGGTCACTTCCTTGCGCTGAGCTACGAGCAAGGCTGGGATCCAGCAACCATTTATGGTTCTTACGCTGGTGCCATGGGATTCCCGCAATTTATTAGCTCAAGCTACCGCGCCTACGCCGTGGACTTTAATGGTGATGGCCAGCGCGATTTACTCAATTCGCCCGAAGATGCCATTGGCAGCGTTGCCAATTACTTTGCTGAACATGGCTGGCAGGCTGGAACTTGCCTAGTCGATGAGGTGACGCTTACGCCAGCGGCTGAAAAATTTGTTCAAACCGATACCAAGATTAAACACTCATGGGGCGACGTTCGTGGCGCCGGCATTGTCACCAGCCAGCATTTGAGTGACAACGATAAGGTGATGCTATTCCCGCTGGCTCAAGATGAGAACATCAACCGACATTATCTCGGCTGCAATAACTTTTACGTGATCACCCGCTACAACCACAGCCGACTGTATGCCATGGCCGTTTATCGTTTAAGTCAGCAAATTGAAGCTGCGTGGCAGGCCAAACAAGTCGCCAATTGATGATAAAGCCTGCGGCATCATACGCCTGTTTATTGAGCGCCATATTGCTGGCTGGTTGCGCCAGCAATATGAGCGCCTCAGATCGTTATCAGGCCAAACGCTATCAGCAACTTGACGACAGCGCCCCAGCCAGCCCGGTTGATGTGTCACAAGTTCCCGATGCAATGCCCGCCTACGAGCCAAAATCTCGCGGCGGCAATAGCAACTATAAAGTCCGGGGTAAGCACTACAAAGTCATGGACTCAGCCGATGGCTTTAGTGAACTGGGCAATGCCAGTTGGTATGGCAATAAGTTTCATGGCCATAAAACAAGTAATGGCGAAATCTACAACATGTACGCCATGTCTGCCGCTCATAAAAACTTACCGTTACCTAGCTTTGTGAAAGTCACTCGACTCGACACAGGGAAGCAGGTCATTGTACGCGTGAATGATCGAGGGCCATTCCACTCAGGCCGGATCATCGATTTATCATATGCCGCGGCTTATAAGCTCGACATGCTGAAGCTCGGCACCGCCAAAGTTAAAATTGAAGCCATTACCGTAACACCGCCTTGGCAGCAGTCCGATCCCATCATGGCGTTGCTCGACCAACAGGCTGCGGAAGCAAAGCCAACATTGCCCATTCATGTTGCTGTAACCTCACAGGTAGCATCTGCCTTCACTCCAATGCTCGATCCCGTAGTGACCAACTCAACTCACTGGTTTATTCAAGTGGCAGCAACGCAAGATAAGCAACGAGCAGACGCCTTGGTGACACAGTTATCCTCCATTTTCGAGCAAACGGGCCGCACGGTTACTGAACAGAATTTACACAAAATTCAGCTCGGCCCCTTTGCAGATGAAGTTGCGGCAGACAAATTGCTGGAAATATTAAAAAAAGGTGAATTTTCTTCGGCTTTTAAGGTCTATCAATGAAACGAAGCGTATTTGATATAAGTCATGTTATGCTAGCGTTCACTCACACATCCTAAATTCCTAAACCTAGAAATAAGCTATGCCTCAGCACACAACAATTCGTTCGTTAACCGCAGGTCTGGTTGCTTTAGCAACTTCATGTGTCGCTTTTGCTGCGCCAGTTGTGACGCCTGATCCGCCAAAGGTCAATGCCAAAGGCTACGTCTTGGTCGATTACTTAACAGGCCGCACGCTGGTTGAGCACAACGCTGATGGCCGTTTGGCCCCTGCCAGCTTGACCAAAATGATGACCAGCTACGTCATCGGCACCGAAATTAAAAACGGCAATGTCACCGAACAAGACATGGTCAAAATTGGCCCCAATGCTTCGCTTTATACTAATGCCGAGTTACGCGGCTCATCCTTGATGTTCGTACAGGTCGATACCGAAGTGCCTTTGGGAGAGCTGAATAAAGGCATCATCGTGGTTTCCGGTAACGACGCTTGTATCGCGGTGGCTGAACACCTAGCCGGTACAGAAGATGCGTTTGCTGACATGATGAATGCTTATGCCGAACACTTAGGTATGAGTGGTTCGCATTTCATGAACAGCCACGGTCTTGATCACCCGGAGCATTACACCACGCCACGTGACATGGCCACCTTGGGTGTCTCCTTGATCCGTGATTTGCCAGAAGAATACGCCATCTACAAAGAGAAAAGTTACACTTGGGATGGACGCGAGCAATTTAACCGCAACGCCTTGCTGTGGGATAAAGATCTCGGTGCAGACGGCATCAAAACCGGCCACACCAATGAAGCCGGTTATAGCTTGGTGTCATCCGCAGTGAAAGGCGACATGCGCTTGGTTGCCGTGGTCATGGGCACCGACAGCACTCGCGCCCGTAACGCCGAAAACCGCAAATTGCTGCAATATGGTTTCCGCTTCTTTGAAACCGTGGTGCCATACGATCCGGGCACAGTCTTTGCCGAAGAACGGGTTTGGTTTGGTACGCAAGAGTCCGTTGAACTGGGTGTCTTGGAAACCGTTGCGACGACCTTGCCAAAAGGCCAGCGCAAAAACCTAAAAGCCGATTTTGAGCTAACATCTCGCCCTGAAGCGCCAGTGACAAAAGGACAAGAGTTTGGCGTAGTACACGTCACTTTAGATGGTGAAGATATTGCGACCTATCCGCTCGTTGCGCTGCACGATGTGGAAGAAGCCGGTTGGATGAGTAAGCTCATCGATCACATCTTGCTGTTTATTCACAATCTAACGAGCTAAAGCAAAGTATTTAATTTGCTAAAAAGCCGCCAGTAGGCGGCTTTTTTATTTTTCTAGATTCGATTGAACTTGCAGCTCGATCTTCTCAATAATCATTTCATAACGCTGTGGCAGCGGCTTTCGACGTTTGTGGGTCCAATATAACGGTTGTTGAACCGGACTACTTAATGGCACCACATCAACCTGCTCACTAAGCTCAAAAGCTTGCCATGCCGATCGGGGCACCACTGTGAAGCCAATCCCTCGCGATACAGGGATCAAGATTTGTCCAATTTGATTGATAAATCCTCGCTCAGGCAAAAGCTCCATCCCGCTAAATTCTTTAAAGTAGTTAGATGACAACACTGCTGTTGCAAATTGGTAGCCGTCAGGGTGATTAATAAAACCCAATTCTTTTAGCGTGCTCCAATCTCCGTTTACCCCTTGCGGAACAACTAAACACAATTCGTCCGAGCCAAATAGCTGCTGGCTAATAGCCGCATCCTGAACGACTTCACTGGTAATACCCAGCTCAATCTCTCCGCTTTTAACTTCTCGGATAATTGTTCGCTCCGGCGCAGCTTCTAACGAAAACCTAAAGTCTGGGTAGCGCTGTTGAATATCAAGTAATAGAGGGTAGATCTGCAGCGCGAGGCCACCAGAACAAGCTAGCTTGCAATGGCCCCCCAATGTTTGCTGATAGTGCACAGAATCTCGAAATGATTGCTCTGCTCTGAATTGTGATTGGGCAAATTGCAATAGCATCTCGCCCGCTTCGGTAAATTCAAACTGCTTGCCATCTCGATGCAACAAGGGCTTGCCCAACCACTGCTCGAGTTTTTTCACATGCTGCGAGACTCCCGGCTGCGTCATATACAAGTTTTCAGCGGTGCGGGTGAAATGCTTAGTTTTGCCAAGCTCAATAAACGTTCGCAAGTAGCTAGGATGTATCAAAACGACACCATAAATATAAATTATCAGAATGATGATGAATCATAATTTATATTTTTAACTTTGTCCGTCTAAACTTCTCCTCGTTGACATCGACTTTTACAGGTAAACCCCATGACCGAACAAGCTAAAACTTATCCTCGTACTTTTTCTCACATCGGCATTTCTGTGCCGGACTTAGAAGCAGCAGTAAAATTCTACACAGAAGTACTGGGCTGGTATCTCATCATGCCGCCAACGGACGTCAATGAAGATGACTCTGCCATTGGTGAAATGTGCACCGACGTCTTTGGCGCCGGCTGGAAGCACTTCCGCATTGCCCATATGTCTACTGGTGATCGCATTGGCGTTGAATTATTCCAGTTCGATAACCAAGAAAACCCTGAAGACAACTTCGAATACTGGAAAACCGGCGTGTTCCATTTCTGTGTACAAGACCCAGATGTAGAAGGCTTAGCAGAGAAGATTGTTGCAGCAGGCGGTAAAAAGCGGATGAAAGCACCGCGTTACTACTACCCAGGTGAAAAACCTTACCGCATGATCTACATGGAAGACCCATTCGGTAACATTCTGGAAATTTATAGCCACAGCTACGAGTTGCATTACTCAAGCGGTGCATATAACTAATTGACTCAATAACTCAGAGTGCCCAACTGCACTCTGAGCCATGTCACAGTTTATCTTTCTCTTGAAACTTCGTGATAGAATCCCCATCTACCGGCTTCCACTGGATTATTTAGCGCGCATTTGGAGCAAATGATGGATACCAAATTTGGTGAATTACTCGACTTCCCCTGCAACTTCCCCTTTAAAGTATTGGGCGTTGCCGACGAGTCATTACCCGAAAAAATTATTGCAGTCATTCAGCAACATGCGCCAGGTGACTACGCTCCCAAAGTGAAGCCCAGCAGCAAAGGTAATTACCACAGTGTTACCATTGACGTCACCGTGACGAGCAAAGAGCACGTTGAAACGCTGTATGTTGCCCTTGGCGATATCGACTTAGTACGTTATGTACTCTAATCCCACTAACGCGTAGCGAGTCGTCACGTGAGTTCATTGATTATCCGCAGCCTTGGCCAGCAGCCTTATCAGCAATGCTGGCAATGGATGCAGGACTTCACCAATCAGCGTGGGCCAGAGACACCCGATGAGCTCTGGTTACTTGAACACGATCCTGTGTTTACCTTGGGTCAGGCCGGCAAAGAGGAACATATCCTCAGTCAAACCAATATTCCCATTGTGAAAGCTGATCGTGGTGGCCAAGTGACCTATCATGGTCCCGGCCAATTAATTATCTATTTATTACTGGATTTGCGGCGGCTAAAAATCACCGTGCGCGATCTGGTCACGCACATGGAGCAGGCCATCATTGAGCTACTAGCTCAATACCAAATTAACGCTTATGCCAAGTGCGACGCACCCGGCGTTTACGTTGATGAAGCCAAAATAGCTTCGCTCGGTCTGCGCGTGCGTAAAGGCTGTACTTTTCATGGCTTGGCATTGAATGTCGACATGGATTTGCAGCCGTTTCTAACAATTAATCCATGCGGCTATGCCGGCATGGCAATGACTCAGAGCTCAACTCTGGGCGGCCCCGCCACCACACACGACGCTGCGGCCAAACTCGCTCAACGACTCGCTGAGCGCTTAGGGCATGCAACAACCGACTATAAAGATGAATTACCGAGCCTTGTAAATGACTAAGTCTGTGAGAAATGAAGCTGGCGTAAAGAAGCGCGATGCCGATAAGGTCCAGCATATCCCCATTACCGTGCTGCCCAGCGAAAAGGCCGAGCTGCTCCGTAAACCTGAGTGGATGAAAATCAAGCTGCCATCAAACAGCGCCAATATCGAAAAAGTAAAAGCCGGCATGCGCAAACACGGCCTGCATTCGGTATGTGAAGAAGCAAGCTGCCCGAATTTGGCAGAATGTTTCCATAAGGGCACCGCAACCTTCATGATCATGGGTGATATTTGTACCCGTAAATGCCCATTCTGCGACGTTGCCAATGGTAAACCATTGCCGTTAGATGAAGGCGAACCCGAAAAGCTTGGCCGCACCATTGCTGACATGGGTTTGCGCTACGTGGTGATCACCTCGGTTGACCGCGATGATTTGCGTGACGGTGGCGCTGCTCATTTTGCCGCTTGTGTTGAGGCCATTCGCCGCCATAGTCCAGACATTCAAATTGAGATTCTGGTCCCCGACTTCCGTGGCCGTATGGATGTTGCGCTTGAAGCGCTGGCCAAGCATCCGCCAGATGTATTCAACCATAACTTGGAAACTGCGCCGCGTTTATACAAGCAGGCTCGTCCGGGCGCCAACTATAAGTGGTCGCTAGAGTTAATTCGTCGCTTTGGAGAAATGTTCCCAGAGATTCCAACCAAGTCAGGCTTGATGGTTGGCTTAGGCGAAACCAATGATGAGATCTTGGAGGTTATGGAAGATTTACGTGCCAACAACGCCACCATGCTGACCATTGGACAATACTTGCAACCAAGTTTGCATCACTTGCCCGTCACCCGTTATGTGCATCCGGACGATTTCGATATGTTCCGCGACAGAGCCAATAACATGGGCTTTGAGCATGCCGCTTGTGGCCCACTAGTTCGCTCAAGCTACCACGCAGACAAACAAGCTGCCGGTGAAGAAGTGAAGTAAGTAACTACTTACTCTAAATAGAAAAAGCCAGTCAAACGACTGGCTTTTTTATTGGCTCTATTGTGACAGTCAGGCTAGCTTAAGGCCCTGTTAGCTGCAGTTTTCGAAGGCTATATTTAGCGTCGCTATCATCTTCTAATTCCAAAAAAATCAAGTTGTCACCGGAGGTAAATAGCCATCGTGCACTACCTTGTGTTTCAACGGTGTCAAGCAATAGTCCTTGCTCAACATCGATGATGTTTATGCCAAATTCAGGGTTATTAACGGAGCCATTATCAAAACTGTGATAAGCGATAGCTCTCGCCTCATCTATAGCGACATCTAGTGGTAACAAATACTCCACACCTTCCACGCTAGTATAATTCTCGGGATCATCTAGGTGATAGATAACTCCGGGATTTGCACTAAAAGCAAGATCTGAATTTGGCAACATCCACACATTTTGCCGGAGTTGCCAATAGGCAAACGACGTTGCCAGTATTTGATTATCGCCATCTGAGTAGGCCCGCAAATCGGCATAGCTTGCCGTAGGTTCAGCAAAGTCTCCCGAACGAATTTTTAGTAATTGAACAAAGCCATGATCGAAATAGTTGTCTACGGTAAAGTCGCTCAGCAACTCATTCTCTTTCGCATCATAAACAGCCCCAACACTTCGGTAACTATCCTTGTAATACCAGTTGAAGTGCGGTGTGATGTAAAGCCTGTTGTTATCGACAAGCAATGAACCCGGCGTTAATTCCACCTTATACGCGTCATAGAATGAACCTGTATCTAAGTTGAGCTTTGCAATGACGCCTTCATTTGGCTTTATCGGCTCAACGTCACAATTAACTGAAGAAGGATATTGGCATCCCCAAGGACCCATACCGACGTACAGAGTGCGATCCGCAATGGCCATTTGCTCTGGCATATACCTAAACTGATACTTGTTCAGAATCGCACCGCTGCTAGCATCGATAGCGTAAACAGCCCCTAAATAGCCAGCAGATACATAAATAATATTGGTCTCATCATCTATTACGGCATCAAACAAAATAAAATTATCTGGCATTTCAGATAGAACACTAGATTCAGGAGACGCTCCCGCATTCTCTCCATAACTCAAATTGAAGTTGAGACTTTGCTGTGCAACCAATCCAGAACTATCTTTGACTTGTACATTGATGGTTCGATCTCCTGAGTAATCGAACTTATTGCTATAGGTGCTGGAAGATGAGAATGGAGTATCCCAGGTACCATCATTGTTCCAATCCCAGCGGTATAAAAGTTCTCCGCTTTCGTCTGTGTCAAAACTTGCCGACGCATCAAATTCAATAACATCCTGCACCGTGGTTGGTGAGGGTATGTCAGCAATTTGTGCTTGTGGGGCTTGACTGCTGGCACATTCCCCACAGGGATGATTAAAGCTTGTTACTTGCGTACTTCCATCAGCAAGAGGCCTGATAAAAAACACTCGATTATCTACAACGTCAATAACATGACTTACAGAAGAAATAACACTTTCTTGTTCGAAAAGCTGTAAATTCTGGTGAGATGACTCCGCCATGCTACTTGCATTGACAAAATACACATTGCCTTCGTAGTCGCCGAAAATGATTTGACGGGTTTCAGTATCCAGAGTAGCGCCATCGAGAAAAGGGGAAGTGATCACTCCCTGCGAGTCGTAACTCGACAAATTGATCAATTGATATGGCTCTCCACCAATTAAGTCACTACCGACAGTTACCTGTAAGTCAATTGCGCTTCCATAAGTCGATATAATTCTACGCTCAGCTTCATCAATATATACAGGCTCCTGAGGGGTGGGAGTCGTTCCGTAACCAACATATTCCAGCTCCTCTCCTACCCCAAAGACTGCGAAATATTGATCACCCGACAATACAGCTAACTCTGTACTAACGCTTAAAAAGTCCTCGGCCATACCTAGGTAGGCAACTTCCGCCATTAACTCAAGCGTATCGTAACGGTACCTTGCCAAGGTACGCTCACTATTGAGTCCGTTGAATATTGATATCAGAAATGTCTGTTCAGAATCGAAGGCTATGTCGAACACTAGACCATCATGTTGCATAGTTTTAAGTAGATTAAACTGATAGTTAAGCGCAAGTACGGTGCTGTTTTCACTCGACATAGTCGGGTACATGTCTAGGTAAGCATAAGACGGAACCGTTGCAACTAATATCTCTTCAGCCCCAGGCTTCACAGCAATGCCGGCTATGACTTCATCAAATTGGATATGGCTAATTGGCACTCCTGTTTGTAAGTCATAGCTCGTTAAATTGCCTAGATAATCGGCAATAAATAGTACTTGAGCCTCTTTATCCAATGCGTATCGCTTGACACCATTTCCATCAATAAATACGTTGCTGACATCTACTTTTTGCCTTTGCGCCAAGCTATGGCTAGATTGCTCCCAAGGAAACTCATCAGCATTGTTTAGGACCCCGTCACCGTCAAAATCTTCGGCATAATGCCCTCCGGCATGAAGCCATTGGAAATCGCCATCGGAGCCCATCGATTGATTCATGTAGCGCATGAAATAGGCTGTAACGTTTTCTAATGAAGGCAACTCATTAATCGCAAGTAAGGACATCAGCTTCGTTGTAGAGGAAAGCTGAGAAAAATCTGATGGTGAACGATTCAAATCAGCAAAGCTGAGCCCAGATTCGAAGAGGGCTTGTCGTACTTCCTCACCAATATTAACTAGGCTCGACTGGCTTTCATTCGTGTCTATAGCCATTAACAACCGAGTTAAGTTAACGACTTCATTGCTTTGCTGGTTAAAGGTTTTTACCAAACTAAACAGGGACATGCTTCGTGGCGACGGCATTGCGGGAAACTCAATTGAACCTAACCAAAAATGAGTGGTTTGCCCTTCGGTGCCATCATATTCAAGCATCTCAGAATATTGATTAAATGTTGTGTAGCCGTGCGAACCCGTACTTGTGAAGTACTCTAGACCTTCGACCATAATACCGGACATTTGGCCTACATAGTCATGACCCAAGTTGCTTATTATGTCTCCGCCAACCATGCTGTAATTTTGCTTCTCGTATTCCGCCAACAACTCTGTAATTCTAACTTCGTCTTCTGTTGGCTCAGATGGCGTTGATGGCGTTGATGGCGTTGATGGCGTTGATGGCGTTGATGGCGTTGATGGCGTAGCAGAGTCTGAACCACCTCCCCCGCAAGCAACAAGGGCTAAGCACAACCCTGCAACAATAGCTTTATGACACAACACAATTCACTCCTTTGAAATATACAATATCGCCATGTAAGCGCTTTCTTGTATTATTTGAGGAGGCTACTCCGATACTTTTGCCTCATCAAATTTGAATTTCAATTCAGTGAGTTTCATCACCAACAAAAGTTTCACAACTCTGTAAATGGTGACTTACAAAGATGCCGTCCTTGCGGTAAACATGGATGCATCAATAAAAAAGCCAGTCAAACGACTGGCTTTTTTATTGGCTAGCGCAACCTTATGCGTTATTGCCCCAAAGCCAAGCCGCACCGCGCACACCACTTGAATCACCGTGAATATTTTTCACAACCTTAGTGTCGCATTCGCCGCCAAACACCCAGTCGGCCAGCATGGCGTTGATCTTGGGGTAAAGAACGTCAATATTCGACATACCGCCGCCTAGTACGATAATGCTGGGATCAAGGACGTTCACCACATGCGCCAGTGACTTGGCTAAACGCTGGCAGTACTCATCAAACGCTTTCACGGCCAATGGCTGCTGTTTTGAGGCTAACTCAATGATGGCTGGCGGCAGGAGTGCTTCACCACCCGCGAGTTGATAAAGGCGAGCAAATGAGGGCCCAGCGAGCCATGTTTCAATGCAGCCTCGGCGGCCACAAAAACAATCTTGCTGATGAGCAAACTCATCATCGGTCAATCTAGGTAGAGGGTTGTGGCCCCATTCTCCGGCAACACCATTAATGCCGGGCCAAACTTGTCGATGCACACTAAACCCCGCACCGACACCAGTACCAAGAATGACGCCGAACACCACATCATGCTCGGCACCGGCTCCATCCACCGCTTCTGAGACAGCAAAGCAATTGGCATCATTTGATAGCCGCACGTCTCGGAGCAAGGCGTGTTGTAAATCTGCTTGTAAATTTTGTCCTATCAGCCAAGTAGAATTGGCATTTTTTACCAAGCCCGAAGCTGCAGAAACGGTTCCTGGAATACCGACGCCTACCGTCCCATTTTCGTGATAGCTTTTGCTCAAGTCGGCTTCGGCTTGGTGTACTAAGTTCGCAATAGCTGCAACTGTGCCTTGATAATCATGGCGCGGCGTCGACGTGCGTTGTCGCCAAAGCGCTTTTCCGGTTGTAGCATCAAGCGCTACACACTCTATTTTTGTGCCGCCAAGATCAATACCGATTCGCAATTGTTGCTTGCTCACTAAATGCTCCATGGTGTGCCCATTCGATAGATAGGTCATGCTAACCATCGGTGATGACAACAGCCAACGCGGCATGAAAAACCGAGACCAAGCGCACTGGGTTTATACAAAAAAAGCGAGCCTAAAAGGCTCGCTTTGCAACGGAATCATGCGCTATGAGAAGCCACTAAATGCGACTTAACTCAACAAGGTCATTAGAACTTAGCGCGCAGACCCACGGTAATGCGACGGTCAGCTTCGGTGATCCGCCAATCGTCACCACGTGCAGTTTTGTAAACCAGTGGCTCTGACGTCAAGTTAACCACGTTACCAACGAAGGTCAGGTTCTCGTTGTAATCATAACTTGCTGAATAGTCCAACTGACCACGTGATTTGCGGTAGCTGTTGCCAGAGGTAACATCAACACGCTCACTGTCATAGCCTAAGCCCACAGAGCCCGCACCCCAAAGACGCTTACCGTAGTCTTCATCATCGAGGAATTCATCACGCCAGTTGTATGCCAAGCGTGTTTGGAAGCCTTCCCATTCCCAGTACAACTGAAGGTTATATGAATGGTCTGAGATATTTTCCAATGGCAGGCCGTTTGGCTGCTCACTGTGAGCGTAGGTATAGTTCGTGCTCATCCCTAAACCGGCCCAAGGACCCGGTAAGAAGTTAAAGGTTTGTTGATAAGCCAATTCAAAACCAACAACCTCACCACTACCGCCGTTAACATCACGAGAAACAATCACCCCCGTCAAGCCGGCATCTTTCATTCCTTCAACGTAAGCCATACCTTCTGAATCACTGAGCCCCATACCTGACGCAGTATTGATATCGGAGGTTGATTCACCAGCATTTTCCAGCAAACACACAGTGCTCCACTGTTCATCAGTTTGTTGGTTATTCACCGTGCGGCTATCCGCGTAGCAGTATGTGCTTTCAACGGTAAACGACTCAACGTCTTTATAGAATACCGCACCAGAAACCAAGCCACCGTCACCGAAGTAATGCTCTAATGACATATCGAATTGAGTGACGCGATATGGGTCCAGCTCGTAGGAGCCCTGTGTGCCGGTCAGGTAACTTGTACCTGAAATGCTATACGCAGGGCTTAGCTCGGTAAACGCAGCTCGGCGCATCACTTTGGCGGCGGCAAAACGAGCGATGGTATCGTCAGAAATGCTGTAGCTGACGTTCAGGCTTGGCAAGAAGTCTGAGTAATCATTGGAGCCGGTCGAATAACCTGTGTCTTCAATGATGGTCGAATCTAAATCAGTCTCGATGTAACGCGCACCAACAACGGCCGTTAGTTCATCAAAGTCCAAATTAAATTGCATATAAACCGCACGGGTTTCTTCTTCAATTTTCTTCCACTCGCCTACATCTTCGACCAAGTTGTCTTGCAAAGACCCCGTGGTTTCGTAGGTCGTGCCAACCCAAAGCGCCTGGAATTTTTCAAAGGTTCCATTTGGATCATCACGTAGCAACTCCGCATCATAAGCATTGACGGTGCCCGCAAGCATGTTCTCGCCAGCGAAACCAGCTTGGTCAAACAGGTTGTCATGATTTACTTCGATAATGCCACTAAATGAATCTGTTGAGGTTTGGGCCGCGTGATAATCTGTTTCATTACCATTGTCATCAACTTGCATGGCCTTTTTATAGGCATCACCAAACTTGGTTTCTTCATCAGGATCCATGTACAGCGTTGCTTGGTTGTATTCGTAAGAACTATCAGTAAGACGAATACCTACCTGAACCGATGAAATCCAGTCCAGATCCATAGGCTCTGCGTACTCGGCATCAAAACGGAATGCCTTCTCATCGGTTTCAGTTTTGTATTCATCGTAAAAGAACTCACGAACCACCATGGTGTCGCCACTGGTGAGCAAGTCTGGATCGTCATAAACAACACTAGAAACCTTGTCGCTTTCATGAGAAACAGTGGCAGTAACCTTGTTCATGTAATCGCCAGGGCTGGCCGTTGGATCAGACTCAAGCGCTTCGTAGTAAGTGTCGAGATCAACCGGGCGCAGGTTTAACTGCGAGTTCACCCCATTTTCTTCTGCGCCAGTCATGGCAAATTCAGAAGATACTTTTAACCTGTCACTTAACTGCCACTCGCCACCTAAAGCATGCGAATAACTGTCATTTTCAGCAAAGTCACTCTCGGTTTTTGGAATAACAAAAGCACCAACCAAGTCATAGTCAGTTAAGTAACCATTTGACGTTTGGGAAGTATTTTCGTTCGCGGTAACGGTACCACCGACATCAAGAAAGTCGTAGCCTGCCTGCCCACCGGATAACTCTGAATAACTCAGATCTAAATAGATATTGCCTTCATTAGAGCTTGGTGCCCATTGGAATGATGCGGCATAAGCGGTGCGCTCTCGATCTTCAGTTTTCAGGCGAACTGTGTTTTCACTGCGGTACTGGAATGTACCATTTGGACCCAGCGCCTCCTCTTCAAAACCATCGATGCTTTCAGTTGAGTTAACCTTTGTTTGGAACTCATCTTGGCGAATTTCACGATCCAAGTATGAGAAAACAAAATTTGCACCAAACGTACCGTTATTGCCTAAATCCCAGTTTCTGCCCGCAGCAAACGTTAACTTAGGCGCAAAATTTTCTGTTTTATCGGCATATTCGCCATCAAGCGTCATCGCCACGAGCGGCTCTTGCAGCTCTAATGGGCGAACCGTTTCCATATTGACCGTACCACCCAAGGCACCTTCAATCATGTCTGCTGTTGGCGACTTAATGACAGATACAGTTTTCAAAAAGCTCGATGGAAAATCATCCAAGCTGATACCGCCACGACCGGTACCCGAAGTCGAGCGGCCGTTTAACTCCACTCGGTTTTCAGAAATACCGCGAATGGTGACGGATTCACCAACGCCAAAATCAGAGCTAATTGAGATACCTGTAATACGTTGCAACGCTTCAGCAATGTTGTTATCTGGAAGTTTACCGATATCCTCTGCAACAATGGCGTCCACGATTTGATTCGAGAAACGCTTTTGACGAGCGGATTCGGCCATACTGCCTGCAATGCCGCTAACTTGAATTACTTCGACATCATCTGCCGGTAATTGAGACTCTTCTTCTGCAGCATAAGCGGCAGAAACCAAAGATAGTGTGGATGCAGAAAGCACCGCCACGGCAATTTTCGAAAGTCTAAATTGCATACTTTTTCCCCTTGCTGCGTGACCTTTGTTATTTAGGAAATCCGGTCGGTCACACTCACAAATTCAAATGGTGATGGTTAGCGCAACACGCGATAACCGAGGCGATACTGCACCAGCCTTTATCGGGTTTCAAAAATGGGGGATTTTGATAAAAATCTTCGAAAAACAGGCGTAAATTGATTAAAAAATGTTGAAAGAATCGAAATTGGAATGACCATTCGGCATGACCAACGTATAAAAAGTATTTTGGCCTGACCGAAACCGAGGGGTATGGAGCGTAACAAAGCCCCTAATATTAGGCCTCTCAGGGAAATTTACATCCTGGCAACATTAAGTGGGCGCATTATTGGACTGACCAAAAATTAAATTAGGAACGTGAACAAAAGACGTTTAAAAAACCATCAAAGATAGCCGCCCGCTAGGCGTTACCTATAAGACTTATCCCCCCGAATAGCGCTGATACAGGTGCCATTGAAAAGCCCAGGATACCTGCCAAAGACAACCGTAACGATCTAACCAAATGCTATTACCAATAGGCATTGCAGCTAATTTAGGTTGATGACACCCACCCCACAACTGGTAACAAAAGAACACAAACTTATTGCTTTAGTTCACACTTTTAACTTAGTTCAAAAAAATTGGACTAGTATTTATCTCAAATGTGACAGATCCCGCGATGTGCCCGAACTGTGCAGCAAAAAAGGAGCAAATCTGGATTTTTTATGCATTTAAATCATAAAGTTAAACTACACAATGTCTGCACAATCTGGCGTACCAAACAGCACTCAGCAACCTTTCCAAAACGTCTCATTAACATTTAGATAACACTAATCCTGCCTTCGGTTAGCACTTTAATTGGTCAAACAATACGCTTCAGGTTTTGACTAAACGTGTTTATGTTCAATCCCCTTAAACCGTTAGAAAAAACCATATTTAAATGGAAAGCAGCACCAATAAAAAAGCCAGAGACAAACGCTCTGGCTTTTCTGGATTCGACTCTAACAATCGACGGGTTAAATCGGCTCAACAATAAAGTAAGGGTTCAACACCGATTCTTTTTGGTTGTAGGTCAATGGCTCGCCTTCTACCGTAACAACTCGTGCGCCGGCTTGCAGCGCTACGCCATGGGCTGCGCCCGTGTCCCACTCGGAAGTAGGCCCTAAGCGTGGGTAAACATGCGCCGCACCCTCAGCAACTAAACACAGCTTCAATGAGCTACCCATAGCGACCATTTCATGTTGATCAAACTGCTCAAGGTAAGCGGCCATATCAGGGCTTGGGTGTGAACGACTACCAACCACTTTGACAGTTTCACCTGCAGAAGCTTTGCTCGCCTTTATCGCAACAGATTCGGCATCAGCAACTTGTTTGTATGCACCGAAGGCCTCGGCTCCCCAATACAAAATGTCGGTTGCCGGCGCGTATACAACACCCATGATCGGCACGCCGTTACTTACCAGAGCTATATTGACGGTAAATTCGCCATTCTTCTTAATGAACTCTTTCGTGCCATCCAGAGGATCTACTAACCAGTATGTATCCCACTGCTGACGCTCCGCCCAATCAATGTCGGCATTCTCTTCAGACAAAATAGGATAGAACACAGCGAGTTGCTGCAAGCCTGCCACAATCACTTTATGAGCAGCCAGATCAGCTTCAGTCAGCGGGCTTTTGTCGTCTTTTTCATAAATAGAAAAATCTCGCTGATAGATGCTCATGATTTCTGCGCCGGCTTTTTTTGCGATCGCAATAACGTCGTTAACCAGAGCCTGGTTAATTAAATCAGACATTAAGTCGTCCTTGTAAAAATAGTGATAGATGGTTGTCCTAAAACGCTAGAGCGCAAGCAAGCGCCCTAGAGTCTTAGGTTCAGTATTACTCAGCGTCGAGGTAACCATTGTCGGCCAGAAAGGCGACAATTTGGTGCGCACAGTCAAGTACGTCGCGGCCACTGGTTTCAACTCGAACTTCTGCGGCTTCAGGCTCTTCATAGGCCGAATCTATCCCCGTGAAATGTGGGATCTTGCCAGCTCGAGCTTTCTTATATAAACCTTTCGGATCGCGACTTTCACAAACGTCCAGCGGTGTATCAATATACACTTCGACAAATTCGCCTTCAGGAAAGAGTTTGCGCGCCAACTTACGATCGGCTCGGAATGGCGAGATGAACGCCGTAGTAACAATCAAGCCTGCATCAACAAACAGTTTTGACACCTCACCCACACGGCGAATATTTTCCACTCGCTCTTTATCAGAAAAGCCTAAATCGCCATTTAAACCATGACGCACGTTATCGCCGTCGAGCACGTAGGTATGAACACCACGCTTATGCAATAACTCGTCAACAGCATTGGCTACGGTAGATTTTCCAGAGCCACTCAAACCGGTATACCACAGTACACAAGACTTGTGTCCACAAAGCTTATTGCGTTGCTCACGGGTAATTTTATGTTCGTGCCAAACAATATTTTCAGCCATGTTCTAGTCCCACCATTAAAAAGGGAAGAAATAAGGTACTGCTAGCAGCACCACCGCACTGTACACCAGTGATACCGGCAGACCGGCGCGTAAAAAATCTTTTAATTGATACTGCCCGGCGTTATACACCATCAAGTTGGTCTGATAACCATACGGGCTGATAAAGCTTGCGCTAGCCCCAAAGGCCACCGCCATGACAAAGGGCATGGGGTCTACACCAAAACCAAGTGCCATCCCATAGGACATGGGAAAAACTAAAGCCGCAGCTGCATTGTTGGTGACCAACTCCGTTAGTACCAGGGTCAGTAAGTAGACACCAGCAAAGGCCAAATAGATCTGACTGTCACCAAGCGATTCAGCAAACAGCGTGGCGAACTCACTCACCATGCCGGTATTCGTTAACGCATGTGCCAACGTCAAGGCTGAAGCAACCACTAACCAGATATCAAGTGGCAAGCGTCGCTGTACTTCGTTTAAGCTTAGGCAATCAGTGAAATAGAGAACAGCTAAAAACAACATTAAACCTTTGAGTAAGCTCAAAGTTCCGGTAGCTGCTAGCACCACAACAGCCAAAAAACCAAGCCCGGCAATCCATTCGCGTTTACCGGCTAGGCGGGTCTCAGGTGCCACACCAGAGATTACGATGAAGTTTTTGGTTAAGTTATTGCGTGATGAAAAGTCTGGGCCCACCGCTAAAACAAGAAAATCACCGGCTTGAATTCTAACGTCACCGAGCTTACCGGACAGGCGCTGGCCGTCGCGGCGCATGGCAACAACGGCGGCGTCAAATCGCGCTCGAAAGCCTGCATTTTTAAGGGTTAGACCAATCAAAGAACTGTCGGGGCGCACCACCACTTCAGTAAGGTTCGACGCGAGCATGCCGCTTTCATCGGCAAAGGTCTTCAAACCATCGAACTGACTTAGTTGCATCACTTTTGAGATGTCGCCTGAGAACACCAAGCGATCACCTGATTGAATCATTTCTGCTGGCGTAACCGGGGAAATTAATCGTTCGCCACGAGCAATTTCCACCAAGAATAAAGATTCCAGATGACGAAGGCCGTTTTCTTCGACCGACTTGCCGATCATTGCAGAGCCAGCCTGCACCTGCGCATCGAGGAAGTAACCAACAGAGTCCTCTTCGGTCACTCGGGTGCCTGGTAACCATCGGCTGGTGAAGAACAACGTAAAACCACCGGCGGCAACTAGCAAAATCCCCACCGAGATAAAGGCGAAAAAGTCGAGTCTGTGGCCCGTCGATTCGTACAACATACTATCGACGATTAAATTGGTTGAGGTGCCGATTAAAGTCAGCGTACCGCCAAGAATGGCAGCATAGGAAAGTGGTAGCAGTAGCTTGCCTGCGGGGTGATGCGGATTACTGCGAATAGGGGCAATTAGTGTCGCAACGACGGCGGTATTGTTGAGTAATGCTGATGAAAACACCGTGGTGCCAAACAGCCGAAGCCAAGTTAACTTAAAACCGGGCTTGATTACGGTAGCTGCGACAATGCGCAAGAAACGCGTTTTCTCGAGTGCGAATGAACAGATAATGAGCAGGATGAGGGTCATCAGTCCGGGGTTAACCAGACTAGAGAGCATTTGCTCCGTTGATACCAAGTCGAGGCTAAACACGGCCAACAAGGTACAGGAAAATACCTTTGCTGGCCGTTTTTGAAAGCGAATTAAACCGGCTAGGGTAGCAACAAAAATTGCTACCACCAGCCAGCTATCGAGCGTCATTTGGTAACCTCGGCTTGGGATAAGAAAGTCAATGTCGTTAACTTATACATTCCGGAGGCTAAAGGCATTAGCCAGTGCGGCAATTTTAGATGCCTAACAAGGCAAAATCACAAGCCAATAGCCAGCCTATTGCATTGATTTTAACGAGGTTAGGCGCTAAAAGTGCTGTGCAGGCTGGCTTGGCTTATCCCAAGTTGAGGTTACTTCAGCAACTCTCGCAGATCTTTAGAGTCCCAGTGTGGGAAGTGTTTGCGTATTAAAGCATTCAACTCCCATTCAAACTCACTGAACGTTGCCTGGGCGCCAGATTTATCATCTTGGCCTTTACCTGCAATCATACCTGCGCCAACAGTGACATTAGTCAGGCGATCAACAATAACAAACGCGCCAGTGCCAGGGATTTTGTCGTAAGCATCAAACGCGACCGGCTGATTCAAATGTAATTGGCAACGACCAATCTCATTCAAGTTTAACCGCACAGCAGACTCGTCATGCTCTAAGGTATTCACATCAATTACATGTTGAATATCGGCAATTGAGCCAGTCACCGTCTTGGTGGCCACCTTAAAGTCATACTGCTTGTTGGCGACTAACGCATCTTCTGACATCCAGACAATATGAACATCCAACGATCCGGCAACTTCCGGTTGATTGTTGCTATGAACAATCATGTCGCCACGACTGATGTCGATTTCATCTTCTAACGTCAGGGTGATGGCCATTGGCGCGTAGGCTTCTTGGATTTCACCTTCGAAGGTGACAATCGATTTAACCTTTGAGCTTTTACCGGACGGCAGCGCCGTGATCTCATCACCAACGCGAACCATGCCAGCGGCAATGGTGCCACAGAATCCACGGAAGTTGAGGTTCGGACGGTTCACGTATTGAACTGGCAGACGGAAGTCTGTCAGGTTACGCGCAGCGGCGATCTCAGCGCTTTCGAGCATCGACATTAAGGTTTCGCCGTGATACCAAGGACTTTGGTCACTGCGCTCGACTACGTTATCGCCTTTCAAAGCCGAAATGGGTACAAACTTGATACTTGGAATATTCAAGTTCTTAGCAAACTCTTCGTAGTCCGCTTTGATCTTGTTATAGACATCTTCAGAGAAGCCCATCAAGTCCATTTTGTTGACGGCAACCACAACTTGACGAATACCCAGCAAAGACACAATAAAGCTATGGCGCTTGGTTTGAACCTGAACGCCATGACGGGCGTCGATCATTAAGATGGCTAAATCACAGGTTGATGCACCTGTGGCCATGTTACGAGTGTATTGCTCGTGACCAGGGGTGTCAGCGATGATGAATTTGCGTTTGTCCGTTGAGAAGTAGCGGTATGCAACATCAATGGTAATGCCCTGCTCACGCTCAGACTGCAGACCATCAACCAATAACGCTAAATCAAACTCTTCGTCAGTGGTATTGAATTTTTGTGAGTCTTTTTTGATGGCTGACAACTGATCTTCATAGATCATCTTGGAGTCATGCAACAAACGACCAATTAAGGTGCTTTTACCATCATCAACACTACCGCATGTTAGAAAGCGCAGTAGTTCTTTGTGTTCGTGCTGGTTCAGGTAGGCCTGAATATCTTCCGCAATTAAATCTGATGCGTGACTCATTAGAAATAGCCCTCCTTCTTTTTCTGCTCCATCGAGCCAGCGGAATCATGGTCAATGACTCGGCCTTGACGCTCTGATGTTTTCGTCAGCAGCATTTCCTGAATAATTTCTGGCAACGTCGTCGCTTCAGACTCAACAGCGCCAGTTAACGGGTAGCAGCCTAATGTACGGAAACGCACCATTTTTTGCATTGGCACTTCGCCCTCAGCCAATGGCATACGCTCGTCATCCACCATGATCAAGGTGCCATCACGTTCAACCACTGGGCGTACTGCCGATTTGTACAACGGTACAATCTCAATATTTTCGAGGTAGATATATTGCCAGATATCCAGCTCAGTCCAGTTGGACAGCGGGAACACGCGAATGCTTTCGCCTTTGTTCACTTTGCCGTTGTAGATATTCCACAACTCTGGGCGCTGATTTTTTGGATCCCAGCGATGGTTCTTATCGCGGAACGAGTAAACCCGCTCTTTAGCGCGCGATTTCTCTTCATCACGACGAGCACCACCAAAAGCGGCATCAAACTGATATTTGTCCAATGCCTGCTTCAAGCCTTGCGTTTTCATCACGTCAGTGTGCTTAGCACTGCCGAAATCAAACGGATTCATGCCCATAGCGATGCCTTCTGGGTTCTTATGAACCAACAGATCAAGGTCATACTTCTTGGCCATGTGATCCCGAAACTCAATCATTTCCTTGAATTTCCAGTCGGTGTCGACATGGAGCAAAGGAAACGGTAAGCGACCCGGAGCAAAAGCTTTACGCGCCAGGTGCAACATCACAGCAGAATCTTTACCTACGGAATAAAGCATGACTGGATTATCAAATTCAGCCGCTACTTCGCGAATAATGTGAATACTTTCGGCTTCGAGAGCCTTAAGGTGGGTAAGGGTATGAGCATCCATATGCAATATCTTTGTCCAGCTAACCTAGTTCAGGAGTCTAACCAATGAATTCGGATCACACTAGGAATAATGTGATTATGATCTCATCAATACGGCGCTAGCACATCCTGTGAAAGAGCCTTAGTCGAGGGGCAAATATAAAGGATTTCAATCACAAGGAAAAGATAAGTTTGGAATAGTTATATAAAGATAAATTTTTATACTTTTTTATTCTATGTTCACTCATGATAGCAGTAGCGTAAATACAGCCAATTACTTGTCTAGTGGGCCAGATTTAGCTGCCAAGCCGTGCCAAACTCCTTTCAACATTAATCTGCAACGCTTATATCTTGGTGCTTGAAACAGGCTCATTAATAGAAAGCGAATCGGCATAGCCAGCAAATTTCGAACCTTCCAATAGAGCGGTACATATGGTCTGCGGCTCAGCACTAATATATTTCGAAACTGATAATACAAGCGTTCGGGGCTACCTACTTTGTAGGAGAGCCCTAGCAAACCGCCTCGGCTATCTCCCAGTACGTGAGGCATTTTGACGGTCTCACATACCGCCACCGAAAAGCCTTTAGCTAAAGCCCGCCAGCACCATTCATGATCAACACCGTCAATAAACAAGCCGCTTTCTTTAGGGCCAACTTGATCAAAATCTGACAAACGAATAAGCATGCCCGATGCGATAATTTGCCGTACTAAGGTTACTTCTCCGAATTTACCCAAAGGTGACTGAACTCTCGGTTTAGACTCTTTATTCTCGTGCAAGCAAAACGGCCGGGGGCCAATACAGGCAAGCTGGATACCTTGAGATCTTAAACTGTTCGCAGCCACGGCCAAGCCCTCAACAAAGCCAGTATTAACTTGGCTGTCTTGATCAAACAAGATGACTTGTTCTGCTTGCATTGATTTTGCGGCTTCAATGCCTAGGTTATGGGCTCGTGCAATGCCAACATTCCTGCCAAGAGCTAACCAACGAGCATGTGGATCATTTGAGGATGAAAACCAATCAGGCGCGGCATTAGCTTTAGGCGTATTATCGACCACCACAATGCCGGCAACCTGCTCAGATAAGTTGCAGATCAAATGTTCTAGCTGTTCTGACCTTGGAAAATAGGCTACGACGACCGCGACAATCACTTATTTCGAACCAATAGATGCAGTATTAATCGATCGATTTTGTAGGCGATTTTCAATAATTTCGGCGGTAACATGCGAACAAAAAGAACCGAGCAGGCATAAAACAAATTGCCGGGACTAACTCGTTTCAGCGTTTTCATGGCGTACAGGCGCGCGCGAAACTCGTTTAACGACTTAGCCAAACCTCGGCGCTTAAAGAAGCCCTTGGTTCGACGAAACTTCAGCAAGGGCTTGTCTATATTTGCAAATACAAAACCGTTGGCGGCTAAATCCACCCATAAAAAATAGTCCTGCGTATTGCTTAAATCGGGGTTATAGCGAAAGCCTTGCTCAAAAGTGCGATAACGCATGGCGATTGTTGGATGATTCAGCGAACAGCGCTTGGTCATAAAACGCATTATTTCGTGATGTTGCTGTGGCATTTTTCTGCGCCCAACACCCTTGCCGTTTTCATCAATTTCTACCAAAGATGAGCCGACGATATCTACATTAGGGTTGTTGCGCAGAAATTTGACTTGCCGTGCAAGCCTGCCCCGAAAGCAGATATCATCAGAGTCCATGCGAAAGAAATAACGCGGCGAGTAGGTGCTCGCATAATCAATCACGCCATTCATGCATGCCGCAAGGCCCAAGTTAGTTTGAGTTTCAATCAGAACCAAGCGTTTTTGTTGCTTATCAAGTGCGGTAAGTAAAACTCGCATTTCGTCGTTAATTGGCCCGTCAATAACAACACAGAGCAAAAAATCGCGATAAGTTTGGTTAAGCACGCTTTGAACAGCTAACTCAACCCAGTCAGTTCGATCGCCTGCATAAACAGCCATACCGACGATGCTCTCAACCTGAATATTTTCCAAGTGAAAGTGAGAGTAAACGACGAAGTCTGATTGCTTTCTGGTTTCCATCAGCATAGGGCTAACGGCTGTCCTTAGTTGCTCTGTAGCGAATAATGAATCCATGTGGCTAAACATCACATCCTTGTGATAGTAGCGAGTTTAACCATTAATCTGCGCTATTCGGGCAAACTAAAGTCTTCTCGCTTTAATGTTAGGTTGGGATTATATGCGGGATCAGGAAGAATGTCTGTCTTCCATGTGGTTTTCATATAGTTAATTTCAGCTTCAAAGCGTTTCAGCTTGGCACCAGATTGGTCACTGCCGCGCGAGACGCTTTCATGGTGATATAAGCGAGCGTAAGGCGTCCAAACATTGCGATAACCTGCCGCCTGCACTTTCAGACAAAAATCGACGTCATTAAACGCTACCGTTAAATCGCGCTCGTTTAGCCCTCCGACTTGATGATAGATGTCTTTCTTTACCACCAAGCAAGCCGCAGTAACTGCACTAAAGTTTTGTACCGCCTGAAGCCGATTCATGTAGCCAGGATGATGCATGGGGAAATGTTTATGTGCATGCCCAGCAACACCGCCATAACCAATAATCACACCCGCGTGTTGAATTGTGTTATCGGAATAGAACAGCTTGGCTCCCGCACAGCCCACTCCTGGTCGCACCGCGTGACTAACCATTTCAGTTAACCAGTTGCCATCAATTACTTCTATATCGTTGTTTACCAGGGCAATAATCTCACCTTGAGCTTGCTCAACGGCAAAGTTGTTAATGGCTGAATAATTGAAGGGTTGATCGTATCGTAAAACTCGAATTTTCGGGTGTTGATTTAACTGCTCAAAATACTTTAGTGAAGCTGAATCATCGCTTTGATTGTCAACGAGCAGAATCTCGAAGTTATCATAATCAGACTTTTCTAGAATCGAGTTGATGCATGTTTTAACAAGCTTCAACGCATTTTTGGTAGGGATGATTAAGCTAACCAGCGGCTTCTCATCAGGAAGAGGCCAATGAATACGTAAGCAACCGTGTTCATCGAATAGCGGCTGCTCAGGTAAACCCAGGGAAATTAGATTATCCGGAGTTAGCGTTACGTCATCGTTTAATGTTGAATTAGGCTGCCCCCCTAACCGAAACAGTACTCGCGGGATATGTACTATTTTTTTAGAGCCAGTTACTTCGCCACTGTCAGATGTTGCTAGAGCACATGCTGTGGTCAAATTGTACAATGCACATCTAATAGTGTCCCGCCCGGACAAAATATCACTTAGTTGTTCTAAGGTTAGCTGCCAAAATCCGGTGGTTCCGACGTAATTGGTCGTCAGTTGCAAATCAAAATTCCAGCTTGGCTTAAATTGCGGCAAAGAACGCTCGCCAACAAGGTTCAAGTAATCATGATCACTGTAAAAAATTTGCGCCTCAGGCCTTTGCTCCATTGCGGCTGATAAGTGGGCAAAAGTGTTGGCAGCTAGGCGGTCGCCAGCATGAATAAATGACCAGTAACAGCACTCAGGTGTTATTTCACTGCAGATATAATCATCGGCAAACTGCCACGCGATGATATCTGATTGCTGGCTACTCATAAGATCCAAGACTAGGGGCTTTAGCTTTTGAGAAGCTTTAATCAACAACACTTGAGGCTTACTACTAGATGCTGAAATAGACACCAGAGAATTAACTAGTCGCCTGAGCAAGCTCGAAGTTACGATCACAACCAAGCCGCACTTCACTTGTCGGTTGGCCACTGTAGGAGCAACTTCATTGTCTGTTTGCTTATCGCACCAAGTTTGGTAATAAGAGGTTCGCACACTCGAATCAAAGCTATACGACTCAAAATAATACTCATTTAAATTTTTTCGATACCAAGCGCGCAATCCAGCTAAATTGTGAAGCCAGCTTTTAGCTACGGGCGGTAAGCAGTCAATTAGCCGCTTAAGAACATGTATAACGAATTGTTTCAAGGAAATGTCTCTGTAACTGGCTACATCTATAAGTGACGCAGCTTAACCTTGCCAATATTGCAATGGGAATTCTGAGCCGTTGAGTAGCAAGGAAAAATTTGTTGTTTTGTTAACCGTATCTGACAGTTTAGAATTCATTTCGAGCATGCCATTTTTCGAGCTCTCAGCTTTGAATGCTAGGCGTTGCTTCGCGCCTTGCTGTTGAACAATCACCTCTGCCCGCTCTAACGGCATACCATCTTCAGCAATGGATACTTTCACCAGCCCTGAATTTAAAAGGCTAACGCCACCACGCACCATTGCTTTTTGTTGTCGAATCATTGCCAATCGGTTATCTAAGCAATGGTTAACCTGCTCATACAGGGCTAAGTCCAGTCGATTTAACTCATTAATTCGACTTTCATACTGGCTCATATCTGCTTTAGCGTGTTGTTGTGCTTTTTCTGATATTTTATTTTTCCGGCCAGCGTCAATATTTTTTCGCTTTTCAACCAAACTCAAGCCGAAGTGATGGTTAATCACATCGAGCGATTCGGAAAATCGCTCAGTCACTCCAACACAAGCAAAAGCTGGCCAACACTGTCGAGCAAGAAAGTAGCTTTGTCGGTTATGAAGCTTGGGATCTTCAATAAACTCGGCAAACGATTTATCCGTTCTGTTATGGCGCAACCTATGGCGATAGACTGAATTTAAATAGTCAAAAGGTCGGCGAACAAACGCTACAAAGCTGCTGATATCGAAAAGATCTGAGTAACGATCTGCAGGGTAATGACCAGACAAAGCAATATAGCCTTTTCTATCAAATACTTCCCTAAACTGTGCAGGTTTATTTTCGTCAATGAGCCATTGACTAACTTCAGGGCTAATGAGCCCTGATGCTCCTCGGTAATCAAAGCAGATTTTCTTTTTACCAACAGCTGCAGCCAATGAAGCTCGAAAACTTGTTCCCGCCGCTTTTGGAACATGAACAAAGACCAAAGGATATTTGGGTTTGGGTTGCAGAAACATATTAAACATAAACAGTGACCAGATACTGGAAAAAAGAAAAGTTAATGGCGATCATTTGATCCCTTAGAGCAACGATTAATGCCACTTGCTGCTCTAGTTGAATTAACGCCTACAAATAACTTTTTCACTTGAACTTTGAGCAGCCATAAAAGCTTTGAAAAGTTCCGCTTGAAACGCTTATCTTCTGGAAGTACCGCCTTAAAATCATGACGATAGAGTGGATTTCTAATATTCACATGCACACGCTGGCAGAGCGCTTTATATAGCGAAGGGTCTTCAGCCTGAATGTAATTAACAACGTCAGAAAATTGCTCAACGCCAATGTTTTGCTCCATAAATGGCGCTTGCTGAGATCGTCTTACGTGGTTAATGAGTGCATTAGCTTGATAAAATGGCACCGCTTGCCGAAACTCTCGGAGTAAACTGACTGTTTGCTTGCGGAATTTCTCAAATTTATCAGCGGGAATAAACGAATAATCAAGCTGTTCACCAGGATAACGCTGCATTAAGTTATCGAGTTTATGCGCCAACTCATCGAGTTCAAAACCATTGAACCAGCGCTTTGTTTCCAAGGCTTCAAGACTATAACTAGGGTTAACAACCAGAGCCTGCTTCGTTAAATAACCTTCAACGCCTATAGATGGCAAAAAGTCAGCCAATATATCTTGCTGCGGGAACGAGCTCGGTAAGTAAGCTCTTAATCTCAATCGAGAGCGAGCAATTTGTCCACCATACTCTTTCAGTTGTAATAATGGGCGAGCATTTACATTTGGTCTCAGCTTAATTTTTTCCGCATTGCCATGACGCTTTACCGACTGGTTATATGAAGAATCAATAAGCTCTATGGGGCTACGCACATAACCAATGAACACGGCAGTTGGCAGCGCGTTTGAAAGCTCTAGCAAGCGCTGAAAAAAGAACTCGGAGCTCAGCACCAATGTATGCGCCCTGCTTTGCTCAAACTGATCAAGCAATTGTCTGATTTTTTGCTGATTCAATGACAGAGTTCGATCTGCGGCGCGATCATAAATCGCCAACACATTACCCGAACTGACGCCATTACTATCGACTGAGTGTTGGGGATAAAAAAAGCCCTGTTCATGTAATACTTGGCTATTGCTTTGCAGCCATCGTTGAATAGCTGACGTTCCCGTCTTGGGAGGCCCAAAATGGATCAGAACTTTTTTTGACACTGAAAACTACCTATTCCGAGCGGCTTGTTGTAATAACTTCGATCAATTGTGTGGTTGAAACAGACGGTGTGCGCTCCAAGTAAACCACTTCACAAATATCTCGAAATTCATCAAACTTACCCTTCCAGTCATCTCCCATGACCAAGACGTCGGCTTTGTAATACTTTAAGTATTCAGCCTTCTTTTCAAGCGACTCTTCACGAAAGCACAAATTTACATACCGCAAACTGTTAATGATCTTCATCCGATCCTGTTCGCTGTAAATCGGGTAACGGCCTTTTTTCGAAAAATTAAGCGCATCAGATGATACCCCAACAATGAGCTCATCACCGAGAGCGGCTGCTCGCTGTAGCAGATTGATATGTCCGACATGGAACACATCATAGGTACCAAATGTTAATACTCGTTTCATGGATTTACTCAAAAATATAAAAATTTAAAATCGCGTTTTGCCTTACCCCAATCAAATGACCAGAGCGGATCAGGTGTACGCCAGCTTGGTCCATAGTTTAAGACAAGTAAAGGCTCAGGGTCTTGCGGCAAGTATAAAGTAACCCCCTTAACGACTTGTGTTTTCAAGGGTAAGACAGACTCAACTACTACCTCTTTCCTACTAATTGGGTTCATGCTACAGAACCCATCTTCCATGAAGCCGCTGAATATATCCATGCTGACACCATGTGGTGTAGTACACCAATAATGGGCAATCCCTGAAGGTGCAGTTTTACAGCCTTTTGATTGGAGAAAAGCCATAATCTCGAGGCGTTCGCTCAAAATCTCTTGCTCTGTCGTTTTTGAACTGACGTAACAAATATCAACATCATCATCATGACCAATAAACTTGCCTTCTCGAACAATGCCAAGCAAGGTGCCGGAGCTAATAAACGCAGGAATGCCATAGTCCTCATTTAGCCACTGAAGTACTTGAGCAAGCTCTTTGTAAGTCTTGTTTTTTTCTTTTTCAGAGCTCAAGTCAAAAGGTCGCGTAAAACCGTGCTGTGGAGCCAAGGCAAAGCCTTTGTCTTTCACTAGCTCATTGGTTAACTCCAGCAAATTGGCGGCTCGCTTTAAGTCACCTTCGCTTTTATAGCGCTTTAATAATTTGCGAACGGGATCTGCCTCTAACACACCAGCGAACAACAAAGCTTGTTCTTGCTCGGAAAACCCTTCAGCATCTCCGGCTTTTAAGCATTCCCAGTTATCATAGATAGGTTGCCATTCATGTAAATCTCGGCTGGACTCAATTTTTAAGCTAAGGGCTCGGGTGTAGAAATTACCTTCGCGGTTGTAAACAATTACCTCAGCAAGGTTTCTAATTGTACCTAAATCGACAACTAACCATGGGTTTCGTTCGCGTTTTGTATGGAAGCCACAGCCACCATTTTTTTTACCAACAAGGGCGCCGCGACCGTCGTATTTATCGTCATCATCGTAACAAGAGCTAATAATCGTACGTTTATTGGGCGCAATATTTCGCCCTGCCTTATTGAAAATTTCAATCGTATCAAGATGAAATGAGACCTCCGCCTGCAAACTGAAGCGAACGAATCGTCCTTTATTATCTGTTGTGATACGCAGCGGCGAATCAGATTTAGCCCCCTTAAAATGCACTACAGGATGCGAAGTTAAGTGCTCTCGGACTTTAGCCAACGAGCACTCAAGTTTTGAGGAGTCACAGGGCTGAGACTTACTCTGCTTTTGTTTCTTTTTTTGAAACATCGAGAACATACATGTTCCTAGTTAACAACGACCAGCACGCAGTCGTTAGAATTTGTTAAAAACCACTATTGATTATTACGCTTGATTACATTTCGTAAGTAGGGTCTGGCGTTACCCAACCTTCCCCATAGCGGTCCTCTAAAAAGCCTTCAACTTTAGCCGGAACGTAAAACGTATGGCCTTTAAACTCTCGGGTGCCTAGAGGCTCTAACAAATCTTTACGAACTTCGCGTGTTTTATAGCCTTGCATGTGAGTCCAGACTTTATTCATCTTTGAAGGGTGGCGGTAAACCAAAAACAGGTCCATATCGCAATCGGCGAAATAACAGTGAAGATTCAGGCTTTCTGGCGTTGGAGGCCGGCACTCGACTCCGGCTTTCCTTAGTCGCTCAGCCCAATATTCGGTAGCTTCTAAGTAAGTCATTCCTTGAGGCAAATCGACAATGGCCGCTAAATCGATATCGTCATCGTGCGGTAAGAAGTCCCCATCCCGGTGTATTCCCAACAGCGTACCGTAACAGGGAAATGCTTTGAGCCCAAACTCGCCCTTGAGAAATTCGGCGAACTCAAACATCCTGCGAGCAAGAAAGTCCGAATCTTGCTCACTAAATGGCACCGCTATACCATGCCGCGTATAAATGACATTCGGAAGATGTGAACTTCGGCTCCCTCCAGCACACACCCCATCAAGGAAAGGTTGAAGGGGCAGGTTATTGGGGCGTAATAATCGCTTCGCACCTCGGCCGGGAGCCATACGATACAATGCAACGATCTCACCTACTCGATAAGCAAAGCGTTCAGAAAGCCCTGGTCCAAGTACCCATTCGTACATTGCCATAAGCTGATGGTGAAGCAACATATTATCGAGCGTTGTTTCGATTGTGTGCCAGTTCTTACCGTCTTCAGAAATTTGCACTAAACGCTGAACAAGAGCTTCTTGACTATAGTCATCAGCAGCCCACAGTTTGATGTTGTGCTGCTTGAGCTCGGTGATATCTAGTTCAAATAAGTGAGCCGCCTGTGCGCACCAATATGTTTGTTTGGCAGCAAGAACTTGGCCATCGTGAGCAGAAACACTCGATTCTGAGAGAGAAATAGGCTGCTTGCCTCCGACATCCACCGACAACTCTAGCGGTCGCATCATTCGACGCTTAAAGCAACAAACGCGTAAGAATCTAGCGTTAGGGTTGCCAATATGAATATCTAAGCTTTCGCTAGCGCTGGTACCCAAATCGCGAGGTGCAATTGCTAGCACATCCAAGCACTGCTCAAGGCAGTCAATTAGCTGCGTTTTGCTCTCTTGAGTGACTTCAGCAACTTGACTGTATGCCTCCCATTCAGCCACGAAGCGTTGGGCTAGCCCATACTTTTCAGCTTGTTTTAATGCATCAACAACATTGTCATGCCAAGCTTGGTATTCTTGTTGCAAAATTTGGGTTTGCGTGGCTTTTGTACAACGCGCATAACGAGCAATAACCTTTCCTGATTCAGAAATAAACTCAAAAGCAATAGCTTTAGCCCTAACTCCATGCTGGTCTTTTCGGTTATGAAACTCCAAGCTCACCACATCTGTTGGTCTATCTAATTCAAGCTGCCACCAAGGACACTCTTCTCGTTTAGAGTGAATTGCAACTGAATTATTAGAATCGCCTCTCATAACTGCTGAAGGATCTGGTCTCGCATCCGCTAACGAACTCATGCTGCATTGGTAGCCTTCGTTGAGTGCGTAAACTTGACCTTGCGCATCACGACACCAAACTCGTATGAAATTGAAATTCATCGACACAGGAGTCTTGGCAATAATCCGAAGGCGTATCAACTTCGTTTTATCTACACCGTCGATATATCTAGGGCTTAAGTTTCGCCAAGCACCATAAACTAACCCAGGAAAGCGCTGATTAAGAGGTGAAGATGGCAACGGTCCAACCGAGGGTTGCGCCGAATCCTTGTGTTCACTACGTTTGGCATCCTGCCTAATTAGCGCGATAACTTTTCGATATACTCGCATTGGAAAAGTAATCACCGTCGATAAGACCCTTTTATTATAAATTCAAAAGGGCGTCATGATAACGTCATAAAGCTGTGGTTGCCAGCCAGTTCCATTGGCAAAAACTGTGAAAATGCGCGAAGGTGAGCGAGGTCGTATTTAATACTTTACTCACTCAATTTTTGACGATGAAGCCGAGCTAATTGCATTAAATTGAAAGCTGGAAAGTAACTAACTGATCAAGTTAGATAAAGTAACTACTATCCAGCGAATAACCTTGGCGTTTCATTTCTTTCGAGCATATTGATGTAAAGGTAGTTTGTTGCTCTTCACTCCAACCTTGCTCAGAAATTGATTTAGACCCTTTTCGCTTACTGGTGCGCTGAGGGCTATGTTGCTTTAGGTAACCTAGAGTTTTCATTGATTGCTCATCGCTCAAGCCTAGGCTTCGTTTGATATCCTCAACCTGAATGTCTGGCTTTTCTTGTAGCAAATATTGATCGACTTCGACAAACCATTCTTTGCTCGACAAAAACTCCGTAATCGTCGTTTTTGCCGCATTCCACTGATGAAAACTATTGCGCCATTGGCGGCAATGTTGTTCAAAAGGTACTTTAGGAAACTTCACCAGACGGGATGCCACGTTTTCTATACCGCGACGTTTGCAAAAAATAACTTTTGCTTGCGGATAAGCCTTAAATAACATCGGCAGAGCGTTTAGCATCGGCCCTCCCGGCGTTTTGTCGATAATAACCCGCTCCCCGTAATACAACTTGTGAAGGTGACGCAATGAATCAAGCAGAATACTTTCGAGCTCAACATCAGAAACAGCATTGGCTAAAGTGCCGGGGTTTCGCGCCGCGGCTTTCTTGGTAACGAATTCTCGACTCTGAGTCACCAATTTATCGTATAACTCAGCCAAATGAGACTCACCATGACTACTCACATCATAGCCTGCCTGCATCGCATTACCCACTGCAGTAGTTCCACTTCTAGGTGAGCCCACGATAAAAACTACTTCCGGTATTGCGTGAATCGGTGTAAATGCTACTGCACCAATTAAGATTGGTTTACCTAGTTTGGGAATAAATTTGATAGTTACCGTTGTACGATTAGAGAAAAGTTCGAGCGGGGCTAAATCAACGTTTATCACGCCGTCACGGGTTTGGCTGAGCGGCAACACTATAGAGGTACCAGCAGATAACCCTCTTGCCTCGATCTCTCCATGAAAATCGCCTTGACAATTAATATTCCCAGCAAGAACTAAGTTGCCTATATTTTCTACATAGCCAGCTAAAGGCCCTTCAAGCCGACAAGAAATTTGCTCATTCTGACAACCGACCATAAGAAAATGGAACATAAGAAAACGACACCCAATTCAGTTGTGCATCTAAAAACAAAGCATTACAGCCTGATGCAATTGTCACGATTCGCCAAATTACCCGCACTTAAAGCCGCTTGGTTAGCACAGCTATAGAGAGCAATTCCTTTACCATAAAACGGGAAATTACAGCGAAACATTAAAGTAGCAGGATTCTACCAACAGGACGCTATTAAATACATCACTAAGGTGCTGGCAAGCTGTTCTTTTATACTTGGCAAGATGCTTTTAGCAATGGGTAAGAGTCGTTAAATGAACCTTCAGCTTTGGCTAACAGCGACGGCTCAACAAATTGCAACTCATAGCTGTCTCGCCGTGCGATCAAACGCCCAGATTTAACATAATCAGACGGATCACCATGACCTGTTTTACCTGTTTTGGCAAAGGTTTGATACTCAGGACTGAGGGGCGAGTTTAGCTTAAGATAGTGAGTGACCAACTGCAAAACCGTTTCTGTCTGCTCAATCAAATTTTCAGCCTCGAAAAACAGTGGTTTACAGGGCGCCTCAGTACAAAAATCAACCAGCCATTTGAGCCTATTGCAGTAGTAATTGACAACAAATTCTGGATTAGTGAAATTGGCTTTGTTTTCGCCCTGAGTATATTTTTTTCCCATGGTCAAAATACTTTTTATCGTCCGCTCTGGCTTTCGCACAACAACCATCGGAACAACGCATTTTTCAGTCAATAGCTGATAGGACACAGGAGCATTGTGAAGCAATTTATCGAATAGATATTTAGCTTGCGCATAACCTTGCTCTTCAGCCAATCGCTTGTCCGTTTGTACAAGCTGAGCTTTTGAAGCGTATGGTGTGTGAAGCTCAGAGTAACCACAAATATCCGGGTGGCTGCCCAAAATATGGGAAAACACGGAAGAACAGCTCCGCATATGGCTAAGCAATAAAACGAGGGGTTTCATAATTCTGTTCGGTACTTCTTTAGCTTTTTAATCAATTTATGTGATATCTCTGGGTGCATTTTACGGGCAAACATCCGCCCTGAATTAGCAATATCCCCAAGGTCACGCTCATCCAACACTTTTGGCAGTTCTCCAATTTGCCCGGGTTCACGCCAATTTAAGTAGTGAGTCGGTTCGCTGTGGATGCTCTTCTCATCACAAACCAAGCGAACCAAAGATTGAAACATCGCCTCATCAGGCACTTCGCTGTACCGAAAAAAAGCTTTAACTGCAGGTTGTTTATCAAGTTCCTCAAGCATTTTAACGATTGTGTTGCGAGTTAACGCCCACCATTGCGAACCAACATGAACAGGAATGGGGAACTTTTTCTCAGGAAGGCTTTGACAAAACACCTTCAGGTAATCATTGATATGGCGCCGTGAATTATCACTAAGCTCTTCACCACGAGGGTTAATATAGCGATTATCGAACAAGTGATAGTTGGCAAAGCGAGGGTAGAATTTATGCCCCTTCTTTAATGCCTTAGGCGGTGATTCAATATACTCAAGATCCGAATCGAGTAATTTTTGTAGTAGTTGTTTATTACTAAAAACCGGGTAGCTGGAACCACTCAATAAACACAAACGCTGAATACTCGGATCCGTCAATGCCGCCTTTATTGCCAGAAGTGTTGCTTCAACCATATGGAAGCCGCGCCAAAACACTTTGACTCGGTTTTCCACCCAATGAACATTATCAACTTCGCTGAACAAGCTGATGTATGGTTCTAGGGGTTTACGTGCGTCAATGTGAACGAAAAACTTGGTTTTCCCGGATACGTTTAACGCCTTAATGAGCTTTTTTAGCTGTTCTGGCGTTTCATGAGCGAGGAGTAGATATCCAATCAAATGTGGCTTGTCTCATTTAACTAAATGGAAAGCCACATTAAAACGAAGGAATGTTACAAATATAAGTCAGCGTGCTGATTAATACATTCTTCAATAGACATCGGCGGCCTAATGTTTGCCGAATATTCATTTTGTAGCGCCCTATTCGCTACGACAGATTCAATCACGCGAGCTAAATCCATCGCATTGCCAGCACCAAAATGAATACCATTAATACCATCTAGAACCTTTTCTGCCATACCTCCAATGTCGCTAACGATAAGAGGTACTTTTTGGGTAAATGCCTCTTGAATCACCATAGGCGAGTTTTCCCACCATTTTGAAGGTACAACAACCCAATCCACTCTGCTGAGCAATTTCGGCATTTCTCTGGCTTCATAGGCTCCACACATTTTGACAACATGGGTTAACTGATCGAGTAACTTGTGGGTCGACTTTTGATACTGCCCTGATTGCAATTCAAAGTTCGCACCATGAATTTCAACACTCAGTTGATATTGCACTTTCTTAGGTAGCGACTTGACCGCATGTAACAACACATCAATCCCTTTGTATGGGTTGATTTGGCCGAAAAATGCCAACCTGACCTTACTCAAAGGAGAGTCATCTCGCTTCAGCTTGTCTGTGGGTAACTGCCCATTTTCAATCACTTCAATTCGATTAAAATCGAGCCCCCAGTCCACATAACGCTGCTTAAGGAAGGCTGATGGCGACACAAACTGGTCAACTACAGAGAAAATGCGTTTGATGTATTGTTCACGTAAGAAAAAATCTCCAGGCTGTTTATCTGGAAAACAACCATGGCAATCCCGAGGCGAAGCTTTGTAGCAAAGCTTTCCGCTTGGTTTCACCATTAGTCCTTTCTGATGGCAAATGCCTAGATACTCATGGAGGGTCAGAACAATTTTGCACTTTGGCAGGCTTGTTCTGATCTCCTGCATCATTTCAATACCGAGCAAAAAATAATGATGCAAATGAACAACGTCGGGCTTAATTAGCATTAACAAGTCACGGAACTCTTGCCACATATGGCGTGTTTTAATGTTGGAAAAGAGAAACCAGTCGTCCATCGTGGTATGAAACAGGATTTCACGATCGCTATTGCGTGACGAAAACGCAGCGCCCCCATGAGGTTTTTGATCCGTACGAGCCAAAAAGAAAGCGTCAACATCCTGGCGGCGAAATTCATTAAACATATTGTAGGCGGCCATTTCTGCACCACCTTTGTTAAGGTCAGGGTGGCCATGTGCAACAACAAGAACGCGTTTATTCGCTAGGCTCATTTAGCAACCTCTTCAATCAGCTTCTGCCAACGGCTAACCTGAAATACGCCATTCATCAAAGTCAATTTAAACTTCCAGTCTCCTGCATCAACAAGATCTTGGGAAAGGCGCTCGAGGTGATACAGTTGAGTCTGACCAGACACGTAAATCTTAAGGCCTTTGTTGTGGCACTTTAAGCATAAATCAGAATCTTCAAAGTCGCCTAAGACATACATGGGTTCAAAGCCTCCAAGCTCTCGGTAAAGCTCTGTATGCATAAGCATGCAAGCACCTGTAGTTAATGGCGACTCAAACAAATCATCAAGCGGAACTAAACTAAGCGGCACCCCCTTATAAGGGTGGTGGTTCATCCAAATACCTGGATAGCTCGAGTCTTGCCGGAACTCCATCCCTGCATGTTGTACCGTGTTATCTTCGTACAATAAGGTGGCGCCAAGAATACCGCAGTTATCAAGGGAGTCGAATTGGGCTAAATAATTTTCTAACCAACCACTGCGGCATGGCACAATGTCTGAGTTTAATAACAACAATCGCTCAGAATTTGCGTGCTCTACGCCAAGATTATTAGCACCAGCAAAACCGAGATTACGTTCCGAAAGAACCACTTTAAACGGCAGCTTAAAAGTCTCGAATAATCCATGGGCGGTGACACTGACTTCATGGGCTAACGGGGGATCATCTAAAACATAAATAAGTTCAACATCCGCAAACTGCAAGTCTGCAGAAAATTGAGCCAATTGATGTTGCATGAAATCATAACGCCCGTACAACGGCACCACCACAGATAATTTAGGGTTTGAGATCGGCGAACCAAATTGTTTTATCGCAGGGTTATTACCTTTGGCCAGCCGGCTTTTCCAAATACGATGAATGCTAGGCATCGCATCGTTAAGCAAATCGGATTGAAAGTCGGCAGAATGCGGGTTGACTCCACCCATTACATTTTGGATTTTAACCACGTCCTGATCTTTAGGCCGCTTACGAGCGGCAGCAGCAGAGCTTGGCATATCGGAAACGTCGATATTGTGCGTCTTTAAAAAAGCTACCGCATCGCCGGATTCAGCGCCAATATGTGGAATAAGTGCGTCGACCGAATCGACTCTGGTAAAACGAAGCTGAGCTAAACTAAAGCTTCGACCTGAATGTGATAACACCACTTTTTGTAACTGAGCATCCGAACATTCTAAAACAGCCAAAAAGCCAAAACATTGGTTTAATGAACTAATTCCATACTTAGCCGCAACATCAGCCCTAGAGAATTCAAAAAGATCTAATTTCAGATCCTTGCCAGCATTGATGGCAGTGACTTCATCAATTGATTCGGATAGGTTAGCGCACCACCCGAGCAAAACCGTTTTACCCAACGCTGAATAGCGGAAATCTATATTTAATAGTTCATAGCGATTGGAGAGCGAATTTAACAGCCTCCTCGCTAAGGACTTTAAGGTTTTTTTTGGCATGAGATTATTTAGTAACTCGTTTAGCATCTAGTATTAGAATTCATGTAAGGAGCATCAACCTTGCGACAAACAAACATTTATATCAGGATGGTCTTAGCCTAGCAATCAAATTGCTCAGAATGGAAAGCGACAAGTTGAATTCGAATTGTTGCTCATATGATTTCTCTTTAAAAGTCTCAGCTCCCCCGAGCTTGCCAGCCCTAGAGCATAACTTTTTGGGATATTAAGTTGGCAAGTTTTTTAACCGAGCGTAATCAAAATTTCAGTATAGCTCGAAGGAGAGACTGTTGTGAAAGCTATAGCAGCTTAATTAATAAGTAGGCATCAAATTACACCAAAAAGTATGCGTCATGGAAGACCTGTGTATTTAATCAGCGTTAGCAAAATCCCAATACTCATCAGGAACGCCACAGAATATGACTTCACTACGGTCAACGATTGAAAACCTTACATCTCCGCCATTTTCAATTACGTGATTGTACATTGGAGCAATATAGTACTCATTACCATCTAGCTCTTCTATTGGCTGATTTTTCATCTGTGTAAATGCATCCAAAAACAGGTGATAGTTTTTCCACATATAAATCCCCGTACAACAAAATTCTGATAGCTCTTTTTTTTCTGCAGTCAACAAAACGTTTGAGCTGCCGACTCGCACTGGCACTACGTTGCTCCAATTCGGACCGCTACCAATAAAAGTTTCCAAGTAACCATCAATTTCATCAATATCGAAATCTGAAGGAAACTCATAATTAGGCCTGAACGTATCTATATTAAAGATGAGAAGCCTCTCTTCTTTATTTACGCTCGAAGCCTTCAACCCTTGTACTACTGTTTCTGCTTGTCCTGCGGTTGGATGTTCTAAACAAACAATTTCATAATTTTTAATACCTAACGATTCAGACTTCGTTTTAATAAACTTAACCGTATCGTTAACACCCAAGCAAATAAACAAAAATCTTTCGTTTTCAAAGAAACGTTTAAAACTTAAAATCGCGTGTTCAAATAGTGTCGATCCTCTAGCCTCGAGCATATATTTTGGCAGTTCGAATCCGGCTCTCTTAAATCGACTAGACAAACCAGCCATAGGAATAACAATCATTTAGGATTACCTTAAAGGAGAAGTTAAGTGTATGAGCTTGCCGAATAATCTAATAGCATTTGCAATCATAGCCATTTGACGTTCTGGACGGTCTGCATGTAGAGGCAACATTGAAATAAATAGTTGGACGTTTATTGCTAAAATTTCTATTTCTGAATAGCCAGAAATCCGCAACACGTGATCGTTAAAAATCTTTTCTAATTGTTCTTGACGATTACTTGCCAACACTTTGAACTCAAATGTATCGTCCAAACCTGTTAGTTTTATTTCGTATCGCCCTGCAATAATAAAATCATATAAGCCAACTACGGAATGATACATCTTGGCAAAGTCGTATCGACGATCACCGAAAATAGAAAGGTTGCCTTCAAGATCAATACCGCGAGGGTCAATCATTTTTATACATTGAACACGACTATCATAAAGGATATTGCTAAAGCAAAAATCTCCGTGCACTATACCAACATCAGATTCAGAAGGCGGATTGATAAACCGACTAGACTTTTTCGCCATATCATGTAGTGAAATAGGCGGGATATCTAAGCCTTTTAATGTTAATGGCCGATGAGTATTGTAACCTGACGTGACGGCAAATTCTTCCAGCCTATTAAGTGTTTTTGTTAAGTAAAGTTTGTTCAAATTATCTAGGCACGTAGTATTTGAATTTTGCGTTGAAAAATCCCGCAAAACCTCAGTAGCAGCGCTGAATATTTGTTTCCAAGCCCCTACACTAAGCTCGCCAAACACAAACAAATCATTTAAGGGTAAAAGGTACAAGTACTCCAACTTGTACCCAGTAACTTTATTGGAATGAATAGTTTTAGCAACAAGTTTTGGTGTATTGATTGTCATCTGAGAAGGAAGGAGCTCAAACCAATTCACTTCTGCAGCCATCTTTTCATAATTTCTACTAGCTTTGTCAACAATACGTGGTGTTATTGTCATTTCGTTAAAAGCTCTCTGAGTCGTCATTTCAGTCCTAGAGCGGAAAAAGCTATTCAGATGACCAAAGTCGTACCATTTTCCTTTTGTAAAAGGAGCAAGCCCCTCGTGCTGCCCATAATGTTCCAATGCACCAACGAAACAGCCTTTAGATTTAACAATTCCTTGCATTAGACGCTGGGGATTTTGAAATGAAAAGAAACCTGAGACAACAAGTTCCTCTTCCGTAGCCCAAACATCTTCAAATTGCTCAGCAAAAAGCGTATTTGCGCCTACTCGAGCTCTTTGATAGTAGCCACAATTCTTGTGTATTGAAATACTATCACTAGGTATCGGGGGCACTTCTGAAAAAAGTGTATCACCGTGCAGTATCGACATGCTCTGATACGAAACCCCGCTGGCATTCCAACAATAAAGGATAGACTCACCTAAAGGAATATTCTCTGGAACTCGGATCAAATTAACATTGTTAGATTCGATTATTTGTTTATCTGCTGGTAAGATTTCGTAAGAGTCAGGCACCGATATATAGACATCTTCCCCCAAAGGGGTTAATAAGGCTAACTGATGCTCAAATAAGCGCTTATTTGAGACTGGTAGGAAACTTGGTGGCAACACACCGACTTCAGAAGCAAAGTCTTGGCTTATGTAGGCACCTGATGTTATCAAAATCATTTGTTGCTGCCATCGTCTTGAGAGTTTTCTATAGCTAATAAGTTTTTAATTTTTTCATGTGACATTGAAGCAAATTCAGAAGGACGAATAGCCTTATCATCAATATAAAAACCATTGTGACCGCACCAAGGTTTTCCTACGATAACTTCATCGTACGGTACATTGTGCACTTTTAGCCATTCTAGGATAATGGGTAGTGTATTAACGTTTATCTTTCCAACATTACCGTCATACGTGCGCATATTCCGAGCTGTGAAGATACAAATATAGAAGCCGGAAGACTTATACTCCCTCAACTTACTAATTAACTCGCTATTGGGAGACACACTTTCATAATCAGACGAATCTCCAAGTGTAATAGTTGAGTCTAAATCAACAATCAATTTATCCATAAATAATAAAACCTAAACCTTCATTTACGGCCAAATTTCGCGAAATCTGGCCTGGGCAGCAGTCAAATTTGATGAGCGAAAAATTTCGGTCAAGTGAACATATCTTAGCCAGAGTGATTTAATATTAACAGGCGAAGACGATAGAAACCTTTCAAGACACACGAGTTCTTCTTCAAGCTTACCTGAAAGCCTATTTAAAATTGATTTTGAAGCAGGGAAAATTTTTGGAGCACGTTCTATAACTGACAAAGAGGTCGAATCCAAAGTATCAGATTGGTTCGAGCAAAGAACTTCATAAGCAAGAAAATCTACACCTGACACAATGGACATTGGTATAGAATCGACGTTATTAAAAACATAGTTAACTAATGAATTCACAATATCGCTTTCATCTAAAGTAATGTTCAAGAACGAGGGATATGGACGATGTCTAAAATACGACCAATTTACGCCATTCAAATTAAGGTGCTCATATACGATTCGTTCTGGACTCAAAAGCTCAGGAGAGACGTTATCAAAACCACCTTCTAAGTACAGATGAAGTTTATTCCACACCTTTGAATATGTATAAAAGTCATTTTTGCTACCAATACATATTTGATCTGATGCAAAAGGGTTATTTCCATATCCTGGGTGATACAGTACATTCAATTCATCAATATCTAAGAGCGGTAGTAATTGTTGTGAGTCAAATATTTGATCTGGTCTTAAACGAATATACACATCAAATTCTTCTGAACTATCTACTTCGTATTGCTCAACCAAGGTTCTACACTGTTCCATTTGGAAGAACATTGGTAGCATGCCTAATGGAAGATTCAATTTTGCTATAGCATCATGAAGGGAAGTGTTATTTCTTTTGAAACTATTATAGCTATACACCTTACATTGACTAAGTTTCGGAATAGCGTTGTGTAAAAATTCAGGAGTAATAACTTTCTTGTCGCTAGATATTTCAATCAAGCTTTGTAAAGGAGGCAATACTTGTAGCAAGTGGCTTGGATTCTTAGAGCGGTCACTCCGAATCATATTTCGAGGAACAAACGACCTTAACTTAGATGGTAGAATGCGAGTTAGATCTGAACTAATCCCCTGCTCTGACCAAGTAGCAAAAAAAACTCGAACATCGTGTTCCAGTGAAAAATCGTCGATCAGATTGTTCAAGTGAACAGTCGAACTAGAGATCTCTCGACACTGGCCGGATATACATATTGCTATTTTCATAAGTTTTCACGCTCTGTAAATTAAGCGCTGAATGAAAAGCCGAGGCGCTTAAAATTATCGACCACCCAAGGTTTTGTTTCAAATAGGCTATTTTTAAGAACTGTACGTTCGCAACCTGAATAGCTCTCATAGAATGATTTAATAACTTGTTCCCAACTTAATTTACCTCCAACACCATGAAATGTCTGTTCGCAATCGAATTGCAAAGCTAAATTTTTAGTTGTGGAAGGGTATATTGGACATTTTATAGAGTCAAGGTGCTCTCGACCATTTGACGAAATAGATATATCAGCCAGTAAGTCACTTTCTTGAGAAATAAGTCCCCATAGGTGGCTAAACATAAACCTTGTTGGGTGATTAAATTGATTAAAAAGGAGTCTTTCACTATAGCTATTAGCTATATATTCAGAGACCTTAAGGCAGCCACTATGGTCCTCTCGCTTTTTCAAATTATAGATAGAATCTTGGCAAAGTAATTGTGAGGTAGAACTCGAATAAAACTTTTCTGACAGTAGCAAGTCCAACAAATCATCTTGGCGAAACCCCAAAAGGTACCCAGCAATGATGTTATAGTCGTGCACTAAATTTAATACTGATCGACTTCCCCTGAACATGCCTAAGTGAGGGAAATATCCGTCAAAGTACATATTAGGAACTTTGATAGAAAGAGCTGTATTTTTAAGTTTTCGCCATACAAACTCCGACGACAGCCTTTTAATAAAGTAGTCCGTAGATATAAATTGATTAATAAAAATATCGGCTTGCCCAATTATATTTTCAACTCGACTCAGATCCGGACCACGTATATTTTGAATTGGCTCAATGGGATTAAGATCTAGCACATCAAAAATACCAGTTTCTGATAAATAATCAGCTAAAGCAGCACCTTGACAGTTGCCAAATATAGATAGTTTCAATCGCTTATACCTAGGTCTAATTAAATAAAAAATTATATAAACGCTCATCAACTGAGCAGCGGCGGGCTAAAACTTGCCGAACAACTGGTACATTAATATCAATTTTTCGTGTAGTTTTAGCCTCATTAACTCTAGAATAAAAATCCATTCTCTTAATTAAATCAGACGAAAAACCAAGACGACGAAGAAGCACAGGGAGAGACGAGGATAATTTATTTTGATCTATCACGAGATCTAAGAATCTTGCGTTCTCGATAGCCTCATCAAGATCAGACAGAGATAGCGGGACTTCTCCCTTATTAAGTAAGTAACGACATTGGCAATTATCAAGAAGCTGAATACCTACACCACTTAAGCTTACTAAAAATTTATCAAGTTCTTTGTAATTCGTTATATCTGTATGTTTAATTGAGTAGACCAGCTCTTGTATTTGCGGAGAAAGCCTCTTTCGATGAACCTCTTTATCCACATTATTATAATGATCTAGCCACCCTATATGAGACGCAAGATGTGAGACACCATCTCGTATAACAGTAAATTTAAAAATTCCCTCATTTAAATGTTTACGAATATTGTGTAGATGAATATGTCCGGATATAAATTTATTCTTTGCTAATACCGATTCAAACTGGTCTAACTTAAACTCAGCATGCTCCTGATAAACATCGGCATCAATAATATCTCTGAAAACCTTATTAACTTTGCTACCAGCAGTCTTAGCGATATGCATGAAGAATATTTTGTCATCAAACATTAATCGTCCCCTCATCAATTATATTTTGTAGTCCTATGATTTTATTAGTTACGTCATCTAAACTATCACCTTGCCCCTGGTCAAAAATACTATTAATGGTATCCAATTTTATATTTTCATTATATGTAAGACAATTATCTTTAAGAAAATTAGCAATAGCCATCGGCTCAAGGCTGCCAAACGTCAAATATGGGCTATCGTAATAACTCGCCCCTTTATTATCATAGACGTTAGTATATGTATAAACTTGAGATGAACTCATTTCTAGTGGGGGGTAACTCGGGTGCGGTGATGCCATTAAAGAAATACCAACATACGATTTTGCTAAGTAGTCAGCATACTCTGATAAAGTTACCTTTCCTTTAACATCGACATCGTATGACTCAACTAATTGGCTTGAAATATCTTCTCCCAGAGATATAACTGTCCAACCTATTGATACATCATCTTGCCTCCATATACGGATTGCTTCCAAAATCAGCTCAAAACAATTTCGTTCAGCCGAAGGCCGCCCATATATCAAAATCAGTTTTTCTTTAGGTACACCGATTTTTTTATTTACTTCGGACAAAATATTATCATTTAATCTAGGTTTCAATATATAGCTTTGGCCGCTAGACTTTCCTCTAAATTTAAAGTAATCATAGAGAGCGATCGTGTTATATACTTTAATCCAATCATTTTCATATGTTAGATCGGCTAATTGACTTTTACTAGACCAAGCATAAAAATGGGGCTCATAGTCTTGTATCAAGTAAATATGTTTAGGGCTAAATTCAAAATTATCTATTTGAAACTTCTCTATTTCCCTCAGGTGGTTTGCTGTCCACCATGCGGTAGCAACAAAAATGTCATTAGCTCTAATTGACAAATCTCCGTTATGTCGCTCAGAAACACTAAGAATCTGCCTAGGGTCGTCATCTGAAAAGTATGACAAATTGTAATTAGAGAAATTTTTATATTTAGTCGCAGAAGTAGATCGTGCGGCCTGGTCTGTACATATTATTCGTATATCGAAACAGCTTTGTTTCCATAGAGACATTAAAAATTTCAATGCCGTCGATATTCCACCAAAAACTGCCTCTTCATTAACTGTTGGTACAAGCAGGTTAATACGATATTTTGTACTGTCAGCGCTTTGAAATGTTAAAGGAGCAAGCTCAGGATAGAAATTTTCTAGAGCAAGATTATAATCGGAACTAGATTTAGTTATATGGTCAGGAAGATAACGTTCGAAATCATAGTAGCCCTTATCAAACGAAAAAATTTTTGTATCTTTTTTACGTATAGGAACCAATTCTTTATCTATATGTCCAACGTAGACCCCAAAAAGGCGCTCAAGTGCATGTGAAAGAGTACCATCAACTTGCCCAAACTCTGGTTCAAACAAGTAGTCAGAGATATTTAGGTTAAAAATCGGAGCGAGGTCAGCAATGCGAAACCAAAACATTGAGCCTGCAGGGAAATCTAAAGGAAGACGATTATCGAAGTCTATTCCTAGCATATCAAGAAGGCCAATAACTCTCTTTTTATTGCCGCCCCAATTCATAATATCTTTCAAAAAATCGGGAGCTTCCGGATATACAATTGAAACATTTTCATTGTCGAAAGCGCGTTGGACAAAGTCAGACGAACTCAGAAGTGATTCAAGGCAATAATCTAACCAGTCGCTTCGTTCTTCACCGTAGTGCAGCGACTTTTTTGTATGTAAATGTAAGCAAAAATCATAGTCATTAATTCTTTTTTGCAGACTTCTAATAAAGGGCAACATATCCCGCCCTCTATTTGGATACTCTTCAATAGTTATATTGTCGCCATATCTTTCTAAGTGATGAATATAATGCCCCCCCTCAGTTACTGTCACAATGACATCAATACCTAATTTAATACAGGGATCTATTAGCTTATAGGCTATATCAGGATAGTAGCAATGAACAATAGCTACATATTTTGTTTTATCTGTAAAACCACGATTGCAACTTCCGTTATCCTCTATATGTCTAGGCGAAGAAGTAGGCATATATCGTTGATAGACATCTTCAATCCCAACATCAAATATTGCTCTATTCTCTTTATGTCCACTTTGCAAATAGTGCTGAATGGGATCAATCCCTAGCTCATCTAATTTTTGTTCAAGAAAAGGTTCAGATCTTAGGTATGCAAGAGTATTAAACAACGCTGACGGATCTCTTAACTCTTTCCAGCCAACGTTTATATAATGTAAAAAAGGACTAGCTTCATAATTTTTGACATCAGGGTATTTTTTTAAATACCACTCTTCATCAAATATTTTTTTTTGTCCATCTTCATGAAACAGTTCTCTAGAAGCAGATGATGCTATATATGGTAGTTTTATTAATTCTTTATAACTATAATCATGAAAAATCACATCACAAAAATAACTTAATGGGTTTGTTTGTTTCTGATTAAGAAACTCGGTATTGTTGTAGAGGCTTATAAAAATATCGTTATCAAAATATACAGAAGGATTTCGACCTTCTTTCCAGCCAAAATTGCAATAATGATAAAATGGGTCCATATCACTACTTTTAACATCGGGATAACTATTACTGTACCAATGTTCATCAAATAATATCGCTAATACTTCTTCGCTATTCATGCTCACTCAAATCCCGTAATTTAACATGCCAACTCGTCACACCAATTCGAGTTATTAATGTACCAATGAATGGTTTTTAGTATACCGGTCTCAAATGATTCAGTCGGTATATAAGCTAATTCTTTATTCGCTTTAGTCGCATCAATAGCATAGCGCCTATCATGACCAGCTCTATCAGTTACAAAGCTAATTAATTGCTCTGCTTTACCTGCTATTGCCGATTTTGCACTCGCATATTGACTTGCAAGCTCAGGGTTATTTGCAAATTGTTCATTCATTAACTGACAAACTAGCTTCACGATATCAATGTTGGCCCACTCATTGTGACCACCAATATTGTAGTTTTCTCCCACTCGGCCTTTATCGAGCACTAGCTCAATACCTCGAGCATGATCTTCAACATAGAGCCAGTCACGAATTTGTTGCCCGTCACCATAAATTGGCAGCGGCTTATCATGCAGGATATTTGTGATAATCAGTGGGATCAATTTTTCAGGGAAATGATATGGGCCGTAATTATTTGAACAGTTAGAGGTCGTAACCTGTAAGCCGTATGTGTGGTGATAGGCTCGAACCAAATGGTCAGAGGCCGCTTTACTAGCCGAATAAGGAGAATTTGGCTCATAGGGGTTGTCTTCTTTAAACGGCGGATCATTTGGTTCTAGCGTGCCATAGACTTCATCGGTAGATACATGATGGAAACGGTGAGGAAGCGCTTGTTTACCTGCAGCTTTCGGTTCATCGAGCCATACTTTTTTGGCGGCTTTAAGTAGACTGTAGGTACCAATAATATTGGTTTCAATAAAGGCATCTGGGCCAGTGATCGAGCGGTCGACGTGTGATTCAGCTGCAAAGTGAACCAGAGTGTCAATATTACGCTTTTTTAACAGTTGCTCTACCAATTCTGTATTACAGATATCTCCATGAACAAACGTGAGATGTGGATTGTCAATAACAGAATCTAAGCTAGCTTTGTTGCCAGCATAGGTTAATGCGTCCAATACGACGATGTTGTCCTCTGGGTGCTGGCCTAACCAGTAGTAAACAAAGTTCACGCCTATGAAACCTGCTCCACCAGTTACTAATAAATTACGTTTATTCATAAGATCTAAGAACCTTTTACTAACTCATCCATCATAGCGCTTAGCTGTTTGCGCCAATGAACGGTTTCAAGCTTGTTGAACACTTCAGCAGATGTTTTATCTATGACACTAAAAGCAGGCCTTGCGGCAGGCGTTGGGTAAGCAGATGTTGGAATGGGCAGAATCGGAATTGATTTGTTGATTAACCTTTTTTCAATCCCCAACTCCTGAATCGCAACAGCAAAATCATACCAAGATGCTACGCCGGCATCCGTCCAGTGGTAAATTGGCGTATCGTTGAAGCCCCAATCGGCCTCTAGAGCAGCCCAAAGCCATTTTGCTAAACCCTTCGCCCAAGTTGGAGTGCCAACCTGATCGTAAATAACACCTAACTGCTCTTTTTCCGACATCAGCCGAAGCATAGTCTTGACGAAGTTATTACCATTGGCGGAATAAACCCATGCAGTTCTAACGATCAGTGCTTGCCCAGCCATAATCTCAGCAACAGCCTTGTCACCCGCGAGTTTAGAGGCGCCATAAACCCCTAGTGGGTTTGGTTCATCTTCTGGTTGATAAGGCGTGACTTTATCGCCAGAAAAGACAAAATCGGTCGATACGTGTAACAGTTTCGCATTTACTGACTTTGCAGCGTTGGCTAAATTTACCGCGCCAGTTTCATTCACAGCATAAGCAATCTTTTGCTCTGATTCTGCTTTATCTACCGCGGTATAAGCTGCAGCATTGATTACAGCATCAGGCTGGTGCTCCTTAATCGCGTTTTGAACTGCTGCTTGGTCGGTAATATCGAGTTCTTCTATACCTAACTCAATTAATTCAATATGCTCGGGCTTTGTTTGTGTCAATTCCCAAGCGAGCTGACCGCCTTTTCCTGTTACTAATACTTTCATCTTTTTCCTTTGTTCATCCTTCGAGAAGCTCTGGACGAACGATTGGTTCTATCTAGCTCACCCTATGGCAGGCTCTCGGCGAACGGATGCTTTTGCGGCCATCCTTCGATAACTCTAGGACGGCATCGTTTGAGAGCTATTGTCCAAAACTAGAATTTCGGTGCTTCTTCAAAGCTTTTGCCGCTAATATCTTTTTCAGATAATAGTGGTTGTTGCCCGTTGACGAGCGGCCACTCAATACCAATATCGCGGTCATTCCACTTCACAGACACATCAAATTCAGGTGCATAATAGTCAGTGCATTTGTAAACAAACTCAGCAGTTTCGCTCGTCACGTAAAAACCATGTGCGAACCCTTCTGGAACCCAAAGTTGGCGTTTATTTTCAGCAGAAAGCAAATACCCAACCCATTGACCAAACGTAGGCGAATTTTTACGCATATCGACTGCTACATCAAATACTTCACCTTGAATAACTCTGACCAACTTTCCCTGTGTTTTCTTAGTTTGATAATGCAGACCGCGTAAAATACCTTGAGCTGATTTCGAATGGTTGTCTTGCACAAAAGGTTTTGCGCCCGTTATTTTTGAAAACTCGTCAGCTCTGAAGGTTTCCATAAAAAAACCACGCTCATCACCAAATACCTTAGGCTCTAGTAATTTCACTTCAGGAATGGCGGTATCAATAAAATTCATATTTGTATTACCCGCTAAATAAAAACATCGTCGTTAAGCATTTGAATTAAGTACTTGCCATAACCATTTTTCATGAGTGGTTTGGCCAGCAATTCAACCTGCTCTGCAGTGATATAACCATAACGGTATGCAATTTCTTCTGGGCAACACACCTTAAGGCCTTGGCGCTTTTCAATCGCCGAAATAAAATTCGCAGCCTCAAGTAGCGAGTCATGAGTACCAGTGTCGAGCCAGGCTGAACCGCGCCCCATGACTTCTACATTTAGATCACCTTGCTCTAAATAGCGCATGTTAACATCAGTAATTTCCAACTCACCACGGTTGCTCGGTTTAATTGATTTGGCAATATCCACTACTTGGTTATCGTAAAAATACAAACCTGTTACTGCATAGTTGGATTTAGGTTGTGTAGGTTTTTCTTCTATAGATTGCGCTCGCCCATTCTTATCAAAAGCCACTACGCCATAGCGCTCTGGATCATGAACGTGATAACCAAACACTGTTGCACCGGAGGGTTGTGAGCTAGCATACTTCAAACTTTCGGATAGCCCATGACCATAAAAGATATTGTCACCAAGCACGAGGCAGCTTGGATCATTGCCAATAAAGGTTTCACCTAATATGAACGCTTGAGCTAACCCGTCAGGTGATGGCTGCTCAACATAAGAAAGGTTAAGCCCCCATTGACTGCCATCACCAAGCAGCTCTCGAAATCGGGGGAGTTCTTCAGGTGTTGATATAATCAATATATCTTGGATACCAGCTAGCATTAATGTAGATAACGGGTAGTAGATCATTGGCTTGTCATACACTGGCATCAGCTGCTTACTAATGACCCGCGTTAATGGATGCAAACGGGTTCCAGACCCACCGGCTAGTACAATTCCCTTACGCTTCACTCGTTCAACCTCTTTATCCGTTCGTGCTCGACACTTGGCGAGCTTATGTTGTGAGTTCTTTGATAGTTGCGACCACAATTCTCACTATGCCAAATAATAACAAGCCAAGCACTGCAAATAATATAATATTATATAACCGCTCTGGGTAACGGGCATCCTCTGGCAATGTTGGTGATTCAATCGTTACCAAATACTGTAGTTTTCTGTACGCTTCAATTCTAGATTTCTCCAGTGAAATCAGAGAACTTGTGTAAGCTTGCAATGCTAACTCCATAGCTACTTTCAAATCACTGTAACCAGCCAATATCTCGCCGACCGACAATTGTTTCGCCGAACTGCTTCCCACCCTAGTCATGTCAATCATTTGATTAGGTGATAGTCGTTGCCGCTCGAGTTTAAGCTGTTCTGTTAACGCATCAATTTCAGCTTGAGCAGCCATTACTGCCGGGGCCGTATCACTCATAACAGATTTAAGCGCCTTTAATTCTGCGTGCTTGACCGATAATTGGCTTTCAATACCATAAGTAATTTGCTGTAGGGCTGCGCCTTCGGCTGTTGGATCTAACAGGTTGTAGCGCTCTTGAAAGTTAAGTAGATCTGTTTGTGCTACATGTAATTTTTGCTCAGTTAACGCGTGCTCATTTCTAGCAAAGGCGAGTTGCTCTTTTGCAAGCATATGCCCAATATTGTTAATAAACCATTCCGCACGCTGGACAATAGCTTGATTTAGCCTTAAGGCATATTCTTGCTCAAATGCTTGTACTTGAATGGTAATAATACCTGATTCGCTAGAAGCTAGCACACCAACATGCTGTTTATAGTATTCCAGAAACTCTTCTTGTTCGTTCCACTTATGCAAGCGGCTAAAAAAATCAACGCTGTAACTTGAGAAATGAGCTCGAAGATTCAACTCATTCTCAAGATAATTAAGCATGTCATTAGAGTGAATATAAACCATAACTACTTGAGTATCTGAGCCTCCACTAGCAACGCCAAAGCCAGAGAGTAGCGCCATGGCAGGGTCGAGCGTTGCAGCAGCATCGGGCTGTTTAACAATCACTTGTGCTTGGCTTTCAAATCGAGGCGATGCCCAAAGAAGCTGGTAAACAGAAAACAGTATCCAAGGCAGCATAAACAACAGCATCATAGGTGTTTTTAAATTGGCAGGGACTAGCTGCCAATTTTGCAGAGCTTTACTTTTTGCTCTCTCTAAGTGGCCTTGAAAAGGAGCAGACTTCACTTTGTGAATCAAACTAGAAGCTGGCTTTAAAGCATTTGATGAAGCCAATTTGAGTCTCGCTTTAATCTCGGCATGGGCAGTAAGCACTGACTGATGCTCTGGCTCTATATTATGCGCCCGCTGCATAATTCTATATGCTAGCTCTAAGTCTGTTGCTGCAATATTTAGTGCATGCTCTGTTAATTTTAGCGCGTCATCCCAATCAGAAGCTGAAACTTTCTTACGAAAATCTTTTAATTTACTTGCAAGATCTTGGTTAGATTTCATTTTATTCCCATCAGCCATTATTCGCCCTCATAAACCATAATGGCTTCTTCTAAATCGTTATAGAAAGTCAATTCACCATTATCAATGACGATAGCGCTGTCACAAAACAAACGGATTTCATCTATTTCGTGGCTTACCATTAAAATATTGGCTGTTCTACTTTTGTCGAGCAGTGCTCTTTTCGCTTTTCGTTTGAATTTTTTGTCCCCCACAGATAATGCTTCATCGATTAGATATAAATCAAAGTCGATCCCCATACAGCATGAAAATGCCAAACGAGAACGCATCCCGCTTGAATAGCTTTGTACCGGTAAGTCGTACTTTCTACCTAGCTCTGCGAAGTTTTGAACACGCCCCTCATACTCTTCTAAGTCTTGCACGCCATTAACCCGAGCTATAAATCGAGTATTTTCTCTCCCTGTCATTTTTGGATGAATTCCAGTGCTTAATGCTACAGGCCAAGAAATAGTAGCATCGGTTTTAATTTGGCCCTTATTTGGATATTCACTACCAGCCAACATTCGGAATAAAGTAGACTTACCTGCACCGTTTGAGCCGAGTAAGGCGATATTGTGATCAGTAGGAATTTCAAATGTTATCGAGCTAAATATATGCTGTTCACCTTTTTTGGTGGAGTACCATTTGCTCACGTTATCCAAATAGATCATCGACTCAATACCTCTTTCCAGGTTAGCCGATAGCATGCCAAGGCCAAAAATAAAACACAAATTGTGATAATCGATACGTAAGAATAATCAACCCCCACAGCACCAAAATTAGGATACGCGGCCTGCCGACTTAATTCGATGCAATGAAGAAGGGGATTCCAAGTAAAATAAGGCCATAACTCTTCGGGAATATCTTGTAGCGAGAAAAAGACGCACGAAATAAACATGAGCGGCCGAGTAATTAGAGATCTGATCTTATCTAATTCTCGAACAAATGTAGAAGCGATGCCAAAAAGCAACCCAAAAGAAATCCCCATCATTATCAACTGAGCATAAAGTAACAAAATGGTCAACATATCCGAAATTTGAAACTCGATTTTCATTAGGTACATGAATAGTAGGATTAGCGAAAAAACAAAAATGTCGATAATGACATTAAAAATAGCAGAGGCGATAACAGAACTAATTGGCTGAACTTGACGAAATGCAAACAGGCTTTTGTTTTTTCGCAGCGCAGATGCAGCATCACTTAAAACATCAGTAAAAGCTCTTAACATCAACATGCCGAACATGATAAATACAAAAACTGGCATTCCATGGGACTCTTCGCCTCCCATTCGTCCACGTAGAAACGACAACATAAGAATAAACAACAGCGGTTCAATAACAGCCCAAGCCATACCAAATTTATCATCAAATTTGCTACCTACATGACGAACGAGCAGAGCGAATATTACGTCGCACCATATTTTTATACGTGAACGTCGAAGCGCTTTTGCCACGATCTAATCCAAAACCACATTCGCAGCTACGGCGATTTGATAGATAATCTGAGTTATATCTTTAACTGCTTGCAGAGCCTTGGCATCAATTTTAGGCAGCACGAGGATTTGGTCACCAGGATGTAGTCTTACGTTACTGGTATCGGCCATCCAATAGGCACTAGGGTCCCCTACGAAGCTCGACAGTCCATTGGCGTGAACAATTAAAATTCGCTCGTAGTTTGCCCGTTCGGTATAGCCCCCAGCCCATGCCACATAGTCTTGAATGCCCGCTTGCCCGTTAAACACAACGGATTGCGGCATAAGTACTTCACCACCAATATGAATGAGATCTGACTTCTGCGGAATCACAACCTCATCGCCCTGCTCCAGCAGAATATTGGCAATTTTGCCTTTCTCTGAAACAATAACTTTTCCTAGCGGTTGGATTTGTTTTGCGCGGCGCACAAAATCTGACACCAAACCGGCTTCTTGCGCGCGAATAGTGCCTTCGCCGGTCGATTGAACTGGCGCTGTATACACACTGCGTTCGAGGCGATCCAGCGATTGGTCAATCATTTCTTTTTGGCGCAACGCCACGCTTTCGCGCAAGATGTATATGTTTTTGAAGTCTGTCAGTACTGGATCTATTTCAACTTGACTGAGTAAGTCGTATAAGCGTGTTTGCTTACGAACGGTATAGTAAGAAGGGCCTAAATGACTACCGGATACCTGCACGTCGTAAATTTCAGGATCCCAATCGTCATTGAAGATTAAGCGGTCACCATCACTTAAACGAAAGGCAGTGAAATCCGCGTACGGCATGTAAACAGAAAATGGGCCATCTCGACGCGTGCCAATAACGCCTACATGAGAGATTTTAGCTAATGGCCGAGCATATGTCGCAAGTTCTTGACCTGAGGCAAACTCACTTGAGAACTCAAAACGAAACGGGTTGCGCGCACCTTCCACCACAGTAACAGCTGCACCTTGCGGCTCTACTAAGATCACGTCTTTGTCTTTAAAGGTGAAATCAGGCAGTTGACCATTGCGCATAAAATCGTACAAATCGAAACTAACAACAGCTTGCCCTTTGCGTATTACCTTAATATGGCGATAGCTACCTCGGTCAGCATCGATGCCGCCAGCACGCTTGAGAAAGTACAGCACACTGTCAGAGGCCATTCCTGCATATTGCCCAGGCCGAATAACGGGCCCAGCTAAATAAACGCTGACCGGCGTTGCCGTTAACAAATTAACGTAGACCTGCACATTCTTCTGGTAAATCTGTTTGATTTGCTGAGTAACCAAAGCATTGACTTGACTGGCTTTGGTATTTGCCACCATTACCGGGCCGATATTTGGAATAAAAATATTTCCTTGATTATCGACAGTGACAATTTGCGAGAAATTAACCGCGCCCCACATCCAAATATTGATTTTGTCGCCAGCGGCAATCAAATAATCATCATTCAAACCATCGATACGTTCACTTTCATAACCACCTGCGAATAAATTGGCACCGTAAGGCGCGGGCGCGCCTAGTTCAGATGGCGGCAACAACATTTCAACACGCTGCTCGCCAGGCAGAATAACGCCTTGACGGCCAGTTGCCGGGTACTGACCTTGTGCAAGCGACTGATTGGTGGTGACCTGCGAATTCAGATCTTGGTTTAATAAGCCATTGGAGAAACTAGCTTGTTGATTTCTTGCCGCTGCTTGAGAGTTATTGCTCTGCCCGCCCTGTTGTTGCTGAAGGGCTGCAATTTGGTCTGCGGTTAAGGTCTGAGCATGGGCTAAAAAACAACTCAACGCGACTAGCAGAAGCGTAGTGGCCTGAAGACAATATTTATTATGCATTCTTATACGTCCTAATTCAGTTTCTTAGCTTCAATCGGCATCAAACTTGGCGTCGTGAACCACCCTTCATCATTTTTGCAGGCGGCTGTTTTATAAGGCGCATAGGCGGGCGTTGACACAATGATTTTTTTACAAGGCATACCGAGCGCAGATACATACTGGTGAATCACAGAAATTTGCTCGTTGCCGTTGACGATTACGCTACCGACAGCGGCCATTTCTAGCTGATTAGCTGTATTAGACGACAGATAGCTGGCATCGTAAGTCGCTTTTTCAATTAGTAGTGGCACAGAGGCAGTAACTTCAGGTGGAGGACTAGCACAAGCAGCCAGTAAGGATGCAGCAATTGCAGCAAAAAAATGCGGAGTTAATTTTATCATGATTTTCTTAAAGTCAGTCCATTGCCATCGCGAGAAAGCTTTTATCCAGCATCTAAAAATGACTCATTTAGTGAGTCAAAATCGATGATTTTCGGACAGAGACTATAACGCGTTCGCTATCGGAGAAACAAGCAACCACCTAGCCGAATTCGGCTTGGCGCTTACGATTTAGGAAGTTTGCGATGGAGACCAAAAATTTGCGCTGTCGAATACGGCCATGGATGACAATAGCGTATGTCGCAAAGCAAATCAGGAAGGCGGCAAACATGAGCGGTTCGGGCAAACCAGCTAATTCGCCTAGAATACCAATTACAGCAAAGAGCAAGGACACAGCCATAACCATCAACAGTATTTGTGCGCGGCTGAAGCCAGCACGTAATAACACATGATGTAAATGCTCTTTATCAGCGTTGAAGATCGGGTTTTTCTTATACAAACGTCGAGCAGTAACCGTCGCCAGATCCATCAGAGGGATAGCGGTTAACCACAAAGCGGTAACAGGACTAAATGCAATCTCTTTACCTTGAGAGCCAGCGATCATTAGAAACGCCACGCTCAAGCCCAAAAACATGCTTCCGGCATCGCCTAAGAATATCTTAGTGAGTTTATTACCGGGAATGCCGATGTTGTAAACCAAGAAAGGAACTATTGCGCTCGATAGTGTAAACGCAACGAATGCTTGCAAATGCATGCCGTAGTTCAACATCAAAAAGCCGCTCGCCATAAGCGGCACAATGCTTACAGAGCCGAGTAAGCCATCCATACCGTCAAGCATATTAAATGCGTTTATAACGGCAAGAACTGCAAACACGGTGAGGAAGAAGGCAACGGACGGGCTCAACACGATGTTGCCCAAACCAAATAGATCGCCCAGCGCCGTCAAATGAGTCTGTGCGCCAATCACAATCATGAAAGAAACGATAATCTGCCCGACCAATCGAGCACGTACACTTAGCTCATATTTGTCATCGAGGATGCCAACAAACACGACTAGCGATGATGCGAGGAAGTAGAACTTAAGGGATTCAATGGCTTCGCCTAGCCAAAAAGCACAACCGATTGCGGTACTGATAAAGACAGCAATGCCGCCAGCGAGAGGAACATCGCCTACATGGTGTTTGCGAGTGTTATTAGGGCGATCAACTAAGCCGAGTTTGACGGCAAGCGGCGTCACAAACTCAATAATGATAAAAGTTGAAAGGGCCGTTAGGGCCAAAACTTCCAACAACATGAACAAAGTCACTTGCATTCAAATATCCTAAGATGCCTTTTCAATATGCCAACTACCTACACAGCATAATGGTCACATCCAACCACCTAGCAGTTACTCAGTACCGCCGATAAACTTACGAACGGGTGGTCGCGAAATCCGTTATCTCTCGATGCGTTCCATGCTGCCCCACACGCCTTGACTTTCAAATACCCAGATAAAAAACTAGGGTAATAATGTGAGGCTTGTCGCAAATAATGGTCGTCTAATCGATATATGTCAAATTGAATTCACCAATTTGATGCAATTAGTTCTAGTGGCGATTCAAATGTTACTAAAGCGTTAACAAAACGATTCAATAAGCCATTTCTGTCGATCATTTTGACTTGACACCATCATCCTTGTCCGAAGCGGGGCCATACATTGAAATCACCATATGGTTTCTGTATAACCAAGCTCGCAATGCTGCGAACCGGCACCCTGCCGAAGCGGCGCATAATACAACAATAATGATTTTTTACTACCGAATACTGGGAAACTATTAACATGAGTCAATTACCATCCAATAAGACGATGTTCGGCCATCCAGCCGGCCTGTTCTTGTTGTTTGGCACTGAATTGTGGGAGCGCTTCAGCTACTACGCAATGCGTGCCATTCTCGTTCTCTATCTCGTCGACAAAGCGCAAGGCCAAGGCGGCGCTGGTTTGGGTTGGTCAGAAGCCGATGCAATCCACTTGTACGGCACATTTACAATGCTGGTCTACCTGACGCCACTCATCGGTGGCTGGTTAGCCGATAACTACCTAGGTCAACGCAAAGCCATCTTGATTGGTGGTGCCTTGATGGCTCTTGGACAATTTACCTTGGCTATGCCTCATGGCTGGGTTCCGGGTATGTCCAACGAAGTATTTTACGCGGGTCTAGGCTTGCTGATGGCTGGTAACGGTTTATTCAAGCCGAATATTTCCACCATGGTTGGTGACTTGTATGAAGAAGGCGATCATCGCCGTGATGGTGCATTCACCATCTTCTACATGGGTATCAATATCGGCGCTTTCCTATCCGGTATTTTGGTTGGCTTGGTATACGTTCAATTTGGTCATGCTGAAATCATCAATGGCCAAGAAGTGTTTGTGAACAACTACCAAGCAGGTTTTGCTGCTGCCGGTATTGGCATGGTGTTGTCACTGATCATCCAGTTAACGTTTGCACGCAAACTACTCGGTAATATTGGCGTTGAGCCGGTCGCCAAGTCAAAACAAGCTCAGCAAAAAGCTGATGAATCAGCTGGCCCATTGAGCAAAGTCGAACGCGATCGCATCAAGGTTATTTTCGTACTCGGTTTGTTTACCATCGTGTTCTGGGCGGGCTTCGAGCAAGCCGGCGGTCTGATGAACATTTACACTGATAAGTTCACCGATCGGATGATTGGCGATTTTGAAGTACCAACGGCTTGGTTCCAATCAGTTAATGCGTTCTTCATCGTATTATTTGCTCCAATATTTGCACTACTCTGGACTCGCTTGGGCAAGCGCGATCCGAGTTCGCCGGTTAAATTTGCGATTGGTTTGCTATTCCTCGGTTTGGGTTTCTTGTTTATGCTCGGCGCATCTGCAGAAATCGCCGGCGGCAATGCTAAATCAAGCATGCTTTGGATTATTGGTGCTTATTTGTTCCATACATTGGGTGAGCTGTGCTTGAGCCCTGTGGGGCTATCAATGGTGACCAAGTTGGCACCGATCAAATTGGCTTCACTGTTCATGGGTTTGTGGTTCTTCTTTACTGGCTTGGCCAACAAAGTTGCAGCCTTGGTTGGCGCAATGATTGGCGTGCATGGCGGCGAAGCCGACTTTGCTGCAGCCTGTGCAAACGATGCCAATGTACAAGCTTGCATTGATGCAGCCAAAGAAGCGGCCATGATTGACAAATCATTCTCGATCTTCGGTGGTTTGGTGATCACCGGTGTCGTGTCCGCAATCATCCTATACTTGTTGTCAGATAAGTTGATTGACTGGATGCATGGCGCCGAGGGCCAAAACCATGAGTCGCTTGAAGAAGAATTAAAAACTACGAGTGAACATCAGTAACTCTTCAGTTGATTTTTAAAGAAAAAAGGCTGCTTGTGCAGCCTTTTTTGTCTCTAACGAAGCTTATGAAGAACGAGGAAAGCCGATGCAGTTGACGTTGAATCAGGTCGCCGAATTAAAGTCCTACCGACCACTTGAACGTGTCGCTATCTTAAACTTGGCATTGAAAAAGTTAACGCCAATACAAAAGGTAACGTTAAACCTCATTAAGCTGGTTATTTTTGTACCGCCCTTTTTCCTTCTTGCGCAATTCCCCCCAATAGCAGCGCTAGCCGGCGTACTGGTGGTATTGCTTGCATTTAGCCTGCTGACTAAGCCAATTCACATAGCCTTTGCCAAATCTCACTGGGACGCAGCCATTCACGAATTTGATAAAACACGCGCTTCATCAAACAACTAGTCTTTTATCAGCAATCGATTATAGGTGCGGAGGGCTTGACGGCTAGCTACTTTGGCGTTCGGCCTATAACAAAGCTAAACGCGTTGTTATCAGAATCGCTGGCAAGCGCTTGAGTTAGCAGATCACTGACGGGAATAGGTAAATTATTGGTTGTTTTCTGTTTTGCCAACAATTTCAATTGCTCTCCCGGTAAATGGCTAAAGACTAGCGGGCGCCCTTCATCGACATTAAATTCATTACAGCGATAAGCATTAGCGGGCGCGCTTAGCGCAAGTTCAGGACCGGGATCGGCCAATGCTTGGGTGGCTGCATCAAACCAAACGTATGGCCCTTTATCAAATGCCGCATTTGCCCATTTCATCCGGCCGTTTTTGGCATCAATAAGCCCATAAACTAAAGCTGGCGGCTCTTTTAGATTCAGCGAACTTAAATAGTGGTTGGCCCAACTCATCACTTGAGCAGGATTCCGCAGCAACGTTGATGAATTATGATTTGATTCGCGTAGCGCCTCGTTGAACACCACTTTCAAAGCGCCACTTGCAAACGCAGCATCCAAATTGTTATCGCCAAAATCGGCGATGTAGAAAGACGCTTGGTCGTCAGAAACAGGAAACACATCAAGGAAGTAACGATTCGCTTGAGGCTTCAGTGGCATTCGCCAAGAAACACGATAGCGGCCAATATCAAATTGCTGCTGTGGCAATAAGCTCGCTTGAAACAGGCTTGCCATAGCTTCATCGTTGCGCAACTCTTGCCGGTTGTAGCTCAGCTCGCTGATGGCAATTTCCATTTCATCCTGTTGTTGCTGTTCATCATCAATCAGCAAACTGCGCAACGTGTGCATCAACAACGATGGATCAGGAAATGGTTTCGTCACGAAGTCTTGCGCACCAAAGCGTAAACCGGACAAGGCTCCGGCCATGTTGGCCTCTTCTGCCAACACTACAAATGGTGTCGTTTTATCTAGCTTTCGAATGGTTTTGAGGAATTCAGTACCCGAGGTACTCGGTAGCTCTAAATCGCAGAAGATCGCAACAGGGCGAGCATGATGGTAAAGCGCTAGCGCTTCGGCATGAGTTGCAGCTTGGTCAACCGTATAACCGTAAGCGCTAAAAATGTCAGAACATTGATGGCGATAAGCTGGATCAGAATCGACAATAAGAATACGGCCTAGACTTATAGCGCTGTCGGTCAATTCGTTCTCCAACGGAATGAAGAGATTGCTACATTGAGTCAATCTCGTCTAAATAGTCTTCTAAAAAGGCATCATCTTCAGCCTCTACGTCAGGCAACTGGCCATCGTAGACTTGATAGCGAACATGCTGAAAATAGCTTTCTTTGACTAATAAATATGGGTCGAGACTCGTTTCAAGAAAACCATCTTGTTCCAATAACTGGGCTCGTGCGTAAAGGCCTTTGAAAACCCCCATCAACAGCTTAGGCCAGAATCCAATCTTCGCCAAAGGCCAGTAAGCATTGTCAACGTAGTCGCCTGCTTCTTCACGCACCGACGATGGTCCCATCGCTGGCAACATTAAATAGGGTCCGTCACTAACGCCGTAATAACCGAGCACTTCGCCAAATTCGTCTAGCTTGCGCTCCATACCAAAGTATTGAGCAACATCGACAATACCTAAAATACCAACAGTCGAGTTGATAACAAAGCGGCCTGCATTGTTTGCCGAGTCACCGCCTTTGCCTTGTAATAAATTATTTACAGCAGACGATGGCTCTTCGAAGTTAAGCACAAAGTTGTTGATGCCTTCGCGCGCCAATTCTGGCACATAATCCACATAAGCTACTGTGAGCGGCCTAAAGAAATATGGATCTAACACATTGAAATTAAACCGGTAGAACACACGGTTTAAATCCTCTATCGGATCGCGCGGATCATAAATCCGGTTGGCATAGTATGCTGCTCGGCGTGCTTCTTCGCGCTTTTGGACTTCGGCATTTTCATAGCCTGCGTGCACGTTTCCGACCATGATTAAGGAGATAAATAACGCACTCCACCCCTTCAATTTCACGAAAGCATTTCCTTAAATTTTGATTTCAATTACTGAGCTTGCAGACTCAGGTTGATCTGCGTAGGCAAATCTTGCTTGCTAAGATTACGACTAACCGCTTCATAAAGACTATCAGCGGTCGCGACATTCGCACTGGCAACAATCTTAACCACAACTTCAAAGGGTTCAACAGCCCCAAGCTGATAATTTTCCATCATGGCATCGGCAGAACTTAATTCCACCGTTAGTGGGAATGATGGCAGCGCCATGCGCTTGACAGCCATTGGCATTGGCGGCCCTTGCACCGCACGGGCGTAGACCACCAAGAAACTAGTATCCGGTACATTCACGCTGGCGGCCGCATCGATGGTTACTTGGATGCTAAGAGCTTCGGCCTCTGGCGTGTTGGCGTCGCTTGCAGCCACTTGTGGTTGCGGAGCCGCTTCGGGCTGCGGCTCAGCTGCTGCTCGTTGCTGCGCGTGCGGATTGCTCGCGTGTTGCTGTGATTGCAACATAGCAATGGTTTGCGCTATTTGTTGATGGCGAGGGTTATCTTCTGGAATGATCTCGAGCATTTTTTGCCAACTCGCAAAAGCCCCCTTGCGGTCACCCGTTTCATACAACGTAAATGCTTGCTCACTTAAGATATCGAGATCATTGGGCGCCGTAGCCAGTAGTCGCTGATAAACACGTTTGGCGTAGTTAATTTTGGCGGGCTCGCCGGTCATTGCCATTGCTTTGGCATAACTCAAATTAACCGACCGGTTGTCAGGCTCCAAACGAAGCGCATGTGTAAAAGCTTCAGTGGCTTCGTTTAATCGACCGAATGACAGTTGGATACGGCCAAACAACAACCAACCCATGGCATCGTCGCCATTCTGCTGTAGCTTGGTTCGCAACGCTAAGGCGAACTGTTCAAGCTCTTCGTTCGACAATGGGTTATCGCCCGGTTGCATTAAACGTTGCGCCAGCTCTGGCATCTCAACCATGCTTTGTTGCCACTGGTCAACTTTTTGAAAGTGGCCCATCGAAACATACAGCGCAATCGCAGCCACAAGACCTACCGCGGTCATTGCCCATAATGGCGCCATACTGCCATCTTGACGCTGTTCAACAGCCATATCCTCTGTGTCGTCCAACAAGTTGGTTTGCAGCTCTAAGCTAAGCTGTGCGTGCTCATCTTTGGTCAACGTGCCAGCCGCTAATTGTTCGGCAAGCTCCTGTTGACGCTGCTCAAACACTTGTTTATTCAGCTCTAGCTGGCTAATGCCTTCGGTAACTTTGGGTCGTTTTGCAATCATCACAAAAGGAACCAGCACGATCAGCAGTAAAATTACCGCCCCTACCCAAAACAACATCATGACGGCGAATCATCCTTTTTCAGTAATTGCTGAAGTCGTTGCTGCTCGGTCTCTGACAATTGAGGCTGAGCTTTTGCTGGCTGTTTCTTACGGATCACCAAAACCACAGCAAGAAGGGCTACGGCGAGAAACACAAACGGACCAAACCATAGCACCCATGTTGTTTGTTGAACTGGCGGTTGATAATGAACAAAATTGCCATAGCGCTGCACCATGTAGTCAATCACTTGGTCTTTTGTTGCGCCTTGCTGAACCATTTCGTAGGTTTTGTCTTTTAAATCTTTCGCCAAGCCAGCATCCGAGTCTGAAATCGTTTGGTTTTGGCATTTGGGGCAGCGCAATTCGTTGATTAGCTCTCGAAATTGATTTTCCTTGGCATTGTCGTCAAATGGATAGGCATCAATGGTCGCAAAAGACACTGCGCTATATGCCAAACCAACCACAAGCAATAAAGTTTGTATCATGGCTGTCATTTATAAACCTCCAGCTTGGCGGTATATATCGGCGAGTTTGGCTTGCCAAACTCGCGCGTTTACATCGCCAACATGGCGATACAAGATCATCCCGTTGCTATCGACGATGAAGGTTTCCGGCGCTCCGTATACGCCTAAGTCAATTGCCAAGGTGCCTTCGTAATCCATCACGTTCAGTACATAAGGATCGCCTAATTGCGCTAACCACATGCGCGCTTTGGCTGGCTCATCTTTGTAATTCAAGCCGATGATTTTAACGCCTTGCGCCGCCAGCGTATTAAGGTATTCATGTTCCGCGCGACAAGTCGGGCACCAAGTGGCCCAGACATTCAACAAATACGGGCCATCGCCAAACGCTTGCTGACTGACCGTTTGATTTGGTTCAAGCAAGTTCGGTAGTTCAAACTCAGGCACAGGTTTGCCGACTAAGGCGGACTCCAGCTCTCGCGGATCGGAGAATAACGCCGAATAAAAAAACACCCCAACGGCAAGGAATGCCAGCAGTGGCAACAACAAAAAAAGCTGTTTTTTCATCCTGCTTCTCCTTCTGTTGTTTGAACTGCTTGAGCTGGCGATGATTGACGACGACGAGCAACACGATAGCGACGATCAAATATCGCTAAGCCGCCGCCGAATGACATCACCAATGCACCCAACCAAATCCAGCGAACAAATGGCTTATAGTGCAGGCGAACAGCCCAAGCATCGCCACCTAGAGGCTCGCCAAGAGCAATAAACAAATCTCGGAAAAAACCAGCATCAATAGCAGCTTCGGTCATCATCGAGCCCGATGCGAGATATTGTCGTTTCTCAGCATGGAGTTGGGCAATCTGCTTATCGCCGTCCCACACCGAAAACTCACCAGCCGTGCCACGATAGTTTGGCCCTTGCATTGGGCCCACTTGTTCAAATTTAACCACATAACCGGCCAGCGGTTGGGTGTCACCGGGTTGCATACGGACATCCCGCTCAGTGGTGTAAGTGCTGGTCAACGCAATCCCCACCACGCTCATGGCAAACCCAAGGTGACCTAACACCATCCCCCAGTGGCTGCGCGACAACTTAGATAACGCTTGCCAAAGGGTTTGATTACCATGCTGATGACTCAGTAATTCCTGCAGCGTGCAAATAACCACCCAAATCCCAAGTACCACACCAAGCGCCGCGTGAAATTCCTGTACATCACCAAAAACAGCGTTGAGTACGATGCCGCTGGAGATGCTTAAGCCCAAGGCAAAAAGAATCCTCTGCCGCCATTTGGCCATCGACTGACGACGCCAACGCGCCAACGGCCCAAGGCCTAAAAGAAACACGAATGGCACCACCAGGATGGAAAACAGCAAATTGAAGAACGGCGGGCCAACTGAAATGGTACCCCAACCGATTTCTTTATGAATCAACGGCCAGATCGTACCGACCAACACCACTAAGGTTGCTGTTACGAGTAGCAAGTTATTGCCGAGTAACAATGTTTCTCGGCTGACGACTTCGTATTGCCCACGACTTTTGATGGCCGCACCTTTCCAAGCAAATAAGCCGAGAGAGCCGCCAATGACCAAGAATAAAAATGCCAGAATGAACAGGCCACGACTCGGATCGCTGGCAAACGCATGAACCGAAACCAATACGCCCGAACGGACTAAGAATGTGCCGAGCAAACTGAGTGAAAATGCCGACAGAGCCAATAACACTGTCCACAGTTTGAATACGCCGCGTTTTTCACAGACGGCCAATGAATGAATTAATGCCGTACCCGCCAACCAAGGCATAAAGGAAGCATTTTCGACCGGATCCCAGAACCACCAGCCGCCCCAACCTAACTCGTAATAGGCCCACCAACTACCTAAGGCAATACCCACCGTCAGGCTGATCCAAGCTGCCAATGTCCAAGGCCGAGACCAACGGGCCCAGGCAGCGTCTAATTGCCCAGACAACAACGCGGCAATCGCAAACGCAAACGCCACAGCAAAACCTACATAGCCCATGTATAACATTGGCGGGTGCATGATCAAGCCAACGTCTTGCAGCAACGGATTTAGGTCGCGACCGTCTACCGGGTAGAAAGGTAACAAGGTTTCAAACGGGTTCGAGGTGAACTGAATAAATGTCAAAAAGCCTATTGAAATCAGCCCCATGACCGCTAAAACTCGGGCAATAGCGACTAATGGTAAAGCACGACTGAACACCGACACAGCGGCTTGCCAGCCACTTAGCATTAAAATCCATAGCAGCAAGGAGCCTTCGTGCGCGCCCCAAACAGCCGAGAGTTTATAATACCAAGGCAATTTCGAGTTGGAGTTTTGAGCAACGTAGCTGATGGTGAAATCATCTTGAATGAAGGCATAACACAATGCAGCAAACGCAATTGCGACGAACAAGAATTGCAGTTGTGCTAGCGGGCGCGCGAGCTGCATCCAGTTGATGTATCCGCGGTAGCTGCCCACCATCGGGATCACGGCCAGTAAACAGGCGCAGATCAGCGCTAAGATCTGTGCAATGTGGCCCCATTCAGCAATCATTAATAACCACTCCCTTGGTTTTGCTTGTCACCACCCACGCCATTTGGATGAACTTTACCAACCGCCTCTGCCACGTCAGGTGGCATATATTCTTCATCGTGCTTGGCTAGCACTTCAAATGCTTCAATGGTTGTTGCGTCGCGCAGTACACCGTTGGCCACAATGCCCTGACCTTCACGAAACAAGTCCGGCAAAATACCCTCATAAACAATGGTTACCACAGGACCAGTGTCAATCAGACCAAAGCTTACTTGTAAGCTCTGCTCATCCCGCTCAACACTGCCAGGTACCACCATGCCACCAATGCGCAGGCGTTGGCCAACTTGGGGCTTAACGCCGGTTTCATTCTTGCCGTTAACGATTTCTGACGGGGTGTAAAACAGATCAATATTTTGAGTCATAGAAAACAACACAAAGCCAACGGCAACACCTAATCCAATCAAAATGGCCAGCGTAGTCGCTAAACGTTTTTTGCGACGAGGATTCATAGGACTCGCTCCGTTTGTTGAGTTGTTTTACGACGCTGACGCCGTGCTTCTAAATCTTTTACGCCAGCCACAATTTTTGCTCGGGTAAACAGGCAATGGCCCCAAATAGCAGCAAATGCCAGCAAGCCAACGCCATACGAAAGCCAAACATAAAAACCGTGCTTGCCCATTTGGATAAATGCAGAAAAACTTTCAAACGCCATTAGCGGCCTTCCTCCAATACTTTCTTCACCCAAGGCCGGTGCCCTTCTTTCATCAACAAGTCGTTGCGTAATCGCATTAATGTTAATGCCCCAAGGATCAAGCCAAAGGCCACAATATTGATTAGCAGCGGCCATAACATACTCGAGTCCATCTTCGGCTTTTCAAAAACCGTCACCGTGGCTCCCTGATGAAGCGAGTTCCACCACACCACCGAGTAATGAATGATAGGAACGTTAATCACCCCGACCATGGCTAAAATAGCAGCTGCACGAGCGCCACTGCGCTTGTCTTCGTAGGCATAATAAAGCGCAATAACGCCCAAATATAAGAACAACAAAATGAGCTCAGAGGTCAGCCGTGCATCCCATACCCAGTACGTTCCCCATGTGGGCTTGCCCCACACCGCGCCGGTAAATAACGCCAAAAAGGTATAGACAGCACCGACTGGCGCCAGAGCAATAACCGTCATATCGGCATGACGCTGTTGCCAAACGGTACCAATAAAGGCGGCAATGGCCATACCCAAGTAGCCACTCATTGACATCATGGCTGTCGGAACATGCAGGTAGATAATGCGAAAACTATCCCCTTGCTGATAGTCAGCAGGCGTGAATGCCAGCCCCCAAATCGTACCGATAATGGCGCCAATGGTGCCGAGCCAACCGAACCAGAATAGAAACTTTCCGCTAAGTCGATATAGATTTTCTGATTTTGCGTAAGGATGAAGCCACTTAAACATATGTTATTGCACACTAATTTTTAACGCTGCCAAAACAGCAAAAGGAGTAAGCGTAATAGCAGCAGCAGAAAACGCGGCCAACAAGGCCAGCTGCCCCAAATAAGGTAGCGACATAGCGGCCGCATCAATTGCTGCCGTCGCAAAAATCAATACCGGAATAAACAACGGCAAGATCAATAAACTCAATAACACGCCGCTTCGGCCCACACCAACGGTCAGTGCTGAGCCTACTGCGCCAATCATACTAAGCGCCGGCGTTGCCACCAGCAAACTTAACATCATGGCCACTAGCGCAGGCGGGCTAACGCCCATGAGCAATGCCGCCAATGGCGACAATATTAAAATAGGTACGCAAACCATCAACCAATGGCTTAGGATTTTGGCCAAGATTAAACCAGCGCCAACATGAGGAGATAGCAATAATTGTTCAAGTGAGCCATCACGGTAATCGTCTCGAAATAACCGCTCGAGCGACAACATCACACTCAATAGCACCGCCACCCAAATTACACCCGGCGCAATACGAGCCAGCGTTTCCGGTGCTGGGCCAACGCCCAGCGGAAACAAGCTAATCACCAAGAGGTAGAACACCAGCGGGTTTAGGACATCTGACTTTTTGCGCATCACCAGCAAGGTTTCACGACGCATGGTTTCAAGCCATACCGTCATGCGCTTGCCTCGGACTCTGGCTCCGGGCAGCTTAACTCCAGCCGCGTCGTTGCGTGCTCAGGTAAAACTGCAGGTTGGTGGGTTGTTACTATCAACATACCACCGGCATCTAGGTGTTGCTTAAAACGCTTTTCAAGCCCAGCGACAGCTTTTACATCCAACGCTGTAAGCGGCTCATCCAAGATCCATAATGGCGCTTTGGATAACCATAACCGACTTAACGCAATTCGCCGTTGCTGGCCGGCCGATAACTGCCCCGCCGGCACATCTTCATAGCCAGCAAGACCAACCGCAACCAAAATGTTAGCGATTGATTCGGCGTTATCATCATGAAGAGCACATAAGTAGCGTAAATTTTCGGTTGGGCTCAATTCCACATTAACAGCGGGTTGATGACCGAGGTAAAGCAGTGAAGCATGGAAGTTTTCAGATTGTTGAATAGGCGAGTCTTGCCACAGCACTTGGCCATCGTCGGCCTGTGACAAGCCGGCCAAAATCCGCAGCATGCTGGTTTTACCGGCGCCGTTGCGTCCTTGGAGTAATAGCGCCCGTCCTGGCTCTAAAGAAAAGCTAACGTCACTAAATAATTGTCGGGATTGGCGAGCCAAGCTCAAGCGGCGCGCTGATAGCATTTTGTTATCTTTCTAATCCAATTATTATCGCTACGCTCGATAATAACAGAGCCGTTAACAAAAAGGGATGCCTCTTTGAGCCGCTTCTACGTCACCTTTAAAAATGCCAAAAACCTTATTTTATATAGGGAGTTGCGAGTTAAAAGCAGCGAGACTGACGTGTCAAAGGTGAACAGAGCGAAGCGAGAGGAATGAGTCTTCGCTAACCTGATTTATTTTGATGAAGGCTAAACAACAATTCGGCTTCGGCACGTGGTAATTCACACTCTCGCATGATTTCTTCCAGATCCGCGCCTAATTCAACCATACGAACCGCACGACTATAGATCCGCCGTTCCGGCTCGAGATCATCAGGATTTGGTTGTTGTTCAGCAATTTCGTCGAGGCGTGACTCGATGGCAAGAATACGACGACCAAGGGCTAACGAGCCAGCACGAACTTCGTGAACTTCATGCTCGAGTTGATTCGTTTCAGCACTGGCCATTAAATCAACTTGCTCGCTAAGCTGCTCTAGCTCGGTTTTAAGCAGCGCAGCAGCCGCTTGCTGTCTAAGCAGGTTACCCAGCAACAGAAAAATGGCGGTAAACGATAAAATGGCCAGCGCTAAGGCCAGCCATAAAACTAACGTATCAATGGGCATGATGGATTACAGAGTTGATAACTCGTCCCATTCTTCGTCATTCAGTAACTTGTTCAAGTCCACTAAGATCAGCAGTTCATCATCGCGGTTCGATACACCTTGAATAAACTTGGCACTATCTTCGGTACCCACGTTTGGCGCGCTATCAATTTCAGAGCTACGCAGATACACAACCTCAGCGACACTATCAACCAGAATACCAATCACTTGCTTTTCTGCTTCAATGATCACAATGCGCGAATTTTCGGTTACTTCCGCCGACTGCAAACCAAAGCGAGAGCGAGTATCAATCACAGTCACCACGTTGCCCCGCAAGTTGATAATCCCCATCACATAACCGGGAGCGCCCGGTACTGGAGCAATTTCGGTATAACGCAGTACTTCTTGTACCTGCATTACATTAATGCCATAAGTTTCATTATCGAGTCGGAAAGTAACCCACTGCAGGACCTGATCATCAGTTTCGGGATTGGTGGCAGTAGTTCTATCGTCAGCCATGTTGTTACTCCGGATTATTAGCTTGCTGGCTGTTCATGCCAGTATTGAGTAGCTCGATTAGAGCATCTACATTAAGCAAAGCACACATTTGCTCTTTTACCATGCCGCGTAGCCAAGGTCGCTTGCCCATGGTGGTACGCCAGTTGACTGCCGAGGGCATCAATTGGCTGGTGGTAATCAGTCGCTCGCACGCAAGTCCCCAATTACTATCCTTTAACATAACAAGATATTGATAATTGAGCTGTTCTGCCAGTTTATCATCGTATTTTTCTGGCATTACCCACAAAGCGGTGTCAACAACGTTCAACTTTCGTTCACGATGGGCTAGCAAGCCGCGAAACCAAGACGGTTTACCAATCAAATTGCTGACTTGCTCTTCATCTAAATTATGAATGCCGCCCAGTTGCTCTAAAGGCACCGCGAGCGTCATTCCGGCCACTTCAAAGTAAAGCGCCTGAAACTCTTCATCTGGCACCGGCGGAGCTTCTGTTAAGCTATTTGCAGGCGCCGTCTGAGGCGCTACATCGGTGTCGCTTTGAACATCAACAACTGGCTCTTCAATGCGTTCCGTCGGTGCAACTACCGGCGCAGGAGCGATAATTCGCGCAACCGACTCAGGCTTGGTCACGACGGGTTCACTAACGACCGGTTGTTCTGTTGGCGTTACCTGTTGCGGTACTGTCTCAACCTTTGGTTTGTCGACACCATCTAAAAGCTTTTGCAACGGAGCCGAATCGACTTTCGCCTCTGGCTCATCAAGCAAAGCGGTAAAAAATTCTTGCAGCGCTTTATCACTAGACTTCATAACTAGTTGGTTCCATTTCGTGCTGCGACTTGTTCATCGATTAAATCATCAAGTAGTGCGCGATAGGCCACTACCCCACGAGAATGACCTGCGAACATCGATGGTGGCAAATGCTCTAATGAGGCATCGCGAAAACGCGTATCAACCGGGATGACATCTCGCCATACGGCATTGCCATATTGCTCTGCTAAACTCACCATGGCCTGATTAGCCGCCTTGGTTCGTTTATCAAACATGGTCGGCACAATCATATAATTGATATTTTGGCTGGGTGATGACTTCATTAACTCAAGGGACATAATCATACGTTCTAACCCCTTAAGCGCAAGAAATTCAGTTTGCACCGGTACCAACACCCGCTCACTGGCTGCGAGCGCATTGACCATAAGTACGCCGAGCACTGGCGGACAATCAACCAAGACCACATCGTAGTCTTGCTTCACCCTATTTAACGCATGTCGTAGGATTAATCCCATTCCCTCAGTATGACCAAACTTTCTGTCGAGAGTCGCCATGGCCATGTTGGCAGGCATGATATCAATGCCATCTATGCTTGTGGCATGAATGCTTTGCTTAACCTGCTCACGGGTTGCTGCGCGGCCGTGGACAAAAACGTCATAACCGGTGTGCTCAAGGCTTTCAACATCTAACCCGAGGTAATAACCAAGTGAGCAATGGGGATCCATATCGACAAGCAGGACGTTGTAGCCGCGATCAGCCATCAACCCAGCTAAGGACACCGCCGTGGTGGTCTTACCTACGCCACCTTTCTGATTGGCGACCGTCCAAACCATCATTGCTCAGGTTCACCTTGGTCAGCCGCTTCGCGACGGGTGGTAATGCGAATACCACCGCCGGGTAACTCGAGGATCTGAACCTCATCATAATCAGGTAACGGCTCGGCTGCTGAATCGTTCGCTTGTTCCGGCGCCGGCTCTGTGTTTTCAGCTGCTACAGGTGCGCCCCACTTGGACACTGCGATATCGACGCGGCGGTTTTCTGCTCGCCCTTCCGCCGTATCATTTGATTGCAGTGGAAAATTTGCGCCATAAGCTTCAACACCCAATAGCTCTGGACGGATCCCTTCGGCAACAATTTGCGTTAATACTTCGACTGCGCGGGCCGAGGACAACTCCCAGTTTGAGCTGAATATTTCATTGCGAATAGGAGACGAATCGGTGTATCCACGAATACGAATGTAATTATCCACAGGCGCTAATACTTTGGTTATCGTCGGTATGATCGCACGTAAATTTGAGGATGGCGCAGCGCTACCGCTGGCAAATAGCAAGTTTGAGTTGAGCGATAACACCAACCAATCTTCCTGTCGCTCGATATCTGCAAAGCCTGAATTCACCAATTCTTGTAACGCTTCATTAAATTCATTTTCTAAGTTCGACAGGCTACTGCCTTGATGCTTCTTGTTGAAATTCACGAGCTCACTACGCCCATCAATCAGATCGGGCCCGCCTTCGGGCCGCAATCCGTGCCCGTACAGCATGTCATCATTTGCTTGCGTCATGATGCCGTCGTTTGGGTTAGGCTCTGCGATAGCGGTATGTTCGGAATGAAATAGATCACCTAATCGACGAGTTAGTTCATCCAGTGATCCTTCACGTGCCAATGCCATGGCATAAAGCACCACGAACAAGGCGAACATTAAGGTCATGTAATCGGCGTAAGAAATTAACCAGCGGTCGAGATGTTGGTCATCCCGGTGTCGATTGCGGCGCTTGTATTGATACACGGTTACTGCCCCAGAAAAGCACGCAAACGTAGCTCAATATTCCTTGGATTCTCTCCGTGAGCAACGGCAACCAGACCTTCAACCATTAATTCCTGATAGTTAACAATACTGTAGATGTGGTAGCGCATTTTATTGGCAATAGGTAGGTAAAGCAGATTAGCAAAACCAACACCGTATATCGTGGCGACAAAAGCGGTCGCGATGCCTACGCCCAGCTGGTCCGGATCGCTCAGGTAATTCATCGCCTGAATTAAGCCAAGTACCGCACCAATAATACCAATGGTTGGCGAGTAACCACCCATGGCTTCATAAGTTTTTGCGGCGTCTAGTTGCAACTCCCGCTGCATCACCATTTCAATATCAAGCATTTCGCGAATGGTGCTGGCATCTGCACCATCAACGAGTAGCGTCAGGCCTTTTTGTACGAAAGGATCGGGTTCATCTAGGATTTGGTTTTCAAGCCCCAACAACCCTTCTTGGCGGCTGGCATGGGACCAAGTAATGATTTTCTCAATACTGTGTTCAAGTGGTAATTCAGGTGGATTGAACATCCAACCTAACTGAGTGATAGCGCGTTTAACCACCACCAATGGCGTTTGCAGCAGCACAGCACCGAGTGTGCCACCCACGACAATGAGAAAAGCCGGAAAACTGAGCAATGCCAGTAAATTCCCGCCTTCCCATACTTGGCCGAGTAAAATAGCACCAAAGCCAATGATCAATCCCAGCAGTGTCGATTTATCCATTTGCCGTTTCTATGACGATTCGTTCCGCGATGTCGTCTAGTGCAATACTGTCTTCTGAGATCCCCGCACTAGCGACGGCTTGTGGCATACCATATACAACACAGCTTGCCTCATCTTGTGCCCAAATTTTAGCGCCATGGGTTTTCAACATGCGGGCGCCATCTCGGCCATCCGCTCCCATTCCGGTTAGCACAATCGCGAGCACTTCACTGCCATACACTTTTGCTGCTGCCCCGAAAGTAACATCAACACATGGCTTGTAGTTCATTTTCTCGCCGCCATCGATGATCTTAATCCGTCCACTAGACGCATTTCCTTCGATCATCATCTGCTTACCGCCTGGCGCTAAATAAGCACAACCTGGTTTTATAGCGTCACCATTGGCTGCTTCTTTAACATTAATTTTGCACAGCGTATTGAGGCGTTGCGCAAATGCGCCGGTAAATGCTGCCGGCATGTGCTGAATCAGGAGTATGGGTAACGGGTAGTTGGCAGGTAAATTTGTTAGCACTGACTGAAGCGCAACAGGACCGCCAGTTGAAGTGCCAATAGCAAGCAACTTGTATGATTTACCGCTCGCGCGGCTTCGACTAACCGGTCGAGATCTCGGTTGCTCCGTTTGCGCTGTCATTGCCGCCGCGCGTTGTTTACGCTCGGCATTGGCTTTTTCCAACGCACTCGTCGCACTGCGAACCGCTTGCTGAGTTGACGAAAGCGAATTACGCACTGGCGACGACGTGCGAGTAACGGGTTTAGGTTGCGCCTTCATGGGACGCAGACCAAATCGACGTCGGGCAATCTCTTTGATTCGTTGTACTAAGAGATTTGAAGCCTCTTTCCGATCGCGCGCAATGTCCTCAAATTTTTTCGGTAAAAAGTCCAGCGCCCCCGCCTCTAAAGCGTCTAACGTGGCCTTTGCGCCTTCGTGGGTCAACGAAGAAAACATCAGAATAGGCACAGGGTTAGCGCCCATAATAGCTTTAACGGCCTCAATCCCGTTCATGACCGGCATTTCAATATCCATGGTCACAACGTCAGGCTTTAATGTACGGACTTTTTCTACGGCTTCCTTACCGTTTACGGCAGAGTCAATAACCTTCAATCCGGCGTCGGCATCAATAATTTCAGTTACACGCCGGCGGAAAAAACTGGAGTCATCGACCACCAAAACTTTTAGCTGCATCAGGTTCTCTCTGTTCTTACGCTTTGCGTGCGTAGAACTTTAATAAGCTTGGTACATCCAGGATAAGGGCAATACCACCATCACTTGTAATTGTAGCGCCTGCCATGCCTGGTGTTCCTTGAAGCATAGTGCCAAGGGGCTTAATCACCACTTCTTCCTGACCAATTAGAGCATCCACCACAAATCCGATTTGCTGCATGCCGACCTGTACGATAACAACATGCCCTTTGCTCTCGCGGTTACGCGTATCCACAACAGCACCACGAACGAGCCATTGTTCAAGATAAAATAATGGGATTGCTCGGTCTCGAACGACGACCGTGACTTGACCATCAACCACATTGGTTTTGCCCAAATCTAGGTGGAAAATTTCATTGACCGAAGCCAGTGGCAAGGCGAAGGTTTGCTTACCGACCACGACCATCAGCGTTGGCATAATGGCTAGTGTCAGCGGAACTTTAATTTCTAGGCAAGTACCCATACCGCGTTCAGAGCTAATATGGACAGAGCCGTTCAATTGGGTAATTTTGGTTTTCACCACATCCATGCCTACACCACGGCCTGAGATATCAGAAATCTCGGTCTTGGTAGAAAAACCTGGTGCGAAAATCAGGTTATAGGCATCTTCATCGCTCAAGCGAGCGGCGGAGTCAACATCAAGAACACCGCGTGAAATGGCTATTTCTTTTAGTTTTTCGGCATCCATACCGGCACCATCATCTTCGATGGTCAACAGAATATGGTCGCCTTCTTGGCTTGCGGTTAATTTAACTTTACCAGTACGAGGTTTACCAGCTGCCGCTCGGACATCAGGCATTTCAATACCGTGGTCAACAGAGTTTCGAACCAAGTGAACCAATGGATCGGCCAAGGCCTCAACTAAGTTTTTATCAAGATCGGTTTCTTCGCCTTCTAACTCTAACTTAATGTCTTTTTTCAAGCTTCGGGCCAAATCACGGACAACCCGTGGGAAACGACCAAACACTTTCTTAATTGGCTGCATGCGAGTTTGCATGACCGCGCCTTGTAGGTCGGCAGTCACCACATCTAAGTTGGCAATGGCTTTCCCCATGTCCTCGTTATTGTGGTTCAAACTCAAGCTTAATAAGCGGTTACGGACCAATACCAGCTCGCCCACCATGTTCATAATTTGGTCGAGACGCGACGTATCAACTCGAACTGTGGTTTCACTCTGTGGCGGTTTGATTGGCGCTTTTTCTTTTGGCTCTTTAGCCACAGGTGCAGATGCTGCCGGAGCTTTTGGTGGTGCCGGCGGCGCTTGTGGTGGCGCTTGTTTGACAGGCTCAGGCTGTGACGGTTGAGCAGCTGCAGGTTCAGCTTTAACAGCAGGCGGCGGTGTTGGAGCTACTGGTTCATCTTTTAGTGTCGGCGAGCCGCCGGCACCGTGCAATTCATCAAGCAACGCCTCGAATTCATCATCTGAAATGGTATCACCGCTGGCAGGAGCGGGCGTTTCAGGTACGGCCGGAGCTGGAGTCTCGGCTGCTGCAGCGCCAAAGCTGCCTTTACCATGAAGCTCATCAAGCAGAGCTTCGAATTCATCGTCGGAAATATCATCGGCGCTGCTAGTCGCGGCTGGTTCGCTAGCGGGTGCTGGCGACGGTTCGACCGGAGCCGTTGCCACAGCGGTTGGACTACCACCGGTACCATGCAAATTATCAAGCAAGGCTTCAAATTCATCATCGGTAATGTCTTCAACAGGACCGATACCGCTGGCGGCTGGAGTTTCAGGGGCTGGCGGAGCAGCAACTGGCTCTGGCGGTGGAGCAACCACAGGGGCTGGCGCTTCTGGTTCAGCGGTAGGTGCTGGCGCGGCGCCTGCAGGTTCACTTAATTGATGTAGCGCCTCAAGCAAAGCTGGATCGGCTGCACTTAATGGCTCTCGCGCTTGCACCTGAGCAAACATTTCGTTGATGCTATCGAGCGTTTGCAAGATGACATCCATCAACTCAGAGGTAACCTGGCGTTGGCCGTTACGCAGAATATCAAAGACGTTTTCTGCACCGTGGCAAGCGTCAACTAATTCGGTTAGCGAGAGGAAGCCGGCGCCACCTTTGACCGTGTGGAAGCCACGGAAGATTGCGTTTAATAAATCGCTATCTTCTGGGTTGTTCTCCAGATCAACTAACTGCTCTTGCAGCAGCTCTAGAATTTCTGCAGCTTCAACCAAAAAGTCCTGCAGGATATCTTCATCTAAATCGAATGACATACTTCAAACTCCCGCTAGAATCCAAGGCTCGATAACAAATCGTCGACTTCATCTTGTCCACTGACCACATCAGTGCGCTCTTCCGCATCGATGACAGGCCCTTCAGCTTCAATGGCGGGTAACGCTGTGGTTACCTTGGCAGCAGGAGCAACGCTCTCAGCTTGAGCCATGGTGCTTTGGTGATCACCAAAGACCTTCAGCATGTGAATTAAGTTGTCTTCAACTTCTCGAACCAGATTGATGACGCGGCGGATCACTTGGCCGGTCAGATCCTGAAAGTCTTGTGCCATTAACACGTCCGTCAACTTACCGTTGAGTTGACTCGTATCGTCATTCGCTTCTTTCAGGAAGGTATGAGTGTCCTGACACAGGCTTTTGAAATCATCGATGGGCATGCGGCCGTCAACAATGCTTTGCCAACGAGGCAGCAAATTAGCAAACGACTCATTTAGTTTGTCAGCAACTGGCAAACTGAACTCCACTGCATCCATTGTCTTGTTCGCCGCCTTTTCTGTCATTTCAATAACATAGTTCAGGCGAGACTGAGCGTCTGGCATATCTGTGTGAGCCAGCTCAGTAATTCGATCATCAAGTTGGAATTCGTTGAGGGCAGTGTGAAGCTGGCGAGTCATTTTGCCGATCTGCTCAAACAAATCACTATCAAGGTTCAATAAGCTTCCGACTTCTTGAAAGCTTTTATCAACGGCTTGATCAATAATTTGATTGGCTTGTTCAGTATCTCCTTGCTCAAGACTTGCAACCAGTGCACGCGCTTGCTCAAGCGAAATCTTCGGCTCTTTCGTTGTTGTCATTATGGCTCCGACTCCGCGGCATCGAAATATCAGGCAATTCGCTCAAAAATCTTATCGAGCTTTTCTTTCAACGTAGCTGCTGTAAACGGCTTCACAATGTAACCATTCACACCAGCTTGAGCGGCGGCCACAATCTGCTCTCGCTTGGCTTCCGCTGTCACCATCAACACAGGCAAATGCTTGAGTTGGTCGTCAGCACGAATGTTTCTCAGCAAATCAATACCCTGCATGCCTGGCATATTCCAGTCAGTGACCACGAAGTCGAAGTCACCATTTTTCAGCATAGGCAACGCAGTGCTACCGTCATCGGCTTCTTGTGTGTTGGTGAACCCGAGATCGCGCAAGAGGTTTTTGATGATTCGCCTCATTGTAGAAAAGTCGTCCACAATCAGGATCTTCATATCTGTATTCAAAGCGAGCCCTCCTACAGGCGCATTTTAAAAATGTTATCGGTTAATCTTGCCAAGACTGAAGTCTGGCTTTCAAGCGATGCATTGCTTGTGAGTGAATTTGGCAGACTCGCGATTCACTCACACTCAGCACATCGCCGATTTCTCTTAAATTTAATTCGTCATCGTAATACAACGACAATACCAATGCTTCTCTCTCTGGCAAAGTTTTGATGGCGTCGACTAAAGATTGCTGAAATTGTTCCTGACTCATGTCATGGAACGGTGTCGATTCCTGTCCTTGCCACTCTGGGTTCAATGCATCTTCCGATACGCCCAGGTCTTCAATGCCAATGATCCGACCACTATTTAGGGTCGCAATGAGTTGGTGGTATTCGGTTAAGCCCATTTCGAGCTTTGCCGCCACCTCCGCATCTTGTGCATCGCGTCCAGTTTGTTGCTCAACGGTTTTAATTGCTTCGGCAACACGCCGACTTTGTTGATGCACTGAGCGCGGTGACCAATCACCACGACGCAACTCGTCAAGCATTGCGCCGCGAATTCGAATACCGGCATAGGTTTCAAACGCGGCACCTTTGCTCTGATCGTAATTTTTAAGTGCTTCAAGCAAACCAATCATGCCTGCTTGAATTAAGTCGTCTACCTGAACGCTAGCCGGTAGCCTTCCTTTTAAGTGATGTGCAATTCGCTTCACCAAGTCCGCATGTTGCCGAACTAAATCGTCCCGCTGTTGCTCCTGGTAAAGGGCAGCTTTATTCACTGAGTGAGTCTTCCTGCTCTCTCGCGGTACCATTCAACAACTGCTCAACAAAAAAGGTCAAATGCCCTTGCGGTTGAGATGGAATTGGCCAAGTTGTCACTTTCGATGCCAATGTTTTATAGGCAATCGAGGCCGCTGATTTTGGAAACTCTTCGACCACAACCTTTTGTTTGCGAACTGCGCGGCGAACATTTTCGTCGAATGGCACAATTGCAACCAACTCTAAAGCGACATCGAGAAATCGATCCGTCACTTTGGTTAACTTGGCGAACAACTCTTGCCCTTCGCGCAGGCTTCTCACCATGTTGGCTACAATTTTGAATTTGAATAGACCGTGCTCGCGATTAAGAAGTTTAATCAGTGCATAAGCATCGGTGATGGAGGTGGGTTCATCACATACAACCACTACCACATCTTGTGAGGCGCGAGAGAAACTCAGCACCATGTCCGAAATCCCAGCTGCTGTATCAACAATTAGGACATCGTAATCATCTTGTAACTCACTGAAAGCTCTAACCAAACCGGCATGTTCAGTCGGTGTTAATTCCACCATGCTGCGCATACCAGACGAGGCTGGAACAATTGATATACCTTGTGGGCCTTCTAACATGATCTCTTCTAGATCACATTCGCCGGAAAGGACGTGAGAAATGTTTTTGTGTACTCGCAAGCCTAACAATACGTCGACGTTTGCTAAGCCTAAATCGGCGTCAAGTACAACCACACGCTGGCCTTGTGACGCTAAAGACACAGCCAGATTGATGGAAACGTTTGTTTTACCTACGCCTCCCTTACCGCCTGTTACAGCAATGACTTTCACCATTTTACGGCGATTCATATTTCTCAACCCTGTTGCTTGGTCCAGTTCCATACTACCTATTTATAGCCTCATATGTTGCTTCCGACTATCTGATGTCTGTGAGTTTGCCTGTACTTTACGCTGACGGCTAGCGGCTAATGTAAATGCTTGTTTAACTAAATAGCTCGCATCGGCAACCCGAAGATCTTCTGGCACTCGTTGACCGTCGCTAAGATACCCGATTGGCATCGCATTTTGAATCGCAACGCTAATGCACTCGCCAAGGCTGAGACATTCATCGAGTTTGGTGAAAATGCAACCACGCAGCGGGATTTGACGGAATTGCTCAATCGCCTCTTGCATCACATCGCGCTGTGCCGTAGCAGGCAACACCAGATAACTCTTTATTTTAACACGGCTATTGCTAATTAATGTATTTAACTGCTCATTGAGACGCATATCACGTTGCCCCATGCCCGCAGTATCAATGAGAATCAGCTTGCGATGGCGAAGTTGGTACAGCTGATCGGCCAATTCATCGGGGTTTTTCGCGCTTCGCACCGGACAGCCTAAGATCCGACCATAGGTAGCGAGTTGATCTAGCGCACCAATTCTATAGCTATCGGTGGAAATGAGCGCAACCTGATCGGCGCCATATTGTGCAGCAAAGCGGGCTGCCAGTTTAGCAACCGTTGTTGTTTTGCCAACACCTGTCGGACCGACTAAGGCCACAACACCGCCTTGGCGTAGAATTTCATCTTCTGTGACGACCAATTGCTCGGTCAGTAATTGCTGCAATTGTTTCCACGCTTCACGTCCCGTGGTGTGTTCACCAATGTAGCAAGCAAACTGATCCGCGAGGTTCTCGGCAATACCCATTTTACAAAGCTGTTTGACCAACATGGCACGAACCGGCTCAGAGCGCTCCATTTCTTGCTTCATTAAGCCTGACAGTTGGTGCTCAAGCAATTGACGCATGGCCAACATTTCTTCTTTCAGTGCTTCGATTTCGGCCGGGTTAGTCGCCGGAGCCGCTGGCGTCGTTGGGGCCATTTCTTGACGCCCACTGACATCAGCAAAGGCTGGGTTAACCGGGCGCTTGGTTTTGGCTGGCGTTTGTTCTAATTGCTGCTGCTGACGTTTTAATAGGCTATGCAGGCTATCGGCAGGCGCTTCTGGTTGACGAGTCGAAGTCGATGGTTTCGTCGGCTGACTCAAGCCAAGTGAAGCCAATTTCTTTTTGAAACCAGACAAATCAATTTTATCGTCAGTCAATTGGCGCTGTGCGGCAGCTTGTTGTTGTAGCGTTTCGATAGCACGTTGAGGAGCAGGTGCTTGGGTATCCGTCTCAGCGTCAATGCCAGCAACCAGCTCAATACCACCAGTTACTTTCTTGCTCGACATGATTACCGCATCGGCACCCATCACTTCTTTTACTTCGGCCAAAGCAGTACGCATGTCTTTGGCAAAAAAGCGTTTCATTTTCACGAGTTAATCTCCTCAAGGTATCCGTTACTGGCCAATCGAGCTGACGATTTTTATTTGTTTGTCGTCAGGAATTTCCTGGTAGGCCAGCACTCGCATGCTCGGAATCGTATTTTTGATAAAGCGCGCTAGGGTGTTTCGCAACACACCGGATGTCAGCAAAATCGCTGGCTGGCCAGCAAGTTCTTGTTGCTGAGCCACTTCTTGCAGTGAACGCTGCATACGCTCTGCAAGACCCGGTTCAATAGCAGCGCCCTCATTTCCGGCGGCTTGGAGAGACTGGTGCAACATTTGTTCCAACTCTGGCAACAGCGCCACAACTGGCAACTCATGCTCCAACCCGTTGATTTCTTGTATAATTAATCGTTTTATTGCCACACGAACGGCAGCGGTTAGAACGTCAGTATCTTGACTCCGAGGCGCATACTCGCGAACCGTTTGCAAAATACTGCGCATGTCTCGAATCGGTACGCCTTCATTGAGTAAGTTTTGCATGACCTTGGTTAAGGTGCTCAGCGGCAGCAGATCGGGCACGAGACCTTCAACCAATTTCGGATATTTACGGCTCATCATGTCCAGCAGATTCTGTACTTCTTCATGCCCAAGCAAGGTTGCCGCTTGGTTCGTGAGCAGCTGGCTCAAGTGAGTCGCAATAACGGTTGAGCAATCAACCACGGTATAGCCAAGCGCCTGTGCTTGTTCGCGCATGTTGGGGTCAATCCACACCGCATCGAGACCAAACGCAGGATCTTTGGTTTTAGTACCGCTCATTTCTCCAAATACTTGGCCCGGGTTGATGGCCATGTCTTTGCCTGGCATGACTTCGGCTTCACCGACAGAAACGCCCATCAATGAGATGCGGTAGTTATTGGCAGGTAGGTCAAGGTTGTCGCGAATGTGAACCGCCGGCACCAAAAAGCCAAATTCTTGTGAGAGCTTTTTGCGAACGCCCTTGATTCGGTTGAGTAATTCGCCGCCCTGACCTTTATCCACCATTGGGATCAGTCGGTAACCGACTTCTAAACCAATAACATCAACGTGCTGCACATCATCCCAAGACAGCTCTTTTTGCTGCTGAGTTTTCACTTGGGTTTGTTTTTCTTTTTCTACTTCTTGAACCTGCGCAGCGGCTTTTTGATCGCGTTTGTGAGTACCAAACCAAGCACCACCAGCAGCAACAAGCGCCAACGACAAAAATGCAAAATGCGGCATTCCCGGCACGATGCCCATGACAAATAAAATACCTGCGCTAATTGCCAACGCCTTTGGACTTTCAAACAGCTGTAGTACAACCTGCTCGCCCATGTCCTGATCGGTATTTTGACGCGTCACCATAATCGCCGCGGCAATCGACAGCAATAACGATGGAATTTGTGCCACCAAGCCGTCACCAATGGTCAACAAGGTATAAATTTGTACCGCTTCGCCAAACAATAATTCGTGCTGCACCATACCAATGACAAAGCCACCGATGATGTTGATAAACAGAATCAAAATACCGGCAATCGCATCACCTTTTACAAATTTACTGGCACCGTCCATTGAGCCGTAAAAGTCCGCTTCTTGGGCAATATCTTCACGTCGTGCTTTGGCCTGTTCTTGCGAGATCAAACCAGCATTCAAATCGGCGTCAATCGCCATTTGTTTGCCCGGCATTGCATCTAAGGTAAAGCGAGCACTTACTTCCGAGATGCGCCCTGCACCTTTGGTTACCACTACAAAGTTGATAATGACGAGAATCAAAAACACCACCAGACCAACAGCGTAGTTACCGCCAATCACCACATTACCGAAGGCTTCAATCACTTGACCGGCAGCATCGCCACCCTCGTGACCTTCCAACAACACTACCCGAGTAGAGGCAACGTTAAGCGCCAAACGAAGTAATGTTGCGACAAGTAGTACTGTGGGAAAAGCAGAAAATTCGAGCGGTCGGCGGGTATACACAGTGACGAGCAACACCACCATGGATAAAGAAATATTAAAGGCAAAGAGGATATCCAGTAGCAGCGGCGGCATTGGTAAAGTAACCATTGCCAGCGATGCCAACACCATGATTGGAACGCCCATGCCTGATAGATTAATACGACCAGATTTAACGTTATCGAAGGTTGCAGCCAGGTTCATTCAAAAACTCTTCAGCGCCAGAATATTGTCATTGTGGGTGATGTCTGCAAAGAGTGCGCCAAGGAAGAACTCGGCATTAAAACTAAAGCGGGTAGGCAATGTGAGAAAGCAAAAACTAGGCGTCAGGCGGCGTTGATTCGTTGGTTGGATGCATTGGTTTACCATCTTGATCGAGCACCAACTCCGTTGGGATATGTTGCTCGACAGACAGAGGTTTTGGACGGGCACCTTTGCCTTGTTGGAACATTTTCAATTGGAACACGTACGCTAAAATCTGCGCCACCGCAGCGAATAGCGAACCCGGAATTTCTCTATCTAGTTCAGTCGTATAAAAGATCGCCCGTGCCAAGGTTGGCTGACGCATGATGGGAACATCATGCTCTCTGGCGAGCTGGCGAATCTGTTCGGCCAGAAAGTCGACGCCTTTTGCGATGACTACAGGGGCTTTGCCACCATTGGTGTCATAGCGCAGAGCCACGGCAAAGTGGTCGGGGTTGGTGACCACCACATCAGCCTTCGGCACTTCCCCCATCATTCGCTGTTGCGCCATTTCCATCTGCACTTTACGAATGCGCCGTTTAATTTCAGGGTTACCTTCAGTGTCTTTGTATTCGTCTTTAATTTCCTGCATCGACATCTTTAATTGTTTGTTGTGATTGTAGATTTGGAACGGCACATCAATCAGTACAATCAGCAACATCGAGCAGCATAAGCCGACAAACATCCATAAAAACAAGGTCATGGCAGACGTAATGTCGTGGGGTGATGCTTTCTCTGACACTTGTAAAATATTAGGAAACAGCCAGGTCAACATCAAAATAGCAACGGAGGCCACCACCAAGAACTTGGCGATCGCTTTGATAAGTTCTACCCCTGCTTGCGGTCCAAACATACGTTTAAAACCCGCGAGCGGAGACAGTTTATTCCATTTGGGGCTAGCGGCTTCAGCACTAATGGTGACACCACCAAGGGCGATAGAGCCGATAAAAGCACAGATAAAAACCAGCGCCATAAAGGCAGACATGGGGCCAAGCAAGCCGCTCATAACGCCAGCTAAGCCATTCAAAAAGGCATGAATATCATAAATTTTGGCACGTTCAATCGTGAACATTTCGATGAACACTTGCTGTACCGCCATCGCCAAGGATTTACCAATCCATAGGAAACCAATAGCACTGGAAATCAGTACTGCTGCGGTGGCCAATTCTTTGGAGCGAGGCACCTGACCTTTTTCGCGTGCCTTCTCCTTTTTTCGGGGCGTTGCCTCTTCTGTTTTTTCCTGATCGCTGTCTTCAGCCATAGCAATTCGAGCTTATGCGCTACGCCTCCTCAACAGTTCAACAGTAACAGATCGCACACCAAATCGAGGTGTCGGTGCCATTGCCGTTCAAAATGAATCGCAAAATTGCCAATGGTCAGCCACAAAATCAGCAAGCCCGAGAGCATGGTAATCGGGAAACCAATAGCAAAAATATTGAGCTGCGGCGCGGCTCTTGTCATCACGCCAAACGAGAAATTAATCAGCAACAATGCCACCACTGCCGACAGCGCCATGCTCAGTGCAGCGGTATACATCCAAGCAGCCCACTCAACAATGGCGAACAAGTTCACTTGTGACAAGCTGTTGATTGCCACTGGCAGTGAGTGGAAGCTTTTGGCGATGGCCATTAACAGCGCAATATGACCATCAAAGGCTAGGAACACCAAGCTAGCCAACAATAAGAAGAATTGGCCGACGGCGGGCACTTGTTGACCATTCATCGGATCAACAATGTTGGCAAATCCTAAACTGGTTTGCATACCAACAATCTGGCCGGCAAGCACGAAACTGGCAATCAATAATTGTGATGCCAAACCGACGGAAAAACCGATAATCATTTCCTGTGCCGTCACAAGAAAGCCCGCAATGGAAAACAATTCAATGTCGGGCATGGGCGGCAGCGTGGGTTGAATCGCCACGGTTAGTGCTACGGCTAACGCAGCACGAATGCGCGCGGATATGTTTTGCGAAGAGAATAACGTCATGGCGGCGAACATGGCACTGATCCGTGCCAGCGGCCAAAGCATGGTCGCTAAAAAATCAAGAATGACCTCAAGCGGCCAATCCATCAGCCAATTACCGTTGGGATCATCTGCGCCAACCGTAATGTAAAGTCCATGATGGTGGCGGTTAGCCAATGCGCACTCGCCATCAAAGCCACCAGCGTGACAATCAGACGAGGCAAGAAGCTCAAGGTTTGTTCGTTAATGGATGTTGCGGCTTGAAACACAGCCACAATTAAACCGATGCCCAAGCTCGGTAAGACAATGACAGACACCATCATAACGATCAGCTTGAGCGCTTCACGAAAGATATCGACAAAGACTTCAGGTGTCATCGTTGCTCCCCTTGCCCTACAAGCCGAAGCTTGTTGCCAGTGTACCCATCACCAGATTCCAGCCATCCACCAGCACAAATAACATCAGCTTGAACGGCAGCGACACAATCATCGGCGACAACATCATCATACCCATGGCCATCAATACACTGGCAACCACGAGATCGATAATCAAAAATGGAATAAACAGCATAAAGCCGATTTGGAATGCGGTCTTGAGTTCACTAGTCACAAACGCGGGTACCAAAACCGTCAGCGGTATACGCTCGCCCGCTGGCACCGCATCAATCCCCGCAATCTCCATAAAGGCTTCTAAATCAGTCGTTCTTGTTTGTGCCAGCATAAACTCTTCCATCGGCACTCGGCCAACGGCAACAGCATCCTGAAACAGCATTTGTTCATTCAGGTAAGGCTCAACGGCTTGGGTATACACCTGATCAAAAACCGGCCGCATAATGAACAAGGTCATGAACAATGCTAGTCCAATAATAATTTGGTTTGACGGTGTTTGCTGTAGACCTGTTGCTTGGCGCAGAATGGACAGCACCACCACAACTCGGGTGAAGGAAGTCATCAGCATCAAGATGGCCGGAATAAAACCAAGCGCGGTCATAATTGCCAGCACTTGTAGGGTGACCGAATAGCTTTGCGAGCCATCTGGATTTGTGGTCACCGTAAACGCGGTAAGACCTGCCGGGTTGTTTTGCACCGCGGCCGCAGGGTCGACCAATGCCGTAACAGCAGGATCTTGTGCCAACACGCTGGTTGAAACCACAAGGAGCAGGGTGCATATCAGTTGGACGAATCGGGTCATGCGTTGCGTCGCCATTGTTTCCTTTGCCATTCTTTCCATTGCCATTCGTTCCGTTGCAATTATTTGCTACGCCATTTTTTACTTAACCAATCTTTACCAAACAATAGCTGAGTGGGCGAAAGCTTCTGAGTTTGAGAGGGCGTTTGTTGAAGTTGCTGCAGTGCATCTGGCAATTGCTCGGCGGTAAATTCGGCAAGGGTATTAATCGCTTGCGCGGTCGCCCCGAGTAGCAGGTAGCGCTCACCAACTTTAATCAGCAACAATCGCTCTTTGGCTCCAATGTGGCGAGTTGCCACCACATCTAGACCGGTTTGGCCCATCAGATTGGTCGGCATAAAACGCTTCCAAAGCCAAGCTAAAGCGATGGCCACCGCCAACACCACCAACAATGAAACAAACATGGCGATGAGCTGATCTACTGAATTTGTTGCTGCCACAAGCAGTTGCCTTTGCTAAACATGTTGCGTTACTGACTATTCAGCAACGCATTGGATTAACGCAATTTTTTAATGCGCTCAGTTTGGCTGATCACATCGGTCAATCGAATACCAAACTTATCATTAACGACAACCACTTCGCCATGAGCAATGAGGGTGCCATTCACCAACACATCAAGAGGCTCACCAGCGACTCGATCAAGCTCGACAACAGAGCCTTGGTTTAACTGCAATAAATTTCGAATGTTGATTTTACTGCGCCCGACTTCCATCGAAATAGTGACAGGAATGTCTAGAATACCTTCAAGTCGGCGCTTGTCTTCTTGGGTAATTTCAGTTTCTTCACTGAACTCTTGTAGTTCAGCGGGCTGCGCTTCTAACGCTTCGTTACCAACACCATCGGAGGTTTGTGCCGCTAGGGCTTCGGCCCATTCATCGGCGACCTGTTGATCATCAATCTTGTCATTGTCGTCGCTCATAAATCCTCCTCGTCCAGGGTTTCTTCAAGCCGTTCTATGTCGGCTTGCCCATCAATCCGTACACCACCGCGGGTGACCAACGCCAGCTCGCTCTTCACGCCAGCAGGACGTTTTATTTTTTCTTTAATTTTCAGCGCCATCATGTCATTGCTACGACCAACAGTGGCACGATAAGACGGTAAATCTTCAACAAACACTGTCGCCGCTTCTGGCATCTCAACGGGAATAACATCCCCGGGTTTATAATTCATGATGTCACGCAGGCTTACTTCGGTGTCTAGCAGTTTGGCATGCACTTCGACAGGCACGTCCATGATTTCATCACGAAGCGCCATCGCCCAGCGCAAATCAGTGTCTTCTTTATCGCTCTGAACACCGGCATCAAGCAGCTCTCGAATCGGCTCCAGCATGGAGTAAGGCATGGCAATATGAAAGTCACCACCGCCGCCATCGAGATCAATATGGAATGACGACACCACCACCACTTCAGTTGGGCTAACAATGTTAGCCATGGCTGGGTTGACTTCACTATCGAGGTATTCAAACTCGCAATCCATGACCGGCGCCCAAGCTTCCTTATAATCAACAAAGACAAGCTTGAGTAACATTTGAATGATTCGACGTTCGGTTGGAGTAAATTCACGACCTTCAATTTTTGCGTGGTAACGACCATCACCACCAAAGAAGTTATCAACCAAGACGAACACCAAACGCGCTTCCATGGTCACCAAGGCCGTGCCTTTGAGAGGGCGGAAACGAACCATATTCAGCGAGGTAGGAACAAACAGGGTGTGAACGTATTCGCCAAATTTAATCATTTGGACGCCATTGATCGACACTTCAGCGGAGCGTCGCATCAAGTTAAATAGGCTGATCCGCATATGGCGAGCAAAGCGTTCGTTGACAATTTCGAGGGTCGGCATGCGCCCTCGGACAATCCGATCTTGCGACGAAAAGTCGTATTCCATGACGCCTTCGGCGCCACCTTCGTCAATCTCGTCTTCTTCGACCTCATCGGCGCCATGCAGTAGCGCGTCGATTTCGTCTTGGGATAATAGATCGGTCACTCGTTTGTCCTACTCAATGACAAAACCGGTAAACAACACTTGCTCTACCACGTTTTGTCCTTCCACATTGAGGAAGGTTTCACGAACATCACTTAATGCTTGCTCGCGAAGCCGCTCCTTGCCGGCTAGTGACACTAGCTCTTGCTCGGTAGTGGCACTAAAAGTTTTGTGTAATGTCGCTTCAACCAGCGGAATATGCTTACGGGCCAGTTGCTCTGCGTCTTGTCCTCGAACCAATAATTGCACTTTGATCTGCACGGTACGTGGACGAGAAGCGCCTTGAATCATAAAGTCCAGCGCTCGCGGCATAGCCACATAAAGGGCATCGCCAATCTTAGCTGAAGCTGCAACAGGCTTTTGTTCAGACGCCGCCGCCGATTCTTCGACACTCGGTGTACTACCAAGCAAAAACCAAGCCGCAACGCCACCACCCACTAAAACAACCACCACAAGTGCGATAATGATCGGCAATTTGCTCTTTGCAGGTTTTACTTCCAATTCAACTTCTTCAGCCATAACCAGTCCCGTTATTTTCAATCGGCGAATAATCGGCGCTAGAGTAGCACAGCGGCCGTTATGCGTAGAAGTCCACCTTGCCCGCTTTGAGATTTACATGCACGGTTTCTTCAGATTCGGATAACGATTGACCATCTGCGCCAACATCAGCGCTTGCTTGCTGCTGATTGTTCTGATCTTGGTTACCTTGACCACCCTGACCACCTTGTTGCCGTTGATGAGAAATGTTGGCTTGTGTCAATTCAATCTGCTGTTGCTGCAGCATTTCTCGCAGTCGCGGCAAGGCTTGCTCTAATGCATCTCGCGCTTGCGCCGATTGCGCAACCATACTGACTTGAGCTTGGTCGTTCTGCACCTGAACTCTAACCATCAAGCTGCCCAATTCCGGTGGATCAAGCTGAATTTCAGCTTGCTGCATTTTGCTATCCATCATCATCATCAGGCGCTGGCCAAGCATGGGTGCTAATTTGTCTTGCAATACCTGCATGCGTTCTTGGACTTGAGCTAATTGCTGGGTGTGACTCAATGGCTCAGCTTTGGCTGCTTCAACAGAATGTGTTGAAGCCTGCGCGGTACTGGCAAGCTGACTCATATTGGCTGAAGTAAGGTGTGGCTCAATATTCGCAGGGTTAGCGCTGATATTCGTTCCTGGAACTTGTGCAGAACGTGTATTGACCGAGGCTAACTCCACTTCAGACTCGGCGTCACTGTCACTACCGAGATCCGTTTGCAGTGACGCTAACGTTTTAATGTCACCATCACGTTGCGCGGCTGCTTTTCGCTCGGTATTGCTCAATGTGGCTGTTTGTTGCTGAGAGGCTGCCAATTCAGCATTGCTCAACGTTTTTTGGCTCAACTCGGCGTCTGCTGCGTCCTGCTCAGAATTGGTTTCGGTCGCCGGCTGCATCACTGTTGCGGCACTTTTGTCCACAGAAGCAGCTGCAGCGATGCTCTTATCAAGCGACTTTGATTGATCATTGATAGCTGCAGTCAGTGTTACACCAGAGTTTGCTACACGTCGTACAGACTCATCGAGCGGCAGATCAAAGTCCCCTTCTTCAGCTGTAACTTCATCGCCTAAGAGCACATTTTGAGGTTGACCAGACAATAGTGTCTGGGATTGCGAATTGCCTAGGTCAGATACCGTTTTTGCTTCGGGTGGTTGCGTTAGCGTGCCGTTACTAGCGGGAATATAACCATTAACACCGGCTTTTAAATTAGTGGAACCTTCTGTTTCCTCATTGTTCGAGAAAAGCTGCATTTGGCCAGTTTGATCTAACGGCAAGCCGCCTTCGGCCGCTGCAGATAATTCACTCAGGCTAGCCTTCGCATCGTTTAACTGCTGCTGCCCCATTTCAGCTTCGCTAGAGTCAGTTTGCAACGCAAAAGCATTCGCATTGGTCGCTAATAACTGTGCTATTTTCGATTCGTCAGAGGCTAATTGGGGCGCGTCTTCTAAGTTACCCGCGCTATTGATGGCGGCATCGTTCGAGTCCCCATCATGACGAGAATCCCCCTGACTTTGTTGTAAATGCTGCCACAGCAACGCTCGTAATTGTTCGTTAGCGCTAATATCAGGTGTCTGCTCTAGCGCGACCAAAGCTTTTTCCGCGTCTGAAGCACTGTCAGTTTCACTACCGGTAACAGCATCAGTAACAACGAAATCGCCTTCGCTGTCATTGCCTGAAGCCAAGCTCTCCGCTGTCAATAATTCGTCAAGCGGCCAAATGCTACCACTCCCGTTATCATTGGCTTGCTCAGCACCTATCTCATCGAAATTGACACCGCCAATACTCGCCTGCTGTTTTGAGAGGCTTGGGTTCTGTTTATCGCCAAGTAATTGATTCAATAAGCTCAGCACTTGTTCAGACTGCTGATGATCGTCTGACATAGGCGGCAAGGGTTTGCCTTGTTGCTGGAATATTTCGGCAATTTTCGATTTAAGCTCAGAGAGATCATCAGTGGCAACATCATGCTCACCAGAAAGCACGCTCGCGAGCGCTGACAACTGACTATCCGCCGAGTCAAAATCACCGTCTAAGCCACTAAAAACATCAGCAAAAAGACCGCCAGCATCGCCGTTTTCAGAGCTATTACCAGACCAAGATGATGAATCAGAGGTGCCTACAGATGGCGCAACAAACAGCATATATTTTCCTCAACAATGACGCTTTAAGGCCGCTACTTCACCATTAAATTCATGGAAAAGCTGGCCTGCTAGTTAATCACAGCAAGGTTCATACCAATTAGAATGGAGAGGACTACTAGAGGTAAGCACAACACAGCTACACGCCATCCTGTTGCAATAGCGGCAATTCAGAGCAGTTAGGAGTTTTGAGCGCGGCGAATGAAGCTACGACTGGCAAATTCGTCCATTTGCTTCTGCTCGCGTTGATTTTGAATCAGCAGTTGTTTTTGCTGCTCACGTTCAATCAACATTTCGATGGCATTTTTCTCACCACGAGCCTGAAGCCAACCTTGACGCCGTTGTTCATAGACTTGGCGGGCAACATTCATCGATTGCTCAGCGCGCCCTAGCGCATCACCTAATCGCATGACGAACTGTTGATATTGCATAAACAGCTGACCACTGACACCACTTTCGCCAGAGTTGTTGAGTTTGGTCATGTAATCTTTGCGATAGGTCTGCAACGTCTGCAGCTGTTGCTCTTGTTGAGCAAAGGCCTGCTGCGCTTGTTCCATCAGCTTGGCCGCTTTGTTCTCTACGTCCTGGCGCAATTTCACAATCATTTCCAGCTGCTTGATGTTGGCCATTAGCCAATGCCTCCAAGTCGCTGGCTCATCACGCCGGACAGCTCAGCTAGCTTTTGCAAGCTGGCATCGTATGGCGTGACTTCTTTCATTTCCTGCTGCAAGAATTGTTCAATAATAGGCAAGTATTCAATGGCAGCATCAACTTTGGGATCGGAGCCTTTGGCATAGGCGCCAATGTTAATTAGGTCGCGGTTGCTTTGGTAGGCGGCGTAAATCTGACGAACCATACGCGCGCAAATCACATGTTCATTGCTCGTAACTTGCTGCATCACCCGGCTGATAGACGCTTCAATATCAATTGCAGGGTAATGCCCGGAGTCAGCCAAGTGACGTGATAACACTAAGTGACCATCAAGAATAGCCCGCGCGGAGTCAGCAATCGGATCTTGTAAATCATCGCCTTCCGTCAAAACAGTGAAGAATGCCGTAATCGAACCCTGCCCTTCACCACCGTTACCCGCGCGTTCAACTAGCTGTGGTAATTTAGCGAAAACGGAGGGCGGATAACCTTTGGTGGCAGGCGGCTCGCCAACGGCCAAGGCAATTTCCCGTTGGGCTTGTGCATATCGCGTTAAGGAATCGACCAACAGCAATACATTGAGCCCTTGATCTCGGAAATATTCGGCAATGGTCAAGGCGGTTTCACAGCCTTTCAAGCGCATTAGCGAAGAGGTATCTGCTGGCGCCGCCACAACCACTGCTCGTTGGCGCCCTTCTGGGCCTAAAATATCATCAATAAATTCTTTTACTTCACGGCCCCGCTCGCCCACTAATCCAACCACTACAACATCGGCAGACGTACCGCGCGTCATCATGCCCATCAACACACTTTTACCCACCCCCGAGCCGGCGAACAGCCCCATGCGTTGACCTTGGCCAACCGTATTCATGGCATTAATGGCGCGAACGCCCACATCTAACGGCTGAACCACAGGCTTTCGCAGCAACGGGTTAAACGCTTTAGCTTTACCAGATGCATGGTGTTGACTGTATATGGCTCCCAAACCGTCAAGGGCTTTGCCTGTGCCATCGATGACGCGTCCTAACAAAGACATGCTAAGGGGAATGCCATCAACTTTTCCGAGCGGCGTGACCCGTGCCCCAGGCACGACGCCTTGGGTATCATCTGAAGGCATTAAATATAAGGTATCACCGTCAAAACCAATCACTTCAGCAGTGATATTGCCGTCTGCCACTTCAACAGCGCACGCATCGCCCACGGCCGCTTTGCAGCCAACGGCTTCAAAGGTCAGGCCAACAACGCGCGTTAACCGCCCCGACATAATCGGTGGTTGCGACTGAATTCCGTGATGATATTGACTAAGACGTTGGCTCAGGGTCATTCGACGACTCCGGGCTAGCTGTATCAGGTTCCGCTTCTTGTGCTTCAGGTTCTTGGGCAGTTGGTTCGTTGATCGTTAACGCAGGGCTTTCGATGTCAGAAAGGTTGTTTAGTTGTGCCAAAAAGATGTCGCTGACTTTGGCTAAGCGTTGTTCCATGTCAATAGTGACATCCGAATGCTCCGTAAGCATACGCACGTCGCCTCGGTTAAGGCCGGCTTCAGGCTCTAACAACCAACCGCGCTGCTGAATTTGTTCATCAGAATAGCTACGTTGGACCTGCTCCATGTCTTCTGGGTGCAACTGCACTCGAACACGTTGTTGCTGGAACGGTAATAAATCGGCAGCTTGTTTAAGCGTGTTGAGGATCAGCGCAGGGTCGCTCGTTAGCTCATGACGAGTCACAGCTTGAGCAACCGCGGTCACCAATTGTACTAATTCTCGCTCCACGAGTTGATCGATCTGCTGCTGTGGCACGTGCAAGCCGCGCATCAGCGCGTCAAATTGTTGTAATCGCTCATCAACTTCAGCCTGACCTGTCGCGAGACCTTGTTGATGGCCTTCTTGTATGCCTTTTTCTAAACCTTCAGCATGCCCCGATTCAACACCTTGCTGATGACCTTTAATAAAACCTTCTTGTTTGCCTTCTGCAAAGCCTTCTTCGCGCGCAGCCGCGCGGATCTCTTCAAGCGCTTCAGCCGTTAACATTGGCGCTTCGTCAACAACGTCTTCTTGCTCTACGTCTGCTGTTTCGGCGCCAAGCGTGAGATTCATGGCGTTGCCAACATCTTCCTGCTCAACGGTAACGTCCGGCAGGTTCCAGCGAGCCATTAACTCGGCTTCGGTTTCGTTACTAGGCGTGACCACTTTGTGGTCTTCAGGGTTTGTCACACGCTTCTCTTATCGAACTCTTGCGATTGCTTTAAACGAAATCATCACCACCACCAGCGCTCAGCATCAACTCACCAGAGTCGGCTAAGCGTCGGGCGATGGACAGAATTTCTTTCTGCGCGGCTTCTACATCAGCCACACGAATTGGCCCCATGGCCTCGAGATCATCGGCCAGCAAGTCTCCCGCACGTTTAGACATATTGCTGAAGAATTTCTGTTTGAGCTGATCATCAGAACCTTTAAGCGCTTTTTGCAGCACTTCTTGTTGAATTTCACGCAGCAATGCTTGAATACCGCGGTCATCAACATCAATCAGGTTCTCGAACACGAACATCAGATCTTGAATCTGCTGCGCCATTTCTTCGTCGCTCTCACGCAACATATCCATCAACTGACCTTCGATAGTGGTATCGAGGTAGTTCATAATATTGGCAGCAGACTTCAGGCCGCCCATCTTGGCTGCTTGAGCACCAGATTGACCGGCGAATTGTTTCTCCATGATCTCGTTTAACTCCTGCAAGGCTGCTGGCTGTACTTCTTCGAGGTTGGCGATACGCATCATTAGATCAAGGCGCACTTTATCTGGGAATTGCGACATGATCTCAGCCGACTGCTCAGGCTCAAGATAAGACATCACAATAGTTTGAATTTGTGGGTGTTCGTTTTGGATGATGTTGGCCACTTGGCGCGCATCCATCCATTTGAGGGAATCCAGCCCCTTCGAGCCACCACCGGCAATAATCTGATCAATTAAGTTGCCCGCTTTATCTTCACCCAACGCCTTGGTTAAGGCATTGCGGACAAAGTCAGCGCTATCCACACCAATGGAGGAGTATTTCTGAATATCATCGAGAAACAGTTTATGAACGGCGGTGATCCGCTCTTGGGTGAAGTCGCTCATGCCCGCCATTGCCATACCAACTTTTTGTACCTGCTTAGGTTCAAGTTGTCGCAATATCGATGCAGCATCTTCTTCGGTCAAACTGAGTAGCAAGATGGCGGTCTTTTCAAACCCTGTCATTCCCTCTAATTCGGGAGCAACTGCTGTCTCTTTGTTTTCTTCGATTGCAGCCATGTCTAATTTCCGCCTCTGTTACTCTTCCAGCCAACTTTTAACCACTTGAACCGCAAGTTCAGGCTCATTGGCAACCAGCGCTCGTACCGCTTTGAGTATGTCTTCATCTCGATGTAGATCGGGCAGCTCTAGTCTACCACTGGTCAGGGTGCTGATCAGCTCGTCATTATCAGACTCCAACAGCGCTTCCTGAGCGGCCAGCATAGTATCATCGAGTCTGCCAGCAACCGGTCCATCAAGTAGCAAGGCATCATCTTGACCATCATCACTGCTGGTTAAGCGACGTAGCATAGGTCGCATCACACCGAGGATCAGGGCAATACAAACCAGCGCCAACATGAACCATTTGATGGAATAGCGGAACCACTCGGCGTCGTAAAATGCTTTCTCTTCAACCAAGCCCAAGTCTGGGCGCACAAACGGTACAGTTACCACTTCTAACGCATCACCGCGCTGCAATGAGAATCCCAATCCGCCTTGTAGCAAGCGACGAATGTTATCCAGCTCCTGCTGCGTGCGTGGGGTCGTTGTAGGGTTACCTTCAGCATCCACAGTATCGGAATAGTCCACGGCGACTGACACGCTCAAGCGGCGGATCACGCCAATCTGTTGACGGGTGTGACTGATGGTTGTGTCCAGCTCGTAGTTACGCGTCGCTTCGCGGTGAGAACTGGTTGGTGTTGTTTGATCTTGACCACCACCAGCGGCTTCTTCAGGGATGTTGGCATCCAGCGGCGGTTGGTTGGTCAACGCCCCGGGGATCCCCACCGCTAAATCGCCAGAATTGGTGTTTTCCACGGTCATTTCTGAGCGAATGGCTGGCAAGTCAGGATTGTAGCTGCGGTGCGTTTGTTCAACCGCGGTGAAATCCATATCAACATCAACTTGCGCGGTGTAACGCTCAATGCCCACCGTCGGGATCATGATGGTGTCGATTTTTTCCATATATTCTTGTTCGCGCTTGCGCTCAAGCTCATATTCTCGACGTTGCGCCATGCTTAGTGGATCTTGTGAACCCGAATTCAGCAAGCGACCGGTTTGGTCAGTTACTGTGACACGCCCAGGGGCCATGCCGTGAACTGCCGAGGCGACAATATCAACAATCGAATCAACTTCTTCTTGCATTAAGGCACGACCACGAGCGAGGCTCACCACCACCGTAGCCGAAGGCTGCTTGGTTTGTCGTGCAAATACGTTTTGTTTTGGAATCGCCAGCAAAACGCGGGCTTTTTTAACTGGATTCAGGGCTTCAATGGCGGTTGCGAGTTGTTGTTCTCGGCTGTATTTAAGGCGCTCGCCTTCTAATCGTTGAGAAACGCCAAATCCCATGTCTTGCATTAGGATGTTGTCACCCGCTTCATGATCTTGGACCAATCCAGCACGGGTCATCAGCAAACGAATGTTCTGATATTCCGACATATTGACCAGCACGGTATTGCCGTCAATTTTGTAATCGATTTTGTTTTGATCGAGGAAGTTAAGCGTCTCAATCAGCTCTTCGGTATCCATTTTGCCAAGAGGACGCATGTCTGGCTCGTACGCCCACATCATCACAAAAATGAGCAACGCCAAACTAATGGCTAACGACAGGATGATCACCACCTGACGCATCAAATCAATGCTGCCTAAGCCTTCCAGTAATTTACTCTTGGCGCTTCCAGAGGCAGCGTCATTTTCAGTTGGAGTGCTAGCAACTAGGTCGGTGCTTTCGGTAACAGCTTCAGCCACGGGACGGTCTCCTTAAATTACACCGGCATGCTCATGATTTCTTTGTACGCTTCCATCAATTTGTTGCGTACCTGAACCGTTGCATCAAAAGCAACGCCCGATTTTTGCGACGCAATCATCACGTCGCCAAGCGAGACCGAACGGTCGCCCATTTCAAAGGCCGTCGCTTTCGCTTTTGAGTCCGCTTGCAGTTCATTAACATTGTCAATGGCTTGGCGTAATAAGTTGCCAAAATCGACTGAGGACGTGTTGTTAGGAGCGACAGGCGTGCGCTGAGCCAAACTGTTGCTGGCTTCCAGCTGCATGCCTTGCATTTGTTGAAATACGTCGTTGCCCATCACTTTCATGGCGGTATCCTCAGGTTGCCAAATAATTGGCAGTTGTTACGAATTAGTGAGGATTCTGCAAGGACTTTGCCAACAACGAAAAAAGCAGCCTTAACGGCTGCTTTATTTGATTAACTACCTGATTAGGCGGGAATATCAATTCCCTGATCGCGCATGCGTGCAATCTTATATCGTAACGTTCGAGCGCTAATTCCAAGCTTTTCCGCCACCGCAGAACGCTTACCACCACATTCAGCGAGGGTGTTTAAGATAATGTGATGTTCTTGGTGACGAAGTTCGCTTCCCAAATCATCAGCAGCAACCGCGGCATCGGCCAACGCATTGGCTTGCTCCACCGGCACCGTTGGTCGAACAGCAGTCACATTCGACATCATGGACGATTGAACTTCCAGCAGTAAATCGGCTGCTTCAATGCGTCCTTGATGCAAAATCAACGCGCGCTGAATGACGTTGTCGAGCTCGCGAACATTGCCTGGCCAGTGATAGCTAGAAAGCTTCGCGATGGCTTCTTTTGATAAGGCTGGGATCGGTTGGCCTGAGCGTTTACAGTGTTTGCCAATCAGATGATTCGCCAGCGGCACAATGTCAGCGGCCCGCTGAGCCAGCGGCAGCCAGGTCAGCGGAAAGACATTCAATCGATAAAACAGATCTTCTCGGAACTTACCATCGGCCACTGCCTGTTGTAAGTCTCGGTTACTGGTTGCCAATACGCGCACGTCCAAGGTAATTGTTTTGCGACTACCTAAGCGCTCAACTTCACGCTCTTGCAGCACCCGCAATAGCTTGGCCTGCAATGACATATCCATTTCTGTAATTTCATCGAGCAACAAGGTACCACCTTGTGCTTGTTCAAACTTGCCAGGACACGCTTGAATGGCGCCGGTAAACGCGCCTTTTTCATATCCGAACAAGGTTGCTTCGAGCATGTTTTCAGGGATCGCAGCACAGTTAATGGCGACAAAGGCTTCATCCCGTCGCGGCGAGCAATCGTGAATATACCGCGCTAAGACTTCTTTACCCGCGCCCGAAGGACCTAACACCATCACACTGGCGTCAGACTGAGCAACACGAGCAGCCAAATCTAGTAATGCTTGTGAGTTTGCATCTGCAACCACGGGCCGTGTTGGCTCCACTTGGGCAACAGGCGCATAGCGGCTAACTTGGTTTAACAATACTTCCGGCGCAAATGGCTTTGATAAATAGTCTGTAGCGCCATCACGTATCGCCGTCACGGCATCTTGCACGTTGGCGTACGCCGTCATCAGTAGCACAGGCAGTTGGGGGTACTTGGCTCGAATTGAACGCAGTAAACCTAAGCCGTCCATGCCAGCCATTTGCACATCTGAGACGACGATATCGAACATCGGCTCTTTGAGCGCCAACATGGCTTCTTCGCCACTTTCGGTTTCAGTACATTGATAACCGGCAATTTCTAGCGTATCGACCAGCGCTTCACGCAAGCCAGCATCGTCTTCGACAACAAGTACATGAGCAGACATTTATTATTCTCCTACCGCTGCGGCGCTTCGCTGGCAAGCCAGCACAGGTATTTCTATGCACACTTGGGTGCCGAGATCAGGTTTGGAACGAATGGTTAACTTGCCCTGATGTGCTTGGACAACGGCTTGAACAACCGCTAAACCCAGCCCAGTGCCCTGACTTCGGGTGGTAAAAAATGGTTGTTGAATTTTAGTCATGAGCGCTTCAGGAATGCCGCTACCATCGTCACTCACAACAATCTGAAGCATGCCTTCGGCATCGCAATCAGCATTAATTTGGATTCGCTTCGCTTTCGCTTGCAGCGCGTTGTGGATCAAGTTGCTCATTGCACTCGATAGCGCATTGGCGTTGCCCGTGATCATTTGGTCAGGATCAGGCAAGTTCACCTGCAAGGTCGCTTTATGCTGTTGCACCATCACTTCTACCGAGCTCTCGATAGAATTAAGTAGCTGCTGACATGAAAGCTCTCCGGCAGCTACACCTTCACCTGAGCGGGCAAAGAGCAGCATGTCGTTGACCTGATTTTCTAAATCTTTAAGGCGATCGAGTAACTTACCTTGGAATTTGTGGCGAGCCGTTGGGTTCAACGATTCGTTTCCCAAATTTGCTGCGTAAAGCGTGGCTGCGGCCAGTGGCGTTCGCACTTGATGTGCCAGTGACGCAACCATTTTGCCAAGCGACGATAAGCGTTGCATGTGAGCAACACGCTCTTGCAAGCGACGCGTTTCGGTCAGATCGGTTAATACAATTAATTGACCCGTACCACCTTGAATGGCGCGAGTGACAAATTTGATCCGGCGACCATCTTTCAAACTGATTTCATGGCCGTCGTCTTCGCGAGGCTGGAATGAGCGTTCAATGATATTGCGCCATAAAATGCCGTGGAGCGGCTCACCGAGCATGTCAATAGCGGCTCGATTGGCATCGGTCACAATCCCTTTTTCGTCAAGCACCACAATGCCAGACGGCAACTCATCAACCAAATGTGCCAACATCTCCGTTCGGTCACCCGATAGAATCGAGCTCGCCATCGAAGAAGGCGCATCTGTAGGAAGTCCTGTTGATGACGCTGAAGGATTGATTGACTGCATGCAAACCTCTGTCAGAATATTGAATCCAACAAGGCTATGCACTCAATGTGCCAATTTTATTTCTATTTAATTTCAGCTAGTTAAGGGTTAAATTTGAGGTGTCATAATGATGACACCTCAGGAGGGAGGCTAGACAGTATCTTTCGACAGGGAGTACTTACGCATTTTTTCAACCAAGGTTGTTCGGCGCATACCGAGCAGATCCGCCGCACGAGAAACAACCCAATCTGTGGTGTCTAAGGCCTGACGGATCATGTCTATTTCCAGTTCCGTCATCATCTCTTTTAAGTTGACACCTTCGGGCGGCAATTGCGTTGACAAGCTATTTTCTGGTGGCTCGTACACTTCATTCTGGAACACATCGTTGAGCATCTCTTGCTCAAGCAATGATTCATCATATTCATGTTCGTAATCGGCGGCTTCTAAATGACGATACTTGACCGGTAAGTCGTTTACGTCGATCAAGCCATTCGGGTAGAGGATCACCAAGCGTTCCACTAAATTAGCCAATTCCCGCACATTGCCCGGCCATTGATGCTTCATCAACGACTCCAATGCGCGCTCGGTAAAACGAATAGAAGCTTTATGATCTGCCCATAAGCGCTCGACCAATTCCTTCATGAGCAGCGGCACATCTTCGCTACGTTCACTGAGTGACGGCATTTCTATCGGAAAGACATTGAGGCGGTAGAACAGATCTTCGCGGAAATCGCCTTTCTCAATCATCCCTTCAAGATTACGGTGAGTCGCCGCCACAACACGCACATCAGCACTAATGGACGTTGCGCCGCCAACACGTTCAAAACAACGCTCTTGCAACACACGCAGCAGTTTAACTTGCATGTTGAGTGGCATGTCGCCAATTTCATCGAGGAATAAGGTGCCGCCCTGTGCCATTTCAAAGCGCCCTTTACGAGCCGAAATTGCGCCTGTAAACGCGCCCTTTTCATGACCGAACAACTCACTTTCAAGCAGCTCTGGTGGAATCGCGCCACAGTTGACCGGAACAAATGGTCCTTTGCGGCGTGACGATAAATAATGAATATTGCGAGCAACAACTTCTTTACCAGTGCCCGAGTCACCCAACACTAAAACATTGGCGTCAGTACCGGCCACTTGTTGGATTAACTGACGCACTTGCTGAATGCTCGCACTACGACCAATCAGGCTACGGAATAAAATTTCCTGATGTTGGTTGACGGGCTTGTTGGTTGTTGGAGCTTTGAGATGGTAGTCCTGACACTGGTGTAGCATCTGTGTCATTTGGCCGTGGCTGAAAGGTTCCAGCACAGAGCCAATGACATTCGGTAGTGATTGAACACCGCCTTCTGGCTCACCAATCGTTAGGAAAGGCTGCGCTTTATATTCTCGCGCTAACTGAGTTAGTAACGCAGTTTGCCCGCCAGCATCAATTTGACCGACAAGTACGCTACGCCAAGCAACTTGTGTTGTTAACACTTCTCCCACGTTGGCTGAGTCAACCAACTTGCAAGGTTCACCGACAAACTGAAGGAGTAACTCCAGCTGTTGTCGACGCTTCAAGTGATCATCGATCACCAGTACTTCTGAATTACCATGCATTATTGTTGCTTACCTTGGCTGCCTTGCCCATTGTGACCGTCGAATTTTTAAACATACGACTCACTAGACTATTATCATTTGCAAACCGTATTCTAACCAATGTCATAAGCATGGCAACTGTCGCCGCAATTTGATGTGGTTTGGCTGTGACTTATGCGACATGGCTCATTCGCCTTGACTTGTTTTTCAACTAGACTCTCGCCCATACAGATAGTTACGGCTGGCTTAATTTAGGTATGGTCTTTGCTTAACTTCTCACATATGACGAAAAACCGGCAGAACCGGTTTGCTATTTTGCGGCTTTGGTAGTCAATAGCCGCCATTGAACAAGAAGTGATACCCAATGGCTCGACACTCTATTCAGCAATATCGCAAAAACACGGTAGCTTCACTCCAAGAAGCTTCGCCTCATGCTCAAGTGGCAGCTGTGTTTCAGCATATCCTTGGCTATTTGGTTGCGGCTTCAACCGCGATTGACAGAGAAGATATCAAGTTACGCGGTGAAAGCATTAGCAAGGCGATTCGCCTACTTGATGTTCTTAAAGCTAGCCTAGATTTGGAACGTGGTGGCAATATCGCCGGTAATTTGGATGTACTTTATGATTACTGCACCCAAAAGCTAATTATCGCCAACATCGAGTCAGAAAAGTCTCATGTCGACGAAATTACCGGCATCATCCGTGAAATTAAAGAAGGTTGGGATGGCATCCCAACCGAGTATCATCATGGAGACAGCGGTGCTTGAAGCAACGGAGCAACTCGATCAATTAGGAGCCAGTCTGCAATCGGAATACGTTAAGCTGGAACAAGCTTCTGACGCCAGAGACATATCCGAGTCGATTGCTAAAATTAATCAACACGTTTCCTTATTAGATCGGCTTGCACGTCAACTTAGCCAGCAAATGACGCCGCAAAACCAAGAAGAAATAGTGCCTGTTTTACAAAAAATAGCGACACTAACAGAGCAAACCCTGACAGATTCTCAGCAACAGTTAGAAAAAGCGAAAGCAGGTATTTTGACCTTAAGGCAAACAGCTGCCGGTGTTAGTGCCTATCATCAAGTTAAAAAAATTCGCTAACACTCAACTTAATACGTATAAAAAAAGCAGCTTTATCAGCTGCTTTTTTATGCCAAATTTTCGTTATTGGTTAGTCATCATTACTGATTACGCCAGGTAGGTTATCTAATTGCGACGTTACAAAGCTAAGAGTGTTATTAAGCGCCGCAACAGTAGCATCCATCGCATTGAATTTAGAGTAAAGCTGGGCCTCTTGGGTTTCTATGCGCTCGGCAAAGGTTTCGCGCTCGTCATCTAGTCGTTCCACTTGCCCCGTTAACGTATCTACCCTCGTACTTAAAATACCATCACTGCCAGAATAAATTTCAATTTGGGCTTGAAGCTTTGCCCCCATGCCAGGCTCATCATCGGTGCCGATAAAGAACGTCATTAAATCATCAGTATTATTGGCTACTGCATCAGACAAAACATCACTATCAACATCAAAATAGCCATCTTCGTTCACCGTGATACCAATACTGGTCAACGAGTTAAAATCAGAATCGCCATACACGGATGACACAACAGTACGAAACTGGCGGTCCATCATTCGTGCTGTTGCATCACCAGCCAGCGCAGCGGTAATTTCAGCATCAACATTGGTATATTGGAGTGACTTAGAAGTTTCAAGGTAGCTGTTGTAAGCATCAACAAAACCTTTAATCGCATTTTCTAATTGGGCTGTATTTTCAGAGATAGTAATTGATGTTGAATCACCGTCTTCATGCACATCCGTGACGGTGAAAGTCACACCTTCAATAGCTTCTTCGAAAGTGTTGGAATCATTGGTTATTGTCAATGAACCGTCAATGACAAGAATTGCATCTTGCGCTGCTTGAGTTTCAGCCATTTGGCTGTTGGCTACATCGCTTGAATCAAATTGCAACTTGCCCAAGCCTGTGCCATCAACAATTTCAGTATCTGTAGCATCATACGCCGTGATGTTAATTTGATTGGTTAGGCCTGTTTGGCTCGAATTAAGAACTAAGTGAGCCCCATCATCATCGGTGACGATAGATGCGCTAATACCCGGATTTAAGTCCGAATCGTTAATCGCTTCTTTAATGTCATCCAGCGTTGCATCTGCCGCTACATCAATAGTAAAGGTCGAATCACCTAAACTAATTTCGAGGCTACCTTCGCCAGTAGGGTCGTCAGCTACAAAAGCGCCAGAAGTTAGCTTCTGCGCTTCAGCTAGTTGCTGCACCTGAATATCAAAGCTACCTGGCGTTGCTGTAGTATCAATGGTTGCCGAGAAATAGTCTGCACTGCCCATGCTCACTTGCATTGCGCCGTAGTTATCTGTATCGGTCAGGGTATCAATCGCGCTCTGCAAGGCATCAACAGAATTTCGCATGGTGCCATACCCTGTGATCTGACTTGTATACGTACTTTCTTTTTCTTCCATTCGCGCTTCGAATGGCACCGTCTGCGCATCAATATACGCACTTACAATGGTATTAATATCAAGGCCAGAGCCAATGCCAGGAGTCGAAATTGTAGTCATAGCGAACTCTCTTATGCTTCAGTATTTACAAGCAGTCCGGTTGCTTCAGATAAGCGAGCGGCAAGCAAGAGCACTTCCTCGGAAGGGATTTGCCGCACTAATTCACCAGTTTCCTGGTTCGTTACTTTAATAACATCAATACCAGACTCTTTATCGACCGAAAAAGCAATATCTCGGTTTAAGGTCTGAACGAACTCCTGCAACTGTTGTACCACAATCTCAAGCTGGTCAGGTTTTATTTCTTCTGATTTTGCTTGCTGTTCGACTTCAGTTTGCGCTTGCGCTTTTGCTACTTCTGCAGCCGCAATCGCTTCCTGTACACTTTCCTTACTCATTTCCTCGGGCGGCAAGGCTTCATTAGCCTGTGGAGCAAGTGGAGGCTTGATAGTTGCTCCCAGCACGTCGGGCGCTACATTATTTTCAATCGCCATGGGTACCTCCCAAAGAGTTTCAACTTCTGTAGTTTATTTATCGACCAAACAATGGATTACTTTAGCCGTACAAACACAAAAAGGAGCTCAACTAAATGAGCTCCTTTGATAAGCGAATTGGCCGTTAAACTTAGCCAAGTAAGCTTAGTGCTGCTTGCGGCAGCTGCTGTGCCTGAGCCAAGATAGAGGTACTCGCTTGCTGCAAGATTTGGTTCTTGGTCAGCTCAGTCGTCTCTGTCGCGAAGTCTGTATCACGAATACGGCTACGTGATGCAGATGAGTTCTCAACAATGTTCTCAAGGTTAGAGATTGTTGAAGACAGACGGTTTTGAACCGCACCCAGCTGAGCACGAGAGCTATCGATGTAAGACAAAGCACCATCGATAACGGCCAGTGCGTCTTGCGCTCCTTTAGCAGAGCTAACATCAATTTCGGCGACTGAGTTCAACGCTGAAGTGTTCGATGCCACTGCTGTACCCAGATCCGAGTTTGCATCGGCACTACCAGCCAAAATGTTGGTTGTATCTGTATCAACGGTATAGGAGCTTGCACCATTCAGCTGGACCGTCCCAGAAGCAACAATACTGCCATTTGCAGCCAGCGACGCAGTTCCCCCAGCATCAGTGCTGCCATCGTACTCGTAGTTCTGAACCGTTAAGGCTGTATCTCCGGTGTAGTCTCGAATGGCAATGTCGTCACCATTTTCACTAACAAGCTCTAAATCGCCAGCGTCGGTGACCGATGCGGTAATGCCAGTGTTTCCTGAAACCTTGTTGATTTCATTTGCCAAGCTTTGAATACCGCCATCACTACCAACCACGGCAATAATTGTTTCCGCATCAGTATTAGAGCCAGTCAAATCAAACGAAATACTATCCCCTGCAACGCCAGAGAAACCAGTAACTTCTATCTTGGTACGGGCATCTGCGTCAACACCGGTCAAGCCTGACGCAGCGTTAATAGCATCTGCAACCTCTGCAGCGGAGTCATTATCAGCGATTGTGGCTTCTGCAGTTTCACCAGAGCTCGTAATTGTAATAGTACCAGCAGTTACACCATTGTCTGCGGGGTCAGTAGCCGCAGCTGGAGTCGCAATTGCCCCCAAGCCTGTAGACGCGGCAGCCGTGCTATCAGCTGAGGTTAATTGCTGCTGATAGGAGCCCATGTCTGCAGAACCGAAGGCTGCCAATGTTACATCAATGGTTTCGTTCGCTTGCGCACCGACTTGAAATGACTCAGAACCAAAACTACCATCCAGCAAGTTGCGGTCACCGAATGATGTGGTTTCAGCAATACGGGTTAATTCCTTTTGCAGTTGACTGATTTCTTCTTGAATCGCAACTCGGTCAGAAGAGCCGTTTGAGCCGTTCGCTGACTGAATCGACAAGTCACGCATACGCTGCAGAATGTCGGTAGACTCTTGCAGAGCACCTTCAGCAGTTTGGGAGATAGAGATGCCGTCATTTGCGTTACGAACAGCAACGTTCAAGCCGTTAATCTGAGATGTCAGGCGGTTAGAAATTTGCAAACCAGCCGCATCATCAGCTGCACTGTTAATGCGCAGACCAGAAGAAAGGCGGGTTAATGAAGTGTTGACCCCATCAGAGGCCGCATTAAGGTTTCGCGTAGAGTTAATCGCTGAAACGTTAGTTTGAACAGAAAGAGCCATAATGTGTTTCCTCTTGGTCCTGCGGGTCAAAACCTCGTCAGGTATTTTTTAGTCTCACCAAGGTTATCGGCGGCGCTATTTAAAGCTTTAGAAAAAAAATTGAATAAATTACAATAAAAACTACAAACCCTTTAAAATCATACCTATAAATAAATAAAATAGAATCCAAAAGGAACTTTTAGAGCCAAATTAAAGCTTTTGCCAACGCAACAAGAAGCTCCAGCGCACAGACTAGAGTTGCAAACATCGGTGATTCTCGACTTTTGTGGCTTAATATATGCGTAGAACAGCCGATAGAAAGTAAACCGTCAATCATTTGACATAGCAAAGCCGCAGTAATTGCACGGGCTGCAGGAGAACTCACGATGAAGCATGAACCAACTGCTCGCACTTTTGCCTCAAGCGAACCTCGCGTGGCAGAGCTTCCTGTAGCATTTATCGAAAACAAGCCGATAGATTATGCGGTCATCGCGAACTTGTTAGAAGGCAGCAGGCAACGCAACCACTGGGCCAATTACGGGCCCGCATCGTTGCGACTGGAATACTTCCTCGAGCAAAAACTCCATCTACCGGCTACTAAAAGTGTCGTGATGTGCAAAAGCGGTACCGCTGCGCTGCACACCCTAGTGAATCTTGAAGAAATAAAAGCCGGCCGAAAACTCAACTGGGTTATTTCCTCCTTTGGCTTTATCGCCAGTAATGTCGGTTGCCTCAACAACGCCACTATTGTTGATTGTGACAAAACAGGCATGCTAAGCTTGAAAGCGTTATCAGCCTTGCCAGTAGACTCATGGGATGGGCTGGTGGTCACCAATACCTTTGGTTTGTGTTCAGATATCTCAGACTATGAAGCGCTATGCCACAAACTCAACAAAAAGCTGGTCATTGATAATGCCGTAGGTCTTTTTTCAGATTGGCGCCACGCTTCGTCGCCAAATGAGGCGATTAGTTTTCACCAGACCAAGCCATGGGGAATTGGCGAAGGCGGCTGCATGATTGCCGATAGCGCTGATGTTGATCTAATTCGAGATATGATCAGTTTCGGTCGAGGCCGAGCGGCAAGCAATCGCCAGTACTATTCCAATGAGAAGCTAGCAGACGTTAATGCAGCGGCTATCATGGCCTGGATGCAACAAATGTTTGAATGGTATCCGGCCTATATGGAGCAGGCTGAACGGATCGTTCGTATTGCTGTTGATAGTAGCTTGGAGCCACTACAACCTCTAGGCACAGGCAAGATCTACGGCAATATCCCATTGCTTGCCAAGCAAGAAATTCCACTAGAAAAACTAAACAACGAATCCGTTGTTTTAATGAAGTACTACTTTCCGCTGAAGAATACACCCACTGCTTCAAGTATCTATCGGCGTATTTTTAACATGCCGTGTCACCAACATATGGCTGCGTTATCTAATAGCGAGATATCCGCACTGCTAACCATGTTGGCAAATTAGGCAGCGATTTAGAACAATGAAAATTGCCATTATGCAGCCTTATATATTTCCCTATATTGGTTACTATCAACTCATGGAAAGTGTTGATAAATTTATCATTTATGACGATATAAACTACATAAATAAAGGCTGGATTGATAGAAACCGCGTATTGATTCATGGCAAGCCACAACTTTTTAAGTTACCGCTATCTAAGAAGAGCCAAAACAAAACCATCGCCGAACATGAATTGGCCGTTAGTTATATAGGATGGGCTTACAAACTGTTAAAAACTCTACGGCAAAACTATGCCAAGTCACCCAATTACAGCATTGCGATGCCCCTGATTACCGATATTCTGACGTTTAAAACCACTAGCTTGTCGCAACTACTTCGCTACAGCTTGGAGCAAATAGCCGCGCTGCTTGAAATAAAATGCTTGGTAACAACATCGTCTACTGCAGTTTACGGTAACAACGACAAATCTGGAGAAGCACGTATTATTGACATCTGCCAACAAGAAGGTGCCAATCAATACATCAATCTTTCAGGTGGTAAGCATTTATACGACAAAAACAATTTTAGGAAAAAGGGTATTCAGCTGTCATTTCTTGACAGCCAACAACGGCCATACCAACAAAACGCTGCAGAATTTGTACCTTCGCTATCTATGATCGATGTATTGATGAATAACCCAGTAAGTGAAATAAAGCGACTCGTTCGAGGGTTTGAGTTGAGCTAACCATGAACAAGAGCCTTACTAAGCTGTTTTATCACATTTGCCAACAGCAATCCGATTCGGTAGCGATTGAAACAGAAGATCGAACCCAACTAACGTTTCAACAGCTCAATAGTTTATCGAACAGAATTGCCAAGTTGCTGCAATCTAAAGGGGCGTCTCAGGGCGATCTAATCTTTATAGAACATGATAAATCTATCACCGCATTCGCATTAATGATTAGCTGCTTAAAGCTCGGTATTACTTACGCCAATATTGATCGCAGTACCCCAGCAGAGCGGCTCAGCAATATAGTCACTAAGTATCGGCCTAGTGTTTACGTGTCAGACATTGCGTCAACCGAGAAATTGGCAACTTGCGCCGGTGCCGCAACTGCGAACCAACATATCCATCTAACGCTAAGCCAACTAGTTGATCGCTCAGCTGAGTTCGATGATTGTAATTTAGTCGATGCCGCGATTGCTGATGATACAACCGCCTATTTGATGTTTACCTCTGGTTCGACCGGCATTCCCAAAGGGGTTTTAATAAAACAAAGTAGTTTGGTTAATTTTGTTAGCTGGGCAAAAGACGAGTACGCGATCAGGAGCGCCGATCGCTTTACCAATTTAAATCCGATTTATTTCGATAATTCAGTGTTCGACTTTTATGCCTCGATATTCAACGGTGCAACCTTACTTCCTGTCGATGACCAGTTAGTCAAGCAACCTTTAAAGGCTTTAAACCTTCTCAAAGAACTAAAACCAACCATCTGGTTTAGCGTCCCTTCCCTGCTTATTTTTTACAGTAAGATGCGAGCTTGGCGCACTGATGATCTGGCCCAGATCCGAGCCATTATCTTTGGTGGAGAAGGCTTTCCTAAAACTCAGCTGAAAACCATTTGGCAGCTATTTGGACACCGCAGCGCCCTGTTCAACGTATATGGCCCAACGGAAGGCACCTGCATCTGCAGTAGCTATCAGGTCTCCGCCGCCGATATAGAAAAACAACAATTGCTTCCCTTGGGAAAGCTATGCCGCCACTTTACTTTTGACATCATCAATCATGCTAGCGATGGTAACCATGATGACAACATAGGCGAGCTAGTGCTTGCTGGCCCAAACATAGCTCAAGGCTACTTTAACGATGCAGCCAAAACCGCGGCGGCGTTTACCTTTGCTGGCCAAGGTCAAGAGTACGATACCTATCGAACTGGCGATTTAGTAAGATTGGACCAGCAAACTAGGCTGCTTCATTTTTGCGGTAGAAAAGATAATCAGATCAAAAAGATGGGCCATAGGATCGAATTAGATGAAGTGGAAATTGCGATTGGCTCTATCGTAGGTGTGATAGAGAATGCGGCAATCGCCTACCAAGATCATGATGCCAATACCAGAATTGCCAGCTTCGTCTGTACCAACCGTTCCGAGCAGGAAATAGCCACTGAGTTAAGACAGAAAATTCCCCATTACATGATCCCTGACAAGTTCATTTTCAAAGATATGCTAGCAAAGAACAGGAACGGCAAAATTGACAGAAAAATGCTCAGCATGGAGATAGCCAATTGCACAACATAATCGTATTTGGAACCGGCAAAATATCCGAGTCATGCTCCTACTACCTAACTAAAAAATATAATATTTTCGCGTACGTGTGTGATAACGACTTTGTCACCGATGAGCCTTTTTTGGGTAAACCTGTTATCGCTATCGACTCCGTTGCAAAAAGCTATCCACCAAATGAATATGCAGCATTTGTGGCTGTTGGCTACCAAGAGTTGAATACCCTACGAGAGAGTAAAGTTGAGCAGTTAACGACTCTCGGCTATCAGCTTGTCAGTTACTACCCACAACATACACCAATCAATGGTCCAATTGGCCATAACTCAATGATCATGGACGACGCAGTGATTCAGCCATGCGTCACGGTCGGTAACAATGTGCTTGTCTGGGGCGGCGCAATGGTCGGTCACCATAGTGTATTGCAGGATCATTGTTGGATATCTGGAGGTTGCGCCATCGGCGGAGGTGCAACCATTGGCGAGCGAACCTTCGTTGGCATCAACGCTACGCTGGGCAACGCGATCACGGTCGGGAGAGACGCCATTATCGGCTCCGGCGCCATTTGCAATAAATGTATTGCTGAAGGCTCTGTGCTTATCACTGCGGAAACCCCAACTTACCGCTTAAACAGCCATCAATTCATCAGATTCTCATCCGAATTCAATAGTAGGAATTAATTCATGTCTTTACTTCAAACGATCTTTGAAGAAACATTTAAAATCAGCTATGAAGAAGCAAACCAAGACTTGGCAATGCAAGATGTTGCCAACTGGGACTCATTGACCCATATGGACTTAATTAGCGCCATCGAAGACAAACTTGCCATTCGCCTCAGCAGCGATGAAATTGCAGATATGACTTCGTTTGACGCTATTAAGCGCATTGTTAACGAACATCAATAATGACATGAACATCGAACAGAAAGTTGCCATTGTTACGGGTGCAGCTAGCGGGTTTGGTAAGGCATTAGCAATCGCTTTAAGCCAACGCGGCGCAACGGTCGCTGCGCTGGATATCGATCCGCATGCCTTGGCCAATCTTACTGCGACTAACCAAAATATTGTTGCCTTTCCTTGCGATGTAACTAATCACGAGCAAGTCGACCAAGTTATTGCCCATATTGATGATGAGCTCGGCGACATCAGTATACTTATCAACAATGCTGGCTTGATGCGCAATACGCCATTGCTCAACCTGCTTGATAGGAATGAGCGCAAGCACAGTATATCAAGCTGGCGCGAAGTAATGGCCGTTAATCAAGATGGCGTATTCTTCATGGCACGCTCGGCTGCGGAAAAAATGCTCGACAAGCGCGTCAAAGGAGTCATCATCAATATCAGCTCAATTGCGGCCAAAGGTAACATCGGGCAAACAGCTTATTCGGCGTCTAAGGCCGCAGTTGAAGCGATGAGCAATGTTTGGGCAAAGGAGTTGGGCCGTTTTGGTATTCGCTCGATGTGTATCGCGCCAGGCTTTATCGACACATCCGGAACCCATGATGCTTTGGAAGACAAAATGCTCGCTCGCTGGGTAGAGCAAACCTCTTTGCGCCGGACTGGTAAAATCAATGAAGTGGTTGCCGCTGTAATCTGTGCGGTGGAAAACGACTTTATGACCGGCACTACCATTGCTGTAGATGGAGGTTTATCGATATGAGCGAGCCCCCCCCGATTCTCTCAACTTCACGTTTAACACTGACGCCGCCAACAACTGCCGATGCCGAAGCGCTATTTGCCATCTCAAGTGACTCGGCGGTTACCGAATTTCTTGCTTGGGAGCCGCACGACTCCGTGGCACAGAGCAAAGCCGTCATATCCAGCATGCAAAATGCACAAGCTACAGGTCAGGGCTGGCATTGGCTTATTTGGCAAAGTAAAGAGCTAGTCGGCGTTATCTCGCTTATTGATATCACATTAAAACAACGGAGCTGGTCGCTGTTCCGCGCCGAATTGGCGTATTGGATAGACACAAAACATCAGGCGAAAGGCTACGCAACAGAAGCCGCAAAGCCGGTTATCCAATTTGCTTTTGAGCACCTGGGATTGAAAAAAATAGTCGTTGCCCATGCAGAGCAAAATCCCGCCTCGAAGCGAGTTATCGACAAGCTTGGCTTTACCCATTACGCAACAGAACGTTATGCATTTGAAAAGTCGCAGACCTGGCACAGTCTTCTGTGGTACGACTTATTGGCTGAAGAATTCGCCGGAGAGCTAGATGAAACTTAATCAACTCAATCACTACCGCTGCCCGAAAAGCTTATCTCCCCTGACGTTAGATGTTACTCATCAGGATAACGATGAGATCATCGAGGGTACATTGACCTCGCTGGCTGGGTTGACCTTCAACATAACCGGTGGCATTCCAGATTTTACCTACCCAAAGGCATTAGCTCAGATCGATGAAGAAACCCGTCAAACGTACGATACTCTTGCCAAGGACTATCATAAGTTTGCTGACATACCATTTCGAACTTTCAAAACCAACGAAGCTGGCGTGAGAGAAGATATTGCCCAACGGCTTAATATCAAACCTGACGCTAAGGTGCTTGAAGTCGGCTGCGGTGGCGGCGATGGCAGTGTCTACCTATTGAAAAAACTAGGCCCTGACGGGCAACTGTTCATTCAAGACTTGTCCCCCAACTTCCTTGCCTTAGCGATTGACAAAATCGCCGAGCTTAGCTCTCCTGCTACAGTAGAGATGGCTACGGCCAATGCATGCTACTTATCGTTTCCGGATAATCACTTTGATGCAGCTCACCACTTCGGTGGGCTGAATACATTTTCAGATATTCCAAGGTTTCTTAGTGAATTAACCCGAGTCGTTAAGCCCGGCGGTAAAATCGTAATTGGCGATGAGGGAATGGCGCCTTGGCTACGTGACTGCGAATTCGGCAAAGTCATGATGAACTCGAATCCGCTACTTAAATGTTCACCGCCACTGGATTCTCTGCCTACTCGAGCTGAACAGGTTAAGGTCGAATGGATCATGATGGGAGCTTTCTATTTAGTGGAGTTCACCGTTGCCCAATCTGAGCCTGTTGCCGACTATCACATCGATATACCGAGCCAGCGAGGCGGTACGCATTGGAGTCGCTACTATGGGCAGCTAGAAGGAATAAGTTATGAAACAAAGCAACTTGCTTATGAAGCCCAAAAAAATAGCGGAATGAGTATGTCGGACTGGTTAGATAGCGTGGTGAAACAGGCGGCAACCAAAACCATTCGAAACGACTAGCTAGTCGTCACTTACCGAACCAACGAGCTGATACCCAAAGGGCCCATAACTAAGTAACTTTAGGCCCTTTGCATATCAAGCTAATGTTACTTGCGGTTCATGCTTGTTTCTGACACACCACATAGTAGCAGGAGACGTTTAAGCCATAGTAGTTGGTTGCTTCGTGCCCTATTGCGACATGGCTACAATGCTCTTCGAGTAAATCTGCAATTTCCTGCTCATCATGAATCACAAAGAAATCGATACCGTTTCTTAAGCCATGGGGATCATTGGTAATGGTATATCGGTTCGGCGCAATTTTCTGAGCATTTGCCAGTACACTGTTGTCAATCGTTGGTAAGGAGAAGATCAAATAACCGGACGGCTTAATAATCCGAAATGCTTCAGTCAAGATATCGTCAAATTCGACACCGTCGTTCAAATAATACAGGCTGCTACATGACAAAAAATAATCGAAACTAGAGTCGGCAAAAGGTAAATCGTGATTGAAACAGATCTCGAATTTGATTTGTGCTTGATAGTTTGCTGGCATATTGCGTTTTACGCTTGCTACCAGCGGCTCTGATATTTCTGTCGCAGTAATGTTAAAACCAAGGCGATGCAAAAGTTCAAGATTGCGGCCATCGCCAGTCGACAAATCTAGAATACTCGCGCCTTTATAGTGTCGCTTATCAAGCTTCATATTCGGGTATTTTGCCCCAGCTAGGGTTCGCATAACCCACTCGGTAGGGTACAACATCGGTGCATTGTCGTTATAAAACCGCTCCCAGTTGCTGCTGGCTTGTTCCGTCATTTGCTTCCCTCATTCAACACGGCATGACCAAAACCTTCGACTCCGAAATGGTTGCCGCAATACAACATATGAATATCGTCATTTGCTTTGAACACATCGGGGTAGCAGACCATTTCACTATCCCAACCACTCGCCGACAGCTTGATTCCGGCTTTGCTATCATCACGAGTCCAATGTTTTAGATCATGGGAATAGGCATAGCCAATGCGGTAACCCCGTTCGGGGTTTCTAAAATCAATGCCATGACGGTAGGTAAACCAAGCGTGGTATACGCCATCCATCTCAATCACACTGAAACAAGTTTGGCATTCATCCTCGACCATAGCTGGGATGATTTGCTTACCATCACGTTGCCAATCAATACCATTATCTGAGGTTGCGTGTTTGATTCGATAAACCGATTCCTTGCGATCTTGCCCTGCGACCCAGGAAATTCCTGAGATGTACCACATGTGCCAAATGCCATTGATGATCTGTACTTTCGGACAGCCAAACAGATAAGGCTCATCAGGCGTAGCGCCGAATAACGGGCCACGGCTATATTTTTCAAATTGATAGCCATCGCTACTAACCGCTAAACCAATGCCCCAATCATAAGGAACCGAGCTTTTGCGCGTCCAACCAGCGTAATAAAGCAGGATTTTGCCGTTATGTTGTAGCGCGCTGCATGGCATGATGCCAAACTCATCAAAGCAGCCCAACTGCCCCAGTTCGAGCAGCGGTTGAGTTGACGTGGCAGTTACTTCATCCATTGCCAAGCTGGAAAATTCAACAAAGGCCGGGTGAGCCACCCGCATCAAAGCGCCATTAGCTTTAGGCCGAGTTGAGAAGTACACCAACAGCTTCTTGTCTTTAATGATGGAGCAAGGTGCCTGCGCATACTCCTGCATCCAGTCTGAGTCTTGGCAATTGGTCGGCGAAAATGCCAGCCCTTTCTTATTCCAAATCACCTGTAGTCCTTAGTTCGAATCCTGTTTACTCAATTCGTCAATACGAGCTAAATTTTTTTCTCTCTGAACTTTCAGGACATCAACAATGTTACCACTAAAATTATCAATTAGATTATCTAGCACTTTGGTCCAATCCTTTAATTTCTGGAGCAGCGGCCTGCTAGACCAAAGCCCTTTAGGATGCACCCGATAAACCGCCATAACATCAGGCAGCTTTTTAATTTTACCAAACTGAGCGTTGTACATATGCATGATGTAGTCACCTGCAACCGCAAATTCTAGTGACTTTAATAGCTGCTCAGGAAAACCCGATTTGAATGGGTTTCTGAAAACTACGCTCGGCGTATGAATGTAGTTACCCTCGGCCAAATCATAGATATCGGTGGAACTGCTAACTTTTTTGGTCATTTGGTCGGGGAGCAACTTTTGATGCTGTTCGTCTCGAACCATAATGGCGTGGAAGCAAGTGGAGTAGTCATCGTTTGCTTCCAAGAAATCCACCTGCTTTTGCAGCTTTTCGGCATCAATCCAGTAATCATCGCCTTCACAATAGGCAACGTATTTCCCTTTGCACAGTACTGCTGTTCTGAGAAAGTTTTCACGCGAACCAACGTTTTTCACATCGCTCACCACCCGAACGATATCCGGGTATTGCTCCTGATATCGTTCGATGATTTCAAGCGTACTGTCAGTGCTGCAATCTTCTCCAATAACGATTTCAAATTTGAAATCACACCGCTGCATCAGCCAACTTTCCAGTGCCTCAGCGATGTATTTTTCGTGGTTGTAGGCAAATGCCAACACAGAAACAAGTACTGGTTGCTCACTATTGTTGTCAGAACAATTGTCATCAGCGCGCTTGCCACCTGTATTGTTGCTACCGGTGCTATTGCCATCAACGCTTGTGTCAGACGGCGCGGACGCTTCGCGTTCACCACCAACAACAGCTTCGATAACTAACGAGTCTTTACGCGTTTCCAAACTGGCAAGCTCGCTAAAGTCGCTTTTGCCAACTTCAGCTCTGCGAATAGCCGCTTCAGAAAAGCCCACTTCTCGCAGCAGCTTAGTTAGATCTTCTTCATCATAAATGTATTGGTGGCCCCACTCCCTCATGCTCAAATTAAGAATTTCAGCATTACTCTTATCCATCCAATGCGAGCAGTACTTTACAAACTCTTCGCGAGTTTTGATTTCATCATTTAAATAATCAAGCACGGCTTGTCGAAGATCGGGGCAAGCTATTCGCAATACACCGCCAGGCTTTAGCACTCGAAAACACTCCTGAGTCAATGCCTTGCCCTGCTCGCGAGTCAAATGCTCAATAAAGTGTTCGTGAAAAATGAAATCAATACTATTGGACGGAAACGGAATTCCGGTCGCCAGATCATGCACAATATCTAGCCCTTGCTGACCAAAATGATCGCCTGAATCGATATTGATCCAACCCTCTTTTTGATCGGCGCCGCAACCTAAATTGAGTTTCAGCTGCTCGCAACCGGCAAATTTTTGCATGTTTAGCCAAATTGGCGATAAGTCAACTGAGACAGGGTTATCCAAGGATTCAATTGTCATCGTGGTATCCATAAAAATGACTTTAACTGGTTTCGGCCATGGCGTGCAGCCGAGCAACGCTGCCAAACATAGCAGTGCAGGGCGCCGGCTCAGCATCTGCTGCTGCAATAATGGCCACATTGAGCTGATTTGTATTGGCAAAGTGTTGCGCAATGGCCATAACCGACCGCACTTTACCTGAACAACAATTCACCACTCCGGTAGCTTGGTGTTCTGTGGCTAAATGAACAATATGCGCGGCAAGCTGTTCAACGGCGATAAAATCATGTTCAGCATAGGGTGTTTGCAATTCAAAGCTGGCTTGCTTTTGCTGCGCTGCGTGCGCTATAGCACTGAACAAGGTGGCACGATTAGGGTTCAATCCATAGACGTAAAATGGTCGCATCCAAAGCAAGCTAAATTCGCATTGAGCTTGCAATTGTTGCAACATCTGTAGCAAGTTGAGCTTGCCTTGAGCATACCCCAAACTGGGCTGGCAAGGCTGCTGCTCATCAATCTCACCTTGCGCTTCGCCATATTCAAAACATGTTCCAATGCCAACTACTCGCTTGAGTCCCTGCTTTAGCAAGTTACTTATCATCGCCAAATGAGCCTGAGGTTGCTGCTCGATATGGGATTGATGATGATAGTCATCCAAATGCTGCCAGCCGAGGTCGATGAGCACATCAGGCTCGTGCAAGCGGGCGAATGCAAGCGGCGATGATGCGAGCTGAGTCAGTGGCAAAGACACTGTTTTAAGCTGGCTATCCCCCAAAGGTAAAGGCGAGCGATGCAAGATAGCCGTTACTTGATGGCCCTGTGCCAATAGTAATTTGACAACATGAATACCAATAAAACCCGTTGCCCCGGTGACAGCAATTTTCATAAGCGCTCCGTGGTATTAAAACTTAACACCAGTAAAGTTATCAGCGATAAAGGCGCGACTCGCGTCTTTTTCTGACAAACCAATTACCGGCAACGGCCATGCGATTGATAGCGCTGGATCTTGCGGGTGTAGCCCAGATTCCAATTCTGGCGCATAGTCGGTGCTATTGAGGTACATCATCAGAACGTCATTCGTCAGTGCCTGGAAGCCATGAGCAAACCCCTGAGGGATAATCAGGCTGGTATGAGAATCGGCCGACAACCGCTCACCATACCACTGTAGATAAGTTGGCGAACTAGGGCGTAAATCAGTTAGCACATCGAACAGTTCGCCCTGGAAACAATTTACTATTTTCACTTCTGCTGCGGGCGGTAGTTGAAAGTGCATCCCTCTTACGGTGCCCTTTGTTGGCGTCAGTGAACAATTCACTTGCCGTACTTGGGCATCAATGCCTGCACTCAACAGCGTCTGATGACAGCCAATCCGTTTAAACATGCCCCGCTCGTCAGCAAAAACCTTGTGGCGAATTCGATAGGCATCAGCTAGCGGCAATGGCTCTAATGAAAAATCTTGCTGCATAGTTAGTCCCGGAATAGCGCCGCAATTAGCTGCCAGCGCCAAGTAACCTAGTCCATTTATCAATGAAATACTGATTACCAGCAGCCCACTGTTCATTTTTAGTACTAGAAAGCCCACCCGAAGCATGAATTAACCAAATAGGCCATGTGGTTAACATTAAACCGGCTTGATTACACTCAAGCGAGAAGTCAAGGTCATAAAAGTGAAATTTGGATGGATAGTTGTCATCAAATCGCACTTTTTTAGACTGTAAATCTTTGACATTAACAGCTAAAAACACACCATCTAATAATGCACAACGTTGAGGGGTTGGACCAAAGTTGGTGACATGGCATTGGCTATTGTCTCTCCCTATATAATGTGCAACCGCCCCAGAAAAAGGCTGAGGTGCATTCGTTCCAAAACCTTTGTACATCCAATGCCAGAGATTCTTTTCACCAATTACGCACTCTCGGGTTCCTGCCACTCCGCAAACACTAAAGTTAGAATGCTCACCAATTGCTTGGGCAACTTTCTCGTAGAGTAAAGCATCTTCAATCGTAATATCATCATGACAAAATATGATGTAATCAATGTCCTGATATTCATCAAGCTTGGCATTGTAAAGCGCCGCTAGCCCTTGCTGGTTCGAGGTAGTAACGTCCAAACCTACGTCATAGTTATCGTGGTTAAGTTTTAGTAACGATTGATAAAGCAGCGTTTCTTCTAAGGTTGCGGCAGCCGAAGCGGCAACGATTTGATAACGTTTGGTCACGTGCAATTCCTATTGTTCCTCGCCTCATGCAAACAAACTATCTCGCATGAATTGTTCTATTTGGCACTCGGTTAGATCTTTGATATCAAGCCCATCGGCCCACAATTGATACCATCGCGTGGTGTGCTCTAGGGCACAGGATAAATCCCACACTGGCTGCCAGCCGACTGCTTGCGTAATAGCGTCACTATTGAGTAATAAGCTTGGATTCTCATGGTATTCCATCGGTTCGATTTTCATGCCCTTAGCACCTTCCCATAAGGTTTGCATATGCTCGACAATAGCGGCAACCGGCCACATATCATCAGCTGCCGGCCCTATGTTCCAAGCTTGGTCGAGGTCATTGGTGCACACCATTTGCTGCGCCAATAACAAATATCCATGCAAGGCTTCGAGTACGTGTTGCCAGGGTCGAATCGCTTTGGGTTGACGGATCGTTACAACTTGCCCATGCGCCCAGGCGCGACAAATATCTGGCACTAATCGATTCTTTGCAAAATCGCCGCCACCTATGACATTTCCGGCTCGAACGGTAGCAATTTTTGTGGCATCGGTATGGTTAAAGAACGATGAGCGGTAGCTCTCAACGAGCAATTCACAGCAAGCTTTACTGGCACTGTAGGGATCATGACCACCTAAATGGTCCGACTCAGAATGACGCTCGCCACTAGCATCAGAGTGATATACCTTGTCGGTAGTAATGACAACAATCGATTGCAAGCTGCTGCATTGGCGAGCCGCTTCCAGTACATGGGCGGTTCCCATAACGTTAGTGCTGAGAGTAGCTATTGGCTGCTGATAACTTTCAATGACCAGCGGCTGAGCAGCCAGATGGAACAACACATCAGGGTTCGCTTGGCGTATGGCGGCAATGGTTGCTTGCTGCTCACGAATATCAATCAACTGATGATCAATTTGGGCAGATAGTTCCAGTAAATCAAACAGAGCTGGCTCATTGTCTGGCGCCAGCGCGATCCCAGTTATGTCGGCGCCTAATTGTTTTAGCCAAGCTGCTAGCCAAGCACCTTTGAAACCTGTATGACCGGTAATAACAACACGTTTTCCTCGCCAAAATTCATTATCAAGCGTCATCAATTAGTCCCAGACTTTCCAAGGAGCGTTTCCCGATTTCCACAAACTTTCCAAATGATTCTTGTCACGCAAGGTATCCATGGCATGCCAGAATCCATCATGGCGATAGGCTTTAAGCTGGCCATCAGCGGCCAAATTATTGAGCGGCGCTTGTTCCCAAGATGTCAAATCATCGTCAATATAATCAATCGCTTTTGGATTCAAGATGAAATAGCCACCATTGATCATACCACCATCACCACGGGGTTTTTCGCGAAACCCCTGAACATCATTGCCGTGGCATTCCAGCGCACCATAGCGCCCGGGGGGCAACACCGCGCTCACCGTTGCCTGCTTGCCATGGCCGAGGTGGAATGCCACCAACTGTTCGATATTAATGTCCGCCACACCATCGCCATAGGTGAACAAAAAAGGTTCATCGCCTAAGTAATGTTTCACTCGGCGTAGCCGACCACCGGTATCGGAGTCTTCACCGGTATCAACTAACGTCACCTTCCAAGGCTCAGCATGCTTGTTATGGACATCCATGCTATTGGATTGGAAATCAAAGGTTACGTCTGAGTTGTAGAGGAAGTAATTGCTAAAGTACTCTTTGATCTTGTAGCCTTTGTATCCCAAGCAGATGACAAAGTCATTGATGCCGTAGTACGAGCAAATTTTCATGATGTGCCAGAGCATAGGTCGGCCACCAACATCAATCATCGGTTTAGGCTTTAAATGCGACTCTTCGCTGATCCGCGTTCCCAAACCACCAGCTAAGATCACGGCTTTCATTCCTGCTTTTATTGCGCTCATAAAATGTCCCTCGCAGTCATTCGTCTCTGCATCATTTATTCAGCCATTTCATCTACGTGATTCTGGTGACCAGAACAATCTCCGGTTTTTCTAGCAAATGCCTGTTTTAAATCGCTATCTTTATCTTCAAGTAATCTAGCTAAACGGCGACTGGTAGGCAATGCTGGCGCCAACTTGATTGCCTGTTGCGCAAACTCACGCGCCTGAGTTTCATTTCCCAACTGCAAGCTCGCTTCTGTAAGCAAATACCACAGTGCTGCATTGTCTGGCTCAGCACGCAAGCAATACTTCGCGACGTCAGCCGTCATTTGCCACTGCTGTTGTCCTGCCATCAATTGGCCCAAGCGCTGCCAAACCTTTGTTTCATTCGGCGCTATAGCCAGGGCTTTGAGTAGATAGCTGTGGGCCTGATTGTCATCGCCACCATCTTGAATTGCCGAAGCCAAGCCAAAATAAGCAGCAAACATATCCTTAGTTTGCTGATTAATGGCTTGAACAAAATGTGGCACAGCGTCTTTGTAGTGGTTTGCCGCACAGTAGAAGTTACCCAGTGCAATCATCGCGTTGGTATTTTGCGGATACTTCCAATAGGCCACTTGTAACAACTGCAGTTTTTTATCCAGCGGATCTTTGCTTTGCTGCAACCCTTCGGACAAATAACAAAGCTCAGCCGCATTAAGGTATTCAGGTTTGTTGAGCCAACGTATGTGACGTTGGTCATGACCTTGAGAGAGCCAGCGCTCGCTGGCGTACTTAAATAAAACCGCCAACCGCTTTGGCAACGCCAGTGCCGAATCAATCAGCTGATCAAATGCATGCCAATTGCCGGTTTGCACATATAACACCGCCAAAATATCAGCAGCCTGCGGGTCGTTACATACAGGTTCAAGCGAGCTAATAAGTGATTCGACAGCTCCGATGGGCGAACCTGCAGCCAGCGATTGATTCAAATGAAAACGGATTAGCTCTGGGTAACACCCCTCAGCCGCTAGTGCCAGCACAAATCGCACTGGCAGCGACTTGTTAGCTGCCACATCAAGGGTCTGATAAAGCTCAACTAGCAACTTTGGTTGCAGCTCTATACGCGCCCCTAGCGCCGCAGTAATCGCAATGACGAGTTCATGCTCGTGCTGATTTAAAGCGGTTTGCAGAACAGCTTCCCCCAAGCGCTCATAATCTGATTCAGATAGTTGCTGGATTAACGCGTCATCGCGCAACTGTGCGGCTTGCTGTTGCAGTTGCTGCTGGCTATCCTGTTTGGCTTGTAACTCGTGCTGAGCCTGAACTAAGTCATCATTTGCATGATAAGTTGCAGGTATTAGGTTGAGCGCATTCAGCGCAGCTTGGTAGTTGTTTTGTGCCGCTTGCATTTCGGCTAAATGCAACAGCAATTCAAGCTGCTGAGGGCTTTTCTTAAGAAGTTCAACCAAAGCCAGCTCTGCCAAGTCTGGACGATTCCCTTTAATCCCCGCCTCGGCAAGGTACTGCAAACTGTTCTCGTCATCTGCATCATGATTAATGAGAAACTCAACACACGCGCCAAGTTGTTGAATATGACCCTGCTTATAGGCTTGCAGGGCTTGTTCACGGATAAGCTCAACCAAACTCTGTGCCAGAGGCTGGAGCATCAGTTTTTGACAAGTGGAGCTGACGGCCCGCTCTTTAGCGTGATTATTCGCCGAAGCGATTGGTGTCGTCGTTGCCAAAGGCGTACTCTCCAATATTGCTGTATTGCCGGATTTTTCTGCCAGCATCGCTAAATAGGCATCTTCTACCGCATTAGCAAAATTAGCACCATCACATAGCTCCGATTCAACAAAGGCATCTCTGAGCGCGGGACGATCTTGAATTAGATTAGCGCGATCAGAGGCTAGTGCCACGGCAATATCAACGTATTCCTGCTCACTACTGGCAATCCATTGGTCTTTGCCAATTGCATGCAGCACCATAGCCCCCAAACGCCCGACCGATGGCCGATCTTTTTTGGTAACGATTGGCACCCCGCACCAGAGAAATTCGAACAAGGTTGTGCCGGAATTTTGCGGGAACCCATCTAGCGCAATATCAATGTCCAAAATCGAATGAATATAGTCTTGAGTATACCCGACCCAACTGCGCGAGTGCTCAATACCATGTTCCGCTAAGCGCTGGTACATCAAGCTCTGGCTCTCTTCATCTTTAAAGTTAGGGTTATCAATTTTGAGGATGCTGTTGGGTACGCGATCTAAGATCTGCTTCCACAATGGCAGAACACGATCGTTAAAGCGAATAGCACGGCCAAGATTGCCAAACACTATCGGCTCATCAAGGCTTTTTTGCTTTACAACAGGGGGCTGTTCACGCCATTCAAGCCGAGGAGTATAGCAGTACGATGCGCGTGGTAAGCGGTAAGGCTGCTCAGAGAAAAAATCGTCAGCCAGTTCTGGGGTGAGTTGCTCATCACCAAGAAAATAATCCATCGCCGTCATGCCCGTGGTCTGGGCAAATCCAAGCCATGATACCTGGACAGCACACGGCTTAAGAGCAAACAGCTTGAGCCGGTTGCCGTCGGTATGGCCGCTTAAATCAACCAGCACATCAATGCCATCCTCGATGATCATTGCTGCCAGCTCTTGATCATCTGTCTTGGCAACAAATTTCCAATGGTCAACATGCTCGCGCAATAGATCGGTCACTTGATCTTCAGCACTCACACCTGAGTAGGCAAAAATTTCTACCCGTTCTTTATCATGATGTTTGAATAAGGCTTCAAGGAAAAAAGCCACTGGGTGGGTTTTAAAGTCAGAAGAGACATAACCAACTTTAATCCGCTTGCCAGGTTGGTATGTGACCTTGGGCTGATAATTAGCTTGAGGAAAAAACTCATTGATACGGGCAAACCATGACTTCAGAGTATCGACCGACACATGGGGGTGGTAGTTACCACAAAACAACAAATTAGATAAAGCAAAGAACTTTTCTACAGGTGTAGACTTGGCATTATCAAGCACCGTCAGACAAGAATCCGCAGCAGCTGAAACGTTGCCACAGGACATCTCCAGTAAACTCTTTGAGTTGTGCGCCATGCCCCAATTTGGAGACTGTTCAATGAGCTGCTCGAGCACTGTCCGTGACTCATTTAAATGATTTATTTGCCTAGCAGCCGTCGCAAAGTCATGCCATGCATTCGTATCCTCGGGCTTTTTGCTGAGGTATACCCGCAAAAAACAGTAGTCGAGTGCTCGGTATTGACTACTGACCATTATTTTGCTCAGCAAATACCAGCAATGGGGATTATTGGGCTCCAATGCAAAAATAAGTTTGGCGTAGTCGAACGCTTGTCGCGCCCCTCCTTCTGAGAGCAAGGTGCTAGCGAGATTAAAGCCAGCCGGAAAATATGTATGGCCAGAACGTTTCCATGCGTCAAAAAACAATTGCCGAGCGGTGGCCGTGTTGCCTAGCTTAAGCTCCACATCGGCTAAATCGTTCAACATACGAAAGTTATCGGGATATTTGTCGACTCCCTGGCGCAGCAAGGCTTGGCGTTCGTTAATCCATTGGCTCGAGGCCTCAAGCGCAGAGGCCAAAAATCTCAATTCATCTTCATTAAGCTCACTTGCCGTTTGGAGCTGTTTGTTAACTTTTTTATCGTTGGCTTTGCTGAGCCAATAAACCACGGCGTATTTAAATAACACCGGCAAACGTTGCCGTAGCTTTAAGCCGGCATCGCAACAAGTAGCAAATTCAGCCCATTTATCATTAATAGCAAACAACACCGCATTGATATCTGCGGGCCAGTTTGCTTTACGCGACAGCTTTAGCAATTCTTTCTTGATAGGTATGGCCAAATTTTCACTGGCATACCAACTCAAGTACCAACGGAGCAGTTGGCTATAGTCGCCATTACCAACCAAAGCCAAAGTCAGCTGATCCAAAAATTGCTGCGTTTCATCGCTGTTGATAACCGAGCACAGCTCGATAACAAACTCATCGCTCAGGCTAACCCGCTTGCTGAGGGATTCAACAATAGCAACCACGGTTTGACGATCTTCAAACTGCAGCGCGACATCCAGTAATGACTGGCCTTGCTGCAAGTATTCATCATCACTTACAGCAGCTTGCTCATTGCTAATAAATGTTGCTGCTAGTTGTGTCAATTGGCCATGGGAATGGGCTAATTGCCGCAACGATTGAACGCGTTGTTCAGGTATTGCACCCGTCGTTTGTTCAAGTCGCGCAAGGGCGTCAGTAAACAGGCATTGCTTGGTGAGCACATCTATCAGGTTGAGGTGGTAATCAGGGTTATCAGGCTCAATGCTGATCAATTTTTGCAGTGCAAATTGGCCTGCTCTGGGGCGTGCGGTTTTCAAACTCGCTTCAGCCAAGTACTGATAATACTTGGGCTTACACATTTGTTGAGCATCCAGGTACTCAACTAAAGCTTGCAAACGCTTGATACAACCTTGCTTGTAGGCTGCATCAGCTTGCTCTTCTACAAATAACAGAACCGAAGGCTCGATTTTGGCAAATTCACTTTGACAAAAACCTGCCAGCATAATGTTCCCCTTAAAAAAAGGCAGCCATAACAGCTGCCTTTCAGAGTGATTTACCGTTATCCCTGAAGCAGACTCAATGCCGCCTGCGGCAACTGCTGAGCCTGAGCCAAGATTGACGTACCTGCCTGTTGCAAAATCTGATTTTTGGTTAACTCAGTTGTTTCCGCTGCGAAATCTGTGTCACGAATCCGGCTCCGTGCAGAACTTTGGTTCTCGATAATATTATCGAGGTTAGAAATCGTCGACGATAAACGGTTTTGTACCGCACCTAACTGCGCTCGGGAACTGTCAATGTAGTTTAATGCGCCATCAATCACAGACAAGGCATCCTGCGCGCCTTTGGCAGTTGATACATCAATATCTGAAATTTCAGCAAGGCCTGACACATTGGTTGCCGCTGCGGCTCCCATAATCCCCGTAGCGTCCGATGAGCCTATTAATATATTTGTTGTGGCAGCATCAACAGTATAAGACGTTGACGAGTCGAATCGTACTGTTCCTGAAATCGTTATATTACCTGTACCACCAGCCAACGTTTGAGCAGCACCAGCAACAGTTTCACCATCATATTCGTAAGCTTGAGCAGTCAGAGCTGTACCCGCTCGGCTACTGTACTCAGTAATCGCAATGTCGTCACCGCGCTCACTGATCAACTCGATATCTCCAGAAGAATTAACTGTCGCTGTAACTCCCGTATCTGCAGATACTTTGTTAATTTCATTAGCTAGCCCTTCAAGCCCGCCGTCAGCATCGGTTACTGCAATAATAGTTTTTGCTTTTAACGGATCGTCATTCGTTCCCATCAAGTTGAAGGAAATCGTATCGTCACCGCTAAATCCACCTAATTTAACTTTGGTACGCGCATCGGCAGAAACACCTGTTTCACCAGCCACAGCATTGATCTTATCGGAAATCTCTTTTGCCGAGAATTCATCATCTATATCAACAGGAACTTCATTACCATTTGAAGTAATGGTTAGGGTACCCGCATCAACGCCGTTATCCAGAGGTGCAGAGGATGCTACGCCAGTAGCTACGGCTCCTAAGCCTTCAGATACGGCTTGAGCTGCATCTGATGCCACAGTCAATTGCTGTTGATACGACCCCATATCAGAGGCAGTAAAGGCTGCAAGCGCAACTTCAATAGTTTCATTTGCATTTGCTCCCACTTGGAATGACTCAGTACCAAAGGTACCGTCGAGCAAGTTACGATCACCGAAGGTAGTGGTTTCGGCAATTCGGGTCAGTTCTTTTTGCAGCTGAACCACTTCTTCTTGAATCGCAGAACGATCGCTAGAGCTATTCGAGCCATTTGCCGCTTGAATAGATAAATCACGCATACGTTGCAAAACGCTGGTTGACTCTTGTAGCGCGCCTTCTGCAGTTTGCGACATCGAAATACCATCGTTAGCATTTCGAATTGCGACGCCCAAACCACTAATCTGAGAGGTCAGACGGTTTGAAATTTGTAAGCCGGCAGCATCATCGGCTGCGCTATTGATACGAAGACCAGAAGACAGCCGAGTCAAAGACGTGTTCAGATCTTCAGAGGTGCGGTTCAGATTTCTCTGCGAATTCAGAGCCGACACGTTAGTTTGTACGGTAAGAGCCATTTCTAGCCTCCAACTTCAGTGTTTTATGGCCTTAATCAGAAGGCCGTTAATCGAGTCAAAATATTGCCGGTTTATTCCAGCGACATGATTAATAAAGCATCGTTCATGCCAACTGTTACTTGTTGTTATATTTCATATGCTTACGTTAAAAAATGTTAGATAAAGTTAAATAGCGTCAAATTTTGAACTTGGGCAAAAGCCTGCTGTGCCGCTTGAAGGGCAAGAGTTTGCCGGCTGTATTCCGTTGACGCTTCCGCCATATCCAGATCTTCCAAGTTGGACTGAGCGGTCTGAACGGTAATTTTGTAATCTTCATTAATGTTGGTTTGGCTATCGATCACTTGCAGACGAGAACCAACGTTTGAGCGAGTTGAGGTGATGTGCAGCATGGCCTGATTCATATCGGAAATGATGTGACCCATTTCCACCTGGCGCATGGCCTTTTCCTGATCGTCGTCGAATGAAGAGCGCATCCAATCGATGGCATCTTGTACAGTCGAAAAAATATCTTTGGTGCGCGATTCGTTGAGAGTGATGCTGTCACCGGCTTCTGGATCGCCAGTGATCACAAATTCGATCCCGTTATAGTTAATCGCAGATCCCGGCTCATATAGATTTGAATCCGGTGGCCCCGGCAACGCAGGAACAACTTGGTTACCGGCACCGTCAAATAATTGATACTCGACGACTTCATCGCCATCGAGATCGACGAAGTCGATACGATAGCCATCTGGCACTTCAAGGGAAGGGTCATAATTCGCCGGATCAACAATATTTGCCGAATCAACAAACGCAGTACCATTGTTGGTCGTGGCATAAGTTGGCCGGAGGTCACCGACGCTATTATCAATATCGATGAACACCGACTGACCCGGATCGTTGGTTTCTACCGAAACACTCGAGCCGATGGTTGTCTCACGAACTCCAAGATCGCCGCTGTAAAGCACTGTATCATCGGGTTGGCGGGTAAATGGCTGACGCTCGGTTTGATAACCACTAAAGATGTAGCTTCCTGATTCATCGCGTGTATTAGCAATACTCAGCAACTCGTCTAAGCGATTTTCCATTTCCTGAGCAATGGCTTCTTTCGCGTCAGTCCCTAATGAACCATTGTTACCTTGCAGTGCGAGATCTTTGATCCGCAGCATCAGATCTTCGACCGAGGTCAACGCCGTTTCTTCGGTTTGTAAACGGGCCTCTGCGAAATCAATGTTGCGCTGATATTGTTCGGTAACTCTAACTTCTTGCTTGAAGTTAAGAATAGAGTTCGCCGCCACCGAATCATCGGATGCGGTGATCACGCGCTTGCCTTCACTCAAGTGAATGATGGTGTCGTTTACCTTGCTTTGCTTATCAAGGATGTTGTTGGTGTTGTACTGGTAAAACTGAAAGGTTGAGACGCGCATGCATCACCTCTTAAAAGCTATTCAGCAAGGTATCGGTAATTTCTTTCGCCACAGTAACGATGCGGGCAGCGGCCGTATAAGACTGTTGATACTTCAACAAGTTAGATGCTTCTTCATCCAAGTTGACACCTCCAGCTTGCAGCAAAGTTGTGGTCGCAGAGGTAAACGTCGTGGTATTGGTTTCATGTAAAATGGCGGCTGTTTCGGTATGAACCCCGATTTGAGTCACCACATTTTGATAGGAGCCCTCAATGGTCATCGAACCGTCTTTAACCAACTTAGTGGTCTGAAACTCGGTCATGGCCACCGCATTGGAGTTGTTACCGGGGCCGAAGGCGTAGTTCACAGAATAAACTTCAGGGGTACCCGGTCCGGCAGGCACTGTTGTTGATGCTTGGCCAATTGGGTTACCGGTGACTTCTACCGTTACCCCACCATAAGAAATTTGTGCTGGCGTCGCGCCTAGCAAGGTAGCTCCGCCAATCAGAGACGTTCCTGAAGGGTCTAAAATGTCGTATTCAATGGTGCCTGAGCCGGCAGGGTTTTCGATGAAGGTAAAATCCATACCATTCATCGCGGTGGCGAAATTAGGATCGGTCGGATCAACACTAATGATTTCTACATCCGCAGGGCTGACATTGGTATCTGATTCGTACACTTCAAATACCGAAGATGCGGCAATCTGATCGGGGTCACTCAATTCGACGCCAATGTCACCACCAAACTCACGCGTTGGCGTTAATATCCATTTATCGCCATTTACGGGCACACCCACAACGAAGTCTTCGACTTCAAAACCAATATCAGACACACCATCGCCATCAGCGTCGGGCATGGTGATGGCACCAGGTGCACCGATGTTGTAAGTGGTGCCGGAATCTAGATCGGTGAGTTGATAATCGCTGCCATCAAATTGCAGGTAATAGTCACTCGCGGTCAGGCTGTTGACATCAGTAATGTTGACTTGCAACTGCGATGTACCAGTATTACTGGTGTCGACGCGCGCTCGCTGCTGGGCGAGTGTGGTGTCGTTAATGTCGGTAAATAGGTTGTTGCCGAATGACTCATTCAGATCAAGCCCTTGAGCTTGCTGACTATTGAATGCATCAGACATAGCAATAGCTGTCAGGCCCAACTCATTCATGGCCAGCTTTAATTCTTCGTCGCGGTACTCAAACAGGGCGGCAACCTGCCCGCCGAGATTTTGCCCATCAAGCGGAATAGTATTGCCGCCTTGAGTCAAGACGATTTCAATGTCACGAACGTCAGGAGCGCCAGGAATAGTGCTCACACCAAATGCGGTGTTATCAGCCACTAGAGTTTGGCCATTACCAATAATCACGGTCACCGCACCGCTGGCCTGCTCTACAGTAGACACATTGGTGTACTCAGCAAGCTCAGTGATTAGTTGATCGCGGCGATCGAGCAGATCATTAGGCGTGGCGCCGTTGCCGTTACCAGACGCCGTGATGATTTGACGATTGAGTTCTGCGACTTGTTCACCAATCTCATCCATGCGGCCTGCGATGGTTTCAATGTCGGTATTCACCGATTCGAATTGAGCTTCCAGGGAAGCATTGAGGGAATTGAAAATGCCCGTCATGGCTTCTGCTTTATCAAGCATCACCTGCCGGATCCCCACGTCAGTCGGCTGATCCACCACAGAGTTTAAGGCGTCATAGAACTCAGAAATCGAATCGAGCATGTTGCCGCCCACATTCGACATAATGTCATCCAGCCCTTGCAAACGGCCGGTTAGAGTTTCTGAATAGGAATAGCGACTTTGGTGATAGATGGATTCGTTATAGGCAAACTGATCGTAAATACGGCGGACTTCTTGCGCGTAAACGCCGGTGCCATAGTAGTTACCCCCTTCCCACAAGGCATTCTGGGTTCCCTGAATGACTTGCTGACGGGTATAACCATCAGTATCAACATTGGCAATGTTTTGGCTGGTGGTGCTGAGCTGCTGCTGAGCTGTCAGCAAGCCACTAACACCAAGGTTGTACAGATCTACCGGCATGGCAGTTTCCTATTAATTACAGTTCAAGCATGCCAGTAATGCGTTGCAGTACAGAAATGGCCTTATCGGCGTATTTTGGATCTGTCGCATAACCAGCTTTCTGTAATTCTTGCAAGAATCCTGCCGAGTCATATTTTTGGCCTAAAGACTCTTTGTAACGCGATGAATTAGTTAATAAATTCTCGTAATCATCAAAGCTTTGTTGAATATTTTCATAACTTCTGAAGGCCGCCATTTTTCTGACAGGCAAGCCTTCTTCAAATTCCAACGTAGAAACACTGGCGCGATCACCTTGCCAGTTATTATTTGCTTTGATGTTGAATAAGTTGTTGCTGCTCGCGCCATCGTTCTGGCGAATGACTTTTTGGCCCCAACCCGTTTCAAGTGCAGCTTGTGCAAGAATTGCTGCAGGGTTCACACCAAGCGCTTGCGCGGTTTTTGTTGCCATCGGCAATAGTTTGTCGACAAACTCTTGCGGATCAGCAAAACTCACAGGCTCCGCGGCAGGAGCATTGCTAGCTGCACTTGCGGAAGCTTGTGATATAGCAACCGAGGGATCCGCCGCCGCTTTGTCTACGGTTTGTTTATGACGGCGTTGGTAGGCCAACTCTGGTGGCATCGTCAGAGGTTTGTCTTCAGCTTCGGCATCAGAATCAGCATTAGTTGGAATAGCCTCGCCACCGCGTAAAACGCTTGCAGGCGTAAAAGAGCCAGCTTCAGGATTAAGTTGCTGAACCATGATGTCAGCCAAACCTAGGGCGCCTTGTTGCGCCATATTCAATGACATTTGTTGATCGGCCATGTCGCGATAGAAGTCGGTGTAATTCGAGTTCATCAAATCGGATTCGAACGCAGCATTGGCTTGCCGCATTCCCTTCATCACCATTTGCATGAAGATCGATTCGAATTGTTGAGCGACTTCACGTAGCGCCCCATCCTTATCTTTTTGCGCCGCCGAACGAAGTTTGTCGAGCGACGCTAGATCGTTAAAGCTACTTGCCTGGCCTAACGTTTGAGCGGCATTAGATGATGATGAGATCGCCACGTAGCGCTCCTGCTTCTTTCAAAGCCTCTAAGATTGCCAGAACATCACTCGGGCCAACGCCAATGGCATTGATAGCACGCACGAGATCATCCAGTGACGTACCGGGATCAAACTTAAACATGCGCGCATCTTCTTCATTCACATCAATGACCGATTGATTGGTCACCACTGTTTCGCCACCTTGAGCAAACGGGTTCGCTTGCGAAACTTGCTGCGTTTCAGCGATCGTGACGGTCAAACCACCATGTGTAATCGCGGCCGGTAATAAGGTCACGTTTTTGCCAATGACTATCGTGCCGGTACGAGCATTTACTACCACTCGTGCAGTAACATCAGCAGGCTCAACTTGAACTTCTTCGAGTAATGACAAAAATGCGACTCGCTGCGATACATCGCGCGGCGCAAGAACTTTAATCGAAGCAGCGTCCAATGGCATGGCAGTGCGAGGGCCAACCAACTCGTTAATCGCTTCGGAGACCCGCATCGCGGTGGTGAAATCGGGTTGATCGAGGTTAAAGGTCAGGTGATCGCCTTGACTAAACGGCGACTCAATCGCTCGTTCAACAATTGCACCACTCGGAATTCGACCCGCTGTTGGTGTGTCTTGAACCACGTTAGAGCCATCTAAGCCGGTGGCTGAAAAACCACTGACCGATAAGTTGCCCTGTGCTATCGCATACACCTTGCCATCGACCCCTTTGAGGAAGGTTTGTAGCAACGTACCGCCACGCAGACTTTCTGCACTACCTACAGATGAGACAGTGACATCCAGTGTTTGGCCCGGCTTAACAAACGCGGGCATGGTGGCGTGCACAGCCACCGCTGCAACATTTTTAACTTTAGGGCTAGTGCCAGAGTCGAGGGTGATACCAAAATTACTTAGCATGGTGCGAAAACTCTGTGCCGTGTATTTGGTTTGTTCGCCAGTACCAGGCAAGCCTACAACCAAGCCGTAACCAACAATTTGGTTGTCTCGAACGCCCTGTACCTTGGTGATGTCTTTAATTCTTTCAGCTTGTGCGACAGGTAAAGCGGACAGCATCAGCAAAGCGAACATTGCTATCGAACGAAACATGGTCATGACTCCCATCAGAACGGCATCAGTGGACTGTTAAAGAATGCAGACAGCCAACCTTGCTCTTGCGCATCAGCAAATTTACCGGTGCCCGAATATTGAATACGCGCGTTTGCCACGCGAGTTGACGAAATGGAGTTATCTGGCGAAATATCATCCGGCCGAATAATGCCGGATAAACGAATAAATTCGTCACCTTGATTCAGGGTCATCCACTTTTCACCGCGAACGACCAAATTGCCGTTTGCCATCACTTGCACCACGTGAACAGAAATAGCGCCAGTTAAGCTGTTGCTCTGATCTGCATCCGATTCACCGGAGAACGAGTTTTCCATCGACACCGAGGCATTAACTTCATTGCCATTAACCGTCAGCGGGCTTCCCATGATGAAGGGCGTTGATAATCCAACTTCCGAGTCTTTATCGATCTCGTTCTTAGCACTTTTTTTAGCGCTAGTGGATTCACTCAATTCAACCGTGATGATGTCACCGACTCGGTGAGCTTTGATGTCTGAATATAAGTTCTGTGAGTAGCTATCCTGAAACAGCGACCCTGAGCGAATCACCTCATGCGGCTTCATTTCTGGCAGCACAGGCGCGTAGTAGGGATCATCTGGAATGGGCTTTTGAGTGGTCGCATTGCAGCCAACCAAAGCAACGACTCCAATCATAAATAACTGTTTCATGGCGAGCCTCACGTTATAGCTGTTGATTGAGGTACGACAACATCTGATCGACCGCTGAGATAACTTTTGAATTCATCTCATAAGCACGTTGACTTTCGATCAGGTTCACCAATTCCTCGGTGACATTCACGTTCGATGTTTCCAACATGCCTTGGCCAATGCTGCCAAGACCATCCAATGACGGGTTACCTTGAATCGGAGCACCGCTGGCGCCAGTTTCGGCATATAAGTTTTCACCCATAGGCTCCAAGCCAGATGGGTTGATGAAGTCGGAAATAGTCAGCTGACCAATAATGGTCTCTTCTGCCTCACCCTCAAGTTGTACCGAAACCTGACCGTCACCGGATACGGTGATGGACTGAGCATCTTCCGGCACCTGCATCGCAGGTTGCAGTTCATAGCCCGCGCCATTGGTCACAATCGTGCCTTCATCATTGAGGGTAAATTGGCCGTTACGGGTGTAGGCAATGTTGCCATCGGGCAACAGAATTTCGAAAAACCCTTTGCCATTAATGGTCAAATCCAACGAGTTATCAGTGGTGATAATGTTGCCCTGGGAATGAATCTTCTGGGTAGCAACAACTTTGGCACCAGCACCTAACATTAAACCGGAAGGCAATTCGGAGTTGGCCGAAGAGCTACCGCCGGGTTGATTGATGTTCTGATACAACAAGTCTTCAAAAATCGCGCGGCTTTTCTTAAATCCAACCGTACTGACGTTGGAGATGTTGTTAGAAATAACCGAAATGTCTGTTTGTTGCGCGTCCAGACCGGTTTTACTAATCCATAAAGCGGGATGCATAGTCAGTTCCTCTTATTAGCCACGTAGGCTCATCAAGGACGAGCTGGACGAGTCCATCTCCTCAACGGTTTTCATCATTTTGATCTGCATTTCAAACTGGCGCTGTAAGCTGATCAAGTTGGTCATTTCATTGACGGCATTGACATTGCTGCCTTCAAGCACACCAGACGCCAATTTAACGTCAATGCTTTCTGGCGCGTCAGTGCCATCCTTTAATCGAAACAAACCATCCGTGCCCTTAATCATTTCTCGAATGTCAGGGTTCACCATCTTTATTCGACCGACGACTTCAATGGCATTGGCAGGAGCTCCTTGCGGTAACACAGAAACCGTGCCGTCATTACCGATATCAATTTTTTCCATGGGGAGCGGCACCACAATTGGTCCGGCTTCACCAATCAACATTTCACCGCGGCCGTTTTCAATGACCCCGCCCTCGGAGATGCGCAAATTGCCAGAGCGGCTATACGCTTCATTACCATCGCCAGCCTGCACTGCAAACCAGCCTTCACCTTTAATCGCGACATCCAGCGGGCGATCCGTGGTCATAAACGAGCCACCTTCAAAGTTTTGAGAGGGGCGCTCGGTCATTGCAAACACTCGGGTCGGCAAACCGCCACCATATGCTTGCATTGCACGAGCCTGCTCCATATCGGCCTTGAAGCCTGTGGTTTGGGCATTCGCTAGGTTGTTACTGCGCAGCGCAATACCATTCATGTTTTGATTGGCACCTTGAGCGGCAATATAAAGCGCGCGATCCATAGTCAAACCTTTGTCAGTGAAATTGATCTAACACTGAGACTGCAACTAGGATGCCATTGTGAATTTTTTGTTGTATTTCAAGTTGGTAGGAGCTGCGTGTCAAAAAACCGTGAGTATCAGAAAGGAGGTTGTTTCCGTCATTAATGTGAACAAATAAAAATCAAGTGGAACAAGCTAGGATCAAAAAGGGCTGCCGATGGCAGCCCTAATTAGCGCGGTTCGATTATCGAATCTGCAAGATATTCTGCGTCACTGTGTTATTCACTTCCAACGCTCGGCTATTGGCCTGGAAGTTACGCTGAGCGGTAATCAAGTCAACCAATTCAGTGGTCAAGTTCACGTTCGATTGCTCTAACGTACCCGACTGAATTTTACCAAATGAACCGGAGTCCGCTTCACCTGCCAAGGCATCGCCTGATGCTTGAGTTACCTGCCACGAGGTGTTGCCGATTTGAGACAGCCCTTGTGAGTTAGCAACGGTGACCAGCGCAATTTTGCCTAGCGGTTCGGTAAAGCCGTTACTATAAGTCGCAGCAACCAAACCATTGGTGGCAATATCAATACCGGTTAAACGACCCACTGTAATACCGTCTTGGGTCAAGCTGTTCACTTGGAATGCAGAGGCATATTGCGTTGGGTTAGACTGATTGATAACGATCTGCTGAGTCTCATCCGCACCGCCCATATCAATGCCTGCACCAGCAGCACCTAGCTCTTCAGTTTGTACCGCGTTGCCACCATTGATCGAGTTTAAGGTACCGTCGCTGTTGAAAATAATGGAATGACCGGTTTGACCACCACTGGTTTCATCACCACCAACAACATCAACTGGCGTCGTGTCAGTACCATTTGAGACGGTGTAATACACTTCCCAATGGTTTGGATCACTGGCAGCTGGCGACAGATTTTCTTTACGGTAATAGGTGGTCATCACATAGCTTTGACCCAAAGAGTCATAAATAGTGACCGACGTCGATGAGTTGTAAGTGCTTGAGTCCGTGTAATCAAAGGCTACAGGTAAACCCGTACCGTCATCAGGAGCAATCGCACCACTAGGCAAGTTCACACTAATATCAACGGAACTTGTCGCTGTTGGGTCACCGGCAGAACTCGGAATTTGCAATGGTTGGGTTGATGCTAATGAAACCGAACTGACACTGCCATCGGCGTTAACCGGAAAGGCGCGTAAGTATTCACCGGATGAATTCACCACGTAGTTTTCAGAGTCGAGTGCCCAAGCACCTGCGCGCGTTAAATTAACCGTTTGGTCATCTACTTCAGCACTAGTGGCAAAAAAACCTTCACCGTCAACCGCCATATCCAGCGAGTTGTTGGTAAATAAGAAACTGCCCTGATTAAACTGCTGTGCAACTGACGCGGTAGTAACGCCCTCACCAACCTTGGTTTGGCTATTTGTGAAAATACTGGTGGAGTAAACGTCAGCAAATTCCGCTCGTGACTCTTTGAACCCGTATGTGTTCACATTGGCGATGTTGTTCGCGGTGACATCAAGATCTTTCTGGGCCGCATTCAATCCGCTCAACGCAATATTAAATGACATAACTGCTCTCCTAATTCTACGGAATTCGTTTAACCTTCAGCGACTTCTAGCACATCGCTTAAACTAATAGTGCCTAAACCTGAAAGGTTAAGCGCGGTGCCGTCGAGCGTGCTGCTCAAACTAACACTTTGTACGTTGGCATAGACGGCGGTTGGTAATTCAACGGACTTGCCATTTTGCATCCCGTTCACTGTGACCTGATAAACACCATCTGCTGCTTGTTCTCCAGCAAGGTTTGTGCCATCCCACTCGAATTTAGCGTTGCCTGCACTCTGGTCATCAAGATAAATGGTCTGAATCACTTGTCCTGAGGCGTCTTCAATGGTCACACTAATGTTGCTGGTGTGATCTTCTAACGCGACGATGCCATCAAAACCGCTGCCGCTTGAGTGGCCAGCATTTGCCGCTACCAGCACGTTTTGGCCAACCAAGGTCGACGCTTGCAACGCTTGAGATGACGTCATAATGTCGGCCAAACCACCTATCTGGTCATTCAATTCAGAAATCCCTTCGGAGGTTTGGAATGCGGTCATCTGGGAAATCATTTCAGCGTTCTCTACCGGATTCGATGGATCCTGATAGGCCAACTGTTGGGTTAGCAGCGAAAAGAAATCTTCCTGGGTTAACTCACTACGTTCTTCTTCAGTCTCGTACACCGCAGAATTGGACGTATCCAATCGCAGCGAGTCGGTATATGAGCTGCTTACTGTGCTATCAATACTCATTTATATTCCCCTTACTGACCCAACGTTAAAGCGCGCTGCAGCATACGTTTAGCCGCATCAGCTACTTGCACGTTGGACTGGTAAGAACGTGAAGCTGAAATCATGTTGGACATTTCTTCAACAACGTTGACGTTTGGTTTGAAGATATAGCCGTCTTCATTCGCCATAGGGTGATTCGGCATGTATTCGACATTCAGTGGCCGGTCACTTTCGACCACACCAACGACATTGACACCGACGCTATGATCTTGGTGACTAGTGGCTTTGTTAAGTTCTGCGGCGAACACCGGTTGCCGTGCGCGGTAAGTTTCATCCGCACTGCTGGATACACTATTGGCATTCGCCAAATTACTGGCGGTGGTATTAATTCGCACCGACTGCGCTGACATGGCAGAGCCAGAAACATCTAGTACGTTGAATAAACTCATGGTTATTCTCCTTTCAGCGCTTTCGTTAGGCCTTTAAACTTGCTGCTCAGGAATTGCACGCTGGCCTGGTATTCAAGGGAATTTTGGAGGTAGCTATTACGCTCGGTTTGTACATCAACCGTATTGCCGTCACCCGTATCGGGCTGGTTTGGCACTCGGAATTTCAACTCGGGCGTAAATTCGCTGCTGGCGGCAATATGTCGGTTATCCGTCTGGGCAAGATTTTGCCGGCTGGTGACATTGCTCTGTGCGTTGGCTAACGCTGTTTTAAAATCCAAATCGCGGGCTTTATAGCCCGGCGTGTCAGCGTTGGCCATGTTCGAAGCCAATACCTCCGCACGCTGAGAACGGATCCCGAGCGTGTGCTGATGCACCCCAAGCGCTTTATCAAAACTAATTGCCATTGCAAATCCTCCATCGATGAGTTGGATTAAGCAATGACTATGCCAGACTTATTTTTGACACTTTAAGTGAGTTTGAGGAAGTAAAAAGGTGATCCGGCGAGTGCCGGATCAGGGTTATTTCTTAACTTTGTAAACAATACCTGGGTTACATCGAATCATCTCAAATTTATCAGACAAACCAGAGATAGATTCAGACGCGCCTAACATCAAATAGCCGCCCGGATTCAACGCCGAGGCAAATTGAGAAATGATTTTAGCCTTCACATCAGAAGAGAAATAAATCAGTACGTTACGACAAAATATAATGTCGAAACGCCCCAGTAAGGCATAACTTTCGAGCAAGTTGGCGTAGCGAAAAGATACTTGCTGACGCACCTTAGCATTCAATCGCCAGCGACCAGCATCAGCTTTTTCAAAGAACTGCCGACGACGTTCTGGCGACAAGCCACGCGACAAGGCCAACTCGTCATACTCAGCGGTTTTACATTGGTCGAGCATCGAAGCCGAAATATCCGTTGCCAAAATCTCGACACCGCGGGCCAAAGCGCCAGGTTTACTCATTTGATATTCGAGCGAGGTCATCGACAGCGAATAGGGTTCTTGCCCAGAAGAACAAGCTGCCGACCAAACACGTACCGGCCGACTCATGCCATGGAAATCCGCAAACAATTGCTTTTTTAACAATTCAAACGGGTAGGCATCGCGAAACCAGAGTGTTTCATTGGTGGTCATCGCATCAATAACAGTAGCGCGCAGTTCACGCTGACTAGGAACCTGCAGTGCTTTTAGCACCTCGGTTAAGTTCTTGTAATTGAAGTTCGCAAGAACTGGGGCCAGTCGGCTCCGCACCAAATATTGCTTGTTTTCACCGAGTACAATGCCCGAGTGCTTTTCTAAATACTCGCGAAAAGCAGTGTACTCCGTGTCCGTCAGATTTTTAGGCACTAATTACCTCGTATACCTGTTAGTGCAATGAGTCTATAGCGCGGCTTCAACCGCTTGCTGCACCGCTTCAGCCAGTTCATCAGGGTTAAATTTAGGAATAAAGTTATTCGCCCCAACTTTACTAACCATAGCTTCATTAAATACACCACTGAGTGATGTGTGCAAAATGATGTGCAACTTGTTCAGCTCAGGATCATTACGCAATTCAGCCGTTAAGGTATAGCCATCCATTTCAGGCATTTCAATGTCTGAAATTAACACCGGCATCCACTCATGTAATGGCTTATGCTGCGCGGCAAGCTCCCGCAATTGCTCCAACGCTTCTTTACCATCCCGGGCGAGGTGAATCTCCATATTTAGCGGTGCTAAAGCTCGCTTAATCTGATTGCGAGCCACACTTGAATCATCGGCAATCATAATGGCGCGGCCAACGTTTGCTTGTGCCGTTTCTTCGTGAATGACGTTTGCACTCACTTCAGTTGAAACAGGATTGATTTCATCAAGAATCTTTTCAACATCCAAGATCTCAACCAGCTCCTTTTCAATTTCCGTCACAGCCGTCAAGTAACTTGCTCTGCCAGAGCCTGTTGGCGGTGGCTGAATGGATTCCCAGTTGACATTGACAATGCGTTCGACGCTTGAAACCAAAAAGCCTTGAGTAGAACGGTTGTATTCGGCAATCACAATGAAGCAATTTTCAATATCTTGGATCGCCCGGCCACCTGTGGCCAAACTCATGTCGATCACCGAAATGGTATTACCGCGAATGTGGGCAATTCCTCGGATGAACGGATGACGTTTTGGCATCGCCGTTAAGGTTGGACATTGCAGCACTTCCTTAACTTTAAAGACATTAATGCCATAGCGCTGACGAGTACCAAGTTTAAAAAGCAGCAGCTCTAAGCGGTTTTGACCAACGAGTTGGGTTCTTTGGTTTACTGAGTCGAGTATCCCAGCCATGAATACAACCTCACTTCTGGTGCAATAGAGGTGGCACAACCTTTGCGTGACACCCAGAACATTTACGTATGCGTCAAACCTATGACGCCCGCAGGTTTATACATCATAGTCGAATCTATGGGAAATCAGATGAAAAATCCAAGCGGATTTAGCACCTTACTCACAATGCTTAGCCTGACTGTAGGCTCGGTCACATCCTTGGCGGCAAATGCTGCTATTTCCCTTGACGATTTGCGCAATCAAGTCCGTCAATATATAGAGCAACAAGTTCCTGAGGTTGAGGGCACCCGCTGGGAGATACAAATTCGCGGCCTCGATCCTCGTATAAAATTAGCCGATTGCCCGACTCCGTTAGCGTTTAAGGTCTCCGGAAACAAACCTATCGCTCGAAACAGCACTATCTACACCCAGTGTTTTTCAGAGCAAAACGAAACCTTATGGTCTTTGTATGTCCCAACCCAAATCAAAAAAATGCAGCAGGCCGTAACGTCCGTAACGTCATTATCGGCGGGTTCAATCATTGAAGCGAAAGACGTTGAAGTGACGTATCAAGACACCTTTATGTTACGCAATGGCTTTTTCAGCAGCACTGCGCAAGTGATTGGCTCTAAGACACGGCAATCTGTCAGCTCCAATCAAGTCTTGCGTAAACGTTCCTTGTGCCAAGTCTGTAAGGGAGAGGACGTGATCGTTGAAGCCACCGGCAGCGGTTTACGAATAAAAACCGCCGGCTTAGCGTTAAATAATGGTACCCAAGGGGATACTGTGCGCGTTCAAAACAAACGCTCGGGGCGGAAAATCAATGCCGTTGTTGTTGCCACCGGCAAGGTTCAGATAAATATTTGAGCAATTTTATTAAAGTTTTTTGGTCTCACTCCGATATACTGAGCAGAGAAACGTTTTTTCCACAGTGGGAATCAGACCATGGCCATTGACATCAACCGGGTACAGGGCACTCCAACCACATCGGTTAAGGGTGCCAACGCAGGAAAACCTGACGCTCAGGTTCAACAAAACAGCCAAGGCTCACAGGCGCCAGCAAGCCAACCGGCTGCCGCTCACGTGAAAGATTCCGTTTCGCTTACTCAGCAAGCTCAATCACTAGGAAATATGCAACGCGCTATGGCCAGTACCCCGTCATTTAGCCAAGAACGAGTTGCTAGCATCAAAAAAGCAATTGCTGAAGGGCAATACAAAGTCGATCCTGAAAAGTTGGCGCAAAAGCTGCAAGATTTCGAGAAAGAACTCGGAAATCTGGCAGGCAGCTAATGAACCAAGAACAAGCAGCAACAGCTTTAATTGAAAAACAACTTGAGCGACTCAAATTGCTGCAGCAACTTTTAGTTGAAGAGCAACAAGTTCTGTCAGAACGAAAATTTGAAGAGCTGGCAGCTATCCCTCCTCGCAAAACGGCATTACTGCAAGAATTGCAGCTCGGCGATCAAGCTTTAGGCAAGCATAAGCTTGATACCGAAGCATTTCGAACCGGTGCCATTAAAGCTAAATCGCAATTAAAACTCTGCAAACAACTGAATGAAACTAACGGTCGTATGATCGCATTGGCGATGACCAGTATTAGCCGCCTGCAAAATGCCATGGTTAAAGCTGGCCAGCAATCGACCATGACGTATACAGCGCAAGGTGGTGCCAGTGGCATTGGCTCTAGTGGTAACGTCGTTTCGGTTTGATTGAGAGCTCAATCACAATAACCTGAAAAGTTTTAAAATTTAATTGACTAATGGGTGCTTTACGCCATTCAATAGGTCAAATTTTATTCACATCTAAATGATCTAGTTGATTCTATGGCACTTTATTTAGTTATCAGGATAGTCGCGATTATCATTGCATTAGAGTTGATGATTGGTTTAGGTCTGCGTAGTACGCGTAAAGGTAGTTCTCGCTGGTAATCAGATAACTAACTCATCTCCGTATCGTTTCTCTTCGATGCGACCCATTGCTTACTAGCTTATTTCCCCAATGTAACTCGCCTGTTATTTTTCATCAGCCGTTTTAAGCTACTTTTGCCCTACTCCTCACAATTTATTTGGGAACTTTTTTATCACTTAGCAAACTTGATCGATATCACGTTATTCATCCCTCCAGTTCGTATTCTGAAGTTGAGGCAATTAATAAAGGATCCCACGATGAATATCGAAATCACCTGCAAAACCATGCCTGTAACTCCTTCTATTCGCGAGCACATTAGTTACGCATTTTCCAAGTTAGAGCGTCTAGACGCCCAGTTAATTAACCCCCATGTTATTGTTGAAAAAGATGGCAGCAATATTATTGTTGAAGCTCGCCTATTCATTCCCGGAACCGAGTTATTCGCCAAAGCGAGCCATGAAAATTTTCAGGTGGCAACGAATCGCCTCGTCGATAAATTAAAGCAACAGCTTTTACGTCATCGTGGCAAAATCAACACAGCGAGAAATCAAGCCGCATAAAAACGCAACCGTAATGCTTAGACATTCACTTGCAGTTGCGTCAATTTTGGTTGACAGTCACAACTCTCATCACTTAGATTGTCAACCATGAGACGACTCTCCGATTTCCAAACCAAGCTTTTCTTTATCCTGCCCTAATGGGGCGGGATTTATTGTATAGAGTCAATAAATCATAGGCCTCCCCACACTGGGAGGCCTTTTTATTTTGAATAACTTAGGGCGTTGGCTAACCAACACCGAGAATAAAAAACAAAAGGATTGCTCATGGCCTCGCCAAACTTAGACACGGTCAGAAAAGACATCAGTGGCACCGACAAGCAACTGCTCGAATTGCTTGCCAAGCGCCGACAGCTAAGTATGGAGGTTGCGAAGAGCAAACTTGCCAGTAGCAAACCCGTTCGCGACACAACCCGTGAACAGCAGTTGTTGGTTGAACTCATTGAAACCGGTAAGTCATTACAACTGGATGCTCCCTATGTAACTCAGGTGTTTCACAGCATCATTGAAGACTCGGTGTTACTGCAGCAGGCCTACCTCCAACAGCACATCAATCCAGATACCATCGCACACAAGGTGCGTGTGGCATTCTTAGGGCAGCAAGGCTCATACAGCCATTTAGCGGCACAAAAGTACTTTGCTCGAAAGGCTGAGGAAGTCATTGAGCACGGTTGCAAAACATTCAAAGAAGTCATTGGCAAAGTCGAAAATGGCCTAGCTGACTATGCCTTACTACCCATTGAGAACACTTCATCCGGTGGCATTAACGAGGTATATGACTTACTTCAGCACACCAGCTTACATATCGTGGGTGAGGTATCGGTACCGGTTGAACATTGCCTGTTAGTCGCAACGGCTACCTCGGAAGAAAAAATCAAAACCATCTACTCCCACTTCCAGCCTATCGCGCAATGTAGCGAATACTTAAGTCACTTACCTGAAGTGGCCATTGAACGTACAGATGCCACATCACACGCTTTTGAAATTGTTGCCAACATGGCACGAGACGATGTGGCTGCCATTGGTAACGCAGACGGCGGTCGGCTTTACGGATTGACAGCCATTCGCACCGGTCTTGCTAATCAAAAGCAAAACTACAGCCGGTTCATTGTGGTGGCTCGTAAGCCCATTGATGTGGCCGAACAAATTCCAGCGAAGACGACTTTCATTATGTCGGTGAAACAGCGGCCCGGCGCGCTAGTAGATGCGTTGATCATTCTTAAGCAAAACAACATCAATATGTGCAAACTGGAATCTCGCCCGATACCAGGAAACCCATGGGAAGAAATGTTCTATGTGGATGTTGAAAGCAATGTCAGTAGCAGCAACTTGATCACGGCGATGGAACAACTCAACGATATCACCACGTTTATCAAAATCCTTGGTTGTTACCCCAGTGATGACATTAGTCCAACTGAGCCCGTCGTTGACTAATATCAACACCAATTGGTCAAAAAAAACGGAGCCCTAAGCTCCGTTTTTTTATGTGCTACATCATGTTAACCAACGAACACGCGAGCATTGCGGAACATACGCATCCAAGGGCTATCTTCTTGCCACTCATCCGGAGCCCACGAATGACTTACCGCGCGGAACACTCGCTCAGGGTGTGGCATCATAATCGTAGCCCGACCATCAACGGAGGTAACAGCAGTAATGCCATCAGGTGAGCCGTTCGGGTTCAATGGATACTGGTTGGTGAATTGACCACTGTTATCCACGAAATTCATCGCGACAGTGCCCGACTTTTGCAAAGCCGCCAACGCATCAGTAGTAGCGAATTCGGTACGACCTTCGCCATGCGATACAGCAATTGGCATACGAGAGCCTGCCATGCCAGCCAGTAATACCGATGGACTTTGCGCTACTTTCACCGTGCTGAAACGCGCTTCAAAGCGTTCAGATTGGTTGCGCACAAAACGTGGCCACAGCTCCGCACCCGGAATCAATGCCTTCAAGTTAGAAATCATCTGACAGCCATTACAAACACCTAAGCTGAAAGTGTCATCACGGTGGAAGAAGCCTTGGAAAGCATCACGGGCTTGGTTGTTAAACAGAATCGACTTGGCCCAACCTTCGCCAGCGCCCAGTACGTCTCCATATGAGAAGCCGCCACAAGCCACTAAACCTTTGAATTGATCAAAGTCGATATCGCCAGCCAAGACATCGCTCATATGAACATCAACCGCGGCAAAGCCTGCGCGATCAAATGCGGCTGCCATTTCGACGTGAGAGTTCACACCTTGCTCACGCAAGATGGCAATCTTAGGTGCAGCCCCTTTGCCAATATATGGCGCAGCAACGTCTTCGTTCAAATCAAAACCCAGCTCGATCTGAATACCAGGATCGGCCGCATTGGCTTTAGCATCAAATTCTTGTTGGGCACATTCTGGGTTATCACGTAGCGCCTGCATACGATGAGTCGTTTCAGCCCACACCATGCGATAGTGAGTGCGGGTATTACTCAACACCGTATCTTCTCCGCGAACGAAGTCGATGGTATCGGTGTCATTCAAACCACCAATCACATGCACACAATCAGCCAAACCGTTGTCAGCAAAAACCTTCATTACCGCATCACGGTCTGCAGCAGAAATTTGCACCACGGCGCCAAGCTCTTCGCTGTAAAGCGCGGCTAAGTCATCATTGCCTAAGGCAGCAATATCAACGGTAACACCGGTGTGGCCAGCAAAAGCCATTTCCGCAACTGTGGTGAATAAGCCACCATCAGAACGGTCGTGATATGCCAACAGCTTATCGTCTTGTACCAAGGCTTGTATGGCATTGAAGAACTGCAGTAACAATTGGTTATTGTCTAGATCAGGAGCAACATCGCCCAACTGTTTGTACACTTGCGCCAAACAAGAGGCACCTAAACGGTTCTGACCTTTACCTAAATCGACGAGCAGTAAATCGGTGTTGCCTTTGTCAGTGCGCAGTTGAGGCGTTACCGACTGGCGTACATCAATCACGCGGCCAAAGGCCGTGATCACCAATGACAGTGGCGCTGTGACTGACTTATCTTCACCATCTTCCTGCCAACGAGTTTTCATCGACATGGAATCTTTACCGACCGGGATGGTGAGGCCAATCTCGGCACACAACTCTTCACCTACCGCTTTGACAGCTTCATACAAGCCGGCATCTTCGCCAGGGTGGCCGGCTGCAGACATCCAGTTGGCAGACAATTTAATGCGCTTAATGTCGCCAATCGAATTAGCAGCAATATTGGTAATCGACTCAGCGACAGCCAAACGAGCGGAGGCGCCGAAATCGAGTAAGGCAACCGGCGTACGTTCACCCATCGACATCGCTTCACCAGCATAGGTGTCGAATGATGCGGTCGTAACGGCGCAGTTCGCGACAGGAACCTGCCAAGGGCCAACCATTTGATCTTGCGCCACCATACCGGTAACCGTACGGTCACCAATGGTTACCAAGAAGGTTTTTTCGGCAATAGTCGGCAAGCGTAATAGGCGCTCTGCAGCATCAGCTGGCGTCACGTCATCCAGTTTCAGCACATTACCCGTCGCTTTAATTGAAGTGACGTCGCGATGCATTTTTGGCGGCTTGCCCAACAACACATCCAATGGTAAATCGATTGGCTTATTATCAAAGTGACTATCGTGCAGGCCTAACGTCTGCTCTGCAGTCGCATCGCCGATAACTGCGAATGGCGCGCGTTCGCGCTTACAGATAGCCTCAAATACCGCCAAGCTTTCTGGATCAATCGCGAGCACATAACGCTCTTGCGATTCGTTACACCAAATTTCAAGAGGGCTCATGCCTGGCTCATCATTTGGCACATTGCGCAGGTGGAAATCACCGCCACAGCCACCATCATGAACCAACTCAGGGAAAGCATTCGACAATCCACCAGCGCCCACATCATGGATAAAGGCAATCGGGTTCGCGTCGCCTAACTGCCAACAACGGTCGATAACTTCCTGACAACGGCGTTCCATTTCTGGGTTATCCCGTTGAACCGAAGCAAAATCTAAATCTTCACTCGATTGGCCAGATGCCATGGACGATGCAGCACCGCCGCCAAGGCCAATGTTCATCGCCGGGCCGCCAAGCACAACGAGCTTGGAGCCTGCTTCGAAAGGAGTCTTAATGACGTGCTCATCTCGAATGTTGCCAATACCACCCGCCAACATAATAGGCTTGTGGTAACCACGTACTTCTTCCCCGGCGTGGCTGTTAACTTGTTCTTCGTATGTACGGAAGTAACCCAACAATGCAGGGCGACCGAATTCGTTGTTAAACGCAGCGCCGCCGAGCGGGCCGTCCATCATGATGTCAAATGCTGACACAATGCGAGCCGGCTTACCGAAGTCGGTTTCCCACGGTTGCTCGGCACCAGGAATACGCAGGTTAGAAACAGAGAAGCCGACCAAGCCAGCTTTAGGCTTAGCACCTTTACCCGTCGCACCTTCATCACGAATCTCACCACCAGAGCCGGTTGCTGCTCCAGGCCAAGGCGAGATAGCCGTTGGGTGGTTGTGGGTTTCTACTTTCATCAGGATTTGAATATCTTCCTGATGGTAGCCATATTCGCGCGTTTGCGGATCAGCAAAGAAGCGGCCTGCAGCCGTCCCTTCCATAACCGCAGCATTGTCAGAATACGCAGAGAGGACGTAGTCAGGAGTCTGTTCGTAGGTGTTTTTGATCATTTTGAACAGCGACTTCGGCTGCTCTATGCCATCAATGGTCCAGTCGGCATTGAAGATCTTATGACGACAGTGCTCGGAGTTTGCTTGGGCAAACATGTACAGCTCGATGTCGTTTGGATTCCGGTTGAGCTTGATAAAGCTCTCGACCAGATAGTCGATTTCGTCATCAGCCAATGCCAAACCTAAATCAACGTTAGCCTTAGCCAACGCCTCGCGACCGCCACTCAACACATCAACCGACTTGTGCGGGGCTGGCGTGTGGTGTTGGAATAATGCGCTGGCTTGATTCATGTCCGCAAAAATCACTTCCATCATGCGGTCATGCAATAAAGATTTCAGAACTGTGGCTTGCGCTGCAGTTAACTCACCTTCGACCTTGATGTAATAGGCAGTTCCGCGCTCAATGCGTACGATGGCATCTAAGCCACAGTTATGCGCAATGTCGGTTGCTTTAGTAGACCAAGGTGAGATAGTGCCGGGACGCGGAGTCACCAACATCAGTTCACCAGCCGGTTCATGCTCGGCAATCGTTGGGCCGTAAGTCAGGATCTGACTCAACTCACCCTGTTGCTCCGAGCTTAATTGCCCGTTAAGCTCAACGAAGTGCATAAATTCGGCATATATATCAACTACAGGTAGTTGATTTTTAGTACATGCAGCCAGTAATTTCTGGATACGAAAGTCGGATAATGCAGGCGCGCCGCGTAGAATTTCCATAGACGGTATTGGACTCGATATCTGGTGGGATGGACTCTATTAAGGGGCGCTATTATAGGCAAAAATTCGCACGAATGCAGCGTTTACCGAGAATCCGATGCAATATCTTTAATCGGCGCTACAATGAGGCTTAAGTTCTCCTTCCAGGCCTATGATTAGTAAACAAAATTTATGAGAAGTTGGCAGTTTAGACAGGTTATATTGTGGATTGCTTTAACGGTATCAAGCCTGTTAACGGGCTGTTTACCCCAATCTGAGCAGGCAAACTCGCAGCTACAAGAAATTCAGCAGCGTGGCGTTTTGCGTGTTGGCACCTTATTTGGCACCACAACTTACATGCGCGATCAAGTTGGCGAAACAGGCTTGGAATATGACTTGGCCAAATCCTTTGCTGATTATTTGGGCGTGCGCCTGAAAATGGTTCCAGTCCATCAAATCGATCAGTTATTTCGAAAACTCGACCATGATGAAATTGACTTTGCCGCAGCAGGTTTAACGCCCACCAATTCTCGCCGCGAACAATTTCGATTTGGCCCGACTTACTATCAGGTCAGTCAGAAAGTGGTGTTTAAAAAAGGCAATCGCTGGCCATTAAGTTTCAAAAAAATACCTGGTGAGTTAGTGGTCATGGCCAACAGCGCCCATGCCGATTCTCTCGCCGCACAACAACAGGTCTATCCAGATTTACAATGGCGTGAAAGTGCTAATGACAATACCGACTCATTGTTGTTGAAGGTGCTGTCAGGTGACATTGATTACACCTTAGTGGACTCCACTCAGCTTGACGCCATGCGCCGTTTCCATCCTGAGCTATCGGTTGCCTTTTCATTGGAAGGTGAGCAAGACATCGCTTGGGCTTTTTCTGGCACCGATGACGACAGTTTATTTGGTTTAGCCATTGAGTACTTCAGCTGGATTAGAGAACAAGGCTTACTGGCTGAAATGGAGCACAAATATTTCAGCCATATCAATGAGTTTGATTACGTTGACACTCGCTCATTCATCCGCGCGGCGAAGCGAAAATTACCGCGCTACCGAAAAGTATTCCAACGCCATGCTCAGCCTATCGAATGGGAGCTATTAGCCGCCATTAGTTATCAGGAATCTCACTGGAACCCCAAAGCCACCTCGTTTACCGGTGTTCGCGGAATGATGATGCTGACCCAAAACACGGCAGCCAGCGTTGGCGTGTCAAACCGATTAGACGCAGAGCAAAGTATTGCCGGTGGCGCTAAATACTTGGAAAAAATGCTCGCTCGGATCCCTGATAAAGTGCCGGAAGATGAGCGCATTTGGTTCGCTTTGGCCGCTTATAACGTTGGTTTTGGTCATCTTGTGGATGCCATGACCATCGCAGAGCTACAAGGCAAAAACAAATATGCATGGCTGGATGTGCAACAAAGTCTGCCATTATTACGCAAACGCCAATGGTACAAGCAAACCAAGTTTGGCTATGCCCGCGGCGAAGAGCCGGTCCGCTATGTGCGTAATATTCGCCGTTATTATGAAACCTTGATATGGCTTGAACGAGAAGCCGCGCGCGAGCAACAACTCAAACGCCAGCAACAACGCTTTTCCAATATCGATGAAATTATTCAAGATAGCGAAGCGCAAGAAGCAGAAGCAGAAGCAGAAGCAGAAGCAGAAGCAGAAAAGGCTACGACAGAACAAGCAACCACCATATCGGAGCCTGACGCTAGCCAACAGTAAAAGATGCAAATAGGCGATGGATCGCAAACTTATCTGAGTCTATGGTAAATACTGTCATCAAGCTGTAATACACGAAATGTGTAATGTCGGGAGATTTAATAATGAGGTTTAAAAATATGCGAAAAACTCGTACCCGTAGCCAGAATTTACGTCGCTACATTCAAGTCAAACGCGTCAAACGAAATATTTTTGCGCGCCAACGTAAGCAACACGCCATGTTTATGGCCGACGACTAATCGTCACCAGACAGCTGTTGTTTCGATTTTTTTAAGGCTTTAGCCTGTTCTCGCTTGTTGCGGAAGAAGCGCCGTAACTGCTCAGCACATTCTGTGTCTTTTACCCCACCAACCACTTCAACCTGATGATTCAATTGATCAGATTTAAGTAATTGAAAAACCGAGCCTGCGGCGCCGGTTCTCGGATCTGAAGCTCCATAAACTAAACGCCCCACACGAGCATGCACCATTGCGCCAGCGCACATTGGGCAAGGCTCTAACGTGACATACAAGGTCGTATTGGTGAGGCGATAATTTTCTACTTGTTGACCGGCTTGTCGCAGCGCAATGATCTCCGCATGGGCGGTGGGATCGTGCTGACAGATACTTTGATTAAAGCCGCTGGCAATTTCTTGGCCATCTACAACCAATACAGCTCCAACCGGCACTTCGCCGCGTTGCTCCGCTTGCTCAGCAAGCGCTAAAGCGCGCTCCATCCATTGTTCATCTGATGTCATGCTTACCAGTGTTGATCATTCGTGTGGTGATGCGAGATTTGACCATAAATCGGCGACAAAGCCCATAATAGAAGAATCCATTGGCTGAGCGAGTTAGGGAGTAATCGAAACGTCTCTTTCCATTGCGACTACGTTACCCTGTTTTGGTTCACGCAGTCATGCCAGCGATAACACAGCGTAAAATCATACGTCAGGCTGTAGCCCTATCCACGGAGCTAGAGCGACTCGTGAGTCTCGCTAACAATTCGCGCGGATAACCGATTTGGGTAATAACCCGTTATGGAATGCACTAGCCTGCGATGATAGGCGTTTGTGGTATGGCGCGATCAACGTCATTCAGGTACTTGTCCAACTCAATGCACTTGAGCGAACGCTCTCCTTCATTCAGTAACGCCCAATTTTGTTCAACCATGTGCAAAAATATCTTAACGACAGAATCCATCGTTCGGCCTTGAGCGGCAGCCATTGTTGCAACGCTCTCTCGGCCCTGCTGAATTGGAGTTTGGCTGCGCAATAACCATTGCTGATAAGCTGATTGCAGCATCGAATTATGGCCTTGTTCGATGCACACATCGGTTAGCGATTGATACATCACCGAGCGCGCAAATAACTGTTGATGTGGCTCAACAGGTTCGCCTTGTTGGCTAAACGCAGCAGTTGCTGACAGCAGAAAAGTTGCGCCAAGCAGGCGAGCGATTAATCGGTTACTTATCATGACTCATGACGCCTTTTAATATTTGTTGCGATGCAGCAAGATTATTTGAAAACTCAACAAATTCCCAGTGTTACCCGCAACAGGCTCAAGTTAATCAACAATTATTAGAACCAGCGTAAGTTAACGACAACCTGCCATTGTCAGCAACCTCCTAGCGGCACCTTTATTCATATCACTCGAGCGCTTTGATTTGGCAATTAGTGAGCATCAAACGGGCATAAAAAAGCCAGCTTTCGCTGGCTTTTATATTCATAACACAAATCCGCTTATTCCCATTCGATGGTCGCAGGCGGCTTGCCTGACACGTCATAAACAACGCGCGAAATACCATCAATTTCATTAATAATGCGGTTTGATACCTTACCTAAGAACTCATACGGCAAATGAGCCCAATGGGCCGTCATAAAGTCGATGGTTTCTACTGCACGCAGCGACACCACCCAATCATATTTACGGCCATCACCCATCACGCCAACTGAGCGAACGGGTAGGAAGACAGTAAAGGCTTGGCTCACTTTATGGTACAAGTCTGCCGCATGAAGCTCTTCAATGAAGATGGCATCAGCGCGGCGCAACAAGTCACAATATTCTTTTTTAACTTCACCCAGAACACGAACGCCTAAGCCTGGGCCAGGGAACGGATGACGGTAAAGCATGTCGTAAGGCAAGCCCAACTCTAAGCCAATCTTACGCACTTCATCTTTGAACAGTTCTTTGAGTGGCTCGACCAAGCCAAGCTCCATGTCGTCTGGCAAACCTCCCACGTTGTGGTGTGACTTAATGACATGTGCTTTGCCAGTTTTTGACGCCGCAGATTCAATCACGTCAGGGTAAATAGTGCCCTGAGCTAGCCACTTAACATCAGTTCGTTTGCTTGCTTCTTCATCAAACACTTCAATGAAGGTGTGACCGATTTTCTTGCGCTTGGCTTCTGGATCCGCTTCATCGGCCAACGCGTTTAAGAAACGTTCTTCAGCTTTGACGTGGACGATGTTCAGACCAAAGTGGTCACCGAACATTTCCATCACTTGCTCGCCTTCGTTTAAGCGAAGCAGGCCGTTATCCACAAATACACAGGTTAGATTCGGGCCAATGGCGCGATGCAGTAACATGGCAACCACAGAGCTATCAACACCGCCAGATAAGCCAAGAATAACCTTGTCATTACCCACTTGCTTCTTGATGGTTTCAATCGCATTTTCAATGATTGACGCTGAAGTCCATAGCTTTTCACACTGGCAAATCTGAATAACGAAGTGCTCAAGTACGCGCATACCTTGACGGGTATGCGTTACTTCTGGGTGAAATTGCACACCATAAAAATGACGTTGTTCATCAGCCATGGCCGCATATGGGCATGAAGCTGTTTGTGCAATGGTGCTAAAGCCTTCAGGGATGCTGGCAACTTTATCGCCATGACTCATCCACACATCGAGTAGCCCATTACCGTTATCGCCCACATGATCTTCAATGGAGTCAAACAAAGCACATTTCGCAATCAGTTCAACCTGAGCATAACCAAATTCACGATGATCCGAACCTTGTACGGAGCCGCCGAGTTGATGAGCCATGGTTTGCATGCCATAGCAAATGCCGAGTACTGGTACACCTGCGTTGAACACGTACTCTGGCGCACGTGGCGAGCCAGCTTCAGTCACACTCTCTGGGCCACCTGAAAGAATGATCCCTTGCGGATTAAAATCGCGGATGTCCTGCTCGGTTACATCCCACGCCCATAATTCACAGTAAACGCCCAGCTCACGGATACGGCGGGCAATCAATTGGGTGTACTGGGAACCGAAGTCCAAGATCAGGATTTTATGGTCGTGAATGTCTTTGCTCATGGCGTTGCAATTCTCACTTTGCGAAATAACAAAACGAGGACGGCTTTTCATACAAAGTCGTCCTCGCCAACAACCTGCCAATTGGCAGGTAATAACAATTAATTTAGCCCAAACGGTAGTTTGGTGCTTCTTTGGTGATCGTCACGTCGTGCACGTGAGATTCACCCATACCAGCGCTGGTGACTTTAACAAACTCAGCTTTAGTGCGGAGTTCGTCAATAGTGGCACAGCCGGTTAAGCCCATGCATGAACGCAAGCCACCCATTTGCTGGTGAATAATGCCGTGTAACGCACCTTTGTATGGAATACGGCCTTCAATACCTTCTGGTACCAATTTATCGGCAGCATTGTCCGTCTGGAAGTAGCGATCCGATGAGCCTTTAGACATAGCACCCAATGAGCCCATACCACGGTAGCTTTTGAACGTTCGGCCTTGGTAAAGCTCAATCTCACCCGGCGCTTCGTCAGTACCAGCAAACATAGAGCCAACCATGACACACGATGCACCCGCAGCAATCGCTTTAGCGAGATCGCCAGAATAGCGAATGCCGCCATCGGCAATGACCGGAATGCCACGTTCAGCCAAGGCAGCTACCGCATCAGACACAGCTGTAATTTGCGGAACACCAACACCAGTAACGATACGAGTGGTACAAATAGAGCCAGGACCTATACCAACTTTTACGGCATCACAACCGGCATCGGCAAGCGCAATAGCACCGCTTCCAGTCGCGACGTTACCACCAATGATTTGCACATCAGGGTACGCATCTTTCGTTGCGCGAATACGATTTAACACGCCTTGCGAGTGACCGTGGCTCGAATCCACCAGCAATACATCAACGCCGGCTTCAACTAGCGCAGCAACGCGTTCTTCGTTACCGTCACCGGCACCAACGGCGGCACCAACGCGGAGTCGGCCTTGCGCATCTTTACAAGCGTTTGGCTTGCGTTCGGCCTTTTTGAAGTCTTTCACGGTGATCATGCCGCACAGTTTGTAGTCATCGTTCACGACTAAAATCTTTTCAATGCGGTGTTCATGCATTAAATGCTGAACATCTTCACGGCTAGCACTTTCGTGAACGGTAACTAGCTTCTCTTTAGGAGTCATGATGTCTTTGACTTGCTTGCTTGAATCACGTTCAAAACGCACGTCACGACTGGTCACAATACCAATCAATGCATTGTCGGCATCAACAACAGGAAAGCCAGAAAATCCGAGGTCTTGCTGCAAGTAGATCAATTCGCCAATGGAAAGGTCTGGTCCAACCGTTGTTGGTTCGTCCACCATGCCACTTTCGTACTTTTTAACAGCACGAACTTGTTCAGCTTGCGCTGCAATCGACATGTTTTTATGGATAAAGCCGATACCACCTTCCTGCGCTAAGGCAATCGCGAGACGCGCTTCGGTCACGGTATCCATGGCAGCAGATAGCATTGGAATATTGAGCTCAATGCTCTTCGTCAGGCGAGTGCGAAGCTCGGCCGTGTTGGGTAGTACTTCAGAGTGGGCTGGGACAAGCAAAACGTCATCAAACGTTAGTGCTTCTTTGGCAATTCTTAGCATGATGCAACTCTCAACCTAAGCAAGTGACGGTCATTTGGTTGCGGCCGTATTCTACCGGCAAGCCGCGACCGAAACAAATAAATATTTGACGAACATCACGGAAAACACATTGTTTTTATCATCCAACTGTAAAGTGCACGCAACAGCCCGGTCGACATCAGACTCGCAACGCAACTTCAACGAACTTTGTTGCCGATTTCGGGCATAATCAGCGCTCTTGCTGCCGAAAAATACAACCAAGGCTTTGAGGATAGAACATAGCCAATGATTAATGCCGACAATATTTTCAACGTCTCGCAACTCAATCAACACGTTAGCCAATTATTAAGCCAGCAGATCGGAACGATTTGGCTGGAAGCTGAAATTGGCCAGTTAACGCGAGCAGCCTCAGGCCACTGGTACTTGACCTTAAAAGACTCATCGTCGCAAGTTCGCTGCGCCATGTTTCGCATGCGCAATCGCCAGTTAAGTTGGCAACCCAATGTCGGTGATGCCGTATTAGTGAAAGCGCAAGTTGGCTTATATGCGCCACGTGGTGAGTATCAATTGGTGATTGATGCCATGCAACCGGCTGGCGTTGGCCGCTTGCAGCAAGCTTTTGAACAACTAAAAAACAACTTGCAGCAACGTGGTTGGTTTGATCATGAGCGCAAACGCCCGCTACCAGAAACCATCCGGCGCGTTGGCGTGGTGACTTCGTCATCGGGCGCGGCAGTCCATGACATTTTGACCGTAATGGCTCGCCGTGATGCCAGTGTCGATGTGGTGATTTACCCTTCTGCAGTGCAGGGCGAAGGCGCGGCTGAACAAATTGCGGTTCAGATTGCGTTGGCCAATCGGCGCCGTGAAGTTGATGTATTAATTGTTGGCCGTGGTGGTGGCAGCCTCGAAGACCTTTGGTGTTTCAATACCGAAGTGGTTGCGGCAGCGATGTTGAACAGTCGCTTGCCGGTGATCAGCGCCGTTGGCCATGAAGTGGATGTGAGTATCGCCGATTTAGTCGCCGACATGCGAGCTGCAACGCCCTCAGCAGCTGCAGAAGTGGTAACCCGCGACGCTCAACATCGGGTGCAAGCTTTTAATAATATGGTCAGCCGGCTAAATCATGCGTGGCAACACCAAGCTCAGCGCCATCAATTACAACTTTCACAACTGAACCAACGATTAGAGCGCCATCACCCCCATTTGCAAATTCAGCAACATAGCCAACGCTCCGATGAAATGTACTTCCGCCTAAAACAAGCGATGGCACGGAGCCTCAGTTTAAAAGAACGCCAGCATGAGCGACTGCAACAGCGATTATCGGAGCAACGTCCATCGATGATGTTGGCTCGCCATCAATCTCGCCTTGATGGACTCCAGCAACGCTTAACAGGCGCCATTAAGCAACAACTACAACAACGTGAAAGTAGACTAGCGCTACAAGCAGGCAAACTCGATATTGTCAGTCCGTTGGCAACATTGAGTCGCGGTTATAGCATTACCCGAACGCCAGAGCAGCAAGTGATTCGGAGTATCGCGCAAGTCGAGGTTGGTCAAACGGTTGTTACGCTACTCGAAGATGGCCAGCTAGAAAGCAAACTGACCGCCATCAAAGATAGCTGACTCTAGCGATGGCCATGCTGTTGTCAGCAAGCGGTCCTCAACAATTTCTAGCTCCCATAAAAAAACCGCTCCGGCGATGGTCATTGGAGCGGTTTTGTTGTCGTTATGAAACGAACTAATAGCCGGCGCGTACCGGCTCATAGGCAACTTCTAAATACCGATGTCTAACGGTTGATTTTGATTTCAGCTCATTGCAGTGATTACAGAAGTAATCAACTGCACCGCAGGCTTTTAATATGCTTAACGGATCACCACAGACATCACATACAGCTTGTGCTTGATACTGCGCGTTACATTCTTCGCATCTGTGATGTTCTGTGTCCGGAATTAAGTGTCCTTGGCACTTGGGGCATTTCGGTCGTAGGGTCATAGGTCACCTCAGAGGTAGTATTATTATTTTTGTCTACCCTTGATGTACTTCATTAAACGACGGCGTTTTCTGATTTGACTCAAAGTTAGTGTATTTTTTTTGTCCTTATATGGGTTATCACCTTCTTTAAATTCAAATTTGATAGGTGTACCCATGATCTGTAGCGAACGTCGGAAATAATTCATCAAATAGCGCTTGTATGAACCTGGTAGCGATTCCACCATATTTCCATGCACCACAATAACCGGTGGGTTATAGCCACCAGCATGAGCGTAACGGAGCTTGCTGCGACGGCCACGCACCATTGGCGGGTTATGATCTTCCGAAGCGCCTTGCAAGATACGCGTCAGTAACGAAGTCGACACGCGGCGCGTTGCCGAACGGTAGGCTTCTTGAACCGATTCAAACAAATGCCCGACACCGCTACCATGCAGCGCTGAGATAAAGTGTACTCGTGCAAAATCGACAAACCCCAAGCGACGATCCAATTCATCCTTAATGCGATCACGCTCGTGACTTTCTAAACCATCCCATTTATTGACGGCGACTACCAACGAACGCCCCGCATTGAGCACGAAGCCCAGCAAGCTCATGTCCTGATCACTGATCCCCATATGAGCATCCAGCACCAGCAATACCACGTTGGCATCTTCAATAGCCTGTAGCGTTTTAATCACGGAGAACTTTTCAATGGCTTCATTCACTCGCGCACGGCGGCGAATACCAGCCGTGTCGATCAAGATGTAATCTTGTTCGTCTCGCGCCATTGGAATATAAACAGAATCGCGAGTAGTGCCCGGCATGTCATAAACAACCACGCGTTCTTCGCCAAGGATGCGGTTAGTCAGCGTCGATTTACCAACATTGGGTCGGCCAACAATGGCTAACTTGATGGGTAAGTCTTCAAACGGTACCGATTCGGTTTCTTCGTCATTGAGTTCTTGCTCTGACAGGTCGTCAAGATCGTCTTCAATGCCTTCGAGTTCTTCATCATCAACTAAATCATCGAAATTTGGTTCGGCTTCGAGCTTGGCCAGCAACGGCAGCAATGCGGCATCCAACACATGGCTCACACCGCGGCCTTGGGCAGCGGCTACGCCAAACATTTCAGGAATACCTAATTGATAGAAATCTGCCATCACCTGATCGGCATCAACACCATCAATTTTGTTGACCAGCAACACAACGTTCTTTTCGCCGCGCCGCAAATGTTCAGCAATTTCAATATCGGTAGATGTTAGGCCATCACGACCATCCACCATGAAGAAAATAACATTTGCTTCTTCAATAGCCTGCTGCGATTGCTCAACCATGAGCGCATCAATTCCCTCTTCATCGCCATAAATACCAGCGGTATCAATGACGATATATTCGCGTTCGGCAAAACGTGCCTGACCGTATTGGCGGTCGCGCGTCAGCCCAGGAAAATCGGCGACTAAAGCATCGCGTGTACGCGTTAGGCGGTTAAACAATGTTGATTTGCCAACGTTTGGTCGTCCAACGAGCGCAATCACAGGGGTCATTAATTCTTTCTCCAACAAAAAGCCCCGAACCAGGGCCGGGGCTTCATCATTCGTTTTTCAGCGTATCGGCGTTATTTTATGGCGTCTTAATAGCGTAGACATATCCGCCACGAGCCTGAATATAAATAACATCACCATCGACCACCGGATTCGAATAGAAACCGTCTGAATCAACATTCATTCGGGCGACAAACTGGCCAGTGTTGCCATCAAGCCAATGTAAATAGCCTTCAAAATCACCCACCACCACATAGCGGCCAACAAACGCTGGTGTGGTGATCTGGCGGTTTTCCATTTCGCGGTTTGCCCATAACTCGGTGGCATCACGGCGATCAATGGCAAACACGTAGCTTGACGAACTACTTAAGTACAGTTGGAAACCATCCATCACCATCCCCTGATAGGATGAATATGGGCGTTTCCAGATTTCACGGCCTGAACGCATTTCAGCGGCAATTAAATCACCGTTGTAGGCAACAGCATAGACTTTGTCACCAGCTGTGAGAATATCAGCATCGACATCAACCATGCGTTCTAAGTCGTTAGAACCACTTGGTTGAGTCAGTTGCTCTTCCCAGATTTGGAAACCGCGCTCTAAGAATACCGCCGATAATTTACCATCAGAAGTACCGAAGAAAGCGGCACCATTGTCAACAGCAGGCGTTCCCGAGCCGCGTAGGGTCAATGGCGGAACAGCACCTTCAAAATTCCAAATCTCTTCGCCTGTTTCAGCATCTAAGCCATAGATCTTACCCGATAAGGTATTGACGACCAGTTTACCTTCGGCAGCAACAGGTGGCGCCAGAACTTCACCAGCAACGGTAACGCGCCAAATCTCTTCACCGGTTTCAGCATCCAAACTGAAGACAAAACCACGCTCGGTACCAAAATAAACCTTGTTGTAGGCTGCAACCATGCCACCAGAAACCATGGCGGTACGATAACCACCAAACCAGCGATCATTATCTTTCTCGCCGACGTTTACTTCCCATAGCGTATCGCCGGATTCTTTATCAAGCGCTTTAATAATACCTTCACGGCTAGCAGCAAAGACTTTGCCGTAAGCAACCGCAGGGCGTAAGCGTGATGCGTGTTCATCAACACCATCGCCAACAGAGGCGGACCACAGCTCTTCACCTTCAAATTGCGGTTCAAACTCAACCAGTTCGGCCACAATAATTTGTTCTTCATCGTCTTCGAACAGAGAACATGCTGATAATGCCATTGAGGCAACCGCCACAACGGCTAACGGGCGAAACCAGTTTTTCACAGCATTACTCCTCGACTGCTGTTGCAGCGGCTGGAAGTTCAGGCGCTGGCGCAGCTAAATCATCCAATCGAATTTGAATTGTTGCTGCTAGCTGTGGCGGCACATTCATTAACGCCGTCTGTAATGCATCACGAGCCGCATCAACATTGCCAGCAACTAAGTGGGCTTCAGCTTTCACTGATTCAACATCACCAACCAATAACGCAGGCCACTCGCCTGACAAGGTTTGCAATGCTTGCTCAGCTTGTGCCAAACCAACTTGAATGCGAGCCAAACGCAATTTAGCCACTTGCTGCAGAGCAACATCTGACGCATTAGCGGCCACTTGCTTTAAGGTTGCCGCAGCGGCTTCCAATTCACCCGCTTCAACTTGCGTTTTGGCTAGCTGTAATTCAGCCACAGCTACATAGCCGGAATCGCTATAATCGGCTGAGAATTGTTGTAATTGTTCAGCGGTTGCTGCCGTTGAATAAGCTTGCGCAGCCTCGGCATTTCCCAACACTTGTTGTTCTTGGAAATAACGGAATCCGTAAATACCACCTAAACCAATCACGATACCTAAGATGATTTGATTACCATTCTTACGCCAAAACGCTTTGATGGCTTCAATTTGTTGTTCTTCGGTCTGGTAAGCTTCCACACCTTACTCCATTTCGTTCAATAACGCCGTCAGGCGAGTTGCTACGTCAGCCACAGGTAATTGCTCCTGCGGCTGCTGATGATTTCTTAAATGTTTAAGGCCAACGACACCGTCAGCCAATTCTTGCAGCCCTAAGATCAGGGCAAAACGAGCGCCACTTTTGTCCGCTCGCTTAAATTGCTTTTTCAGATTGCCGCCACCTAAATGCTGCATAATGCGAACACCGGGTAACGCCGCACGTAACTGTTGCGCAAGCTTTAAACTTGGCGCCGTACAGTCATCGCCACTGGCCATGCAATAAATATCAACGGGAGCCGGCAAGTCTTCGAGTTTGCCAAGGGTTTCGAGCAATAACAGCAAACGTTCCATGCCCATAGCAAAGCCCACCGCAGTTGTTGCTTTGCCGCCAAGTTGCTCAACTAAGCCATCATAGCGGCCACCAGCACACACGGTGCCTTGCGCTCCCAGCGCATCGGTGACCCATTCAAACACGGTTTTGTTGTAATAATCCAGCCCGCGGACCAAGCGTTCATTGATTTGGTAACGAATCCCCAAAGCGTCCAGCAAATCACTTAACCGAGCCATGTGCTGACGGCTGTCATCATCGAGATAATCTGACAATTTAGGAGCATCAACCAACAAGGCTTGCGTCGCTTCATTTTTACTATCCAGCACGCGCAGCGGGTTCGATAGTAAACGGCGCTTGCTGTCTTCGTCCAATTGCTCTTGATGCTCGGTTAAAAAGGCCACCAGCGCATCTTTGTAATCGGCGCGTGCTTGGTTAGAGCCAAGCGAATTTAGCTGCAATGTCACTTGATCGGCAATACCAAAGTCTTGCCACATCTTGGCCGTCAGTTGAATAACTTCGGCATCAGCATCCGCACCAGACAAGCCATACAGTTCAACGCCAAATTGATGAAACTGACGATAACGACCTTTTTGCGGGCGTTCGTGACGGAACATAGGGCCGATATACCACAACCGTTGCTCTTGGTTATACAACAAACCCGCTTGATTTCCGGCACGGACACAACTTGCGGTTCCTTCCGGACGCAACGTTAGGCTATCGCCGTTACGATCGTCAAAGGTGTACATCTCTTTTTCAACGATATCGGTCACTTCACCAATAGAGCGCTTAAATAAATCGGTACTTTCAACCACTGGCGTACGGATCTCGGCATAGCCATAGCCCGCTACTAAATCACGCAGGTTTTGTTCAATAAATTGCCAAGCAGGAGACTGATCAGGAAGACAGTCGTTCATACCTCGAACGGCTTGAATTTGTTTCGCCACAGTAATGCACTACCTGAGAAAAGATAAATTAAGACCCGGCATTATAAGGAAGCCGGGCCGCAATACAAAATGCCCGCGTAAAACGAGCATGAAACATTTTATGATTCGCTGACGTCGGTCACATCAATTCGATGATCTGGCTGCTCGCGAGTCAATCGGGCGCGAATGCGACTCTCGAGTTGATCCACCAAGTGGTCGTTGTCAAAGCGCTCTTTTTTACGTTCACCATCTTCGTAAAAACCGCTGCGCTTGTGACCACCAGCCACACCAATATCAGACACCTGAGCTTCGCCTGGGCCATTTACGACGCAGCCGATGACAGACACATCCATTGGCGTCACAACGTCTTCCAAACGCTGCTCCAGCTCATTGACCGTACCTATCACATCAAATTCCTGACGCGAACACGATGGGCAAGCAATGAAATTGATGCCACGAGCTCGAATGCGCAACGACTTAAGAATATCGAAACCAACTTTGATTTCTTCGATTGGATCCGCAGCAAGCGAGACACGAAGCGTGTCGCCAATACCGTCCGCTAGCAACATGCCAAGGCCAATCGCTGACTTCACAGAGCCCGCACGAGCGCCTCCGGCTTCAGTGATGCCGAGGTGCAAAGGCTGATCAATTTTCTTCGCCAGCAAGCGATAAGCATCAACAGCTAAGAACACATCCGATGCTTTGACACTGACTTTGAATTGGTCGTAATTGAGCTTATCGAGGTAATCGACATGACGCATGGCCGATTCAACAAGTGCCTCAGGCGTTGGTTCACCATATTTTTCCTGCAAATCACGCTCGAGTGAGCCGCCATTTACGCCAATACGAATCGGAATATTGCGCTCACGAGCGGCATCAACCACGGCTTTAACGCGATCTTCACGGCCAATATTGCCTGGATTAATTCGCAAGCAATCGACACCATATTCAGCCACTTTGAGGGCAATTCGATAATCAAAATGAATATCCGCCACCAGCGGCACATCCACTTGCTGCTTAATCGCTTTAAAAGCTTCGGCAGCATCCATGGTTGGTACAGAGACGCGAACAATATCAGCGCCTACATTTTCCAGCGCTCTAATTTGCGCAACCGTGGCATCAATATCAGTGGTCAACGTATTAGTCATGGACTGCACTGCGATTGGCGCACCATCACCGATGGGGACATTACCAACCATAATGCGGGTCGATTTGCGGCGTTGTATCGGATTCTCAATCATGATGTCACTCTTTAATATCAGCCGGCAGGAAACGTTAACCGCAATGTTTTGAGCGGATTGGTCACTTCAAATGGGTACAGTTCACCTTGGTATTCTATCGTGACCGCGTCTGGCACGCCAAATATCGCGCTAAAAGGTGGCACGCCTTCAAACATAACATCGCGCGATGCCGTTTTTACGCCCTCGGCCACAACTTGCCCTGTGGCATCTTCAACACGCATCCAACAATCTTTCGACAAGATTAAGCGAACTGATGCTAACTCGTCTTGCACCGGCGACTGTTGTGTCGCTAATGCCTGTTCGGCTTGTTGCAGTGACGTTTCTTCAGCACTCGTCGCCATTGCATCGTCGGTAGCATCTACAACGGGGGCGCTTGAATCATCGCTTTCTAACTCGTTGCTGATGGCATTGTCCGCCAGCGATGTGTCCGCATCTGGCTGAGGCGCATCCATTAGGGGCGCTTCAGATAACGCTGCGCTTTCATCCAAACTGTCATCCGACGATAGCTCTTGCGCCATCGTAGCAGGCCCACTTACGGGAGCTTCTACTGCTGCCTTCGATTGGGATTGCACCAACTCATCAAGTGCATCAGCGACTTGCTCGGAAGTACTTGGCACGGAGGTCGACTCAGAGAGTTGCGTTGCCAGTTGGCTTTGTTGTTGTTTTTGCCACCACCACGCGACGAGGCAGGCGACAAGCACTAACACGATGACGTAAGTAAGCCACATCACCCGGCTATCGGAGCGCTCTGTTGACGTACGATTAGAGAAGCTCTGCATGTTGGCTTGTACAGCCTCGCCTTTGTAGGCTTGCAGAACTTGATCTTCAGTCAAACCAACAAGTCGAGCATAGGCACGTAAATAACCGCGAACAAAGGTTGCCGAAGGCAAACTGGCTTCATCATCTTCGTCGATGGCAATAATCACATTTGCGCGCAGGTTTAGGCGTGCAGCAACATCTTCAACGGAGAGCTGCATTTGTTTGCGAGCGTCACTCAGGATTTTTCCTGCGGTCTCGGGAGCCGCTTTTACTTGCGGTTCGATCTCATCCTTCATGATCGGTTCCTTGGTTTGCTTCGGTCAATTCCGCCATTAACGCATCATAGGTTTGTGGGTATCTGGCTTGTAGAATCAACCTGTATTTCTGAATATTTTTGGGGTCCTGGCGCTGATCGGCCAAACGATAACCCAACACAGCACTATCCATATTGATGGAGTTTCGATTTAAATATCGATTAAAATAGAATTCTGCTGAGTCTAATAAATTCAATTGTAAATTCGCTTCGGTCAACCCTAATAGCGTGCGCGGACGTGACGCATCGTAACTCAGTACTTTATCAAAGTAGCTGCGGGCCTGCTCCGCTTGATCTTGGCTCAGTGAGCATAAGCCGGCGTTCTCATAAGCGTCGGCCACACGAATGTAGCTCGGCTCTCGTACCGCTTTAATGAACTGTTCCATGGCTTCGTCATAACGTTCTTGCTGGCACAAAAACACCCCGTAATTATTCATGGTGCTGCCATCGTTAGGGCCATAGCGCAATGCTTTTTGATAAGACGCCTCTGCCAACTCAGACTCATTTACGCGTTGATAGTAATAGGCAAGTGAATAATGAACTTCAGCCAGTTCAGGGGCATGTTGGAGAGCTCTGGTGAGATTGTATTTCGCTTGCGCAGCATCGCCATTTTGTAAATAGCGCAGGCCGAGAGCAACCCGTGTTCGGGCTGCTTCAATCGGATCGGACTGTTGTTCAATCACTTTTTTGTTGCTGCCGGCGATTCGCGTTTCGGTAACGCAACCGAACAAACAGAAAGCCGCGCACAACATTAGAAAATAGCGCATTAATTTGGTGTTAACTCAGCGTGAATTACAGCATTTTGACTGAAATGTCATCGCCTTGCATCCGTTTTTTCAGCGTTCTCTTAGTTCTGTCAACTACGTCACCTGCGAGCTGACCACAAGCCGCGTCAATATCGTCCCCTCGAGTCTTACGCACAATCACGGTATAACCGTGCTCCATCAAGACTTTGGCGAAGCGATCGATGCGTGAATTAGAGGAGCGACCGTAAGGTGCTTCTGGGAATGGGTTCCACGGGATTAAATTAATTTTACAGGGTGTATTCTTCATCAAACGTGCTAATTCATGGGCCTGATCGGTGCTGTCGTTAACGTGATCTAGCATCACGTACTCAACGGTCACCTTCCCTTGATTGGCATTGGACTTGCTCAGGTAATTACGCACGGAGCCAAGAAATGACTCAATATTGTATTTCTTGTTGATTGGCACAATTTCGTCACGCAGTTTGTCATTCGTTGCGTGTAACGAGATAGCTAAGGCCACATCGATCTGGTCGGCCAACTTATCAAGCGCAGGCACAACCCCAGACGTACTGAGGGTGACGCGACGTTTAGACAAACCGAAGCCGAAATCTTCCATCATCAATTCCATCGCAGGAATGACGTTTTTAACGTTAAGCAAAGGCTCGCCCATGCCCATCATCACCACGTTGGTGATAGGTCGGTCATCATTTAATGCCGCGGGGCCAATTATTTTTGCTGCCCGCCAAACCTGACCAATAATTTCAGAGACCGATAAATTACGGTTAAAGCCTTGTTGAGCTGTAGAGCAAAAGGTGCATTCCAAGGCACAACCTACTTGCGATGAAACACACAGTGTGGCTCGGCCTTCTTCGGGAATATAGACGGTTTCAACTTCTTGCCCGCCGGCTACAGTAAGCGCCCACTTAATCGTGCCATCAGCGCTACGCTGCTCGGTCGCCACTTCTGGCGCTTTAATTTCCGCGCGATCTGCCAACTTTTGACGCAACGTTTTGTTGATGTTGGTCATTTGCTCAAAATCGTCATATCCGAAGTGATACATCCACTTCATCAACTGATCAGCACGAAACGGCTTCTCGCCCATTTCGACGAAAAACTCCCGCAGTTGCTGACGACTGAGGTCTAGTAAGTTGATTTTTTCTGCCACGCGATAACCCTTTTTATACCCGCCCCACATTTGGGGCGCGGAATTGTACAAATTTTAGCATGGCATTGCTAGGCGCTTCGCATTGCGGTGTTCAGCTGGCTTTACGTTACGCCAAAAACTCCGCTCGCGTCTTTGAGCTACTCTTAAAAACGCCGCCCAAAGCCGTTGTTTCCGTTGTGGAATTTGCATCCATCACGCCACGCGATTTAACACAGTAATGAGTTGCATTAATCGTCACAGCAACATCCTGAGTGTCGAGCAATGTTTGTAAGGCGATGAGAATTTGCCGCGTTAAGCGTTCTTGAACCTGCGGCCGCTGCGCAAAGAAACGTACGATGCGATTTATCTTCGACAATCCAATGACGTTGTTGCGCGGAATGTAGGCCACCTTGGCATAGCCATCAATGGTTACAAAGTGGTGCTCGCAGGTGCTGGTAACGGCAATGTCGCGGATCTTGACCATTTCGTCGCAACCCATTTTGTTATCGATCTGAGTGATTTTTGGAAAGTTGCCGTAGTCTAAGCCGCAGAAAATTTCATCGACATACATTTTCGCAATGCGGTGGGGCGTTTCGGCTAAGCTGTCATCGCTGAGATCTAATCCAAGAGTTTGCACGACCTTGGTCATGTGCTGACGAATGGCTTGGTACTTCTTTTCTCGATCAAGCCCATTGTCTTGCAATGGTGACTCTAATCCGGCATCCAGCAGGGCTCGCTGAACTGCCTTTGCTTGTTCCAGCATCATCATCCTTTTTTCTCTCATTGTTGTTTTATGTTTGGATGTACGCAAATGACTGCAAGGAAGATTGATCACAACTGCGATTTAACTCGTTTACCTTCAGCACAAAACAGCCATAGACTTGATGAAGTCTATATCAACGGGGCCAAAGCGCCTGTTTTGGCTCAAAAACCCAAGTTTTAGGAAATCAGATGACATCAACGTCAAAGCAAAAAATAGAGCAAGCTGTAGTGATTACAGGCGGCGGCCAACGGGTAGGTCTCGCTTTAGCTTTGGCACTGAAGCAACAAGGTTATGAGGTGATTGTCAGTTATCGTTCTGACAAGCCCGGCGTGCAGCAGTTGAAGCAAGCCGGCGTAATAACACTGCAAGCGGACTTTTCAGAACAAGCTGGTATTGAACAGTTTATCAATGAGCTTGACGCATGCTGTAGCTCGGTCCGAGCGTTAATCCACAATGCATCCGATTGGCTGCCAGAAAGCAAGGCAAGCTCACCCGCAGTAGCTATGGCCCAGATGATGCAAATCCATGCGATGGTGCCTTATCAGTTGAATCTAGCCTTTGCCGAGAAGTTAAAACTGAAAGGCCCAGGCGATATTATTCACATGAGTGATTATGTGGTTAAAACCGGTAGCCAAAAACATATTGCTTATGCGGCCAGTAAAGCCGCTCTGCAGAACATGACGCTGTCATTTGCGTCCTTGCTAGCGCCGCAAATTAAGGTCAACACCATAGCGCCGGGGCTAATCATGTTTAACCAGCATGATGATGAAGCCTATCGCCAAAAGGCCAAAGCCAAATCATTGCTGCAAATCGAACCGGGCGCTGAGGTGATTATTGAGACCGTCAATTACATCCTCACCAATCGCTATCTGACAGGCAGTTGCATTGACTTAGATGGCGGCCGCTCACTCGCCCGTTGATGCGGTTTGCTGCTCTTCAAGTAATTTGGCGCGTACTTTCATAATCACTTGGCCGTAGTTGTTTTCGCCACGGCGATCCCGTCCACAACCCCAAAAGTAATCATACGAATCGTCCTCAACCAGCAACTTTTCACCCGTATCCAAAATCGCCGCAGCCACCTCGGGATGGCTCTTGGCACTAATGTAAACCGCTCGAGTCATCACCACGACTTGTATTTTGCTCCAATTGGATTTGGGTCTACGGTACCAGCGCGAGCCAATTTTCGCGGCTTGCTCCGCGGTAGGTGCCTGACAAATACGTTCTCGAAGGACGTCGCTATCAAACTTCATCGCTTGAAAATAATGTTCAATACTCGGCCACGTATGACCATCGAGCTCAAAGGAACGTAAGCCATGACTCGAAAGTAAATGCTCACATTCATAGCGTGAGAAATAAATTTGGTCGTTTGTGTTTTCGTGTGGAAACAGCATAAATTAACTCTGTAGGGCAGTTTTTTGCGGGTTGCTACCAACCCGGCACATCGGCAAACATCGTCTGCACATATAAGTTAGCCGACTCGACTTTCTCATCCACCGTTGATTTGCGGACGCGCTTTTTACCGATACTGCGAAATACCACTCGGTTCTCATTTGGGTCGACCAAATCAATCAACAGTTGGCCTTCGGTAAACTGGTCAACATCAATATCGTTACCCCAGCCGGCGCCCCAATGGCGTCGATGATAACGGCCATAGTAATTGAAGTTGTTATGGTAACTGCGAATGCGAGTTCGGTCTTTGCTGGTAAGGTGATAGGAAACGAGGATCTCGGCTTCATCGCGAGCAACGGCGGTCATGCCACGCATTTGCAGTGCATTGTTAATCGCGTCTTCGAGGCGCTGCTCATCTAAGCTTGTACCGGCCTGCCCCTCATAGGTCTCACCGTTGGCGGGAATAAGATAATAGGTTTTAATTGCGACAAAATTGAATTCATCGGTGTAATCCGATTCAATGTTCGGGGTGCTTGCACAGCCAAACAATACGATGCAAATCAATAACAGCAACCCGTTCGTTAACCGCTTCATTACTTCTCCCTGTTTTCTCCAACTAACAACTTGGAGACTATACCGAAACATTCAACCTGACTAGTGGCAATCGAACTTAACTCGGATTAGATAGAAGAGTTTAAGGCCGGCATTGTTGGGCGAAAAGTTTAGCTGCATGTTCAAATAGTTATGATGCGACCACGAACAACAACCATTATCATTAACAAGCGCATGATATTAAAGGTTTTTTTGTTGTTCCAAATCAATTTTTGGACTAAGCTTTGGCTTAGATATTGATGGAACCACCCTATCCAGTCGGAAAGACGCATTCCCGGGAGAGACCATGCTAGGCGACAAACAAGTGATTCAGGCTCTGAACCGAGTCCTAACCAGTGAACTGACCTCAATCAATCAATACTTCTTGCACGCAAGAATGTTTAAGAATTGGGGATTCTCAAAGCTTAATGAAAAAGCGTATAAAAAATCGATCAAGGACATGAAGCAAGCCGATGACATCATCGAGCGCATCTTGTTTCTTGAAGGCCTTCCCAACCTTCAGCAACTCGGTCATTTACGCATCGGTGAGCACCCAGAAGAAATGCTCGCATGCGACATGGAATTCGAGACCGAGCAATTGCCAGCGCTTCGTGAAGCGATTGCCTTGTGTGAAGAAAAGGCCGATTACGTATCTCGCCAGTTACTTGAAGAATTACTGGAAGATGAAGAAGAACACTTAGATTGGCTGGAAACCCAGCAACACCAAATCAAAGAACTTGGTTTAGAAAAATACTTACAGGCTCAACTCTAACGTGGCCAAAGGAGAACAAAAATGAAAGGTAGCCCAAACGTTATCGATTCCTTAAATCGCCTGCTGGCTGCAGAGCTTGCTGCGATGGATCAGTACTTCATTCACTCAGAAATGTATGCCGACTGGGGCCTAACAAAGCTCTACGATCGTATTTCTCATGAGTTTGATGATGAAAAAGGCCACGCCAAACTGTTAATCGAGCGCATCTTGTTTTTGGAAGGTACGCCGTGCATGACCAAACGTGATGACTTGCGTATTGGCAGTGACGTTGAAGCGATGCTGCAAGCCGATCTCGATCTGGAATACGATGTCGCTGAAGCATTACGAGATGTGATTGATACGTGTGAGAAAGAGCGCGACTATCAAACCCGTAGCATCCTTGAAAAACTACTTGAAGACACCGAGCAAGATCATGCTTACTGGTTAGAGCAGCAGCTCGGCCTGATCAAACGCATCGGCTTGGCAAACTATCAGCAGTCCATGATGTAGTCGCCAGTTCGTCGAACAAAAAAGCCACCGATACGGTGGCTTTTTTTGTGCAGCCTGTCCCGTCCTGAAATAGGTTTACACATTGGAGACCTATGATGGAAAAGCGAATCCCTTCAAAAACAAAGCGCACTC
>NZ_JAHZSS010000007.1 GCF_019457915.1 Neiella holothuriorum
GTGCGCTTTCTTATTGAAGAAATTCGCTTTTCCATCATAGGTCTCCAATGTGTAAACCTATTTCAGGACGGGACACTGTCTACCTCCTAAAAAGCCACCTCATCAGGTGGCTTTTTTGTTGGAACAACAACTGAGCGCTATTAAGCTGTTGTGCTAGGTTTTCTTTTCCGTATCTATGCCAAAGCTCTTAGCTTACCGATCCGCTAAACATCCCCCCTCAGCGACTCCCCCTTACATCCGCGGATCCCCTTACATCTCAACTCCTGCGCATCCATGCGCCCGTGGCATACCGTCCATCCCTAACATCGCCACTCCTCTGCATCCATGCGCCCGTGGCATACCGTCCATCCCTGGACATAAAAAAAGCCGCTCAGTGAGCGGCTTAACAAGGGAAGTACTACAGCAGATAATTAGAAAGCGTAGCGAGCGCCTACTGCGTAGCGAGCATCGTTTTGTTGAGCGCGTAGCATTTGCTCTTCGTAACGACCGTGGATACGTACGTCTTCTTCCAGTACGTTGATACCTTCGAAGAATACCGACACATTGTCGTTAAACTCGTAGCTTACGCTGAGATCCAACTGACCATAATCTTCAGTGAACTGTGGTGCTGGACCACCCGACTCAGCTTGACCTGTGGCAGACAAGAAGTCATCACGCCAGTTGTAAGCTAAACGAGCTTGCAGACCATCTTTTTCGTAGAACACAGAGAAGTTGGCTGAATCGCTCAAGCCTGGCAGTGCAAACTGCTCTTCTGTGTTTTCAACGTCGTAGTCAGTATCACCGCTAGTGATGGTGGCATTGGCAGAGAAACCGAAGCCGGTATCCCACAACCAGTGTTGCCATGCCAATTCCCAACCGTGAACGCGCAAGTCTTCAACGTTGTTTGGACGAGAAACGGCCCACTCAATGACTGGGTCACCGTCAGATTGCTCGATAAAGCCATCAGCATTGCCGTAGCCTTCTTTGATCATCCAGCTAAAGATGTATTCATCACTGGCAACTTCGCCTTCAGCTGCAGCGGCGGCACGAGCTAAGTCAGCACCTTCGCTGTAGTAAGGGTCGCGTAAGTTGTCGTACTCCAAGTATGACGTGGTGGTCATGGTGAAGTTTTCTACGTCTTTGTTAAACCAACCCACAGACACATAGCTGGCGTCGCCATAGTAGTACTCAAGTGACAAGTCGAGGTTGTCTGAGCTGAATGGTTCCAGTGATGGGTTACCGGCAAAACCAGTACGTGAGCCAACTTTTGGTTGGTTAGTCAGCGAAGTTGTCGCCTTCATGTCACCCAATGATGGACGAGTCAACGTTTTGCTCAAAGATACACGTGCAATCAAGTCATCTACGATTTCCAATTGCAAATCTAAGTTTGGCAAGAATTCGCTGTAATCAGCTTTTTCATTGGTATACGTGAAGTCATCAGATTTTTGCGTTAACCATTCGGTTGCCGTCATCCAGATGACCGACTCAGCTTCTTGTTGCAAGCTGCTGGCAGTAACATCTGTTTCTTCGTAGCGAGCACCTAAAGTAACCGAGAATGGCATTTCAGCAATCTCAGTTTCTGTATTGAACTGCAGGTAAACACTCTTAGTTTCTTCTTGAATGGTGTGGTCATCTGACCAATCGCCAGGCACATACGATTGCTCATAGCGCTCTTCAGCTTTTGCCATTGCGGCAGTTTGATTGTAGGTGTAGTAGTAAGGAATGACCATGTCATTGCCGCCACCAGAGAAATCACCTAAGAAATCATTACCCAACATGACCAGCTCAAGATCATCTTCCCAAATACCTGTTTCAGAATACCAACCGGCACTATATTGGGCGTAGCTTGAGAATGCGCGCGTTTCCATATCGGTGTAAGCCACACCAAAATCAATGCTATCAAGCACATCTGGAATATCTACAAAGTAACTACCGCTCAACTGAACCTGAGTCACATCAGAATCATTTTTACCAGCTACAACACCGGTGAACAGTGATGCATAGTGCTCTGGCAACATGTGAATGTCGCTGTTTGGCGTTTCTTCGGTAAAGTTTGCTGACAACAGTGGAATTTCAGTGCTGCGGGCATCATAAGTTTTATCGGAAACGTTCAGTGCACCTAAGATGAAGAAGGTGCTGCTAGCGCCGTCATCGGTACCTTCAGAAACAGCATTTGAATCGTGAGCGTCAAGCTCAAGCTCAAGGTTGTCTGTTACTTGCCACGCAATATTCAAACCGAGCGACTTGTTCTCGTTCTCAGTTGAACCCTGAGTCATGGTGCCAGAGTAGTCACCACCAACTTCAGTTGCGTAATCAAAAGTACCATTCTCATTGACGTGGGCATTGGTGATGTTACCCAAACCTGAGAACCATAGGCCCCAGCTATCTACGTGAGATTCGTCTTCTAATTTGGAGTAGGTGTAGTCAACGGTAACTTCCATATCGTCCATTGGCGCCCACTGAGCTACCAATTGAGCATTGATACGTTCACGTTCTACATCAGTTGAACCAAAACCAACGTTACGAGCATAAAAGTAGTTGCCGTATGGGTTTTCGTTATTGTCGTCCAGCGTAGCAAAGCCACTTTCAACGTTGCTCATCAACGTTTGGAATTCTGAACTTTCTTCATTGAACTGACGCCAGCCATCAATGGTCGCAGCAGTAATTGTAGTGTGACGTTTCTTATAAGAAGCCGTCAGACCCAAACCAAAAGTCTTGTCCATGAAGGTGTCGCTAACGATGGCTGATAATTCTGGCGTGATGTTATCGCCATCGCCATCAACGCTATTGTCAACACTGGTGTCGTGGTGGGCTTTACCGCTAAATGTTGCAACAAGACCGTCGGCATCAAATGGGCGTGACGTGCGAATGTTAATGGTAGAGCCGATACCACCTGAAGACAGATCTGCTTTACCTGTTTTCGCAACTTCAATACCACTTACACTTTCAGAGGCGATGTTTGCAAAATCAAACGAGCGAGTTGAGGTGCCGCTAACCTGAGCGGTTGGCATGATGCGGTCATTAAAGAGCACCAGGTTATATTCTGGACCAAAACCACGTACGGTGACTTTACTACCTTCACCGTTTTGGCGGTCAATCGATACACCGGTAATACGCTGCAGTGATTCCGCTAAGTTAGAATCTGGGAACTTACCAATATCTTCAGCTGAAATGGCGTCAACCACACCAGCAGAAGTACGTTTTAAATCCATAGCCTTGGCTTGCGAGCTACGAATACCGGTTACTTGAATAACTTCGGTGTCATCAGCTGGTACTTCTTCAGCAGCCTGCACAGGAAAGAGTGCGGCGGCGCCGAGCACCAAAGACAAGCTAGTGGCGAGCTTGGTTTTAGTAAAAATTGTGTGTTTCATGAACGATCTCCGTAATACATTTATTTATTCATGACTGAGCAGAGAAATCTCACTCATGTGTTTTATAACGGGCTAAAAATCCTACTCCCCATGCCAACGCCCAAATTCAAGACTAATTAACCGACTCAAGTAAGCGCTTTCATGATGATGTAAGTCTAATGCCGTAAAACCACACAAATCAACGTACAAACACCTTTCGAGATCACAGAAACAACAAAGACAAAACAAAGTTAAAATAATCTAGTTACAGCACTGCGCCAGCGAATTAACACAAACAACAAAAATGAATCAAAACACATTAAAACAATAACTTAAACTCGAACAAGCCCACATCATAAAACACCTTCGCTGATAATCACGAAGGCAAAACTTGTTAAATAGCAGTGCTAATGTGATCTAGAACACTAAATTTTGTTAGATAAATGAGAGCTAGATCGCTACATGAAAACCAAGTGTAAGCGCTTACCCGAGGCTCATTTGAGCTTGTTAGCTTCGATACCAACACACTAGCAATTAGCGATATCGCTTTAACTAACTCCAGAGATTGACGATCACGTCACGCAACTTGTTAGGCTGGCATGACTTTATCGGCAATAAAAAAGGCCACTGTTACCAGTGGCCAAATAACGGAGTAGCGTTATAAAACGCGGTTAGAAAGTATATCGAGCGCCTACGGCGTAACGAGCACTCGATTCCTCTGCAAGTAGCATTTGCTCTTTGTAACGTCCATGAATACGACGCTCTTCTTCAAGAATGTTAATGCCTTCAGCAAATACGGTTAGTTCTTTGGTTACGTCATAGCTGACGCTGAAATCCCATTGACCGTAAGACTCAGTAAACTGAGGCGCTGGGCCACCAGCTTCGTCCTGACCAGTTGATGACAAGAAATCATCGCGCCAGTTATAAGCAATACGTGCTTGCAAGCCGTCCTTATCATAGAAGGCTGCGAAGTTTGCTGAATCACTTAAACCAGGTAGCGCGAACTGCTCATCGGTTCGTTCAACATCGTATTCGGTATCCCCTGTCACCAAGGTTGCGTTTGCCGACATACCAAAGCCGGTGTCCCAGAACCAATGCTGTGCTGCAATTTCCCAACCGTGGATGTTCAAATCTTCCACATTGTTAGGCTGGCTGATTTGCCATGAAATCACTGGATCATCGGCCGACTGTGGCACGCGGTTATCTGCATCGCCATAGCCATTGTCGACTAACCAACCATGAACGGCTTCATCACTTGGCACACCGCCTTCGGCTGTGATTTCACTGCGAGCTTGTTCTGCCGCAGGGCCAATGTATGGGTCGCGCAGGTGATCAAACTCTTGTTCAACAATGGTATTCATTAAGAAGTTTTCTACTTCTTTGTTAAACCAGCCAGCAGATACGTAACTCGCTTCGCCGTAATAATACTCAACGGAGAAATCGAGGTTGTCGGAGCTATAAGGTTTTAACGCTGGGTTACCCGCAAAGCCAGAGCGGCCACCTACTTTTGGCGTAGCAGTCAACGCCGTGGTTGCGCGCATAGATCCTAACGTCGAGCGTGTGATCGTGTTGCTGTAACTAAAGCGAACTTTCAGATCTTCGATGACTTCGAGATCGATATCTAAGCTAGGTAAAAACTCTTTGTAATCATGAGTTTCATTGCTGTAGGTCGACGTATCCGAGAACTCGGTGATCCATTCGGTAGGGTTTAACCAAACCACACGCTCAGCATCTTGCTGTAAGCTTTTTGCCGTAACATCGGTTTGTTCATAGCGAATACCCGCCAACACGTTAAGCGGCATTTCATTAAATTCGCTTTCGAAGTTGAACTGCACGTATGCCGACTTGGTTTCTTCTTCAATGTTGTGATCATCGGTAAATGGAATCGCTTCATACGCAACGTCATAAAGCTCTTCAGCGCGCGCCATCGCTTCATCTTGATCGTAGGTGTAATAATATGGAATCAACATATCACTACCACCACCCGAGAAGTCGCTCAGGAAGTTATTGCCCAAGCCAACATAAGTCATGTAGTCGGCCCACTCCCCTTTGTTGCCATACCAGCCAGCGTTAATTGGCCCGGTATAACTGCCACCCGCATGGGTTTCCATATTCAAATAAGCAACGCCAAAGTCGATGGAGCCTAGCGAGTCATTGCTGTCATTCATCCAAGTTCCGCTGAACTGAACCTGAGTCACATCAGTTTCGTTCTTTCCGGCCCGAACACCGGCAAACAATGTCGCATAATCTTCAGGCTGCATGTGAGGCTCACCGGCAGGATTCAGATCTACATAGTTAGCGCCCAGTAATGGAATGTCGGTATTGCGCGCGTCATATGTTTTGTCGGCAATGTTCAACGCTCCGGCAATAAAGAATTTGTTATCGGCACTATCACCCAGCGTACCTTCAGCTGTCGCTTCTGAGTCGTGAGCATCAAGGCGAAGCTCAAGCAGATCATTCACCAACCAAACGATATTCAAGCCAAGGGATTTGTTTTCATTCTCGGAGCCGTTTTGGTTCATGGTGCCAGAATAGTCACCACCAACTTCAGTGGCGTAAACGAAGGTGCCGTTTTCATCAACTTCGGCAGCAGTCAGGTTGCCCATACCGGAGAACCATAGGCCGAACGTATCAACTTCACTTTCATCTTCTAGCTTGGAGTAGGTGTAATCAACCGTCACTTCGATGTCATCGGTTGGCGCATACTGCACAACGAGTTGTCCATTCACCCGTTCGCGCTCAGCATTGATAATGCCCCACCCCATGTTACGGGCATAAAAATAGTTACCATATGGATTTTGGTTGTTATCAACTAAATCAACGGTACCTGCGTCGGCACGCGCCTTCAGATCAATGACATCTTGCGATTCATCGTCAAATTGACGCCAACCACTGATCGTGGCCTGTTTGGTTGTGCTATCACGCTTAACATAAGAGCCAGAGAAGCCAACACCCAGCTTGCCATCCATAAAGGTGTTGCTGATCAGGCCGGAGATTTCCGGCGTGTAATCATCGCCGTCTTCAACACCTGTATCGTGATGGACTTTGGCACCGACTGTGGCAACCAGACCATCATTATCAAATGGGCGAGCGGTTTGAATGTTAATAGTGGCGCCAATACCACCAGAAGACACATCTGCCTTACCCGTTTTAAAAACTTCTACACCACTAACGCTGTCTGATGACAGGTTGGCAAATTCAAACGATCGCGTGGACTCACCAGAGACCTGAGCCGTTGGCATGACACGGTTGTTCAGTAAAACCAAGTTAAAGTCGGGACCAAAACCACGAACCGTTACCTTACTTCCTTCACCATTAACTCGGTCGATGGAAACACCGGTAATTCGTTGCAATGACTCGGCTAAGTTAGTATCTGGAAACTTACCGATATCCTCTGCTGAAATGGCATCAACGACACCAGCTGAGGTGCGTTTAACATCCATAGCTTTCGCTTGAGAACTGCGAATACCAGTGACTTGAATAACTTCAGTTTCATCTGCAGGGGCTTCTTCAGCCGCTTGCAGAGGGAAAAATGTTGCTACGCCTAAAACCAAGGATAAGCTGGTGGCCAACTTGGTCTTTGTAAACATAGTGTGTTGCATTGACGTGCTCCGTATTATTTATGTAGTCGCGCAGCCTTGCTTAAATGAGCGGCTGAGCGCTTGAACGGTTTTATTTAAGTGTCACTTCAATGAAAACCCTCCCCCTACCACGTTGCCATCCAATAGCAACGAGACAGCCCAAGAAAGCGCTTTCACAGAGCGCAGTCTAGAGCCAAAAACATCAGCCTATCAATACGCTAACCCTCTGCTGGATCACAGATTTAACAAAGTTAAAATAATTCAATAACATGTGATTCGGAGCACGTAACCCAAAACGGATTATGCAGAAAACGTGGAGAAACAATGCAATCAGACATGATTCTAACTAACTGTATTTAATGCACTTATGCTCGCAACACCATTAGTGAATGCACATTTACATGTGGATTTACAATGACGTAAAATTACAACATATAGAGGGATTAATGCCCCCTAAAGCACAACTTTCCGGCAGCGACGATCAAAAAATTACATCGTAAAAACCATTCATGTAAGGGCTTTCTTTTGAGGTGTTTTTCATTGCCAATGAAAATATTTTCATTATTCGTGTAACTAGTTAGATTCATCACGCTTCGAGGGGGTTAGTTAGGCTCAGATTCGACCTAAATCAACAATGCGTCATTTCGTTGGGATCAATGCTTCATCATCGACCATACTTGTAGCACGTTCGAAATACCTTCAAGCAATAATTTGATTAACTTGGATTTTTTTATAACTTATGCGTTTTAGGAAAACCACATCGCCACAACAGCCGCTCGCTCAATCAGCCCTTGTATTGACCGGTGGTGGTGCCCGAGCCGCTTACCAGGTCGGTGTTGTTAAGGCGATCTCGGAATGGTTTCCGCGTAATAAAGGTATTCCCTTTGACATCATCAGTGGCACATCCGCCGGAGCCATCAACGGAACAGCCCTAGCCTGCTATGCCGCTAATTTCCGTTTAGGGGTAAAAAAAATAGAGTGGGTTTGGCGTCATTTTGAAACGAATAAGGTGTATCAATCTAACCTTTTGCGGATCTGTCAGCAGTTGGCCATCAATCTGCTGCCAAGCCGTTTGACCAATGCATCGCAACTGCCACTAGCCATTCTCGACAACAGCCCGCTGCAGCAACTGTTAGCCAGTCTCTTGGACTTGAGCCGGATAGAACGAAATATTGACCGAGGGTTTATCAAAGCGATGTCGGTTAGTGCATCGAGTTATGCGACGGGCAATTCCGTTTGTTTTTTCCAAGCAGAGCCAGAAATCAGTGATTGGTATCGCGTCAGGAGACGCGGCATAAGAACTAAAATAGGTTTTGAGCATTTGATGGCGTCCAGCGCACTGCCGATGGTCTTCCCCGCTAGCCGAATTGGCAAACGTTTTTACGGTGACGGCTCAATACACCAATTGGCGCCACTGAGCCCAGCCATTCATTTAGGCGCACGGCGGATCTTGGTCATTGGCACCAGCGATTTACCTGCAGCGCCACCAGAGCGTATGCTCGCGCCACCTTCTGCGGCGGATATTGCAGGTCATTTGCTAGACACCATCTTTAGCGACAGTTTAAGAGCCGATTTGGAGCGGCTTCAGCGCATCAACAATACCTTGGCGTTATTGTCCAAAGGTGAGCAGCAAAAAATTGACTTGTACCCGATTCAAACCCATGTCATAAATCCGACAGAAGATTTAAAGCACCTGGCTTCCCCGCACTATCACCGGCTGCCGCGCTCAGTTCGTGGTTTGTTGAAATTAATGGGGGTTAATCCTGCAGCCAATACCGCCCTACTCAGTTACTTGTTGTTTGAAAAGGAATATTGTCAGGAGCTAATCGACTTAGGGTATCGCGACTGTATGCAGCAAAAAGAAGCTATCCTTCAATTTCTTCTAGCCAGCTAACCACCTTGGCATAACATCTGCTTTATCCAGTTTATTGTGACAACTTTACGTCGGAGTGAGCCCGTATTATGGATACCATGCAGATGTCTTCATCAGCGTTCGATGCCAACATGGACCAGGCGCGCGCCCCTGTTTTTAGCGTGTACTACAATGAGCGACCTTCGTCGCTATTGAGTATTCTGCAAACAGAAATTGAGCTAAAACCACTATTACGATTGTACTTAGAGCAAGCTCGTCAACGAGTCAGTCTCGACGGCATCAGTTTGTTCTGGAATAACCAACAATTCCACGTTGGCGATACCTCTAGCAGCTATCGCCTAACGGTTGAGTGGACCATTGACGATCACGAGCCAGTTAAACTGGCCTATAGCAGCCGTCATTCGTTTAGCAATCATAAACACCAGCAATTGGATTGGTTGCAGCGTCAATTGCACTTCCCGCTGCGCAATGCGTTACGTTATGAAAGCATGCGTCAGCAGGCTCGTACCGATCACTTAACGAACCTCGGCAATCGTGCCTCTTTTGATGATCATGCTTGCCGCTACCTGTCGCAGGCTCGCCGCAGCCGGCAACATCTTGCCATTGTGTTGCTCGATTTAGACCGCTTTAAACAAGTGAATGATGATTATGGTCACTTGATGGGTGATCGAGTACTGCAAGCTGCCGCAGAATGCCTGCAAGAAGCCATTCGCGGCTCTGACATCGCATTTCGCTTTGGTGGCGATGAGTATGCAGCATTACTGGTAGATTGCAGCGAAGAAGCTTGTATGCTGGTTCAGAAACGAATTTTGGAGCACTTCCAGCAACACCCGTTACTGAAGAAGCTCGGCGTAGGTGTTAGTGTTGGCGCCGCATTAAGCTCACCAGCTGATAACATCGAGAGTTGGTTAGCCCGAGCTGATGAAGCCATGTACGCCATGAAACGTAACGACGCGTCGCTATCAGCTTAGTCTGTCAGTGATCGAACCTTGCCAGCCTGATTCTCCGGGCTGGCGCCTAAACTCCTTTGACACCCAATACCCTAGCGCTGCCACACATTCATCATTAAAAAACACCAGCGGAATGCGATTGCGCAGCCAAGGTGGTACACCCAACTCTTGCCATACTTTTTTCAACGATCGAGAGCCAGCTCGATCGGCGGGTCTGACGCGTGTTTTGAGTTGACCAAAGCGCACCGACACCACTTCGCTGGCCAATGGCAAGCGAATAGCATCCGAAGCGTCACTCGGTTGCATCGTTAGTTGGCCGATAGTCGCCAACATGACAGGGTCTGGCCAATGCCAAACCTGATCATTTGGCGCTGATTCGTCTAACTGTTTAAACAGCATCAATTGGTCGCGGTAACGTCTCAGTTGCCAATCACCCCAGCACAATTGCGGCTCGCCATCGGCTTGAGCACACGCCACACTCTGCCATGCTTGCAACTGCTGAGCATGGGACCAAAGAGGGGCATGATTTAACCGTAACCAATGACGAAAGACACGATGACGGCGAGCCAGCGTTAAGTCCGTTAACGCGCTAATTGAGAGGTTGTTGTTATGCTGGCAATGCTCATAGTCTTGCGCCGTAATCTCTTCGAGTAATTGCCTATCTTGTGCCACTAACGACATGCTGCGCGCGGCAGTCGCGACAAAGGCAGGCCAACGCTGTTGGCATAGCGGGATCAATTGATGACGAATAAAGTTGCGGTCAAAACCTTCATCCTGATTGCTTTCATCTTCAATCCAATGCAATTGCTCCTGCTCAGCATAAGCTTCTAGCTCAGCACGTGATAACGGGAGCATTGGCCGAGCGAGCCAACCTTTAGCCAATGGCATCACGGCCGGCATACCCGACAGACCATCTAAGCCGCTACCTCGTTTGAGAGACAACAATAACGTTTCGACCTGATCGTCTTGATGGTGCCCCGTTAGCAGGGCATGGCTTGAGTCGGTCAGGTACTTTGCCAGTTCGCCATAGCGAGCTTCACGCGCAACAGCTTCCAAACTTTGGCGAGGCTTAGATTCGATCTGAACCCGAGCGCTGTGAAACGTCACACCAAGCTGATGACATAGCTGTTTGCAATGCGCTTGCCATGCATCGGCATTGTCCGATAAGCCATGATGCACATGACAGGCTTGTAGTGTTAATTGAGAGTATTGTTGACGGTAGCGGACGCAACCATGCAGTAAGGCCGTGGAATCGAGGCCGCCACTAAATCCGATAAGGAAGTGGTTAACACCACGCTGCCGTAAGTCATCAAGCTCAGAGAACAGCGTGGTTAACATCATGATGGGATTAGCAGTAGCCGTAGCCCATTAGGCGCTGATAGCGGCGCTCTTTCAACGCATCACCATCAAGACCTTGCAACTCTTTTAAATCGCTTAAGATTTGTTGCTTCAGTGAATCAGCCATCAACTGAGGATTGCGATGAGCACCACCTAAAGGTTCTTCAACCACATTATCAACGAGCTCTAGTTCTTTCAAACGCGGCGCAGTGATCCCCATGGCTTCAGCTGCAGTCGAGGCTTTTTCTGCGCTCTTCCACAAAATAGATGCACAGCCTTCTGGCGAAATCACCGAGTACGTGCTGTATTGCAGCATGTTGACTTTGTCGCCCACCCCAATCGCCAAGGCACCACCTGAGCCGCCTTCACCAATAACCGTACAAACCACAGGAACGGTTAATTGAGCCATTTCCTTTAGGTTGCGAGCAATGGCTTCACTTTGACCGCGCTCTTCAGCACCAACGCCAGGATATGCACCAGGCGTGTCAATAAACGTGATAATCGGCATGTTGAAACGTTCAGCCATTTTCATCAGGCGCAACGCTTTGCGATAACCTTCTGGCCGTGGCATGCCGAAGTTACGCTTAATTTTTTCTTTTGTCTCACGACCTTTTTGATGACCAATAACCATCACTGGCAGCCCATCTAAACGGGCGGTACCGCCAATCAACGACTGGTCATCGGCATAGGCGCGATCACCACATTGTTCATCAAATTCGGTGAACATGTTGTTGATGTAGTCTTGGGTATACGGGCGCTGTGGGTGGCGCGCCACCTGAGCGACTTGCCAAGAACTCAAATCTGAAAAGATTTTTTTAGTGAGTTCAAAGCTCTTGCCTCTCAAGCGCTCTAATTCTTCGTCTAAGTTCACGTCAACAGCATTCTCGGTTGAGACATGCTGTAGTTCTTCAATTTGAGCTTCGAGCTCCGCAATTGGTTGCTCAAAATCCAGAAAATTCAGGTGCATAGCCATTCAATGCAGTCCTATTTGTAATTTTTATGAGAAGGCCAGAGAGACCTCTTCAGGGCCCATTAAACTTTTCAATTCATTGATCAAGCGATCCGTTGGCGTTACCCGCCATTGAGTGCCTAATTCTAGCTCAGCCTTGGCTGTGCCGGCATCATAACAGATCCTGACCGGAGTCGTCCCATGCTGCCATTCACTAAGTACAGCCTGTAAACGATTAAGCGAATCGCCGCTAACCGATTGTTTTGCCATGTTAATCGTTAAACTATGGCAATGTCTTTCTCGTGCTTGTTCGATATCCAGAATGGAATCGGCCGACATTTTAAGGCCACCGCTGAAGTCATCAAAGCTGACCTCTCCTTCAACAATCAATATCTTATCTTTGACACAGACTTCTTCAAAGCGTTCAACGGAGTCGCCAAACAAGCCAACATCGAGGCGCCCAGAGCGATCATCCAAGCTTAGAATACAGATACGCTTTCCGGACTTTTTACTGACCATCATTCTGACGCCAATCACCAATCCTGCCGCTTTGGACTTTTGGCCACGGTTAGTCGGGGTAATATCTTTCAGGCGATTCGACGTATAGTTTTTCAATTCCGATAGGTACTGGTTGATCGGGTGACCGGTTAAATACAGCCCAAGCGTTTCGCGCTCGTAGTCTAACCAAACAGACTCAGGCCACCGATTAACCGAAGCAAATGCCTGCTGCACCTCTTCTGGCTCGGTGGTAAGCAAACCAAACATATCGCCTTGTCCTAATGCTTCGGCTTTATGATGTTGATCGGCAGCCCGCATTGCTTCTTCTAGTGTGGCCATCAATGCGGCGCGATGCGGGCCTAACTTGTCCATGGCACCTGACTGAATCAATTTTTCCAAGATCCGGCGGTTTACTTTTTTCAAATCGATACGAGCGCAAAAATCAAACAAGTCGCGGAACGGGCCATTTGCCTCACGCTCTTCAATGATGGCTTCCACGGGGCCTTCGCCAACACCTTTGATAGCACCAATGCCGTAGACGATTTCGTCTTGCTCATTAACCGAGAACTTGTAATAGCCGGAATTTAAATCTGGCGGACTCAGCGGCAACTTCATGCGTTGGCATTCATCGACCAAAGTCACGATTTTATCGGTGTTATCCATATCTGCGGACATCACTGCCGCCATAAAATAGGATGGATAGTGAGTTTTTAACCAAAGCGTCTGATAAGACACTAAGGCATACGCTGCTGAGTGCGATTTGTTAAAGCCGTAACCTGCGAACTTTTCCACCAGATCGAAGATTTTCATTGCCAGTTCAGCATCAATCCCGTTGTCCTTGGCTCCTTCAGCAAACACCGTACGCTGCTTGGCCATTTCTTCTGGCTTTTTCTTACCCATCGCACGACGCAACAAATCCGCGCCACCGAGCGAGTAGCCCGCCAAGACCTGGGCAATCTGCATCACCTGCTCTTGGTAGAGGATAACGCCGTAGGTCGGCTCTAGAATTGGCTTTAATGAGTCATGCTGGTATTGCGCATCGGGATAAGACACTTCTTCTCGGCCGTGTTTTCGGTCAATAAAGTTGTCCACCATGCCCGAGCCCAATGGCCCCGGCCGGAACAGCGCTACCAATGCAATAATGTCTTCAAAACAGTCAGGCTGCAGTCGCTTAATGAGCTCTTTCATACCGCGCGATTCAAGCTGGAAGACCGCGGTGGTTTCAGCGCGTTTAAGCAGATCGAAGCTCTTTTTGTCTTCAATTGGAATCGATTCAATAGCAATCGTATTTTTACCCGCTGCTTGCAAACGCGGGTTGAGCATATCCAACGCCCACTGAATAATGGTCAGTGTACGCAAGCCTAAGAAGTCGAATTTAACCAGACCGGCTTCTTCAACATCGTTTTTGTCGAACTGAGTAACTGGGTTGTTACCTTCATCATCACAATACAATGGTGAAAAATCGGTGATCTTGGTTGGTGAGATAACAACACCACCCGCGTGCTTACCGGCGTTTCGCGTAACCCCTTCCAACGTACGCGCCATGTCGATAATTTCGCGAACGTCTTCATCGGCATCATATAGTTCTGGTAACTTCGGCTCGGCTTCAAACGCTTTGCTGAGCGTCATACCAGGATCAGGCGGCACCAACTTAGAGATCCGATCGACAAAGCCATACGGTTGACCCAACACGCGGCCAACATCTCGAATTGCAGCCTTTGCCGCCATGGTGCCGAACGTGATGATCTGACTCACCGCATCGCGACCGTAAAGCTCGGCAACGTGGTCAATCACTTCGTCTCGACGATCCATACAAAAATCAACGTCGAAGTCGGGCATGGAAACCCGCTCGGGGTTGAGGAATCGTTCGAATAGCAGATCAAATTCCAGCGGATCCAGGTCGGTAATCTTTTGTGCATAAGCCACGAGCGAGCCCGCACCCGAGCCACGTCCTGGCCCAACGGGAATACCGTTATCTTTAGACCACTGGATAAACTCCATAACGATCAGGAAGTAACCTGGGAATCCCATTTGGTTAATCACTTCGAGCTCGATTCTCAACCGCTCGTCATACTCTGGCCGCAAACGTGCGCGCTCTTCAGGATCAGGGAAAAGGAATTCCAAACGCTCTTCGAGCCCTTCTTCGGACACTTTGACGAGAAAATCTTCGATCGACAAATCGCCAGTCGGGAAGTTCGGCAAGAAGTATTCGCCTAAGCGCACTGATACGTTACACCGCTTGGCAATTTCAACGGTGTTACTCAGCGCCGACGGAATATCGGCGAAGAGCTCGCACATCTCTTGCTCAGAGCGTAAATATTGTTGTGGCGAATAGCGTTTCGGTCGGCGTTTATCGCCAATGGCATAGCCGTCGTGAATGGCTACGCGTACTTCGTGCGCATCAAAATCATCCGCACTAAGAAAACAGACTTCGTTGGTCGCCACAACTGGCAACTGCTGTTGAGCAGCTAAATCGACCGCTAAGTGAAGATACTTTTCTTCTTGCGGCCGGCCAGTGCGCAGCAGTTCTAGATAATAGCGATTGGGGAAATATTGGTTGTAAAAATCGACCAGCTCCGCCACTAAGTGATGGTTATTGCGCAGCAGCGCAATTCCCATGTCGCCTTCTCGGCCACCGGACAAAATCAACAAACCTTCGTTGAGTTCAGCCAACCATTCTTTTTCTATCACCGGGCGGTGCTGAATATGGCCGCGCTCATAGGCGCGAGAAATAAGCAGGGTAATGTTTTGGTAACCGGTGTTATCAAGGCATAGCACAGTGAGACGCGTGAGCTCATCAGCAAATTCGGCGGACTGCATCCACATGTCCGCACCAATAACCGGCTTGATGCCTGCGCCTTGGGCTTTGCCATAAAACCGCACTAAGCCACAAAGGTTGCCCTGATCGGTAATCGCCATGGCGGGCATTTTGTGGTCTGCAACGGCTTTGGCCAGCGCCGGTATTTTTTTCATACCGTCGACCATGGAAAAATCAGAGTGAATGCGTAGGTGGATGAACTTCGGATCCGTCATGGCTTGGTTAGATTCCTTACCCTTTCAATGTTCTTGCAAAACGCGTTGGACCGGCTTAAAACTGCGGCGATGCTGCGGGCTAGCGCCGTGTTCAAGCAACTTCTCCATGTGGAGCTTGGTTGGATACCCTTTATGACGCGCAAATTGATACTGCGGGTATTGGCTATCGAGCTGCGCCATTTCACCATCGCGGGCAACTTTTGCCAAAATCGATGCGGCACTGATCGCTGGCTCTAGGCCATCACCACCAACAATTGCTTTTGCTGGCATTGGTAAATCGGGGCAACGATTACCATCAATCAATGCCATGCCGGGCTGTGTCGAAAGGCCAGCTACCGCTCGTTGCATTGCTAACATGGTTGCGTGCAGGATGTTGATGTCATCAATTTCATGAGCTTCAGCACGCCCTAACGACCAGCATAGGGCTTTCGATTTTATTTCTTCCGCCAGCAACTGACGCTTTTTTTCCGATAGCTTTTTCGAGTCGTTTAAACCTGCTATGGGCTGCGCGGGATCGAGGATCACTGCGGCTGTGACGACGGCACCAACTAATGGGCCTCGGCCAACTTCATCAACACCAGCAATCAAGGTCATTTCGAAGTCCCTTTTGAGTCTATTTGGTTCGCACGTTTTTTCTTAATTAAAACATCAATGGCATCAGCTGCGCGGACACTCGCATCCTGTCGAATCAACTTATGCAGTTGCTCAAATTGATGTTGCAGTCGGTTGTCCGGTGCGTCGAGTTGGCGCCCTAATTCAGCGGCTAAATTGTCAACCGTCATATCGTATTGTAAAAACTCAGGCACCAGCGGTTTATCGGCGAGCAAGTTCGGCAACGATGCATACTTTACTTTGACCATGCGCCGGGCAATTTGATAGGTCAGCCAGTGAACTTTGTAAGCCACCACCATCGGCCGTTTAACCAACATGGCTTCAAGCGCCACAGTACCGGAAGCCAGCAGCACCACATCAGCCGCGGCCATAGCGTCACGCGCGTTGCCATCGATGACCGTGACAGGCAATTGCGGGAACTGCTCCAACAGGGTTTCAATTTGTTGACGGCGTTTATCATTAGCAGCAGGAATCACAAACTGGAGCTGCGGTCGCTCTTCGTAGAGCCGCGCCGCTGTTTGTAAAAATGTTTCGCCCAATTGGGCAACTTCACCACCACGGCTGCCTGGTAAAATGGCCATCACTTGGTTGGCATTCGCCAAACCAATACGCTGGCGCGCGTCCGATTGAGCCAGTGTTAACGGAATTTCATCGGCCAACGGGTGACCTACAAATTCACACGCTACACGGTGCTGATCGTAGAATTGTTTCTCGAAAGGCAGCAACGCCAGCACTAAATCGGTGGCGCGATCAATTTTGAAAATGCGTTTTTGGCGCCATGCCCATACTGACGGGCTGACATAATGCACCGTGGTAATACCGGCATCTTTTAGTCGCTGCTCGACGCCCAGATTAAAATCCGGAGCATCAATTCCCACGAAGACGTCAGGTTGCCAGTCAATGATTTTAGCCACGACTTCTTTTCGAAGTTTGAGTAACTCTGGCAAGCGACCAAGGACTTCAAACAATCCCATGACCGACAATGTTTCCATATCGAACCAAGAATGGAAGCCGGCCTTGAGCATTTTAGGGCCACCGATGCCGGCAAATTCGACATGGGGGTAACGTTGTTGTAGCGCCTCTAACAACGAAGCCCCCAGCACATCGCCGGAGGCTTCACCTGCTAACAGCGCAACTCGAATCGGTCGTTCGGTAGCGGTCATCAAATAACTCTGTTGTTAACGCACAATACCGCGCGTTGATTTAGCAAGGTAATCAACAATCACCTGCACTTCCGGTGAATCCTGACCCAACTCAGAAAGAACTGGAACGGCCTCTTCGGTTGTCAGGCCATCGCGATACAGCGCTTTATATGCCTTGCGAAGTGCTTGAATAGCCGATTTGTCAAAACCACGCCGTTTTAAGCCTTCGTAGTTCATGCCAAATGGTTCGTTATGGCGAGCCATTACGTACGGCGGAATATCTTTCAGCACAATAGAGCCGGCGGCGGTGAAGCTATGAGCGCCAACACGACAAAACTGGTGATAGCCACTCATGGCGCCAGCGATTGCCCAATCTTCAACGTGAACGTGACCCGCTAAGCCCACGTAATTTGCCAAGATGATATTGCTACCAACCACGCAGTCGTGAGCGATATGGACATAAGCCATAAACAGGTTGTTGGAGCCGATGATGGTTTTGCCTTCATCTTGGGTTGTACCGCGGTGAACCGTGACACATTCGCGAAAAATGTTGTTGTCACCAATAATGGTTTCGGTCGGCTCACCCGCATATTTTTTGTCTTGGTTTTCTTCCCCAATGGAAGTGAATTGGAAAAAGCGATTGCCTTTACCAATTCTGGTGCGTCCTTTAATCACCACATGTGATGCGATATCCGTGTCATCACCAATCTCTACCCCGGCGTCAATATAACTCCAAGGGCCGATGCTAACGTTATTACCAATACGAGCATCTTCATGAACAAACGCTAAAGGACTAATCAAGATCAAGCTTCCCGTTGTGCGCACATAATTTCAGCTGTACAGACGACGGCTCCGTCGACTTTCGCCATTGCATTGAATTTACCCATGCCGCGACGAATTTTAATCAGCTCTACTTCTAATGAAATGGTATCGCCGGGGCCTACTGGACGCTTAAAGCGTGCATTATCAACACTGGCAAAGTAATACAGGGTATTTTTACCCGGCGCTTCTTCGGCAGATTTGTAACTCAAAATACCGGTACATTGAGCTAACGCTTCAAGCATCAAAACGCCTGGGAATACCGGCTTTTGAGGAAAGTGTCCGGTAAAGAAAGGCTCGTTAAAGGTGACGTTTTTAATGGCATGAAGCCATTGGCCTGGTTCATAGTCAGTGACTCTATCAACCAACAGAAATGGGTAACGGTGTGGCAGACAGTTGAGGATTTCCTCAATGTCCATTTGCTTGAGTTCTCTAGTCAAGACTCAATTCCTCTTATTATTTTTAAATCAATCCGGCTCATTGAGGTGCTGCTCAAGGGATTTCACTCGCTTGAACAAGTCACCTAACTGATTGTAGCGGTTTACGCCACGACGCCATTCGCGATTATCGGTGGCCGGAATACCGCTTGAATAGACGCCAGGCTTATCAATGCTTTTGGCGATCATTGAATTCCCTGTGATATGAACACCATCACAGATCTCAATGTGGCCATTCATGCTAACCGCGCCACCAATAATACAGTAGTTACCAACCTTAGTACTGCCAGCAATACCACTAGCACCCGCTATTGCGGTGTAGTCGCCGATCTGACAGTTGTGGCCGATTTGCACTTGATTATCAATAATAGCGCCTTTACCGATAGTCGTATCGTCAAGCGCGCCGCGGTCAATGGTCACACTAGCACCAATGTCGGTACCATCACCTATGACCACTCGGCCAACTTGCGGGATTTTCTCCCAGCAGCCTTTATCATTGGCAAAACCAAAGCCATCACTGCCAATCACCGTATTACTATGAACCGTGACGCCATGCCCTAACACCACATGATGGTAGAGAGTAACGTTTGGCTTAATGGTAACGCCTTTGCCGAGCGAAGAGCCTACGCCTACGTAACTACCTGCACCGATAGAACTGTCATCACCAATAACAACCTCTGCGTCTACCGTAGCGTTCGGGCCAATATGTACATTGGCGCCAATGACGGCGGAGTCATCAACAAAAGCAGTCGGGTGAATCGTAGAAGCCGGAACTGGTGAGTTGTCTAATAACTGTGCAGCTTTGGCATAACCCAAATATGGATTATCCATGATCAACGCACGACCCGATATAAGCGCAGCTTCTTTCGGGCTTACTATCACAGCCAGCGCATTCGTATCGGCTAATTGAGATTTGTATTTCTTATTGGCGAGAAAGCTAACTTGCTGAGCGTTAGCATTTTCCAGGGTATTCAAACCAACAACGACGGCAGAGCCGTCGCAGTCGATGTCCGCACCTATATGTTCAGCAAGAACGGATAGCGTAATAGAAGTCATTCAAACGATTACTTTTTGCTTAAATGTTCAACAACTTTAGCTGAAATATCTGAATTTGGTTTTGCATAAAGGATGGTTTGACGATCAACAACAGCGTCATAACCTTCTTTTTCTGCAATTTCGCTGATGGCACGTTGAATCAAGATAAAGATTTTCTTGTTTTCTTCGGCCTGACGGCGTTGACCATCTTGTTGCAGCGCTTTGGCTTTCAGTTTCAGCGACGCTTCCAATTCTTGCAATTCACGATTTACTTTGATTTTTTGTTCATCAGTAAGTAACGCTTCATTGCGGCGAGCTTCTTCTTGTTTCGACGCCATTTGCTTTTCAACATTCTGAATTTCGACCACACGGTCAGAAAACTCTTTTTGCAGTAAGTCAGCAGTTGCTTCACTTTGCGGAATGTTTTTAACAATACGCCCTAAATCAACCACTGCGATACCCGAGGCTTGCACAACACCTGCAAATAAAGCCAATCCAACGGTAGCAACGGCAACCAATTTTTTCACAATAAACTCCTTAAACTTAGGAAATAACGCGCTTAAAACGTTTGTCCGACGTTAAACGAAAATGTTTCAGTTTTGTCACCCACTTCGTCGGACATAGGTTTAGCAAAACTAAAGATCATTGGCCCCATAGGCGACAACCACTGTACGGTTAAGCCTACAGATGCCCTAAATTTGGTTGGATCAGAATAGTCATAGAGCTGAGCGAGCTGAGTACGGCTCAAATCTTTATAGCTATCATAATCAAATTCAGTGTCCCACAAGTTACCCACATCAACGAACAAGCTGGTACGAACTGAGTTTTTGTATGCTTCGTCGAGGAACGGCGTCGGTACAATTAATTCGGCTGTACCTGTCACCATGGCATTACCACCAATCGAACCCGAACTCACTTCTAGCACATCATATTCAGGCGGCAAGGCGATACTAGTACCACCGCCTGGGCCTGGTGAAGGATCAATACCGGTTTGGGTAATACGACGAACACCACGAGGACCTACACCACGCGATTCGAAGCCACGAAGGCTCGAACTACCACCAGCCCGGTAGTTTTTAAAGAACGGCATAATGTGATCATGACGTCCTTCTGAACCATAACCGTTACCGTAACCCAACGACGCAGAGGTTGATAGAACCCAGTCGTGGCGGCGGTCTAATGGCCAATATTGGCGATAGTTATAGCTCAACGTGAAATAGTTCAAGTCGCTGTTAGGCGTGGTGATCAACGCGTTAGCCGAGTTAGACGAACCACTCGTTGGGAACGTACCACGGTTCAAGGTAATACGAGACCAACCAGCTGTTAAATCGAAGGTTTGGAAGTCCAACGGACCATCCGGGTTGGTTTCATCGCCGTAAATCAAATAGAACTCTCGGATCTGATCGTAATCGTCCAAGTTTGATAGTTCGTTGTAGTTGTAACCAATACCAAAATTCACTCGGTTATATTCATCGAGCGGGAAGCCCAACGATGCCGAAGTACCATAAGTGGTATTGTCATAGTTAATCAGGTTGGCGCTACCGGCGTCGAATTCTGAGTAGAAAATCCGGCCACCGAAGCTAACACCGTCTTTGGTGAAGTACGGGTCGGTATAACTAAAGTCAGCACGGCGGTTATAACGGTTGGTGTTAATTTGCGCACCAATTTTATTACCCGTACCAAGGAAGTTATTTTGCTGCACACCGGCCTGCAAACTCAAGCCTGAATCGGTACCGTAACCAACACCTGCAGTAAACGAGCCTGATGGCTGTTCTTTTACGGTAATTTCGAGATCAACCATGTCATCTTGCGCTGGCAAGCGAATGGTTTCAGATTCAACCGTTTCGAAGAAACCAAGACGGTTCAGGCGGTTTTCCGATAACTCAACCGCAGAATTCGACAACCAAGCCCCTTCGAGCTGACGCATTTCACGACGCAATACTTCATCTTTAGTAATGGTGTTACCAGCGTAGTTAATGCGGCGAACGTAAACACGTTTGCCCGGATTCACACTAACATTTAAGGTGACTTCGTTGGTTTCATCATCAATTTCAGGATAAGTGGTAACTTCTGGGTAGGCATAACCAAAGCGGCCTAAGTATTTGCTAATCCGCTCTTCTGAGAAAGTTACTTCCGCTGCGTTATAGAGGTCGCCTGAGCGCTGGGTAAACAATGCCAGCAGCACTTCTTTTTTGCCCATCAAATCGCCAGACATTTTCACGTCATTAACGTGGTAAGGCTCACCTTCTTTCACGTTAATGGAAATGTAGATGGAGTCTTTGCTTGGCGTCATTGCGACCTGAGTTGATTCCACTTGAAAGCGGATATAACCACGGTCGCGGTAATAACTGGTTAGGGTTTCCAAGTCGCCTTCGAGCGTTTGTTTCTGATAGCGACGGTTGCCCATGATGTCCCACCACGGCAAGGTGTCGCGCAACTCTAAAGTTTCCAGCAATTCCTGATCAGGGTAAATGGTGTTACCCACGATGTTAATTTGGTCAATTTGCGCAGCATCACCTTCGGTGAAGACAAACTGAATGTTGACACGGTTACGTGGCAAAGGCGTCACAATCGCTTGAACCTTAGCGGTGTATTTACCGATGGAATAGTAGAAATCGGCCAAGCCTTTTTCTACATCGGCAATAACACTGCGCTCGAGCGATTCACCCACTTGAATTTTGGAAGAGTCTAAGCTTTCTTGCAGCTGCTCATCTTTAATGTCTTTGTTGCCGCTGAACTCAATACTACTGATGGTTGGTTTTTCTCGAACCTTAATCAGGAGAATGGTTTCGTCTTGATAAACTCGAATATCTTCGAAGTGATTGGAGGCATTGAGGCTTTGCAAAATAATTGCTGCGGTTTCCGCATCGACCGTATCGCCAACTTGAATGGGAACACTCAGTAATGCCGCACCTAAAGCGACTCGCTGCAGCCCCTCAATACGAATATCTTCAACAACAAACGCATCCTGAGCCTGCAATGAGGCACTAGCTAACAGCGCTAATGAAGCGATAAATGCAGATCTAATAGCCATGTTTTCGTAACTTGTCCTTTATACCGCCAAGAGCTTTAAAACCGGGAAAAATCATTGAATAACGCAAGCCCCATCAACATCATCAGGGCTACGGATCCAATCTTGAATCCAACTTCTTGAATCTTTTCCGGTACGGGTCTCCCCGATAGAAGCTCAATAAAGTAATAGAGAAGGTGGCCGCCATCAAGCACTGGTAGAGGTAATAAGTTGATTATTCCAATATTGACCGAAATTAGCGCCACAAATCCCAAAAAATAAACAAAGCCGAATGATGCACTGGTACCAGCCCCCTGTGCAATGGAAATCGGCCCACTTAAGTTCTTAACTGAGACATCACCCGTGATTAGCTTACCAATCATACTGATGCTCAATGTTATCAACTGCCAGGTTTTATCAGCAGCTTTACCTATGGCCTCTAACGGGCCGTAAGTCAGGTTGAACACATAGTGTTCAGGCCATGGTTCTACCGTAGGAGCAATACCGAGGTAGCCGCGACCATTTTTATCACCCGGCGTAGCAGACAGTGTAACAACCTGCTCGTTTCGTTTGACGTCAAAATTGATAACTTGTTCAGGCGATTGTTGAATTATTTTTGCAATATCGTGCCAATCGGGCACAAATTGCCCATTAACAGCAACAATTTCATCACCAACGGCAAAGCCTGCTGCAGCGGCTGGCGTTGATGGTTCAACCTGATCAATGACCAATTGGATGCTTGGACGAAATGGTTCAAAGCCAATACTGCGTACCGCAGTTTGGGTTTCTGGGTCGAATTGCCATTGGCGCAAATCTAATTGGTAACTTTGCGCTCGCCCACTACCTGGCTGCTGTGCCTTGAGAAACAGCGACTCATCACCTATATGAGCAACCAAAGCTAGGTTGACCGCTTCCCAGTCGGGCGTTTCTCGGCCACTTACTTCCACAATCTGTAAGCGCCCATCGAGCCCAGCTTGTGCAGCTGGCGACTCTGGCACAACACCTTCGATAATCGGCTTAACCGTCATTACGCCCGACACAAACATCAGCCAGAAAGCGGCAACCGCCAATAACAAGTTTGCAAGTGGTCCGGCTGCGACAATCGCGATGCGTTGCCATACCGTTTTGTTGTTGAACGACAGGTGAGCTTGCTCAGGAGGAACATCGTCCACCCGCTCATCGAGCATTTTGACATAGCCACCGAGGGGGATTGCCGCTACGACATATTCGGTGCCGGTTTTACCTGTACGACGGAACAAGGGTTTACCAAATCCGATGGAAAAGCGAAGCACCTTGACGCCACAGCGGCGAGCAACCCAATAATGGCCAAATTCATGAAAGGTGATCAGCACACCGAGGGCAACAACAAAAAATAGCAAATTCCAGAAAAAATCAAACATGGTAACCCTTAGCCCTGATTAGCCGTACAACATTGCTGAGCCATCGCTCGACCATGCTGATCAAGTGCCAGCACATCGTCAATAGAGGCAATACGAATATCTGAGCCTCGCATCATTACCTCGCCATTCACTTTGGCAATATCAGTAAAACGAATATGGCCAGCTAAGAACTGTGCCACGCTCACTTCATTCGCCGCGTTCAATAGGGTACAGGCTTCTTGGCTGTCATGGCAGGCATCAATCGCAAGTTTCAAGCATGGATAACGATCGAAATCAGGCGTTAGAAACTCGAGTTTGGCAATACTGGCAAAATCAAGAGGCTCAACGCCGGATGTTCCTCGGTTAGGGAACAGCATGGCATGGGCGATAGGCGTGCGCATGTCAGGTTGACCAAGTTGCGCCAATACCGAACCATCAGTGTATTGCACCATCGAGTGAATGACCGACTGAGGATGCAGCACTACCTCAATTTGTTCGGGCTTGGCATCAAACAACCAACAGGCTTCAATAAATTCCAAGCCTTTGTTCATCATGGTGGCAGAATCGACTGAAATCTTTTGCCCCATCGACCAGTTGGGATGGGCAACGGCTTGTGCCGGAGTTTTATCGGTTAATTCGGCAATCGGGGTTTCGCGAAAAGGGCCGCCCGAGCCGGTCAGCAAAATCTTGCTGATGCCAGACGCAGATAAATCGCCGCGTTGACGTTGCTGCCATTGGGCTGGCAAGCATTGGAAGATGGCATTGTGTTCACTATCGATAGGCAGCAACTCAGCGCCGTGCTCTCGAACCGCATCCATAAACAATTGACCAGCAGACACCAAGGATTCTTTGTTCGCCAGCAAGACCCGCTTTCCGGTTTTAGCGGCAGCCAAGGTTGGCAGCAATCCGGCCGCGCCGACAATGGCTGCCATCACCTGGTCGACTTCTGGTGCAGATGCAATATCCACCAGCGCATCGGCACCGTGAGCAATTTGAGTTGCCGGTGCTAGCTCAGCTAGCTCGCGCTGTAACCACGTCGCTTGTTCGGCAGTTGCAACGACCGCCACTTGTGGTCGGAATTCCAGCACCAATTGGCGCAGCTCCGCTACTCGAGAGTGACTAGATAGTGCATATACTTGAAAATGTTCGGGATGACGGCGAACCACATCAAGGGTGCTGACGCCGATAGAGCCGGTTGCGCCCAAGACCGTGAGTTGCTGTAAAGCCATGGTTAAACCGCCCAGTAAATCGCGCCGAGAGTAAACACCGGAATAGCTGCAGTCAGGCTATCAACACGATCTAAAATACCGCCGTGGCCTGGTAAAATATTGCCGCTGTCTTTAATACCCGCATCACGCTTGAGCATACTTTCAACCAAATCGCCGAGCACGCCAGCAATCACGCTCAAGTAACAAAACGCTAAATAAACACCAAGGTTTTCAGAAGCTGCCGGGAAGTACCACAGACCACCAAGCACAATGAGTGTTGCTAACAGCAGGCCGCCGAGCAGCCCTTCAACCGTTTTGCCAGGGCTGACGCGAGGCAGTAGTTTGTTCTTACCGAATGCGCGACCAAAGATATAACCACCGGTATCAGCCGCCCAAACTAACAATAGCGCCATGAGTAACAGGGCAATACCGGTATAAGACTGCTCTGAGGGAATAGACCGCAATGCGATCATCGCTAGCCCCCACGGGATGAGTGTAAGCCAGCCTATAACCGCCTTTGCTGGCCAACTACGCCACATCGGCTGTGCCGACGGATAGACTAAAACTAAGATCAAGGCGATCGTCCACCAAGCCATCGCCAACCAGAGGGCAATGACGAACCAATCAGCCAAATCAACCCCATGCCAATGGTTACCGGCAAGGCTAGAAGCGAGTACAGCTGCAACAATGGCAACTGATGCAGCACCATAAATGGTGCGCAACCGGCGCTTTAAGCCTCCCATTAGGGTGCCCCACTCCCAAGCCGCCAGCATGAGAATACAACCAATGGCAATTTCAAAACCGGTATCCGACAGTAAGAAAATTCCTGCCAATGCGAGCGGCAACAAAACCAACGCCGTGAGAATTCGAAGTTTTAACATTTATTCTTCCCCGTGTGTCACAGCGTCGGGTTTCTGCACTTGCTCGCCGGTACAGCCAAAGCGGCGTTCGCGTTGCAAAAATGATTGGATCGCTTGTTCAAACACGGTTTCATCAAAGTCGGGCCAGAGGGTATCGGTGAAATAGAATTCAGTATAGGCAGCTTGCCAAATGAGGAAGTTGCTAATGCGATGATCGCCACCGGTACGAATCATCAAGTCAGGATCGGGCACACCGCCCAAACAGGTTTGTTCGGCAAACATGACTTCATCAATGTCATCAATTTGTAATTCGCCAGATTTAACCTGCGCGGCAATTCGCTTGGTGGTATCGACCACATCCCAGCGACCACCGTAATTAGCGGCAATATTAAGTAATAAGCCTTGATTGTTAGCCGTTCGTTCTTCGGCTTCTGTTATTTTTTGCTGCAACTTGTCACTAAAGCGAGAAATATCACCAATGATTTTTAGACGAACTTGGTTCTTATGGAGCCGTTTCACTTCACTCGTTAAAACACTCATGAAGAGCTCCATCAGCACGCCAACTTCCTTTTTAGGTCGGCGCCAGTTTTCACTGCTAAAGGCGTAGAGAGTGAGAGCTTTAATGCCTTTGGAGCCGGCAAATCGGACAGCATTTCGAACAGACTGAACACCTGATTTATGGCCAAAAATCCGCGGCTTATTGCGCTGCTGAGCCCAGCGACCATTACCATCCATAATGATGGCAACGTGCTTAATCGGGTATTGGTTACCAGCTTGCTCCGAGTCTGCCATTCTCAATCCATTAAAAAATCACAAGATATCATACAAATTCTGCTAACGATTCAGTCAAATGCGTCAGTAGAATTGGTATAAAAAAACGCCGCTCCATCGGAGGTGCGGCGTAATCATCAAGTTAACCAAGCGAGCGATTAAATTTCAAGAAGTTCTGCTTCTTTCACTTTAAGCAGCTCATCAACATTTTTGATGAACGTGTCGGTCAGTTTTTGAATGTCGTCAACTGCATTGCGTTCTTCGTCTTCAGAAATTTCTTTTTCTTTCAACAATGATTTGAAATCACTGTTGGCATCACGACGAATGTTACGAATGGCGATACGACCAGATTCAGCTTCACCGCGAACCACTTTGATCAGATCTTTACGACGCTCTTCTGTCAGCGGAGGCAATGGAATACGGATAACCGTACCGGCTGAATTTGGGTTCAAGCCCAAATCAGAGCTCATAATGGCCTTCTCAACAGCTTGAATCATGCTCTTATCGAACACGGTCACAGCTAGGGTACGAGAATCCTGAACCGTTACGTTACCAACTTGGTTGAGAGGAGTGGCAGCGCCATAGTAAGAAACAGAGATGTTATCGAGCAGGCTTGGATGGGCGCGGCCTGTACGAATTTTGGCCATCTGGCCTTTCAGCGATTCAATGCTTTTTTCCATGCGAGTCTTCGCATCAGCTTTAATATCGTCAATCACTTTGTGTCACCTTCTATCCAGTACGATTCGAGCTCACACCATTACTTGGTGTGGCAAATAAGTGTGCCTTCTGGCTCACCCATTACAATTTGTTTCAGCACGCCCGGCTTGTTCATATTAAACACCCGAATAGGCAAGCTGTGGTCGCGGGCTAGCGTAAATGCAGCTAAGTCCATCACCCGAAGTTCTTTGTCCAATACGTCTGAATAATCAAGCGTATGGAATAGTTCAGCGTCTGGGTTGGTCACCGGATCAGCAGAGTAAACGCCATCTACCTTGGTGCCTTTGAGAACCACGTCCGCTTCAATTTCAATACCGCGCAAGCAGGCAGCAGAATCCGTGGTAAAAAATGGGTTGCCGGTACCGGCAGAGAAAATCACCACTCGGCCTTGGCGCAACAAGCTAATCGCTTCTGCCCAATTGTAAGTGTCACACACGCCGTTGAGGGGGATTGCAGACATTAAACGGGTGGTTACATGGTTTCGGGCCAGCGCATCGCGCATTGCCAAACCATTCATCAGTGTTGCCAACATGCCCATGTGATCGCCAACGACACGGTTCATGCCCGCTTTCGCTAGTTTTTCACCGCGGAACAAGTTGCCACCGCCAATCACTAAACCAACCTGAATGCCCATTTCTATCAAGTCTTTGACTTCTAAGGCCATGCGGTCTAACACATGCGGGTCAATACCAAAACCTTCGTCTCCCATTAGTGCTTCACCGGAGAGTTTCAGAAGGATGCGACGATAATTGAATTTAGGGTTGGTGGTCATGTTTGCGTCCTATGCGAAGAATGAAGGTGTACCATCGAGGACCGACGATACACCTGAGCAGCTTAAGTATAAAGACTTCCGAGAGAACCTCGAAACTTTATCTTATTTTTTAGCAGCTTCGATTTGAGCCGCAACTTCAGCAGCAAAATCTTCTTCTTTCTTCTCGATACCTTCACCAACTTCCAAGCGGATGAATGTAGTCACAGAAGCAGACTTCTCTTTCAGCATTTCGCCAACTGATTTCTTAGGCTCCATGATGAAGGCTTGACCAGTAAGAGAGATCTCACCAGTGAACTTCTTCATGCGGCCAGTAACCATTTTTTCAGCGATTTCCTGAGGCTTGCCTTCGTTCATCGCGATTTCAACTTGAATTGCTTTTTCTTTTTCAACAACTTCAGCTGGAACGTCTTCAGGTTTTACGAATTCTGGCTTAGAAGCAGCAACGTGCATAGCAACGTGCTTCAGTGTTTCTGCGTCGCCTTCACCAGCAACAACAACACCGATACGGGCGCCGTGGCGGTATGAAGCTAATACAGCGCCGTCAACGTACGCTAAGCGACGAACGTTGATGTTTTCACCGATTTTTGCAACCAGCTGAATACGCTCTTCTTCGAACTTAGCGGCTAACTCTTCGATAGTGGTTTTTGCTTCTGCTGCAGCTGCAACAACTTTATTAGCAAAAGCCAAGAAATTTTCGTCTTTAGCAACGAAGTCTGTTTGACAGTTAACTTCAACCAGTGCAGCAAAACCTGCACCTTCAGCGATAAGAATTGTACCTTCAGCAGCGATGTTGCCAGCTTTCTTAGCGGCTTTCGCTTGACCGTTCTTACGCATGTTTTCGATTGCTAAATCAATGTCACCGTCAGTTTCAGTTAACGCTTTTTTACAATCCATCATGCCCGCGCCTGTGCGTTCGCGGAGCTCTTTTACCAGGGCAGCAGTAATTGCCATCTCAGTTTTCCTCAGAATTTGGACTTTGCAAGGTGTATGGAAAAGGGGTCAGAACTGACCCCTTTATCCAAAACTATACATCGGCTTGGATCAATAAGGGTTTATCCGGCTTTAATTAAGGCGTCTACTTCGTTGGCCGCGCTTCTTCATACCATCGCTTAGTTACCTAAGCTCAAGGAGCTGAAGAATCTTGCTGCCTCGTATTCACCTTAATTAGCTTGGATAAAGTGTTCCTTACTTACTCCGCGGCTTCTTCTACGAAGTCGCCTTCTTTGGCAGCAACAGTGTTGCTGTCACGACCTTCAACTGCAGCCGCTGCAACAGAGCTGGTGTACAGCTGAATTGCACGGATTGCATCATCGTTGCCAGGAACAACGTAATCAACACCAGCAGGTGAAGAGTTCGTATCAACCACAGCTACAACTGGGATACCCAGGTTGTTGGCTTCTTTAATGGCGATGTGTTCGTGTTCTGCATCGATAACAAAGATCGCATCAGGCAGGCCGCCCATGTCTTTGATACCACCAAGGCTTTTTTCCAGCTTGTCCATTTCGCGAGCACGCATCAGCGCCTCTTTCTTGGTCAGCTTTTCAAAAGTACCGTCTTGGCTTTGCGCTTCAAGGTCTTTTAGACGCTTGATGGACTGACGCACAGTTTTCCAGTTAGTCAGCATGCCACCCAACCAGCGGTGGTTAACATAGAACTGACCCGCACTAACTGCAGACTCTTTGATCGCTTCGCCAGCAGCACGCTTGGTGCCAACGAACAGGATCTTGCCGCGCTTAGATGCAACGTTGGAAATGAAGTTCAATGCGTCATTGAACATTGGAACTGTTTGCTCAAGGTTGATGATATGAACCTTGTTACGAGCACCAAAGATGAAAGGCTTCATCTGTGGGTTCCAGTAGCGAGTTTGGTGACCAAAGTGCACGCCAGCTTTAAGCATGTCGCGCATAGATACGTTTGCCATAATTACCTCTTCAATTCGGGTTAGGCCTCCACGTATCCCATATAACCGACCTCAATGAGGCACCCCGGTATATGTGTCGATACGTGTGTGTTATTTAAAGCCCATTCCGTGACGTTTTGACGACAGCAGAGCGGACCACTCTAGTGATCAATTCATGTGATGCGAATCGCATTTGCGAATTGTCGGCGCGCTTTATAACATAGTCAGCCATTTTGAACAATCTACCGCCGCTGATTTCAGCAAATCGGTCGCTTGTTTTTGTAAAGATACTGAACCAGTCACACCCGGGCATTAAACACCCGATGTTATGTGGCAACGGGCCCGTGAATGAATATTAAGATTAAGACCGCTGAAGAAATCGAAAAAATGCGCATTGCTGGCCGCTTGGCGGCAGACGTGTTGGAAATGATTGAGCCACACATTAAAGCTGGTATCAGTACCGGCGAATTGGATCGCATTTGCCATGATTACATCGTTAACGAGCAACATGCGATTCCTGCGCCTCTCGATTACCATGGCTTTCCAAAATCGATTTGTACCTCGATCAATGAAGTGGTGTGCCACGGGATCCCGGATAACAACCAAATTCTACAAGATGGCGATATCGTAAATATCGACATCACCGTAATCAAAGACGGTTACCACGGCGACACCAGCAAAATGTTCTACATCGGTGAAATATCTCCAGCCGACCGTCGCTTATGTCTCGCCACGCAAGAATTTTTGTACGAAGCCATTCGTAAAGTAAAACCCGGCACCAAGCTCGGTGAAATCGGCACCACCATTGAAAACCTGGTGAAGAAGAAAAAGAAAAGCGGTGCACGATATACCATTGTGGAAGAATACTGTGGCCACGGCATTGGCGCAGCCTTTCATGAAGATCCGCAAATCGTTCATTACAAAAATAATAGTAATGTCGAGCTAAAAGCGGGCATGTGCTTTACCATCGAGCCCATGATCAATGCCGGTCGTAAACAAACCAAGCTCGACAAGGATGACGGTTGGACGGTGTACACCATTGACGGTAAGAAAACTGCGCAATGGGAACACACCATTTTAGTCACCGAAACGGGCTGTGAGATATTAACCTTACGCAGTGACGAGACGATTGAACGCGTGCTCACGAACCGCTAAACGTTCAACGCCAATAAGACAAAGAGAATCACATGCCGCAGTTTGAAGTCGATTTTAGTCAGTATCCTAAAAATGAACGCGTCAAGACCTTTAAGGCGTTGCAAGAGCAGAGCCTAGAATGGCTCGGCTCACAATACCACCGAGGCACATCGGTGATTCACTTGGTCAGAGCTCGCAGCGTTTTTATCGATCAATTATTAAATCAACTGTGGTGGCAACTCGATTTACATGATGTTGCTGATTTAGCACTGGTTGCCGTTGGCGGTTACGGCCGAGGCGAGCTTCACCCGCATTCCGATGTTGATTTGCTGATCTTGAGTCAGCGCCCCATCAGCACCGAAACGGAAGGTAAGCTCAGCCAGTTCATCACCAATTTGTGGGACGTGCGGCTAGAAGTTGGCCATAGCGTGCGCACGGTAAAAGACTGCTTATCACTCGGCAAAGAAGACATCACCATTGCAACCAACCTGATGGAATCACGCTTGGTTGCCGGCGATGAAGCGCCATACCAGCTATTAGCTCACGAAGTGAAATCGCAAAAATTCTGGCCTTCAGACACGTTTTTTAAAGCAAAAATGGCAGAGCAAGTCGCTCGCCATGAGCAATATCATGACACCGCGTACAACTTAGAGCCCAATGTTAAAGCCAACCCCGGTGGTTTACGGGATATTCAAAACATTGGCTGGGTGGTTAAAAACCATTTTGGTGCCGATGAACTGTCGCAATTGGTTGAACACGGCTTTCTAACCGTTGACGAACACGACGAGCTAGAGCAATGCCAGAAGTTTCTTTGGCAAGTTCGCTTTGTGCTGCACATGGTGACCAAGCGAGCCGAAGATCGCTTGCTGTTTGATTATCAAGCAGAGGTCGCGCGTGGATTAGGTTATTGCGACGATGGCAATCTGGCAGTTGAAAAAATGATGAAGCGGTTGTACCAAACCATTCGCCGCGTCATTGAACTTAATCAGATGCTGCTGCAGTTGTTTGCCGATGCATTTCTCGATACTTACTACTCAGCGGAAGTTACCGAATTAGACAACGACTTTTTGATGCGAGGCGATAACATCGGCCTGCGTCATCCGAATGTTTTTCAAACTCCAGCGAATTTCATTCGCCTGTTACTGCATATTGCCGATCACAGAAATGTCACTGGCGTTTCTGCTCACGCCATTCGTCGCTTGCGAGTTAGTCGCCGACAACTGCGAGGCTACTTACAAGACGTCTCGCAATGCCGAGAGCTGTTTGTACGCTTAATGCGCCATCCAAGAGGGCCAGGCCGTCCTATCGCCATCATGCACCGCCATGGCATCCTTGCTGCCTACATGCCCGCATGGGAACACATTGTGGGGCAGATGCAGTTTGACCTTTTCCATGCGTTTACGGTTGACGAACACACCTATCGAGTGACCAAAAACCTGTATCGCACTACCCGCTCTGAATTTGCCGAGCAATTCCCCCATGTGCGGGGTGTAATGGCCCAAATTGAAGAGCCCGATTTACTGTTTTTAGCCGCACTGTTCCATGATATTGCCAAAGGCCGCGGCGGCGATCACTCTGAGTTAGGCGCCGAAGATGCTATCGAATTCTGTAAGCATCACGGCTATAACCAACGCCAATCAGAGCTCGTTGCTTGGTTAGTTAAAAAACACCTGTTGATGTCTGTTACCGCGCAAAAGCGCGACATTCAAGATCCCCAAGTCGTATCATCTTTCGCCCAAAAAATTGGTACGCAGACGCGACTTAAATACTTGTATTGCTTAACCATTGCCGACATCCGAGCTACCAATGACAATCTTTGGAATGGTTGGAAAGGAGCGCTACTGCGCGAACTTTATAAGGGCACTCATCACGCCTTGGTCGAGGGATTCGAGCAAAATGTAGATATTGCCGGCCACATTGAAGACACCCAAAGCAAAGCAATGGCCATGTTGGATGAAAACATGGAACGCGAGCAGGTCGACTTGTTATGGCAGCGCTTCAAGCCTGAATATTTTGTACGCCATACTCCCGAACAAGTTGCTTGGCACACCATGAGGATCATTGCTCACGGTGACAGTAGCGAACCATTATTAGCATTGTCTGAAATTGCCGATCGCGATAGCTCCGAGCTGTTTATTCACACCCGCGATAAATCCGAGCTGTTTTTACACACGGTTCATGTGTTGGATCGCAAAAACCTCGATGTCTATGACGCACAAATCCTCAATACCAAAGACGGCATGACAATGGACACCTTCGTGGTGCTTGAGCGCGACGGCAGCCCTTTGGCCGGCCAAGCTCGTATCAATGAAGTCATCGACGCACTGGCAAAAAGCCTGAAACACGATCTCTCCGACAACAACCCTGCTCCTAAATTGTCGCGTCAGTTGAAGAATTTTAACGTCCAGCCTAAGGTTAAATTCATCCCGAGTGAGAAGCCCAACCGCACTATGCTGGAGCTGATTGCATTAGATCGCCCCGGTTTATTGGCTGATGTTGCCACCTTGTTCCACGACATGAACATCAGTCTGCACTCAGCCAAGATTTCAACCGTGGGTGAACGAGCAGAAGATTTCTTTAGCTTGTCGACCAAGCGAGGCGAAGCGCTTGATGAAGCAACCAAGGCCCAACTTAAATGTCGTCTGACCAAAGAAGCGGCATTAGAAGATGAAACGGTGTGCCAATAAGCACTACGTTAATCACTAAATTGGAGACATGATGACCGAGTTGCAAGTCATCATCGAAGCCGCATTTGAACGGCGACACGAGTTTACCCCCACCTGTTCTGAACAACAGGTGCGTGACGCCGTTAAACAAACCCTTACCCTGCTCTCCCAAGGGCAACTCCGCGTTGCCGAAAAATTTGCCGGTGAATGGGTCGTTCATCAATGGGTCAAAAAAGCCATTCTTTTGTCTGCACCGTTGAATGACACCCTGCGGGCTGACGATAGCAGTCGTCGCCATTTGGATAATACCCCCACAACATTCGCCAACCATAGCCACCAAAGCGCTTATATCGCCCCAAATACCAGTATCCAACCATCGTTCGTGGATGCAGGCGCCTACATTGATGAACACACCCAATTTGGCGCTTGGTCTTCGGTTGGCTCATGTGCGCAAATAGGCAAAAACGTGCACCTCGCAAGCGGCGTTATAATAGGCGGCATGCTGGAGCCTCTGCAGGCCACCCCAACCATAATTGAAGACTCTTGCTATATCGGCTCCCGCTCAGTGATTGAAGATGGCGTCGTAGTTGAACAAGGCTGTGTCATTTCAAGTGGTGTTGTCATCAGCCAAAGCACTCGCATCTTTAATCGAGAAACGAATGAAATCTACCACGGCCGAGTGCCCGCAGGCTCAGTGGTAGTGCCAGGCAGCCTGCTGGCCCCATGCAGTAAATACAGCTTAGATGCTGCAATCATCGTAAAAACTGTAGATGCAGAAACCAAAGCCAAAGTCGGTATTAGCGCCCTTTTGCGTCTAGCCGTCTGATAGCCCAACCTATCGCAACCTAAGCCAGCAGCCATAACAGCGGACTCATGCAGCTCCGGCAGCAACGTTTAGCTCATACCAATCACCTGTTTTCACAAAGAATATTCGTCGATATCACACAAAACCGTCAATTTTTTGTTGGCATCTTATTTGCTTATGCCAAGCGCTCGTCTTTTTTCCCTATTTGTAGTAAGGATACCTAATGCGCCTATTAAGCAGCACCTTCATTGCGCTACCACTGCTTTTCCTATTCGGCTGTGGAGGGGGCTCTTCTAGCTCCAGTGGAACAGAAACCTCTCCTCCTAGCACCGAACCAACTATTTATACCCTTACAGTTCAAGGCATTGCGGCTGACTCCATATTAAGCGATGCAGACGTTACCCTCTTTATCGATAATGACAAATTCGTCACAACAACCATTTCCGACGGTTCATTTTCTCTTGAAATTGAATATGAAGAGGGTGATTACGATGGCGATGAATTTATGACACTGCATGTTGAAGGCAGTGGCTCTCAGTCCCATATTGAGCGTTATAGCCACCTTGGAACGCTTGCCACCCTGAATTCTCTAGCAGGTAGCGACGATTTGTTGCAACAAGAGCAATTAAGTCGCCTCGCACCAACAAACGTAACAACAGCTCTATACCTGCTGAGCTTGGAAAGCGGAGTTACCATTACCGATGATGACTCACTCGCTGCGGCAGAAGCCTCGATCAATGCCCAAACCCTTGCCAATATCGCTTCATTTATCAAAGTATTGAGTGACAACATTGATTACATTCCAAGCAATAAAACAGCTGTCGATAAGCTATCTGGAAATGATGGTGTTCAAAGCGCTATGGCAGAATATCTAGCCGATATTGATGAATTAGACAGCGACGGACAAATCACAGAAAATTTCGCAGATGCAATGAATCAAGCACTTGCCGATACCATTAGTTCATCCTATGTCATTCAACCTATTACAGAGGCGGAAGCTGTTGGCACTCATGTCAGTACTCTGCCGGTAACCGAGGGCTGGGTTGCGAAATCACAAGGTAGCGACGTATTCACGCTCAACAGTGATGGCAGCGGCTCAATCAACGTTCAGTATTACGAAGACGATGCCATTGATAGTGCAGCAACAAATCAATTGGTGCAGTGGAGTATTAGCGAAAACGGCGTCTTAGCCTTAAACAGTTATAGCGATGTCATATCAACAGCCGTGGAATACCACGACACGTTGTCAATTGGCTATTACTGGGGCTCCGATGTCGTAAACCAATTGTTTAACGACAACTTTGAAGGTGGCAATTTTAATGTCACAACCCAATATGCTGATCCGCAAATCATTAAGCTGGCGGACGGAAAAGTAGTCATTCACTACAGTGTCGAAAAGATCCTCGACCCGACGTCTTATGACGCCGATTGGGAAGGAGAGTACCCGACATATGACGAAAGCTATATGGAAGTGCGCACATGGCACCAAGGTATTGAGCCCGCCGAACTCTGGGCGAGTGAGCCAATCGGTAGCTGGGTGCTACCAACTGTCTCTGAATACAAAGACTGGAAAGCTACAGAATCAGCATCCTTCCTTGTCCCCCAAGTCGTTGAGCTGTCGGATAATTATAGCGTGCTCGATAGCGATGGAAGCTCAATTGGTAAGTGGAGCTACGATAATGGTTCCGTTTTACTGGAGCTTAAAAGTGACTGGGATATAACAATACAGCCATTCGCACAAGCCGATGGCCTATTCAGTGCAGTATTAACGGTCACCAAGAATGATTACCAGTTGTCTCAGGTGCAGTGGATCGCTGAGAACTTACCCGGCAGCGCGTCACTCGCAGACGATTTAGTCCAAGAGTTACCCATGACACTCGCGGTTTGGACCGAAACCTGGTTAGCATCAACAACGGATGATGCCGAATCATTCTTTGAATCTATCTCAGGGTATGAATTGACCGAGGGCGGCACAGTTAGCCAAATAGCTGGCTACAGTGACTATTCGGTAGAGTCTGGTACCGAAGAGGCGATCTACCTGAAAACATCGCCGCGCATGGCAAACTGGCAAGCGCTTGATGACAATAGCTGGTTGCTGTTTGGCGATACAGATTTCTCAGACGAGCTAAATTTAAGCCAAGAGCGTAGCTGGCAGCAAGTTGCCACACGTTCTGATGGCAGTCATATCGTGCTCGAACACGGCTATTATCAGTACTCTGGGGATGATGCGGACCAATACCAAAGTGGCTACTACATCCTGCCTCGGTTGAATGTGGTTAGCCCTTATGACCTGTCGACCTATGAAGAAGAGTACCAATACAGCATCGAGCAAGGTTACCTTTGGTAGCAACTTGCTCATTGCTTGATGGCGAAACATAACACCATGAAAGTGGGTATTAACAATACCACTTGACGATATAACGCTGGTGACTGATCAAAAACGGATCATTCACCAGCGCCATCTATTCAGATACAGCCATACGCGATTCAATGCTTGTTTAAGTAGCCCCGCAATTGAAAATTGCTTACCTTTTAGCGATGAACACGCCGTTGGTATCATGGCTAAAAGAGCCTCTCCCGATAATAAAAATTACTGTGTGAACAAAAAAATCGCCTCCAAAGGAAGCGATTTTATCAACGATCGAAAGTTGCAATAATGCGAACGGTTAATCGTTGCTATGCAGGGCTGAATTCAATCCACCCCAAGAGTTTCCATCAGTGGTCACCGCTTGCACTTCACCGGTTTGACTATGGCGACGGAACAACAATTTAGATTCGCCCGTTAGTTCGCGAGCAGACACAATCGAGCCATCAGGCAGTTTCACTTTAGTTCCGGCGGTCAGGTAAAGCCCAGACTCCACAATACAATCGTCGCCCAAAGAAATACCTAAACCAGCATTGGCACCTAACAGGTTACGTTGCCCCATAGAAATTACTTGCTTACCACCACCCGAAAGCGTGCCCATAATGGAAGCGCCACCACCGATGTCAGTATCTTCAGCAACCACAACACCGGCACTAATACGGCCTTCAACCATGGAGTTGCCCAGGGTGCCCGCATTGAAGTTGACAAAACCTTCATGCATGACGGTTGTACCAGAAGCAAGGTGCGCGCCTAAGCGAACACGATCCGCATCACCGATACGAACCCCTTCTGGGATCACGTAGTCAGTCATGCGTGGAAATTTATCAATAGACGTAACACTAAATTGCAGTGCTTCTTCGGCAATGGCTTCGCGTAAGTTCTCTACTTCGGCTGGCAACACGGGCCCGGCAGAGGTCCAAGCAACGTTGGTTAGCAAACCAAACACGCCGTCTAAGTTAATTTCGTGCGGACGATACGCGCACTCAGAGATAAGATGCAGGCGCAGGTAAGCTTCTTCTGCAGATTGAGGCGCATCGTCAACTGAAGCAATCTCTACCGTGACAAAATCACCTTTGATGATGCCTGCTTTTGCCGCTAAACAGTTACGTGCAATTTCTTTGTTTGATTTTGGGAACCACACATCCAAAGTTGCACCGGTTTTAGCATCGCTATAACGGTGACCAATACGCTTGATTGTCATAATGCTACTCTTCTATCCATCAGTTTGAAAAATCAGCGCAGTAGTATAACGCCTAATCGCTAAGTTTTAATCGAAACTTTACGAAACTAGCCCTATCGAACGAGAAAATTGAACTCCCCTGCTTGCGTTAATGCAATGCAGACGCTTCATCAAACTTTTGATGAGGCAACAGTAAAATCATCAACGGCCAACAACGTAAAGATGATCCTGCACCCACGCAAGCAAGTTACCGATTCATCACCATAATGTTGCCAACTCGCTAAAGTCGACTAACGTTTGGTCACGAAAACTATTTTGAATCAATATTGGATTATTTACTCTAACTATTTGAATGCGCAGCGGCGAACAGTCGCTACACTCGTTCGTTTCACATCACACACTTGAGGTATCTCATGTTCAACGCGTTAGTCATTTTGCAAGAGAATGAACAACAACGGGTAGCCATTGAACAATTGTCAGAAGAGCAGTTGCCAGAGGGCGATGTAACGGTTCAAGTCAGCTATAGCTCCATCAACTACAAAGATGGTTTGGCCATTACCGGTACAGGTAAAATTGTTCGCTCATTCCCTATGGTACCGGGTATTGATTTTGTCGGTACGGTACTTGAATCCGACTCAGCAGATTACCAACCTGGCGATCAAGTCATTTTAACTGGCTGGGGAGTTGGTGAGCGCCACTGGGGTGGACTTGCAGAAAAAGCCCGCGTGAAAAGTAAATGGCTGGTGCCGTTGCCAGCGAACTTAACGCCAGAACAAACCATGATCATCGGTACTGCGGGTCTCACCGCGATGCTATGTGTGATGGCCCTAGAGCATAACCAAGTGGATAAAAGCATCGGCGATATTCTTGTAACCGGAGCTTCAGGTGGTGTTGGCTCAACTGCGGTGGCATTGCTCAGTGCATTAGGCTATTCCGTTGCCGCCGTGACCGGTCGTCCTGAAAATGCCGACTACCTGACCAAACTGGGCGCAAGCCAAATCGTTGACCGAAGCGAATTAGCCGAGCGCGCAAAACCTTTAGATCAACAACGTTGGGCCGGTGTAATTGATACCGCAGGCGGCAATATTCTAGCCAATGCACTATCGCAAACCCACTACAATGGCACTGTAGCAGCCTGCGGTTTAGCGGCAGATTACAAATTGCCGACGTCGGTCATGCCGTTTATTTTGCGTAACGTAACGCTTGCGGGGGTGGATTCTGTCATGTGCCCAACAGCAAAGCGTCAGGAAGCGTGGCGCCGACTTGCAGAGCTATTACCAGCAGAATTTTATCAGCAAGCCAGCGAGCAAATTAGCTTAGCGCAAGTACCACAATGGGCCGACAAGATTGTTGCTGGCAAAGTGACCGGGCGCACTTTAGTCAAGTTGAACTAACGGCAGCAGTAGCCATTACGGCTTGCTTGGCGATGCCAGATCGGCCGAAACAAACTGGGCCAGAGCATCGAGCGTGGGCCGGTTTGGCCAACAAAACAACTGTCGGCCTTCACGCCGCTGGGTTAGCAACCCAGCGGTAACCAATACTGATATATGATGTGATAACGACGAGTCAGCTACTTTGAATTGTTTCGCCAAAGTACCAACGGCAACACCTTGCTGATTTTGCAGCAGGTATTTCACAATATCGAGCCGAAGCGGATGACCTAGCTCTTTTAACAGCTTGGCTGCTGCGTACGTATTCACCGCCAGTTCTCGCCCTTAATTAAATCTGGCGGCATCATAACATGCTCAAAGCATTGCGTTTAATCCTCAAGCGTAAAGCCAACCTTAATGGTGACTTGCCAATGCGCCACTTGCCCTTCATCAATATGGCCACGAACTTCCTTCACTTCAAACCAGCGCATATTACGAATACTTTTGCTCGCGCGGGCAAGTGCATTATTAACGGCAGATTCGACGCCATCGGGCGATGATCCCACCAGCTCGGTAAGTTTATAAGTATGATCTGACACGGCTTCACCTCTTCGCTTGGTCATTTGACGGCAATTGGCTCAATGGCCAACCTACCTAAGTTTTAGTCGTCATTGTTGAACCGAGCAAGGCTCGCATTTGCACCTTACGTGGCCATCAGTAACAAGTGCCGGGCTCCATAAGGCAACTCGGTGAATTACACACATCACGTTGCTTTTTAGCTACAAAGCACCGATTTGTTACTGGGTTGCTATCAGCTCTTGGTAGAGATCCGCTTTAACAACAAACCCCAAATTAATTGGAACTAAATCCACCGAGCCAAGCGCCTCAAACAATCGAAACGCGCAACTCACACAACGCTCACCACAACACACCACCAAACTAACAACACAAACACCTTTGAAACATTTTCAAAACAACCAAAACAAACCTTTAACATATTGTTTTTTAACGCTTTTTACGCTTGTGATCTTAGCAACAGTTTTCCCTCAACAATCTATTTAAAGTTCAATCACTCGATGTAAGCGCTTTCTTGGTGGTGTTTTAGTGAACAGACAGGCCACCGATTTATCCAGCGTTCACGTTCACCCGCTGGCATTGAGGATGTATACAATTAATGGAGTTGTTCGATGAAGCACACTAAATTTAAACCCACAAAACTAGCCGCAAGTTTATCGTTACTGCTAGGTGCATCGGCTGCATTTGCCGCGCACTCAGCCGACACAGTTCTCCCTGCAGATGACACTGAAGTCATTCAAGTGACCGGCATTCGAAGTTCCCAGGCTAAAGCCATGGATACCAAACGCAGCTCTTCAGGCGTTGTGGATGCTATTTCCGCCGAAGACATTGGTAAGTTCCCTGACACCAACCTTGCAGAGTCACTACAACGTATTACCGGTGTTTCGATTAGCCGAGAAAATGGTGAAGGCAGCCAGGTAACCGTGCGCGGTTTTGGCCCTGACTATAACCTGGTTCTGTTTAACAATCGGGTCATGCCGACTGCCCAAGCGAGTGGTTCATCAACGCGCTCATTCGATTTTGCCAACATTGCATCCGAGAGCGTCAGTGGCATTGAAGTCTCTAAAACTGGCCGCGCAAACGTAGCATCTGGTGGCATTGGCTCGACCATCAATATCACCACGGCACGTCCATTCGATACCGATGAACTTGTCGCGTCGATCTCAGCAAAAGCCCACCACGACACGTCTGTTGACAGTAGCGTCGATGGCGCAGGCGATGATATTACACCGGAGCTATCGGCCATTTTCAGCGACACCTACCTCGACAAAACCTTTGGGTTAGGGCTGACAGCGTCATACAAAGAGCGCAACACCACTATTAACGCGGCGACTATCGATGGCTGGCGTCAGTTCAATGAAGAAGATACCGAATTTCAACAACTCATGACCAATGTTGAAAATGGTACAGCTACATTGGTTGATGAAAACGAAAACCCGTATGGCAACTACTTCTACGCACGAAATGTTGGCTACAGTACAACCGACGTAGAACGTAAACGATTCAATGCTCAGCTCGTTGCTCAATGGGCGCCGAATGACAATATTGAAGTGACTACCGACTACACCTACTCCAAACTCGAAGACGAAAGTTACGTCGACAGCTGGGGATTATGGTTTTCCGGTTTAGGTAACATCACCAACGCGCATGTGAACGAAAACGGTACCTTTGATTACGCGACCGAGGTGGATGGTGATTACTCCAGCACCATGACCACCAATGCAACGGAAAACATCAATAAATCCCTTGGCCTGAATATCAAATGGCAAGTTAATGACGACCTTGAACTTGAATTTGATGCCCATGATTCCAATGCAATTTCGCGCGGAACCGATGATGGTGCCAGCAGCACGTTCTTTATCTTGGGTGGCTTGAACGTTACCGACAAAACTTATGATGCCACCAGTGGCGACATTCCAATCCTCTCCGCCACATTTACGGAAGAAAGTGACGATGGCATTCACCTTCAACCAGAGCACTATGCATCACTGTTTACCGGTGTAGTTGCTGGTCGCAACGATACCGATGTGACGCAAGCTCAGCTGAATGGTAGCTACTTTGTTGATATGCCAGATGTACTCGACAGCATCGATTTTGGTATTGCCTACGTCAACATGGAAACAAGAGCACTTGGCAGCTACGCCCAATATAGTGCCGGTTGGTATTCAGAAACCGGGATCTGGGAAGATGATTTAGAGTTAGTGCAACTCGACAACGGTTTCCTAGGCGATTTTTCCGGTGGCGGTAATGATATGGCCATCCCGTATTACTACACCTACGATCAAGCTGCGGCCATGGCGAAAGCTGAAGAACGCTATGGCGAGACCTATGCCGCCGGCGATTGGACCGATGATCACACCATTGAGGAAGAAACAAAGAGCATTTACGTTCAGTTCAACACTGAAACTGAAATCGCTGAGATGCCATTTAATGTCACCTTAGGCGCACGCTACGAGCAAACAGATGTAACCGCCAGTAGCCTGCAACAAGAAGCCGAAAGCGTCGTCTGGATGAGTGCGACGGAGTGGTATACAGAAACCGCCTCGGAGTTCACTTATAGTCACGAAACGCATGACTACTCAGAGTTCTTACCGAACCTAGATTTACAGCTGGAAATCGTGGATGACTTGATTGCCCGCGTATCGCTTAGCAAAACCCTAACTCGGCCAACATTGAGTGATATGAAGGCCACCACATCTCTAACTAGCCAACCCAAAGTTGGCTCGCGTACAGGTTCGGCGGGTAACCCGGCATTGAAACCATTTAGTGCCGACAATATCGATTTATCGCTTGAGTATTACTACGACGAAGCAAGTTATGTGTCTGTCGGGTGGTTTAATAAGGACGTGGAAAACTTCACCATGACCACCACCACCTATGAAACTTACGATCACTTGCGCGACCCGTATTACAGTGCCGGCGCAGATGAAGCTCGTGCAGCCGCCGCTGCAGATGGGGTCACCGCCAGTGACGAATACATTTTCAATTATTTGGTGGATAACGGTTACGCCAATAGTGAAGGATTTATTGAGCAATCCGATGACGATCCAGTGATCACATGGGCGATCTCGACACCGAAAAACGTGGAAGACCTTAATGTGCATGGGTGGGAAATTGCTTGGCAACACTGGTTATGGGATACCGGATTTGGTTTTGCAGCTAACGCAACCTTAGTGAGCGGCGACACTGAATACGATGTTGAAAATACCGAAGAGCAATTTGCGCTACCCGGCTTAAGTGACTCAGCAAACTTTTCTGTGTTCTACGAGAAGTTTGGTTGGCAGGCTCGCCTAGCCTACAATTGGCGTGACGAGTTCTTGTCAGCCACAGGCCAAGCAGAAGCTGGCGGGCCAGCACCTCAATTCACCGAAGCCTATGGTCAGCTCGATATGAGCCTGAGCTATGAGTTTGATGAAAACTTGTCGGTATTCTTTGAAGGAATCAACATTCTAGAAGAGGATATGCGCATCCACGGCCGCTACGATGAGCAGCTGATACGAGCCCAACAAAATGATGCTCGCTACGCCATTGGCGCCCGTTACGCCTTTTAAGCAAGTTTAATCGGTGATGACACCCAACAGGCCCGGCTATTTTACTGGGCCTGTTTCTTTTTCCGGGCTGATAAGACTGATGATCACACTATCAGGCTTCAGTTTTATCTCACTATCTTGGGCAAAAAACTGACATATACCACTATCGCTGACCGCACATAACTTAAGCGCCCTGTCGCCGTATTGTTCAAGGTAATCATCTTCAGAAAACTCATCTGATAACCGAGTCGCTTTGATCACTGATCCGCGACTAACGAGTCCGGCTAACTGGCCATAACTAAGTCCCTGCTGAAACAGGCCTAAGGTTCTAGCGTAACTGTCAGAGACTTGGTGGCTGGGCCGACTTTCTTGCTCAACACTACTTAGGCCTCTGACTCTCCCCTGTCCCAGCACATACTCAAAATGATAAGTGACCAGCGGGTTCAGTTGCCTATATGGCGATAAGACCAACACTTCACCAAATAGAGCCATATCTAAATTACGCTCAGCATGTTCAGACATAGGATTGCCGTAGTAAGTGGGAATATTGTCCATGCGTGCTCGCCGAATGCCATCCCAGTTGGTGTCGGCAATTTGCGCAGGGATATCGTTGGCAATTAATTCACCTGCCAGCATGCGAGAAAAGGTACTACCGCCAAAGATTAAAACGCCTCGCGGCTTTGGCGCTCTCACACCAAGCCAGCTTGCAACATGGACAGAGGTAAGGCTTTGAAAAACCACCGTGGCAATGATCACCAAAAACACCATCGGGACGAGTAAGTGCGCTTCGGCATAACCTAATTTTTCAAGCTTTAACGCAAATAATGCAGAAACGGCAGCTGCAACAATTCCCCGGGGCGCAATCCAGCTAAGCAGCACTTTTTCGCGCCAATTTAAATCGGTACCAATAGCTGACAGCCAAATCGATAGTGGCCGCGCGATCAACATGATACCGCCGACGACAAACACGGCGCCGACGCCAAGTTGCTGGATTGACCCAAGCTCTAACCGAGCCGCCAACAAAATAAATAGAGCCGAAATAAGCAGAACGCTTAACGTCTCTTTGAACTCAAGGATATCTTCTACGTCAACACCTCTCATGTTGGCCAGTAACATCCCCATAACGGTCACTGTCAGCAGGCCAGACTCATGAGCAATTTCGTTGGATGCAGCAAACGCACCCAACATAATGGTAAGTACAGCGGTATTTTTTAAATAGTGTGGCACCCAGCGATTGCGCAACATAATGCCGAGTAGATATCCCACAACCAAACCAATGCCAAAACCAGCAGCCAAAGTCAGGCCAAACGCGGCTAAGGTATGCATCACTGCATTTTGAGTGGAGATCAGGTACTCGTAAACCAAAACGGCAGCTAGAGCGCCGATGGGGTCGATGATGATACCTTCCCACCGAAGAATGTTCGAAAGCTTGCTAGAGGGGCGTACAGAGCGCAGCATTGGGACTATCACGGTCGGCCCAGTAACCGTCACAATGGCGCCAAACAAAAAAGCCATGGGCCAACTCATGCCTAAAGCAAAGTGAGCAATTGGAGACGATACCGCCCATGTCACCAACGCGCCCAACGAGCACATGTTACGCACCATAGCGCCATGGCCTGCCAAATCATTTAAGCGCAGCGTTAACGAGCCTTCAAACAAGATAATCGCCACCGACAGCGACACGATAGGGAAAAGTAATTCGCCAAATAATGCATCGGGATTAAGCACGCCAAACGCGGGCCCTAAAAGCAAGCCAGCAATCAACAAGGGCAGAATGGCTGGGATATGGATTCGGTATGCAATGTATTGGCAAGCAATGGACAACAAGCCCACACCAACGAGCATTAAAGACGGGTCAAACACCATGGGTAAGACGACTCAAAAACAGTAGTAGTCTTCTCAGTCTATGTCATTTTTACAAACCTGCTGCGTTAGTTAGCTGGTTTAGAAATGTACGCTAAACCGTTAAGTTACAGACAAAAAAAAGCCCTGCAAAGCAGGGCTTTTTTATTCGCTAAGTTAGCAATTACAGCTTAACGCCTTGTTGCTGAGCTTTACTCTTAATGTAGCTAGCCCAACCTTTGGCAGTTTTTGCCGTAGAGCGATCTTTGGTCGCACGAACAGCATAAGCATGAGCTTGTTTGAGGTTTTTCTTATTCAGATATGCCTCAGCAATCATCATGTTGACAGAGCCAGTTTTCTCCACGCCACTCTTAATAGCGTTTTGACCGGCTTTAATCGCCAGATTGTACTCTTCCATCATCAGATACATGCTAGCTTGCTTACGGTAAGATTCGCCATCACCGCTCAACTTCGCCGCTTCACCATAGTATTTAGCGGCTTTGTCGTAGTTTTTAGAACCACGGTAAGCATTCGCTACCTGGGAAAGCATCTTGTCATCACGTTTTACATCGCCTTTGTCCATGTGCTTTTCAAGCACAACAGCAGCTTTGTAAGGGATACCTTGGTTGTAGAACAACTGAGATAACGCTTTGTAATGGTTTTGCTTGGTGAACAAACCTTTCTTGTACGCCAAGTCCATCGTTGCCAGAGCTTTCTCGTAGTCATCAATAAGCATGTAGAATTGGCCGAGCTGAGCCCACCATTTCTGATCTTCTGGGAACAAGCTAACAAGTTGCTCAAGAACCTTTACAGAGTTCTTGTATTGCTTGCGCTCGTAGTAAGAAGTTAGCTTTAAGATGTACAAGTTTTTATCTGGCTTAGGCGAAATCGCAATACCACGGTCAGCCAACGGAATCATTTCAGCATAGTTACCCGTTTCGTATTGAGCTTGCGCCATACGAAGGTAAATATCTTTATGTTCCGTACCGGTGTAGTCCATCCAAGACTGGTAGCTAGCGATAGCGTCTTTGTACATGCGCTCTTGCATCTGCAAGTCACCCAACAACTTAAGACCGTCCGCTTGTTCCCGAGGGTTCAAGATGGCTGGTGCTACAGCGCCTTTGATGTACTGAATAGCTTCTTTCGCTTTACCGTCTTCGCCGGCCATCAGGCTACCAATGAAGCGATCAACATAGGCTTTGTCGAAATCAGTTTTAGCATTGATATCTTTCAAAACCGCTAATGCTTCTTTGACCTGATCAGCAGAGTAGAGGTCGTAAGCTTCAAAAACCTTTTTACCGACTTTTGGCGAAGCAACTTTGGTCTTGTGACCTTTGTACTTCGTCTGCAGCGCTTTGGTTAATGAATCTACTTCTTCCGTCTGTTTCTTGGCAGCGTGTGCTGGAGCAGCCGTGAATAACTGAGAAGACAGCGCGACAACGGCGCATAGTACACCCGTCAACACAATGTTCTTACGTTTCATTGTTTTGTCTCCTTAGTTACCCAGTTTGAACTCTAGAACAACCTGTTGGTTGAACTGCTTCATGGCTTTACCATCTTCAACTTTAGGCTTGTACTTCCACTTACGCAGAGCACGTTTAGCTTCTTTGTCGAATACACGCTTAGGATCAGCATCTACAACGGTTACGTCTTCAACACCACCTAATTCGTTGATGGTGAAGCTCATTTTAACCCAGCCTTCTTTACCATCACGAGCAGCCTTGATCGGATATTTTGGCTCAATCCGAACGATTGGCTGAGCATCACCGTCACGGCTCAATGCCGTTGGAGCGGTGAAGCCACCTGAACCAGAGCTTTGAATTCGTGGCGCGTCCAAACTAATGGATGGCGCTGAATTGTCCACTGGATCTGGCTCTACCGGAGGCGTCTTAGGCGGCGTCTTCGGTGGCGGTGGTGGTGGCGGCGGCCGTTTCCGAGTCATCGGTTTGGCTTGTTTCTCCGCAACCAAAATATCGATTACAACTGGCCCACTACCCTTTTCAGGGGGACGAGCACTGTTAGCAATCAGCTCAGCCATGAATACAAACAAGCCAAAGGTAACCGCGATGCCCACCAACATTGATACGAGCAATCGCAACATATTAACCTCCAGCTGCAGCAGCAATAGAGATTTTATCGATACCGGCTTCTTTGATCTGGTCCATGACCTTCACAACAATGCCATGCTTGGCTTCTTTATCAGCCTGGACAACAACTGTGTCGGTTGGCTGCTCAGCTAGCATGCGCTCGATATTAGCGGTTACACGTTCAACATCGATCATACGACGGTCCATATGGACTTCACCGTTTTCTTTGATCGCGATGAAAATGTTAGCGCTAGGCTCTTTACTGGTGTTATTAGCCTTAGGCTTGTTCACCTGAATACCTGCCTCTTTCACGAAAGAGGTGGTAACAATGAAGAAGATCAACATGATGAATACGATGTCGAGCATCGGCGTCATATCAATTGTTGCTTCTTCGTCTTCACGTCTTGTTTTACGTGCCATTTTCAATCTCTCTTAGTGATGTGGCAGGCTGTCAACCAATTTGGCCTTCGCCAGTTTCACTTTTGCTTCGAGGCGTGAGCTAAAGAACACACCAGACAAAGCAGCTACCATTCCCGCCATAGTCGGAATTGTGGCCATGGAGATACCTGAGGCCATCAGACGAGGGTTACCGGTGCCTTGTGTAGCCATGGTTGAGAAAACCTCAATCATGCCGGTCACCGTACCAAGTAGTCCAATTAATGGACACATGGCAACTAACGTTCTGATAACAATCATACGAGCAGAGATACGTCCAGTAGCATCCGCAATCCAATAATCTCGGATTCGGTGTGCGGTCCAGGAGGTGGTATCAACTCGTTCATCCCAGCGAGCAATAATATCTTTATGCTCTTTTGGGAAGACCCAGGTTAAAAACCAGTAGCGCTCGATCATTAAAATCCACATGAGGCCGAGCGCGAATGCAACAACGTATAGTACGTCACCGCCGGTCGCCACAAAATCCCTGACGGTTTCCCAAAGGCCCATCAGGAATAACATTAGGCTTTCTCCTGCTCAGCGTGCTGAGCAACAATACCTACGCTTTGCTCGTCAATAATTGACAGGATAGCTTTAGCTCGGCCAGCAGCAAGACTGTGGGCAAGAATCAGAGGCAGAGCCGCGATCAAACCTTCAGCAGTTGTAACCAGTGCCATTGAGATTGAGCCAGCCATGATCTTCGGATCACCAGTACCGAACAGAGTAATCGATTGGAAGGTACCGATCATACCAACAACCGTACCCAACAGACCTAATAGCGGGGCAATTGCAGCGAAGATCTTAATCAATGAAATGCCGCGTTCAATTTTTGGCAACTCACGAAGAACAGCTTCGTCTAACTTAAGCTCAAGTGTTTCAAGGTCAACGTTTTTGTTTTGCTGACCAACCATCATGATACGACCCAATGGATTGTTAGAGCTTGGGTTAGCAAGGTTCTTCTGCTGTGCACGGATTTTACCGCCAACCAGAGTCAGAACAATAATACGCTCAAGTGCGATCAACAAGCCGATTGCTAGTACACAAGTAATGATGTAACCAACAACACCACCTTGGTGGTAACGCTCAACCAAAGTCGCTTTCTGCATCAACAGACCCAAGATTTGACCACGTGATGGGTCAATGAATACTGGCGCGATACCAGATTCAACATCCATGAAGTCTTGGATAGCAGCAACCATGTGGCTACCAGGCTGACGGCCTAAAGGCTGAACTTCACCTTTAGCTGCGTCGAAACGCATGTAACCTTCTTCACCAACAATGCCGAATGAACCGATACGAATCAGTTCTGCATTAACAACGTCACCGTTTAGCATGGTTACGTCTTTGTTAAAGCGAACGACTTTACCTGATTCAGTCATTTCAGTTTGCAGAGCAAACCATAGCTCTTCTAGCTCTTCCAATTTTGGAAGTGCTTTCGCTTCTGCTAGCTCTTCGAGCAATGCAGTACGATCTGGGTATTGAGCACTAACTACAGAAGTAGAGATACGACCAACAGCTTCACCAGCAGAGGCACGTACAACACCGAACATTTCACCTAGGTTACCCTTGGCATTTTCTAGTTCAGTTTCTTTTTCTGCAATCAGGTCTTGATTGTCAGCAAATGATTGCTTCAATTCTTCGCCGCGTTGCACAGAAGCTGCTAAGTCAGCTTTTGCTTTAGCAACACGAGATTTCATGCTAGAGCGATCTGCTAAGAACTCAGCTTCACGTTTTTTGTTCAGCTTAGCTTCAGAGATGCGCTCGCTTTTAACTTGCTGCAACAATTGATCTAACGTTGCAGAAGCATCAGCAGCAGACGCTGGCAGCACTGCAGAAGCAGAAACAGCTACGGCTGCAGCGAACAGGATAGATTTAGTTAGTTGCTTCATTTCACAGTCTCCGCAGCACGAATTGGCAATGTAACCAGATCAAATGGGGCTTGCTTGCGGGCCATACGAATTGCAGTCGTAATTGGGCTCAAGAACTCATCACCCAGTTGTACCCACTCACGTGCACTGTTATCCCATGCCCAAACATTTTTTTGGTCAAGAGACTGTGCAACAAAGGCGATACGGCCTAAGTGGAAGTAATCAACAGAGATGTCAGTACCTTGGTAGTTAAGCTTACCTTCGTAGGCGCGAATCTTCGTGCCGTACTCATTTTCTACCATGTACGCTTCGATAACTAAGCGGAATTGCTCAGAAACAGAAACGTTAGACATTGTCATGGCGTCGCGTAATTTAGTAACTCGATCGTTACGCTCGTCCATGTTGATTGGCACATCCAAAGCAACGAATTGCTCTAATGTATCAATCATGCGGTACATCAATGGCACAACGCCACGAGCTGTTTTATCGATGCTATCAATTTGATCTTGCAACGAAGAAACAGCTTCTTCCTGGTCTTTAACCAGAACAGAAACGTGGTTGTTGTAAATAGTTTGATTTTCAATCTCGTCCAGAGTAGTACGGTACTCATCGAGAAGAATTTGAGTTTGGTCTACGACGTTATCAATTTTAGCTTGTGATTTTGCTGCATCTTTGTGAATTGCAGTACTAGCTTTTTGCACGTCGGTAAGAGGCTCTGAGATAGCCGTGCCTGACACGACCATAGCACCTGCAAGCGCAGTAGCTATCAGGCTTCTCTTGATCAATTTGGACATAGTTCCCAACCAACAATCGAATTGAACGGCCCCATAATTAATTCACTGAATTAAAGCGGGGTATGAAGCTTTCATTAGTTTTTTATCACCACATCTATTTATGGTGATAATGGCGAAGAATATTCTACCATTTACCCCATCATGTCAACGCGCTGAAGCGTCCGTCACAGGGCTAAACTGTTGTTTATTGACAACAGTCAAATAAACCGGTTTCGCATTTTTTGTAAAGACAGCTTTGTTCTTATAAAACAAAAAGATAAGACTAAAAATATTTAGTAAGTTGTTGATGTTTGGGGCGTTTTTTGGACTAATTTGTTAACGGAGTGAGGTTGTCTTTTACGTAAAAGCTGCGACGCCATACTGAATTAGATCCAATTATGTGATCGCACTCTCATTACAGCTTTGTTTCATATTTCTTTCATAACTAAAAGAAGTCCTCACTTTTGTTTGAAAAAAACAACAGGAAGTCGACTCTGGTCAAATATCAACCAACAAAGTTGTAAGAATCATTCAATAAATGAGAGGAAGCGCCAGCAACTGCTAAAAATTGGCTGGCGAGGTTAAGTGACGGGCACTGCGAGGTTTAATACAAAGACAAAAATCGCAAAAATTTACTTTTGCCACAGTTGACCAATAGCGACAACTTGGCCTTCAACAGATATTTCTTTATGTAAACTAAGACTTGCGCCTTTGGCCTCTAACAACTTGCACAGTCTGTCGATGCGCTGCTCTGTCAGCGCCGCGGCAACCATGTCTTCCATTCGTGCATAATAATCAACAAAACAACGTTCAATTGAGCCAACCAGGCCTTGTCGCTGTGCCTTATTGATCTTTAAAGCCTGTGCAAAAAAAGCGTTAGCCGCTTCGAACATGCCGGCTAGCGCGAGCTCGCGTTTGATCTGGTCCGGCGTATTCGCCATAAACGCATTAAAACTGTCTTTATATTCTTGCCGCTGAGGCTCGTTGCTTAATCGTTTTAAGATAGCAATCAGCTCCATAGCGCTATCTTTCGCAACAAGCGCTTGTTGATGCTCGGTAATTAGACGGGAGCTCGCTGGGTGCGCAATAAATGCAAATATTCCACCTTCAACAAGTACACGGAGAGCTTCTAGAAAGGCATTATCATTTGCGTATTCGATTCCGAATTGCGATACCACAACGTCATAAGTTTCATCCTCGAACGGCAGCTTCTCGGCGTTTACTTTTCCTTGGATCTTGAGGCGTGAGTCACTCGCACTGACCGCAAAATTAGCTTTATTTAAGCTACTGTAATCCGTTGCATGCCAGTGACCTTGTTGCAGCATCGGTTGCGTTAGCAACAAGTTAGGCAGCGCACCATTGCCACAGCAGACTTCTAAAATGGCGTTTTTAGGCGGTACAAGTGGCGCTGAGAAAACCTCCCCCCAAAACCCTTTAAGCGTCAGGCCATAAATATCTTTTACATCATTTGGAATCGACGAATGCTGACCACTATTCCAATATGACTGCCAATGCTTCATTTGCTTTCCTTTACCTAAAAAAGAAGCGAGCTCTAAGGCTCGCTTCTTTATTTAACAACTAAATTAGGATTTCTCCAGATTTAGAACTTCTGCGTGTAAGTCGCGAAGTAAGTACGACCATAGATGCTGTACAGATCTGAATCATATTGAAGATTTGAGTCAAGGATTGGATCTCGGTCAGTCAAGTTACGCACACCCATTGTTGCTGTTGCGTTCCAAGGGGTTGCATAGCTGTATGATGCATCCCAAGTTGTCTGAGAACCCAAGTGACCTATTTGCTCATACGTTTCTGGGTCTTCAGTTTCTGCTTGGCTGTCAATGTATTGCGCAGAAATATATGCGCTGTGGTTGTTCATTTCCCAGTCTACTTTCCAAGTGAAGCGCATTTCTGGCAGACCGTTACGACCGATTTTGTCGTTAACTGGGCCATCATAATACTCTTCATCATCGTAGTTCAGAACGTAGGTCAGGTCTAAGTTAGAACCAAACTCACCAAAGCTTGTTGCCAAACCATGGTAGTTCAACGTCAGATCTAAACCAGAAGTTTCGAATTTATTACCGTTAACCTGAGGGGTAGTCGCTTCAAGAATTTTGCCATCCGGATTGTCATTCAAACGAAGAACTTCTCCCAGAGCCAAATTTCCGTAACCAACTTCAGCTTCTTCTTTCAGTAAAGCATCTAAGCTTACGAAGGTAATAACGTCTTCAACTTCCAAGTTGTAATATTCAAGACCAGCGTTAAAGTTTTCGGTAACGTCCCAAACAACACCAATATTGTAGAAAGAAGAGTCTTCAGCATCTAAATCTTCATTTGATTGACGTGTTACATCATATTGTTCTTCATCACAGTCACTTGCTGAAGTACCCTGAACTTCACAGTAGTGATAATCCGTTGCATCGTCAGCACTGAACGAATCAGCAGCATACAAGTCAGACAGTGCCGGAGCACGGAAGCCTTCACCGTAAGACGCACGGACAATCAGACCATCCATAGGCTCATAACGAGCAGCAACTTTAGGAGCTACGTTGTCACCGAAGTCAGAGTAGTCATCGTAACGAAGCGCGATGCTCAACTCTAAGTTTTCCAATACAGGAACAGCAGCTTCGCCAAAGAATGCAGTTACGTCACGTGAACCACCAGAACCGTTACCAGAAGAACCGATAATTTCGCCAGCAGCAGACTCAGCATCTACAGTAGAAGTGTAATCGTAGTCGATGTACTCAGCACCGAAGTACCAACCAACAGTACCAGCAGGCAAGTCAAACGCTTCAAAGCTCACTCCGGCATTCCACATGTGGAAATCCATCACGTTATCAGCAGTCGTTTGGTGAGCAATAGAAGCTACCGTAGCTTCGTCATTGCCTTCAGGGCCAAAGTTCCATTCACCATCAGCAACTAACGTTTCGATCGTTGGGCGGTGAACATAGCCAGTACCGGTGCTTTGGTTGTCCTGCTTGTTGTAGTGGTAAGACACATCCCACGTGTAACCTTCTAGTTCGCCAGTAAAGCCAACTTGAATATCTGTGGTGTAGTCAACTACGGTAGTATCACGCGTACCAACGTCGGTGAAACGGTAGTAAACACGACCTGCATTCAGGTTATTTCCATTTTCATCTGTTGGTGCATTATAACCAGGAGTTAGCGCCACTTGACCTGCACCAACATTAAACCAACCCGCAGCAGGAGCGTAACGACCGAATGTTTCGTTACGAGTGAACATGGCCATCACGTTCATAGAAACATCGCTAGAAATTTCGTAATCAGCGCTCAAATAACCGGCAGTGTAATCACGATCGGCGTGGTCAGCAGCTTCAGACGTATAGTCATATCCGCAGACGAAATCACCATCACCCCAATCATAGATATTACCGCCACCGGCCATCGCTTCATTGTCACAAGCGGCCATTGGTGCAAATTGACCAGCTGTGAAATCTAAAAAGTTACGAGCATAAACAGAAATACCGGTGGTATCTCCATAATCTGTCGCGTCATGACCTGTTGCTCGAGAATACCAACGATCACGTTGATAAATGATGTCACGGCTCAGGTGCTCAATAGAAACAGTAGCGCTACCTTTATCACCAGTAATACCGGCTACTGCGTGAGCTTTCCACTCATCGCCGCCTTCTTGGTCTGGAGAAGTCAATGTTGCTGAAATCTCAGCGCCATCGTAATCGCGTTTAGTGATGATGTTTACAACACCAGCAACGGCGTCAGAACCATATACAGCTGATGCACCATCAGTCAGAACTTCAATGCGCTCAATTGCAGCAGTAGGAATGGTGTTCAAGTTTACTGCGGTACCACCCATAGTAGGTGAACCTGGCAAACGACGGCCATTGATCAGTACCAGAGTACGCTCAGCACCAGCACCACGTAAGTTGATGTTGGACTGGCTCTGCCAAGTACTACCAGAGCTTTCAGAGAAAGAACCGAAGGTGTTCAGGTTGCTGTTACGCAGCATGTCGGCGATAGAAAACTCACCCGCTTTAGCAACTTCACCCATGTCGATAATGGAAACAGGTGATGAACCTTCCATATCAGTACGTTTAATACGAGAGCCTGTTACCTGGATGCGCTCGGCATCATCAGCACCTGCATCTTCTGCATAAGCAGGAATGGCAGCGGCAGTAGAAGCAGCGGCGGCACCGAACACGGCATAGCGCACTGCTGCAGCAAGTTTATTGCTAGCAAACATGATTTATTTTCTCCCTGGACCACGTTTAGACGCGGTTTATTGTTTATTTACCAGTTAGCCTGGTTATATCTCACCAAGTCGTAAGCGACCTGATCTGTCGCGTCTGATATAACCACAGTCAGAAATGTGACGTCAACAACTTTTTTAACCTTGATTAACAAAAGGCAGGCATTTCGAAACAAAAGCGATTCAACATTAACTTTTGCTATGTATACAATTTATTAATCATAACTATCAAATAGTTAACACAAGTGAAATATGATGATTTCACACTCTGAAACAAAATAAATATATTGAAATAATGAATAGTTATTCACGAATAAAGTGAAGCTATCGGTTTGTCATAGAAAAAAAAGATCCCATTCTGGTGCGACTAGGCAAACAGGTCTTTGATAGAATGACGGCTTCTTTCGCGTTGAGGCACAATGTTGGACTTAGTTTCTACTGATATTTGGGTGATGCTCAGCCTTGCGGCTTTGCTTGCGGGTTTCATCGATGCGATTGCTGGCGGCGGTGGTTTGTTGACCATTCCAGCCCTACTCTTTACCGGTATGCCCCCTCATCTAGCATTAGGTACCAATAAACTGGCTGCCACCTTTGGCAGTTGCACTGCTAGCATTACCTTTTATCGCAAACGTTTATTTTTTCCTCAACGTTGGCGTTGGGCAATGGTATGTACAGCAATTGGAGCCATGCTCGGCACGATTGCAGCCTACAACATCAGTTCACAAGCATTAGAAAAAGCATTGCCTGCTATCGTATTGTGCACAGCTATCTACACCTTAATCACCAAGCTTAAAGATGAATCAAACGGCAATGAATTTGCCGCCGAAGCAAGTCCGCTAAAACAGGGCTTACAAGGTGTCGGGCTGGGGTTTTACGATGGCATTGCAGGTCCTGGAACCGGCGCGTTTTGGACACTTTCGACACTAAAGCTCCACAAATTGAACCTGCTTTTCTCTTCTGGTGTTGCTCGCACCATGAACTTCATCAGCAATGCGGTAAGCCTTGTCACATTCGTTATATTGGGGCAAGTCAACTGGTTGGTGGGACTCAGTATGGGCTTGTGTATTATGACAGGAGCATACCTTGGTGCTCATTCAGCAATTCGCTTTGGCGCTAATTTGATACGGCCAGTGTTCATCCTTGGCGTGTCAGCAATGGCCATCAAATTATGCTGGGACGCCTGGTTATGAGTACGTCCGCTCTGATTGATACCTTGCTCGCAAAGGTAACGCAAACGAAGCAGTTATTAGCGCCATCCTTGGCGTTAGCAAAGCAAGAACACGTCTTGGATATCACGCCCATTAGCCAAGCGTCGTTTGAGTCGTTAAGTCACACTTCATCGGTCCATGAGTTGTCCCGAGCATTGATTTTCATCGAGCAACAATTGGCGCAACTGAATGCTTCACTAAGCAATAATAAGGATTCCGGCAACATTTCGTTACATCGTGTTAACATAATTGGCGATAATTTAGTAAAAGTTTGGCGTGCCATAAGTATAAAAAACAAGCAAGCAAAGCCTATTCGTCGTAAAAGCGGCAACTTTCACAAGAATTATGAAATCGACTGGCGCAACCCTAGTGCTGAATTGGCAAAATTAAAGCAGTTTGAAATTCGCCTCCAGCAACAGCTAACCCAATTAATCGATGAACGAGCCAGTGCCCACAAAACCGACTATGCTCGAGAGCGTTTACAACGCTGTCGCGATACCATCACTCAATTGCAAAACACCATTAAGAAATAAACGCCATGAAAAAATTAAATGCCCTTGTTGCGAGCTGCTTGTTCTTTTTCCTGTTGGCCAATGTTGCCCATGCCGCCAATTTATCGGTGCCTGAACACTTGCAAATTGTCACCATCAATGGCGAAAAGCAACAATGGTACTTACTGATGGATAAAGACGACTATCCATTAAATGAAGGCATTAACACCATATCTGTTCGGTATCGTGATTTAATCGAATCGGACTATGACGACACGCATCAAACCGTTACATCAGAGCCAGTTCAACTAACGTTCAACGCAGTATCGGGTCAAACGTATACGTTAACGGCAGCGCGCCCCGAAAGCGAAGACGCCGCCAGTGCTTTTGCCAAAAAACCAAAAATTGACGTTACTCAACAAGGCCAGCACATAGAGCTCCTAAAGCCTATCTATACTGCCGCGTCAAGAGCTGCTCCCATCACGGCTACAGAACATCCCGTGAGTCGCCAAATACAACAAACGCAAGCCACTCCGCCCCCAAACACGGCGGCAACTGCAGCCAAAATGTTGCGTTATTGGTGGCAGCAGGCCGATCCTGCAACACAACAAGCATTCCTAAACGAAGTTGAAAGCCAGGCTAACTAATTCACACTTGCACCCTTTGAGTTATGACGACTTCACCTAAGTGTGTTAAACATGAAGGGCTGCAGAAAAGAGGACTTGATGCCATATGATTTTCGATAATTTGTACAACTATAACGAACGCCTGATCGCCGATTACATCAGCAAGTTGCCGCTGCTCGAGGATAAAGATCCTGAGTATTTAGCAGACTTATGCTGTTTAGCCCTAAACCAGCTACCGGCACGCTATATTCGTCACGAAGTCGATATGGCTTTTTACTTGCCCGCCTCAGAGCGCTTAACCATGGAAATGAAAGTGCGAGAAGCAGTTGATAAGTCTATTGTGTTTCTAGAGTCAGACAAATCACTCAGAAGCTAATCCTCGTAACGCGCCAATTCAACAACACAAAAGGGCTCGCCTCTCGGTAAGCCCTTTTGAGCAATTCTTTCTATTTTATGCTTTTATTCGCCTGCAAATAGTTTAGCCCCCCGCCCTCACTCAGAGCTTCGAGCATCTTTATATTTCAGCTCCAAACAGGGGCGCCAATCATAGACTTCAGACATCACGCCATCAATCACGTTGCTATCCATAAATCCGGCGACTGTATCACCTAGTGAGACAGCTTATGCCAAGCAGCACTATTTTTTAACTACCATAACCGCTCTATCATCAGCTTCAACATTTAAACATTAGCCACGCAATCGTGTTGCTTGGCAACATCCCGTATAGATAATTGGAGGTCGTGATCATGAAAAATAAACAACCGCTCGGAACGCTTTTAATGGCTGCGATGGCAATGTTATTAGCCGGCTGTGCTTCAACACCAAAAGTTGAAGCGGATTATGCCAATGACTTTAACTTTGCCCATTTAGAAACCTTTTATATGGTGCCAATTAGTAACAACACGTACGCAGGCCAACCAGGCTACAGTCTCACTGATCAGCGTATTAACGAGTCGGTCAAAACCTATTTGACCAACCGAGGCATGAAAGAAGTACCAGCAGAGCACGCCGACGTGTTGGTGTCTCATTACGTCACCAGTGAGGACAAAACCCAAGTGCGAACCCATAACACCCGTTATGCGCACAGCTCCAGATACAACCGGTATGCGGTTGGCCATGGTTGGGGAAATGACATTAGTGTGCGCCAATTCACTGAAGGGCAATTGCTCATCGACTTGGTCAACCCTAAAACTGATTTAGTGGTGTGGCGCGGTGTTGGCAGTAAGAAACTTAAAAGTTCAGCCAACTCTGAACAGAAGACAGACACTATCAACGAATACGTTGAAGCCATGTTTTCGGAAGTACCAGGCTGGTAACAAACGCCTCAACAATCCGGTCAATTCGCCCCTTTAACGCCTCTCGCGTTCAAAGGGGCTTTTTGTTTTGGCTAATCCGTCACCGAACGCTTCCAGGTAGCCGTAAAGAATCAACCAACCGACGCTACCTCAAACGACTTTTCATTCTTAACTGTTCCACTCAGCGGTACAGTCATTTCCAGTTCAACCTGTTTTTCCCTGCCACAGCAGCGCATAAAATGAGTCCAACATTGAGTCACACAACAAAACACATTTGGAGAACATCATGACCATTATTAATCGCAAACGTATCGCGCTGCTATCAGGTATTTTTGGCCTTCTGTCGGTTTCATCCGTATCGGCGGTTGAACACACAAGCGCAGAACAGCACTTAATTAATGTTGCAGGCAAAGCCATTTATATGAACGAGCATTGCGGTACCGACATCGAGAAAGAAAAGTTCTTCGAAGTTGCCAAACTGTCAGTGTTTGCCAATGGTATCGACTCGAGTGACATGGCCAATGTGGACTGGCAAGGCCTGCAAACGTCAGCTCATCGCGCCTATTATGACTATGCTGTGGCCAACCCAGATGGAAAGGCTTGTAACGACTTGTTAGATCGCTCCGCAAGTGTATTGCCCCTTATAGAAAAACGCGGCATGGCGCTTGATATGGACTTGGAAATGGAACAAGAAATGGTGCAATAGGCGCGGCGAGATTAAGACCTTGTTGTCCCCTCAGCCAGCGCAATTTTCTAGTTCGCCCACCAAGTCGCTCCGAAACGAGCCAACCGCGCATCAAGTATCTTCACCGAAGCCACCATCTAGGTGGCTTTTTTATTGCTACGTAACGCGGTTATTTCGTGACCTTCCGCGCTCGTAATTCAACTGGGCAATCGATATAGTTTGGTAACAAGACCAAAAAAGAATGCGAGCATATGAAGTTAGAAGACATGGAGCTGTTTGTAGTCGTTGCCGAGCTTGGCAGCTTTACCAAAGCTGGCGACTATTGCGACATTCCCAAAAGCACCGTCAGTCGGCGCGTTAAAGAACTAGAGGACAGCCTCAAAGTTCGATTGCTAAATCGCACCACTCGGGCGCTCCACCTCACTCAGCAAGGTGAAGTCTTCTATCAACGGGCGAAAACAATCTTAGAAGATATTAGCCGTATTCAAAACGAAGTGGCCGATGAGCAAGCCACGGCATCGGGACGAATTACGGTATACGCTCCTAGCCTGTTGTTTCATGTATTCGCCCGCTGGATGACCGAATTTCGTAAAAAATTTCCCAACATTTCACTAGAGCTATTATCGCGCGACGACAATGCACCGCTCGGTGACGACAAACGATTTGATCTATTAATCCAAGCTGGGCAATTGCAAGACTCAAGCTTTATCGCCAAGAAGCTTGGCGATATTCCCGGCGGTTACTTCGCAAGTCCAAGTTACCTTGCAGAAGCTGGCACACCGAGCAAGCCAGAAGACCTCACAGAGCACAACATCTTGTTTCGCGAATTAGTGCATGGTGAAGAACCTGAATGGCATTTTTATGATGACCAAGGCGAGCACGTCGTTAGGCTGGAGCCTAGCATCATCACTGACTCACCACAGGGGCTGTTAGCGTTGACCTGTCACGGAGGAGGAATAGCCAGGTTATCGAAGGTTCATGCGAAACCACTTGTTGATGAAGGGAAGCTCGTTTCTTTATTTGATGACCGATATCAACTTGCCATTCCTCTTTATGCCTTGTACCCATCACGTCGTTATATGCCTGAACGCGTCCGTTTATTATTACAATACCTTGAGTCAGAGCTGCCGAAAGCGGTTGCTCAATTAGTTCGTTAACTCGCCGAAATTCAACAATCATCGAAACAAAAAACGCCGCAATCATGCGGCGTTTTTTTTAATCAATGTTATGTCGAGATTAATTGGGAAGATTGATCGCTCTCAATTGGCTTAATGGCCCTTGTAGCTGCGCCAGCAACTCACAGCTAACTGCAGTCAGCTCGGCATTGCGAGCAGTTACGTCCAGCTCCAGATAATACCCTGGGTCAACTGAGTCCAATTCAACGAGGCTGTGGAATATATTTTCAATCGTCACCTGTCGATTGTTGGCCAGTTGCGCACAGCTGCCAGCTTGCTGTAAATCGGCTAGCAATTGAATCGCCGCTGTATTTAAAACCATGTTTGCCACCTTAATAGTTTGCATTGTGGCGCCACTATATCGGCTAGGAGGTAGCGGAAAAATGGCCGTGAGCGGAACAGCTTGTTCCAACAAAAACAACAATCATGAACGTATCAATACAGCGGTGAAGCAGTATATAAGGAAACCAATGAGGTGATTAGATAATGAAGGGTTAATGTTTGCATCAAAAGATTGCATAACCCCAGACTAAAAATCAGTATGTTAGACTAAAATTTGCAGCATAAGTTTGCATAAAATTGAAGCGTAAGTTTAGCATTCCATCAATTTGCCGTAGTAAATTTACAATATGCTTTTGCCCGTATTTTCTTTGCTAGCGCACTCGCCGTCATAAAGGGAACGCTCAGTTTATTCACTTCGTATGAACAAGCTGAGCGTTTCACTCAAAGCTGACAAGTTGTGGTCCAGAGAGAATAGCTATATGTCTCAACGCATTTCTGCACAAAAATGAATTGCTGTTAGCGAATATTGTTGAGCACTTTTTTAGCGACTCTTTTTCCTCCCCAGCGCCCAACTTCTCTAGTGTACTCCGTGTAACATTGTCCAAACTTACTGCCGAGAAAGCGTTCTTCAGGGATAATCTGAAATCGAGTGATGTAGGCCGTGAAGCCAAACACAAGCCCAAGAGCAATCAAATTACAAAGATAGAATGCCCACCCAACCAAACACAGAGCCATTCCGAGGTACATTGGATTTCGCGTGTAGCTAAAAATGTCTGACACCACCAAATGGCTTGAAGCATTTGGGACTCGTGGATCGACTGTTGTTTGGTGGTGCCGAAATACCTGTACACCACGTCCAATGACAATCAATCCAGCAATAGCGAAAAACCAACCTACAGCTTGAGCTGCTGGTACATCAAATGAGAACTGCTCAGTAACTTCCGATGCCAAAAACATTAGGCAGGCGATCAAAAACATCACGATGATTGGCGGAATCTTCAGCTCAAACTTTGATGAATGCCACATGCTTACATACCTCACTAACAACATTAGTGAGCCTATGTTAAAACCTCTAGTAACTAGAGGTTCAAGGCTTATTTTGCTCACGACGAAATGACACGAAAAAAAAATACAGCATCTTTGTCTATAGGGCAGCTGTCTAAAGCTGCCAACGTAAAAGTGCCCACTATTCGTTACTATGAACAGCAGCAACTTATTGCTGCCGTAGGCCGCTCAGAGGGGAATCAACGCCAATATTCTGAACAAGAGTTACAGCAGTTGAAATTCATAAAACATGCGAGGGATCTGGGGTTCTCTCTAAATGACGTACGCACTCTCATTTCACTTGATCACCAGCCAAATGCTTCTTGCGAAAACGCACACTCAATAGCAGCTAAACATTTGGAATCCGTTCGCTGTCGCTTAGCACGTTTGAAGCGGCTAGAGGATGAACTGGAGCGAATTGTTTCGCAGAGTGATAGCGGCTTGAATGATCAATGTTCGGTTATTAAAGCACTTGCTGACCATTCACAGTGCGAGAGTGAACACTAAGACTTAATCAAAGGGTAGCCTACCGCTTCGAGCTGAAGCGGTAGGCTACTTAGTTATGAAGTTTCCTGTAATTTTCCTTTTGAAAACCAAGCAAATAGCACTGGTAGTACAAAGAGTGTTAACAGCGTTGCTGTTACCAACCCTCCGACAATAACGGTAGCCAGTGGTTTTTGGATCTCAGCGCCAACACCATTTGAGAGTAACATCGGGATGAGCCCCAGTGCCGAGGTCATTGCGGTCATTAGTACCGGCCTGAGCCTTGAGAGCGCACCATCAAACACGGCGCTTTCAACAGGTGAACCATCTTTAATGCGTTGATTGATGCTTTCAACCATCACTACACCGTTCAACACCGCGACGCCAAAAAGCGTAATGAAGCCAACAGAACTTGGCACTGATAAGTATTGGCCAGATAGCCACAAAGCGAACACGCCACCAATTACAGCTAATGGAACATTCACAAGGATCAACATCGCCTGCCCAACGGAAGCAAACGTGAAATACAATAGCAGTGCAATTAAACCAAGAGATAGCGGCACAACGAGTGACAACCGTTGCTGTGCCCGCTGCTGGTTTTCGTACTGCCCCCCGATATCCACTGAATAGCCAGGAGGTAAATCAACCTTCTTGGCAATCGCCTCCTGAATATCAGCCACCACACTGCCCATATCTCTGCCATGGACGTTGGCTTGAACAACGACCCTGCGTTGAACATCATCCCGGCGTACTTGCGGTGGACCAGACTCTACCGACACCTCTGCTACATCCCCCAAGCGAACCCATGCACCAGAAGGAGAGCGTAAACGAAGCTCAGCGATTTGTTCTCTGTCTTGGCGGAACGACTCAGCTATTCGCACATAGATGTCATAGCGTTCGTTACCGTTAATGATCTGTCCCGCACTTACCCCTCCCATTCCGTCACGAACCAATGACATGACATCTTCAACATTTAAGCCATATCGGGAAAGAGCACGACGATTAGGTTTCACTACCAATTGAGATTCGCCAGCGATTTGCTCCATGGCGACATCACGCGCACCAGCTACATCCTTTACTGCGGACTCTATCGCTTGCCCTTTCTGCGCCAAAACAGTTAGATCAGGCCCAAACAGTTTAATTGCAAGCTGAGCTTTAACCCCGGAGAGTAGCTCATCGACCCGAGTTGCAATAGGCTGAGAGAAATTGAATAGCAGGCCCGGATGCTGCTCAAGCTTATGCTCCATAAGCTCTTGCAACTTGTAGCGGCTATTTGCACTTGTCCATTCAGCAACGGGCTTTAAGCCAATATAAATTTCTATGTTGTTAACAGGCTCAGGATCGCCACCAATTTCCGCCCGGCCAATACGAGACATGGCATAGGTTACTTCGGGAAATTGCATCAAGATAGCTTCGAGCTTAGGCGCAACTTCTAGTGCTGTATTTAGGCTGGAAGATGGAGCCAATGTAACGCGTAGATTAATCGTTCCTTCTTCAAGCTCGGGTACAAACTCGGTCCCCAGGCGTGGGACTACAATCGCCGTCCCAATGACCAGTAAAACAGCGACACCGACTACAACCCGACTGTGATTCAGGCTCCAGCGAAGTCCTGCTCTATATGCTCGCTCAAGAGGCTGAAGCACAAAGCTTTGCCGTGCTCTGATACCATTTCTGAACAGATATGTCGCAAGCGCAGGTACGATCAACAAAGCGACCACCACCGCAGCTAGCATTGCTAACATGATACTCACGGCCATGGGTTGAAACAGTTTTGCTTCCACTCCCTCGAAGCTAAATAGAGGCATGAATACAACCAGAATAATTGCGGTTGCAAAAAAGATAGGTCGCGCCACTTCCCGACCTGCGAGCTGAAGCCTAAGAGCAATGCTACTTTTGTTCGGAATACCACTCCTAAGAACGCTGGCCGAGTTTCCTGCTCTGGCAGAGCTCTGTTCATCATGTTCAGCATCAGGGTGACTTAAGTGCTTAAACATGTTTTCTACCATCACCACCGAGCCATCAACGAGCATACCAATCGCAACGGCGATACCTCCCAATGACATCAGATTAGCCGAGAGACCAAACCACGCCATCACCATTAGGGCGATACCAATGGAAATGGGAATGGAAAGCAAAACCAGCAATGTTGCTCTGAGGTTCATCAGAAACAGTGCCAATATCACCACGATCAGCGCGAAGGCCAGTAACAGCGCATTGACTACTGTCTGCACCGCTTGCGAAATCAGATCAGCCTGATCATAGAAAGCTTCAAAGTGAACCCCTTCTGGCAATGCTTGATTAATACGCTCAACCCTGTTGTTGATCCCATCAATGGTTGCTTTGGTATTTGCTCCCATACGCTTAAGAACGATGCCAGAGACAACCTCGCCAAGGGGATCGATAGTGCCATCTTCGGCCTTTCGGCTCATGGTTACCGCACCTTGACGGATCTCCCCTCCCAACGAGACATCAGCAACGTTGGCAACAGTGACAGTAACACCGTCAATAGTTCTGACTGGAACCTGCCCAAGTTGCTCCAGCCCAAGATCACCCGAGGCTACCCAGCCAGTTCCTCTGATCACGAGTTGTTCTTGGCCTCTATTCATATACCAACCGCCAACATTGGTATTATTTCGTTCCAGAGCAGCAATTACATCGTTTTGAGAGAGCTCGTATGCCAATAATAGCGAAGGATTTAGGTTGACTTGATACTGGCGAACCTCACCACCGAATGAGAGCACATCGGTCACCCCTTCTGCTGGAATAAGCAGCAGCTTCACAACCCAATCATTAAGGCTCCGTAAGGCCATTGCATCAAATCCAGAATCGGGTTCAGCGACCAAAAGGTACTGATAGACCTGACCCAAACCTGACGTATTCGGCCCCATTTCTGGCGTACCTACGCCCTCAGGAATGAGCTCTTTAGCAGCTTGAAGCCTTTCAAACACCAATTGTCGGGCAAAGTATATGTCGGTGCCTTCTTCGAATACGACAGTCACACCCGACAAGCCTGTCTTTGATATAGAGCGTACTTCCTTCACATCGGGTAGCGCATACATAACCGCTTCAATCGGATAGGTAATAAGCTGCTCAACCTCTTCGGCAGCGAGCCCAGGTGCTTCGGTATTCACTGATACCTGAACATTGGTGACGTCAGGGAATGCGTCCAAATTTAGTTTAGGGATCAGAAACGTAGAACTAACAATAATGACAATGAGGGCTATCAGTACCAACAACCTGTTGGCCACAGCCCAATCAATAATTCGATTAAACATCGGGACTCCAGTTACTTAGTGGTTGTGGGGGTCAAAACCGCCCTTGGCGATCTGTGAAGCAACGAAAAATGCTCCCTTAGTCACAACCCGCGCTCCCGGTTTCATTCCCCGAATTTCGCGAACTTGCCCATAGGAATCTCCCAACTTGACTTCCATAGGAATAAATTCCCCTGGATGATCTTCAACGAAAACAGTCCAATCACCATGTTCATCTCGAATCAACGCCGACTCTGGTACTGCAATTACTGAATGTTTAGTGCGAAAGTTAAAGAACACTTCAGCAAATTGACCTGGGTGAAGTTGATGAGCAGCATTATCAACGACCAGCCGCACGAGGCGTGTACGCGTAACCGGGTCGATGGTATGGGCTTCTTGAGATACAATGGCTTCTAAGCTTTTACCTGCGCTTACCACTTCGGCTTTTGAGCCAGCTTCCAATGACATATCCAAGTTTGGTGATAAGTGAGCCTCTACCCAGAGCTGCTTTTCATCGGCAATTAGGATGAGGGGCTCGCCTGAGTCAATACGTTGCCCTTGTTCAAATTCATCGGATAGTACCGAGCCATCGATTTCAGCTCTCAATGTATACTCACCCAAAGATGGTGCGCTCTGCTTTTTCAAGCTTTCTAAATCACTGAACGACAACCCATACGCCAGCAAGGTCGCTTGAGCCGCTTCAAGGTTCGACTTTGCTTCAACATAGCGTTGAGCGCCAACCGTTTGTTGGCCCAACGATTTGACTCTTTGCCATTCAGGCCATGCGGTACGAAACTGAGATTGAGCTATGGCGACACTTTCGCTAAAGAGCGTGACTAGCTTTTGTCCTTTTTCAATATGCTCCCCCAGAGTTACATGGCGACTTAAAACAACAGAAGGAACGCGAGGTGAGACTCGATAACTTGTGTAGCCATTGGTTAGGATCTCTCCGGGAGCATACAGCTGATAATCAATTTGTTGGAATTGAAGTGGCTCGACAACAATATCAGCAAGAGCCATTTGCTCTGGGCGAAGTGTTACCGCACCGTCAGCATCATGCTCGTTGCCTACAGTGTGTGGCTCGTCTCCAATCTTATGGTCGTCGTGCTCGTCGTGTGCATGTTCACTATGGTCATGCTGACCATGCTCCTCATTATGTTCCTCTTCATGCTCATGAGATTCTTGATGAGGTTCGTGGCTATCAGTTCCTGAGGCTACATGAGCATGCTCTGTCACAGATGCCAATGTAGCCGACGAACTGAGCAATCCGGCAATTAAAATAGTCATAAATTTCATGTTCATTGATACCGTCCTACGCTTAGTTCATCGGTTGAATGAGAGTGGCCAATTGCCCGGATTGGTAGAGTGCTTCTGTTAATGCAAGCAATGCTTGTTTTTCAAGCTCGATACCTGCCAATAGACTCTCTGTGCGCTGGTTTAAAGCTAATAAATAATTGGGGGTTGAGAGGTCGCCACTTTTCCATTGACGCTCTAACAGTTGTTCGCTGTTGTTGACTCTATTGCCTAGTAGAGACTGCCAAGAGTTAAGGTGGTACTCATATCGTTGCCAACTGCTACGTGCAGCCCGCCAATTAACTCGCTGTTTACGAAAGGTCGCTATCCATTGCGCTTCAGCTTCAAGTTCTAGGCTTTGTGCCTCACGACTCTCTGCATCAAAGTTATTTCGCACATGAAGTGGAACGGATACTGTGAGCCCAACTAAGCTATCGCCACCATCCCGGCCAGCATTTATGCCAAATGTGGGATCGGGTTTCGCCGCCCGACGAACAGATTCAGCATGCTCTATTTTTGAACGCCACATTGCTTCAGAGCTTGCGACCAGTGGGTATTGACTAAGATTTTCGTCGGTAGCTTCGACAATTGAGGATGGCCAAAAGTCGTCGGGAAGACCACCTCTTGATTGTGACCATTCGGGCAGAAGCTCCTGAAGTTGAACCTCGGCCCGAACCAAGTTTGCCTCAATATCTGCGACTTGGGCGATTTGCTGCGATAACGACAACAATGTTAGCTGCGCATCAACAGCCCCGATATCGCCAGTCTTTTGCTGAGCATCGACCAATTGAAGTAATGAAGTGAGCTGCACCTTCTGTGATTGAGCAATATCGGCAGCCTGGCTCGCGGTTTTCCATTCAACTAAGGCCGCAACAACCTCCGCAGTTTTATTCAGTACTTGCTGCTTGTACATGTGCATAGCCGCTGTTTTTAGGTATGCGGCCTGCTTGGTATTCACCGACCTTCTATCCCAAAGGTCAATAGTTTGCTCTAAACCCACCACATAATTGTTTTCATCGCCATTGCGATCCGCCCCAACAGACAGTGCGGGGTTGTAAATAGGCTGACCCATTGCTTCAGCATTGGCATTCACCCCCTGCCAACGCTCCTTTGCTTCAAGTACATCAGGGTGCTGATTAATCTGCGTGGCTAACCAGCTATTCCAGTCGCCAGCTAGTGCTTGTGATTGAAGAAATGAGGCACAGACTACGCCAAGCGGAAAGCACCTTATTGCGCCAGTCAGGCGCTTCAAAAAAAGATTTGTCATTGTTTCGACCAAACATTGAATATCGTTAGATACACAGAGGCACGTTGCCTCTGCGAGCTTAAAAAATGAAAGAGTCGATTACGCTATTGGAGGACGGAACAACGGGATAGGTAAGTAATTTGTTTGGCTAGGCAAAAAATCGACAGGCGTTTCCACTGAGGGTAGATACGGGGCTGTAGGAATAAGAACAACAAGAGCTGCTGATGTATGGCCGTGGCAATGTCCACATTGGTGGCAATCATTTGCGGGTTGATCGATGTTTTCGGCATGGGAGGCTGTTTCAATATGTCCAACTGAAACACCAGCACCCTCGGCATGTTGATGAGAATGGTTTGTTTGGTAGTGTTCTAAATCTGATTGATGCGGCTCATAAGTGTACGCAATAGCCAATCCTGATTGTAGAACAACCAGTAGAGTCAGCAGCGATACAAAAAACTTACGAAACACCAGACGACAAATCCATAAACTGACCCAACAAGAGAGGTGAATTTATCAAAGCAATACTCTTTCGACAAGTTTGGAGCTTAATCTGAAGCACTTAGCTCGGATTTCCAAACTAACGTCCTCTGCTACAGATGTATCGACTTCAGGTCAATGAGCTAGCTCAACGCCTTTGGCACGTTATGGATTAGAAAAAGTATCCTTCTCACATCTTGCCCCTGAGAAGGAATGGGGCACTTCCGTGCTAGACCTGCTAGCACGTTGGTGGAGGCTTTTATTTCTTGTTTTCTTTAAGGCAAGAACAAATTGAGCCAGAAAATTTTGGTACTGTGCATCGTTTCTAAACTTGGAGTTTGTTTGAATCACTTCAACTAAAAACAACAAACGAGACAACTGCGACAATGACCGCTATTGCCCATAGTACTGGGTTTCCCCAATTCTCATTTTTTCCGGCTAGGTATTTGGTCAACGGCTTCTTGTTAAGCACGACATGAAATAAAACCAAGGCAATGCTTATGAAACCCAAATACAAATGGATATCTTTGTATTGATGCTTCGTCAAACCAATCCAAGCCCACTGACTTGAGCCGGGGCCATGAGGAGCAACAAATAGGATCAGCCCAGTCACCATCAGCACAGTAAACGAGAAAGCCAAAATAACCGCCGTATATGGCCTTAAACGATTCAAATTCATTCTGTATCTACCCCAGTTATGGAGAACTTTATAAGTTCGCTCATCTGAATAGAGTAAAACCTAGAGCCTATGAAACTAAGTCGAGCGTCGACAGGGGGGCCGAGCTAGAAACTCTTCTGCACTGATGAAACCATCTTGGTCTAAATCGTATTGCTCGAATATTTTCGAAGAGTCGGCAGCATTTCTTTGTAACTTCGCTTGACCAACTCGCCTTAATTGACGAACTGAATGAAAAGTTTCGAACTCTTCTTTGGAAATGAAACCATCGTTATTCGTATCAATGTCGATAAACTCCGGTTGTTGTTGCCTGCCACCGTAACCTCGGCTATCGACTTGCGGGGCAATAGAAATAGCGAGCATACCTACGATTATCGCAAGGGCTAACCTGTTCATTTTCATTTGCCTTACAGAGAGTACACATCTAGGTATAGAGCATAATAACCACTAACTCTGTAAGGTTTTGTAAACTCAACTGCTGATACTGCAATTACCCTGTGACTCAAGGCTCATTGCGTATAATCATCACAACCGCTGAAATGCTGTACCAAGGGTTATCGACCCGAACTGAAGTCATCTTTGAATATTAGCTCAGAGGGAACGCCACTATTGATGAGGATATTCTCAACCTCTATCATCATCTTACTTGGGCCACATAAATAAAATTCAGTAACCTCCCCATTTAGCCAATGTTTGATTTGCCCTAAGATGACCTGCTGAACGTAACCTTGCTTTCCCTCCCAATTACAGGAAGGACTTGACAGAGTGGGTAGATAAAAAAAGTTACCCATCTCTTCCGATAATGTTTCGAATTCTTCATTGTAAGCAAGTTCATCTTCATTTCTTGCGCCTTGAATGAGCCAGGTTTCATGACGATCAGAACCGAGCTCAACCTGCTCCCAAATTATTGCTCTCAATGGTGCCAATCCCGACCCCGCTCCAATTAAAACTCTTCGAACCACTTCATTCTCAGACGCAAAAAAATCAGAAAATGGACCGCTTGCGATAACTTTATCCCCGACATTAAGAGCTCCCAAATAGCTGGAACCCAAGCCTGCTGCTGACTCATGAAGTTGCCACCTAACATTGAATATCAGCTTGTTATCGAGCGAGTCATAGGTTGCCAACGAATAATGCCGCACACCTCCTTGATGAGTGAATGTACCACTAGGAATCTGTTGCCAATATCTCTCATAGTGTTGAGGCAAATCCTTAGGTCTGATGAAATTTGTACCGCCAGGAATGATAAAGCTCATATACGCCCCAGCGCGGTATGGAACTCTCTTTCCTCCAGCAGCGGTAAATTTTATCTCCTTTATAAATGGTGTAACAAACTTGGTCTCCACCGTTGTTAACTCATAGGTCTGAACCTCTTGAGGGGCATCAATTTCTATCTGTTCTATGCCCGAAACAAAATGTTGGCATGCAAGCCTGTATCCTCGATTTAGTTGCTCTGGCGAGAGGAGATCTTGATCTGCCGTTGTTTGGGGAAGGTTTTTACTCGACTTAAACTTGCATGCCCCGCATGTTCCCCCTCCGCCGCAACGAGATGGAAGAAATACTCCTGCCTCAGCCAACCCGTGCAAAATCGTATCTGCTTTGGGTAAGGCTAAATCTGAAGTCGTACCTGAAGCTAAATGCCGAACAGATAATTGCTTTCTATTTTTAGCAAGAGGGACTCTTAGCAGTCCGCTTTTAAATAAAGCGATGAGCCAGACGATCCCTGTAACCGATAGAGTTAATGTCAATCCAGCAGCCGAAACTATGAGCCAATGATTGAAACTTCCTGAATTTCCATAATCCATGAAGTGCAGCCTAAACATAAGATCACGCAAGCGCCGATCATCGTCAATATGGCTGATGACTCGTCCATAATTTTTATCAATGTAAACATTGGTGTGACTGGGATCATCGAATGATACCTTCCAAACAGCATTTTCTTCTCTCGGCAACTCGCGAACAGGAGGCTTTACCAAAGACACAGCAATAACATTTGCAGTTCCGGTGTAGGAACGATTTGCTATCTTTTTTACAAAAGGTTCTGTTAGAACAAAAGGCTCTCCAGAATAGGCATTGAAGAGTTGCACATAATGCTTCTGGTAACGATGTTCGGGTTTCGTATGTATAACCTGATAGTAAGGCTGCTCCAATATCCACAGTAGTTTTACGCTCTCAGCACTTTGCCCAGTTAAGTTCATCCACGGTATAAGTGGCCTTGTTTTAACTCCTTGGTGGTTAACCGAAGTTTTACTGGCATTTCCTCCCGCTACATGATGGTCGACTAGAGCAAAGTAGCCTCCGGTTCCTATCCAAATCATTATTTGGAACCCTACAGCGATAGAAACCCATTTATGTATCGACTTAGTGAAGCCAAGGAGGCTCATAAAGCCTCCTTGGCGAAGTCAGATCGCAACCGCAATACCAATAATATGATGCCAGTCAATCCTGCTGCTAAGGCCGTAGTTGCGCTTAAGATGAACAACAAATTTGAAACATTTTCTCCTTCGGTGTAATCCATAATGTGAAGCCGCCACATCCAATCAAAAATTCTCCATGGGGTATGGCGCTTAGTCACAATTTCGCCAGTATATTCATTGACATAAAAAGTCGGAGCCGAATAGTGATCAAATGTCACTTGCCATACAGGAAGGTGTCTAGCAGATATTTCTGAAGGCTTAAGAGACGCATCTGATATGAGTTTTACGTGACTGATTTCGTCATTACCTGCGTAACTGTATTTCGCAATCTGCCTTGCTTGATGTTCTTTAACTGGAGGAATTCTTTCACCAGTATTTGCATCCACCGCAGCTCCGTGACCTTGGGGAGTTACAAATCGATAGATAGGATGCCCTGAGCTCATTGTTAGCTCGACATTGATAGCTTTAGGGTTGTCTCTAACTAAAGAATCAAACGAATAATTTACCTCCCTCCCGATTAGTTCTTCCCTAGAGTCGACTGAAAGAAATTCACCATGAACATAGTGAATATTCATCAGCACCATGTATAAGCCACTGATGGCCCACAACAGAAACTGTGCTCCCACAACTACCATCAACCACTTGTGGATTACTCTTATGACTCTAATCATTGCTTAACCATATCGGTAATTAAGATTCGAAGGCATTACACACTAACTCAAACTAGCTAATGAACGGAGCAAGAGGGTCTCTTCCCCTCATGCTCCGAAGTCAGAGCTAGTGAGCTGCCGTAGATTTCACATCAATAACGTGTTGCTCCAATATGTTCTGACGCACCAACAAATGTTCAAGCAGCGCCACCACCATAATCAATTGAGTATCCTGGTGGCTTTCTAATTGATAACAGGTCTGCTCATCTGCTGTTTGCCGCTCTAAACATTCAGCATTGGCTATGCGCTTTGCGCGGACCATTTCAGTCAATTGCTCAATACCCGTTGCCATTGCCTCTCGGTGTTCCTTCATAACCCCTTGATTTGGAACTGTGGTGCCATTCACCAGAGTCTTTTCTAATAACGAATTCATTGACTTTATCGTCTGATGCATCTTTTCTTGGTGTTGATACATAGATACAGAAGTATCGTCGGCCATTACAGCCATTGAAGGAGCCGTTAGTAACAAGGCAACAATGAGTTTTTTAACAAAAATTTTCATGGTGAGATTCTCTATTTGAGTGAGTTCGAGTCTTATACGGAAAGTTATATGGGCTAAGAATCTCTATTCTCTAAACACTTCAAACAAGAGAAAAATAGGCGCCTTACGTTGGGCGCTTGGCCTTATCTGCGAGCAGGCATATCTCCTTTGCCGCTCAAAATTTCGCAGCAGTTGCATGCTGGAGTCACTATGAGCAACATCAAATTTTCGCTTTGATTGCGACTCTAGAGCCTGCGCAGCCCTGCAACTTGACAATTCACAACAATCAGTCCGTTCGGCGGATCGCACTTTTACTGAATGGCAGCCTATCTTTTGCATGCCATCATGTTGAGCTATTTTGGGGAACGAGAAGGGTTCAGCACAGGAGCTTAAAAAGCTCATCGCGGATAGCAGACCAAGCAATAAAATCGGGGTAAGTAACTTGGCTTTACAACTAGCAAGCCTACCGTAGTTGCCATACATCAAGGTACTCATCATCATACGTTCCAGTTCGGTGCTTCCGCTCTGTGGCTCCTCACCGCTAAGGAGTGAACGCTATATTTCATGTGAACGTCCTCGAAAATAGCAATGGGCCTGTCCAAACAAGCTTCAAACACAGTTGAGCTGACGAATAACCGAGTCGCAATATGTGACTAAAGAGGCGACAAGAAGCCGCCTCTTGGCTATCAATGGTAATGACTAAACTGCGAAGTTTGTCCATCGTGATGAACAGCAATCACGCTGTAAGCATCTTTACGATTCCCTTCCATTCCAGGTGAGCCCATCGGCATGCCGGGCACTGCGATGCCTTTAATATTTGGGCGCTCATCCAACAATCGCTGAACATCTTTAGCGGGAACGTGACCTTCAATAAAATAACCACCAACAAAAGCGGTATGGCAAGAAGCTGCCGCTGGTGTCACTCCGGCTTGCTCCTTTAACTTGCTAAGATTGTTTTGAATAACAACATTCAATTCAAAACCTTGCTGTTGCATGTAGTCCACCCACTTCTGACAGCAGCCGCAATATTCAGACTTGTACACTTCAATCGTCTCAGATGCAGTGGCAGCCCCGATACTGAGCAAGATACTTGCTACTAAAGCTAACTTTTTCATTTTCACTCTCCGCTATTCTTGCTCGACATCCGGTGATGCTCGCTATGATCCATACTCTGATGGTGACTATGATCCATGCCCTGATGTTGGTTATGTTCACTTTTTCGATGTGGGCACTGCTTGTGCTCCTCTGCCCCTGAGTGGGCTGTTCCTTGTTCTAGGTGAGGACACTGTTTTTTGTCTTCATGTGTGCAGTCGCCAGAGTCGTGGTGAGGACACTTTGTCTGCTCTTGGTGCATGCTTTGATGTTGGCTGTGATCCATACCATTCATCTCGGAGTGTTTCGCCATAGATGTTTCGGCAGCATTAAGGCTCCAAGAAATGGAAGCTGTAGCAAAGAATGCTGCGAATAGAATGTTTTGTAGAGTTAATTTTTTCACTTTATTTTCCTTTCAAATAAGGTTTGATTGTCTGTTTGCACCACAGGTAGTACACAGCAGGCACAAGCAATAGCGTAAGTAAGATGGAAGAGACCATGCCGCCAACCATTGGGGCAGCAATGCGTTGCATGACTTCGGAACCAGTTCCTGTTCCGTACATGATGGGTAATAGGCCGACGATAATAGTGGCTGCAGTCATTACTTTGGGGCGTAAACGTAATGCCGCGCCTTCGATCACTGCATCCTTCAGTCCGCTTAACGTAATTGGTTTTTCTGCTTGCTGACATTCATCAAGCCAGTCATCGAAAGCGTGCCGAAGGTAGAGCAGCATTAGCACACTCGTTTCCACAGCAACCCCAGCCAAAGCAATGAACCCAACGCCAACGGCAACCGAAAAATTAAACCCTTGCCAATAAATCAACCAGATCCCGCCAATCAAAGCCAACGGAAGCGTCCCCATGATGATCAGCACGTCACTAAACCGACGGTGGCTCAAATAAAGCAGTACCACAATGATCGCCAGTGTTAATGGAATCACATAGGAGAGCTTCTCTTTAGCCCGAAGCATGTACTCATATTGGCCGGACCAAGTAATCGAGTAGCCCGGAGGTAGAGCAAGCTCTGAGGCAACAATTTCACTTGCCTGCTCGACATAGCTACCAATATCTACATCTTCCAAGTCAACGTAGGTCCAGCCATTCAGTCGGGCATTTTCACTTTTGATTCCTGGAGGGCCATCTTCGATATAAACATCGGCAACATCACTCAGAGCAATCCGTTGATTAGACGGAGTTACGATCGGCAGCAGAGCAATGCTCTCTGGTGAATCACGATAGGTTTGGGGGTAGCGCAAATTGACCGGGTAACGCTCAAGTCCTTCAACGGTTTGAGTCACGTTCATCCCGCCGATTGCTGTCGCTACGACTTGTTGCACATCAGCAATGTTTAATCCATAGCGAGCAGCCTGCGCCCTATCAATATCAACCTTGATATAGCGCCCTCCCGCGACCCGCTCGGAATAAGCAGATGCGGTGCCAGGCACATCTTTAAGTATTTGTTCTAATTGTTGCCCAATGGTTTGGATTGTATTTAGTTCTGGTCCCGCGATTTTAATGCCAACAGGTGTCTTAATGCCTGTCGCTAACATATCGATGCGAGTTTTGATGGGCATGACCCATGCATTTGTTAACCCAGGGAACTGAACTAAGCTATCGAGCTCTTGTTTAAGAACATCGGTTGTTACTCCTTCTCGCCACTCTTCTTTCGGTTTCAACTGAATAAAGGTTTCAACCATCGTCAAAGGAGCAGGATCTGTAGCAGTATCAGCACGGCCAACCTTACCAAAGACATTCTGAACTTCGGGAATAGTTCGAATCAGTTTATCGGTTTGCTGTAGCAGCTCTCTTGCTTTGCCAATCGAGACCCCCGCGTAAGTGGTTGGCATGTACATTAGATCGCCTTCATCCAGAGGAGGAATGAATTCCGTGCCAATTTTATTGACCGGCCAAAAGCCTATAGCAGTGATCAAAATCGAAACTGCAATGGTCGATTTGGGGTATTTCAGTACGCCGTTTAATAGCGGCATATACAAAGCCATCAGGATACGGTTCACCGGGTTTTTGTTCTCAGCAACAATGTTGCCGCGAATGAAATAGCCCATCAGTACCGGAACCAAGGTAATGGCCAGAGCAGCAGAAGCTGCCATTGCGTAAGTTTTTGTAAAGGCCAATGGAGAAAACATCCGCCCCTCTTGCGCTTCAAGAGTAAATACCGGAAGAAAGCTAACGGTAATAATCAATAGCGAAAAGAATAGTGACGGGCCAACTTCAATTGCAGCCTTGGAGACAACTTGCCAACGGTTCTCATCTGTCACCTTCTCTTTTTCCATGTGTTTGTGCATGTTTTCAATCATCACGATCGCGCCATCGACCATTGCGCCAATTGCAATGGCAATGCCTCCTAACGACATGATGTTGGCATTCAAGCCCTGTAAATGCATCACAACAAAAGCGGCCAATATGCCCACTGGGATAGTAATAATGCCCACCAATGACGAGCGCACATGAAAGAGAAAGATCAGGCAAACCAATGCGACAACAATGAATTCTTCCAGTAGCTTGTGCCAAAGGTTGTCCACCGCTCGCTCTATTAACCCAGATCGATCATAAACAGGCACTATCTCTACACCTTGGGGTAGGCTGGGCTTGAGTTGCTCTAAACGACTTTTAACGGCCTCAATTGTTTTTTGTGCATTCTCGCCAAAGCGCATCACAATGACACCACCGACCGTTTCCCCTTCGCCATTCAGCTCAGCAACCCCACGTCGCATTTGTGGCCCTAATTGAATATCTGCAACATCTCTTAAAAGCAGTGGAGTACCTTGCTGATTAACGCCCAACGGAATGTTGTTTAAGTCGTCAATGCTTTGAATATATCCGGTCGCCCGAACCATATACTCAGCTTCTGAATTCTCGATAACCGAAGCGCCAACCTCCTGGTTTCCTCGTTGAATAGCGGTTTGAATCAGGCTAAGGGGAATACCAAAGGCGCGGAGCTTATCGGGGTCAACTTTGACCTGGTACTGCTTGACCATGCCGCCGACAGTTGCTACTTCAGAGACCCCAGCAACAGTCTGTAGCTCATACTTTAGAAACCAGTCTTGGATGGAGCGAAGTTGTGATAAATCACGCTGGCCGGAGCGGTCTATTAGCGAGTAGATGTAAACCCAGCCCACACCTGTTGCGTCAGGGCCAAGTTGCGGCTTAGCGGTACTTGGTAAGCTCGGAGCAACTTGACTCAAGTATTCTAAAACTCTACTTCTGGCCCAATACAAATCGGTATCATCGTCAAAGATCACGTATACATATGAGTCCCCAAAAAACGAAAAGCCTCTCACAGTTTCAGCACCAGGTACCGACAGCATGGCGGTTGTCAATGGGTAGGTAACTTGCTCTTCAACAACCTGCGGTGCTTGTCCTGGGTATGACGTTTTAATGATGACCTGAACATCAGAGAGATCAGGAATCGCGTCGATCGGTGTTTGCTTGACTGCCCATAGTCCTCCCACCACTAATATAAGCGTCATGAGCAGTACCATGAACCGGTTGTAAATCGACCATCGGATAATGGAAGCAATCATTGCTGTTCTCCACTCTTAGCCTTGTTGGAATTAGAAGCAGAACCTGAATGCTGACTATGATCCATGCCTTCGTGCCCGCTGTGTTCCATGGTTTGATGCTGGCTATGATCCATGCCTTCGTGGCCATTGTGTTCCTTGGTTTGATGCTGGCTATGATCCATGGCTTCGTGTCCGCTGTGTTCCATGGTTTGGTGCTGGCTATGATCCATGTCTTTGTGGCCATTGTGTTCCTTGGTTTGATGCTGGCTATGCTCCATGCCTTCGTGCCCACTGTGTTCCATGGTTTGGTGCTGGCTATGATCCATGCCTTCGTGCCCACTGTGTTCCATGGTTTGGTGCTGGCTATGATCCATGCCTTCGTGGCCGCTGTGTTCCATGGTTTGATGCTGGCTATGATCCATGCCTTGGTGGCCGCTATGCTCTCCCCCAGGAGTCGAAGAGCGGTCTGATCCCGAAGAAATAATGTGAATGCCCTGAATGCTGTATGCATTGTTGGCTTCAGCAATTTCAAAGTGCAGATGTGTGTCAGGCGTCAGCAATTCAATGTCTACTACCTCTGCAACACCGAACTTCATTGTCATAGCGGGCCACTGCCACGCATCAACAGGCTCGTGTTCAACCGTTACTTCTCTATCGATAGGGTTAACCGACTTCACAACACCTTCAGCCCAAACAGTTTTCGCAAGTGCAGTATCAGCCGATGACATCCGTAAAAAATCTGAACTAATGCTGGATTCAGAATCGAGCAAAAACTGTGCGGAAGAGACGATGGAGTCTCCTTGCTGAACTCCGGCAATCAGCTCCGCTTGCTCCGAGTCAATGCGGCCCACTTGAACTGCAACAGACTTGTATTTTCCTTCTCCCATAGCGAGAACAACTCGATCTTGCGAGCCTGTTCTTATGAGCGCTTCTCGAGGCACTATCAGGGTATCTTTGTCAGAATCTGCGTGAATAGCGACTTGAGCAAACATGTTCGGTTTTAACGTCTCGTTTTTATTAGCAAACCTGAGACGAACTCTGGCAGTTCGATTGTCTTGATCGAGCATTGGGTAGATGTAGTCGACACGCCCTTGCCACTCACTCTCTGGCGCGTAGTCCAATGTCATCGAGACCTTGTCACCCACATTGACTAAATTAGCTTGTCTTTCGAATAACTCTGCCGTAACCCAAACTTCATCCAGAGGCCCCACTGACAAAATTGTCTTGCCGGGCTTGACGAAGAACCCTTCATACACATCGAGATTGGCAACTACACCCGATTGAGGTGCCACAATTGTTATTGTCCGAGACACAGCTCTATTCTCAACAACAGCTTGTATTTGGGATTCGGGAACCTGCAATGCTCTCAGGCGCTCTTTAGCGGATTTGATGAGTTTTGTACTTTTTCTATCTAGAGCAAGAAGAAGTTCTTCTTGAGCATTGACAAGCTCTGGCGAGTAGATCGAAAACAGCGGATCCCCCTGAGTCACTCGCTCACCTTCAACTTTGACGAATAACGTCTCAAGCCAGCCTTCAACGCGAGGGTGAACGTGAATTAGCGCATCCTCGTTGAAGCCTACGTAGCCAACCGTGTTGATTTCCGAATGGAAAGGTTGGTGACTCACGTTGATTACTCTGACGCCTAGGTTGTTTTCAACTTCGGGAGAAATGGTCACTGTTCCGGGACTATTTGCACCTTCGCTGTCTGCATAAACAGGAATCAAATCCATTCCCATTGGAGACTTTCCTGGTTGATCTCTTCGGTAATTGGGGTCCATAGGCGCAACCCAATAGAGCGGTTCATCAGCCGCGCTTTGATGTTGAAGAGTTGGCGTCGGGTTCAACACATGGTAACCAGCGGCACCTAACACAACACCCACGGTTATTGTTAGTGATGTTTTGACAAAAGTATTCATTGATTCAAATTCCCTTAAATAACTTCACCGGCTAGTAAGTAGTTGAGCTGCACAACCTTTTTCAAACGCTCGACTTGAATTTGGCTAGCTTCAATCTGAGTGTTGAGCACAGCAATGTATGCACGCATGACTTCTGCAAAGTCTCCGCGATCAGCGGTGTAAGCATTCAAAGCTGAGTCGGCCTGCTGATTGGTTTGCTGCAACAACTTTTGGCTGTATTGAAGTTCGCGTCGTTCTAATCGGTTGATTTGAGCAGTGAGCGATTCAAATTCGGCGCTCAACTTTCGCAATAGCAGTTGGCGTTCGGTTTCAACGGAGAGTGCTCGATAGCGAGCAGCATCGACTTGCTTGTCTTGGCGAGACTCGGTGAAAATAGGCAAATCAAAAGTGACCCCTACTGATAAAAAATCAGCTCGACTGTTGCCGTAAGGATCATCTTGACGATAACCATAGCTTGCGGTCAGTCCCCACTCTGGTTTGTAACTTTGCTTAGCTATTTCAACATCGGTATTTGCAATTTCTCGTTGTTGCTCAATACCTCTTACTGTTGGATGCTTGGCCAGCACTCGTGTCAACGCACTTAATTCTCCAGCTTTGAATACAGCCAGTGGTTCGATTTCAGGCGCGTCGATCGTTAGCGCATTTGCTATTGCTTCAGGTGGTAACCATTCCAATAGCAACTGGAGGCTAGTGTCGAATTGTTGTCGAATTCTTAATACGCGCTCATCTAAACGAGCCAGCTCCAAGTCGGCTCTAATTAAGTCCTGCTGGCGAGTGTTGCCTGCAGCAGATGTGTACCCTTTTTCGGTTACATCAACCAATTGCTCGAACAAATATCGATTGTTTTCGATTAAATCTGCAATATGTTGAGCTAGCCATGCGTCTAGGTATATTTGACTGACGAGTGAAGTGACTTTGGCAGATCGAACTTTTGCAGCAATTAACGTAAGCTCATTTTTTTCTTTTCCCTGCTCACGTCGCAGCTGCAGTGTATCCCCTCGGGGAAACATTTGACTCACGCCAACTTTCAGCTGCGTCATACCTTCTTGGTCGAAGTTGAAAGTGTCCGTTGGAATATTTGCTGCGGAGATGTTTATTCTCGGATCAGGCAAAGAGCTTGCGGCAGTCGCCTCACTCAAAAATGCTTGCCCATTGAGTTTGTTTCCCTCTTGCCAAATATCGCCAGATAGCGCCAGATTGACAGCTTTAGCCAACGATAGTTTGGTCTCTTCAGCCCAAACTCCTGAGGTGTGAGCCAAGGGCAAAAATGAAGCAACTACCAGCGCACACAGGCGCAAGTTACGATTTGGGTTCATCATGTACGGGCCTCTATAAGCCAAATGATTAAATGTACAAATAGGGTTGTGCTGCACTCAAAGAGCACAGTTAATTGGGGTGTTCGGAACTATGTGGCTAATTCAGCAGGCGCTGAATTGTCAGGAAGATGGGGGGGTATCCCGATGTGGGTACTATATGACGCTTTGGTCGAAGGATTGGTTTAGGTCGCACGATGAATAGCGATAGCATTAGTGCCAATACAACAACAACGGCAAGCGTTTGGAAGTTATCTGTTTTAGAGTTAACCAGTTTGGTTATAGAAAAATCATCAGCATTGTCACCACAGCATCCGTGCTCCGAAGCAGCAGGGTCTTCCGTAGTCATGGGTTGGTGGTGCGCATGGGAATTTGCTTCTGTGAAAGCCATATGCTCGGAAGTGCTGACTTGAGAAACGGTATCATCATGAGCAAACAGATTTGAGCAAGTCACCGTGACACAAAATATAAACCACACAGACAGAAGTGCTGCCGTGCGATAGTTGTATTTTTGTAGACGCAATAGTGACATTGATCGGATTGCTAAAATGAACGTTATAAGATGCATCTTAGACCCTTCCCTAAGGGTAAGGTCAATAATAGTTTTAAATTTTTTCTAACGAAATGTTAATCCACTCACTTGGTCAATGAAGCTAAAATTGAGCATGTTGATTTCTCATTGTTCTCACATCGAGTAGCCAACGCAATCAAGTGTTCTTTGATGTGTTCCAACTGAGCTTGTTGCTTTTCAATAGCTTCAACTTTTTGGCAAATAAGTTCATGTACGTCTGCACTATGACGTGCTGGGTTGTTGAACAGCTCAATCAACTCCCGACACTCGTCAACAGAAAAACCTGCGGCTCTTGACCGATGAATCAAGTTGAGGATCGGAAGCACTGAATCGTCATAGCTTCGATACCCGTTTTGCTGTCGAGCTGGCTTTGGGATTAAACCTACATTTTCATAATATCTGACGGCCTTAACCGTCAACCCTGCTTTTTCTGCCACTTCGGAAATTTTCATTGTACTGACTCAAACCTTGACCTTACTGCAAGGGTAAGGTTTAAGCTATTCAATAGCAACACTCATTAATAAAGGTCGTGATATGAAAATGTTTGCCACTTGTGCTCTGCTCGTAGCCATTGTTTTGCTGTACTTGAGCGCCGGTATCGTACCAATCGCCGCTTTAATCCTTGTTGCATTAATTGCGCTTGTTTTCATCAAAACGGCGTCTCAGGGCCGCGACTGTTGTCAAACTAGCAGCTCAAAGTCCAACTGCTGTTCATCTAAGGAGGAGTTGTAATGTCCTTATCTCCAAGCCGGCCTAAAGCGGGTTCGACGCCCAACGGTGAAATTTGGTTATCGGTCACTGGGGCTAAATGTGCCAGTTGTGTCAGTAAAATTGAACAAGCCCTTATTCAAATCGAGGGTGTCAGCAATGCCCAAATGAACTTTGCAGACCGAACAGTTGCCGTAACCGGAAATGCTAGCGCAGAGCGGCTTATATCAACCATTGAACAAATCGGTTACCAAGCCAAGAAATTCGATGAAGATAATTTGTTAGATTCTCAATCAGCGCAGGAGCAACAAGACATATCTACGTACCGCAGCCGTTGGCGACATGCAATCCTGGCCCTAGGGCTTGGTTTCCCTCTGATGCTTTATGGACTGCTCGGTGGTGATATGTCGATTCAAACTCAGAACCAGCAGTTCATTTGGTTGCTGATTGGGCTAGCGACCGGAGGAGTTCTTTTCGCCTCTGGCAAACACTTTTTTGTAGGTGCATGGAAATCGCTCCTCAATCATACGGCAAGTATGGATACCCTAATAGCATTGGGGACAGGAACGGCTTGGCTTTATTCCATGGTTGTTGTGCTCTTCCCTGACGCTATTCCGTTGGCTGCGCGCCATGTTTATTTCGAAGCTTCAGCCATGATCATTGGTCTAATCAACGTGGGCCTGGCACTAGAGCTCAAAGCTAGAGGCTCGGCCTCTTCTGCGATTAAAAAGTTGATCGGCTTGCAAGCTAAAACAGCAAGGGTCTTGCGCAATGAGCTAGAGCTAGATATTCCCATAGAGCATGTTTTGGCTGGCGATCTGATCCGCATTAGGCCAGGAGAGAAGATTCCGGTCGATGGGAAAATCATAGACGGAAGATCTTCTATTGATGAGTCCATGCTGACCGGCGAGCCGATGCCTGTCAGCAAGGAGTCGGGCGATCGCGTATCTGCAGGCACTATTAACAAAAATGGGACGCTTGTTTTTCAAGCGACGCACGTTGGTAAAGAAACCGCTCTTGCGCGAATCATTCACATGGTTAAGCAAGCTCAAGCCTCTAAGCCTTCAATTGGTCGACTTGCCGACTCGATCTCATCGTATTTCGTGCCTGCCATCATGATCATCTCAATCGTCTCTGCGCTTGCTTGGCTCAATTGGGGGCCGGATGGAGCACTGAGTCTAGCCATTATCTCCGCTACAACTGTGCTTATCATTGCCTGCCCCTGCGCATTGGGTCTAGCAACTCCAATGTCGGTTATGGTTGGCGTTGGCAAAGCAGCAGAGTCCGGCGTTTTGATCCGCAACGGCGAAGCACTGCAAACAGCCTCACAATTAACCACCATGGTATTGGATAAAACCGGAACCATCACCGAAGGCAAACCGCAAGTGACGGATCTCAAATTGTTAGGTGACTTGGAGGAATCGCAGGTTTTAACTCTATTGGCAAGCGTTGAGTCAGGTTCAGAGCACCCTATTGCCGAGGCGATATTGAGCGCCGCTCAAGAAAAAGAGCTTTCTTTAAGCCCGGTCGATCAGTTTGACTCAATTGATGGGCATGGCGTGAGTGCCAAGTCTGACGGTAAACATATTCTGATTGGCAACGATAAGCTGATGAATCGATTTTCCATCGAGTATGAGGCCCATGCGATAGCAACCAAAGAAATTGCACAACAGGCCAAGACCCCGTTATTCGTTGCGATAGATGGAAAATTAGAAGCCTTAATCGCAATTTCAGACCCAGTAAAAGCTGATTCTCTAAGCGCAATTCAGAGCCTTAAAAATAGCGGTCTTAGGGTCATCATGATTACTGGTGATAACCAGCACACAGCTCAAGCGATAGCTTCTCAAGTCGGAATTGATGAAGTATTCGCTGAAGTTCTGCCAGAAGGAAAAGCACATGAAGTTCAAAAGCTACAGCAAGCCTTTGAGGTTGTAGGAATGACTGGAGATGGGATTAACGATGCTCCAGCCTTAGCACAAGCTGATGTTGGTTTTGCTATTGGTACAGGAACCGATATAGCAATCGAAAGCGCGGATATAGCACTGATGCAAGGCTCTTTGCACGGCCTCGCTGACGCCATTAATATCAGTAAAGCAACGCTCAAAAATATTAAGCAAAACCTATTTGGAGCATTCATCTATAACGCTGCGGGGGTTCCAATCGCCGCAGGTGTTTTGTATCCGTTTTGGGGAATACTGCTGAATCCAGTTATCGCGGGAGCGGCAATGGCTCTTTCATCTCTCACCGTGGTTAGCAATGCCAATCGCCTGCGTTGGCTTAAACGAAACATGAAGGGGGCTTAGCAGCATGACCACCATCAATATTATCGGGCTTGCTATCATCTTACTAATCGTTTGGTGGTTCTGGCTTTATCGTCCTAAGCCCGCTGTTAAATTACAAAGTAATCTAGTTATTACCGTCGAGAATGGGGTATACACACCAGCTTTTATTCAAATTAATGCGATGCAACAATCTCAACTCACTTTTCATCGTAAAGATCCATCCCCATGTGCAAGCTCTATTGTTATTCCGGCAGCAGATTTTTCTATTGAGCTTCCGTTGAACAAGTCGGTGAGCTTAACATTACCGCCCCTTGCAAAGGGAGAATATGAATTTCATTGTCCGATGAAGATGTATAGCGGAAAAATTCGGGCGGACTAGCTACTCACAAGAGAAGAACCTAGAGCTCCCAAACTTAAACTTGCACAAAGCAACAGCCCTAAAAAAGAAACCCAACCAAATTAGTGGGTTCTTGTTTTCTGCTTGCTCAGCAGGTTTGGTTGCTTTCTTCCTGATCTATTTTTAGCTGCCTATGCGGCAGGTCACTTACTACATGCAAGTGTGTTTGTGCTCGCTATCTTTTTAGCTGCCTATGCGACAGGTCACGATGGCATGTGTGTCAGTATTGCCATTGAACTCTTTTTAGCTGCCTATGCGACAGGTCACACTCAGCGCCTTGAGCTACTACAAGGGTTGATCTTTTTAGCTGCCTATGCGACAGGTCACTATTAAAATTAGTCAGCAAACGCATGAATTACAAGGTGTTTCCTGATCAGGTAATTAGAAAACCAACAATTTATAGGGTTAATTAAGCGCCTGATTTAAAAGATAAATATTGCAACTTAAGAAAAAAGGGGTAAATCGATATTCGGCACGCTTCCTTGCCAACGCTGATTGGTTGCTAGACCATAGGAGTTGAAACCAGCTGCATTCACCTCACGAGCATCCTGCTTTTGCACATGCAAAACAAACTCTTGTTGTGAGCATTTACTTTCGATTGGTATGCGGTGAAAAAAGTCAAACTCACGTTCTTCTGAAGCTTGAGGTATATAGTTATCGCAGCCACTTCGCTCAATAGCCCTGCTCATTCGTCTTCGTTTAGATGCAACAAAGGTTTTAGCAATAGTCTGGTTTCTCACAAAGCGTACTTTAGGCAACTGTTCTGGTAACACTTGCACGCTAGACACATTGAAAAGCCCTTCCTGCTTCATCATCGAGAAATACGGCTGGTAGCTTAGACCGACTAGTTCTTTCTCTGATGGACCGACAAAAGCGATGGCTTTGCCAACCGACTGAATCCCCCAGAGCGGGAATGCAACACCAATGGAGTTTGCTGCGTTTTCATTCGAGCTCAAGAAACCATGCAACGTTTTGATGCACCGGCCTGCAAGCAAGTTGCAATCGGCAGACTCAGGAACAAACTCAACAACAAAGCCATAGCGACTACTCATTTCTTACCCTTAGATGCTCCGTTGAATACACCAGCTTTGATCAAAACAGCCATGATGAAGTGCACTTCGTTTGGGATTTCTTTTCCCTGCTCTAGTCGTTCAATCCAGTGCTCGGTACGTCCGACAAGCTGGTAAAAATCATTCCCATTCTTAGGGTGCCTGCGGGCAATCACATATTCTCTATCAGATCCATACTCATTGACTCTCAATCGCTTATCTGCATTTGGTTGCCACCAATCATCAATCATTTGCAATGCTGCGCCCACCTTTTGCGCATGAAAGGCAACGGTTTCTTGCCCGTTGAGCAGGGTCTTTGCCAACTGTCTTGAGGGCACACCATCATGCTTTGAATCAACGAACTCTTGACTAGGATAAATTTCGTCACCGCCACCCACTGTGAGTTTGGCGTTTACATCGAGGTAATAGAGAGAGTTCGGATCAGTGAGACCTTTTTCGATAAATGCTTTTAGGTTTTCTAGCGCGTCTTGTGCTTCACCCTTCCAAGAGCTTGCCCATTGGAGGCTATATGCGTTTGAGATTGTTATGACTCGGTCGTCGTTCGTCAAAACCTTAATATCTAGTGAGCGGCAGGTGCGATTACGCCACAGCCATGTTCCCATGAGTATGTTCTTCGCAATCCTCTTGGCTATTTGGGCGTAGCCTCCGCGCTGTTTATATAGCTCAGCGAGAGCAGTTAAGGTTTGTCTTGTTTCATCAAGAGCACACACGTTGGGCTTCAGGGAATTAGCATTGATACGCAGTGAAAAGTCACAATAAATCTCAGAAACCCTTGGCGGCACGTAACACTCTTCAATGAACTGCGGGTTCGAATAGGCCAGAGCTTGCGGTGCCGTATCCTTAGGTTTCATGCCTTTGGATTCAAAACCCTCTGCAAAACCAGCTTTTGGCGCTCTAATACGAGTTCGATCGACACCGATAGGCTGTTCTTTGTCATCAACGAGATAATAAAAATATGCCTTACCCGGAGAGAGCGAGCGACAATAATTCAGCTGAGAGCACAATTCCATAGAAGCTTAGTCCTGATCCTTTTCTATAAGAATAGACTCATGACTTGACCTCATGCGCCAAAAAGCGCTGCTAAAAAAGTGAGGTTGGCCAAGTAATCGCACTTCAATGGGATTCAACGCCTTCGCGATTCCCAGCAAGTTATCTGCGTAAGAATGCATCGAAGAAACGCTCCCGCTTCGCTCGCAGGGCGTATGCATATGTTGATAACCAGGCGCCGTTGCGATGAAAGACTCATCTTGCTCTAACTCGTTTAACAGTTCGTAAAACGAATCCGTATGAAACCCTGCCGGGTAAACCCAACTTGCACTGCAATCGATACCCTTAAGAAGAAAAAACAGCTCCGACCGGCAGCTAAAACTTCGAAGCCATGATGTGTTTTTTTTAAGTTCAGGCGGAAAGACAGTTCCCCCGGCCAGCGTTAAAGGAAGGTTCGCCTGAAGACTTTGATATCGCGCCGCTAAGTCGATATTTGTATGGACTTTGATAACAAGATCGAACTCTAAATCAGATCGCCAATTGCATCTAGTGGTAGGTCGCTTGGCCGCCGAAACCACTCGTTTTTTTGCAACGCTTTTCGGCTCGGCCAAGTTTGCAGCATTAAAAAGACGTTCTGAGCGCACGACCAAAGCGAAACTTATGAAGCTTAGCGGTTCACTCTCTTTAAGGCTTGCCCTCATGCCTCGTTCAAACTGATGCATAAAGCCCCAAAATGCTGTCAAACTTGGCAGGCCAACCACAGAAGGGCTGCTTTGTGCATTACAATCTTCTGCTCGCATTTCGGTTAGATAAATATACTGTTCAGTGGATGGCAACTCCGTTGACAACGTTTTTTGAAACTGTTTCAAAATCCAATTGATTTGAGTTCGAATGGGCTGGATCAATCGACCATGAAACGCAAATCGTTTGGAATATTTATTGTTCTGCAAAGTTAAGTGAGCCTGCTGGCTCAGTGCTTTGCCAAGCCTGGTGATCTCATCGGTAGGTAGCTGAATAAACTCCTTAGCAATGGGAGTAAGTTCCTCTGCATCAACCGTTGTCTCTTCGTATTGGTCCCTCAATTCAATCATTGGAAGTAACCACAGCGCCAAATACTTGCGTAAAACTTTGACCTGACTATTGCGGGCTCGGTGATAGTCTTGGCGGGTAAGTGCAGGTTCATAACCGCACAAATGAGCTAATACGTTGCAAATTCTCCGATTGGTTAGCTGATAATCATCAAAATACTTGGCGCGGTTCTTTCGGCTTTGCAACAGGCCATGTTGGGGCTTATGCTTCGTCTGGAGCGGCGAGAAAAGTTGCCTGTGATTACCACCAATACTGGCGCTGAGATTGCTAACGCTTGCAGGATGTGGCAGTTCCGAACTCACAAAGCGATGGTCTGTTTGCATGCGACTTGCTCGTTCCGCTTGAACTTGCTGGGCATGGCTAACAACAGGTGTGACAGAAACATAACCCTGCTGATAAGGGAATTGAACCTGAGGCGAGTATGGGCTTACTTCATCTGGGTACGATGGAATTCTTATACTTTCTCGAACTGTTTCCGTTAGTTTTTCTAACCGATCTTTGTTTAAGCCCAGTTTTTTGAGAGCCCAAAGCCATGCACGGGCCCTCTGCCGCACTTCCTCCATCAAGGAAGTTTCTCTTCCTTCCCACAAAAATGTATTGAACAACCAGATAGTGTGGCGGTAGCACCCCGAATTGTGTGCCCAGCCAAGTTCTGGAGGATTGGCATGCTCAGTAATAATACGCTGCCCATACACTCGCGAATCTGGATATTTAAGGTTGTGAGTATGCGCCCATACCAACTCGCCAAGAGCAATGTCAAAGAAGCTCTCGTGCTCAAAGTAACTTTTGGCACGTTTAACGTCTAAATAGTCGTTGCAAACCGGTTTGCTTAGCGACAGGTTGAGTAGAATTACCAGCGCACTTAATTCGTCTCCGGTAACATCCACAGGCTCGGTATACAGCATGAATGCCCGCTTGATAACCTCTTGCTGCTTTGTCACAGGCTCAATTTTGGTGAGCTCTCGTAATTGCTTCATAATCCACCTTGGGCGCAATCATTAGCGGAACTATTGAAAGCAGTCCCCAACAAGGCGAGCCTCGTATCGACGATCGAACTAAGTGTAAAAGCGGGCTGATATGAGGGCAGCTTGCTATGCAGACTAACTCGGGTTGCAAGCTTAACTTCACCCTGTTCATACAGTAGATAGATTCGGTTGGTCGAGCAAGACAGCAACGCAGCTGCATCAAGTACACTCACCAAAACGTCGCCAAGACCACCAGTCTTCGAGGTTGGCACCGACACTGCAGAAAGTAGCCCTTCAAACAAAGCACTAAGCACAATATTACGTTTGAAATCTCGATACGGTAACCGCGAACAATCGCGTAAGGTTGTGCCCAAGACATCATCGAGCGAAGTTTGTTGCCAGGGCTTCATCCGTGTTTGATCCGCTTTAGCCATCGCGTCTTTGAGTTCAACTTTGAAATTTTCAGGCCATTCACGGCAATAATTATAAAACCATTGAATATCGATATCAGATTCAGCTCGGGAACGAAGAAACCATGACAAGAAGCCGAACCTTGCCGAGATGTCTAAATCGCTCAAGCAATACCCCTCTGCTTTGGTTACCACCAATATGGTTGATAGCCACAGGCTAGCCTCATTTGCCGGCTTCGTTTGCGCATTGCGAAAGTCAAAACCACAATCGCAATGAGTTATATCCTCCGAGTATTTAAAGTCACAACTTTTGCCACATTCTGGGCATTGGTGCAGCAGCTCTCTCCCATGAAAATGACAGGCTGTGTACGGAAGTAACTCCCAGCGCTGTCGAATATAGGCTCTATGACGAAGGCATTGAGGGCATACAGGAGTGTTATTCATGCGGAGCATTGCTAGTGGGAAATCAACGCCCATTCGGTGAACTGCACGTTGGTCTGGCGAGAGATGAGTATCCGAGCGTGTCAAAGCCAACTTGAGAATGGAAAAAGGCTCTAACTGCAAATCCGTTTCTAGTTGGCGCAGGACTCTAACACGCAGTTGGTGACTGCTTTGGGCATGATAGACATTGATGCGCTCTAGTTCTTTGGGTAATGCCCCCGAAACAGCCTCGTTCTGTTCCAGAAAGCGACAAAGACACTCTTCGGCAAAGTGAGTAAAGCGCTCATAGCCTTGATGCTGGCAAAGGCGTAGCAAGCAGCTTTCCAGCGACTCATCAGGGTAGAAGGTGAGATTGCGGTTTTCCATAACACACCAAAACTTAGTTAATCTAAGTTTTAGTGTGTTGTATTTTGCCCTAGTTGCCAGCCGAAGTAAGTCCATTTGTTAACACCGTGACATGTATCAAATAAAACTGGATTAGTCTGGACGTAATCCGTCACTCTTCGGCTCAAGGCTAGAGCAGATCTGGCAAGTATCTCTAACTAGTTTATGCCCCGAAGTGAGTTAGGCCATTGTGCAACATTGACGCCTTAAAGGACGTCTCATCCAAATTTAGGTAATGACATTAATATAAGTTATTTCTAATTTATTGACCCAAGTCTCTTTATGAGTGGCGGGCTGAGAGTAGCTTTGGATAACGTTGGAGGTCAGGTTTTATAACCAAGTAATGTTAAGACAAGGAGTAAACATGGCTGTTAAACATACACCTACAGGAGTTGTTCACAAGGGGGCCAAAGGAGGAAAGACAGGTTGTGGGGTTGACACAAAGAAGCACTCGGCTCATTGGACACCGTCATCACAAAGAATTACCTGTGACAAAAATGGCTGTAAAAATTAGGTAGTAACTCTGTATTCGCCAAGTTTAGAAATGCTTCAGTATTTCAGCTTGGCGAATTTTCATTCGCTCTAGCCCACTAAAATACGGCATAAAATCAAAAAATAGCCGAACTCCGAAGGCTGGGTGTTCCCTGTGTTGATGACTAGCCAAGTGACGATATAAAAGGAATTATTATGATTAGGGCTGAATATCTTCGATTCATGCAAACCCTTCAGGGGCCAAGTACGACGGACTCTGTGCGTAGAATAGCGAACATTGTGTCATATCATTTAGAGGAATTAACTCCTTTAAGTACTCATCAGGGACAGCGTATAAGAAAAATGGTTGACCTATCCCATGCTAACTGGGAAGGGGCTCCAACTCATATTCCACCAATTCCAGACGACAGTGCTGCACCAGAGATACAGCTATCACGATTAAAAACTATGACTGTCGGTCCATTCAGAGGTTTTGCACAACAGGAAGAGTTTGACCTAAACAGCCGTCTAGTACTGGTCTATGGCCCCAATGGAACTGGCAAATCAAGCTTTTGTGAGGCGCTGGAGTATGCATTGCTGGGTAACGTAGCTGAAGCGGAAAGCAAGCGTTTTCGTGATCAAAACGAATACTTAAAAAATGCTCACGTTAATGCTTTTACTGCCCCTGTGGTAGTGTCAGAAGATGAGCAAGGGAGCGATATTAGCGTCACAGCGAATGAGTCAGCATATCGATTTTGTTTTGTCGAGAAAAACCGCATTGATAGCTTTTCAAGAATAGCTGCGCAAGCGCCCGCGAGACAAACTGAGTTAATTGCAACGTTATTTGGCCTAGAGTCATTTACCAGTTTTACACGCAACTTTACCTCAGAAATTAGCAGTCAATACATAGACTTACAAGGTAAGGAGGCTCTTTTGCTTGCACAAAAACAGCAAAGCCTTCAGGGAGCGCAACAACAGATTCAATCAAGTTCCGCCGAGTTACATCGAATTGCCGAGGAAGAACAGAGGTTAGCTAATAGTTTCAGAGCAGGCACCAGCTTTGAGCAAATGAAAGTGGAGCTTAGCGGGAATGATCACACTCCTGGACTAATACAGCAGTTAGAGGTTGAATTACAACACCCAACACCGCTTAAAAGTGGCCTAAGCAAGGGAGCTATAGAGGCTATGGGAAATGAAGCGGCCTCCATGATTTCCGAGTTAAGGATAAAGCAACAAAAATTAGTTGATTCTAGTCATCAGGTCTCATTTAAACAGCTTTATGAAGCGGTAGTTCAAGTCCAGCAGAGTAGTTCAGATGCATGTCCTGCTTGTAAAACACCATTGCAGCAAGTTGTGGTAAACCCGTATATGCATGCAGGACAAGAGTTAACTAAATTGCAGGATTTGGCAGCACTTCAGCAGGGCGTGATTCAACTTAAACAATCTGTACTACAAAATTTGTTTAATATTTCACAAACACTCAACACCTGCTTGAAGTTCTTCTCTCAGGGTAACCCTTTAAAGCCATTTGAGATTGTGAATGCACAGCCCGAATTAACGTGGTGGGATTCGCTGTTGAGGCAGTTGCCAGATAATTATACGGCCTGGCAGCACTTAGTTAGTCAAGTTGAGCAGCTTGAAGCAAGTGATAAAAAAGCAGAAGAAGCGTTAAGACTCAAAGGCGAAAAACAAAATGAACTAAACCGGTTGCGTGACTTAGCACGTCAGGTGACGGTATTAGAGACTCAAATGCAAACAGTGACGAATAACACACTTGCATCTCAAAGGGTTATTGATAATTTTCAGATAGATAATGCTCAATTAATTGAGAGTGTAGAAGCTGAAAAGGCTGTCATTGTAAAGAATCAGGAAATTGTTGCTGCATACGCAGCATTTGTTCAGAAGCTAACAAGCTACAGTAATAGTCTGCCAGCACAGCTAGTAGCTGATTTGGGTGAGCAGGTTGTCCGATTGTATAACTCGTTCAATCGGAATGACGTTCAAAGTGAGTTATTGGCAGATGTGAAGCTTCCATTGGCTCAAAATCAAAGACTAAGAATAGCTTTTCAAAGCAAACCTGAGCAATTTTTCGATGCTCTACACGTCCTGAGTGAGGGGCATGTACGTTGTTTGGGGTTAGCCATTTTGTTGGCCAAAAACCTGAAGGAGCAAGCTCCTTTACTTATCTTTGACGATCCTGTAAATGCGATTGACGATGATCACCGCGAGTCAATTAGACGAACCTTGTTTGCAGATCATTTTTTCATGGCCAAGCAAGTTGTGTTGACCTGTCATGGAGAGGAATTCTTTAAAGATATTCAGAACTTGCTTTCGGTCGCAGACATTCGAGAATCTAAATTACTGAGTTTCTTACCGAGGTTAGGTGAGCAGCATATACGAGTAGATTATAACTGTGCACCAAGAAACTACATCTTGGCAGCAACAACCCATATAGAACGAAATGAGGTGAGAGAAGCGTTAGCAAAGTCCCGTCAGGCACTTGAAGCCCTAACCAAAGATAAGATCTGGAAATACGTACACAGGCACGGGGACGGGAATCTAAGTATAAAGTTACGCTCTTCTACCGAACCAATTGCGTTGAGAAATTTAACTGAGCAGCTCAGAAGTAAGATCGGCCGAGCAGAGTTTACTGATCCAAACAAAAACGCGATTTATGATCCCATTGATACTTTGCTCGGTATTAACCGCGGGAGTCGGGAGTGGCGATATTTGAACAAAGGAACTCATGAAGAGTTTGATCGGGCCGAGTTTGATCGAGGTACTGTTACAGATATTGTTTCAGCATTAGTTGGCTTAGATGAGGCTCTTGGGTAACTATCATTTTGAACAGAGGTGTTTGGCTGTACTTCACAATACCAATGAAGAATTTGCTTTCCATCACTTTTCAGATAGTCACTGAATAGAGAAGCTCTATGATCTGTCATGTTATACATTCTATGGAGAAAAAGTGTCTAAGATATTCGCTTTCGTAAAATTATTTGAAAATAGAGATTATGCTGAAGATTTTGTGAACGGAAAATTGTTCATGAATACCATTCGCTCTTTTAAAGAGTATAAAGACGAATCAGGGGAGTTACGGGGCGATGAGTATGAGGGGGTAGTTGCCTTATACCAGCCAGACAAACTAGGTGAAATCAGGTTGGGTGAGCATACTATTCCGGCTTCTGACTTGGCCGCACCTATAGTTATACACGGGAATAATCTTTTGGATCATAATGTCTTCTGCATTTACTCACTAAATAGTCGAGGGCACGAAACAGTATCGTCAGAAACAATATCTGATTTCAAACGAACGCTTGAGCTTCATGAGTCATGCTTTGGGTTGGGCAAGTTCTGTGTTGTTATCACGAATGCTTCACAGTTTATTGCACGCTGTAGATCAGCAATCGAAAAGATCAACTTAAAAGGTAATCTTGGTTTAGTTGATTATTTCAATGAAGATGAGTTTCATGGGAGCATGCCCGGAGATAAGCTTGGATATCAAAAGCGGAGCTTGTTTTCACAGCAGCGAGAGTACCGAGTGAAGGTTGATATCAATCGGACTGACTCTAGTCCATATATTCTGGATATTGGTAATCTAAACGATATTGCAGTAATAACCACTCCAAAAGAATTCAATTCTAAGCTAGAACTTAAGCTCCCCGATGGCAGCAATGCATAGCAACGTGCTACTAAGTAATATTTAATTTAATCAGCTCTATATGGTTTCTCAGAGTGCATGTTACCCATACATTTTCTCATCAACACCACCAGGCATAGAGAGCCAGGGCTAACAAACTTTTGTCCATAAACGCACTAGTTGATAACACACGCATGACACTTAATGGTTGTGATTAAGGCCAGATTTAACCATTTTATTCGGCTAATTCAGCAAGCTAGAGTGATTAACTTGAATACTCAGCTTTATCAGTATTAGCCAATCATGCGCTCTCATCGCAGAGAGAGAAGTTATGCTAAGTTCCCATGCTCCTGAAAGACTTTAATCACGCGATGATGAAAGTGGCCGAAACTTAGTGTGTCAAAATTTAGGTTGTTGGCAGGAAGTGTCAGTTCGCTAAAGCTGAGCACGCCGGTACCCAAGCTTTGCGGGGGCAAGGCTTGCACTGATTGATGCTCGCAGTCTATTAGCGCAATATCAGGCAAGGTTTTGTTTTGAGGCTCAACGGTCACCAATGAGCAACTTTCTGGGATGTCGTCTTGGACTCGCTGCGCGTATTCAACTAAACGGCGCTCAGCAAAGGTAAATAGCCACGCTTCTTGGTTGGGCGCTTGATTCACTCGAAGGATTCGCCCTAGAACTTGCCTGAAATAGAGCTCTGTTCGTACCGTACTAACATGGCAGCAGACTTGTAGGCGTGGAATGTCAGTGCCTTCGCTAATCATGCCAACGCTAACAATCCATTGCAGATTGTTGTGACGAAACGATTCGATTTGCTGATGTGGGCGCTCTTTTTGATAGGTGACGATGCAAACTGACTGGTCAAATTCGCACTTGAGCAGCTGAGCAATTTCATTCGCGTGAGCCACTGACGATGCCACCACAAGTCCGCCTGCATTTGGGGACTGTTGACGTATTGCAGACAGCTTACGGCACGCCAGTTTTAGCAAGTGTTTTAGCGCTGTAGGCTCCTCAACAACGCTACGGTATGAGTGCTTGGTTTCTTTAAGCATCTGCTGCAGGCTGGAAAAGTGCTTAACACCGTCGTTTTGCGAGCGACTTTCAACCTGATTATCCACTAGCACAATTTTAGGAATGCGGCATACACCATCCGCAACGGCTTGTGTAAGGCCGTATTGGTAATCAACCACAAGTTTACCTTCTGGGTTGGTATATTTTGCCAACGCAATAGGAAGCTCGTCTGAGCGCCATGGCGTGCCAGACATGGCAAGCGTGTAACTTGCAAGGCTTTGCACTCGCCTCATGATCATTTGCCCCCACATGTTGGCCTGTGGCGACCCCGTTGAGCAATGATGGATTTCATCAAAAACCACGAATACTCGGTAACGCGATAACGTCTGCCAGAAGCTGTCTGAAAGGAACTGTATAGCCTGATATGTTAGGCATTTTCCTATCGAGCCAAGCCCGCCATCAAAGCTGCAACCGAGATGTTTTGAGAATGTTGCTGTGATGCCATTGCAGACTTCTTTAGCTGGCGCAAAACAAAGCACTAAATCAATTTGACGACTTTGGAGCAGTCGCTTAGCAACTTCTGCGGCAAGGAAGGTTTTACCGCTGCCAGGCGTTGCCTGCAGGAAGAAATGAGCTTCGTCAGAGAAGTATTTGTGTTCTACGAGTTGTGCACACTCTTGCTGCCAGCCTCTTAGCACTTGGTTTCACTCCTCAGCGAGTCGATGGTGGCAGTGACAGCTTTTACTTTACCTAACAAATTTGCGGAGCGAATTTGTGCTTCGTACAGTAATTTACTTAGTGATACGCCTAGACTTGGAAAGCGAGCGATAAGGGATTGGTATTCTTGGATTTCACCCAGCGTTATCTCAAGCTCGCCTTTGTGGCAGCTCAACTCTTCACACAATACCTTTTTATCATCATTCTGAATGAGGCGACTTGTTTTAGGCTGCTGATATTTGGCTTTGTGCGAAGCAAACGATTGCGCAAGAAATTCGTCTGAAACGACATAACGCTTGGAACCATCAACCTCTGTAGTATTCAACCAACCTTTACGCTGAAAGTTCAAAATTTGCCGGTATATTTTCTTTCTTGCCTCATTAGGGTCTTGCGGTAACAAGTTCGCGTCTAATGCTGCATTCCTCAATTCAACAACCGTAAAATTATTCATCTCCTTTTCAATCAGCAGCTTAAACATGATGGCATTAATTTTTGGGACAGCTTTCACTAACGTCAGACACCTTGACAAAACTTAGGATTGCTAAGTATACAGAAATCAGCAAAACTTAGACAATCTAAGTTACCTACGGTTGTTTGATGATGAATAAGTGCTCAACGAAAACCCGATCCCAGCGAGGCTCAAAGCCGCCCGTAAAAAAGCCAAGATCACGCAAAAGGAACTTGGGGTAAAAATTGGCATGGAGGAGAGCTCAGCGAGTGGCCGCATGAACCACTACGAAAAAGGGCGACATATGCCCGACATAGGAACGTTGCGGCGAATGGCACAAGAGCTCAATGTGCCGCTCAATTACTTTTTTTGCGATGATGACCTAAGCGCTGAAATAGCCTGTGCAATTGCAAAATTAAGCACTGAACAACAAACCAAGTTACTCGAAGATTTGGTAAAACAATCAGACTAAGCTTTAAGTGGCTTTTTGCTAAGCAGCATACTCAAAGGTAGATGGTCACTAAACCGAGGTTTGAGAAGTTTGTCCTCATCGTTAGTTGCTGTGGTGTTATAGCTTGAACTGACTTGAATTTGGCTCAAGTCGATAGCATCGAACGGCATGGTAAAGGGATTTTCATCTTGCTTAAACTTTTGCTCAAATGCTTTGGCAAGTACGCCTTTATCGAGTGGAGCATCTTGTTGAAGGCTCAGCATCAAGGCATATTGCAGGAAGTTTTTTAAAGCTCGCGGTTCGCCTTTCGACATTGCAAATAGCGGATAAAGAACGTCATTGCTTGTTAGGTTTGGCTTATCCTCAAAGCCCATCCTTGATGCCAAACCAGCTACAAACATTGCAAAGTGGCGCTTTTTCTCGGTATCGATTCGATACTCGATTTTTCCTGACTCTCTTATCGTGCGTATCAATTTAAAGTACTCCAACTCTCGCCGCCAGGTTAAGCGGGAATTCCATTGGGGCTCTTCGGCTAAAATTTCCGCATACGGCATCCCAGCAAGTACAAAAGATACGCAGGCCTCTTCACTAATGTACTTAAATGTATTGGCGATCTCCTGTCTCTGTTGAGGAGATGAATACTCAACTAATTCCTGAACTTCATTGACGATGATTAACTCTACCGATTTACGTTTGAGCTGAGTTACGAGACCTTTAGCGAGCGCTACTTCGCTTCGATTTCGAATCGGGCGCGAACCAGAATTTTGCCCTAAGTCGACGAGCAATTGCATTAAAGAGTTACGTTCAGAAACTTTACTAGGAACTCGAGTCGACAAAACCGGCTGCGCTGCGAATGAGCCTGCGGAGACTTCAAAGCGAGATAAGTAATTGGCTATTAGCGCGGACTTTCCTGAGCCAGCCTCTCCAGTTAAAAGAAACGATTCGGCCTCGGCTCCAAGTGAATGTTGAAACCTAAGCTGATCAAATATGTCATATATTTCGGTTATTTGAGGGTGCTCAATGTAGCAGTTGGCAAATACAGATAACTGCTCACGTTGTGGGAGGGTAAGATTTTTCAATGTTAATAACCCTCAATGTCACCAAGATCATCATCGGATAAACTCGAAAGCTCCTCTCGGGGAACCACAGTCTTGTTCATGGGTTTGGAGATGATGGTTGTTGGCCCATCACTGCCAACATCACGGATTTTGGCTAGCTTGGATGTGTGCCCGGTTTTGATTCGTGACGTCTTTTTCTGTTGCAGTTGAGCGAGCCGGTCTGTTTCTTGTTGAAGTCGTTGCTCAAGATAGAGTTGAGTATCAGCCAAACTCTCTTCATCAACCAAAGCCTGAGTATTCGTTCGGCGCACTTTTTGAATGACCTTGTGCTCAAAAAGAGATAGTCCTTTGGTGTAACCAGTGACATCTACAGCAGGAACTTTGATATAGCGCTCCTCTTGCTCCAGGTAGACATAAATCGCACCAATATCAGATGGGTCGGTCTTAGTTTTCACCTCAATGTAGCCGTTTGAAGCCGGCGTGTATTTTCGGTAGTTATTTAACTCATCCGACTGATAGCGCAGCCCATGTATATTGATGCCGTTTTGCCTAACAGTCCGCGTGCTAAGCACTCCCAACTCCACACGCAAACGGTCAGCATCTTGACGACTGTATGTAATTGGAGGCCACTCAGAGCTTTTCCAACTATGGTAAGGAATTCCGCGGCCTCGAGCATCTGGCGACATGTGGTAATGATCGACAACCCATTTGTGAACAAGCTCCATAAACGTTGAGATTCGAATCACTGACTCTTTTTTGGGGTCGTAATCTTCGAGCTGCGTAGGGTTGGTGAACGTTTTACCCGGCATTTCATTGATGAGCCCCTTGTTGAGTTGATCAAATAGTTTTTCAATGCCGGTTTTGCGCCAAGGTTTTGCTGCTTGGCTGTAGTGAATGTCAGTCACTAAGGGTTTAAGTGATTCTTCAAGGCTAGCACTCCAAAATTCAGCGCCATTATCAACAATTAAGTAATCAATTTTACCGCAGCAAGGCCACTCATTTTTTATTGACGGATATTTTTTTCGCAGCCACGACTTATCAAGCAAGGTATTGAGCAGAGCTTTCCGGACTGAGTCATAACTAGGCTCTCTGAAATTAACGCTCAGACCAACAATACACTTACTGAAGCGATCATAGAGCATCGTCAGGTAAGGCCGTCCGAGAGAAACATCCAGCTCATCATCAATAAGAATTACAGGAACTGGAGTATGGTCAATTTCAACGTACTCCATTGGTTTAGTTGCAGGAATTTGCTGGCCAACGGTTCTAAACTCTCGATCCGCATAACGCTTACCAAACCTTGCTACAGCAACATCATACGGAGGAAGACTATTCACCCGCTGGTAAAACGCACGTTGGCTAAGAGGTTTGACTTTCCCCTCAACAATCGAGCGGTTTTCAATTATGACTCGACTCTTGTAATAACGGTAAGTCGCAGCAATAGAGACTCTTTCTTTGGTCAGGTACTTCTTTTCAATTGCCTCATCAACCAGCCATTGTGAATCGCGCACCATTTGACGGCATCCCTTGGAGCGATGCTTGGGGACTAGTGAATCAACTGATTTACCTGATTCAAAGTAAAGCTTTTTCCAATTCACAAGCGTTCGCCAACTTGGTGGAGATACCTCCAATTGCTCTTCAATAAGCTCTAATACTGGTTTGATATTTTTTTCGGTCCAGCCTCCTTCAAGACGCTTTGCGACAAATTGAATGATTTTCTGCCTCCGCATGGCTTCCTGTTGCAGACTTGGGGAAACTGAATCAAAGGCAGGTTCAGTAAGCTGAGGAGGTGGGGCGATATCATTCGATGTTAACTCTGGTTGCGCATCAAATTGCTGTTCGCTGGCTTCCATCTCGTCAATGAAGCCAAACATACTGCCATCGCCCATATCAACTTAACTCCACACGACGCTATCTAAGCCGAACGCAGTGTTGCGAACGTTGGTTTTTAGTGTGCCGTTAGAAATCCATGACAATGCTGAAATTAGTGTTTCGCGTTCAGAAGTACCTAGAGATAGTGCAACGTCCAACAAGGTCACTTGCTGGTGTTTTTGCACAAACTTTAATACCGCTTTTTGTAGCGCAGTTATTGTTTGAAGGCCTGAGTAGCGGTGCAACAACTTAAGGTTGCCAATAACAGGGTCTAAGCGGATCTGTTTCTCAGTAACGAGAATCAAGCGCTTGCCATACTCACTTAGCGAAATACGCTGTTTTTCGGCAAATCTCGCACGAAAATCAGGCTTGAGGATCTGACTTGAATGTTTCACCTCAAAGAAAGCAGCTTCAGAGTTGCCATCTTCCACAAGAAAATCTGGCGTATAGCGACAAAGGCGGTTGTTGAAGCGGTATTTGAATCCGTCGGGCTGCGACTGGTAGGAGGCTACCTCAGGGTCGTATTCAAGGTGGAAGCAAAAATCAAATTCGAGGATTGATAGAGTGCGCACAACAGCATCATTCTTCAAGCTCATGAACTTGCAGATGTTGTGGACATGAGAGGATTTTTTGGTTTGGTCGTACATGCTTAGGCCACCGTTTTGTTGTAAACCTACAACAAAACGTAGTCTATGCAGACTTAGTGTGCAAATTTGCAAACTTCTTTGCAATTTATGCAATCTTTTGATGCAAACATCAAGGGTGGCGGTCCCACCAGCCACATCCCGGCACTCGAGTCACTTGCTGTGGCTGCTTCCTTCCGGATCTGACCAGGTTCACAAGCTATCAATGCGAGAGGACCCGAGGGACCACCATAAAAGCGGCGAGCATTATTACTTAATCACCGCTTTGGTTGCAAGGGGATTTATTAGTTCTTATCGTCCTTATTACCGCCTAAAAATCCGCCAAGCTTATCTGACAATTTTTTCAGGCCTTTTTCTTTCTCTTGTTCAAGCTTCTCTTCGTACTCACCTTTCAATGCGGCACTCATGTCAATGCCATAATCGAGATCATCTAATGGCCCGCTAACTTTCAGGGGCACGGTCAAACCAGCCAAATCATCTGACTCAGAACCGCCCTGACCTTTTGACGTCGCTACCATTTCAACACTCGCAGCATAATCAAGCGTGCTGGCCACAACGTCCATATCGCCTTTACCATCGACACGAAGCAGCGGAGAAGCGAGTTTTAGGTCCGGATTATTAACCACACCTTTGGCTAGAGAGAAGCTACCGGTCAATGCAGAAAAATCGGTTTTCTTCACCTCTTCGCTCGCCTTCTCACCTTTCAGCATGGCTTTGGCCGAGCGAATCATCTGGGCAATATTTACGCCTTCTAGGGCGCCGTCTTTAAACGCAAAATTACCGTTACCGGTGCTCGCCGTTTTTAATTTATTAGTCGATAAACCAGTGCCGCGAATATCCATATCAAAATTGGCGTTGCCTGACACCATCGTGAGCTCGGCCAAGTCAGTTAGCAGTGGCAAAGCTTGCACCGAGTTCAATTTGAACTCACTTCGATATGAACCCACAGGCTGCTGAGCATTTAAAACCGCTCTGGCATCGGCTGTGCCATCGTATAAATCAAGGTGAATTGGGTTCGCATCCAACACACCATCTTTTAGGTTGGCGTGTAGTTTTACGTTGGTCACCGTCAGGCCGGCAACAAGCACTTTATTAAAGCTCAAGTCACCATCAAAATTGACACTTTTTAAAGCGCTTAAATCTGGTTCCGCGTCCGGATCACCCGGTGTTTTTTTCGCTTCCTCTGGCGATTCGCCATTGCTTACCGGTGTAAACTCATCCACATTCAAGGTATCAAATGCCAATGCCATTTGAATGTCCGGCACCGCTTGTTGTTGGAACTTGAACCAGCCACTGCCCGTCAAGCTGCCCACTTCAATTTGAATGTCTTTCAAGTCCACGCTAGGGCCAGCTAAATCAATCAGCCCATGACCGCTAATTTTCTTGTTGAGTTCGCCATTTGGAATCGACGGCCCTTTGATGTCGGCTTGTAACGCCAGTTCATGCAGCTCGATGAGATCAAATGCCTCAGCAATGGTAATTGCGGACTCGATGGCAATAGAAATGTCGGTGTCATCACTTTTAACTTCAGCCATCAATGCCGCTTCAGAACGCTCACCAGGCACGAATTGGTTCAATTTGAAGTAGTTCAACGTCACTTGCTGCTGTGACATTGTTTGCTGGTTATCAACTGCCAACGAAATGTTAGTGATGGCAATAGCGCCTAGCTTCACACTCGCTAAGCTGCCTTTTGACGAGGAGCTATCGGCTGGCTGCGTCTCAACAGGCTTATCGGCACTGCTGGCTGAGGTTAAATCGGCCAAGTTGTCGGTACCATCCGGCAAAGTGGTGAGTTTTACGCTCAGTTCATCCACCGCAATGTGGCTGACTTCTAAATTACCGCCAATAAGCGGCAACAAGGCAACTGACACATCTAACTTTTTCAGCGAGGCCATAATGGGCTCGGCAAAACCGGCAGGGTTTGAAAAGGTTACATCAGCCAAGCCGAGGCCAAAGTTAGGAAATAAATTCCAACCGATATCGCCAGCAATCACTAAGTCGCGGCCAGTAGCATCTTTCACCGCGCCACTAATTTCATCTTTGTAATCATTCGGGTCAAATACTGCGGTAAACACAACGACAGCTAGCACCAGCGCTGCGACTACACCAGCAACGATATACAAGAGTTTTTTCACGAATCTATCCTTTTTTGTCAACGACTCATCATAATCCTAATAGGATAGTTGCATTTAACCCTAACTCATTGTCAAATTTGTTATAAATCTAAGAAAATTTTTGAGATTGAAAATGTTTTTACGTGAAATTCGATGCCGATTGCTTATCGCCAGCGCACTGCTAGCCGTTGGCAATTATGCCTATGCCGTTGAAACGGATAGTGAACAGGTTTGCCAACGTCAAATTGATCGCTTTGTTGGCATGCAAAATCACGTCAAACAACTTGGTGACAACAGCGTGCCAGCTATGTCGGTGGGCTTAACGCCTGCTCAAATTGACGCCATTACCGAACAATTCGGCGCTTGCTCGGCTTGGCAACGTTTAGTGGCGAGCCTGCAACAACAACATGGCACCGTGTTGGATAAAACCGAACAAAAAACCGGCTTACCCTCCCCCAAGCGATAAATGTCAGCCATAAAAAAACCGGCCAATCAGCCGGTTTTTTTTATGGTCAGCCGCACATTTGACTATGCACTAGCGGCACGCGCTTGCTTAATGTGCTCGGCAATCAAGAATGCCAGCTCTAACGCTTGGTCTGCGTTCAATCGAGGATCGCAGTGGGTGTGATAGCGCTCAGCTAAGTCGTGCTCAGTAATTTCAAACGCACCACCAACACACTCGGTGACATCGCGGCCGGTCATTTCAAAATGAACGCCACCAGCGTAAGTACCTTCTGAGCCATGGATCTCAAAGAACTGAGTCACTTCGCGCAAAATCGAATTCACTGAGCGAGTTTTATAACCCGTATCAGCCTTGATGGTATTGCCGTGCATCGGATCACAGCTCCAAACCACGTTGTAGCCTTCCTTCTCTACGGTGCGAATAATTTGTGGCAAATGATCAGCAACGTTATCGGCACCCATGCGAACAATGAGATTTAAGCGACCCGCTTCATTATTTGGGTTTAGGGTATCGACTAAGGTGCGCAAATCATCCATTTGGGTTGTTGGACCAACTTTCAGGCCAATTGGATTATGAACACCTCGACAGAACTCCACATGAGCACCATCAGGTTGACGCGTGCGATCGCCAATCCACAGCATATGCGAGGCACAGTCGTACCAGTCGCCAGTTAAGGTGTCACAGCGAGTCAGTGCTTGTTCATATGGCAACAACAAGGCTTCATGGGATGTATACAGCGTGGTTTCATGAAGCTGCGGCGTATTTTGCGACGTCAGGCCACACGCATTCATGAACGCCAACGTTTCATCGATACGATTTGCTAGTACCTGATAGCGCTCGCCGAGCGGGCTTTTGGCAACGAAGTCCAAGTTCCATTTATGAACTTGATGGAGATCCGCTAAGCCACCTTGAGCAAATGCACGTAGCAGGTTGAGCGTTGATGTGGCTTGGTTATAAGCCATCATCATACGTTCAGGATCGGGCACGCGGCTCGACTCAGTAAAAGCGATGTCATTAATGATGTCACCGCGGTAAGACGGCAAGCTAACACCATCAATGGTTTCCATATCGGCAGAGCGAGGCTTGGCGAATTGACCAGCAATACGGCCAATCTTGACCACCGGGCACTGGCCCGCAAAGGTCAAAGCAACGGCCATTTGCAGCATGACTTTAAAGGTATCGCGGATATGACCCGTTCGAAATTCAGCAAAACTCTCAGCACAATCGCCGCCTTGAAGCAAAAACGCTTCACCACGAGAAACTCGCGCCAAATCAGCTTTTAGCGCTCTTGCTTCGCCCGCGAAAACTAGCGGCGGCTGCTGGGCAAGGTGTTGTTCGACGGCGTGTAATTTTGCTGCATCAGGATATGTTGGCAGCTGCTTTACTGGCTTTGAGCGCCAGCTATCCGGGCTCCAGGGAGTCATTGTGGGTCACCAATTTATTATTAGGGATTGAGCATTATACGAATTCATTCGGCTACGTCAGCTTTAACAGCCCGCTATTTTGAATTTCTCCTTATTCCACCTCAATTGCTGTGCTTGGCTACTAATTATTTCTGCCAACATGAGCTGCCTTGGGCTCGTCCGGTTTCACGCCAACTAGATGCTTTCGTTCAGTTAGTACGTCCGTTAACCAAAGTGCATTAGTGCAATAGCTCTTGAAAATAACAAGGTATTAGAAGTGGCTCTCATAACGTTACATAAAGCCCCGTTCAAACTTGCCGATACAACATAAGAATCTACGCTAAATTCAGCATCCGATACTTTCTAACGGGTCAATCGATAGGGAAATTTATGCGAAATAATCAACCTGTTACTCAGGTAGAACAGCGCTTTAAGAGCCAAGAAGATTTAGTTTCAATTACCGACCTTCAAGGAAAAATCCAGTACGTTAACGAAGCATTCATCGAAATTAGTGGGTTTACCAGCGAAGAGCTTATCGGCCAAGATCACAATATCGTTCGCCACCCCGACATGCCTCCAGCGGCGTTTGCCGATTTATGGGGGACAGTGAAATCAGGTAAAGCATGGCGGGGCATGGTTAAAAACCGTTGCAATAACGGTGACCACTATTGGGTAGATGCCTTTGTCACGCCCATTGTTCGTCAGGGCAAAACCATTGGCTATCAGTCCGTTCGTGCAGAGCCATCCCGAGCTCAAGTCGAACAAGCTAGCAAGCTCTACAGCGCGATGCGCAACAAGCCGCAAATGAAGTTACCACCAGCGCCTCTACGCGAGCGACTGTCCGTGGCATCACTCAATACTTGGGGCAACTTACTGATCATTGCATTGTTCATTGCAGTCTGCATTTTTGCCGACAACGGATTGGCACAAACACTGGCGATCATTGGCCTTATTGGCCAACTGATGCTGTGGTTATACAACCATAGCCAACTGTTAAAGCCACTAGCGCAAATTGCTCAGCACAATAAAGACATCGCAAGCGGCGATTTCACCAGCGAGATTTCGGTGCAAGGCAACCAAGAAATCATCACCATGCAGCAGTCAACCAAGATGGTGCAGGCTTGCTACAAAGCCATTTTTATGCAAGTTTCAGACTCGCTAAAAACCATGATTGCGATTGCCGATGACTTATCTGCCTCCAGCCACGATGTGCTATCGCGGATGAAAAAACAGAATAATCATACGACTCAAATTGCAACGGGCATGAGTCAAATGTCGGCAACCGTTGAAGACGTTACTCAAAATGTGAGTAACACATCGGAAACGACCAACGACATGTCGGACAAAGTGGTTGAAAGCGATCAAGTCGTTGCTGATGCGCTGTCGACCATGCAAGATTTCTCAGAGCAAATGGCCCACACCACCGAGCATATCAACAAGATCGCGCAGGAAAGTGAGCAAATCAGTTCCATTACCGACACCATTAGTGGCATCGCAGAGCAAACCAATCTATTGGCACTTAATGCCGCCATTGAAGCCGCTCGTGCCGGCGAGCAAGGCCGAGGTTTTGCGGTTGTTGCCGATGAAGTGCGTGGTTTGGCCGCTCGAACTCAAGATGCGACTCAAGAAATTAGGAATATGTTGGAGCATTTATCCACCGAGATAAGTAATTCCGCATCGACCATCGAACAAAATAACAACGCGGCTCACTTAGCGCTCGATAAAGTATCAACGTCGCGCGAAAAGTTCAGGGATATTGCAGAAGGCGTCGAGCGAATTAATCACATGAGCAGTGAAATTGCGACAGCCGTTAGTCAGCAGGCTGTGGTGACCAACGAAATGGCCGCGAGTATCGAGACCATTAGTAACGAGAGTGCCGCAACTGAAAATGAAGGCGAAAAGCTACAGCGCAACGCCATGGAAATTAATCAATGCTCATTTGAGCTACAGGGTCAGCTAAACGAATTGGAATTGTCTAAATTCCAAATGCTCGACTTTAAGGCTGCCAAGCAAGCGCATTTGGCTTGGAAAACAAAGATACGCTCCTATTTAAATGGTGATCACTCAGCACTGTCAAAAGATCAAGCCTGTTCACACCACCATTGTGCTCTTGGTAAATGGTATTACGGCGATGGTAAAAAACACTTTGGCCAATTGCCCGAATTTAAGAGCATTGAAGAGCCGCATGCCACGCTTCACCGTACCATTAAACAAATTCTCGAGGCATCAGAACAACATGACGAGGATTTGGCTGAGCAGCTCTATACTTCAATTGAGCCTCTATCTAACACCATTGTGTCGCAATTAGACACGCTTGAAATTACCGCCAAGCGGATAGTGAAAAGTTAACCCAGCCCAAGCGTTAATTTAGACGTTACAACAACGAATCAATGTCTGTGTCTTGCTGAGTCAGCGAGGCATTGACGTTGTCCTCAGTAAACGTCATCGCGCCTTTGAGCATGGCATGGGTTAATTCGTTTGCATCAAACTTGGTGAGCGCCTCATTGGCACCGACTTGCTGAGCACGATCAACACTGATTTCACTCGACAGAGACGTGTGAAGGATAATAAAAGCATTGCTCAACGCTCTATTTGAGCGAATCTCGAAGGTGAGTTCATAGCCGTCAAGTCCGGGCATTTCGATGTCACTCACAACCAGTTGAAATGGGTTATTTTCGCTGGCGGCTTGTTCCATCATCTTCAGTGCACTTTTACCGTTATCAGTGACCGCATAAGCCACTTCAATACTGTCTAGCGCATTACTGAGTTGCTTGCGCGCTGTGGCGGAGTCATCCACCAGCAAAATATTCGTTTGGCTCAACAGCGCTTGCTCGGGCAGGCTTAGCTCTACATTCGTTTGATTAAACTGCTCGGGATAAATAGCTTCGAGCAACATTTCGATATCCAGCAGTTGGATCAGCTTTTCGTCACTCCGCGTCACACCCGAAATGTAAGCATGCTTACCCACAGTGGCCGGAGCGGGTTGAATATCTTCCCATCGGCACTCGCTGATTTTGTCAATCTGGCGTACTAAAAAGCCAACCGTCTGACGGCAAATATCCACCACGATAATCGAGCAGGATTCACGCAGCTCCGGCTGCACAGGTTGAAAACCCACGGCCGCCGCCAAATCAATGACCGATAAGGTTATTCCACGCATCGACACCGAGCCCAAAATATGAGGGTGAGATTTCGGTAACATGGTCAATTGCATGTAAGGAACAATCTCTTTCACCTTTAAGGTACCAATAGCAAATAGTTGCGTTTGCGTCAGGTAGAAGTGAAGAAGTCCTTGCGTTTGACTGGTAGCTTTCGACATCGTGTACTCGCTAAAAATTGAGGTTTCTCATAGCCATAGCACTAACCCTACTATCAACAGAAGGGAACCGAAAGTCTATTGGCTGAACTATGCAGACTTGCGCCAGTATATTCAGCGCAACGTCGTCAAATTACTTATATGGGTTGATTGAACTTATTAAATTACAGAGCCTGAGCACACGCCCAACCACTGCTCCAAGCCCATTGAAAATTGTAGCCGCCGAGCCAGCCGGTGACATCGACCACCTCGCCGATAAAATACAGCCCAGGCTGCTTTTTCGCTTCCATTGTTTTGGATGACAGCTCATTGGTGTCAACGCCACCTAGTGTGACTTCTGCAGTACGGTAGCCTTCGGTGCCTGATGGTTTAATCGGCCAGCGAGCGAGCCGCTGCGCCAGTTCAACTAACTGTTTATCATCGAACTGCTTGAGCGGTTTATTCTCTATTTGCTGATGCAGCAACCACTGCTCTACGATACGTTTGGCCAAATGCTCAGAAAGCAGCGTTTTAAGCGTCCGCTCACCTTGTTGCTTGCGAGCGTCAAGTAACCAGTTTTCATCGGATTGAGACGGGATCAGATTGATATAAACAGGCTCACCTGATTGCCAGAACGAGGAAATTTGTAGCACTGCCGGCCCACTTATGCCGCGATGAGTAAACAGCAGGTTTTCTTTAAAACTAGTGCCTGACTCAGATTCAATAACTGAGGGTGCGCTAACGCCAGAAATAGGCTCAAAACATCGCTTGTCATCAGGTTGGAGAGTAAAAGGAACAAGCCCGGCGCGTGTTTCAAGCAGGTTTAAACCAAACTGGCGGGCCAGCTCAAAGCCAAACGCGGTAGCGCCTAATTTTGGCATCGACAGGCCACCTGTTGCGACGACTAGCCTATTCGCTTGAAATAAGCCGTCCGACGTCGCGATCTGATATTGATTGTCGACATAATCCACCGATGTGACTGCAGTTCTTAATTGAATTGTCACGCCTGCTTGATTGCATTCATCAACCAACATATTGACGATGTCTTTCGCGCTATCATCACAAAACAACTGCCCCAAGGTTTTTTCATGGTAGGCAATGCCATGTTTATCAACGAGGGCAATAAAGTCCCACTGAGTGTATCGGCTCAGCGCTGACTTACAAAAATGGGGGTTTTGGCTGAGATAAGCATTGGCTTCAACGTAGTAATTGGTGAAGTTGCAGCGCCCGCCACCAGAAATCAGAATTTTCTTGCCCACTTGCTTAGCGTGATCCAACAGTAAAACGTTTAAACCACGCTTGCCTGCTTCAGCGGCACACATTAACCCCGCCGCACCAGCCCCAATTACAATAGCGTCATAGACCTTACTATGGCTTTGATTAGTCATTGGCTTGAGCCTTTGAGGTTTTACTTGCCAATGCGCTATCGATGTAACGGCCAATTTGATCTTCGAGCACACTCAAGGGCACCGAGCCATGACGCAAAATTTGATGATGAAATTCGCGTACATCAAAGTCTGCACCTAACGCTTGCTCGGTTTGTTGACGTAGTTGTTTGATCGTGATTTCACCCACTTTGTACGACAGCGCTTGGCCCGGCCATGAGATATAGCGGTCCACTTCTGTGGTGATATTGTGCAAGCTCAACGCGCTATTTTCCGCCATGTAGTCGATGGCTTGTTGACGCGTCCAGCCTTTGGCATGCATGCCCGTATCAACCACTAATCGGAGCGCTCGCCACATTTCATAACTTAAACGGCCAAAATTATCGTATGGCGTTTGGTAAAACCCCATTTCCAAACCAAGCCATTCGCTATACAGCCCCCATCCTTCGCCGAATGCTGAAATATACGAATGCGTTCGAAACGGCAGTAGCTCGGTCATTTCTTGGTTCAACGAAATTTGTAGATGGTGGCCAGGCACCGCTTCGTGTAGCGTCAGCGCTTCAAGCACATATAACGGGCGCTTGTCCAACGCGTGTGTATTGACCCAATACAAGCCAGGCTCTTTGTCGTTTCTTGGTGACACATAACGGCCCGTCGTGTATTTCGGGGCAATACTGTCTGGCACAGGCTCAACACCGTAAGGCGTGCGAGGCAGCAAATGGAAGAATTTGGGGAGCTGGGCATCCGCTTTTTTAGCGATCCATGAAGCTTGTTTGAGAAGTTCCTTTGGGGATGTTGCATAAAACTGACTGTCGGTTCGCAGGAACTGTAAAAACGCAGCAAAGTCGCCGTCAAACGCCAACTCATTAATGATCTGCTGCATCTCTTGCCGGATGCGGTCAACTTCTTCTAACCCAAGTTGATGAACTTGCTCAACGGTTAAATCTCGGGTCGTATAATGACGAACACGATTAGCGTAGAAATCAGCACCATCGGGCGTATCTGAAACGGCTATCGAGTCACGTGCATTAGGGATGTAACGGTCAACAAAAAACTCATAAAGACCAGCAAACGCAGGGATTACTTGTTGCTCAATCAGGCGTAAGCCTTTTTGCTGTAATTCGGCTTGCTGGGCAGAGCTAATAAACTCGGGTAACTTGGTGAGCGGTTGATACAGGACGTGCTCACTACCCTGCTCAACATCATAGGCGGAGATGGAGTGTTCAAAGCCTTTTAGCACCAACTTGGGTTGCGTTATGCCTTGCGCTAATCCTTTTTCCAACCACAGTTGCTGCTGCGAAAAATAATCAGGAATTTGTGCCAATGCGGCCAAGTATGCTTCGGCTTGCTCAACGGTTTTAAGCTGGCGATGCTGCAAGTAACTCACCACGTTGTTATGAAAACCGCTTTCCGCAGTGATCGGTATCAAGTGCTGGTTGAAGTCATAGTAGTCAACTCGGTCTTGCAACTGATAAATCAAGATATCCAAATCAATTTTTCGTACTGCAGGCAACTGTTCGCGAGCAATTGCTTTTGCCTGCTGCAAAAAATCTTTAAACGCCAAATGTTTGCCAGCAATCGACAACTCCGACATATCGTTCAAAGCCATTTGATCTGGCCGCCCCATATACGCGGCGCTCATCGGGAAGCTATTCAACTGGAATTGCCAGCTTCCAGCAATCACATCACCTAAGATTTGCTCTGCCGATTGTTCAACCACAGGCTCAATAACTTCAGAAAACCTTTCCGGCGAGTCAGGTTTACCGCATGCCAAAAGCAGTAATGACAAGATAACAACGGAGGCTGTTTGCCAGCCTTGCAAAGAACGAAATGTCATAGCAATCACAAGTAATAATTTAGTCAATGAGTCGATGCTAATTAGCGCCGTTTGATATGGTCAGGAAAAATCTCGATCAGCTGTTGCTTTCGAAGCGAACCGATCGCTTGCTTAAACGCTTTTTTACTACACTGGAATTCACTTTTGATCATCTCAGGCGATGACTTGTCGGACAATTTAAGCTCGCCTTTTGATTGTTCTAGACGCTGCATAATGCGGTCTGTTAGACCAGAAATTTTGCCATAGCCCGGCTCTTGAGTGGAAACATCGAGCAAGCCATCTTCTCGTACCTGACGCACATAGCCGGTAATTTGGTCGCCACGCTTTACGCTGCGAAACACTTGATCTTGGTAAAGCAACGCCGAGTGCAGGTAGTCCACCACGCAGTTGTAACCCAATGGCGTTTGTTCGGTGATGGTGAGGTGAACTTTATCGCCGTCGCGGTAAGCATGACGCTCTTGATCGATATAGCGCTTATAACGACTGCTCGCAGCCAGACGCTGCTGTTCATCAACATAAACATAAACTAAATACGATTCGCCAACGTCCATTCGATCGTACTGCTCACGATTCGGGACGAGTAAATCTTTACTCATTCCCCAATCCATGAACATCCCATAAGGGCTAGCTTGTTTGGCCTTTAACAGTGCCAATTGGCCTGCGAGTACTTTCGGCCGGCTGGTTGTTGCCTGCAATTGTTGCTCTGGGCCGACAAAAACAAACACCGACAATGAATCATCAATGGCCAGCTCTTCAGGAGCGTCAGCCGCAGCCAACAATACCGCGTCATCAGTATTAGCGTCATCGCCAGCATCAGGTTCAACTAACAGCCAACCTTCAGCGTGCTTTTCAGCCACTGTTAATCGATTCATTTGTCCTAATCGGATCACGGGTTACTCCTCTGGCCAGAGCCATCACTTGCAGGAAAAAAGATGCGGCAGCATGATACCACAGCCAGCCTCATGCTTAGCGGTTGTTATTTAACATGGATTCAATCTTCAGCTGGTACCCCTTGCGCTCATCAACTTGGTCGGTAAGCTGAGGGCTTGCATCGTTCTTTGCCTAGGCTTTACCCATGCTCATTCAACAGCTGACCACAGACCGCCGAAATCAAACTAGAGGCAAACCACCGCTTATCATTGAACGATGGGATTTGGCGAATGTCAGCTGGGCAGTCGTTGGCAATAATGATAGTGGCAAAGAGCAACTGCTCGATATCTTACGGGGCGATTTGCTCTACCAAGGCTCTATTTCTGGAGCCACAAGCCCAGTAGCCGAGGTTAGTTTAGGCTTACAACAACGATTAGTTGAACGAGAAATTGAACAAGACGAAAGCGACCTACTCGATGAAGTAGATCCCGGCACACGTGTTTTTGATTTAATGCTAGAAGCTGGCGCGCAGCCAAATCAAGTGACATCCATCGCGCATCAACTCAACCTCCATCATCTGCTTGAACAAGGGTTCCGCTCCCTATCAACTGGCGAAACAAAACGGCTATTAATTGCGCGCGCACTATTGGCCAAGCCGAGCTTATTGCTGGTGCAGGATCCCTTTGACGGACTAGATCAAACCAGCAAGTCGTTGATCAGCAATTTATTGCAACAACGTCATGCCGACGGTCTGCAACTCATCGTACTCATTGATCGGTTGTTGGATGTGCCAACATGGCTCAAATATGGGGCAATATTTTACCAAGGGCGTCTCGTTGAACATGGCGCATTACCCGAGATCTGCACTCGTGATACCTGGCTCAATTTAAAACTTGCCGAAGCGCCTCCACGCATTCCTTTGGCGCTCGCGCCATCGTCATCACTACCAATAAATGAGCCCGTGTTTGAAATTCGCCACGGTAAAGTCAGCTATGGCGATAAGGTGGTCTTTTCTGATCTAAATTGGCGCATTGAACAAGGTCAACATTGGCGTGTCATTGGCCCCAATGGCTCAGGCAAATCAACACTGCTAAAACTCATTAGCGGCGATCATCCACAATGTTATGCCAATCAAATTCGTCAATTTGGCTTTCAACGAGGTAGTGGCGAGTCCATTTGGCAAATCAAGCAACACATCGGCTTGGTTAGTGCCGAATTCCATCTAAATTACCGAGCACGTGTCACCACAATTGCCGTTGTGTTATCTGGCTTTTTTGATTCTATAGGGCTGTATCAAGAGCCGAATCGTCACCAAATCAATCTCGCGCTTAGTTGGCTGGACTGGTTTCATTTGGCAGACAAAGCACAGCAACCATTTCATCAATTAAGCTATGGCCAGCAACGCTTGGTATTGATTATCCGAGCACTCATTAAAAGCCCGTATTTGTTGATCTTAGATGAGCCACTGCAAGGGCTTGATGAAGCCTCATCTCAACTTGTCTTAACGGCCATTAACCGAATGATGGCAGCAGGTGTTGGCCAGCTGTTATATGTCAGCCACCGTGATGAGCCCCAATTAAAGCCAAGTTGTCAGGTATTAGAACTTACTAAGTAGTGCAACCGATTGATGCGGCATATCATCCGATCATGCGACGGTGTAAATCGCGTAAGACATCACCATTGCCATCCATTTTTAACTGATATAACAATTGTAATTGCTCACCCAATGTCCCCGCAGGAAAGCCCTTGCGCTCAAACCATTGCAAATAAGCCACGGGTAAATCAATCAACCAACGCCCTTGGTACTTACCAAATGGCATACGCTGGCCAATGAGTGTCTGAATTTGATGCGCGAGTTGCTCCATCAATACATCCTTTATCATTCGACGATAATATACGTTTTATTCTGCTACAGGCGTCTGATTCTAATGCCTATAGCATTGCTTATCAGCAGCGAATGGCCAATCATCCATCGGTTGATTTTATGCCCCCTGGTGTGGAAGAGGTTATCAGGTTGAAAAAAATACTCGCCTTGCTCACGTTGCTATGTAGCTTTGCCGCGCTTGGCCAACCAGAACGCTCACTGTTTGACATCGAACATGAGCTCAAGCGCATTATATTGTTCGACTTCTCTGCCACAGAGGCGATTGAGCGCAGAGCAGCAATTGAACCGTTAATTATCGGCACACGTTATCGTACTCAATTTTTATTCGAATTGAGTAACTGCGGTATTGAATCGAATACACTCAACACAGACTGGATACGCCAAGCAACTAAGCTCATTAAAAAAGCCCAGGAAATTGGTTCGAAAGAACTAGAGATGTATGCCCGCTTTTGCAGAGCACATACAAATTCCATGCAAGAAGATTCAGCCCCTGCACTTACCGATGCCAATATCATTGCTGATTGGGCAGAAAATAACTTGCCAACCTACAAACACCTCGCTTATGCCAACCGTGTTCGTTTGCTGGCATTCAAAAAATCGACCCTGTATTCGGCTTCGGATTCCTATCGAGACTACATCATTGGATTGAGCTTCGCCGAAGGTGATGATCAACTTGCCGAAACCAAAATTGCCATCGCAGATTTGCTGATTTTATTAAACGATTTCGAGCAAACGAAACCATTATTTGATGAGATTGAACAACACTTGCAGTTTAGTAATAACTTTCGAACCAAGTCAGAATATCTGATAACGCGAACGGTCTACCACCGGCACAAAAAAGAATACGCCGAAGCGCTTGCAACAGCAGAGCAGGCAATTGAAATTGCCCAGCAAGGGCAGTTGGATTATCACGCAGGAATTGGTTACATCTACCAAATACTGATTCATGGCGAGTTAGGCAACGTCGCGCAGGCATTGAAGAACATTGATGAAATACCTAAGGGCAATAAGTATCTGACAGGGAGCCGGCGCAAACTCTATTTAGACCTAGCATTTGCCAAAATTTACAGCGTTCAACAGTTGCCCAATAAAGCCATTGTGCATGCTGAAGATGCATACACAGCGCTAAAGCAAATCCCCGAAAGCCACTATCACATTACCGCAACGCTGCAATTTGCTGAGTTACTAGCACAAACAAAACAATGGCAGCGGTCAGCCACAGTTTTCCAAGAATATATAGATCTAAGCACCAACCACATGGAGCAAGTGCAGTCGCAGTACAACGATGTTACGAACATCAGATTTCAATTTGAACAACAGCGACACCAAAAGCAGCAGGCATCACTTCAACATCAATTGCAGCAACAACAAATACGAGGCCTAGAAGCAAGTCAAAAATGGCAAATTCTCGCAATCGGAACATTCCTGACGTTGTTTTTGATGATGGCGGCGTCAGCCTTGCACTACCGCCGCCGCAATAAGCATTCCCTTGAATCCGTAAGCGTGGATCAGTTAACTCAACTGGCCAACCGAAACGAAATCATCCACCTCGCCTCACAAGCGTTGGTTAAGGCTCAAAAATCCAAGCAGCCTATCAGTATTGCTTTGTTAGATATCGAATCATTTCGTTCGGTGAATGACAATTTTGGCGTGGAAATCGGTGACCAAATATTAGCGGAATTTGCCGAAATTCTAGCGCGCAGGGTTGGCAGTAAAGGTATGTTAGGGCGCTATGGTGGCGATGAGTTTATGGTCGTGCTGCCGAGCGTGATAGCACATGAAGCGGAAACGATTTGCGCAGAACTGTTAGCCATCATTCAACAGACGACATTCCGCCAAGCAGAATTAGAAATACAGCTGTCGGTTAGCTTTGGCATATCGTCCAGCAATGCTGAAGCGGTATCTGTATCAACCCTGCTGACCCGAGCAGAAGACGGCCTTGCAACCGCCAAACAGCAAGGTGGTTCAAAAGTCGTGAGCAATGCCATCGGGTAACTATTCGAGCCATAAAAAAACGCAGCCTAGGCTGCGTTTTTTTATGGCTGCGTATTGCCCTATTGCCAGCCTTCAACGCCAGACATGTCGGGCAAGGAGTGTGCAATTCCTTTGTGGCAATCAATACAGGTTTTCTCTCCCGAGGCTAAGGAGGTTGAGTGCATATTGACCGCTCTCACACCCTGTTCGGTAAAGTCCATGAATTCAAAATCATGGCAATTTCGGCACTCCAGTGAATCATTTTCCTTCAGGCGATGCCATTCTCGCTCAGCTAAGTGTTTGCGCCGCGCCTCAAATTTTTCGGGAGTATCAATCGTGCCAAGTAAGTGCATCACTAATTCTTTACTTGCTTGCACCTTGCGAACAATTTTATCTGTCCAAGCGTGGGGAACATGGCAGTCGGAGCAAATAGCGCGTACGCCAGATCGATTTGTGTAGTGGATTGTTGGCTGAATCTCAATCACGATCGGAGCGTGACACCCTGAACAAAACTCTTCGGTATTGGTCGCTTCCATCCCCCAGTTAAAACCACCCCAAAATAGGATGCCGCCAATAAATCCCATCCCTAACAGGGCGCCGGTAGCAATTCGCGCCGGTTTAGAAAACAGTTGCCACAACGATTTGAGCAGCCCAACAAATGAACTCTTAGACATCAGCCTTCCCCTAACTAGTTTGATAGACCACTGGCACTAAGCGCTTCAACTGCCGAGAAATCATTTGCGATTAGAGGCGGCGCATCCGCTTGCGGCACATGACACTGCAAGCAAAAGTAGCGACGCGGCGCCACATCAGAAAGCGTTAAGCCATCAGCCGTTTCAAAATGAGTTGGGCTTACCTTGGTGGCGCCAACTTGACTTGCAAACTTCCATCCATGACACGATAAGCATTTGTTGCTTTTTATATCCACTTGATAGCCACGAATATCATGAGGGATTAAAGGAGGCTGATGAACGTAGTTTCTATCGATGACTTGATCGTTTTGAATCGGCTTTTTAATCAATTCAGCTTGCTTCGTATCACTCAACTCCGAAGAGCCTCGCAGCGATTCTAGGCCACCATTATTGACATACTCTTCATTTGCCACAGGATTAGCGGTAACCCAAGTCGTTACCAGTATCAAACTCGCTATCACAGATGAAACTAGCGTCTTCATTTATTATTCTCCACTTTTGTTCGCGGCCGGTTGCCAGTGGCAACCGGTTGAATCGAATTATTAGTTTTCAGCGATGCTGTAACATCAAATACATCTTGCCCACAGACATCAATACAACGCAGACAACGAGTGCAGTCTTGCGCAGAAACCAATGGCGAGCTTCCCTGCTTCATCTCTCGCAACGGAGCTTTGAGTATGTGGGGCTCAGGGCAAACCACATAGCAATCCATACACTGGTTGCAGTCTTCTCGGCGGTTGGCGACCACTTTCACTGGGCTAATACGTCCAATAAGGCCGTAACAAGCGCCCATTGGGCAAAGCTGCGAGCACCAACCTTTTTCAACCACAAACACATCAAATAAAAATACAGCGACGATTAACAGCCAACCGGCACCAAGGCCAAATAGAATGCCACGATGCAGCAAGGAAACTGGGTTTATCAGCTCCCAAACCAAGCCTTGCACAAATGCCGTTGCCAACAGAGCACCGGCCACAACGCCCCAGCGAATCGAGCTCGGCATGGTGATTTGGCTGCGCACTTTAAGTTGCCGCCTTAGCCAATGTGCGGTGTCGGTCACCACGTTCATTGGACATACCCAACTGCAGTAACTCCGGCCACCAATCAACCAATAAATGGCGATCACAATACCTGCACCGAGCAATAATGTGGCTTGAGGCCAATAGCCAGAAACCAAACTCTGTAGCAGCATCCAAGGTTCGGTAAAAGGAATCGCCCCGAGCAATTCACTACTACTCAAATTCCCTCGGATTAGCCACACATCAAACCATGGCCCGAGTAAGAAAAGCCCCATGACCGACAGTTGCATGAGTCGGCGTAACAGTAAAAAGCGATGCGCCCGCATCCAGCCGAATCGAGCAACGGCATCTAGACCCACCTGCGCCTTCATCAGTTAGCCACCTTCTGGACGACGGTCCGGTAAATCAAGCACATCTTGCTCGAGAAGCGAATGGCCAGCTTTATCTTTTTCCACCCAGCCCCACCGGTAATGTTTGCCGAGTTCGCCTTTCGCAACATCGCGCGGCAAAACCTTAATGGCAGATGTTTCCAGCACACAGGCTTGTTCACATTTGCCACAACCAGTGCACGCATCTGAGTGCACTGTAGGAATGAACATGGCGTGGTGACCGGTTCGTGTATTGCGTTGCGCTTCGAGCGTAATGGCCTCATCAATTAATGGGCAAACCCGATAACACACGTCACACCGTAAGCCCTGCCAGTTCAAACACGTTTCTTGATCGATGAGCACTGCAAGCCCCATGCGGGCATCATCGATGCTTGCCAATTCTGGTGAAATCGCACCACTTGGGCACGCCACCTGACATGGAATGTCGTCACACATCTCACAGGGCACCGCTCGTGCATCAAAGTACGGTGTTCCCATCGGCGCGGGCTCAAACAAGGTTGCCAATTTCAATGTGTCATAAGGGCATGCTTCAACACACAAACCACAACGAACACACGCTGCCATAAACTCGGCTTCAGCCAACGCACCGGGCGGCCTTAACGCTTGTGCGCCTGATGCGCCCGAGCTACCGCTCACCAGCGCTAGGCCACTGACGGTTACGCCAGCAACACACGCGCCCTTAGCGGAATTATGTAAAAACTGACGCCGAGTTAGTGAGATGGAGCCCTTGCCCACAGTTAATTCCTCACCGCTTCAATTAGTTAAACTTTGCGGATCCGTACCGCACATTTTTTAAAGTCAGTTTCTTTTGACAGCGGATCGGTTGCATCTAAGGTCAACTTATTGACCAACTGCTTGGCATCGAAAAATGGCATAAACACCAACCCTTTCGGTGGGCGGTTTCGGCCGCGCGTCTCAATGCGAGTTTTGATCTCTCCTCGGCGCGATTCCACCACAACCTCTTCGCCCCGGCGTAGTTTTAGCGATTTTGCATCATCAGGGTGAATAAAGAGCAAGGAGTCTGGGTAAGCTCGATACAGCTCAGGCACTCGGCGCGTCATGGTGCCGGTATGCCAATGCTCGAGCACTCGGCCTGTGCTCAGCCAGAATGGGTATTCGTCATCCGGAGATTCTGCGGCAGGCTCAAATGGCAACGCAAAAATAACCGCCTTGCCATCTTTTTTACCGTAAAATTCCCATCCATTCCCTTCTTTGACGTAAGGGTCATAACCTTCTTTATAGCGCCATAGCGTTTCTTTACCATCGACCACAGGCCAACGCAGACCACGAGCAGCGTGATAATCATCGAAGTCCGCCAAATCATGATGATGGCCTCGGCCAAAGACGGCATATTCTTCAAACAAGCCTTTTTGACAATAGAAACCGAAATCGTCTGATTCTTGGTTCATTTTGCCGCGGCATTCTTTGGCAGAGAATTTGTCTACGTTACCGTTACGGTAGAGCACCTCGTATAAAGTACGGCCTTTTAACTCAGGCGAGCTCGCAATTAATTCGGCGGGCCATACTTCTTCAACTTTAAAGCGTTTAGAAAATTCCATTAATTGCCACAAATCGGACTTAGCTTCACCCGGTGGCATGACTTGTTGATGCCAGAATTGTGTACGACGTTCGGCATTACCATACGCGCCTTCTTTTTCGACCCACATGGCTGTTGGTAGAATCAAATCTGCGGCCTGAGCAGTGACCGTTGGGTATGGGTCAGATACAACGATGAAATTGCGTGGATCACGGTAGCCCGGCAAGCGCTCTTCGTTAATGTTTGGCCCAGCTTGCATGTTGTTATTACACATCACCCAATAGGCATTTAACTTACCGTCTTTGAGCATGCGATCTTGCAACACCGCGTGATAGCCAACTTTCCCAGGAATTGTCCCCTCCGGAAGTTTCCAAACTTTCTCGGCAAAGTCCCGGTGTGCTTTGTTAGCAACCACCATATCGGCCGGTAAGCGGTGAGCAAATGTCCCTACTTCTCGAGCCGTACCACAGGCTGAAGGCTGGCCGGTAAGAGAAAATGGGCCGTTGCCTGGTTCCGAGATCTTACCGGTCAATAGATGGATGTTATAAACCAGATTATTGGCCCAAACACCGCGTGTGTGTTGGTTAAAGCCCATCGTCCAGTAAGACACCACTTTCTTAGTCGGATCAGCGTAAACTTCGGCTAACCGTAGCAAGTTATCTTTCGGTACGCCGGTCAATTCAGATGTGTAATCCAGCGTGTATGTGCTGACAAACTTGGCAAACTCTTCCATGGATATGGGTTTTGAGTCGCCAGAGCCTGCATTTTTTGCTTGCTGCTCGAGAGGGTGAGTCGGGCGCAGGCCATAACCAATATCCGTCGCGCCTTCTCGGAAGTTCACATGCTTAGAAACAAAGTCTTCGTTTACCTTGTCATTTTCAATAATGTAGTTGGCAATGTAATTGAGAATCGCCAAATCAGTTTGGGGCGTAAAAATCAAACCATTGTCGGCCAGCTCAAAACTTCGATGCTCAAATGTCGACAACACGTGGACTTGAACATCAGGAGCACTTAATCGACGATCGGTCAGCCGTGACCATAAAATGGGGTGCATTTCGGCCATGTTCGAGCCCCATAAAACAAACACATCGGCATTTTCTAAGTCATCGTAGCAACCCATCGGCTCATCCATGCCGAAGGTACGGGCAAAACCAACCACAGCGGACGCCATACAGTGGCGCGCATTCGGATCAATGTTATTGGAGCGAAAGCCCGCTTTGAACAACTTAGAGGCTGCATAGCCTTCCCAAACCGTCCACTGCCCAGAGCCAAACATACCAACCGTTGAAGTAATCTCGGACACCGATTTACCAGCGTTACGCTCGTTGTCAGCTTTGATAGCTGTTTTCCATTTTTCAGCCATGATGTCGAACGCTTGGTCCCAAGACACAGGCTCAAAGTCGCCTTGCTTGTCGTACTTACCATTTTTCATACGCAGCAATGGTTGAGTAAGACGGTCGTTGCCATACATGATTTTCGACAAAAAGTAGCCTTTAATGCAGTTCAGCCCTTTGTTGACCGGTGCATCGGGATCGCCCTGAGTTGCCACCACTCGACCATTCTGTGTTCCGACCAACACACTACAGCCGGTACCACAGAATCTGCACGGAGCTTTGTCCCAGTCAACTTTAGCTTGACTGCGCTGCGTTGTTACATTTGTTGCAATTGCCGGCACACTTAAGCCAGCAGCAGCGGCTGTAGCGGCAACAGCCTGCGTTTTAATGAAGTCACGACGGTTTAGTTTCACGACGCCATCTCCTTGTTGCCGGTTTCGGCAGTGTCGTTGTGGTGGTAGATCAGAGCAACAGACAGAACGCTCTGAATATTTTGAATTCGGGTGATTTGTTCAGTTAGGTATATGGTGTTGGGGGTTTCTTCGATGATTACGATCAGCGCGTTATCACTGCTTTCTGGTTGCACAGTCGCACCAGCTTCAGCTTCTATTGCTGTCACAACTTGGAGTCGTTGAGCTGGCGAGCAACGCACGAGAACACCAGCTAACTTAATCACGTCATCGCAATCAGCTGCACTGTGCTCACTCATGATGAGATATCCGTGTCCACTGGCTGGACGCCCATCCATTTAAGGATAAACAAGCAGACAACAGCGATTCCAATAAATCCAAATAAAAAGATTGCTGGCATGGCGGCGTAGCCCAGCACATGCCATATAAAAGACTCTAGCTGACTCATGTATATCTCTTCTTATGCGTTAGCCCAGAGGACTGTACTAACTTATTTTTATAGTTAGATAAGACTAGTTGAAAACAAGAAAGTACGTTCTTGCTATAGCCGATCAACTTAATATTTATTGTTGTTAGGCGAGTATAGTTGAGGGGTTTGTAACCAACTGTGACATCGCCTATTTATTTAGCATTTAACATGTAGCATATGGCATAAAGACCCATTCAAGGCGGAGTCTTATAACACCGAGAGTTCGTTTAGATACCATTGGCGACAGGAGAATGACGCATGAGTAGCAAGTCGAAATATGAGCCCGCTGACGTGTGGACTTGGCAACAACCTAGTGGTGGACAATTCGCAAATATTAATCGCCCTATAGCCGGAGCAACTCATCAACAGTCACTGCCGAAAGGGGAACATTCGCTGCAGCTCTACTCGCTGGCAACCCCAAATGGCGTCAAAGTGACCATCATGCTTGAAGAGCTATTGGCCATTGGTAAATCTGAGGCTGAATACGATGCCTGGCTCATACGGATTCAAGAAGGTGATCAATTTTCATCCGGCTTTGTTGAAATCAACCCCAATTCCAAAATCCCAGCTCTTATTGATTACAGCACTCCCGAGCCGGCCAAGATATTTGAATCTGGCTCCATTTTGCTTTATCTCGCTGAGAAGTTTGGCGAGTTTTTACCATCACAATTGCAGGAACGAACCGAAACCTTGAACTGGTTGTTTTGGCAAATGGGCTCTGCCCCTTATCTCGGTGGTGGCTTCGGTCATTTTTACGCTTACGCGCCAGAAAAATTCGAATACCCCATTAATCGCTTCACCATGGAAGTGAAACGCCAATTGGATGTGCTCGATCGTAATTTGGCGACACGCCGGTATATGGCGGGAGAGCAATACACCATCGCAGACATCGCCATTTGGCCATGGTACGGCAATTTAGTGTTGGGTCGCTTATACGATGCGGCTAAATTTTTAAGCACGGAGGAGTACCCGAATGTACTGCGATGGGCAAACGAGATCGACAAGCGCGCGGCGGTGCAACGCGGCAGAAAAGTGAACCGAACCTGGGGCGACGAAACTGAGCAAGTGCCAGAGCGGCACCAAGCCAGCGATTTAGACTAGCGCCAACAATGCAATCGGAGTAAAGGGCTTAACCATTGCTGCGCTTTATCTCCGAGTTGCGGGCTTTCACCCATAATAACTTTTGTACCAACGAACAAATTCGCCAAGTCCTTTGTCGATACTGGTTGATGGCGTGAACCCGACATCAGCAACTAAGTCGTCAATATTAGCCGCTGTCGCTTCTACATCACCGGGTTGAATTGGCATCATCTGCTTATTGGCTTCAACACCTAGGTGCTTTTCCAACGTGCTGATAAATTCGCCCAGTTGCACTGAGTTGTTATTGCCAATGTTGTATACCTTATAAGGCGCTTTACTTGATGATGGGTCACCATCATGCCAATCAGGGTTGTGAGCAGGCACTTTGTTTAGTACCCGCACCACGCCCTCAACAATGTCGTCGATGTAGGTGAAATCACGCTTCATCTTACCAAAGTTGAATACTTTGATTGGATCGCCAGCAAGCATTGCCTTGGCAAACAAAAAATACGCCATATCTGGGCGCCCCCACGGGCCATATACCGTAAAAAAGCGTAAGCCTGTGGTTGGCAAACCATATAAATGTGAATAGCTATGCGCCATCAATTCGTTGGCTTTTTTACTCGCAGCGTACAGTGAAACTGGGTGATCAACATTGTCACTGGTAGAAAATGGCATGGCTTCATTCATGCCATACACTGAGCTTGATGAGGCATAAACAAGGTGCTCAATGTTATGATGACGACAACCTTCGAGTATGGTCATCATGCCCGTGAAGTTAGAGTCAACGTATTCAAATGGGGCTTTCAACGAATGGCGAACCCCCGCTTGCGCCGCCAAATGGACCACCCGATTAAACTGATATTGCTCGAACAATGTTGCGACAGCTGGACGGTCAGCCAAATCGAGTTCGACAAACTCAAAGCCCGGTAAGGCTTCGAGTTGAGCAAGTCGAGCGTGTTTAAGACCCACATCATAGTAGTGGTTCATGTTGTCGATACCGACAACATGATGACCGTCGGCAATTAGCCGTTGGCTCACAAAGAAGCCGATGAAGCCAGCAGCTCCCGTAACCAGTACTTTCATATCGCGTTGTCCTGTTTGTATTTAACTGCTGATACTATCACCACGACCCATTGCATAATACGCCAAGCCATATCGCTTAACTTGCTCTGGATCGTATAGGTTCCGGCCATCAAAAATAACAGGATCGGTTAATTGCTCTTTAATATCATCGAAGTTAGCAGCACGAAATACTTTCCATTCGGTACAAATCACTAAACAGTCAGCACCTTTAAGTGCCGCATCTTTAGTACCAACCAGCTCTAGGTCATCACGAGTGCCATAGATTCGTTGAACTTCTTCCATCGCTTCTGGATCGAAGGCTCGAACTTTTGCACCTGCTTGCCAAAGTGATTCCATTAGCACCCGGCTTGACGCTTCACGCATGTCATCGGTATTTGGCTTGAATGACAAGCCCCAGATCGCTACCGTTTTACCGGCCAGATCAGCTTTGTAGAAATCGTTAAGGCGCTTAAAGAGCACCTCTTTTTGGCCATAGTTAACAGTTTCGACGGCTTTTAGTAGAGTCGACTCGTAGCCAATGGAATCAGCAGTACGAACCAAGGCTTGCACATCTTTCGGGAAACACGAACCGCCGTAACCACAGCCAGGATAAATAAAGTGGTAGCCAATTCGAGCATCGGAGCCAATACCTTGGCGGACCTTTTCAATATCAGCGCCTAGCCGTTCAGCTAGATTAGACATTTCGTTCATGAAGCTAATTTTTGTAGCCAACATGCAGTTGGCTGCATACTTAGTCAACTCAGCAGACTTCACATCCATGAAAATCATACGATCATGATTGCGGGTAAATGGCGCGTAAAGCTCTCGAATTAACTGGCGCGCTTGTTCATCATCGGTGCCAATCACAATTCGGTCTGGGCTCATACAATCGCTAACCGCAGCCCCTTCCTTCAAAAATTCAGGATTAGAAACCACTGAATAATCATAATCAACGTCGCGCTCTTTGAGCACTTCGGCAATTGCAGCATCAACCTTATCAGCCGTGCCGACAGGAACCGTGCTTTTATCGATCACTACTTTATAGCCGTTCTGGTACTGCGCAATAGTACGGGCAACAGCCAATACATATTTTAAGTCGGCGGAACCATCTTCATCCGGCGGGGTACCAACAGCAATAAACTGCAACTCGCCAAATTCAACACCTTGTTTGGCGTCGGTCGTGAAGTGCAAGCGACCTTCTTTATAGTTCGTTTCTACCAGCGGTGTTAAACCTGGCTCAAAAATCGGAATGATGCCTTTTTTCAGGTTATCCACTTTAGCTTGGTCGACATCAACGCACATCACTTCATGACCAAAGTCAGCCATTACGGCGGCTTGCACTAAGCCCACATAACCAATTCCAAAAACAGTAACTTTCATAAGCAGCGACCTTCTAATGTAGATAAATATGTGATTCGTAAATTCATTATCGATGTATTCATTCTACTGAATACCCGTTGGGATTTTGAGATTGCCAGCGCCAAGCATCTTCGGCCATTTCAGCTAGCGAAAGAGTTGCTCGCCAATTGAGTTCACTCGCAGCTAGCGAAGGTTCGGCATAACATTCAGCAATATCACCTGGGCGCCGTTCAACAATTTGATAGGGGATGTCGCGTTGACATGCTTGTGCAAACGCGGCGATCACTTCCAATACTGAATAGCCATTTCCAGTGCCTAAATTGTAAGTGACTAGACCCGGTGATTGGCTGAGTTTGTCAAGTGCTCTCACATGGCCGGCAGCCAAGTCTACAACATGAATATAATCTCGAACGCCGGTGCCATCGACAGTTGGGTAATCCCCACCAAACACACTCAGCTGTTTTAATTTGCCAACAGCTACTTGTGTAATGTACGGCGTCAAGTTATTCGGAATACCGGATGGATCTTCACCAATCAAACCACTTTTATGAGCGCCAACGGGATTGAAGTAGCGAAGCAAGGCAATATCCCAACGGTCGTCGGACTTAGCAAAATCTTGGAGGATTTCCTCAACCATTAACTTAGAACGACCATATGGATTCGTTGCTGAGGTTGGAAACGATTCGACAATCGGCACCGAAGCAGGATCGCCATAAACGGTAGCGGATGAGCTAAACACTAACTTGGTGACGCCAGCCTGCTGCATAGCCTGACAGAGCGTTAACGTGCCAGCGACATTATTCTGATAATAATCAAGCGGGATTTGAGTTGACTCACCTACAGCCTTCAAGCCGGCGAAATGAATCACGGACTTGACCTCGTACTGAGCGAATACTGCGTCTAACGCAGCACGCTCTCGAATGTCAACGTGATGGAATGGGATGTCATCACAGCCGGTGATCTGTTTCACGCGGCGCAAAGACTCTTCACTCGAGTTACACAGGTTATCGACCACAATAGGCCGATGACCTGCTTCAATAAGCGCTATTAAAGTGTGGCTGCCGATATAACCGGCACCACCTGTCACTAGAACATCCATGTATTGGATCTCAAACTAAAGTTAAAGTTTGCTGGCAAACTCTTTGACAAAGGATACGAACGAGTCGCCGATATCGCTATGGCGAATACCATACTCCAAGTTCGCTTGCATATAGCCGAGCTTACTACCACAGTCGTGACTGCGGCCTTTCATGTAATAAGCATTAACTTGTTCGACTTTCATCAGTGAGGCAATAGCATCCGTTAGCTGAATTTCCCCGCCAGCGCCCGGGGGCGTGTATTCGAGCAAGTCCCAACATTCAGCACTTAGCACATAACGGCCCACAACGGCTAAGTTTGATGGCGCTTCATCTGGATCTGGCTTCTCAACGGTACCAACCATTTTAACCGACTCACCGGGTTTCATTTCATTGCCACCTAAATCAACCACACCGTAGCTACCAATTTTTTCATGGGGAACAGCTTCCACCATAATTTGGCTAGCTTGGGTTTCGTCAAACAGGCGAGTCATTTCAGCTAAGTTGTCTTTTTTCGGATCGGCATCGTATTTATCAATCAACACATCCGGCAAAACGACAGCAAATGGCACATTTCCAACAAGAGGCTTGGCACATAAAATAGCGTGGCCTAAGCCGAGCGCAGTGCCTTGACGCACGTGCATGATAGTGACGTCAGGAGGGCAAATCTTTTGTACTTCTTCGAGCAACTGTCGTTTTACACGCTTTTCTAGGGTTGCTTCCAATTCAAAGCTCGTATCAAAGTGGTTTTCAATGGAGTTTTTACTGGAGTGGGTTACTAACACGATTTCTTTGATACCAGCTTTTACGCATTCTTCAACGACGTATTGAATTAGCGGGCGGTCAACTACAGGCAACATTTCTTTTGGAATGGCTTTTGTAGCGGGTAACATACGGGTGCCGAGGCCGGCAACAGGGATCACAGCTTTCCTGATTTGCATCTTGATGTCCTTTCCTTTGCGTGCTTATTTTTAATCCGTTTATCAATTTAGCGGACTTTTCAGCCCCTATAAATTGTCAACGTTGTTCCAGTTCGTCATGGGAGCATGAAGTATAATGTGATCTACATTACACTGAATATGGCTGAAGGTTAAGCCTTGAAATTAACTCCGACTCTACGAAGCAATTTAGCATCAATATTCAAAATTGATGAACTTAAAAACTGAGGCTAGGCTTAATAAGCTGGCATGGTGACATGCAGCATTGAATGGAAACTACTAGCTTAAGGATTAAGCCAATGAAAAAGTTAATTACTATTATCGCGTTCACCTTTCTATCAGCCATCTCGGTATCAGCAGCAGACAACACCGCAGCTCAAACCGAACCCGTTATGTCTGAATCACTTAACAAAATAAGTATTAATCACGCGAGCGCTGAGCTTTTAGCCGAACGATTAAATGGCGTTGGCGATAAAAAAGCACAAGCGATCGTGAGTTACCGTGATGATCACGGGCCGTTTCAATCGCTCGAACAACTGCTTGATGTAAAAGGCATAGGCCCATCCATCATCGAAAAAAATCGTGACTTTCTGAGCCTATAAAACAGAACAGTTACTATGGCGTTTACATTTAACTAGCGGTAGACGCCTTCTTGTTAACACTCGCCTGCTGTATCTGATTCAGCCGTTTAAGCTCCAACATCGCATACCGATGTTCAACAAAGTCATACACATTGGTGGCTAAGGCTAAACGGAAGAAGTTACCCGCATAGATTAATTCGTCAGTCTGCGCTGCCAACTTACCTAAATAGAAGTAGGCTTCACAAAGCCGCTCGGCATAAGCTGCTTCGCTTTTAATCCCTTCTGGCACTTGTTGTAGGAATTCAGTGACGGTTAAGCGATTCAGGTATAAGTCGACCAATTGCGTGGCCCAATCCTCATCGCGCAACTTAGTGCGGTTCGCCTGCAAATGTTGCTTAGCGGACTCAGGAGCAATTTGGTACTCCGCTAAATAGAGCCAGAGCACTCGATATGGGTCGGACTCTTGGCGATGTAGAAAGTCACCAAAATCTTCTGCAGCTAGACTGTTTCGTCCGGCATAATAGCGCGCGATTCCGCGATTGAGCAGCGCATACTTATGATCAGGATTCAATTCAATAGCCGAACCAAACGCTTCAAATGCTTCGACAAACTGTTCACCTTGGGTGTAATGAATACCCACAAAATTGTATGCATCGGCGAAATCAGCTTTCATTCGCAAAGCCCGGCTGAAATCTAAGTGAGCGAGTGCTTTTAATCCCAAGGAGTCATAGCGTACTCCTCGGTCGTAAAACAAATGTGCTAATTTGGCGTCTTCGGCATCAGACAAACTAATAATTTCTGTCAGTTTAGCAATCGCAGCCTGTTGCTCGATATTAGGCTGACGGGGAACTGCCAGTAACATTTCATGGGCTTGTGTTGGAGGCCGCTGACTGTTTGCACAGCCACTGAGTGCAACTACCAACAACAGCATCATCCATTTCATATAAGACATATTTACGCCTGAAATAAAAAAGGCCAATCTTGAGATTGGCCCATTATGCAGAATTGCTGATTTAGGGCCAACCTTCGCAGGCCCCAATCTACCTTATTCCGCGTCTGATTGCTCAGTCGCTTCAGCCGCTTCTGGCTTAGCTTCTGCAGCTTTCGCTTCTTTGATGCTCAAGCGAACACGACCTTGACGATCGATTTCTAATACTTTCACATCAACGTTTTGGCCGTTTTCGAGATAGTCAGTCACTTTTTCAATGCGTTTTTCTGCAATTTGAGAAATGTGTACCAGACCTTCTTTACCCGGCAAGATTTCAACGAAAGCACCGAAATCAACGATGCGAGTAACACGACCGTGGTAAATAGTACCCACTTCAATTTCAGCAGTAATTTCTTCAATGCGCTTCAGTGCAGCTTTAGCGGCAGTGCCGTCAACTGCAGCAACATTGATTGTGCCGTCATCTTGAATGTCGATGCTACAACCCGTTTCTTCAGTGATCGAACGAATGGTTGCACCACCCTTACCAATCACGTCTTTAATCTTCTCAGGGTTGATCTTAACGGTATGAATGCGAGGAGCAAAGTCAGAGACTTCGTCACGGTGCGTACCGATCGCTTCGTCCATAACACCCAAGATGTGCAAACGAGCACCACGAGCTTGGCGCAGCGCGATTTGCATGATCTCTTTGGTAATACCTTCGATTTTGATGTCCATCTGCAACGCAGTAACACCGTCGTTAGTACCGGCCACTTTAAAGTCCATGTCACCCAAGTGATCTTCATCACCGAGAATGTCAGAAAGAACAACAAAGTCATCGCCTTCTTTCACCAAACCCATGGCGATACCGGCAACCGATGCTTTGACCGGAACACCAGCATCCATCAGAGCTAATGACGAACCACAAACAGACGCCATTGAGCTTGAACCGTTGGATTCAGTAATTTCAGACACGATACGAACCGTGTACGGGAATTCGTCTTCATCCGGCATAACCGCAGCAACGCCACGTTTAGCTAAACGGCCGTGACCGATTTCGCGACGTTTTGGAGAACCGATGAAGCCAGTTTCGCCAACACAGTACGGAGGGAAGTTATAGTGGAACAAGAACTTGTCGGTACGTTCGCCTGACAGTTCGTCCAAAATTTGCGCGTCACGTTTGGTACCGAGCGTACAAGTAACCAAGGCTTGCGTCTCACCACGAGTAAACAGCGATGAGCCGTGAGTACGTGATAATACGCCAGTTGCAACATTCAATGCGCGAACCATTTCAGGATCACGACCATCGATGCGAGGCTCACCAGCAATGATGCGCTGACGAACAACATTCTTCTCTACAGAGTAAAGAATGTCGCTGATCTCACCGGCATCCAATTCTTCGTTAGCAGTGGTCAGCTGTTCGGTAACAGTTTTCTTGATTTCGCCAACTTTGGTGTAACGCTCAGCTTTTTCAGTAATTTGATAAGCTTCCACGAACAAAGCTTCAGATGCAGCTTTAACTTGCTCGTACAGGCTTTCATTTTTAGCTGGCGCAACCCAATCCCAAGCTGGAGTAGCAACTTCTGCTGCTAATTCATTAATGGCTTGGATGGCTGTTTGCAGTTGCTCATGACCGTAAACCACGGCTTCGAGCATGACATCTTCAGGCAAAACTTCGGCTTCAGATTCAACCATCAGTACAGCTGATTCAGTACCAGCCACAATGAGGTCTAATTTTGAGTTTGGTAACTCAGAGCGCAGTGGGTTCAGTACAAAACTGTTATCCACATAACCAACTCGAGCGGCACCAATCGGTCCGTTGAACGGAATACCAGAGATTGACAATGCTGCAGACGTACCCAGCATTGTAACGATGTCAGCTGGTACTTCAGGGTTCAACGATACAACAGTGGCTACGACTTGAACTTCGTTCAAGAACCCTTCTGGAAATAATGGACGGATCGGACGGTCAACCAAACGTGCAATCAGAGTCTCGCCTTCAGATGGGCGCCCTTCACGTTTGAAAAAGCCACCTGGGATCTTACCAGCAGCATAAGCTTTTTCTTGGTAGTTAACAGTCAGAGGGAAGAAGTCCTGGCCTGGGTTGGCTTCTTTTTTACCAACAACAGAGACCAGTACAGATGTGTCATCCATGGTTGCCAGAACGGCAGCGGTGGCTTGACGTGCAATCACGCCGGTTTCCAAGGTCACAGTGTGTTGACCATACTGGAATGTTTTTACAATCGGCTTCACGATTTATATTCCTGTTTGTCTTTTCAGATTTTTACTTTCAATTTTCGCCGCATAAGTATACTGGAATCCGTCAAATTGCATAGCTCTGTTGAGCATTGCTGCGTGCTTTAACATCAATTATTTGAAGCAGTATGTGATGGCTATGTAGAAGAAGTTTTACGACAGTTACTTTTGGCGGGAATTTGTTAATAAAAAAGGGGCTGAATGCAGCCCCTTTTTCGTATTCTTTGCTTAGCGACGTAGGCCTAATTTTTCAATCAGAGCTTCGTAGCGAGCTTGGTTTTTACCTTTCAGGTAATCAAGCAATTTACGGCGCTGGCTAACCATGCGCAGCAGACCACGACGGCTGTGGTGATCGTGGATGTGAGTTTTGAAGTGACCTTGCAAGTGGTTGATTTGTGCAGTCAACAAAGCAACTTGCACTTCTGGAGAACCAGTATCGCCTTCGCCTTGCGCAAACTCAGCAACAATTTCTGCTTTCTTTTCGGTAGTTAGTGACATAGTCAATCTCCTAAAAAATGTATGTATCCAGCGCCGATCACTAATTCAGCAGCTGGCAGAGGCGGCGTACTATACCGACTCAAACAGTAAACGGCAAGTTTTATTGGCTTAGCCGCAATGCAGCAGGAACCACCAGTCGCTTAGGTGCCAACTCGCCTTCATCATTGAGCTCACCAACACCTAAAAACTCACCCGATTCAGACTTGATCCGAACTTGTCCAATGGGTTGATTGCTGACCACTTGTACCGGTTGGCCATTGCGCAAAAAGTCAGCGCTTTGCAGATCAATTTCGACTAATGGTAGTGCCACGACAGGTGAATCGGTTGGCAGCAAACAAGGATCTAAATATTCGCCTGCGGGCAACTCGGCTTGATCCGCTTTATCACGCAATGCCTGTAGTTGCTCTAAGGTCATCATTTGCTCGGTCGGATAATGTGCAACGTGTGTTCGGCGCAGCTCAGCTACATGAGCACCGCAGCCCAGCACTTCACCTAAATCATCAACCAAAGTACGCACATAAGTCCCTTTAGAACAATGTACGTCCATGGTGAGCCAAACATCATTTAGCTCGACAATTTCAAATGAAAAAATATGAATGGGCCTTGGTGGCCGCTCAATGTGAATGCCTTGACGAGCGTAATGGTAAAGAGGTTTACCTTGATGTTTGAGCGCCGAAAACATGGTGGGCACTTGTTCAATGTCGCCACGAAATTGCACCAGCGCATGTTCAACTTGCTCGGAAGTAACGTCGACTGGCTTTTCCGACACCAGCTCACCGTCAGCATCAGAAGTCGTGGTACGCTGCCCTAAGCGCGCAACAACGCGATAGCGTTTATCAGCATCAAGTAAAAATTGGCTGAACTTGGTCGCTTCGCCTAAGCAAATCGGCAGCATGCCTGTTGCTAGAGGGTCGAGAGCGCCAGTATGGCCAGCTTTTTGGGCAGTAAACATACCCCGCACTTTAATCATCACCCCATTGCTGCTCATCCCTGTTGGTTTATCAACCAGAATGACACCGTCAATCGGACGACCACGTTTGCGCCTAGCCATTACTCCTCAGACTCTCCATCTAAGTCACCGCGCTTACGTTTATCTTCTTCTACTGCAGATGTCACCACATTAGAAAGGCGCATGCCTTCAACCAACGAGTCGTCATAAATAAATTGCAGCTCAGGTGTCAGGCGCATTTTAACTTCTGAACCAAGTAAGCTACGGATGTAGCCCGCCGCGTCTTTTAAAACTTTCATGCCGGCTTTGATCGCGTCAGCATCGTCAAACAAAAACGTGACATAGATTTTGGCGTAGGCGATATCACGCGACACTTCCACGTCAGACACTGTCACCATACCAATGCGCGGATCTTTAATTTCACGCTGCAAAATCATCGCAATAGATTTTTTCACTTGTTGTGAAACGCGATCAGTACGCTTAAATGCTTTGGCCATAATTAACCTCTTTAAGCCCACATCGGGGCAATACAAAAGTGGGGGCCAAGGCCCCCACTTTTTATAACTTACTGAATTTTATGAGTGGCCGATTAGAGCGTACGCGCTACTTCGACTGTCTCAAATACTTCGATTTGGTCGCCAATGCGAACATCGTTGTAGTTCTTCACGCCGATACCACATTCCATCCCGTTGCGAACTTCTTGCACATCGTCTTTAAAGCGACGCAGTGATTCCAGTTCACCTTCGTAAATCACCACGTTTTCACGTAGGACACGAATTGGCGCAGAACGCTTAACGATACCTTCGGTCACCATACAACCAGCAATTGCACCCAGTTTTGGTGACTTAAATACGTCACGAACTTCGGCTAAGCCAATGATTTCTTGTTTGAATTCAGGCGCGAGCATACCAGTCATCGCTTGCTTAACTTCGTCAATCAAGCTGTAAATCACGCTGTAGTAGCGTAAATCGACACTTTCAGCTTCTAGCAAACGGCGCGCAGTTGCATCGGCACGAACGTTAAAGCCAAGCACAATGGCATTCGACGCGGCAGCCAGACTTGCATCTGTTTCAGTGATACCACCAACACCGGTACCAATAATCTTAACCTTCACTTCATCAGTAGAAAGTTTCAACAAGGCATCGGTAATCGCTTCCAGTGAGCCCTGCACGTCGGCTTTCAGTACGATGTTCAATTCAGACACATCGCCTTCGGTCATGTTGGCGAACATGTTCTCCAACTTGGCCTTCTGCTGACGAGCCAGTTTCACATCGCGGAATTTACCCTGACGATACAAGGCAACTTCGCGAGCTTTACGCTCATCTTTAACTGCAGTGGCTTCATCACCGGCAGACGGCACACCAGACAGACCTAAAATCTCGACTGGAATTGATGGGCCGGCCGATTCGATTTCACGACCATTCTCATCACGCATGGCGCGAACTCGGCCATACTCGAGGCCACAAAGAACGATATCGCCTTTGTTTAACTGACCTTGCTGAACCAGAACCGAAGCAACCGGACCACGACCTTTATCAAGGCGCGATTCGATAACGATGCCGCTTGCCATACCGCTAGCAACAGCTTCTAACTCAAGTACTTCTGAAACCAACAGAATGCCTTCAAGTAGATCGTCAATGCCTTCACCGCTCTTCGCAGAAACGTGAACGAACTGAACGTCGCCGCCCCAATCTTCTGGAATAACATCATGCTGCGCCAGTTCGTTCTTAACGCGATCTGGATCGGCTTCTTCTTTGTCAATCTTGTTAACCGCAACAACCAAAGGCACTTCAGCCGCTCGGGCGTGCTGAATCGCTTCAATGGTTTGTGGCATCACGCCATCATCGGCGGCAACAACCAGTACGACGATATCGGTAGACTTAGCACCACGAGCACGCATAGCAGTAAACGCTGCGTGACCCGGAGTATCTAAGAAAGTGACCATGCCATTTTCAGTTTCAACATGGTAAGCACCAATATGCTGGGTAATACCACCGGCTTCACCGTCGGCCACTTTCGCTTTACGAATGTGGTCGAGCAGCGATGTTTTACCGTGATCAACGTGGCCCATAATGGTTACCACTGGCGCACGCGATGTTTTATCGCCTGACGCTTCTGCTTCAGCCAGTACGTTAACTTCCAGCTGGTTTTCTTTAACCAACACAACTTTGTGGCCCATTTCTTCGGCAATCAGCTGTGCAGTTTCTTGATCGATAACCTGATTGATGGTCGCCATCACGCCCATCTTCATCATGGCCTTAATGACTTCAGCGCCTTTAACAGCCATTTTCTGAGCTAATTCGCCAACAGAAATGGTTTCGCCGATGCGCACGTCACGTTCAACCGGTTGTGCAGGCTTATTGAAGCCCTGCTGTAATGTTGAACCGCTTTTATTGCGAGCACCACGACGGCCACGCTGGCCACGACCAAAGTCACGGTCACCACCGGCTTTTTTCTTCTTAGGACGGCGACGACGTGCTTCTTCTGAACGGTCTTGCTCATCTTCAGCTTCTTGCGCATGGCGCGAGCTCGTGAAGTGAACATCTTGTTTTTCAGTTTCTTTTTGTTTCTTTTCTTGTTCGGCCCAGCGAGCAGCGTTTTCTTCAGCCAGCTTACGTGCCTCTTCCGCTTGACGAGCAGCTTCTTCTTCCGCTTTACGTGCTGCTTCGGCTTCCTGCTTCGCTTTTATCGCTTCAGCTTCAAGACGAGCCGCTTCTTTCACGCGCTCTTCTTCTTCGCGCTTAATTTTCGCTTCAGGTGACTCGTTCGCCAATTGCTTTTGACGCGCAACTTCTTTGCGACGTGCTTCTTCGTCAGCTTTGGCTTTGGCTTCAGCTTCAGCTTTGGCTTTGGCTTCGGCTTTAGCTTTCGCTTCAGCGGCGGCTTTTGCTTCCGCTTCTAGGCGTGCTTTTTCTTCAGCTTCACGCTGAGCTTGTTGCTCAGCTTCTAGGCGAGCTTGTTCAGCTGCTGGATCTCGTTTGACGTAGGTACGCTTTTTACGGACTTCAACCTGAACTTGCTTATTACGGCCTTCAGAGCTTGTTACCTGTAACGTGCTTTTCTTGGTACGGCGCAATGTCATGCGCTTCGGCGCAGCATCGCCTTCACCGCCATGCTGCTTGTTCAAATGTGAAACCAAAGTTTGCTTTTCGTCTTCGGTCACCATGTCATCTGCTTTTTTGCTGATACCGGCTTCTTTAAATTGTTCGATCAATCGATCGACATTGGTACCAACATCAGTCGCGAGCTTCTCTATGCTTACTTCTGCCATGCTTCGCTACTCTCCCGTTAATTCTATCTTTAAGCTTCGTCACTGAACCAACAAATCTGGCGAGCAGCCATGATCAGTTCACCGGCAGAAGTCTCATTTAAGTCTTCAAGATCTGAAATGTCATCAACACCTTGCTCTGCAAGGTCTTCTAAGGTGACAACACCGCGAGCCGCTAAGCGGAACGCTACTTGACGATCTAAGCCCTCGAGCGCAAGAAGATCTTCCGCTGGCTCAGCATTTTCCAACGACTCTTCGTTGGCCAGCGCTTTGGTCGTAATGGCCGCTTTGGCACGATCGCGTAACTCTTCAACGAGATCTTCATCGAAGCCATCAATTTCCAGTAATTCATTTACAGGTACAAAAGCGATTTCTTCGAGGGTGTTGAAACCTTCGTCAACCAGAACACCGGCAAATTCTTCATCAATACCCAAGTCAGTCACCAGCCCTTCAATGAATTTCTGGGATTCAGCTTGATGTTTAGTATTCATGTCTTCTTGGGTCATCACGTTCAATTCCCATTCAGTCAGCTGACTGGCAAGGCGAACGTTCTGGCCGTTACGACCAATAGCTTGCGCTAAATTTGATGCTTCAACGGCAACATCGATTGAACCCGCATCCTCATCAACGATGATCGCTGCAACATCAGCAGGTGCCATGGCGTTAATCACATATTGAGCAACGTTGTCGTCCCACAATACGATATCAATGCGTTCGCCACCGAGTTCACCAGAGACGGCTTGCACGCGAGATCCGCGCATGCCAACACAGGCACCAACAGGATCAATACGACGGTCATTGGTTTTAACTGCGATTTTTGCACGACTACCTGGATCACGAGCGGCGCCAAAAATTTCAATCATCTCTTCGCCAATTTCTGGCACTTCAACGCGGAATAATTCGATCAACATTTCCGGCTTAGTGCGAGAAACAAACAGCTGAGCGCCACGAGCTTCTGGGCGAACGGCATACAACAGACCGCGAACTCGGTCGCCTGGGCGGAATGACTCGCGCGGCAACATATCTTCACGATACATAATAGCTTCTGCATTGCTACCCAAGTCGAGAATCACGCTGTCGCGGTTAACTTTCTTTACGACACCGGTGATCAACTCACCTTCTTGATCCGCAAACTGTTCAACAACTTGCTGACGTTCTGCTTCACGTACTTTTTGAACAATAACCTGCTTCGCTGTTTGTGTAGTGATACGGTCGAAGACAATTGATTCAATTGATTCTTCAACATAATCACCTTCTTGCAGTGACTCGTCTTCCCAAAGGGCACGCGCCACTTCCAGTGAGTATTCCTTGGTTGGGAACTCAGAAAGCTGGTCATCAGCAATAACTAACCAACGACGAAACGTTTCAAAATCACCGGTTTTACGGTCGATATCGATACGAACTTCAATGTCAGTAGAATTTTTCTTTTTAGTCGCAGTAGCTAGGGCGGACTCAAGCGCCTCAAAAATTTTCTCTCGCGGCACTGCTTTTTCGTTAGAAACTGCATCGACGACTTGCAGAATTTCTTTATTATTCATGTATTCAACCTCTTCCTAACTACGCCGATTAAAACTTGGCAACCAAGTTGGCTTTGTCGACATTATCGATCATCAACTCAACTTCATGCTTAGCAGTTTCGACAACAGCCATGCCGTTATCCACTGCCTTCAGAGTTCCTTGGAATTTACGTTGGCCGAACTGTGGCAAGCGGGTTTTTACCGCAATGACATGACCAACGTACATTTCATAATGGTGGGGCTTTAACAAAGGCCGCTCCATACCTGGCGAAGAAACTTCCAGGTAATACTCGGAGCTGATTGGATCTTCAACATCCATTACAGCACTGACTTGACGACTTGCTTCGGCGCAATCGTCGATATTCACACCGTCAGGACTATCAATGTATAAACGTAGTGTTGAGTGTTTGCCCGCGCGGACAAATTCCAAACCCCACAGCTCAAAACCTAAGGCTTCAACGGCCGGCTCTAACAAGTCTGTGAGTCTAGATTCCAGTGTAGCCATATGTCTCCCGGAAACAAAAAAAGGGCGCAAGGCCCCAGTCAACAAGCGTCAGATACTTCTCTGACACTCACATAGCAAAAAGCCCCAAGTCACCCGGGGCTTATGCTGCTTTACCCTTTCCTTCAAGATGTGAATCTTGACTGGATGTTGGTTGCGAAACGGACGTTAAATCAACCGTCTGCTTCGCTGAGCTAATGAAGCGCTGAGCATTGACTCAAAGCATCTTCATCCAAATAATTCAAAGCTCAAATTTGGTTACGGAGGTCGAATTGAAGGTAAGACCTTTTCCGCGGAGCTTATAAAGAGCTGAGCCTTGGCTCATAACAACTCTTTACCCAAACGTTTCAAAACTCGAATTTGGTTGCGGGGGCTGGATTTGAACCAACGACCTTCGGGTTATGAGCCCGACGAGCTACCAAACTGCTCCACCCCGCGTCATTTTCGCAACGCATTGTACTGGCTTGAACCGTTAGATTCAAGCAAACAATCTATGCTTAATTGGTGCCGAGAGCGGGACTTGAACCCGCACGTCCGAAAGGACACTACCCCCTCAAGATAGCGTGTCTACCAATTCCACCACCTCGGCGAAGAATTTATTGCGGAATATCCGATTCCGGCGCTGATGCAGGTACGTCTTGTTCAATCACAACAGGAGCTGCATCGGTCAGGTTTTCCCATTCCTGACTTTGCTTCACTCGATTATTGGTGAGGTTACCAATGATCAAGCTCAGCACGAAGAAGATAGTCGCCAATACGGAGGTTGAACGAGTCAGGAAGTTACCAGAGCCGCCAGAACCAAATAGGCTAGCAGATGCACCTGCGCCAAATGAGGCACCCATGTCTGCACCTTTACCTTGCTGAATCAACACCAAGCCAATAATTGCCAAGGCAACCAGCAGATAAACAATGATAATCAGTTCGTACATTCGTCACTCTCAAGCGCTTTTTGCGCTGATTTGTCTCGTATTTAAGCCCACCATCATCAGGGCGGGCGAGATATTAACGAACCTGCAGGGAAGATACAAGTTCATTTTCCTGCTTTTCCGTCAAGCGGTTATTCAGTGGCCAATTTTACCTGTTCAGCAATAGTTTCAGCGCTTTTCTGAACCAGTGCCTGATTATCGCCTTCAACCATCACTCGAACCAGTGGTTCTGTACCTGATTTACGCAATAAAACTCGACCAGTGCGCCCTAACTCGGCTTCTACCGCAACAACAGACGCTTTAACTTGTTCGTTTGATAACGGGTCGCTGCCTTCCTTAAAGCGAATATTAATAAGCACTTGTGGGAATTTCTCCATGCCGCGGGCCATTTCATGCAAGGACAACTCAGAGTGGTGAGATGCAGTTAACACTTGAAGAGCCGCGACAATGCCATCACCCGTTGAGGTGCGATCTAAACAGATAATATGACCAGATCCTTCACCGCCGAAAAGCCAACCTTTCTCTTGCAGCATTTCCATCACATAGCGATCGCCCACTTTGGAGCGGACAAATGGAATACCAAGCGTGCCTAATGCAAGCTCCATCCCGAGATTGGTCATTTGGGTGCCGACAACGCCACCTTTTAAGCGACCTTGACGCATAGCATCGCGTGCAATAATAAACAGCAGTTGATCACCGTCGAGCACTTGGCCAGTATGATCGACCATGATGCAGCGATCACCATCGCCATCAAGCGCAATTCCAACATCAGCCTGCTCGGCAACCACCGTATCCACCAATAGTTGCGTATCGGTAGCGCCACATTTTTCATTAATGTTGGTACCGTTTGGCGAGACACCAATGGTAATCACCTCAGCACCCAATTCGCGGAAGACAGAAGGCGCGATGTCGTAGGTTGCACCATTGGCGCAGTCCACCACAATTTTCATACCTTGCAGGTTCATGTAGTAAGGCACGGTGCTTTTACAAAATTCGATATAACGACCTGCAGCATCATCGATTCGAACGGCTTTACCAAGCTCAGCGTTATCGACGCAAGTCAGTGGTCTATCAAGCTCGGCTTCAATAGCAAGCTCTAGATCATCATCCAGCTTGGTCCCCATGGCGGAAAAGAATTTAATACCGTTGTCGTAATAAGGGTTGTGAGAGGCACTCAATACAATGCCTGCTTCTGCGCGAAAAGTGCGAGTCAAATAGGCCACTGCCGGCGTTGGCATTGGCCCCATTAAATTCGCTTTTAAACCTGCCGCAGCTAAACCTGCTTCTAACGCCGCTTCGAGCATGTAATTCGAGATGCGAGTGTCTTTGCCAATCAACACGTTATTGGTGCCTTGCTTAGATAAAACGCGCCCAGCCGCCCAGCCAAGTTTCAACATAAAATCGGGTGTAATGGCGCCTTCGCCTACCCGCCCACGAATACCATCGGTACCAAAATATTTACGTTCACTCATGCTTTTTGCTCCTTGACGGCTTGCCATACACGCAAGCAATCCATTGTTTCTTTCACATCGTGCACACGGAATATATGCGCACCTTGATTCAAAGTTACCATCATGCCAGCCAAGCTGGCCGCTAATCTATCATCAACATCACGATCTAATAACTTACCAAACATCGACTTACGTGATAGGCCAATCAATACCGGATACCCTAACTCAACCAGCGCTTCGACTTGCGCTAACAAGCTCAAATTGTGAGGTAGTGTTTTTCCGAATCCAAAGCCTGGATCTAACACAATATGGTCCTTGGCGATCCCGGCCTCAATACAGGTTTGCGCCCTCGCCCGTAAAAATTCGTTAACCTCGTCCGCCACATCGCCATAGGATGGCTCGACTTGCATCGTCCTTGGCGTCCCCTGCATGTGCATTAAGCAAACCGGTACATTTGCCTTAGCGGCAGCTTGCAGCGCTCCAGGCTCCTGTAAAGCGCAGACATCATTAATCATCGACGCACCGGCTGCTACCGCTTCGGTCATCACCTTCGCTTTTGTGGTGTCGATAGAAATAGGCACATCAAAGCGCTGACGAATTGCTTCAATAACCGGAATAACGCGCGACAATTCTTCCGCTTCTGCAACATCCTCAGCGCCTGGCCGTGTGGATTCGCCACCGATATCAATGATGCTCGCGCCGTCGGCAATCATTTGTTCGGTCTGCTTTAACGCGTTATCGAGCGAATTAAAGGCGCCGCCATCGGAAAAGGAGTCGGGCGTGACATTTAAGATCCCCATTACCTGGGGTTTATATAAATCGAATGTCATTTGGTGTTGATTCTCTGGGCTAACAAAAAGCCCCGCATGCGGGGCTTTTTTTCTGGGGCAACTATAGCAGATTATTTGGCTTCAGCGTCTTCTGCACCATCTACCTTTGGCTCTTGTGATTCATTCACATCAAGCTTGGTATCAGAGCTGCCATTTGAGCCAGAGCCGGCAGAGTCATCATTGTTCCAATCTGCTGGCGGTCTCACTTCGCGACGAGCCATCAGATCGTCAATTTGCTTAGCATCAATGGTTTCATACTTCATCAACGCATCTTTCATCGAGTGCAGCACATCGAGATTATCCGTCAAGATTTTCTGTGAACGCTGGTAGTTACGATCAATCAGCAACTTGATTTCTTCATCAATGGCGCGCGCCGTTTCATCAGACATGTGCTTCACTTTTGCCGCAGTACGGCCTAAGAACACTTCGCCCTCTTCTTCGGCATATAGCATTGGGCCCATTTTTTCGGACAAGCCCCATTGCGTCACCATCTTACGAGCAATGTCAGTGGCACGCTCGATATCATTTGACGCACCAGTCGTCACTTTGTCATTACCATAAATAATCGCTTCTGCGATCCGGCCACCAAACAGGCTTGAGACCATGCTTTCTAAGTGCAATTTCGAGTGACTAACACGATCTTGCTCTGGTAGATACATAGTGACACCTAGGGCTCGGCCTCGAGGAATGATAGAGACCTTATAGACAGGATCATGATCAGGCACGATACGACCAACAATGGCGTGTCCCGCTTCGTGATAAGCGGTCATCTCTTTCTCTTGCTCGGTCATCACCATGGACTTGCGCTCGGCGCCCATCATGATTTTATCTTTGGCTTTTTCAAACTCTTCCATGCTGACTTTACGACGGCTACCACGAGCAGCAAACAGTGCCGCCTCGTTCACCAAGTTCGATAAATCGGCACCGGAGAAGCCTGGCGTACCACGAGCAATAACAGATGCTTCAACATCATCAGCAATCGGAACTTTGCGCATGTGTACTTTTAGAATTTGCTCTCGACCACGCACATCAGGCAAGCCAACAACAACTTGGCGGTCAAAGCGACCAGGGCGAAGCAACGCTGGGTCTAATACGTCTGGGCGGTTGGTTGCAGCAATAACGATAATGCCTTCATTGCCTTCAAAACCATCCATTTCGACCAGCATTTGGTTAAGCGTTTGCTCACGTTCATCGTGACCACCACCTAAACCGGCACCACGCTGACGGCCTACCGCATCAATTTCATCAATAAATACGATACAAGGCGCTGCTTTCTTAGCTTGTTCGAACATGTCACGAACACGCGAAGCACCAACACCAACAAACATTTCAACAAAGTCAGAACCTGAAATGGTGAAGAACGGCACTTTCGCTTCACCAGCAATGGCTCGCGCCAGCAAGGTTTTACCTGTACCCGGCTGACCGACCATTAAAATACCTGTAGGAATCTTGCCGCCGAGACGTTGGAACTTGGATGGATCTTTTAAGTAATCCACCAGCTCAGCTACTTCTTCTTTGGCTTCATCGACACCAGCGACATCGGCAAACGTTGTTTTGATCTGATCTTCGCTCATCAAGCGAGCTTTACTTTTGCCAAACGACATGGCGCCTTTACCGCCGCCGCCTTGCATTTGACGCATGAAGAAAATCCAGACGCCAATGAGTAACAACATTGGGAACCAGGAAATAAAGATCTGCGAAATGAAGCTTGGCTCTTCTGGTTTTTTACCAAAAGCACGCACATCTTGTTTGATTAAGTCATTCAGCAAATCGTCATCATAGAACGGCATCACGGTTTCAAATGCTTCACCGTTACGCTTGGTGCCATTAATAATTTGCCCATCAATGGTTACTTCGCGAATATCACCACGCCGAACATCTTGTACAAACGCCGTGTAATCTTGTTGACCACTTGTCGATTCGCTGGGCGAAAAACTCTGAAACACAGACATCAGCACAACGGCGATGACCAACCAGAGAATTAAATTTTTCACCATATCACTCAAAGGAGTTGTCCTCTCTCAGCTTTATTATTTAGTAGGGTTAAACTCTAACAACTAGAGATTACCGCAGTTTATAGCCCGTCGCTACCATGAACACTTCTCTTGAACGTGATCGCGACGAATCAGGTTTACGAATCTTAACCGATTTAAACGAACGTCGAACTTCCGCTAAAAACGGGTCAAACCCTTCTCCCTGAAATACCTTTACGACAAAGTTGCCATTAGCCGCCAGTACTTGATGACACATTTCTAGCGCCAACTCGACCAAATACATGCGTCGAGGCTGATCAACACTCGGGTTACCCGACATGTTGGGCGCCATATCTGATAGCACAACATCCACCATTTGGTCGCCGACACGATTCAGTAGCGCGGCCAGCACAGCCTCGTCACGGAAATCGCCTTTTAAAAATTCAACACCGGCAATCGGATCCATATCCAAGATGTCACAGGCAATAACCCGACCCGAGTCATCAACTTGTTCGGCGCAAAACTGCGACCACCCACCGGGAGCCGCTCCCAAATCCACCACGGTATTGCCACGCCGGATAACTTTATCTTTTTGCTGGATCTCATCCAACTTAAACACCGCACGCGAGCGCAACCCCTGTTTCTGGGCTTCTTTGACGTATTTATCGTCAAAATGTTCTTTCAGCCAACGCTTACTACTGGCACTGCGTTTCTTATTCGACATGACTAAATTAAGTTTGTTGTAGGCTAATTCCTGCAGATGGAGGTAAACTTAGCAGAATTCAAGTCTCTAACAGCAAAGAAAGCACATTCATGCAACTTAGCAATAAGCAAAAACAATACCTTAAAGCCGAAGCTCACCCGTTAAAAGCGGTCGTCATGCTTGGCAACAATGGCCTAACCGAAGGGGTTATGGCTGAAATCGACTTGGCGTTAGCTCACCACGAACTGATTAAAGTAAAAATTCTGGGCGAAGATAAAGCAGAGCGCCAGCTCATTTGCGATGCAATTTGCCGTGAATCAGGCGCCAGCTTGGTGCAAATCATTGGGAAAGTCGCAATTTTCTTTTTACCAAGCGAAGAATCTAAATTCTCTTTGCCAAAAGGCTAACCGTACCTTTCGCAAGTCGATAAAAAACCCGGCAGTTGCCGGGTTTTTATTTGTAAGCAAAGATGACCGAATTAAGCGTACTTTACTTCCAGAATTTCAAATTCAACATCGCCACCGGGAGTTTTAACCGTCACTTCATCGCCTTCAGATTTACCAATGAGTCCACGAGCAATTGGGCTGTTAACTGAAATCAAATTCTTTTTCAGATCGGCTTCATCGTCACCAACAATACGGTAAGTCAGCTCAGCATCGGTATCAATATTCAGCAGATCTACGGTAGCGCCAAAAATAACTTTGCCGTTGGCATCCATTTTACTGACATCAATAATTTGCGCATTGGACAACTTAGCTTCAATTTCTTGAATGCGACCTTCACAAAACCCTTGCTGCTCTCGGGCGGCGTGGTATTCAGCGTTTTCTTTCAAATCACCATGTTCACGGGCTTCCGCAATCGCTTCGATAATTTTCGGGCGACGGGTACCTTTTAGGTAATCAAGCTCTTCGCGCAAGCTATCGGCGCCCTGCACAGTCATTGGAATTTTCATATCGTCAAATACCACACTAAGCGACCATCATAAGCCGCAAATTACATTTAAATAGGTTGAAAAAAAGAGGCAAAAAAAACCGCCTCAATGAGGCGGCTTTTATCAGCCGATGCGACGATTCTATACCGAATCGCCAATCAAATCATCTGCTACTGCTTAGATCAGCTTGTGAAGCTCCTGAACTGAGCGAACAATCGCACTTGGGTCGGCACTGTGAGCCATGCACGTCGCAAAGGCACCATTAAGCGTCGTGGTGTAGTTCACCTTGTGCTGCAAGGCGCCACGGCGCAGAACTTTCGAGTCTTCAATCGCCTGACGACCTTGGGTGGTGTTGACGATGTAGCTGTACTCACCGTTCTTGATACGGTCAAGAATGTGTGGACGGCCTTCATGCACCTTGTTCACCAAGCGTACATTAATGCCAGCTTCACCCAACACCACGGCAGTGCCGTGAGTCGCATCAAGTTCGTAGCCCAAATCAACCAATTGCTTGGCTAATTCAACAATGCGTTTTTTATCACCCGGACGAACCGATAGCAAAGCACGGCCTTGTTTTGGTACATCTTTAATAGAGCCCAATTGTGCTTTTGCGTAGGCTTCAGCAAAAGTTTCACCAACGCCCATCACCTCACCGGTAGAGCGCATTTCTGGCCCAAGAATTGGGTCAACGCCAAGGAATTTATTGAACGGCAACACCACTTCTTTCACCGAGTAATACGGTGGAATAACTTCTTCTTCAAAGCCTTGTTCAGCTAACGACGTACCGGCCATGACACGAGCGGCAACTTTTGCCAATGCAACACCGGTCGCTTTTGAGACGAACGGTACCGTACGTGCGGCACGAGGGTTCACCTCAATCAGGTAAACTTCATTGTCCTTGATGGCGAACTGAGTATTCATCAAACCAATAACGCCCAGTTCAAAGGCCAGTTTAGCCACTTGCTCACGCAATACCGCCTGAATTTCAGCGCTTAGCGTGTATGGCGGTAATGAACAGGCAGAATCACCCGAGTGAACACCGGCTTGCTCAATGTGCTCCATGATGCCGCCAATAACCACTTGCTTACCATCGCAGATGGCATCGATATCAACCTCAATGGCGTCATCTAGGAAGCGATCAAGCAACACTGGCGATTCATTCGATACCGACACGGCTTCATTAAAGTAACGACGCAGATCTTGTTCGTCAGAAACAATTTCCATGGCGCGGCCACCCAGTACATAAGATGGACGAACAACCAATGGATAAGTAATGCGTTCAGCATCACGAACCGCATCTTCTAGGTTCGTTACCGTTGCATTTTCAGGTTGTTTCAAGCCTAAGCGTTCAACGGCCTGCTGGAAACGTTCCCGATCTTCCGCACGGTCAATTGCATCAGGGCTGGTACCGATAACCGGTACACCTGCAGCTTCAAGAGCACGAGCAAGTTTCAGAGGGGTTTGACCACCATACTGAACAATCACGCCTTTAGGCTGTTCAACACGAACAATCTCGAGTACGTCTTCCAGTGTGACTGGCTCGAAGTACAAGCGATCAGAGGTGTCATAGTCGGTCGAAACGGTTTCAGGGTTACAGTTCACCATGATGGTTTCGTAACCGTCTTCGCGCATGGCTAAAGCGGCATGAACACAACAGTAGTCAAACTCGATACCTTGGCCAATACGGTTTGGACCGCCACCAAGTACCATGATTTTATCTTTATCAGACGGCTGCGCTTCACACTCTTCGTCGTAACTTGAGTACATGTAAGCCGTACTGGTTGAAAATTCTGCAGCACAGGTATCAACACGCTTGTAAACAGGCAGAATGCCTTCGCGCTGACGTAATTTGCGCACTTCTTTTTCAGACACACCCAGCAACAATGCCAAGCGAGCATCAGCAAAACCTTTGCGTTTGAGTAAACGCAGCAGGTCGGCATCAAGCCCAGATAAGCCAGCGTCAGCGACGCGAGCTTCCAGCTCAACCAATTGGTGGATCTGAACCAGATACCATGGGTCGACTTTGGTCAGCTTAAAGACATCTTCAACGGTAAAGCCGTGACGGAATGCATCGGCGATATACCAAATGCGCTCTGCACCAGCTTCTTTCAATTCGTAGGTTAAGATCGTTTTGGCTTCTGGATCGTCCAATGCAACGATTGGATCGAAACCAGTGGCACCAACTTCCAAGCCACGAAGGGCTTTTTGCAACGACTCTTGTTGGTTACGGCCAATGGCCATTACCTCACCGACTGACTTCATCTGAGTAGTCAGGCGGTCGTTAGCACCGGCAAACTTCTCAAAGTTAAAGCGTGGGATTTTTGTAACGACGTAGTCAATCGCAGGTTCGAACGACGCAGGTGTTGCGCCGCCAGTGATGTCATTGGCTAGTTCATCGAGGGTGTAGCCCACCGCCAACTTGGCTGCGATTTTTGCAATCGGGAAACCCGTCGCTTTAGACGCCAGTGCCGATGAACGGCTTACCCGCGGGTTCATCTCAATGATCACCATGCGGCCATCATCAGGGTTCACACCAAACTGAACGTTTGAGCCGCCGGTTTCTACGCCAATTTCACGCAGTACTGCCATCGAGGCATTACGCATGATTTGGTATTCTTTATCGGTCAGGGTTTGTGCTGGTGCCACGGTGATGGAGTCACCCGTATGCACGCCCATTGGGTCGAAGTTTTCGATAGAACAAACGATAATGCAGTTATCCGCTTTGTCGCGAACCACTTCCATTTCGTATTCTTTCCAACCAATCAAAGATTCGTCAATCAACAGCTCGTTGGTTGGGCTCAAGTCCAATCCGCGAGTACAGATTTCTTCGAATTCTTCAACGTTATAGGCAATCCCACCGCCCGTGCCGCCCATGGTGAAAGACGGTCGAATGATACATGGGAAGCCAATACGCGAGACCACGTCATGAGCTTCTTCCATGCTGTGCGCGGTTTCCGCACGTGGCGTTTCAAGGCCAATAGATTTCATCGCTTTATCAAAGCGATCTCGATCTTCGGCTTTGTCGATGGCGTCAGCGGTAGCACCAATCATGGTCACGCCGTACTTCTCAAGCACGCCATGACGATCTAAATCCAAAGCACAGTTCAATGCCGTTTGGCCGCCCATGGTTGGCAGCACCGCATCAGGCTTTTCTTTTTCAATGATCTTGGCAACCACTTCCCATTGAATTGGCTCGATGTATGTCGCATCCGCCATTTCAGGATCGGTCATGATCGTCGCTGGGTTCGAGTTCACCAGGACAACCCGGTACCCTTCTTCACGCAGCGCTTTACAGGCCTGAGCACCCGAGTAATCAAACTCACATGCTTGACCAATTACAATTGGGCCGGCGCCCAAAATCAGAATACTTTTAATATCCGTACGTTTTGGCATGTCTCGTTGTCTCGCTCGTTTTAGGCGCGGGCCTGCATTAATTCAATGAAGTGGTCAAACAATGGTGCCGCATCGTGCGGGCCAGGGCTGGCTTCAGGGTGCCCCTGGAAGCTGAATGCTGGCTTGTCGGTGCGGTGAATACCTTGTAATGAACCATCGAACAATGACACGTGAGTTGCCTTCAGGTTGGCTGGCAAGGTTTCTTCATCAACCGCAAAACCGTGGTTTTGCGCGGTGATCATGACCACATTGCGCTCTAAATCTTTCACCGGATGGTTGGCACCATGGTGGCCAAACTTCATTTTCACTGTTTTCGCACCGCTCGCTAACGCAAGCAGCTGGTGACCCAAACAAATACCAAAAACTGGAATGTCTGTTTCAAGGAACGATTGAATCGCAGTAATTGCGTAGTCACATGGTTCCGGATCACCTGGACCATTGGAAAGAAAGATTCCGTCTGGTTTTAGTGCTAACACTTCTTCCGCAGAGGTTTGCGCAGGAACAATTGTCAGGCGACAGCCTCGTTCAACCAACATGCGTAAAATATTGCGTTTGGCACCGAAATCGTAAGCAACAACGTGAAAATCTTCATTTTCTAACTTTCCGTGACCTTCACCCAATTTCCAGGTGCTGTCCGTCCAGCTATAAAGTTTGTCGGTTGTCACTTCTTTGGCCAAATCCATGCCCTTCAGGCCAGGAAAGCCTTTTGCTTCCGCTAGCGCTGTTGCTTCATCGAAGCTTTCCGCTGCCACGATACAACCAGCCTGCGCTCCTTTTTCTCGGAGGATGCGAGTCAGTTTACGTGTGTCAATGTCACAAATACCTACCACGTTCCGTGATTCGAGGTATTCACTCAGGGTTTGCTCATTTCGGAAATTGCTGGCAATGATAGGCAGATCGCGAATCACAAGGCCTTTGGCCCATATTTCAGAAGATTCTTCATCTTCAGAATTGGTGCCCGTATTACCGATATGAGGGTAAGTTAAGGTGACGATTTGGCGAGCGTATGATGGATCAGTCAAAATTTCCTGATAACCGGTCATTGAAGTGTTAAAGACAACTTCACCGGTTGCCATACCGTCTGCACCAATAGATGTGCCGCGGAAAATAGTACCGTCTTCGAGTACCAAGAGGGCAGCTTTAGCCAAGATAACCTCCACAGTTGTGGTCAGCTGTTCAAGTCGATAATGGGAGCGACAGAACGTCGCGAATGATTCCCATTAATCCCTCTTTGCCTACGTGCTGGCAAATTGAACGCATTCTAGAGCAAAAACTGACTACCGTCCATCACCAATTAAAAAAACCTTCATAAATGAAGGTTTCATATAAAAAAGCCACTATAAAGCTAGAAAAGATAGTTAAAGTTCTGCCTTTAACTACTTTAAGTCCAACACATCGAACATATCGTAAAGGCCAGTTTCTTTATCCATCAACCAGTTTGCGGCTCGCATCGCACCGTTGGCGTACGTTGCACGGCTAGAGGATTTATGGGTTATTTCCAAACGTTCGCCGATATCGGCAAACATTGCGGTGTGCTCACCAATAATATCGCCAGCACGAACGGTGGCAAAACCAATGGTCTTTGGATCACGCTCACCGGTGATCCCTTCGCGCCCATAAACGGCGCATTCATTTAAGTCACGACCTAAGGTGTCAGCAATGACTTGCCCCATCTTCAAGGCAGTACCAGAAGGCGCATCTTTCTTGAAACGATGGTGTGCTTCGATAATTTCAATGTCGTGTTCAGACATAACCGCGGAGGCTTGCTCCAGCAGTTTAAACATTAAATTGACCGCAACGCTCATATTAGGCGCCATCATCACCGCTGTGTCTTTTGCCATTTCGGCAATGTCAGCTTGCTGAGCATCGGTAAAGCCTGTCGTACCAATCACCAGCTTTTTGCCATGTTCGCGGCACCAAGCCAAATTCACCAAGGTTGCTTCTGGAACAGTAAAGTCGATCACCACATCAACATGGTCTTCGAGGCCTTGCAAACCAGCAGTCACAGGTACATTAATGACACCAAGCCCAGCCAATTCACCGGCATCGACACCAATAAGACTGCTTTCTGGACGTTCAAACGCGCCACCAATTGTAACGGAGTCTTTCTGGTGGCCAACTTCCAATAACGTTTTGCCCATGCGGCCCTGGCAGCCAGCAATCGCAACGCGAACTTGATTGCTCATTATTCCTTTCCTGTCTGATGATGTGGGGGGATTAGCGGGCGACAACTGTACTGGCTTCGATGACAAATGCCAACTCCAAGCCAGTACATTTTAGGGGGTGCTTATTGGTCCCACCAGTCTTCAGCTGGCGGTAATTCAATCACAAAGCATGCACCTTCCAGCTCAGACTCTTCGATTCGAATATCGCCGCGATAGCTTTCAACAATGTCAGCGCATACGGCTAGGCCAATGCCTTGCCCTGTTGGTTTTTCATCGAGACGCACGCCTCGTTGGAAAACTTGCTCGCGACGAGACGGGTCGATCCCCGGGCCATCATCTTCAATACGAAGCTGTACGCCGCCATTGGCGAGTGGTATGTGCGATATCCGCAACTTAGAAATGGCATAGCGGAAGCTGTTTTCCAATAAATTGCCCATAATTTCCATCAGATCATCTTTGCCCATTGGCACTTCATCATCTTTGGAAATCAACTTATCGAGTGCAATCTGCTTATCGGCATAAATTTTATCGAGTAATTGGTGCAGGTTATCAACAATATCTAACAAAGGCGTCGCTTGTTTATTCAACGCTTGTTGACCTGTTAAGCCACGTTTTAGCTGATACTGCACCATGGCATTCATTTGGCTGAGGTTCGTCAGCAATTCATTTTGAACGTGCGGTGCGATGGAGTTTTCCTGACACACGACATTCATTGCGGCTAAGCGCGTCTTCAAACTATGAGCCAAATCGTTGAGGCTATGGCGATAACGTTGTGAACGGTGGATATTTTCTCCCATCACACTGTTCAAAGCCGTCACGACAGGTTTAAGTTCATAAGGATAAGCGGCATTCAGAGCCGATTGTTTTTGTTCGGAAACGCTTTGCAGCTCGCGCTCTAGGGTTTTAAGTGGGCGCATTGCCCAGCGAAACGTCATATACAACGCCAAACCGGAGCCGACTAAAAACAATACGACGGTAATTAATGATTTTTCAACAGACTCAGCACGCCATTGCTCATAGGCTTGGCCATCGCGCAGAGCAACAAACTCACCGCGGATGCCATTAAAGGTGCCAGATAGGACATGGGCAAAAAATAACTTTCCATCGTCAACCCATACCGGCGTCGTTAACGTGCCGGTATTGTTATCCTTAACTTGCTGACATAAATCATCCAATTCAAACGCTTTGGCTTGAACAGATTTCCAGATCACTTCGCCATAATCATCGCACAACGCGCCCATATAACCTTGTAGGGGCATTTGTTCAGATACCGTACCTTCAAAGCTGACGCCCTGCGTCACCATGGTTTCAATCACCATGGGCAAGCGTTCAAGCAAATCGCCGCCATATTCAAGGGCAAGGCTTTGCTGTTTGTCGTTGTAATAGACATTTGCTAAAGCCAAGGTCACAGCACTAATGATGGCCATCGAAACTAAGAAGTTTCGAAACCAGAGTGATCCGTTTGTTTTCATGTATTTATTAACCGATATCCTTGTCCGCGAATGGTGCTGATCGGCACATCAGGCAACACTTTCGCTAATTTTTTACGCAGCCGACTAATTAACACTTCAATAGTATTAGAGTCACCATCACCATCACGATATAAGGTGTCGATGAGCCGCTGCTTCGATACAACTTGTTCTGGGTGGCGAACGAAATACTCAAGAATTTGGTATTCAAATGCCGTGAGTTCAAGCACTTGTCCGTCAACCGATACTTCTTTTGATAACAAGTTTAACGTAAAGCCAGCACAATGTACCTCGGCTTTTACATATCCAGCACTACGTCTTACCAGTGCATTCAAACGCGCCAATAGCTCTGGTACTTCAAATGGTTTGACCAAATAATCATCAGCGCCAGCATTCAAGCCGTCGACTTTGTCTTGCCAGTTAGCGCGAGCCGTGAGGATCAGCACAGGGAATGGCTTTTCCTGCGCACGGAATTTTTTAATGAGTTGAATACCATCACCGTCGGGTAATCCCAAGTCGACAATGGCTAATTCTATCGGGTATTGCTCAGCGAAAAACAACGCATCCTTAACTGTTTTCACGGCATAAACCTGATTACCGGCATCTTGCAATTGCACGGTTAGGTGGTGATTCAGTATCGGATCGTCTTCAACTACCAATATAAGCATGTGTGTTTAACCTTTGGTGTTGCAACCACTTATGGTCTGGCATCTCAAAGCTGCCAATTATCAGCAATAAGGCTAGCCTAAAACAGGCTAAGCGCAGATGCCAGAAAGACCGTAACGTCGCATTTTAATAAGAAAATTTCTTTGATTTACAGCGCAGTTGCTGTGTTATTTTGAATGATACCGTCGGTTACTGAACACAAACTGAATTGTTTATCGAGTTGTTACGATTTCTAGATCATCGAGTAACAAAGAAAAAGGCCCGACAAGCGGGCCTTTTGAAATTGATCGGCTGGCAGGAGTCTAAAATAGCCTGCAAGCTCATCCAAGAATTTTTAACGCGCGATTAAAAGCGGTAGTTCACACCCATGAAGACCTGCTCGGTGCGATCTAATGCGAACTGCTCGCCGGTATTACCGTTTGTGCCGGAATAATCTTGTTTCAGATAACGGTAACCAATTTCAGTTTCCCACTGCTGATTGATACGGTAGTTTAAGCCTGCTTGGGCACCGTAAACCAAGTCATTGGAAGTGCCTGCACCATCATACTTGGTGTTGGCCATACCGGCACTGACACCACCAAAAGCACGCCAGCTATTATCATCCGTTAAGCTATACATATAGTCATAAGAGGCCAGAAGGTTCTTTTGATCATAATCGCCTGTTTTACTGCCGCCATTGGCTTCGGTGTAAGTCATGGTCAGACGATGCTGATCATTGTCACCGAGGTAGCGACCGGCTTTAAGCTCGTAACCCCAATCACGATCCTTTTGATCAAACGATGAGGTATCTGCTGGCATCGCGCCAGGAGCTTGTTCACTCTTACTCATTTGCTTATTAATAGCGCCACCAACGAACCAGTCATTAGTCGAATCATTTGCCAATACTGGCGAAGCAATTAAGGCCGTTGGAATGAGTGCCAAAAGAGTTTTATTTTTCATGAGATTTCCTTCTAAGGGAGTTTTGTTAACGCGGCGCTAGGTTAGCCTTTGAGACTGAACTCAACCTGAACCAAAAAAACGGAAGAAGAATAACTAAGAAACTGTTTTTAAAGACAAAAACAAAAAGCCCAGCAAAGGCTGGGCTGACACAAAAATGGGTCTAAGTTCAATATTCGAATGCGGGGATTTGCTGTTTTCTCGGTGCTAGTGAAGCTGCAACTTCACTCGCTGAGCGATAACAGTGGGGCTATCATACAAACCGAGTCTGAACTCAAACTGAATCAGTTAATCAGTCACTCAGAACCAATCAATCGCTATCATTTCTTGACCTGTCGCTAGCTCTCTTACGCTAAAGCGCTGCCCATCAAAATAGCCAAAACTAGCAACGTTACCCCCTTTAGGAATCGTCACCGAACCAGGATTAAACAGCAGTACATCATCTTCAATCGCTGCCACAGGCAAATGGGTGTGGCCAAAGACCAAGCCATCACCAGCAGCAAGCGGCGGACGATTGTCAGGCGAAAACAAGTGGCCGTGCGTCAAACACAGCCGGCGACCATTCACAATCAGCCAGTTGTAATCAGCCATCATAGGGAATTGGCAAAGCATCTGGTCAACTTCACTATCGCAGTTACCACGCACCGCAATAATGCTATCGGCATGTTTGTTGAGCTCTGTGGCTACCGCAGCAGGGTTATAACCTGCAGGCACAGGATTACGCGGGCCGTGGTTTAATACATCCCCCAACAGCATAATGTGCTTGGCATTTAGCTTGTCTTTAAATGCCAATGCAGCATGTAAAGAGTCAATACAACCATGGATATCTGAGATAAAAATCATGTCTAATTTCGCAGTCAACTAAACAAAGCCGCCATGGTAGTCATAAATGATGAAAGTCCCGTTGCTCAATATCAAACTAACGGGCGCCTTGGGCAAATATGCAAACACAGCGAGAACATCACACTAAACAGTTATTAATAGCCCACAAGTTATGACAAGCTTACCCCAACTAAATTTCAATCCGGTAGACTGATTGCATATACTCAGGGCCAAGCCAATGAGTTGTTCAGTTTAGCCGCAATGCCCAATAGCGCACTTAAGCCATCACTTAGGTCGCATGGAATCAGGAGCAAAAATAGCAGTGCCTTTTCGATGCTTTATTTTAGTGTTTGTTGCCTTGGTAGCCGTCATGCCGGTCAAGGCGGAAAACCTTAAGCTGACAATTAAAGCTGAAACCAAGCAACAACAGGACAATATTAAAGCTCACCTTGGTACGCTGCCCAGCTCCGAGCAACATCGCGCTAGCTTTGTGTTCAATGCTGAACCCGCAACAGAAAAAGCACTCGCCGCCCTTGGTTACTATCAGCCAGATATAGACATTAACCTCAACAAGCAAAAAGAGCCTTGGCAACTCACCATTACCGTGACCGCTGGCGTTGCTACTAAATGGCAACAGGTTGATGTCAAAATTACCGGCGAAGCGAGTGCTCTCAAACCATTTCAACGCATCGCGCAAGAACAAGGCCTCATTGAAGGCGAACGCGTTATTCATAGTCACTACGATCAAACCAAGTCTGCACTGGTGAGTCGTGCCGTACGTCTCGGTTTTTTTGACGGCGAAATGACCACGTCAAGACTGGAAGTGGATAGAAAGCGTCGACAAGCAAACGCCGTGCTTCATTATCACAGTGGCAACCGCTATCAATTCGGTGAGATTTCATTTGAAGGCTCAGATCTCGAGCCAGAACTGTTACAAACAATGCTTAATTTTCAGCAAGGTGATTCCTATAGCCTGACACAAATCACCGCGCTCAACCGCGCGCTAGTGCAAAGTGGCTACTTTGGCTCGGTCAAAGTTCTGCCGTTGATTGATCAGCGCAGCAACAACCAAGTACCTATTTTAATTAGCCTGACGCCTGCCAAAAGCCATAGTTTTGATGTTGGTGTTGGTTATGCCACCGACACCAAGCAGCGCGCATCAATCACTTGGCGAACACCACAAATTAACCGCTATGGTCATTCGCAAGAAACCAAAATCGAATATTCCGATGTAAACCCCTATGTTCGTTTCTTGTATGACATTCCGCTATCAAACCCCAATACCGATATTCTGCAGTTTGGCTTGGGGTTAGAGAGCAATGAATACGCCGACATTGAAAGCGAATTACGTCACGCCCGTATTGGCCGTAAAACCATTCACGAAGGTTGGGTACGGCAATATTATTTGCGCCACCTCGATGAGCGTTGGGACATTTTAGAAGATAGCGAAAAAAGTCAGTTCATTATGCCCGGCGTGACCTGGGCGAATACCAGCCGTAGCGGTAACCCAGTCGATCCTGAAGCTGGCTTGCGGCAATATTATTTATTGGAGTTTGCCTCCGATAAACTTCGCTCTGATGCCAATATTGCTCGCTTCGCGGCACAAATAAAATGGCTCAATCGTTTCAACGATAATCACCGCGTGGTGATTCGCACCGGCCTAGGCGCGAGTTATTTCGAAGATAAAGATCTCAGCGATGTGCCGCCGTCGCTCCGTTTCTATGCAGGTGGTGATGAAAGTATTCGAGGCTTTGCTTATCAATCATTGGGCCCCACCATTGATTACGAAGATGATGAAGGCAATCAACAAAAAATTACCGTCGGCGGCCGTTATATGGCAACCGGCAGTTTGGAATATCAATACTATTTAAATGATGAGTGGCGCGTCGCGGCATTTACTGACGCCGGTAATGCGTTTGAAGATTTAGAAGATAGCATTGACTGGGCCTACTCCGTTGGCGGAGGTGTTCATTGGTTGTCGGTTATTGGCCCCATTAAATTGGACATTGCACGCAGCATTAGTGAAAACAACCCCAAATGGCGGTTACACATAAACATTGGAGCAGAGCTGTGATTTGGTTACGCCGCAGCCTGCGTTGGCTGATTTACATTCCATTAAGCGCCCTACTTCTAACGGCGGTTTTGGTCTCCACCGAATTTGGTAGCCGGTTAGCGGTTGGCCTTGCCAGCACTCTAATTCCCGGAATAGATATCGACTATCGCTCTGGCCGCCTCAATGACGAAATAAGCCTCCATAAATTTGAGCTTGATTTAGATTTCCTGACCATTACGGCAATCGACGCAGATATTAGCTGGAACCCTTGGTGTAGCGTTCGCCAAGAGCTCTGTATCAATACAGTTCGAGTCACCGATTTTGATTTACGGCTCGACACCGATGAAGACGAACCTGCCAGTCCGTCTGCCAGTGCTGAATCAGTAGACGATGACACGCCCTACCAGCTCGACTTACCGTTTGCCATGCACATTAAGCAAGCTCAAGTCGCCAACGGCATCGTTCAAGTCGATGACATTATTATTCAATGGCAAGGCGCAACTGCATCCGCTCATCTATATGACGACACCATTGATATTCAGCAGGCTAACTTCACTTCCGGCTCAGTCCATGTCGATGCAAACACCACATCATCATCGGAGCAGCCAGCATCGAATTCAGCCTCGAACGAGCAAGCTTGGCCACTAGCTCACTTAAGTGACACCCGGCTCCCATTGAAACTATTTGTCGAACAAGCCTCCGCAGACCGGTTTGCCTTTGCCTATCAAGATTGGTTACAGGAGTCTTTTAGCAACATTACGATTGATGGCGACTGGCAATATGTGTCGGTCAATATCAAGCAAGTTGCATTTCACCACGAGCCCTACGGCAAACTTGATGTGGCCGGTGTCGCTGAGCTCAACCATCCCTATCCCATGCAACTTGATATCAAGTTAAGCCCCAGCGAGCTGCCAAGTTTCGCAGGATTAAACGGCAGCCAATGGCAAGCCACCATTGATGGCGATCTGAACAACCTGGTATTAGCCGCTAGCGAACAACAGCAATTGTTCTGGCAAATTCATGGTGATGCCGCTTTGGCAGACGAAAACCTACCATTCAATCTGACCCTCGCTGGCCAACAGATGATTTGGCCTGATGATCTCGAGCAATTGGTGCAGTATCAGGCTATTAACGGCCACGCTTCGGGCACTTTGGCACAACAGGATTTTGAGCTAACCGGTAAGTTTACCGGCACGGTTGCCGATGAACCGATGAAAAGTAATGTGGTACTAGCGGGCCACCACGCCAACCAGACCTTAACCATTACAACTCTCGAACTTACCGAGATTAATGAGGGCGGCAAGCTAACCGCCAATGGCCAGCTGCAATACAATATTGACCCTCACGCCACCTCCAGTGCCAGCACCAACGGAGACGAGTTGCAGTGGCAGCTCAATGCGAGCTTCGATCAGCTGCAATTACCTAAATTTGATCAAGCCGATAGCGCCATTATCTCAGGGCAACTTCAGCATCAGGGAAGTTTCACCAGCGTCACTGGCAACGCCGACCGGCCGCAACAATGGCAGTTAGCATTTGACGACACCCAAATCAGCGGCGAGTACATGGGCTTGCCCATGACGATACACGGAGATCTTGCTGTCAACGATCTGCTGCAAGGCCACGCCGATAACCTTCATGTTGAAGTTGCGGGTTCAACCCTGCAACTAAATGGCCGTGTTGATAACAATTGGCAGCTCAATGGCCAGTTACAAGGGCGTCAGCTCAAGCAATGGTTACCCGGTTTATCCGGTGATTTAGACGGTACATTTAGCGTATCTGGGCCTTACCAAGATCCGTTAATTTCTGTATCCGCAGCGATGGAGCGCGGCGGTTATGACTCAGCACTTCAATTTGAATTAGCGCAACTAGACGCCACCTATCAGCCACTGTCCGATCATCAACATCAGTTGCAATTAACCTTTATCGATACCGAGCTCGGCCACTTACCGAGCGAAAAATTAACAGCGAGCAGCTCCGGTACCTTGAGCCAACACCAGTTTGACATCGCCGGCCTTGGCGAGTTTGCTCCGATTGTTAAGCTGTCGGGTCAATGGCAAGCGCCACAACAGCGCTGGCAAGGGGAGCTTGCAGCAGCTCAATTTGATACATCTGCCGGTCATTGGCAGTTGAATAAAGCCGTTCAACTGGCTTTCCTCCAAGATCAGCAACAGCTTACAGTTAGTGCTCACTGCTGGCGTGCTAGTGATAGTGAGCTGTGTTTACAGCAAGATGCCACGCTAGGTAAGACCGGCAATGCCGATATCAGCCTGAAAATTTCTGGGCGCGATCTAACCCGCGAATTATTGCATGAAGACTATCAAGTACGAGGGAGTTTAATTGGTGAGTTGGACGCCCATTGGCGCGACGGGCAACCGGCCAACGCATCACTGCAACTGAACTCGTCTGATATTGAAATGTCGTTTCACAACCCACTGGAAGAGCAAACCCAAACCGTGGCCATTAACAGTGTCAACATTGTCGGCCAAATTACCGAGCAACAAACTAGCTTTGAACTGGGTATGGTCGCCCAGCATGGTTCGGAAGTTGATTTTAATGGCAGCCTTGAACATGAATCCGGCGCTCTACAGGCCAATATTGCTGTGAACAACGTCGAGCTCGGTCATTTCAAATCATTACTGCCCGATATTGAGCGCGTACAAGGTTTGCTAAAAGGCCAAGCCAAGGTGACAGGTACGCTCGAACAACCCGATATTCACGGCCAATTTAATCTGTCCGATGGCGTCATTTTGTTGCTATCTAACCCAACCCCAATTGATGCGCTTCAGGCTGAGCTTGTATTTGATGGTAACTCGGCGTTGATCAACACCAGTCTCAATCTTGGTGAAAACACCGCCACGCTAACCGCCGCTGCGGATTGGGCTGACGAATTTGAACTGCAATCGAATTTTCGCGGTGACAAGCTGAAGATCTTGCTACCGCCAGAGTCAGATTTTTTGGTGTCGCCCGATCTACAATTTAATATCGCCAACGGCCAACAATCACTGTCAGGCCGCATTGGCGTGCCGGCGGCCAATATTATCTTTCGAAGCCTACCCGATAGCGGTATCGACTTGAGTGATGATGAGGTCTTTATTGATCAAACATCGCAGCAGTCAACCTCCGCCACCAATTTAAGTGCCAAGGTGGACATTGAGCTTGGCGACGAAATTAAAGTTGAAGCGGTCGGCTTTACGGGGCGTATTGGCGGCCACCTCGAAGTACGCAAGCGAGTCAATGCGCCGCTGCAGCTTTACGGCCCGATTCAACTGCAGAGTGGTCGCTATCGTGCATACGGCCAGCGGCTGGAAATTCAAAACGACTCAGTGATCCATTTTAATGGCCCACCGAGACTCGCCAATCTTAACATTCGTGCGGCTCGTGAAATCAAATCGGCCGATGTGATCGCCGGTATTCATGCCACCGGCACCGTCGAGCAACCAACCATTGAATTCTTCTCGGATCCAACCATGGAGCAGCAAGAAATCCTGTCGTATATCGTCAGGGGGCGAGGGTTAGATTCAGATGACAACAGCAGCATGGCAGCTGCGGCCGCATTTGGCGTATCGGCTGCCGAGTCAATGGGGCTGACCAATTCGATGGAGCAGCTGACGGGTATTCAACAAGTCGCACTCGATACCGAAGGTGAAGGTGATGAAACCCAAGTAACCATTAGTGGGTATGTTGGCGAACGCTTTTACCTCAAATACGGCATGGGTGTATTTGAGCCAATCAATGAAGTCACCGTGCGCTTTTATTTGCTGAATCAACTTTGGCTAGAGACAGTGTCCGGCATCGAAAATTCTGCCGACTTGTATTACTCATTCTTTATTGAGTAATGCTTCTACTCAGCGTCATAGCTCTGCTCGTCAAGCTGGCGAACCTACCCCGTATGCGCCGATTGAATCGGCTCAGCCAGTGCTTCTGAATAATCACGTTGTGCCGCAATTTTCAGCGCCAGTTGAACAACGCCTTGTTGCGTTAAGCTTTTCGTCGCAGGAAAGTAATGCGAGCTGTTGACGGCTTCTACGTGCAAGTGTTGCGTTAAACCAAGCCGTTTGAGGTCGCCTAAAATGGCATCAGAAGCGGCGAGCGCTGACGATGCTTTAACGATCTCTGCGCGGGCATAACCGTCACTGCAAAACGACACATCCGCAGCGCGCAAGCCAGGATCAGTACCAGGTATTTGCTGTGCACCATATAACGGTTTAGCGGCGACCTTGGCGTTGGCAAATGCAGGAAAGAACTGCGAGGCGTGATTAACCGCCGCTTGTGTTCGGCTGGCGACTTCTTGCTCTGGCCATTGGTGTTCAATTTTGTTCAAAAATCGGGTTGAGAGCTTAGGCTGTGCACTAGTGGCATGACTAGCCACCAAGCCTCCTTCGAATAAGGTAATGTCGTGCGTCATCCCATGCAGTTGGAAAAATCCATTTGGGTATGGGGTTAGCTGTGCCATGCCTTGTGGCGTGCCGCGTTCGCCATGAATAATCACTTCCGGCCATTGCCCAAACGTATCTGGCCAATGCGCGACATAAGCAGCTTTAAATTCAACTAATCGCTGGCGCGGCAGATTCAACAAATCATCGATTTCGCCACTTCTAAAACCGCAAGCATTGACCACGTAATCGCAATCAAACAGGTTCAATGCGCCAGCGGAGTCTTTGTAGCTCAGCTGCCATCGCTTTGAGACGGCTCCATTTGTAGCCGGTGTACTATTTGTTGCGAGTGCATCATTTGTTTCCAGCGATCCACTTGGTGCAAGTGCGCCACTGGTGTCGGTGATCGCAACAATTTGGTGATTTAGGCGCAGTTCACAATCAGCAATAGATTTCATGGCTAAGGTTGCCGCGGCGGCAAAGCGAAAAGCACTAAGACCATATTCCTGCACTAAAAACACAGGGAATTGCAGCGTGTCCAAATTGACAGTTTTAGCCACTGGGATCAGCCAATCATCGAAGCCTTGCGCAACCTTAGGTGTTGGCCGCTTCGCAAGCGCTTCGAGTTGTTCACGCTCATAAGGTCGAAAATAATGCTCAGGGCTTCCCAACACTTCATTGGTTTCATCGTCTGCAACCAATTCTCGGTAACGTTGTTGAAGCTTATATAGCCGAGGCAGCAAAGCCGCTGGCGTGCTTTTATCGGTCGTAGGCAGCGCAATAACGGTAGGACGCCAATCAACACAGTGGCGAAAGACTTTGAGTGTATCGATGGACTGCTGCAACAACGTGAAGCATTGCTCATCAGAAATATCGCGATAGAGATTGCCACCCGCATGTAAATGACACATCGGCGGGCCGTTGACCAAGCTCGGGCCTTTTTCAAATAAGGTGGTTTTGATGCCCAATTCAGACAAGCGCAGCGCAATCGTTGAACCAGCAACACCACCGCCAATTACAGCAACTTTTACTTGAGATGAAGTTGGAATGCTCTGTGACACGAAGAGAACCATGAATATAACCGAAGCCCATATGTATAAAGCATTTTATGCGCCATTACGATAAAAGATCAGGGCGATGAACCAAATTTGTTTAGCGCCGCTGTCAAGCTGAACAATTATCGGTCAAATCAGCCGCTAATCTCCGGATGCGTCTGGCCACGCGGGTAACAACACAACGTCCGGCTTAGTTTTGCCACTAAAGAGGTAGCGTTGCAGTAATTGGTAGCTGTCGCGCTCAAATGTAAGTGCCGGTTGCTGCTGAGTTTGCCAGTCATAAAAGCTTTGCTCATCACTGACGGTAACTAAATGACACCACTGCCAAACCACATGAAACTGCTCTATGCCGGTAAAATCGTCTTTCTCTCGAATACCAATGGGTCCATCCCACGGCCAGCTTTTTAACTTCAAGCCCTGCAACGCAAGGTTCACTCGGGCGTTATAACTGGCGCAGTCTTCTTGTTGTTCACAGGCGCCTTTGCACTGTTCAATTTGGCGGCCAAAACACGGTCCAGTTGCAGTTTCCAGCCCCATTAGCGCATTGCATAACTGGTATGTACGCGTTAGTCCGGCGAGCGCTTTTTCGGCTTCTTTGCGCGTTTTGAATAAGCCAAAGTGCTGCGGTAACTGCGCCATATCGATGTCTTCTTCAATGCTGGCAATCAAATAACCGTGGCCGTTGTCTTGCAAACGAATGGTTTTTAACTCTTTTGCCGCCCGGCTCCGGCGATTATGGATCGGTTGCCGTTGTTTGATTTCCTGCAGCTCAAGTAATTGCGCCCCTAAATCACCGGCGGTTTGGGTGTAATCAATACGATAGACTTGCTGTGATAATTGTTGTGACTTATGCAGACGGTGATCGTCCTGAAAGTGACTGCTCACTCGCTGATAAATGTTGACGCTTTTGCCCACGTAAAGCAGCGCCCCGTCTTCGCCCCAAAATCGATAGACGCCGGGGCTAGTCGGTAACCCGTCCAATGCATCTGGCGGCAAATTTGGCGGCATGGTAGGTCGTAAGATGAGTCGATGTACGGCGTCATTTACCGTTTGCTCACCAAACTCAGCCATCGCATGTTGGTAAAAAGCAACGGTGGCAGCGGCATCGCCCATTGCTCGGTGTCTCGATTCGCAAGTTAAATGGTGCCGCTGGATCAGTTGATCGAGGCCGTGCTTGCGAAACTCAGGATATAGCGAACGAGAAAGCTTAACGGTACATAAGTTCCGAGCTTGCCATGGCCGCTGAATACGGCGAAATTCATTCTTTAAAAAACCATAATCAAAGCGCGCGTTATGAGCCACGAACACGGCATCATTGAGCTGGTGTTCAATCTCGGAGGCAATGTCGGCAAACAATGGCGCTTGCGCAAGCTGGGCATCCGTCAGCCCCGTTAAACGTTGAATAAAAGGAGACAGCTTTTGTTGTGGGTTGATTAGACTTGACCAGCGGCTGACTTCGAGGCCTTCGCGCACTCGAATCACCGCGATTTCAGTGATGCGATCTCGCTGAGCTACGCCGCCCGTTGTTTCTAAATCAACAAATGCTAAGTCCACTGGTTCGCTCTCCCGCGCTATCGTTTTAATGGGTCAGTTTAAGTTTGAGCAACCCGATAAGCGATTCGTCCACCTATCACTATTTGTCAATTGTGCCATGATTAAACAAGGATTAATTGTGGCTCGACCAATTACCGCAACTATTGAAAAGCCAATCGTAGCTCGGTAAGGTTCAGCCAATTCACCTTATTGAGAATCATTACATGCTCATTCGACTGTTAATCACTTTTCTTGCCGTACTGTCGCTTTGTGCCTGCCAGGAAGAAAACCCCAAACAAGATCCGGAAGACATTGCGGTCGCGTTCTTTCATGCGATTTATGTCGATGGTGATGTTGAAAAGGCGAAAAGCCTAGCAGGCCCAGAGCTTGCCGAATTACTTGGCCATTACCGCAACTTAGACGCAGTGAAGCGCCATATTGTTGGCATGGAAATGAGCAATCCGGAAATTGAAGTCAAAGATAGTAGCGCCGACTTCTTTCGTCGTCTTGACGAAGATGTGTGGGTCGAACTGCATTTTAAATCCGTGCAGGGTCGCAGCACGATCATGGATGTACGCGTGGTTCACCTGTCTCAGCAATTTGCCGAAAGCTGGGTGGTTGATAGCATCGATCCGGATCCTTTTGCCACCAACGGCTAAACTTAGTTCGCTACCGCTACACCTTCGCGGCGCGGATCTGCGCCGCCTAACCAGCCATTTTTAACCCGCTGAATACCATGCAAGCCCGAGTTCAGATCACGAACTTTGACCTTATAACCCATGTCTTCAAAAGTCTCGATGGTTTGCTCAGGCCAATTGCCCGTTTCCAACGCTAAATAATCGTTCCGATGAGAGACTCGCGGTAAGTTAATGGCCTGCTGTATATCCAAGTCACCATCAATCACCGCGATCAGCACCTGTGACACATAATTGATAATGCGGCTGCCACCTGGCGAGCCAACGACTAGATAGAGATCATCGTTGTCATCAAATACCATGACCGGTGCCATAGAGCTGCGCGGTCGTTTGCCTGCCAACACTGAATTGGCCACCAACACACCATTTTTAGCCGGCGAAAAAGAAAAGTCCGTCAGTTGGTTATTGAGTAAGAAACCGTTCACCATTAGGCCGCTACCAAAAGCCATTTCAATGCTACTGGTCATCGACACCGCGTTGCCTTGGCGATCAACAATACTCATGTGCGAGGTGCTCGGTAATTCCGGTGATTCATCATCGCCGCGCCTGGCATCTTCTACCGCGCCATGAACCGCTTTGGCCATGTTCTTTTTCGGGTCGATGAGTGCGCGACGCTCGGCTAGATAAGCTTCATCGAGCAAACCATCAATGGGCACGCGCACAAAGTCAGGATCGCCAATGTAATGACCACGATCGGCGAAAGCTAATTTGGAAGCTTGAGCAAAACGATGTACCGCCGGAATCGACAGAGAAGCCATATCCGCCATCGGCGAATCATTAAGCAATAACAATGTTTGTGCGACTGCGATTCCGCCAGAGCTAGGCGGCGCCATAGAGCATATTCGGTAGCCTCGGTAAGGCGCACACAAGGGTTCACGCAATAACGGCTGGTAGTTGGCCAAATCATCTGACGTTAAGTCGCCTGGATTTTGCGCTGCCGACTGTACGGTTGCGGCAAGGCGATCAGCCATTGGGCCTTCATAAAACGCTCGATGACCTTCATTGGCAAGAATGGTCAAGGTATTGGCTAGCGGTTTATTCACTAGTAATTGGCCCGCTTGAAGCGGCTTACCTTCGGGGTAAAAATAGCTAGCAGCCGGCTCTAACTTAGCCAACCCTGGGTTATGTCGTTTTGCTAATAAACCAGCCAACCGAGGCGACACCTCAAAGCCATTGCTGGCTAGCTCAATGGCCGGCTCGAATAATGTTTTCCACGGTAACTGCCCACCTTGCTCATGAGCTTGCGCCATCATCGCGACCACACCAGGCACACCTACCGAACGACCTCCGACCAACGCATTTAGCCATCCCATGGGCTGACCGTCAGGCTTCAAAAAGCGATTTGGTTTTGCCGCTGCGGGCGCAGTTTCTCGACCATCAAACGACAATAATCGATCGCCTTCAGCGTCAAAGAACAACATGAACGCGCCACCGCCAATACCACTGGATTGCGGCTCAACGAGCGTCAGCACCAATTGTGCTGCAATAGCAGCATCAATCGCTGAACCTCCGGCATTCAGTATGGTCATTGCTGCCGCTGAGGCGTGTGGATTCGCCGTCACAACCATCTGCTTGTCACCAACAACTCCTTGCTTTTTCTCGCGGTGCGTTGTGACTTCGGGATCGAGTTGCTCCTGTGCGGAAAAGGCTGTTCCCACACTCAAAAAAACCATTAAGGCAGCCGCTTTTACTAAGCGGCAAAGGTGTTGCGTCATAGAAAATTTCACAATAATTCGATTAGTCTGCAGTTAACGAGCAGGCGCCATTAAGGCTGTTGTTGTCGATGGGTGGCGATCGCTTGTTCGAGCTGTTCGATTTGTTCCGGCGTAAGCTCACCGTCTTTAATCATCTCGGCAATGTGGTTGACATACTCATGCTTCATTTTGCCCAAGAATTCACTGGTGTGCTGCTCTGCTTGCTTAGCTAACGCCACGGCTTCGTCATTCAGTTGGCCCATATTTTGTTCCAGCTTACGCTGGTACTCATCGGTATTTTCAGCCAAATCTTGCTGTAATTCGTTAAGGTCTTTGCCTAAGGATTTGAGCAAGTGATCGAGCGCATCAACACTGCGGCTCAGCTTGCCAGGAATTGGCGCTGGCGGCGGCGCCTCAACGTGCTCTAGCATGGCCAGAACCTCGGCGCGCAGCTCGTCAGGCAAAGATGCCAGCGAAGCTTGTAATTCAGCTGGTGTATTCAATTGTTCGGCAGGCAAGCTGAATTGATAAGCTCGCTGATCCGACTGCACATCTACTTTCATTTGCTCGGGTTGCGGAAACTCAACCTGAAGCTGCTCAAGCTTTTCTGGCGGTGAACAGGCTTGTAACAGACTCAAGGCAGCAACGCTCAGCAATGTAACCAGTCGTCGACCGCTCCGATTGATTCGATTCTGTTGCTGACTATTCATGATATTGAGCCTCATAACAGTTAGGCTCAATAACGTTCGAGCCAAAGTAGAAGATGAAAATTGATGGCTCAGTATACTCAAGCCACCCCGTCATTCCAGTGCAACGAAGCTTTGATTAAGAAAGGATTTAGCTAGTAACCATCTATTCACAGAATGTTTAGCAGATGTTAACACGGGTTATTTCTGATGCATTGATTATGCTAGGTTATAGCCAATTAACGCGAACAAGGAGTCTGTTATGTCTGGTACAACGCTGGTTTTTCTAATTGTGGTGACGGTGGTCATTGGCGGAGGCATTCTTCGTTTAATCGACAAGCGTATGAAATATAAAGATGGGCCGAAAATAGAAGCCCTTGAGCGCCAATTAAGCCTCCTCGAACAAGATACGATTGTTAGTCTTAAAAAACGGATCCAAGTGCTAGAAAAAATCGTAACGGATGAAGGATACGAATTGCGCCGCACCATCAGCAAACTCGATCAGTCATAACGCAGTCCAGTGGCTAACAAGCTCGGCGGCTGCAACCTCACTTCACTCACAAGGATTTTTTATGCAAGGTGCTATTGCGACCATACGAATTAAAAACTTACGCCTGCGGACTTACATCGGTATCAATGACGATGAAATCGCCAACAAGCAAGATGTGGTCGTTAACGTCGTCATCAATTATCCAGCCGACAGCGCAACGGAGTCGGACAACATGGACGACGCGCTCAATTACCGCACCATTACCAAACGAATTATCAAACTCGTGGAATCCAATCGTTTTTCGTTACTGGAAAAACTCACGGCCGACGTACTCGCCATCGCAACAGAGCATGCTTGGGTGATCTCAGCACAGGTCGAAATTGACAAGCCCCATGCGTTGCGATTTGCCGATTCGGTATCAATGAGCCTGAGTTACCAAAAAAGCTAAAAGGCGTTCAAAACATGCGAGTGTTAATCACCGGTGGCACAGGTTTTATTGGTCGACATTTGATTCGCGCCCTCCATCAACGTGGCGCTGAGATCACGGTGTTATCGCGCAATACAAAGGCAGCGTCAGTTCTGCTCGGGCCTAAGGTTAATGTGATTGATCATCTACCGTCGGCCAGCGAGCTCAACAATATTGATGCGGTGTTTAACTTGGCGGGCGAGCCCATTGCAGAGAAGCGCTGGAGTCAAAGCCAAAAGCGCAAGATTTGCGACAGCCGCTGGCAATTAACGGAGCAACTCGCCAACACCCTTGAAAACTGCGCCAACCCGCCCGTGTTCATTAGCGGATCGGCTATCGGCTTTTATGGCAACCAAGGCAATAACTGGGTTGATGAACACACGCCCATCGATGAAAAAACACTGCAGCAGGATTTTGCCCATCAGGTTTGTTTCCAGTGGGAACAAAACGCACTGCGCGTTGCTCAACTGACTCGAGTGTGTATCGTTCGCACCGGACTGGTGTTAGCGCCACAATTTGGCGCTCTGAAAAAGATGTTGCCACCTTACCGTTTGGGTCTAGGCGGCCCAATCGGCTCAGGGCAGCAATACATGAGCTGGATTCACATTGATGACATGGTGCAGCTGTTGTTGTTCTTATTGGATTCAGCCGATGCCCACGGCATTTACAATGCCACCGCTCCTCAACCGGCAACCAATGCAGAATTCAGCCGACAGCTGGCTGCCACACTCAACCGCCCACATTTCTTATTTACGCCAGCGCTACTGCTCAAACTGGCGCTCGGTGAAATGGCGCAGTTACTGATAGAGGGTCAGCGCGTTAAGCCAACGCGCTTACTTGATGCGGGTTTTAACTTCCAATACCCAGATCTTAGTTCAGCCCTACATCAGCTGCTTGATGAGCCAAAAGTCTGAGCGATTTAGCCGCCACTGATCTGTTGCCGCAACCGGGTCAACGCGCCTTCGCGTAACAACTGTCGACATTGCTGCCACCCTACCGCCGTAATAATAATGGCGGCAAATCCAGGCCCGATTAGCCATAAACTAAAATGAGCTTGTGCTGACAAGTTAAATAGCCAAACAAACAACCCAGCCAACAGCAGTTCAGTGGCAATCACGGCCACACCGCCCGCAATCAAACCTAATACCAGAAACTCAAACAAGGTACTACGCACCAATACCTTGCGCCTTGCGCCCATGGTTTGCATGGTGATCAACTCTTGTTGCCGCGCATCCATACCGGCACGGATCTGGGCAATAAGTAATAACGCAGCGGCAACCGTTACCAGTACCAACACAACGGTCATCGCTAAGGTCGATTGCTTGATGACCGATTCAACACGACTGATAGCTTCATCCACGTCGAGCAGGGTCACATTTGGAAATTGCCGCACCAAGTCTGCCGCTAAGCTGGTTTGATCTTTAGTCAGATGGAAGCTGGCCAAGTAACTCGCCGCAAACGGCGCTAACACGTCGTCAGACAAAATCATGTAGAAGTTGGGCCGCATGCTGTTCCAATCCACTTTTCGTAAACTGGTGACGGTAGCTGTTGCAGCGATACCCGCCATATCGAACGTTAGTACATCGCCGAGGTTGACGTCGAGCCGGTCTGCCAAGCGCGTTTCAATTGAAACCTCACCTGGGCCAGTTAAAAACGTGCCTTCACTCAGCTCGTTCCCCTCGGGTAACTCGGGTCGCATGGTGAGACTCAACTCGCGGCGAATACCGCGGCGGGCGTTGTCATTCTCTTTACTCACCAACTGTTGCACTGGCTCGCCATTAATTGCCGATAAGCGGCCGCGCACAATCGGGTACATGTAGCTGGTTTCAATCCCGTGGGACACCAGCCAATCGTCAAAAGCTTGCTGTTGATGTTGTTGAATATTGAGTGCGAACCGGTTGGCGGCACCGGAGGGTAATTGCTCACGCCATTGATTGAGCAAGTCTCCACGTACATAAAAAATGCTCATGACCATTAAGCTAGCCAGCGTGAAACCCGCTAATAGTAAACGATTTTCAGTCATCCGCCGCTGTACATTGCGCACTGCCAGTCGCCAACTGAGTTGCTGACCTTGGCTGACACGATTGAGACCGGCGATTAACCCCATACTGGCCAATGCGACAAGCACCAAGCTCACGACACCAACTAGCGCCAATAGGCCTGCCAGCTCCCAATCCTTAGCAAAACTTAACAGCAGGCCAAAAACAGCAATGCCTTGTAGTAACCGCCAGCGCCAACTGACTTGTTCATCAAGTTGAGCATTGCCTTGAATGAGAGCACTAGATGGCGTTGCAAGTAGCTGTTGGAACGGGCGCCAACAAAACAGTAAGCAACCGCCACAGGCGGCAATAACACTCAACAAAGCGGCACTGAGAACCAGTTCATTTTGTAAGTGCGGCATCACGGCTTTGACTTGATCGGCTAGCACCCACAAAGCTCCGTAAGAGCACGCAATACCGATGACCGTAGCCGAGGCCAACACGCTCGTCATAAGTGCCGCATAACGGCGAATGAGGTGCTTCCGGCTTTGACCAAAGGCTTTGAGCAAAGCAACTTCACGGCGCTGCCGCTCGGTAAAGCGGCGACAGATCACCGCCATTGCCGCAAGCGTGAGTAGCACCGTTAATAGGCCGGCTAAGCGTAGAAAAGTATCCGAGCGTTTGAGCGATTTAGATAACGCAAAATCATCATCCGTCACACCGCGATAGCGATAAATCTCGCTCAATTGCGGCTTAATCCATTCATCATATTCACTCAACGCTTGCTCATTGCCGGTTAGTAAATAGCGGTACCGTAAACGTGAGCCTGGTTGAACAATTTCAGTTGCCGCTACATCTTCTAAGCGAATGAGCAAAGAAGGCAAGTTACCAAACAGGCTAAAACCGGTATCTGGCTCTTGTAGCAACCAGCCAGATAGTTTGAATTTAGCAGCACCTACTTCAAGGCTGTCACCGAGTTCGATCTGCAACAAGTCACGCAAGCGTTGATCGGCATATACCTCACCAGAGTTTGGCAAACTAGATATTTGACCCTGTTCGGTCGCGGCGCGGAGCTCGCCCTTGGCAGGGTAATTGTCATCAACGGCTTTGGTCGAGACCAATTGCATTGGCGCATCAAGTCCTTCACCAGCAAACACCATGGAATTGAAGCTCCATTGCTCACTGATACGCAATTGGTGCTGCTCTGCGTGGGCGATCCAGTCGGCCTCGGCTGGACGAGTAGCACTAAGAATGCGATCGGCCCCCATCAACTCAGCACTCGTTCGAACCAGTGATTGCTGCATTAAAACGCCCACAGAGGTGAGGCTATAACAGGCAAATATGGCTAACAGTACCGAGCTAAATAGCAGCCAAGTTTCCGTTTGCCGCCAATGTTGCCAAACCGCTCTAAGCATCATCATGGTGTGATCTCCGCCAGCACACCAGCTTGCATGCGGTATTGAAATTGGCATTGGCGTGCCAGTTCGTTGTCGTGAGTCACAAGGATCAGCGTGGTTTTCAGCTCTGCGTGAGTGTCAAACAACAGTTGATTGATGGCTTCCCCCGTTTGACTATCGAGGTTGCCGGTTGGCTCATCGGCAAAAACCAGTTTCGGCGACGTGACAAACGCACGAGCAATCGCCACCCGCTGCTGCTCACCACCGGACAGCTCCGACGGTTTGTGGCCCGCGCGATCAGCAAGGCCCACTTTGTCGAGCCAGTGCATGGCGCGTTCGCGCGCATCAGCCAATCCCTGAAGTTCAGCAGGCAGCATGGCATTCTCAATTGCGGTAAGCGCAGGGAGCAACATAAATGACTGAAAGACAAAGCCAACCTGACCGGCACGAACCGCAGCACGTTCATCTTCATTTAGTTGATCGATACGTTGGCCTAATAAGGTCATCTGGCCATCGCTTGGCCGATCTAGCCCGGCTAGTAAACTGAGTAATGTTGATTTACCTGAACCCGATGCGCCCACGACACTCGCTGTTGTGCCTGACTTGACTTTCAAGTGCGTCGATTGAAGTATGGTCAGCTGATGATCGCGGGTCGCAACCAGCTTGCTGATCCCATCGGCGTGCAATACATAATCTGGAGTTTGCTTGGTCATGTGGAAACATCTCTTTTTTTGTTTTTTATTTGTTGTTACTGCAGGTCATGCCCAAACAGTACTGATCTACGGCGATAGTTTAAGCGCCGGTTATGGTATGGAGCCAGAACAAGCTTGGCCAAGCCTAATTGCTCAACGTTGGCAGCAGGACCAGCCTTGGACCATCGTCAACGCAAGTGTTAGTGGCGAGACCACACAAGGCGGCTTAGCTCGAATGCCGGCGGCGTTAGCAGCGCACCAACCGAGCTTGGTACTACTTGAGCTTGGCGCCAACGATGGCTTGCGCGGTTATCAGCTATCAGCCACTAAACAGAATCTCCAGCGTATGGTTGAGTTAAGTCAACAACAAGGCGCACAAGTGATTCTTGCTGAAATGATGATCCCGCCCAACTACGGCCCACGATATAGCAAAGCGTTTAGCCAAATTTACCGCGATTTGGCCACCGAATTAAATATCGAACTATTACCTTTTTTTCTGGAAACCGTAGCTGTTGAACAAACTCTGATGCAAGCCGATGGGCTCCACCCCAATGTAAACGCACAACCACTAATAGCGGATCTCATTGAGCCGTGGCTACATAAGCACTTATTACGTCAACAGATAGGGGCAAGCAAGCTCAAAAAGGCCCCCTAAATGTAACTAGTTATGAATATTGCAGGCTAAAAAACACAGTTTTATTGTTTCTAAACCAGCCTGCTGTTGGCTATCTCAATGACCTGCCAATAGTTTTAGAGATTGCATACAACATACTCATATTTCAGTGAAATATTCGGTCATTTTACTGCAACCCAAAATAACAATTGCTTCTCTACACTGCTCTGCGTGGACATAAAAACCCCCTACACAGATTTATGGAGAGCTTTGTGATGATAAAAAAATTAACCCTTACAGCAGCAGTAACAAGCCTAATGATTGCCACCGGTGCTAACGCAAGCATGGACCCTTTCATTGAAAAGGCGCTAGAGGATGTCTGTTATTCAGCTAAAAACGACCCAGTATGGAAATTACAACAAACCATGGAAAGCTACCGATTAGATGCCGATGATGTAGCCAATAAAGTGGTTTGTAATGGCATGCCAATATCCGAGTTTGCGGCGAGCCATAATTCTCATGAAACAGCTGCGTATTTAGGTGAGTATCGGGACCAAGACGATCTAATCGCCAAAAACTAACGCCATGCGACTTGTTGTTGCTCGGCCAAAACGATAAAGCCACCGAATGCTGAAAGGTGGCTTTACGTTTTACTGTTTGACCTTACGAATCAAGATCGCGCTCAGCAAATAATTTGCACGTTGAGTTCGCTAGCCTAGAAATTTCCCACTTCGGCAACTGTTGTTTGTACAACTTGCTCATGCCAACTTTTTCTCAATACCATCCAGCAAGAAAAAATCAAGTCTAGAACAATGACTCAAGACAATTAATTCGGGGTTTTGGGTGGTCAAAATGTAACCAATTGTAAATCTAGGTAAGCAGGCGTGTATTCGAGAATTCTTATCGATAGATAGCTGAATTAGCTAGCTTGCTGAGTATAGACACATTTAACATAGTTGCATGCAATATACCCATATTTCTAATGTATTTCTGTTACAAGTGGCAACAGTCATTTAAAAGAATCTGAGCTTTACTAATTGGTGTCTGCACCCAACCAGAAAGCTGGAGATTAAAATGAACAAGGTATGTTTAACTGTCGCGGCAGCGGCAATCGGATTGAGCTCTGCAGCAACCTCAACCGCTGCAATGGACTCTTATGTAGAAAATGCGTTAATTGATATTTGCCGCACCAGTCAACTTGACCGCGTCCATAAATTCAAACGCACAGTCGCGTCGTATCGACTGAAAATGAACACCGTCGCCAACAACGTAGTATGCAACGGCGATGATATTGGCACCTTTGCAGCTGAAGCTGGCGCTGTGAATACGGCTAACTTCATTCGCAACCGACAGACCGGCCACGTAGAAGTACGTGATCTGGCCAACAAGCTTGCAGTGACCGTGCCTCAAGCCTAACGCTTTTATCAACGCGAGTTGTAATAGAAACAAAAAAACCAGAACGAAAGTTCTGGTTTTTTTTATGTCCGAAGCGGAAATTTGCCAAAGTAATTGCAGTGCAGCCACTGACGGAATCAGAGCAAACAAAATTAAGTTAGTTGGAATAAGGAGTGTTGAAAACTAAGAGAGTTTGGTGGAGCTACGCGGGATCGAACCGCGGACCTCTTGCATGCCATGCAAGCGCTCTCCCAGCTGAGCTATAGCCCCGGAAAGAATGGTATCCCGTAGGGGATTCGAACCCCTGTTGCCGCCGTGAAAGGGCGGAGTCCTAGGCCTCTAGACGAACGGGACACACAAGTAGTGCGACCTTTTACGCCTGCCAGAGCAAGCGCTGGCCCAAACGCATCGATTCAGTTCAGATACGAAGAACTTTCCTAATGGAAAATGGTATCCCGTAGGGGATTCGAACCCCTGTTGCCGCCGTGAAAGGGCGGAGTCCTAGGCCTCTAGACGAACGGGA
>NZ_JAHZSS010000008.1 GCF_019457915.1 Neiella holothuriorum
CACTAGCTCAGTTGGTAGAGCGCGACCTTGCCAAGGTCGAGGTCATCGGTTCGAACCCGATGTGCCGCTCCAAATTTCCCTCAAATTCTCATTGTTCCCCGACAACGTTATACGTCGAATACCATCCGTTTTATGATGCTTGTTGGCTTCGCCGGCGGGCGCTTAAGCTAACCGCGGCCTATCTGAGCGCGTTTATCTAATTCAAAGCTTTGTCGAACACATGCATCAATGCTGCCGCGAATGATTGCCGCCGTTTGGTTCATGGGAATGGTGATTGACGTGTTGAGTTGGTTATCTACCGAACGAATGGTCATTCGCTCTCCAGAGCCCATTTCTGACAACAAGGTGCCGCCGCGTTCTATCGCAACGAGCTGCAGCAGCAAGTAATTGCCGTCATCACGTTGCTGTGAATGACTAACAAAGGTTGCTGAACGTGCTGGATTGAAGTCGATTTTAAAGTTGAACTTGTAACGCTGACCGGACATATCGAGCGAGAATTGAGAGCTAGGGCCAAACTCCAACAGCAACGCCGCGTTATGGCAAGCTGGTGGGTAGCGTTCGAGCACGAGTGACGCGTGATCAACTAACCCCGGATTAAAATCAAAACGCGAGATGACAAATAGTTGCTCGCTATCTTCCACATTGCGCCAGTTACCATCAATTTGATAATCGACCGCTTTGGCCGCGTTGGCCAATAGGCAATAGCCAATGGCGTAAACCAAGTAACGGCATATGGAACGAAGTAACGGCATATCAAGGGTTCAATTTGCTTTGAGCATTGGCTGGAGTGTAACGCAAACAAAAAAGCTCCCCTAGGGGGAGCTTTTTAAAATATGAATGTGGTAAAGCTTTAGAACAATTTAGCGGCGGTTTCGTACAGTTCTTCGTCAAAGACCCGGCGCTTGTTTTCGATTGCGTCGACGATATCGTGGTGAACCAGCTTACCTGCGACGACGCCAACACAACGACCACCTTCGCCTTTAATTAACAAACTAACGGCAAACACGCCCATTCTACTGGCTAATACACGGTCGAATGCCGTTGGCGCGCCACCACGTTGCACGTGACCTAAAACGGTGGCGCGAGTTTCTCGGCCAGTACGCGCTTCAATTTTCTTCGAAAGCTGGTGAACGTCAGTAATGTGCTCGGTAACAACAATGATGGAGTGCTTTTTACCGTTGGCGATACCTTGCGCAACATCTTCAATCAACTTGGTTTCGTCATAAGCTTTTTCTGGCACGATGGCGTATTCGGCACCACCGGCGATGGAAGCCGCCATGGTCAAGTCGCCGCAGTATCGGCCCATGACTTCAATGATCGAAATTCGGTTGTGAGAACTTGATGTATCGCGCAGTCGGTCAATGGCGGAAATGACACAGTTGAGTGCCGTCAGGTAGCCAATCGTATAATCCGTACCTGGTACATCATTATCAATGGTGCCTGGTAGTCCGATACATGGATAGCCCATTTCTGTCAGACACTTAGCGCCCATGTAAGAGCCATCACCACCAATAACAACGAGCGCTTCAATGCCATGCTTATTGAGATTCTCAATCGCTTGTTGGCGAACCGCTTCGTCTTTGAATTGCGGGAATCGAGCCGAGCCAAGGAACGTACCGCCGCGATTAATGACATCTGATACCGAACGGCGATCCATCTTTTCGATGCGATCTTCGTACAGGCCCATGTAACCATCGTAGACGCCATAGACTTCTAATCCTTCAGACAGTGCTGCGCGCACGACACCTCGAATGGCAGCATTCATGCCCGGCGCATCACCGCCGCTGGTTAGTACACCAATCTTTTTAATCATGGGTTTCCTCTGTCCTGTATTTTAAAAGTTATGCATTCCCGACACGACTAGTTCCGGCTATTTGGGATGTTGTTGCGGGATGCCATCGCTCAAATTGTGTGATTTGAGAGCGCTGATATCGCAAGCCACTAGCAGTATAGGACGATCTGGTCGTATTTTTAGTGGCTTCATTGTAATAATTTCTTGAATTAGATCACCCTAGTTAGGTTGATCTGGTTCAATTAAGTTTCAAATTTTTAGGTCGTGAAATAATTCTATCAAGCTTTTTACGTTTGCGATACGAGTTAAAAAAAGACGTGAGTTCTGGCACTTTTTATTATTTTTCACAAAATTTTCTTTTGACAAAATGGCCAGTCAGAATTATTTCTGAAACAGAACGATTTACGGTGTTTTGGAGATTGGTTCACCATGTCTGAACAGATGCGGACTTCGCTGCAAAAGCGTTTTCAGGACTTTCGAAATTATCCTTATGGTTTTTCAAGGTCAGGTGATTTTTCACTCAAAGAAAGTCAGGTTTTAGAACAATATGGGCGATTAGCCGCGGCATTAGCCGATGACTTAATCACGCCGGAAACAGAAGAGGAAAAACGTCTACAAGCTGTTATTCGAAGCGAGCTTGAGCCAGAAAGTGCCTTGGAGCGGGTTTGGATGAAATACCAAAAACGCATTAATCGGCCGCATGTTCGTGCTCTGTCGGCGAAAAGCCCCAGTACAGAGGGTGACGATGATGAAGATGTCATCATCGATGACGACGAGGATTAAAACGAACAATGAGTACAAAAGAGCCGGCAATTGCCGGCTCTTTTTCGATAGGCCTAACGCTGTAGCTAGCCTGGTAGTTGTGTCATATCGAGCGAGTCATGACTCTGGTGCGCCAAAATAGCCGCCCCAATAATTCCCGCTTGGTTGAGTGATTCTGCCGGCATGACTTGCGCGGCAACATCAATGGTTTCAGCGAAACGGTCAAATTTTTTGCTCGCACCGCCTCCCAAAATAAATGCATCGGGCCAAAATAGCTGCTCTAAGGTAATTAGATACTTGTTAAAGCGCTTACCCCAACTGCTCCAATCTAGCTCGTCACGTTTGCGAGCCGCATCCGACGCGCGGTGTTCCCATTCGCGGCCTTTATGATCGAACAGGTGGCCTAGCTCTGTATTGGCAACTAGCTCGCCGTTATTAAACAGTGCCGTGCCCAAACCTGTACCAATGGTGACCATAAAGACCAATCCGTCGATATTGCGGCCAGCGCCAAATTGCATTTCCGCTAAACCCGCAACATCAGCATCATTACCCACGTAGCAAGGCAGGTGAGTCGCTTCGCAAAAAATCTTTTGCACGTTTGCGCCTAGCCATGAGTCATCAACGTTGGCTGCCGTGCGGGCTATGCCATGCTGAATGGCGGCGGGAAATCCACAGCCAACCAGCCCATGCCAATGGAGCTGATCACAAATTTCTGCCACGGTTGCGGCAACTGCGTCGGGCGTTGCTGGCTGAGGCGTTGGAATGCGCAACCGCTCGCTAATAAGTTCACCGGTGGTTACATCAACCACTGCACCCTTGATGCCTGAGCCACCAATATCAATACCTAAAACCTGCATTGTGCGTTCCTTTAATCTTTGACTTTAACCAGCAGAATGTTGCTGCGCTGGCCGGTAATTTCAACGTGAGTTCCTGCCGGCACCTGACGATCGCCTGAAACCTCGACCTGCCATTCACTGTCACCTAAATGAATTCGGCTACGGCCATTGTCGGTATCTTGAATCAGCGTAGCTTGCTTTCCCTGATGACGGCCGACTTGTTGATTCAGATCGGGCTGACTGGAGTTAATATGGGCTGGATTGTAAAAACGTCGGCCAATGACCAACATGAGCAGCGTCAAGATTGCGAAGGTTAGCAGTTGGCCGGTCCAGCCAAGCGGGACTAACCAGTGAACAAGCGCAACAACTAATGCTGCCAGCCCTGGCCATAGCAACCAACTGGTGGGCAGCACCACTTCAAAAACGACTAACAGTAAGCCGATAATGGCCCATTCTGACGGGCTCATTTGTTTTAACCATTCCAACACGATCACCATGGTTACTTACCTGCTGATTTCAACAATTCTCGGACGCCTTCGACGGCGCCCAGCACGCCACTGGCTTCCAGCGGTAACATAATGACTTTGTGGTTATCTGCTGAGGCAATATCTTTAAGTGATTCAACGTATTTCTGAGCCACAAAGTAGTTAAGGGATTGGGCGCTGCCATTGGCAATTGCATCTGAGACCATGCGGGTGGCTTCGGCCTCTGCTTCGGCTTGCCGTTCGCGCGCTTCTGCATCCCGAAAGGCCGATTCTTTGCGCCCTTCCGCTTCGAGAATTTGCGATTGCTTTTCACCTTCTGCGCGCAAAATGGCTGCTTGTCGTTCGCCTTCTGCTACTAGTATGACGGCACGTTTGTCACGTTCGGCTTTCATTTGGTTGCCCATGGATTCAACCAAATCGGCGGGTGGTGCAATATCCTTAATTTCAATGCGGATGACTTTGACGCCCCAAGGTTCGGCGGCGCTATCAACCACATTTAATAAGCGAGAATTGATTTCATCGCGATCTGACAGCATTTTGTCCAATTCCATCGAGCCGAGTACGGTCCGGATATTCGTCATGGCCAAGTTCCGCAGCGCATGCTCTAGATGGTTCACTTCATACACCGATTTTGCTGCATCGATCGGGAAGAAAAACAGTAATGCGTCGATGCTGACCTGAGCGTTGTCGGAGCTAATGATTTCTTGTGATGGGATCTCCAGTACTTGTTCCATCATGTTGACGCGATGACCGATACGATCGACAAAAGGCACCACAAAATGCAGGCCGGGTTCCAATGCGCGTGTAAATTTACCGAATCGTTCGATGGTGTACTGAAAGCCCTGACGAACAGAAACCACGCCAGAAAAAACGATGAATAAAACAAAGCCAGCAATCACCAGCGGTAGCAACGGGAGTTGATCTAGCATAAGCGGTCTTCCTTGAGTCGTGTACTTGTGTAAACCTTAAGATTAACCGATGAATAAGGCGATTTGGGTGACAGTTATCGCTTTTATCGAATAATCGATGAATCAATAGGTTAGCATGATTTCTAGGCGTTCTAACTACGTCAACTAGGCTGGTTCATATACCATCACGCGATTTCTGCCCTGTGCTTTGGCTTGATATAACGCCTGATCGGCTTGTTTAAGGCTGTCATCAATGTTTGCTGAGGAGCAGGACGCGATACCAAAACTGGCTGCAACGGCCAGCGCTTTGTCGCCGATGGGGACTTGAGTCTTCTCGATGGCTTGGCGCAGACGTTCAGCGAAACCGAGAGCGCCATTCAAATTGGTTTTAGGCAGTAACAGCACGAACTCTTCGCCACCAAATCGCGCCAGCGAGTCTTCCGCTCTTTTTTCTCGTTGCAACGTCTGCGCAAATGCAACGATCACTTGATCGCCAACATCGTGGCCATAACTATCGTTAATGGCTTTAAATTTGTCGATGTCGCAAATCAATACGCAGATGTCGTCTTGGTGCCGCTGCGCAAGGCTGATCATCTTGAGTGCTTGATCATAAAAATACCGACGATTATGGAGCTGGGTCAGGGGATCGGTATTGGAGGCTTTCTTATATAGCTGCACATGGTCGTCGAGCAACATGGCGTGCAGCCCCGCAAACAGAGCAAAGATGTTTACGACAAATGCCATGGAAGTAATAAAGAGCACTTGCCAATATTGGGTAATCGCAGGCGTGATGGTGATGCACAACAATAGCAAGCAGCACACGATGGATATATAAAGCGATAGATTCATCCAGCGTTCGCCGCGGGTTGGCTGGCTAGAGGGAACAGTAAGGCTTAAGCAAACGGTGTAAACCGCCGACGAAAAGAGAAAAGCGGTGATGACTCGATATGCAATAACATTTTGTATATAGGTGAACAGTATCACTTCAGACAACACGTAGATCATCGCTAATGTGATGACGTGGCGCTTCAATATGAATTGCTTAACGCTCATTTGCCGACGATGAATTAGACCTGCAACCAACATCACAAGGGCGACTGCGATACAGCATTGGACAATCGTGACAGAGACGAACTCTCCAAGCGAATTTCTGCCAGCAATCGAACAGAAAGCGGCGAATAACATAAGAAAATACAACGAAAAGTAGCGAATGCAGGCATTGGACGTAGCGGTGGCTGATGGTGTTCCCCAATACATATAAACTGCGGCCAGCAGGCTGATTATGATGTTCGGGGTTGCAATGAAGAACAGCTGTAGCTCTGAAAAATCCATTACTTCTCAATCGTTTTGACTAAAAACGAAAGTATAGGAGAAAAATAGATTTGTAACGAAGCCGGGGCTAATCGGCGTCACGAGGTAGGCCGGTGCGGATGGCTCGCACCAAGCGGGCTGTTTTACGAGATGCCAGCTGTTGTTGCTGCAGTTGCGCTAACGACCAATCGATGTGCTCCACCACCATGGCTGTAGCATTTATTCGTTGTGCTTTTAGCGTGTCGATGGCTTGTTCAGTTGCCGGACCGTTACCAATGGCAATTGCCAGATTGCGCTGCCAGCGTTCGAATCCGATGCGGCGAATAGGGGAGCCCGCCGTGTTATCCAAAAATTGCTGCTCGGTCCAACTAAATAACGTTAATAAGTCGTGTTGCTGCCAAATGGCTCGGTGTTGGTAGTCGGCTTCGTCGGTGGGCTCGGCTTGGCGATTCCACGGGCAAATTAACTGACAGTCGTCGCAACCATAAATCCGGTTGCCCATGAGCGGTCTTAGCGCTTCATCAATGGCGCCGTCGTGCTCAATGGTTAGGTATGAAATACAGCGATTGGCGTCCACCACATAGGGCTTAACGATTGCGCCTGTAGGGCAAATCTTCATGCAAGCGACACAATCGCCGCATTGATTCGTTACTGATTGCTGAGTTGTCGGCAAGGGTAAGTTGATCATCAGCTCGCCAAGGAAGAACCAACTCCCGGCTTCCGCATTGAGCAACAAGGAGTGTTTGCCGACCCAGCCTAGACCTGCTTTTTCTGCCAGTGGCCGTTCTAATACGGGCGCCGAATCGACAAATGGTCGGGTGGCCGATGGCGTAGAAAAGTGCTGTTGGCAGTAGGCTTCAATTTTATCGCCCAATTGTTTGAGGCGTTTGCGCATGACTTTGTGATAATCGCGCCCCACGGCATAGCGCGAGATATACGCCTGCTGACTATCGTCGAGATCGGCAGCAAATCGAGCTTGGTGAGGCAAGTAATCCATCCGAACTGAAATCACGCGCAGGGTATTAGGGTGCAGTAATGCTGGATCAAACCGCAGCTCGCCATTGCGTTCGAGAAAGCTCATCGATCCGTGATAACCCGCAGCCAGCCAGTCGGTAAATGCTGCTTTATGGTGGCTTAGCTGCAAATCGCAGATGCCTAAATCGGCGAAACCTAGCGCTTTGCTCCACTGCCTGATAAGGTTGGTCAGATCTACCAAATCTGTTTCACTCGGTGCCGACATAAGCTCATGACTGAATTCGAAGTTTCTCCGGCGAGTTTACCATACAAGCTCTACACTCCCGAACAAGTCCGAACCTACGAACCCGTAGCCGCCCAAATTGCAGGGGCAACCTTAGCCGCGCTGATGGAGCGTGCGGGCGAAGCCTGCTTTAACGCCATTAAACGTCGCTGGCTCAACAAGCAGCGGTTATTAATTCTATGTGGCCGCGGCAACAACGGCGGCGATGGTTACGTTATTGCCCGTTTAGCCCGCCAGCACAGTTTTGGGGTACAGCTCATTCAAGTTGGCGATGCCAGCACCTTAACCGGTGAAGCTGCTCAAGCGCGCGATAAGTGGCTGCAAAGCGGTGGTCAGGTATTACCGTTTGATGAAGCTAACTTAGAGCAAGCTGATATTATCGTTGATGCGCTACTCGGCACGGGCTTGAACCGGCCGGTTGAAGCGCCTTTTGATTACATGATCGAAGTGATTAACCAGCTCGGCAAGCCGGTTTGCTCGGTTGATATTCCATCGGGCTTGTGTGGCAACACCGGTAAAGTTCTTGGCGTAGCGGTTCACGCCGAAATGACGGTTTCATTTGTTGCCCGTAAGCAAGGCATGTATACCGGCCGCGCTGCTGATTATGTTGGTGATATTGAATTTGACGAGTTAGGCATCCGACAGGCGTTTCAGGCACAGATCGACAGTCATGTTGAGCAAGTCCGTTACGCTAACTTCAAACATTTCCTCCGAGCTCGACAACGCACTTACCACAAAGGCATGTGCGGCAAAGTTTATGTGGTGGGTGGTGATCTTGGCATGCCAGGCGCCATTCGTCTCGCGGCAGAAGCGTGTCAGCGCGCGGGCGCTGCAATTGTCACCGTCATCAGCCGCCCTGAGCATATCGGCCCTATTCTGGCGCATCGACCCGAACTCATTGTTGCTGGTGCTCAAACCGCCAGCCCAACGTTACGTCAAACCATTGCTGATGTCGCCAAAGTTATTGTGGTTGGCCCGGGGATGGGCACAGACAACTGGGGCCAGTCGATGTTTTCGATGGTACTGGAGACCGAAGTGCCACTGGTTATTGATGCCGATGGCCTCAATATTTTGGCTGACAACGTCTCCAAGCGTGACAACTGGATATTAACGCCACACCCCGGTGAAGCTGCTCGCTTATTAGGCATCAGTATTGAAGACGTCGAGTTAGATCGATTTGCGGCTGCTGCGGCATTGCAAAAAAAGTATGGTGGCATCGTCATTCTCAAAGGCTCGGGTACGCTGGTGACTAACGGCACGTACATGCGGGTGTGCCGAGTGGGTAACCCAGGCATGGCCAGTGGCGGTATGGGCGATATTCTTAGTGGTATTATTGGCAGCTTGCTGGCCCAAGGTGTACCGCCATTTGAAGCTGCATGTTTAGCGGTTTGTATTCATGGTGATGCGGCGGATTTAGCCGCAGAGCAAGGTGAACGAGGCATGTTGGCAAGTGATTTATATCCACATGTACGACGATTAGTGAACCCAAGTAATGACTGAGTTGCAATACCCGCTGGCCGATGAACAGGCGACAGAAGCCCTCGGGGCAGTATTAGCCAAGCATCAGACGTTGCCGGCCGTGATTTATTTGCATGGCGATTTGGGGGCGGGCAAAACCACATTAAGCCGAGGCGTCATGCGAGGCTTTGGTCATCAAGGTGCTGTTAAGAGTCCAACCTACACCTTGGTTGAGCCTTATCAATTTGCTGAACATCAGGTCTATCACTTCGACTTATACCGTTTGTCCGACCCAGAAGAATTAGAGTTTATGGGGATTCGCGAATACTTTGATGGGCGCTCGCTATGTTTAGTTGAGTGGCCAGAATGTGGCCAAGGTCTATTGCCTGAGGCCGATCTGGAGATTACATTGAGGTATGACGGGCAAGGACGCATGGCAACGCTGCTTGCTCATAGTGAAACAGCAAAACGCACGTTAGAGGCGTTGTCAGCTAACTAGAATAAAATTAAATGCAAATGAGAAATGCGCGGGGAATCTTTCAACTAATTGTGGGCGTTTTGGTGCTGCTGACGTGGTCGGCATCAGCTAATAGCCTAAAAGGCGTGCGCGTGTGGCCATCGCCTGAGTCTACGCGTGTGGTTCTGGATCTCACCGAACAGCCATCCTACAAGTACTTCAGCTTGACCAACCCCGATCGCCTTGTGGTCGATCTTAAGCACACCACGGGCAAAGTTGATCTGGCGAACGTCAATGTTGATAGCAAGCTGGTGAAAAAAATTCGTACCTCGACGCCGCCAGAAAAGGGCACCTTGCGACTGGTGCTCGAGCTAGCCCGGCCGGTTAAACCTGTTTTATTCCCCCTTTCGCCAACCAAACCCTATGGCGATCGTTTAGTCATTGACGCCTTCGATACCAAAGAGCCATCTAAAGTGGTTACCGCCAGTCAGAAAGTGACTCAAGACCGCGATGTGGTGATTGCTATTGATGCTGGTCATGGCGGTGAAGATCCTGGCTCCATTGGCCCCGGTAAGCGATACGAAAAGCGCGTTACGTTAGCTATCTCAAAACGATTGGCAAACTACATCAACAAGCAAAAGGGCATGAAAGCAATCATGGTGCGTACCAATGATTACTATGTGAACCTTAATAAGCGCTCAGAAATCGCCCGTAAAAACCAAGCTGACTTGTTGATTTCGGTGCATGCCGATGCCTTTACTTCACCACAACCACGCGGCGCGTCGGTATGGGTGCTATCGCAAGGTCGAGCGAACTCGGAAATTGGTCGTTGGATGGAGCAGGCTGAAAAGCATTCGGAATTGCTGGGCGGCGCCGCCGAAATCATTGAAAACACCAATAGCGAGAAGTATGTCGCTCGCGCACTACTGGATATGTCGATGGACAATTCCATGGTCGAAAGCCAAGCCGTGGCTGGCCGGATTGTGAAAGAGCTAGGAAAGGTCACCAAGCTGCATAAGAAAAAACCCGTAGCGGCAAGCCTTGCGGTGTTGAAATCGCCAGATATTCCGTCAATTTTGGTCGAAACGGGATTCATCTCTAACCCGACTGAAGCACGTTTGCTAACCACTGCATCGCACCAAGACAAGTTAGCATTGGCAATATTCCGTGGTACCCGCGACTACTTTAAACAAAGCCCGCCGCCGGGCTCCTACTTGGCTCGCCAAGCAAATCGCAACCACGTGGTAAAACGGGGTGAATCACTGTCACTCATTGCCGCACGCTATAGAACGTCTGTTAGCCAGCTAAAAAAGGAAAATAAGCTGAAGACAGATGTGGTGCGTATTGGGCAAGTATTGCGAATTCCTGGTAGCTCCTCATGACCATTCAAATTTTGCCACCGCGCTTAGCCAACCAAATTGCGGCTGGCGAGGTGGTGGAGCGGCCTGCCTCTGTGGTCAAAGAGCTTGTGGAAAACAGCTTGGATGCCGGCGCCACTAAAATCGATGTGCAGATCGAACGTGGCGGCCACAAACGATTGCTGATACGCGATAACGGCAGTGGCATTGATAAAGAGCAACTGATGTTGGCGCTTAGCCGTCATGCCACCAGTAAAGTGCACTCGCTGGATGATATTGAATCCATTGCAACGTTAGGCTTTCGTGGCGAGGCATTGGCCAGTATTAGCTCTGTAGCCCGACTGTCATTAACGTCACGACCGCCCACGCAAACAGAGGCGTGGCTCGCATACGCCGAAGGCCGAGATATGCAGGTGCAATTAAAACCTGCAGCCCACCCCGTTGGTACCTCGGTGGAAGTGGCCGATCTGTTTTTTAATACGCCAGCTCGTCGTAAATTTTTACGCGCCGATAAAACCGAATTTCACCATATCGATGAATTGATTAAGCGATTGGCGCTATCGCGTTTTGATGTGGGATTTAGCCTGACCCACAATGGCAAATGCGTTCGCAATTTACCTCCGTGTGCAACAGATGCGGCCAAGTTGAAACGGTTGCAGGCGATATGCGGCGCAGAATTTTGCCGTCATGTGATCCACATGAGTCAGGATGGTGGGCCATTAAAAATTGCAGGCTGGCTGCTAAAACCTGCAGGCTGTGGTCAACAATCGCCGCCGCAGTACACCTTTATCAATGGCCGAATGATCCGCGACAAAGTGATTACCCATGCGGTTCGTCAAGCCTATGCGGGTTATGTTTCGGATGTTGGTCTGACCGGCTATGTGCTGTATTTAGAATTACCGTTTGATCAAGTCGATGTGAATGTGCACCCGACCAAGCATGAAGTGCGCTTTATTGAAACGCGCCTCGTTCATGATTTTGTCGTGCAGGCCGTCGCGCAAGCGCTCAGCCACACACAACAATCAATCGAGGTTGATTCCTCGTTTGAGTCGGCAGCTTCGATAGAACCAAATCAAACTGCGCTAGCCAGCGACACCTATGTTGATACCAGTACTGGTGAAATTGTTACCTCAACTAGCCCGTCGAAAATGGAACAAGTCGCGTCCGCAAACAAGGGTGCAAATACAGCTGCCGCGTCACCACGCTATGGTGCGGGCCAGCCCAAACCACATTGGGTTGCTGAATCGACACCGTCGAAGCAAGCAGTACGCAACTATCAAGCGCTGATCGCGCCGCAGCGGGCTAACACCGAAGATGGGCACTATTCGCAGCAAATCACTGCCAATGACCAAGTTGACTCAGCAGCGGAAGCATGTGGGGCCAATACGACGCCACATTTTGTCGCCATTGCGCCACATTTTGCTTTAGTGCTGCACCAGGGCCAGCCATTGATGTTAGATGTGCTTGCTGCCGCACAGCGACAGAAGCAGCTTCAACAGCCTCTGCCGTGGAAGGCTCAGCCCTTATTATTGCCCATGGCCGTGACACTTGAGCCTGAGCAGATCGAACTATGGCGGAAGTGTTTAAGCTATGGCGCTAAATTCGGTATTGAAATTGCACTACCTCACCCCAATAAACTGATTATTCGCTGTCTTCCTGCCGTATTGCGCCATACTGATTTAGCGGCTCAGCTCGATCAGTTATTGAGTGAGCTTCAGCAGCAAGAGAGTGAGGAACAAACGGCAAGTCAGCTCATTGCTTTGGGCTTAGCATCCGAAGTAAGCGACATGATGCAAACGCAGCGTCTAGCAGGCTTAGTCGATTATGCGGCAACGGATATGACCGCCAACTATTGGCGCGAGGTAAGCGCAGACTTACTAACATCGACATTTGATTGAGACCAATAACCGTGCCACAAGCAGAGCAATATCCGTTGGCGATTACCCTGATGGGGCCAACGGCATCCGGTAAAACGGATTTGGCCATAACCTTGGCTGAGCAGTATAACTGCGAGATTATTAGTGTTGACTCGGCGCTTGTTTATCGTGGTATGGACATTGGTACCGCCAAGCCCAACGCGCAAGAACTCGCGCGAGCGCCCCACCGGCTTATCGATATTATCGATCCGGCGGAAACATACTCGGCCGCAGATTTTCGCCGAGATGCGCTCAAGCACATGGCCGAGATTGTGGCCGCTGGTAAAACGCCACTGTTGGTCGGCGGCACCATGCTGTATTTCAAGGCGTTACTTGAAGGGCTGTCAGCGTTACCCGCTGCCGATCCCAAAATTCGTCAGCAAATTGCTGACGAAGCTGAACAACATGGTTGGAGTTATTTACACGAGCAGCTTGCTCAGGTCGATCCGGTGGCTGCAAAGCGTATTCACCCGAACGATCCGCAGCGCCTGAATCGAGCGCTGGAAGTGTACCGCATTAGTGGCAAAAGTCTGACCGAGCTGCAAGCGCAGCAGGCGCAAAGCAAGCCGCCTTATCGCTTCGTACAGTTTGCGATTGCGCCACAAGAGCGAGCTATGCTGCACGAACGAATAGCGCAACGTTTTGAGTTGATGCTGAGCGCTGGGTTTGAGCAGGAAGTTGCGGAATTATTCGCGAGAAAAAATTTACACCCGGAACTCCCATCGATCAGGAGTGTCGGATATAGGCAAATGTGGGCTTACTTAGCTGGCGAGATTGATCACGACGAAATGGTATATCGTGGCATTGTTGCAACTCGCCAGTTAGCCAAACGTCAAATGACCTGGCTGCGGGGCTGGTCTGACGTTCATTGGCTGGATACACATTCAGCAACGAATTTGCAGCAAGTAATTGCATTGACAGGGCTTCGCCAGTCAAGTTGATGTGGGTTATACTTGCGGCACTTCAACATGTTTTTTAATGATCTAAATACAAAATTTTAATAAAAAGGAACTATTTCCATGGCTAAAGGGCAATCGCTACAAGACCCGTTTTTGAATGCGCTGCGCAGAGAACGCATTCCTGTTTCAATTTACTTGGTAAATGGCATTAAGCTTCAGGGCCAAGTTGAATCGTTCGACCAATTTGTCATTCTGCTGAAGAACACTGTCAATCAAATGGTATATAAGCACGCCATTTCGACTGTGGTTCCTGCTCGTCCGGTATCGCATGTGACGCAGCAGCATTCAGGTAAACCTGAAGGTGACAGTGCTGAATAATTTTCCTGACCTAAGGAGTCAACTGGTTGTTTGATCGTTATCAGGCCGGTGAACAGGCTGTTTTAGTTCACATTGACTTCTCAGATGAACATGAGCGCGAAGATTTGCGCGAACTGGAAATGTTGGTCGAATCGGCTGGCGTTAACGTGCAAGGCGTGGTGCGGGGCTCTCGAAAAGCGCCGCACCCGAAGTATTTCGTTGGTGGTGGTAAAGCCGAGGAAATTGCGCAAGCTGTTAAGCTGTATGATGCCAACATCATCATTTTCAATCATGCCCTATCTCCAGCGCAGGAACGCAACCTGGAACAACTCTGTGAGTGTCGCGTTCTTGCTCGGACGGGCTTGATCCTCGATATTTTCGCGCAACGCGCCCGAACCCACGAAGGTAAATTGCAGGTAGAGCTGGCGCAATTGCGTCATCTATCAACGCGATTAGTACGGGGTTGGACCCACCTTGAACGACAAAAAGGTGGTATCGGGATGCGCGGGCCGGGTGAAACCCAGCTTGAGACCGACCGCCGTTTAGTTCGTGGTCGAATTGACCATATTTTACGTCGCTTAGAGAAAGTCTCGAAGCAGCGTGAGCAGGGCCGTCGCTTTCGACGCCGGGCAGAGGTTCCTACGATTTCCTTAGTTGGTTACACCAATGCCGGCAAATCAACCTTGTTTAACCGAGTCACAGAAGCTGGCGTGTATGCTGCCGATCAACTGTTTGCAACGCTCGACCCAACCCTCAGAAAAATTGATGTGGCTGATGTTGGGCCCACCATTCTGGCAGATACAGTAGGCTTTATTCGGCATTTACCCCATGATTTAGTTGCAGCATTTAAGGCAACCTTGCAAGAAACGCAGGAAGCCGATTTACTGTTACATGTCTATGATGGTGCCGACGATCGCTTTGCGGACAATATTGATCAGGTCAATTTAGTACTTGATGAGATCGATGCCGGTGAAGTGCCCGTACTCATGATATGTAACAAAATTGATTTGCTTGAAGGTGCTGAGCCGCGTATTGATCGCGATGAAAATGGTGTGCCATGGCGAGTATGGGTGTCTGCACAGCAAGATCTGGGTATCGATTTACTATTTGATGCCTTGCAAGAGCGCCTTGGCAAGACAATGGTGGAATACACCTTGCGAATTCCGCCTGCACAAGGCAAGTTGCGAGGTATGCTGTATCAGCGTCATGTGGTGCAGGAAGAACATTACACAGAGCAAGGCGAATCAGAGTTATCGATTCGCATGCCTCAAAATGATTGGCGGGCTTTAGTAAAGCGCGACTGCCCGCAAGCAGAAGATTACATTATTTCTGAATAACCCTTGGATCTGGACATGTCGGAGAGACATTAAAATAACTATGAAAAAATCCATGATGGCCTGGCACGAGCCAGGCGGCAATAAGCCGAATGACCCCTGGAAAGGGAAAAAATCGGGTAATCAGGGGCCGCCAGATTTGGATGAGGTGCTGACTAACCTATCCAAAAAATTAGGTGGCAAATTTGGCGGCGGCCGTGGTGGTCGTGGCGGTAATGACTCCGACGTGATGAAGTTCGGCGGTGGTTTAGTCGTTATCATCGCCTTGCTTGTCTGGGCCTTCAGTGGACTGTATACCGTGCGTGAAGCTGAGTTGGGCGTGAAATTGCGCTTCGGTGGCTTTGTCGACAACGTTCAGCCTGGCTTGCATTGGAAACCAACCTTTATTGACGAGGTAACTCCCGTCGATGTTCGGTCGGTTAGCTCCATGCCGACCAGTGGTTTCATGCTGACCAAAGACGAAAACGTGGTACGTATTGAAATGGACGTGCAGTACCGTGTGACTGACCCATACCTGTACCTTTACAGCGTGATGAACCCAGAAGACACCCTGCTGCAAGCCATGGATAGTGCACTGCGTTACGTCGTCGGTCACAACACCATGGACAACGTATTGACCAGTGGTCGCGAGCAGGTCCGTTCTGAAACTTGGCAAGAGCTATCGAATATCATCGACCCATACCGCACCGGCTTAGAAATCGTTGACTTGAACGTTCAGTTGGCGCGTCCGCCTGAAGAAGTAAAAGACGCATTTGATGATGCGATTTCTGCACAGGAAGATGAAGAGCGTTTTGTTCGCGAAGCAGAAGCTTATGCGCGTGAAGTTGAACCACAAGCGCGTGGTCAGGTGAAACGTATTCTGGAAGATTCTAACGCTTATAAGCAGAAAAAAGTGTTGGATGCGCAAGGTGATGTTGCTCGTTTTAATCTGATATTGCCTGAATATACGATGCAGCCAGAGATTACACGGAAGCGTTTGTATCTAGAAACCATCGAGAAAGTCTACAGTAACACCAGCAAGGTGTTGGTGGACATCGAAGGTGGCAATAATCTGATGTACTTGCCGCTTGATAAAATCATGAAGAGTACGCCGCAAACATCAACCAAGTCAGCGTTCTCCGATTCGAATCGCAGTAGCCGTGCGCCCGTTAGTTCGAGCCCGAGCAGCAGCCGCGAACGAACAGATCGCTTTACTAGCGGGAGTAACTAAATGAGACCTGTATTGTTAGTCGTATTAGCGGCACTTGTCTTGGCCGGATTCTCGTCACTGTTTGTGGTGAGTGAAGGTGAACGAGCTATTACCATCCGCTTTGGTAAAGTTCAGCGTATTGATGGCTCTGGTGCCACTGTGGTTCATGAGCCGGGCTTACATGTCAAAGTCCCGTTCATTGATACGGTTCGTTACCTCGATGCTCGTACTCAAACGTTGGATGACCGCGCGGATCGCTTTGTAACGTCTGAGAAGAAAGATTTGATTGTTGATAGCTACGTGAAATGGCGCATCAGTGATTTTTCTAAATTCTACCTTTCAACTCGTGGTGATTTCTTTCGTGCTGAGTCACTCCTAAAGCGTCGGATCAGCAACGGTCTGCGGACTGAGTTCGGTAGCCGTACCATTCGCGAGATTGTTTCGGGTACACGTAGTGAGCTGATGGAAAACGCCTTGGTACAAGTTGCTGAAGGTGCACAAGAGCTTGGTATTGAAGTACTTGATGTTCGTGTGAAGCAAATCAACCTACCATCGGAAGTGAGTAACTCGATCTTCCAACGGATGCGTGCAGAGCGTACTGCGGTTGCTCGTGAACACCGTTCACAAGGCCGCGAGAAAGCGGAAGCTATTCGCGCTGATGTTGATGCTCGAGTCACGGTGATGTTGGCTGATGCAGAACGTCAGGCGCGCGAATTGCGTGGTGCAGGTGATGCTGAAGCCGCCAATATCTACGCCAAGTCCTATGGCCAAGATCCTGAGTTCTATGCCTTCTTCCGTTCGTTACAAGCGTACGAGAAGAGCTTTGGTCAAGGCGGCGATATGATGGTGATTGAGCCTGATAGCGAATTCTTCAAATACATGAAAGATCCGCTGGGTAAATAAGCTGCTCTAGCGCGACCCCAAATAAAAAAAGATGCCCGCGGGCATCTTTTTTTTTGCATTTCACCTAGGCGATTATAGCCAAGCGTTATCTCGTACTAGTTGTTCAAATTCAGTACAACCGCCAACATGTTTTTCGTCTAAGAATATTTGCGGCACAGTCTCAACTTCTTTGCCGACGGTTTTTGATAGATCAGCTTTGCTGATCCCTTCGGCATGAATATCAACATAGCGGAATTTAAAATCATCGCGTTTTTCGGTGAGTTGCTCTGCAACTTGTTTCGCGCGAACACAATAAGGGCAGCCAGGGCGGCCGAAAATAACAGCGAACATGTTGGTGATCCTTCTGAGTAAGTAGTGACCACAGCATAGCGATTTGCATGGCGTTGGTAAAATTGATTGTTGCCATTGGCCTGATAGATTTTGCCGATAAATTTAGCGCTTGCTTGAGCTTTGACTACAGTTGTCGTACCAGTTTAGATCGGGCGAAATCGCTATGTCTAAACCTCACTGTGGCGTAATCGGTGTCTTTCGCTGAGCGATAGCACACAAATTAGGTGATCTAGCGGGTTATTATCTGCTAAAATCCGGCCCTTTCCTGCGTTTAATCGACCAAATCAAGAGTTCAAGCATGAGCAATAATGTTGTGGTTCTCGGCACTCAATGGGGTGACGAGGGCAAAGGCAAGATCGTTGACTTACTAACTGATCAAGCAAGTTACGTGGTGCGCTACCAGGGTGGCCACAATGCGGGCCACACGTTGGTTATTGACGGTGAAAAGACCGTCTTACATTTGATTCCGTCTGGCATTTTGCGTGACAACGTCAAATGTATCATCGGCAATGGTGTGGTGTTGTCGCCTGACGCGTTGTTTACTGAAATCGCCATGCTTGAAGAACGCGGCGTTCCTGCTAAAGAACGTTTATTCATCAGCGAAGCCTGCCCATTAATTTTGCCGTTCCACATTGCACTTGATGTTGCACGCGAACAGGCTCTGGGTAAAAAAGCCATTGGCACCACTGGCCGCGGTATTGGCCCAGCGTACGAAGACAAAGTTTCTCGTCGCGGCTTACGCGTTGGTGATTTGTTCAACAAAGAAGCCTTCGCTGAAAAGCTAAAAGTTGTCATGGAATATCACAACTTCGCGCTGCGTGAATTGTATAAAGCGCCAGAAGTGAGCTACGACGAAGTACTCGAAGGGGCTTTGGCTGTTGCAGATACACTTAAAGCAATGACCGTTGACGTGATCGACGTACTCGATAAAGCTCGCAAGAGTGGCGACAAAATCATGTTTGAAGGTGCTCAAGGTACCTTGCTTGATATTGATCACGGCACTTACCCGTTTGTAACCAGCTCAAACACCACTGCGGGTGGCGTTGCGACTGGTGCTGGATTTGGCCCGTGTCACCTCGATTACGTGCTGGGCATTGTGAAAGCCTACACCACTCGTGTTGGTGGTGGCCCATTCCCAACTGAGCTTGAGTGCGAAGTCGGTCAGTATCTTGGCGAAAAAGGTCACGAGTTTGGTGCGACAACAGGTCGCCAACGCCGCTGTGGTTGGTTTGATGCTGTGGTCATGCGCCGAGCGATTCAAATCAACAGCCTGACAGGTTTGTGTTTGACTAAGCTGGATGTATTGGATGGCCTTAAAGAAGTGAAGATCTGTACTGGCTATCAAATGGCAGACGGATCGATAACTGAAGTGCCGCCATTGGCTGCAGAAGGCTATGAAGAAGTAACGCCAGTTTATGAAAGCATGCCTGGCTGGAGTGAGGTCACCTTTGGTGCCAAGTCACTTGATGCGTTGCCACAAGCTGCATTGGATTACATTGAGCGCTTGGAAGAGCTGCTTGAGATTCCGATTGATATCGTGTCAACTGGCCCAGATCGTGTTGAAACAATCATTCGCAAGCACCCATTTGACATGTAAGTCATGTTGATCATGTTTGCTTCATAAAAAAGGCCGCATTAAGCGGCCTTTTTTATGTCTTGCTGGTGAGCATTAGAAATGTACCATCACACCAGCAAAAGCACCGTCAAACTGGGCATCAATGGTCAGATCGCTGACATCATCAATATCAAACTTCACTTTGCGGTAGCCAACTTGAACGCCAGCATCCACAGCGAGGTTGTCGATCAGCAAATACTGAGCGCCAATTTGTACGTCGTAAGCATTGGCATCTCCAACGCCAATCCAATTGACTTCACCGAAGAATGATAAGCCCGTGCCCGGAATACCCAATTGGCTGGCGGCATAAACCATTGGAATCACGCCTTTGTAGTTTTCTTGCGATGATTCTTCAACAACCGTGTCACCGATGGTAGTTTCACCTGTTACGGAAACTTTGTAGTCACCATACTTAAGGTTTACACCAATATCTAAGCTCGTCAGGCTGTTATCTAAGATCTCGTAGTACATCACCATGTCGATGTGGTCGAGCTCTGCATCAACCGTAGATTTGCCGTCATATACAATGCCACCAAACTCAAAATCAACCACATCGGCGCTGCCATCGGTATCCATTTGGTTGTAGCGAAGCATGAAATTCGGCAACAGTGGCACTGGATGCTCAACGGCTACCCAGATGACGCCTTTGCCCTCATCGTATAAATCGTAGTCTTGCGTTAGGTCGCCGGTACCAAAACCACCGTCAGCGTTCATATCCCAATATTGAGCGCCCATGTAGACGCCAGCAAATGTGTCGGCCTGTGACGCAAACGGTAACGTCGCTAGCGCGGCCAGTGCGATTAATTTTGTTTTCATTTGGCTGTACTTCATCTAAGTGTGTGCTGGCAAAATTAACATGCTGATGTGACGAATCATAGAGGGACTGTGGCCTCGCACGCGAAGTGGATCAAATAAGTATCGATTGCTGGCGACGGCCCAGAGTTGTTTGAAACTTTTGTGTCGGATCATTTTTAGGCGTTTATTTGGCCGTAACTCTCTTCCTTTTTACCTAACAGCTGTGGTGGTGAATAGTTGGCTCTAGAGGAACAACCACCAAGTTTGTATATGATGGAGATGCAGTAATTGCTGAGTATGTGGGATCTGCTGTTACAGGGCGCTATGTACACAATGACGGTATAGATAGCCCGTTAGTTCAATATGACGGAGAGAATGTCGGAGCGAGCTATCGAACATTTCTCACCAAAAACCATCAAGGCTCAATTATTGCTCTATCCAACAATAGTGGCTCTTTGACCACGATTAATCATTACGGCCCATTCGCCGAGCCAGATTCAACAAATAAAGGCCGCTTTGGGTATACAGGGCAAATGGTATTGCCAGAAATTGGTCTGCAATATTACAAAGCACGGATTTACAATCCAAAGCTTGGCCGCTTTATGCAAACCGACCCCGTGGGCTACGAAGATCAGATGAATCTTTATGCTTATGTGGGGAATGATCCGGTGAATATGGTTGATCCGACGGGTAATTGGACATTATCTTTAGGTTGGGAAACTGAAGTGATCGGTGGTGCTGGTGGTGGAGTTGAAGAAGGAACTTTCATTACCTACAGCGAAGGTGAATTAACCGTTGGCACCTATACGACTACTAAAACTGGAATCGGTGCCGATATAGGAACTGCTGCTACTGTTCAATTAACCGAGGGAGGAGTCGATGATTTTTCAGGCGACTCAATGAATGTTGAAGGGGATTTCGGGCCGATTACTGTCGAAGGTGGTTTAACAATGGACGAAAATGGTGAGATTAATTCTGACAGTAAAATGATTGGAGGGTTAGAAGTCGGCACTCCATCTTTAACCGGAACGGGAGGTAGTATTACAACATCAACTACCCAAATTGACTCTATCATTTACACCACTGAAGATGAATATTAGAGTTTTATGCTATGAACAGTAATCGTATTCACATTGCCATAATGAAAGTAATAGTAGTTATGTCCATAAATTTTTGCATTTCTTCATGGACTGAAGGTGCCCTCCGGATTACTCTTGTTCTTATAGGTTTTCTTATTATGTTCTGGGTGTTTTTCCACGAAATGAACAAAAGCTAGACTGGGGCAAAGAGCCAAAGGGCGCAGAATTAATTTATTCTTTTGGTTCTATCTTCTCAATAACTCCCCACTAAAAGCCCCGCTCGCAGGGGCTTTTTTTTGGGGCGTCTGGCAACGTTTCTGCGGAATGCTGGCAGATTTGTTTTGGACTGCTGGAAGGTTTTATCTGGAACCGTGGCAGCGAGAGGGTGGAATTTACAGCTGTATATTCCAGTGTTTCTTGCCAGTGTTCCGGCTCTTTGCTTCCAGTGGTGTTAAAACAACACTTCCACCGTTCCATTGATTTCCTGCCAATGCTTGATGAAACGACTATGGTTCAAGGAACTAAAAATGCAGTGGAGGAATATCTGCCGATTTTATTGACAGTTTTTTATAGGTCGATGGACACACAACTCGGTGTTTGATTATCGGATTGCTGGTACGCCGCAGAGAGATGATGTACCAGAGTTGGTCAAAATCAATACAGAGTAGGCGGTTAGGCTCTTTACCCCAAGGGGTTATTAATAATTGGTGAAATGCGCTTGTTTTTCGGCCGTTCTTTATTCAACTTGTTGATGACCCACCTCAACCCATAGTTACAACTTTTACTTGGTGAATATCTTTTTACTGACTTAGCTTCTGATAGTTCTTTACCAACCAACCACAATGCAGCTTGAGAGCTCCAGTAAAACAATTTGTACAAATCTTCCTTGCAGTCTGTGTTAATTATTCCCAGATCTTCTGCCGTCAAGGCAAGGCTACGCCACAAAAAACATGAAAGGTTTTGGTTTGGTACGATATGTTCGTATGGCTGGGTTTAAACGAGCTGGCGCATGTCATCTGTTTCGTCATTCAACAGCCATAATGATGTTGGATAACGGAGCCGACTTGCGGCATGTACAAGAAATGCTAGGTCACGCCAGTATCACTAGCACTCAAGTCTATACCTTTGTTTCTCGCTCAAAACTCATCGAGGTATACAGTCAAACGCATCCTTCGGCGCTTAGCCTCAATCGGTTGGAGTTGTGATGTAGACAGTTTTAGTACGTATGTTGAACGTACGGAGTTGCTTTGCTAGTATAACAAAATTAATACGTACAATACCCGTATAGGAGTTCATCATGACAGCATTAGCATTGAAAAAAGATGCTCGACTTGATTTGAAAACAACACAACAGAACAAAGAGCTGTTGGCTCAGGCTGCCATCTTGAGAGGTGTCGATATGACGACATTTATCATGGAGCCAGCGCTTAGAGAAGCAAGAGAAGTCGTAGAGCAAATGAAGTTGCAACAGTCAGAACAACAGGCTCTATTTGCGGCGTTGTCTAAGCCAAACAAGCCAACAAAAGCATTGCATGGCTTGTTATCTGAAGGGATGTTCAGTGAGCGATAGTCGATTTGTCTTAGAGCAGTACGATTCAACTAAGACGTACTATCAACAGAAAAAATTTGATTGCGGACATGGAGTCATTAACAAGTTTGTTCGCTCTTCGTTAAAAAAGCAGGTGAGCCAACAGTTTTCGAAAGCTTATGTCCTTTTGGATTGTGACGACAATGAACGCTTTTGTGCTTTTTACACGCTGACTTCTTTCAAGTTGCTTGCTTCAGATATGGAGAAGCTATCTGGCGGCAGCTTACCAAAGGACATCCCTTGTGTTCGCTTGGTGATGCTTGGTGTTGACAATAGTCTTCAGGGGCAAGGTATAGGACGGAAAATGATGTCTGATGCCCTCCACCGAGTGCATGGAGCATCGAAAGTGATCGGTATATATGGCTTGTATTTGGATGCAGACCCCGGAGCCACCGATTTTTATCTCTCGTTAGGTTTTACTCGGCTTGATGACGGAAGCCAGGATGACATCGCCAAGATGTTTTTGAGTATAGAAACCATCAACGGGATATTGGGATAGTTTGACCTTTTGAAGCAAGGATGCGACCCACCTAGTTACTCCTTCAAGAAATAGAATGTTGGGAGCCTGTTTCCGATAATTCTATTACAAAGCACGGATTTACAATCCAAAGCTTGGCCGCTTTATGCAAACCGATCCCGTGGGTTATGAAGATCAAATGAATCTTTATGCTTATGTGGGGAATGATCCGGTGAATATGGTGGATCCTACAGGAATGTACGGGAGAGGGGATGGTTGGACCGATGAAGATTGGGATACCTTTGATGAAGCACAAAAACAGGCTGCAAACGATATGAGTTCAGCGGCTGCTTCATTGCGAGATCAGGCAGCTGGTATGAAAAAAGGCGAGACTAATTCAGATGGTTACTCAGGTTCAGAATTGGAAGCAATGGCTTCTAGTCTAGATGCTGGAGCAGCGGCTTTGAGAGATGATGGAAGCAATGGCTTTGTTGCCAATGCTGGCACCGCCCAAGATACAGGAGGGTTCGCAGCTCAAGTAGACAAGGTTGGTGGAAAAATCATGACTGTCAATACTAGCTCAGCGGCTTTTGGAACAAGTCGAACTACATGGATGGTAGGTCATGAATCACTCCATAGTGCAGGGTTAGCAGATCAAAAGGATATCTTTGGCTATACCGCTTATCGGTATTCGACAAAATTTGCTGATAGAGCAGCCTTTAAAGGACTAAAGAAAAGTAAAAGGCATAAGAATCCAGACCATGTAATGCAGCAAGTCTATCCATAACTTAATGTCGAGAAAAAGTATGGCAAAATTTTATTTGTTTCTAGCAATGGTAATGACTGGCTTCTTCGCAAATGCCAATACATGTATTGATGCGGAAGGCTTTGCTAACAAAAACACCGAAAAATATGCCAATATTTTTCGAGTTGAAAGACAAGTTCAGGGAGATGCTTCAGCTTATTCATTGTTTCTAAATCGGAAATTACATGACTCCGACTTAGAGGCGGTATCGATTCTTATAGGTTCGAGTTTTGAAAGTGGTTTCGACTTTTATACAGAGTTGAAGTCAGTAGAAAGCGAAAATAACGTTAATATGTATTACTTCCTGCTTTCTAATGAGTTGGCGGAGAAGTCCTCTCTAAATATATCTTATGGTAGGTGTGATTTGGTGCTGACGATTGAGCTATCCGAAATAGTAGAGAACAATCCAAAGAGCCCAAAGGGGGTAGAGTAAATAGGTTTTTGTTATCTACCTCCCCAGTGATTTCTCAACAAAAGCCCCACTCACTGGGCCTTTGTTTTTTGGCCGCTTGGCAACTTTTCAGCGGAATGCTGGCAGATTTGTTTTGGACAGGTGGAAGGTTTTGTCTGGAGTCGTGGCAGCGTGTGAGTGGAATTTACAAGTGTATATTCCAGTGTTTCTTGCCAGTGTTCCGGTTCTTTGTGATTGCCATTGCTAATTGATTTTAAATGGGAATGCTTAAATTTTGCTTTTCCATTAAGTGCTTAGCAAGTCAGCGATGAAGAGAAATTTTATGCTGATTATCAAATTTTTGGTGCTTGCGGCTCGGATATGAAGGCGTTGTTCGGTAGCCTACGCAGTAATTATGTAAGCGCTTACCTTGGCGTTGAAATTATTACTAAGTACCTTGTCGACAAAGGAATGTTGTATGACTGTTAGAGCAAATTCTCGCTATCTTATTTTGGGTTGTTTAGCCGCGATGGCCGTTAGTTGTGGTGGTGGTGGCGGCAGCGGCGGTACCTCGACTGTTCAGCCCGTAGGCAATGCTGCGCCTGCAATTGCTGGTCGCCCGGCCTCTTCTGTCAATGAAGGGCTAATGTATGAATTCACTCCCACCGCGTCAGATAGCGATGGCGACACGCTAACATTTAGCGTTGATAATTTACCTAGTTGGGCCAATTTTGACGAGTCAACAGGCTCCATCTCGGGAACGGCCGACTACGCCAGCGCAGGGGTTTACGCCGATATCGTCATCTCAGTTTCTGATGGTGAAGAATCTCAATCGCTGCCAGCATTTTCGGTTACTGTTGTCGACGCTGTAGGCTTGACCCTGTCAGGGCAAATTTATGGGCTTGAATTACCTCAAGCTTTGGTCACGCTTGAAGTCGCCGATGAAATTTTTACCGCAACAGCCGACAGTGACGGCAATTTTCAGCTTGAGGCCAATCTGCGAGCCGATATTGACGGTGATATTGCGCTGCTTAGAGCTACGGGAGTAGGTGATCGCGACCATATTGAGCTGGTCAGTCAGCTTTATTATGTATTGAATTATGTGGCTGATAGCCAGCAACACACATCGTTAGATAAGCAACAAGAGCCGCGCTTATATATTTCTGACCTGAGTTCCGCTCGGTATATTTTGGCGAATAGCGCTACGTCAAAGGATAACCCGTCTACCAGTGCGCAATGGCAAGTAGCAGAGTTAGCCGCGAATGAAAGCCAATTAGTGAAGCTTGCATCGGCTATTCAATGGCTTGCCGATTATGCTGATGATGAGATTGAATTAGGCGGTACAACACTTACCAGCTTTTGGGGTGATAATCCGTTAGAGGTACTCAATGATTGGTTTGATACGCATGAACTGACGACTGAGTTCTATGACGTGCAAAGCTACAATTGGTCACTGTTGAATAGCGACAGCCCGCTCACTTCCACACTCAATGAGGCGATGATTACTGGCACTAAAGTACTGCATCTGCCTGCACAGCCAGGATTCATGCCCAGCGAAATTGAGCAAGTATTGGTCTTCCATGATGATGGCACTGGTGTTAGTTATTGGCACAATGAGGTTGAGTCAACATCGGCTGATGCCGCATTCGCTTGGAGCCTTTCTAATGGCGAATTGCAGCTGACATACGCCACTGGGCAAAGTTATGCGCTGAGTGCGTTTTTTGTGGGCGCACAGAGTTTGGCAAGTTACGGATTCGGTGATGATGTGGTGCAGTGGGCTGATGGCATTCAGCAAGCAAGTGACCCAGTCGAAGCGATTGAACTTCGACTCACCGTTGAATCACAAACACTCACGTTATTAATGGATTATGATGATCTACAACAATGGCATGTTGCTAATTCATTGCGCTACGAATTTCCTCAAGATTGGAATAATGGCGATCTAAATAACTTTACTGAGTCCGCATTAAACCCTACGGCTACCGGCTCAAGCTCTACTATGGTGATGCAAGGGGTACCGCAAGATTCGTCACCGTCCGTTGATTTCGACACTCAAGTCGGATCGTACTTGTCGCTACCACGGTTTGGCACAGCATCACAGAGTTACAGTAATCAAGCTGGCCAAGATTTACTGTTGTTGCAAGCAGATAGCGTTGCGCAAAGCCAAGTTGATGGGACTTTGTTTAGCTGGCAACAGATTGATAATGGCGTTGAGCTGAGTGTTGCTAACTATCGATATCAAGTGGTGCCTTATCAACAAAGTGGTGAGCTATATAGTGCATTGGTTTGGGTTTTCTCGAATAACCAACTGATGCAAGTATTTGGCGCCGGCACAACACTAACCGCAGAGCTGCCAACTGTTGAAGCCAGCGCTCTTACGGCAGCAGAGTTCCCGCAATTATGGGCGACGAGCTATAAATGGCAAGCACCAACAGGATTCAATCCTGATGATGCGTCAGGTGATTACGGCCGTTGGATTCCTGCTGACACTGTCTACCAATTATCCTCTAGTGGTGTGGCACAACAATACAACTTGCTCGGTTTGCTCATGGAAAACTGCGAATCAGTCATATCTGACCCTTATTGTGTTGCTGAGGCTTGGCAAGATAGCTGGCAGATTGACAATGCCTCTGGCGAGTTGGTGATTGAAGGCTCGCTGACGCAGCGTTCGCTGCCCGTTGCTATTGATGCTCGTGGTCAGCCGGTGTTGATATCTGAACTTTACTTTAATGTTGGAGGCTCGACTCCATTGCAACCTGCGAGCTTGCAAATTCTCTATCAAACCGATGTTTCCAAGCTGTAACTCTGGATTGTCTATTGGCAGTAAGGCAGGTCGCAATGCTCGCGTGTCGGGACTGATAGACTAACAACCTCCGAAAGCCCCACTTGAGTGGGGCTTTGTTTTTAGCCTGTAAACATTTCATAACAGATGTCGTTACAGGCTGGCGGCGAGCCAACGCGCCATTTCTTAGGCAATTCATCATTCCGGCTCTACAATGCCGCCGGTGTTTTTCAAGTAAGCGATTTTTTGTTATGAAGCAGATGGCCCTGAGTTGGTATGCACAGGTTGAAGGCTGTTTTCTGGTGTCTTTAGGTGTGTGCTTCCTTGCAGCTAGCGGTTTGCTGGTTGGTGGTACTGCGGGTTTGGCATTTATTGCCAACAAAGCATTACCAATCACCTTTGGCTTTTGGTTTTTTACCATTAACCTGCCGTTTTTCTATTTAGCCATTCGACAAATGGGCAAGGCATTCGCTTTGCGCAGCCTACTGTGTATTGTTGCTGTGTCGCTGATGTCTGATGTGCTCAACTATTACGTCCATTTTGATAATCTCCCTCCGTTACTGGGGGCTGTGATTGCCGGAGGCCTTATTGGTATTGGCCTGATATTGTTGTTTCGCTATCGCTCATCACTTGGCGGCGTCAACATTCTTGGTTTGTTCCTCGAAGAGCGTTTTGGCATTCACTCCGGCAAGGTGTTGTTAGGCTCTGACTTGATCGTTGCTGCTTTGGCTTTGGCCTTATATGACTGGGACAAAGTGGCTTACTCACTGCTCGGCTTTGTTGTATTGAGCTCTGTCTTAGGGCGTTACCACAAGAAAGCTCCGATTCAGCAACAAGCAAAAGCGGTGAGCAAAGAGTGTCAAACTGCTCAGCCAGAAACGCCATTCACTAAACCGCAAGAAGAGGCGCTGTAACGCCATCAAACGCGGCAGGAGAATAGCTTGCCGCTGTCATATTTGAACGCCATACTCCTTTCTATTCTTTGAAGAGAAAGTGTTATGTGGCAGATTTTCAAACAGTTCTTCGCGCTAGGCTGGGTTAGTTTTGGTGGCCCTGCGGCTCACTTAGGCTATTTTCAGCGCCATTTCGTCCATAAACTCGGTTGGCTTGATCAACCTCGCTACGCTCAATTGATCGCGCTAAGCCAATTTTTGCCCGGCCCTGGTTCGTCTCAAGTGGGCTTTGCTATTGGTTATCAACGGGCAGGGTTACTCGGCGGCTTAGCGGCCTTTATCGGGTTTACTGCACCGTCATTTGCCATCATGGCAGCCATTGCACTGCTCAATACCAGCTTGACCGACAACAGCTTTTATCAAGGGGTGATTCATAGCCTGAAGTTGTTTGCCGTGGTAATCGTGGCGGATGCCGTAATCACCATGAGCAAGCAATTCTGGAGCAAACAAACAAGCTTACTGATTGGTTTAGTTAGCACCGTTGTGATGTTGTTGCAGCAAGGGTTGTGGACGCAATTGCTGGTGTTGGCTGGGGCAGCAGTGATTGGTGCCAGTCAGCCTGAAATGACTGCGCCAACGGAGAAACCTTGCGTTGATGATAAGGCTTGCAGCTCTCCGTTATGGTGGGCATTGGTGTTATTTGGCCTGTTATTTTTCGTTCTTCCGTTAATTGCTGGGCAGTCGTCGTTGGTTGCACTATTTTCCGAGTTTTTCCAGGCAGGATCGCTGGTCTTTGGCGGTGGTCATGTGGTGCTGCCGTTGTTGCAAGAGTCGCTCGCTGGCCAGATCAGCCAAGACAGCTTTCTACTCGGCTATGCCTCTGCGCAAGCCATTCCCGGCCCGATGTTTACCCTAGCGACATTCCTTGGTGCTGAATTAACGCCGTCTTCACCGCTGCTGGGGGCATTGGTTGCTACGGTTGCGATATTTGCGCCGGGTTTATTGTTGATGGTTGGATTGCTGAACAGTTGGCAGGCATTGGTGGCAAGGCCAAGACTTGCTGGCGCGATTAGCGCTGTGAATGCCGCTGTAGTGGGACTGTTAGTCAGTGCCTGGTATGCGCCGGTGTTTACCAGCTCGGTATTTTTAAAACAAGATTTTGCGGCGGTGGTGGTCGGGTTCGTATTGCTGCGGCAACTTAAAGTACCGGTTCTCTATTTAGTTGCGGGCTATGTGGCACTCGGTTTATTGCTGGCGCTGTAAATTTAAGGTGCTAATTCTACTCGGTTCCGGCCACTTGCCTTAGCGGCATACAATGCATTATCGGCACGAGTTGTCAGTTGGCTGAGTGTTTCATAATGGCTGTTCATTTGTGCCACGCCAATGCTGGTGGTAATGGCCAAGTCTTCAACAATATCGGTGGCATTCATTTGTTCAATGGCTTGGCGCAAACGTTCGGCAATCACTCCTGCTTGCTTGCGGCTGGTGGCGGGCAATAAGACCAAAAACTCTTCACCACCGACTCGCCCTAATACATCCTGTGCCCTGACGGTCTCTTGGGCAATTTTTGATAGCCGTTGCAATACCTGATCGCCAGTATCATGGCCAAAGGTATCGTTAATCTGCTTGAAGTTGTCGATGTCCATGATGAGCAGGGCACACGTTTGGCGATGCGTATGACAGCGCGCCAACATTTGCAGGCCAGCTTCTTCAATGTGGCGACGGTTGGGTAGATTGGTGAGCGGATCGGTCAATGCAAGTGCTTGCATGCGGCGGGCATGGAGGAAGTAGCGCGCACCAATAACCGCTAATGCGAGCAGTAAAATAGCACCCATCAACATGGTAATGCGCTGCCAGCGAGCTGCCGTGGCCAACGCTGCCAATTTAGCGTCCGTCAGCTCTTGCTGATCTTTCAAGTGCTGATTCTCTTCATGGGTACGCTGAAAATCAAAGTCGATCCGCAAGCGTGCAGAATGTTGCTCGTTTTGCTTTTCCGTCAGCGTCACAAAGCTTTCGGTGTATTGGCGTTGCCGTTCAAACGCTTGCTGCCAGTTGCCAAGTTGGCGGTAAACTTGCGCTTCTGCACGATACAGCTCGGATAAAAAACGAAGATTATCTTCGCGTAAAAAAGAAGCTTCGGCATCGGCTAGGGCTTCAAGTGCTTCATCAAGGCGTTGGAGCCCGGCAAGTGCCTGACCAATATATAAGCGAGTCAGCTGCGGATCTAACTCGGGATGCTCACTTAACAGCTCTGCTTGTTGACCAAACTCGAGCGCTTGTTGATATTCGCCCCGATCATTGTAAATACTCGCTAAATAGGTTGCGGCTTCCGACTGACCCTGGTCATCATTTTGCTTTTGATAGTATTGATAAACCGCCTGCACAATATCGAGTGCGGTATCGAGTTGCCCCATGTCTTGATAGATCATTGCCTGTTGCAATCGAATGCTCTGAAACGATTTACGATCAACGGCATCTTGGAACAGCTCATAGAGCCGATCATAGTGCTTCAATGCCGGCTGATAGGCTTTCATCCGGCGGTACGTATTAGCAATGACCGACAGGTTGTAAGCGCTGTAGTAAGGTAATTGCAATTCATCGAAAATGAGTTGCGCTTGCAGCAAGTCTTCCAGCGCGGTGCCGAGATTCCCCAAGTAAGAGTTGAGTTCGCCGCGTGCAGTATAACCATCGGCGATTAAGCGGCGATCATCCAACTGGTAGGCAATTTTAAGGGATGCTTGGTAGTTGTGAAGGGCTGCTTCTGGATCGCCCTCGTAGAATAAGTAAACCCCTTGGCAGTTAAGGAAGTCAGCCTCTGCGTGTTGATCTGCCGCGGCTCTTGCTTCTGCCAATTGAGCGTCGAAGAAGGGATCTGAACTGGTTACGCCTTGAGCATACAGATACCAACATTTCATGCGATTGAATTGTCGTTGCGTAGCATCACTAAAACGATGGACATGGCTTTCCAACGTGTTGATCAGCGCCAAATTCATTTCAAGTGTGGTGTCGGAGCCGTCATTAAGCACCTTAACATGAGCCAGAAATTGTTGTTCTGTCATGGAAGGCTGGGCGTCGTTAACCGTGGCCTGCAAAGGGTTTGCAAACAACATCAGTACGGTAATGAAGCACCGCACATAAAAGCGATATCGGCTAACAACGTAAGGCATTGGGTTTATTATTGTTGTAGTTAACGTCTAGATCCTGTTGCCATCTGCCTTGAATCGTAAGGTAACGCGCAACAGACGCTAACCAACAGCATTGCTGATTAGTCTGCTTGATCTGCTCGCAATGTGCAACTGACGCCCTGTTATTCAACGGAGCAGAGCGCTTTTAATTGCTTGGCTAGCTGGCGCCGAAGCTATTTTCAGGTGCCGCCAAGATAACTTGATTGCGACCACTGTTTTTGGCTTGATACAGCGCTTTGTCGGCTTGTTGAAACCATTGGTCAACTTGCAGACTGTTCATTTCTGCCACGCCAAAGCTCGCTGTTACGCGGGTGTATTCTGACAATTTTGAGCTTTCGAGCAGCGCCCGTAAATTCTCCGCTAGGGTCATAGCGCCGTTTAGTGAGGTTTGTTCGCAAATAATAATGAATTCTTCACCGCCCCAGCGAATCAACTGATCTTGCTCTCTAATATGCTGTTGCAGTATCTCCACCAAGCGCTGGAGTACGCGGTCGCCTTCATCATGGCCGTGGCGGTCATTTAACAGTTTAAAATGATCAACATCGAGCATGATGAGCATGGCTTTCACGCTTTCGTTTTTAAAACGCTTGCTGACGCGCCGCAATATGTCGCTGGCACTATTGCGATTCATGCAGCCAGTCAAGGCGTCGTACTTGGCTTGGGTTTCAAACTTATCCCGCTCAATTTGTAAAAAGGCGTTGATGTCATTAAGGCGAGCCGCTTCTTGTTTGGCATCGTCATATTTTAAATGAATGCGGCGAACCAAGATCAGCGTTTGGAATACCGCAACGATGATCCAAGCGGCAGTAATGTAGAAATATAAATCCGAAGTGCTGATCCACTTGCCATGAAAGCTGAACGAGACGGCGCCAATATTGACTTGGCGCTGGCCTCGGTGATCACCGGTCGAAATTTGGATGTTTTGAACATTATCGAACTTGCTCTCGGTTCTTATATTGCGTTCAGTCCGAGAAAATACCCACCATGATGGGACCTGAAACTGATCCAGCGGCATGATGTAGGTGTGCACGCCTTGGTGCGGTACAACGACTTCTAAATTGGCTCGCAATGCTCGCTGGCCGCTAAGAACTTCACCATTGTTGAGGTAAACCAACACAGTGTCGCGTTCGCTCGACTGGTAATTGAGCGTCAAGGCTAGGCTATCAAAATGGGATAAATCGACACCTCGACCTTCTTCATTTCGAAGTGGCAGCAATATTGCGCAAAATGGAAAACTTGGCGACAACACTATATCGCAGTGCAAGCTTGGGTAACCTTCGCTAAAACTTAATCGGGCGATCGATAGGCCGCCATTTATATCGTCACTGAGTAGCTCATAGGAATGAGCAGCTGTGAGCGGATAGCTGTAGCTGATATTCATGCCGTAGCGCTGCCAGACGATCAAGGTAATGGTCAGCAGTAACAGGCTAAGGTAGATAATTTCAGTTTTAAAAATGGCTTTCATACGGCTTTGGGCTGCAAGGCAGCGAACAGAATCACCAAGTAAGTTGCCAACGCTGATTGGCAGAGTGTTTGGGCGCGTCCAAGTTGCAACTTAGTTCACATCAGCCTTTGTTAGGTTCTGATGGAACATTTGCTCAGAGTATTGATGTGATGCGGTTTAGATACAACCGGTTGGTTCACAAAAAAAGCTGAGAGCAAACGCCCTCAGCTTTATGTGATGGTTATTTGAGCGGCTTGAGGTTATGGCTTCAAGTTTTGCTCAAAAAGTTTGTGGATCCGCTTGTATTCATCAAGCCAGCTTGAGGGCTCTTTAAAGCTGTGAGGCTCAACCGGGAAAATAGCCGTTTCAAAATCATCTTTTTCCAGCTCAATGAGTCGCTGTACCAGACGTACTACATCTTGGAAAAACACGTTGTTGTCGAGCATTGGCGCGTTGATCAGCAGAGGCTTGGTTAGGCCTTCGGCATGGTAAATCGGCGAGCTTACACGGTAAGCCTGTGGATCAACCTCTGGCGTATTCAAAATGTTGCTGGTGTACGGCGCATTGTAATGGGCCCAGTCGCTTACTGGTCGCAATGCTGCGCCGGCTGCAAACAAATCAGGCTCGTTAAACAACGCCATAAACGTTAGGAAGCCGCCATAGGATCCGCCGTAAACGCCAACGCGTTGGGCATCGACATTGGCATTGGTCGCCATCCACTGAACACCTGTTGCCATGTCTTCCACTTCTGGATAACCCATGTTGCGGTAGATGGCCGTTCGCACATCGCGGCCGTAACCTTTTGAGCCACGGTAATCAATGTCCATGACCACGTAGCCTTGCTCAGCTAGCAGGTTGTGGAACATGAATTCACGAAAATAGCCTGACCAACCTGCGTGGGCGTTTTGCAAATAACCGGCTCCATGAACAAACATCACGGCAGGATATTGCTCGGCGCGGCTGGCGTCATAACCTTGTGGGTAGAAGACGCGTGCATAAACCGGTAAATCATCATGGGCCGATGGCATAGCAATAATTTCTGGCTGTTGCCATTCAATTGCTTTGAACTCGGCATTAACCGTATTGCTTAACTGACGCGGTTGCTCATTACCGTCGGCCTTGGTAACCCAAAGCTCTTGTGGTGAGGTGGTATTGGAGTAGGTCAGCAATAGCTGCTCACCGTCTGGGCTCAGCAGGTAGCTGGTCATGCCGTTTAGATCGGTTAGCTGAGTTACTTCACCGGAGTCAGTTGCGACTCGGAACACATCATAAATGCCTGGGTGAGCCGGGTTGGCAACATAGTAAATGTAAGCGCCATCGTCAGACACGGTGAGAGACTGAACTTCTTGTTGGCCACCAACGAGTTTGCGGGTTTTACCATTCAGCGTTTTCAGATAAAGGTTGCTATAACCCATTTGCTCAGAAAGGTAATAGATGTCATCACCCAACCAACCATACTCGTTGAAGCTGTAGTTTACCCAAGCATCATCGTGCAGTCGGTGTTGCGATTTGATGACGCCCGACTCGTCAACCGAGGCAATCCAGCGATCTTTATTGTCTACGGCTTCGACCATCATCAGCGCAATATCTTTGCTTGGATGCCAGATAATCGACGGGTATCCGCCACCCCAGTTTTCCATTAATTGCAACTGACGCTCGTATGGCTCCGGCGCATCATACGCATCGCCATAGGCTTTCTTGTTGGCGGCGCGAACCGCTTTGAAAACATCGTCATCCATGCCCGGCAGAACCGACAAATCTAAAATCGTCATGCCGCCAGTTTGATTGTCCACCAACATCATTTGCAGTGGCGCGGGATCAGAATCAGCTACCCGAGGACGCACAGATTGGGTTTCTATGGTGCCGTCGTGCGTAATGTAGTTGGGCATGATGTCCGAGTCGGCACGTTCGTCGCGATCTTCGGCATAGGCTAGTAATAAGAAGCGGCCCGTTGGTGATAGGCGAGCGGATAGTAGCTCATGCTCCTTGCCTAAATAGATAGGCTCAGCAGTGGCTGAAGGGTCTTTTTGTTGCCATTCTTGGTCGGTATCAAAACGGCGCTCGGCACGTTTTTGTTTGTTGGCAATCCACTCAATGAGCTTGTGTTGTTCTTCGGCCACAAACCCTTCAGGTTTAGCTGGTGGTTTGGGGCTGTCCTCTTCTCGAATATCAGCTAATTGCTGGCGAATTCCGGTTGCCAGATCAAGCGCCATGAACAGATCATTTTGACGGAAGGCAATGCGGCCATCGGTTAAAAATTGCGGCTGGCTGACCTTGTCACTGCTACGAGTGAGCTGGGTGACTTCGCCATTGGTTAAGTCAGCTAAGAACAAGTTGTCGCCAAACACATAGGCGCGCAGCTTGCCATCGGCTGAGTTAACGCCATCTTCCATGTCGGTCTGATAGCGTTGCTCAATGGCGGGAGTTTCAGTGTTGCCTTGTAGATCGAGTTTGACGCGCTGGTAATAGGTTTGCTCGCTAACCTTCTGGTCGTAATAAACCGCACTGCTATCCCAATGCCAATGACTGGCATGTGGCGCAAAACCAATCCATTTCGGATCAGCCATGATTTGCTGCAGGGTTAAGCCTTGCGAGTTAGCTGGTTGTTGCGCAGGAATAGTTGCAACTGACGGTGTTGCCGCGCTGCTGACATCTGGTGATGTTTGAGCGCAGGCAGTAAGCAAAACGAAAGAAACTGCAATCGAATTGCGAAGCGTGGAATGTCGGATCATGCCGAGGACCTGTTTTATTTGTTTTATTGGATAGAACTGTCGGGGCCGTTAAGGCCAGCGACAGTATACACAATTCGGCAAGGTGTTCAGAATGACGCTAAGGCTATCTGCGAACGCGTAAAATAGCCCACATCAACAGGTGTAATAAGAGCAGCAAAGTAAACACACAACTGAATAATAACAAGGCGACCGATTCAACCACTTTGGGGGTGTCGGAGTAATAAACAAACCACAGCGGCCAGCAGACTAGCGAGAGTATTAGCAGCTGCCACATGCAGCGTTTGCAGCGGCCTAGTTTGCGCTTGAACACAGTGCTAATGCACTCATCGCATGGCACAGACGATGTTCCTTTTGTTAACGCCATAGTTTGTTATGACGAATGTTAGTGATTGCCAATGTGCCAGCCCATTGATGGATGAGCAAGTAAACGCCTTAGCTAATTGAATGTTTGAGGGATTGTTGCGCTTGGCTTGCTGCGTATCAACGAGTTTGTGTTTCTGAGATGAAAAGCGAGTGACAGCGTGGGTGCTTTTACCGATAATGATGGGCCGAATTTGATAGGTGTCCCATGGCTAACTCTCCACAACAATCGCGCTCACCCGATCGTCAGGTTGAATCCCTTAAAGTACCACCTCACTCATTAGAGGCTGAGCAGTCCGTACTGGGTGGTCTGATGCTCGACAACGAAGCGTGGGATCGAGTGGCCGAAAACGTGGTGGCGCTAGATTTCTATCGCAAACCCCATCAATTGTTATTTGAGACCATGGGCCGGTTGGCTGAGTCGGGTAGCCCCATTGACTTGGTTACGCTTGCCGAAGCACTCGAAAATGAAGGCAAGCTCGATGATGTGGGCGGCTTTGCCTATATTGCTGAAATTGCCAAAAATACCCCAAGTGCTTCTAACGTCGCGGCCTATGCTGAAATCGTCCGTGAACGAGCGGTTATGCGCGACATGATTGGCGTTGCCAATGAGATCGCTGAAGCTGGCTTTGATCCGCAAGGGCGTAACGCTGCCGAATTGCTCGACATGGCAGAAAGCAAAGTCTTTAAGATTGCGGAGAGCCGCACCAACGCAAGTGACGGGCCGCAAAACCTGACGTCGGTATTGACCCAAACTGTTGAAAAAATTGAACAGCTATTTAATAACCCCCACGACGGTGTCACGGGCGTAGATACTGGCTACACCGATCTGAATAAAATGACCGCGGGCCTGCAAGGCTCAGACTTGGTGATTGTGGCTGCTCGTCCTTCGATGGGTAAAACCACATTTGCGATGAACCTGTGTGAGCACGCCGCGCTTACCCAAGACAAGCCTGTGGTGATTTTCTCACTGGAAATGCCATCGGATCAGATCATGATGCGTATGCTGGCGTCACTAAGCCGGGTTGACCAAACACGTATTCGTACGGGTCAGTTGGACGATGAGGATTGGGCTCGTATTTCCGGCACCATGGGCATGATGGTTGAGCGCGGTAAATTGTATATTGATGACTCGTCTGGCCTAACACCAACCGAAGTGCGCTCGCGTGCGCGCCGAATTGCTCGCGAGCATGGTGGTATCAGCATGATCATGGTGGATTACCTGCAGCTCATGCAGGTACCGGGTTTGAGTGAAAACCGGACGTTGGAAATTGCCGAGATCTCACGCTCCCTCAAAGCGCTTGCCAAAGAGCTGGAATGCCCGGTTGTCGCGCTATCTCAGTTAAACCGTTCGTTGGAGCAACGCGCCGATAAACGCCCCGTAAACTCTGACTTGCGTGAATCGGGCTCCATTGAGCAGGATGCCGATTTAATCATGTTCATTTATCGCGATGAGGTTTATCACGATGACAGTGCCGACAAAGGCACGGCTGAAATCATTATTGGTAAGCAGCGGAATGGCCCCATTGGCCGTGTTCGCCTTACCTTCCAAGGTCAATTCTCCCGCTTCGACAACTTTGCCGGTGGCGGCATGATGGAGGAGTAGGTCGTGGAAGTTGCCGTTGCAACCATCCACACCAAAGCGCTGGCCCATAATTTAGCGCAGGTGCGCCGTCATGCGCCGAATTTACCTGTCATGGCCATGCTCAAAGCCAATGCTTATGGGCATGGTTTGTTGGACGCTGCGCATGCTCTTGCTTCTGCTGAAGCCTTCGGCGTGGCGCGTTTACATGAAGCTGTAAGCTTGCGTGAAGCGGGTTTTCAACACCGTATCGTGTTGTTGGAAGGTTTCTTTGATGCCAAAGAGCTAGCGCTCATTTCAACCTTGTCGCTCGATGTGGTGGTGCATCAGCGCTGGCAATTAGAGGCGTTAGAGCAAGTTAACGAACTCGACAAACCAATTGCTGTATGGCTCAAAATTGACTCCGGAATGCACCGAATTGGTGTTGAGCCGGAACACGCCAGCAAATATTTGGCGCGGCTACAGGCATGTTTGTCAGTGCGTGCCGATATCAACTTGATGACTCACTTCGCCTGTGCCGATGATCTGCATAACACCATGACGCAGCAGCAGCAGGCTAATTTTGAAGCGCTTTATCCTACCTTTGCTGAACATACGTTTGGTGGCGACATCTCGCTTGCAAACTCTGCGGCGATTGTTGCCCATTCATCGAGCCATCAAGGCTGGCTTCGGCCTGGCATCATGTTGTATGGCGCCAGCCCAATGCAACTGGGGGTTGCCGCCGATCATCAACTGCAAGCCGTGATGACCTTAACCAGCAAAGTGATTGCTGTACGAGATCTTGCTGAAGGCGAACCGGTCGGTTACGGCGCTCGTTGGCGTACTGATAAAGCAACTCGAATAGCTGTTGTAGCCATGGGATACGGCGATGGTTATCCACGTCATGCTGCTGATGGTACACCGGTGGTGATCAACGGCCGTCGCTACCCTCTAGCTGGTCGGGTTTCTATGGATATGTTGACGGTTGATGTGGGTAATGCAGACATCAACGTGGGCGATGCCGTGGAATTGTGGGGCCAACAATTACCTGCCGATGAGGTTGCTCGAGCTTCCGATACGATTGCCTACGAGTTGTTTTGTGGCATTACCCGCCGAGTGAAATACCAGTACCGCTAGGCGAAAATTCACGCCTTACAAGAGTTTGTTCAGCTTTTGTTCACTTTTATAAGATATTCTCTAAATCATTGCTAAACTTAAATAAACATACTTAATCCTCCGGTTATAAAACGGATCTAGGTGGGTTTTGGTTTAAAACATCTAAAAGGAAAATTTTATGAAAGCGATGGTTTTAGGAGCCGCATTGGTGTCAATGAGTTCGGTTGTGGTGGCGGAAGAAGCTCTATTAACGGAAGACTTAATTCGCTTAGCAGGTGAAGCAAAGTACATTAGCATCGACTGTGGTATGCCGCTTGATAAAGAAAAGTTCATGGACTTAACCAAACTTTATGCCTTTAAAGAAGGCTATAGCCCAGACACTGAAGTTAACTGGGAACACATCAAGCTGGAATCCCATAAATACTACATGCAAATGAAGGAAGACTTGCCTGGAGCCCAACAAGGTTGTGATAGCTTGAAAGAGCAATTCAAAGAAATTTTACCTCAGCTCCAGAAGAAGCCACCCCTTGAGCTTGAGCTATAACGCTTAACGCCTGCACAAAAAAAGCCAGTATCTAAGATGCAGGCTTTTTTTGTGCCGTAACGGCACCGCGATGTACTGGATAGGCTGGATTATTGCTCTTGTACCGTGATGATCAAGCGCCGACCCAAAGCGTGATCGCGGTGCTCACCCAAGTAAATGCCTTGCCAGGTGCCGAGGGCCAATCTGCCTTGGCGAACTGGAATGGTGACACTGGCACCAAGAATTGATGCCTTTAAGTGAGCCGGCATGTCATCGGGGCCTTCATAAGTATGCTGATAGTAAGGCGCGTTTTGCGGCACCATTTGATTGAAATGACGCTCAAAATCGCCGCGCACCGTCGGGTCGGCGTTTTCATTGAGGGTCAACGATGCCGAGCTGTGCTGAATAAACACATGGCACAAGCCCATGGTGACATGACGTAGCGCCGGAATGGCATTTTCTACTTCGTGGGTGATGAGGTGGAAGCCACGTTGATAAGCGGGTAGCTGCAACTCTTGTTGCAGCCAGGTGCTATTTGTCAAAGCAGATCTCTAGGTATGCTTTGCCAGCATCACAGGTAAACGGCAGGATCAGTTTTGGGCCCTTGGCTTTATGAGTAATGGTATGCGCGGGTCCGGAAACGACGGCAGGTGTGGCCATGTCAAAGTCATAGCCTTTATCTGCCAATAGGTTTTTGGCTCCACCGGTGACCATGTTGGTGATCTCGCCAACCATGTCGGTCACTTCTTCGTTAATTGACGTTGGGCGCTCACCGAGCATCCGTTGCATGATTTCAAATGCCGTTTCCTGCTCGAAGCTGATAGAAAACGAGCCTTTCGTTTGTGGCCCAATCATGCCAATGAGACCTGAAACATCGCCTCGGGCTACTTCGTCACGCTTTAAGCCTGGCTTGCCTGGAGTGAGTTCCAGATTGGCCATGGTGGTTAAAACGTTCTGCAGCGACGTCAAAAAGGGGTTAATAAATTCGGCGTTCATTGAGCGGGGCTTCCCTATGTCATGTCCGATAGGAGAAAAACAAACAATCTTGGCTAGTAGCTAAGATGAACAATACACCGGATTCTAATACGAATTAAAGCTTTGACAACTGTTGGTTGGCATCATTCTGCAATGCTTTGTTTGGGGTCACATCTATTCATAAAGTTCGGGCCCAAATTGAAGCATTTCTGGACAATTCCCTACAAACCTCTGCGGACTATCTTGTGGCTGAGTTTGTCATGCCATCAATCATGGCGTTTTTAATCCGATTAGCGTGATCTTCGCCGCTATTTTCCTTCACAAATTATTAACATATTGCTTCTAGTTTCAGATGGATGAGCGACAATGTTTAGTGGGATTAACGGTCAAGGTAAAAAGGATGGCTCGGCACCGGTTGATTAATAGTCTTGCTCTTTCACACATCGCAGGCTTGCTTAGCAGTTTATTGTTATGGGGATGCTTGTCGGGTTACGTCATTGCTGAAGGCGTCATGAAAGTCACCATGAGTGAAACTCGAGCCGTGGATGATCCGCGACGGATGCATATTCTGCAAGTCTTGGACGAAGCGATGAAAGCTTCGGAAGACCAATTCGGACCATACTTTATTGAAATAACCGACACCAGACTCCGAGAGCAGCGCGCTGTTGTGCGATTGGAATCTGGCACCGTTGAAAATGTTCATTTTGGATTGACCTCAAAGGAGCTTGAGCGTCGCCTACTTCCCATTCGCATCCCTATTCGTATGGGCGTGCTGAATTATCGATTGTTATTGATACACAAAGATGAGCAAGCTCGATTCGCCAACATCAAAACGCTCGAGCAGCTTAAGCAATTAAAAATAGGCTTAGGGGCACATTGGGTCACAAGGCAAGTCTTAGAGCCGCAAGGGTTTGAAGTTGTCCCGAGCACTACGTCGACCGGGCTAGGGTTATTCAAAATGCTGAATAACAAACGCTTTGACTATACCGTACGCGGCCCCCATGAAGTGTTTCATGAGTTAGAGCGCTTCAAGTTAGATGCGCCGGATATCATGATTGAGCCCAATTTAGCGCTACATATCGTTGCACCCTATTACTTGTTTGTTAGCCCGAAAGAGCCGGAGCTGGCTAAACGCATTGAAGCTGGGCTCGTTGCACTGAACGAATCCGGTCGTTTAAGAGAATTATTTTTAAAGTATCACCAGCGTGATATTGGCCAAGCACATATCGAGCAGCGCCATATCATCCAGATCCCCAATCCGTTATTGCCAGAAGGGACTCCGCTGAGCGATAGCGAATTATGGTTCTGGCCGTTAAAACAAACGGCGCATTGAGCGGCACAATATCGAACGCAATAATATCGAACGTAACTATATCGAACGTAACTATATCTAGCGCAACAATAGTGATCAGCAGGGCAGGCTGAGCACTCAGTAACAATCCGCAAAGAAAGGGAAATTCTGACGGAGCAACAACGTGAGGATTTAGCTTTTATGGCGTCATTAGCAAAATTCACGAACTGTGTTCAACAGACAGCAAAGAGGCAAGTCAAAGCCATTGTGGTGGTGTGCAGCATGTTGTTGACCAACGCTTGGGCTGAGCTGCCAATGACCAAGGTGTTGATGAGCGACGCGCGTGCGCCGAATGATATACGCCTGATGTACAAGCTCAATGTGATTACCGAATCGCTAGAGCTGACCGAAGAAGAATACGGGCCATTTGAACTTTTCATCAATACCGGTCGAATGAAAAATGAACGAGCGGTTCGCCGCCTCGAATCGGGGGGCGCTGAAAATATTCACTTTGGCCTGACCTCATTAGAGCTAGAGCAACGCCTGATCCCAATTCGCATTCCGATCCGTATGGGCGCCCTTAATTATCGTTTATTACTGATCCATAAAAATGATTTGGAAAAATTTGCGCAGGTCAAAACCTTAGAGCAGCTAAAGAAACTTCAAGTTGGCTTAGGAGCCCACTGGGTGACTCGCAAAGTGTTGGAGCCTGAGGGGTTTAAAGTCATTCCCAGCAATACCTATGAAGGTTTGTTCAAAATGCTGGAGATGGGGCGATACGATTACACCATTCGTGGGCCGCACGAAATCTACGGTGAGTTAGAATTATTCCGAGACGAAGCACCGAATATGGTGATTGAGCCCACCTTGGCGCTGCATATCGTTGCGCCTTTCTATATTTTTGTCAGCCCCCATGAACCGGTATTGGCGGAGCGGATAGAAAAAGGCTTGTCGAATATGGTCCATTCGGGCCGGCTGCGTGAAATGTTTTTAGATCATTACCAAGATCACATTGAGAAAGCACAAATTCCACAACGTAATATAATTCATGTGCCGAATCGCTTACTGCCAAATGAAACGCCTATCGGTGACGATGCACTGTGGTTTTGGCCGGCGGAGCTAAACGCAAATCAAAATTGAGCGAACAGCTGGATGTGGTGGACTTAAGGGGAATCAGAGTTTGAGTTGTTTCTGTTGGCGAGCATTAATCGGCAACCAGGGGATTATCAACCACTGGGTCAAGCTCGTGCTTGCGCTTATGACGATTTGGCTGCCAGCTGCACACAGCGCCGATAGCCAAGACGTTATGGTGATTCGTTTAAATGATGCTTGGGTGGCCAGTGATCCTCGGCTCGCCTACAAGCAGAAAGTTTTAGCTGAAGCGTTAGAAGTTACCAAGGCCGAATTTGGTCCTTATGAAATTCGATTCCGCGAGAGCCGAATAAGTAACGAACGTGCGATTCAGCACATGGAGGCCGGAGGCCCAGAAAACGTATTTTTTGGCCTCACCTCGAATCAACTTGAGCGCCGTTTAACACCAATCCGAGTGCCGGTACGGATGGGGATCCATAACTACCGTTTGTTGTTGATTCACAAAGATGATCAGAGCAAATTTGGTCAAGTCAAAACTCTGGAGCAATTAAAACAACTTAAGTTAGGCGTTGGCTCAAACTGGATGATGCGTAAAGTCGTTGAGCCGCAAGGGTTTCCAACCATCGCGAGCAATACGTATGAAGGGCTTTTTAAGATGCTCGAAACCAAGCGCTTTGATTATACGGTGCGGGGTGTTCACGAAATCTTTGTTGAGATGAATCGATTTGCCGACATAGCCCCCAACATCATGATTGAACCGACGATCATTCTCCATAATGTGGCGCCATTTTACTTTTTTGTTAGCCCCCACGAACCAGAGTTGACTCGCCGCTTAACACTGGGCTTTAATCGGCTGGCTGAATCGGGCCATTTGCGTGACATCTTCTTGGAGTTTAACGATGACTTTATTGATATGGCCAATATTGAAAATCGCCATATTATTCATGTGCCTAATCAACTGTTGCCGGAACAAACGCCACTCGATGTTGAACACTACTGGATCTGGCCTGCGACGTTGAAGCTCAACAAGAATTAACGAATTAACCCGATAGATAATGGGGCGTTATGTTGGTGCGTAAGCGGGCTTTTATGTTCATCCTTGGTGCAATAATACCTGTACCCCTAACTTTCTTGATGGCTGCTGCTGTCCCTCAACGCCCTTTCCTACAAGGCAAAAACTGTATTGGCTTACTTTTTGGCACATGCTTTGCCTTTTAATTCATTAACGCATGAGAGAACTATCTCCGCTGCTCGATCAGCGTTGACCACAATTTGAAAAATAGACATCTAGGGTTCCGGCTGATGCCATATCAGTGACTGGTCCGAGAGTTGTCAACCTCACCGCACGATAAGTAATGAGGTCACACGGAGGGACAAAAGCCCGGGAGAACGACCATAGGTCATGGTTTCTCTCGCGCGACAAGTTTCTTTGGGTGAGCTCGTACTGCACATCCAACTGTAAAAACCGAAAACTAAATCCAAAACTAAACCAAGGTGAGGTTAGTGATGTTGAAAACCCTTCGTACCGTCAAAAAAGCTGCGGCCGTTGTACTGGCCAGTTTCATTGCCATTGCTGGCTCAACTCAGGCTGCTCAAGCCGAAGAAAAAACCGAATTCAAATTAGCATGGACTATTTATGTTGGCTGGATGCCTTGGGATTACGGTGCTGCGTCCGGCATTGTTGATAAGTGGGCCGACAAGTACGGCATCAAAATCGATGTGGTGCAGGTCAACGACTATGTTGAGTCAATTAACCAGTACACCGCAGGCCAATTTGACGCCACCGTGATGACCAACATGGACGCGCTGACAATTCCTGCTGCTAGTGGTGTCGATTCAACGGCGTTGATCGTCGGTGATTTCTCCAATGGTAACGATGGTGTGGTGCTCAAAGGTAAAAAATCACTCAAAGACATCAAAGGCCAGAACGTTAACTTGGTTGAGTTGAGCGTTTCCCACTACCTGTTAGCCCGTGGCTTAGAGTCGGTTGGTATGAGCGAACGTGACGTCACGGTGGTTAATACGTCTGATGCGGATCTAGTGGCTGCATTTACCACCAGCGATGTGACCGCAGTGACTACCTGGAACCCGCTGCTGAGTGAAATTATCTCGATGCCGAATAACTCCAAGGTTTTTGATTCGTCAATGATTCCTGGTGAGATCATCGATTTGCTGGTAGTGAACACTGAGACCCTCGCTGCCAATCCAAAATTAGGTAAAGCACTGACCGGTGCTTGGTATGAAATTCTCGCAACTATGTCTGCTGGCGATGACGCTGCCGCCAAAGCCAAGACCTTTATGGCTGAAGCGTCAGGTACTGATTTAGCAGGCTATGAAGCGCAACTGGCCTCAACCAAAATGTTCTACACCCCTGCCGAAGCGGTAGCCTTTACCACCAGCGCCAAGCTAACCGAAACCATGCAAAAAGTGAGTGAGTTTTCATTCGAACACGGCTTGCTAGGTGAGGGCGCGCCAGATGCCGGTTTCATTGGCATTGAAACGCCCGCCGGTGTGTTTGGCGACAAAGGCAACATCAAGCTTCGCTTTGACCCAAGCTACATGACCATGGCTGCCAAAGGCGCACTGTAACATTAGCTGATTGTCATGCTCAGCCACGCTGTTGGCTGGGCAATTCCACTGAGCTGTCTATCCAGAGGTGCCTATGACGCGCATCATCAATCGAACACCTAATCGATACGGCCGTATCCTACTCGGAATCTTGCCGTTCGCCATCTTGCTGTTGTTCTACTTATCTGCATCGGATGCCCGCTTGGCGGAAAACCCCAATGACAAGTTGTTACCGGCGTTTAGCAGTTTTGCCGAGGCGATTGAACGCATGGCGTTTGAGCCGAGCAAGCGCACCGGTGAATACCTCATGTGGCAGGATACCGGTGCTAGTTTGGCTCGCTTGGCCATGGGCGTTGGCATCAGCGGTTTAATTGGTCTGATTATCGGCATTGGCAATGGCATGGTGCCTTACATGCGCTCGCCGTTGTCGCCGCTGGTTACCGCGCTGTCACTGATCCCGCCGATGGCAATCTTGCCGATTTTGTTCATTGTGTTTGGCTTAGGTGAGTTGTCAAAAGTGGTGCTCATTGTCATCGGCATTAGCCCCATCATTATTCGCGATTTACAGCTGCGAACCGACGCCCTCCCAAACGAACAGTTACTCAAGGCGCAAACCTTAGGCGGCAATAGTTGGCAAATCATTGTGCGAGTGGTGCTACCGCAAATCATGCCGAGATTGATTGAGGCGGTGCGACTAACTCTAGGTAGTGCTTGGTTGTTCCTGATCGCGGCGGAAGCCATTGCTGCCACAGAAGGGTTGGGCTACCGCATCTTCTTGGTACGTCGTTACCTTTCAATGGATGTGATTTTGCCTTACGTGCTGTGGATTACCGCGCTGGCATTTGCCATGGACTGGTCGCTCAAGCGGTTGTCGCTGCTGGCGTTCCCTTGGTATCACAAAGAACAGGGGAGTCGTGATGACTGATCAAAAACCAATCATTGAACTCAATAATGTGTGGAAAGAGTACGGCGACAACGTGGTGCTTGAGCGGCTCAATTTAAGCGTCAAAGCTGGCGAATTTGTCAGTATTGTTGGAGCTTCCGGCTGTGGTAAAACGACCTTTTTGAACTTGATGTTGGGCACGGAGCAAGCCTCGCGCGGTGAAATTTTGCTGGATGGCGCCCCGCTCAGTGCCGAGCCCGGTGTTGAACGCGGCATTGTGTTTCAGCGTTATTCCGTGTTTCCCCACATGACGGCGTTGCAAAACTGCATGTTGGGTGATGAATTTAGCCGTTCATTGAGCGGCTTGTTGCTTGGTCGACTGGTTGGAAAAGCTAAGTCTGATGCCCGCGACCGCGCCATGGCGATGCTTGAAAAAGTCGGTTTGGCCAATGCGGCCAATCGTTATCCAAGTGAATTGTCGGGTGGCATGCAGCAGCGTTTAGCGATTGCTCAGGCGTTACTCAAACAGCCGCGCATTCTGCTACTTGATGAGCCCTTCGGAGCGCTTGATCCTGGGATCCGCAAAGACATGCATGGCTTGATTGGTGAGCTGTGGCAAGAACAGCAACTCACGGTCTTTATGATCACGCACGACTTGAGTGAGGGCTTCCAACTTGGCAGTCGACTCTGGGTATTCGACAAGCTGCGTCATGATCCGCAAGCGCCTGAGCGCTTTGGTGCTCAAGTCACCTTTGATATTCCGCTACACCATGATCATGCTTCAGCCGAGCAAATGAACGAACTGGTGACCTTGCCTGGCACGCCGCACATGGCCGCACTCAATAGCGCCTCGTAAGTACCTTCGCGCCGGAAGCTAACGTCAACCAAACACAGTGTTGCGCTGCGTCGAATGGCGCAACCAATGGAGAATTTTTTTATGGCCCAAGCAATTTTAACCGATCGGATACCTCCGGCCAGTCACTGGTCGATGGTGGTGCCGAAAGGTCACACCTTGGTACTCACTGATGTTGACGGTGGTGCCAACCTAAGCATGTTGTTCTACAACCCAAATAACTTATTAGAGCGCTACAACGCGCCAGACACGTTGAAGTGTCAGCACACCTTTAAATTAACCCAAGGGCATTGTTTGTACTCGGACATGGGACGAGTGTTTTGCTCAATTGTGCGTGATGATACCGGCTGGATTGATACCGTTGCTGGCGTAGCCAATAAGGCAAAAACTGCTGCTAAGTGGGGCGAACGAGACTATCAGGCCGACCGCAACAACTGGAAGCAAAATGGTTATGACGCCTTATTGGTGGAAGTGGCCAAATATGGTCTGGGTAAGAAAGACCTCGCGGCAAATCTTAACCTGTTTAGCAAGGTTCACACGGATGCCGAAGGCAACCTCAAGTTTGCTGAAAATCACAGCAGCGCGGGTGATGTCATTGAGCTTCGTTTTGAGATGGATACCTTAGTGATGTTTACCACTTGCCCGCATCCGATGAACCCCGCCAGCGAATACCCTCGCCACTCGGTTGAAGTGAGCATGATCGAATCCGCTCCGGTAGCTGTCGATGATGATTGCTTAAATTCGCGGCCGGAAAACGCTCGTGGTTTTGAAAACAACCGTCGCTATTTAGCGGATCGCTGCTGTCACTAGGAGTCCCAACCAATGATTAAAGAAAGTGAATTGCTCGCAGAGCATGCGGTTCGACGAGATGTCGTCGCGGCGGGCGACTATTACATGGAAGTTGTCAAAGCCGGACAAACCTTTCGAATTCTCGACTTAGAGGGCAATCAAGCCGCCGATACGCTGTTTTATAACGCCAAGGATCCATCGGAGCGTTACAGTGCCGTCGATACAATTCGTGAACAAGGCAACGTGTACCTGACGGCTGGCACCACACTGATATCGAACGAAGGTAACCCGATGTTGGAGATTGTGGCGGATACTTGCGGACGCCACGATACGTTGGGCGGCGCGTGTGCCACCGAAAGTAATACAGTGCGCTACGCCATTGATAAAAAATGCATGCACGCCTGCCGAGATAGCTGGCTATTGGCTGTTGCGGAAAATGAGCAATACGGTTTGAGTAAGCGCGACATCACCCACAACATCAACTTCTTCATGAATGTCCCTATTACCGAACAAGGCGGCCTGACCTTTGAAGATGGCATTAGCGGAGCGGGTAAATATGTAGAGTTGAAGGCCAACATGGATGTGATTGTATTGCTTTCAAATTGCCCACAACTCAACAACCCTTGTAACGCTTACAACCCAACGCCAGTTGAAGTGCTGGTGTGGAATTAATGCAACGCAACTGACCAATAAGGGCTGGGGACGACCCCATCCAACGCCCATAGTTCATCTCGGGACGACCCGATTAATAAGGTGAATGACCTATGTTTGCAAAAGTGCTGATTGCTAACCGCGGCGCGATTGCTTGCCGAATTATCCGCACCCTGCGACAAATGAACGTTGCCAGTGTGGCGGTATATGCCGAAGCCGATGCTGACAGCTTGCACGTCGCTCAGGCCGATGAAGCCTACTCGCTCGGAGACGGGCCTGCTGCTCAAACCTATCTCGATCAAGACAAACTACTCGCCATTGCCGCCGAATCTGGTGCTGAAGCGGTACACCCCGGTTATGGTTTCTTAAGTGAAAACCCTGACTTTGTTGCTCGCTGTGAACAGGCGGGATTAGTGTTTCTGGGGCCAACTGCCGAGCAGATGAACGGTTTTGGTTTGAAACACCAAGCCCGCGCGCTAGCAGAGCAAGCAAAAGTGCCGCTCTTGCCCGGTACTGCGCTGCTCGACTCGCTCGAACAAGCGCTCGCGCAGGCTGAGCAAATTGGCTACCCGGTGATGCTCAAAAGTACCGCTGGTGGTGGTGGCATTGGCATGCAGTGTTGTGACGACAACACTCAACTGAGCGATAGTTACGAATCGGTCAAGCGACTGAGCGAAAACAACTTCTCCAATGCAGGCTTGTTTCTAGAGAAATTTATTCAGCACGCGCGTCATATTGAAGTGCAGATCTTTGGTGATGGCGAAGGCGGTGTGGTGGCATTGGGCGAGCGAGATTGCTCGGCTCAGCGCCGTAACCAAAAAGTGATTGAAGAAACGCCTGCACCACATTTATCGGATGAAACCCGTCAGGCTCTGCAAAACACGGCAATTCGTTTGGCGTCACAGGTCAATTATCGCAATGCAGGAACCGTCGAATTCGTATTAGACCAAGATACCGAGCAATTTTACTTTCTAGAAGTGAACACTCGCTTACAGGTAGAGCATGGTGTTACCGAACAAGTGTTTGGTGTTGACCTGGTTCGCTGGATGATCGAACTCGGTGCCAGCGAGTTGACGCCACTGGCCGTTATTGCGCCAACATTAAAGCCAACCGGTCATGCTATTCAGGTGCGACTGTATGCCGAAGACGCCAACAAAAACTTTCAACCCAGCGCAGGCTTGCTGACGCAGGTTGAGTTCCCGCAAGGTTCTAATGTACGTATTGACCACTGGATTGAAGCGGGTTTAGAGGTGTCGCCCTTTTTCGATCCCATGTTGGCAAAAATCATTTATACCGGCAGCGATCGACAACAAGCGTTGGCAGGTCTTCGCCAAGCATTAACCGATACTCGCTTGTACGGTATTGAGCATAACCTTGGCTACCTTTCGCAATTGCTAGCAACCGATTTGGTGGCAAGCGGTACGGTGCTAACACGTAGTTTGAATGACTTCACTTACCAGCCAACAACCTTTGATGTGGTGACCGGCGGCACCCAAACCACTATTCAAGACTACCCTGGTCGTGCAGGCTACTGGGACATTGGCGTTCCGCCATCTGGACCGATGGACTCGGTCAGCTTCCGTTTGCTAAATCAATTGCTGGGTAACGACAACTCAGCTGCCGGGCTCGAAATCATCATCAGCGGGCCAACTCTTAAATTTAATTGTGCCACCGTTATCGCTTTTGGCGGCGCAGACATTGATGCCCAACTCGATGGTCAGCCGATTCAAGCTTGGAGCCTTGTTAATGTTGAGCCGGGTCAAACGCTAACGCTTGGCCGTATTAGTGGCGCAGGCGCACGCAGTTATATGGCTGTTGCGGGTGGTATTCAATGCCCAGATTATCTAGGTAGTAAATCGACCTTCACGCTGGGGCAGTTTGGCGGTCACGGCGGGCGCGCGTTACGTGCCGGCGATGTGCTTCACCTTTGTTCCGATGCCTGTAAGCAAGCCGCTGCGACTCCGACGTCGAATACCCAAATTACACCTCCTCAGCTGACCGATGACTGGGTGATACGAGTTATTTACGGCCCACATGGCGCGCCTGACTTTTTCACCGATGATGACATTCAGGCCTTTTTCGAAGCCGAATGGCAAGTTCACTTCAATTCATCGCGTACTGGTGTTCGTTTGGTGGGGCCAAAGCCGCAGTGGGCTCGCACCGATGGCGGAGAAGCGGGGCTACACCCATCGAATATTCATGACAACGCTTATGCTGTGGGCACCATTGATTTTACTGGCGACATGCCGGTGATTTTGGGGCCTGACGGGCCTAGCCTTGGCGGGTTTGTTTGCCCTGCCACCATTATTAAAGCCGACTTATGGAAAATGGGGCAGCTCAAAGCCGGTGATAAAGTTCGTTTTGAGGCGGTATCAATGGCCGATGCCGAGCAGCTCGAACGCGCTCAATTAGCAGCCATTGCTGGCGGTAGTTTCACCGATGCGGCGGTGGTGCCGCAACGGCTGCCATTAGCATCGCCGGTGCTTAAAACCTTATCGGCCGATACCGTAGGCGAGCAGGTTGTTTACCGCCCAAGCGGCGAGGACTTCTTGTTGGTTGAATATGGCCCACAAGTGTTGGATATCCGGCTGCGCTTTCGGGTACATGCACTCATGCTGGCTCTGCAAGAGCGAGCCATTGACGGCATTTTAGAACTTACGCCGGGCATTCGTTCACTGCAAATTCACTACAACAATCTGCAATTGCCACTGACTCAATTGTTACCTTTATTAGAGCAATTGGAAGCCAGTTTAGGTGATATTGATACCCTCAAGGTACCGGCACGAGTTGTTCATTTACCTTTGTCGTGGGATGACCAAGCAACGCGCCTCGCCATTAAAAAGTACGATGAAGTGGTGCGTAAGAATGCCCCTTGGTGCCCGGATAACATTGAGTTTATTCGTCGTATTAATGGTCTTGAGTCGGTTGATGAGGTCAAAAGAATTGTCTTTGACGCCAACTATTTAGTGATGGGGCTAGGGGATGTTTATTTGGGCGCGCCAGTGGCCACACCGCTCGACCCTCGCCATCGTCTGGTGACCACGAAATACAACCCTGCGCGCACGTGGACGCCTGAAAATGCGGTGGGTATTGGAGGCGCTTACTTGTGCGTGTATGGCATGGAAGGGCCGGGCGGTTACCAGTTTGTTGGCCGCACCATGCAAATGTGGAATCGCTATCGCACCACCGAAGCCTTTGAAAAACCGTGGCTGTTGCGCTTTTTCGATCAAATCAAATTTTACGAAGTGAGCGCTGATGAGCTGCTAACCATCCGCAAACAGCATCCGCGAGGTCAGTATCCGGTCAAGATTGAGCACACTGAGTTCTCGCTGGCCGATTACCAATCGTTGATCGATGCCAATCAAGCTGACATCAACCACTTCAAAACCAATCAACAACAAGCGTTTGAGGCAGAGCGGCAACGCTGGGTGGAATCAGGCGATGCCAATTTTGCAGCCGAAGTGATGACTCAAGCGTCAGCAGACGACGATTTGTTGGCTGAAGGGCAGCAGGCTATTGAAAGCCATGTCGCTGGCAACATCTGGCAAGTGCTGGTTGAGCCTGGCGATACCGTCAAGGCCGGTCAGGTGGTGATGATTTTAGAGGCAATGAAAATGGAATTAGAAGTAACCGCACCGGCAGCTGGTGTGATTGCAAGTATTAGCCAACAGTCGGGCGCGCAAGTGCATGCGGGCCAACGTTTGATGGTGTTAACTACAGAACAAAACGCAGAGGTGAACGCATGAGCCAACTAAATTCTGTCACCGTGCAAGGTGTTTTGGCGAGTTATGCTGCGGGTCGGCTAACGCCTGCGTCGTTTCTCGCAGCACAGCTAGAAGCCGCGCGCTCAGATACCACCAACAGCTGGCTAAGCCTGATCTCCGATGAGCAACTGGCGGCCTATGTCGATGGCCTGGAGGGGAAGTCTCCCGACGAGTTACCATTGTTCGGCGTGCCGTTTGCCATCAAGGACAACATTGATTTAGCCGATTTACCGACAACCGCCGGCTGCGCTGAATACAGCTATCAGCCAGAGGAGTCCGCTTTTGTGGTGGCTCAACTTATTCATGCTGGCGCGGTACCTTTAGGTAAAACCAACTTAGATCAGTTTGCTACAGGATTGGTGGGTACTCGCTCACCGTGGGGCGCGGTGCACAATAGCTTTGACCCTAACTACGTGTCTGGCGGCTCTAGTTCCGGCAGTGCGGTAGCCGTGGCCACTGGCCAAGTTTGTTTTTCGCTAGGAACAGATACGGCTGGATCGGGCCGAGTGCCTGCGGCGTTTAACAACATCATCGGAATGAAAGCATCAAAAGGACTGTTGAGCTGTTCGGGCGTGGTACCGGCCTGTAAAAGCCTCGATTGTGTGACCTTATTTGCCCACACCACAGCGGATATCAACCTACTTCTCGATATTGCTGGTCAATATGATGTGACCGATTGCTACGCCAGAGCCGATGGTGGTAGCGAGATCTATCAAACTGGGCAAGCGCTGAGTGGCAAGTCGATTGGTGTACCCAAGGCCGCACAACTGGAGTTTTTTGGTAATCAACAAACTCAAGCGCTATTTCAAGCCGCGCTTAATCAGTTATCGGAGTTGGGTGCTGAACTCGTCGAAGTTGATTTTGAACCCTTCTTAAATGCGGCCAAGTTGCTTTATGAAGGCCCTTGGGTGGCAGAGCGTTACGCCGCTATTCAGTCATTTTTTGAAGCCGATAGCAGCCGTTGCCTACCGGTGATTGAAACCATTATTGGTGGCGCGCAGGGCAAAACGGCCGTTGATGCGTTTAAAGCCACTTATCAGCTTCAGGCATACAAAGTACGGTGCGATGAAATCTTGGCCGGAGTTGATGCCATTGTTACGCCAACGGCAGGCTCTATCTATACCATTGGCGCGGTCAATGCCGACCCAATCACCCTTAATTCCAACTTAGGTTATTACACTAACTTTATGAATCTGTTGGATTATGCGGCGATTGCTGTACCAGCAGGCTTTCAGCAAACGGGTCTACCGTTTGGTATCACTCTGTTTGGGCAGGTTTGGCAAGATCGCAAATTACTGAGCATGGGCGGCCAATTGCAACAGGCGTTTGGCTTGCCGCTTGGGGCAACGATACTACCGCTACCCATACATACTGAGGCTGAGCAGAGCGCTGCAGTTGAAGAAATGGTTGAATTGGTGGTGTGTGGCGCTCATTTAGCCGGCTTGCCGCTTAATCACCAATTGCTTGACCGCGATGCTGTGCTGCTGGAAGAAACTACCACATCGGCCAACTATCGCTTCTATGCGCTTGCTGGAGGGCCGCCATTCCGGCCAGGGCTGATCCGCACTGAACAACATGGCGCAGCTATTGCGGTGGAAGTGTGGCAAATGCCGGTGAAACATTTGGGCAGCTTTTTACAGGGGATTCCGCAACCACTTGGGTTGGGCAAGGTAGAGCTTGCTGATGGCCGCTGGTGCACAAGTTTTATTTGCGAAGGCTATGCCATTGAAACTGCAACCGATATTACTCATTTCGGTGGTTGGCGCCAATACATGCAATCGTGAACTTTGCTAACAATTGACGCAGATGGAAGTTAAAGGCGCCTTAGAGGCGCCTTTTTGTTAGTTAGCGCACTCAACTCATTGTTCATATGGGGGTTATCTGTTCTGGCAGTGCAATTAAGTAAATTGCTACCTTTTTGATCTAACTAACATTAAGAATGATTCAAGCTGTTATGGTTAGGGCTTCATTCATTAATGCGGATCGTACTGTGAGTCAGCTAGTTTTTGTGCTGTTACAACTAGCCTTTTGGGGCGCAACTGTCTATTGGCAATGGTCGTTGATTTGGCCAGCGTTGATTACTGGGATTTGGTTGATCGGGTTAATTCGAACCAGAAATATTGCTCGGACCCGCGATCGCAAGGAAGATCAAATTTCGCAATGTGCCGCAGCGCTCAATGTACCTCAGTTTTTCGTTGATAATTATTTAGAAAAACCAGAATGGCTGCAACGCGAAAGTTATAACGATGTCCACCCTGGCCGCATCGCAGATGAACTTGCCAAGGAATACTTGCACTCATCAGGTGCTCACTAACCGCAATTTTAAACCTCAGCATCGTCTAGTCAAAGCGAGCTGCCGCTGTGCTGACACTGGTCGATTGCCTCATCCAACTGAAATATTTTGCTAATTTGGTGAGATCTACAAGAATTAACAGTAATGGTTGGCATCATGAGTGATGCCAACGGCCCATACTGCCTAAAAAACCTCTTATCAATAGCTGCAATACGCTAGCGGCCAACGTTCTAACTTTTAGGAACCTTCATGCGTTTATTTTTAATGGTGGTCTGGGTCATGTCGTCAGCATTAGCTGGCCCTGCGTTTGCCACTTCTTTTCAAACGTTTGATCAGGCATATCACCAAATCGGTCTTGGCTACGACGATGATGTATTGGCGTTGGCAGAGCAATACCAAAGCCAGTTTGACGACTGGTCAGCAACGCAGCAAGTACAGTACTTGGCACGTCAAGGTCACGCCTATCAAGGCTCGCGTAATACCGAGCAGGCGCTTGTGATTCAACGACAAATCGTCGATTTACTCACCGAGCATCAAGTCTCCGACTCAGCAATGATGGAATACCTGCTGCTGGATGGTCACTTGCATTTCGATTTGACCTCACCAGAGCAAGGTTGTGAAAGCTATCATCAGGCATATGGACTAAATGCTGAGGCTGCCAACAGTCTGAAAGCAATGCTGCTGTATTCCTATTCTCGTTGTTATTCGCAGTATCCTGATGGACCAGAGCCATTGGCGTTATTACTGCAAGCCACACAAATGATGAAGCAGGACAATAGTTCTAGCTTGATGGGATACATCCAAGCTGAAATTGCTGCTTACCACTATCAACAACATCATTACCTCGCCGCCGTTGACTATTTCGGCAAAGCACTAGAGCGATTTCAGGCATTAGAATTTGCCGGTGAAACCGTTGGTATGTTGGCCAATCTTGCTGTTGCGCACATTGCCCTCAGCGATTTCGAGCAAGCGAGTGAATACTTGTCTGCCGCAGAGCAACTGACTGACCAGCCGATATGGTTGTTTCATCTCAACCGTTATTATGCCGAGATGTACATGCGTCAAAATATGCCCAAGCAAGCCGCTAAGCATGCGCTTATTGCCCATGAATACAGTAACGAGCAAGCGGGCAGCCATCACTGGCAATCAAATCTCCATATCCTAATTTGGGCTACGGTTGTCGACTCGGGGCTCGCTGCCGCTGAAACAATTATTGCAGAAAACCAACTTGATATGAGTCAGTCTGGCAGCTCAGCCAAATCTAAAGCGATTGCCAGTTATGTGCGAATTTTGCTGGCGATCGCTGGTGGTGAACAGCAGTCTGCGATAGGGCAACTCAATGAGTTGATGACGTTGAATTGGCAACAAATGAGTATGCGGGCAAAAAAAGAGGATTTGTTGAGGCTTACAACTTTTGAGCTTGAAATTAGTGACTTGGAGGTTCAGTTAGCCAATCGAATGGCCAGCCTTGAAGCCGCTAAGCGTCAATCGATTGAGTTGGAGCGCCAAAACTTCCGCTTAGTGACTTTGCTGGCACTGGTAACCACGGTAATTTTGGTGATCGTGTTGCTATTGGTATGGCGCTCTAGGAAACGTATTCAGGGCATTGCTGAAACCGATCATCTCACTGGCATTGATAACCGGCGCGCCATTTTGTCTTGCTACCAACAATGGCATCAAAGCCATACTGGCTTTGGCGTTGTGTTATTTGATTTAGACCACTTTAAGCAAATCAATGACCGGCTAGGACACGCCGCGGGCGATGCCGCGCTGATTCATACGGTGCAAGTTGTGCTGCGTGAAATCCGTCAATCTGACCGCATTGGCCGAATTGGTGGTGAAGAATTTATGATGTTATTGCGTGAAAGCAATGTTGAACAGTTAGGCCGAGTGGTTGAGCGGATTCGTTCAGCGGTTGAGTGTCAGCCGCTAGATTGGCAAGGAGAGCCGGTGACGATCACCGCGAGCTTCGGTTACAAGCAGTTGGCTGCTGATAATAGCGAAACCTTTGGCCAGCTATACCCACAACTGGATGAAGCCTTGTACGAAGCGAAAAATCGTGGCCGAAACCGAGCCGAACAAGCGGTTTAATCAATTCGCTAACGGTTAAACCAGCCCGATTTCTGCCAGCCCTGAATGACTTACATTTGATTGAATGAGCACAGCTGATCGCCGTAGTAGTTGTCTTGGTAGTTACATTGCTTGATTTGTTTTTTGCTACCCGAAGCTTTGCTAAACAAACGAGTTAATAATTTCATGGAATGCACCTCTTATAAAAATGACAGTGCTAGTATCGACTCGCTAAGGGCTTGAGTACATCAACAAAATCCAATCACAAACTTCAGTTTTTTTGAAGCTGTAGCTGCTGTTTAAAGAGCGCCATTAGCACTTCTATGTCTTTGGTTTTGACATAATTCGGCCGAATGATAAAGGCAATGCTACGGTGTGGCCCAGGCTCGTTGAGGTGAACTGCGCGCAGTTCGGAAGCCGCGTGTAGCAGTTGATCGAGTGCCATTTCGGGCACCAGCGTGGTGCCTAATTTACCGGCAACCATCTGAATAATGGTATGCAAGCTGGTGGAATCAAACCCCGACTCTTGCTTTAAGCTTTTGAGTTTACAGGCGGCCAATGCATGATCTTTAAGGCAGTGCCCTTCTTTTAGCAACATCAGCTTATCCAGCTCCAATTCGCTGGTGGTAATTTCCTGCACTTGCGCCGAGGCTTCGTCTTTGTGGCTAACCCAGTAAAAATCTTCTTGCCAGAACTCAAAGCTAATTAAGCCCGCAAGCGGATAAGGCAAAGCCAAGATCGCTGCGTCCAAATCGCCATTTCTTACTTTTTCGACGAACTCGTGCGATTGGCCTTCACTAATTTTTAAGCGAAAATCAGGGTATTGCTGGCGAACTTCCGGCAGCACTTGTGGCAATAAATATGGCCCGATGGTGGGGATCACCCCAAGCGACATGGGCGTTGTTAGTGGTGCTTTATCGGCTTGCGATAACAACATCAATTCGTCTAGTTCGAGCTTGATGGTTTGTGCTTTCGCTAACACGCGCTGACCAGCGTCGGTGATTAACACGTGCTTGTTGTTGCGCTCGAATATTTTTAAACCGAGCTGCGACTCCATCTCGCTAATGGCGGTGCTCAACGCCGATTGCGACACGTTGCATTGCTCCGCCGCTTTCTTAAAGTGGAGGGTTTTGGCAACGGCGAGTGCATAGTTTACCTGTTTAATGGAAATCATTTGGCTACGTTCATAAAAATAGAATCACCAAAGCAGTGTACCCCTAAGCGTGGCTCATGCAACAGTTGCAATAATGATTTGTACAAACAGAGAGATGGTTGGAGCTGATTGAATTGCTCTCTTGGGGGGCTAGGAGGGGAGTGGACAGGAAGCCCTATTTGAGTTTTCCAACATAACGATGTTGGTATTTGGGCAGCCAATAAAAGCCTGCAGCTATCAGGCTACACATCAGCGCCACATCAAGGTAAGCGATTTTACTCTGCAAAAACACAGCCAAGGGCAGGTGCACGAAGAGTTCACTGATCGTGGCACACAGCAAGCCGATGTAAGACCAGCACATAAAATAATAATGTGCCGCTAATTGCTTGCGCCGTATGGCCACGAAACCGGCAATCAATGGGATAAGGCTGAGGATTGCCATCCAATGGAAAACGCCCCAACCACCGAATAGCCGGTAAATACCAAACGCCGTTAAATTTAGCCCTAACATGCAAATAAAATACAAACGCCCAATCAGGCGATGGAATGAATCGCCCTTTGTCTTAAACAAAACGACAAACCCACTAATAAGTGACGCAAATCCACAAATTATGTGTAATGTTTCAATCATGAGCTGTTCTATCCGAGAGGTTTGTCGCTTCAAAAGTTGGCATGTGATCTTAGATTAAAATAGCGAGTCGAGCTGGCTCAAACCTTTCTAAAGTGCCTTTTTTATGGGCTCTCTGCAAACAACCTGAGCATCAGTCGTCAGCTCGATGACAACGCGTTGGCGTCGTAACGAACAGCCCCAAAAAGTACAAACCAATCATACCGTAATTCCATCCAACGAGAATCTGAGCCTGTTAAAGCTTATGGCCAAGTTGAGCGCCCTGTCGGACGGGCGATGAGTTTCTATTCAGGTGGATACTGACAAAACCGGTAGGGATTTCAACATGCTTAATGTTGCGTTGGAGCGAGGCTTTTGGGAGTTACGCAGGGGGGGAAGCGCTGCTGATTTACAACGTTCAGTTTTTTAGAATTATTAATTCAATTTGTTCAAATTTACCGATTAGTCTAATACCCCTAGTATTGTCCACATCGAAAGCGAGGCAGCTTTCAAATCGACAATTAACGAGGACATTAACCATGGCACAAATCGGCAAATCTATCCCAGAATTTAAAGCGCAAGCATTCCACAACGGCGAGTTTGTAGAAGTGACTTCTGAGTCAGTTAAAGGCAAATGGGGCATCTTCTTGTTCTATCCAGCTGACTTCACATTCGTTTGCCCAACTGAACTTGAAGACATGGCAAGCCATTACGAAGAACTTCAAGGTCTGGGTGTTGAAGTTTACGCGGTGTCTACCGACACGCATTTCTCGCACAAAGCTTGGCACGATTCGTCTGACGCGATTGGCAAAATCAACTTCCCAATGCTGGGCGACCAAACAGGCACCATTACTCGCGGCTTTGACGTGATGATTGAAGACGACCACATGGCGCACCGCGGTACGTTCTTGGTTGACCCTGACGGCATCATCCAAGTTGCTCACATCCACGCCGGTGGTATTGGCCGCGCAGCCAAAGACATGGTGCGTAACGTGAAAGCAGCTCAATACGTTCGCGAAAACGACGGTGAAGTTTGCCCAGCAGCTTGGGAACAAGGTGAAGAAACACTGACTCCTAGCCTGGACTTGGTTGGCAAAATCTAACCCCTGAAGTTTCCATTTTCCCTTGATTTTTTGGGCGGGCAGATGCCCTTATCTGACCCGCCTTTTTTTATGATTTATCTGTAGGTAACGCTATGTTAAGCAACGACATTCTTAATGCGCTAAAGACGTATACAGCAAATATGACCACGGGTGTGACACTGGCATTGCAAACAGGTGATCACCCCAAACGAAACGAACTAAAAGAATTCCTAACGCAATTATGTTCTGTCTCTGACAACTTGGTGTTGGAAGAACGTGATGCAGGGCTGCGCAGCCCTATTACCTTTGCCCTTGAGGTAAATGGTGCATACAACGGTATTTCATTCTCCGGTATTCCGGCCGGTCACGAGTTTAACTCGCTGGTTTTGGCCTTGCTTCATTCGAGCGGCACCGCGCTAAAACTGGATGACACGCTGGCGAATTTAGTGAAAGCCATTGATGACACCTTGCACTTCGAAGTGTTTATTTCACTGAGCTGCCACAACTGCCCAGACGTTGTTCAGTCATTGAATCAATTTGCATTGCTCAATGACGGTATTAGCAGCGAGATGATTGACGGTGGTTTGTACCCGCAATTGATTGATGATCGCAATATTCAAGGCGTTCCAAGTGTTTACTTGAACGGCGAACTGTTCGCCAACGGCAAAATCGACACAGCTCAGTTGGTGGAAAAGCTCATTCAACGTTACCCATACATTGTTGACGCAGGTAATAAAGAACAGTTACCGCTGCAAGATGTCACTGTGATCGGTGGTGGCCCAGCCGGTGTTGCGGCAGCTATTTATGCAGCTCGCAAAGGGTTGAATGTGACCATGGTAGCGGATCGCATTGGTGGTCAGGTGAAAGATACCGTTGGTATTGAGAATCTCATTTCGGTCTCTAAAACCACGGGTACCGAGTTGACAGGCAACATGCTGGCACACATGAATGACTATGAGATCACCAAAAAAGAACACGTCAGCGTAGCCAATATTGAAAAGCCAGAAGCAGGTAGTAAAGCACCGAAGAAGCTTCACTTGTCTTCTGGTGAAGTGATTGAAACTAGAACAATCATTGTGGCAACAGGTGCCAAATGGAGAGAGCTTGGCGTACCGGGCGAGAAAGAAAATATTGGTTCTGGCGTGGCCTATTGCCCACACTGTGATGGCCCGTTCTTCAAAGGTAAAGACGTGGCGGTGATTGGTGGTGGTAACTCGGGTATTGAAGCGGCCCTTGATTTGGCTGGCATGGTTAACCATGTGACTGTATTCGAGTTCTTGCCAGAATTGAAAGCTGACCGCGTGTTGGTTGAAAAGGCGGAAGCACACGACAAGATCACTATTATTAAGAACGCAGCAACCAAAGAAATTGTTGCTGAGAATGGCAAGGTGGTTGGCCTTGATTACATCAACCGCGACACCGATGAAGTGGTTCGCCAAGACTTGGCTGGCGTATTCGTTCAGATTGGCCTAGTGCCAAACAGCAGTTTCATGGAAGGCGTGGTAGAACGCACGCAACATGGTGAAATTAAAGTGGATGAAAAATGCCAAACGTCTGAGAGTGGTATTTTTGCTGCCGGCGATGTCACCACTGTGCCTTACAAGCAAATTGTCATTGCCATGGGTGAAGGCGCAAAAGCTTCTCTCTCGGCCTTTGATTACTTGATTCGCGAATAACCCATTCGCATACCGCGTTCTCCAGAAGGGCCGGCAATACCTTGCTTACTTACAGCCAAAGCAAGATGTTGCTGGCCCGACTTTATTTAGTGCTTGGCAAAACAACGCTAAATTTTGTCTGACATGTTAATGCCACTATATTTGCTATAGTCGGCAAAGCATCAAAGCAACAATGTAAAAAAGCAACAAGGTAAGCAAGATGAACACTCTTCCATTCATAGCGTTAATCTCGGGCGTGCTAGCTGCCCCCGCCGTTGCCAATCAATATAGCTGTACTTTAGATGGCGCAACTCGGTTGATTGAAGTGGCCTATCACAGCAGCGATTCAACACTGCCCTGTGAAGTTATATACAAAAAAGAAGACGGCACCATCAGCTCATTATGGCGGGCACAAAACCAGCAAGGTTACTGTGAAGAGCAAGCAAGTTTGTTTGCGGATAAACAGTCTAGTTGGGGCTGGAATTGCAAGCTTGTCGAGCCAGCGGTTTCTACTGCCGATAACTAAAAGAGCACAAAAAAAGCGACTCCGCAGAGTCGCTTTGATTTAGAGCGTAACCGGCAGTGATGTTGCTACTGCTGACTCATGCTATTTATTAGAACTTGGCGCGTAAGCCCATGGTGATGCGGCGATCCGCTTCACGGTATTTCCAGTCGTTACCAAGCTCAGTTTTATACACCAAAGGTTCACCGGTCAGGTTGGTGACGTTGCTAATGAAAGTGACGTGATCATTAATATCCCAGCTGGCTGAAACATCAAATTGACCTCGCGCTTCACGATAGCTGTTACCTGCCGTTGGATCGTAACCCGCAGCCTCTGGCGAGTCGTTGTTGTCGATACCATAGCCATCTTTACCAATGCGAGAGATGCGTTTCTCATTCTCTGAATCGAGGAATTCATCACGCCAGTTGTAAGCCAAGCGCACTTGATAAGCATCGTATTCCCAGTAGACCTGCGCGTTGACGGTATGCTTAGAAATATCTTCCATTGGCGTACCATCCGGCTGTTCACTGTCTGCATAGGTGTAGTTAGTGCTCACACCAATGCCCGACCAGCGGCCTGGTAAGAAGTCGAACGTTTGCTGGTAAGCCAATTCAAGGCCTTTAATCCAGCCACTGCCGCCATTGATTTCTTTTTCGGTATTGATGCCGGTTTTACCATCTAAGCGCAAACCTTCAACGTAGTTGTAGCCAGCGGTATCGCCCATGCCTGGATCGGCATTCACAATATTACTTTGGCTCACACCGGCTTCATCCAGCAAACAAACCGAAGACCACTGGGTTACATTTTGCTCAGACACGGTCTTGGCGGTATCTGCAATACAGTCGTTGTCGGTAATGGTGAAGGATTCTACATCTTTGTAGAACAGTGCAGCAGACATCAAACCACCGGTGCCGAAGTAGTGCTCAACCGACAAGTCGTATTGGGTTACACGGTACGGCTCTAGGGTATGGGAGCCCTGAGTGGCGTGGGTGACGTCGGTGTTCACACTTGATGCTGGGCTTAGTGAATCAAAGTCGGCACGGCGCATCACTTTGGCCGAGGCGAATCGAACTAAGGTGTCATCAGAGACACTATAAGTGGCATTCAGGCTCGGTAAGAAATCAGAGTAATCGTTGGTGCCAGTGAGGTACTCGCCGTTTTCAATAATGGTGGAGTCCAGTTCAGTTTCAACATAGCGGCCACCAATAACGGCTGACAGATCATCGAAATCGAGGTTGAACTGCATGTAGACAGCTTGAGTTTTTTCCTCAATTTTTTTGTATTCGCCCTCATCGACCTCAAGGTTTGAGTTGAGTGATCCGGTCGTGGCGTAGTTGGTGCCAGTCAGTGCTGACTGTACATCGGCAAATGCAGCCTCTGGATTACCCAGTTTTTTACCGTTATAGACGGTGTAGGACAACAAGTCGTTTTGACCGGATTTACCAAGCTGATCGAATGAATTGTCAGGCGTGATGGTCACGAAACTGCCTGGGCTCATTTCGTTGTATTCATCAATCCACATCGAAAAGTCTTCGCCTGTTGGATCGCCATTTTCATCGACGTAGTAGGCACTCTTGTACATGTCTTTGAATTCAATGTCTGAGCGTGTGAATTCGTATTCGCGATCGGTGATGCGAACGCCCGACTTCACTGACGCCAGCCAATCAATGCCTGCAAATGGTTCAACATATTCAACATCGAAACGGGCTGCGATCTCGTCATTTTCAATGCGGTCGCGATCGTGCACGTAGGTACGCAGTGCTAAGTTGTCTGGGTTATGCAGCACTTGGCTATCTTCATAAACGATACTTGGCAACTTGCCACTACCGCCTGAGATATAAGCGTCGGTCGTGTGATCGGCATCGCTGGTATAACCGCCGTTTTCATTCCACACATCGCGGTTAACAGGGCGCAACGTGAATTCGGTATCGTGACGATCCGTTTCGGAATGGGAAATGGCCACTTCACCCCAAACGCGAACCTGATCGCTAAGGCTCCATTCGCTGCCCAAGGCGTGTGAATAGGTTTCGTTTTCGCTGAAGTCACTGATGGTTTTAGGGATCAGCTTGACGCCCTCAAGGGTGTAGTTGTGCAACACACCATTCGCGTCTTGATACGAGTCAGCCGTGGTTGTAACGTCACCACCCACATCTAAGATGGAGTAGGACTGCTGGCTACCGGTTAGTTTGGTGCCATTTAAGTCTAAGTAAATATTGCCATCACCCGATGCTGGCGCCCACTGTAGTGACAGACCATAGGCCTTACGCTCACGCTGCTCGGTTTTTTGATTGACGGTGTTTTCACTTTGAACCAGCATTTTACCTTGCGGGGTATTGCCTTCATCGGCCACTCCGTCACCGTCGAGATCAACGTCTAACAGCTCTTGCTTGGTAATGAATTCATCTTGGCGTAGCTCGCGGTCAAGATAGGAAAGTACGATGGACGCTCCAAATGTACCTGAGCTGCCTAGATCCCAATTTGAACCGACCGCCGCCGTAAATTTAGGCGCGTAATTCTCTGTTTTATCCGCGTATTCGGCATCAAACGTAAATGCAGCAAGGGTTTCTTCGAGCTCTAACGGGCGCACGGTCTTCATGCTTACGGTGCCGCCAAGCGCTCCTTCGATCATTTCTGGTGTTGGCGACTTAACGACTTCGACGGTTTTTAAGAAGCTGGAAGGAAAGTCTTCTAAGCTGATCCCGCCGCGGCCTTCACCTGCAGTTGAGCGGCCGTTTAATTCCACGCGGTTATCGGAAATACCACGAATTTGTACATCTTGGCCAACGCCAAAATCGCTGCTAATTGAAACGCCTGTAATACGTTGCAGGGCTTCTGCAATGTTGTTATCAGGTAATTTTCCAATGTCTTCGGCAACAACGGCATCAACAATTTGGCTTGAGAAACGTTTTTGGCGAGCTGATTCCGCCATACTGCCAGCGATGCCGCTAACCTGAATCACTTCCACGTCGTCTGTTGGCATTGGTGCCGCTTCTGCAGTGGGCGCTTCTGCCGCATAAACGCTCGAACCAAACGCTAACGTCGTTACAGGTAACAGCGCTGCAGCTATTTTAGATAATTTAAATTGCATACCTTTTCCCCTATGGCGTGATTTCAAGAAAAAAATGGATACGTCCATGCCTATCACGCCTAAAAAATAAAACTGTCCGTCACCCCGAGGGTGAAAACGCGGCGATAGTTTCATAGGGATTTGCAACATTCAAACTGGCTAAAAAGTCATCAAAAAGCGGCCGTTCTTAATGATGTGCGTATAAAAATTGAGCGCTTTTTAGAGGTGTAAAAGACTGTATTGGTCATGCCAAATTATGAATTTGGTAAAAAATGTGGAGATTTCATGGAAACTTAGTGGTCTGTAAACCAGTCTATTTAAGCCTTTGAGACAGCGTTAACATTCCATAAACAAGCCTGCCACATACTCTTTTTAGAATGAATTAGCCGTCATTAATTTTAAATTTGAGCGTTTGAGGTGCACAAAATATAAACACCTCAACAGGTGCTAACTAGCTGACATAGAGTGATAAAACAGCGCTATTTTGAGCTTATTTAAGCCTTTATTAACGTTCGAGATACAGCCGTTATTGTGATGTGATTAAGTTTAAATGGCCTTTGTTTGTTGGCTTTTAGGACAATTTTAGATGTGAATTGAACGGGGTTTTTAGTTTGTTTTGAAGGTGCTATTTGGTGTTGTGCATCACAAATTTAATTTTGTTGGAACGTTTTTTAGATTCGGTTGTCATCCTGTGATGGATCTCTAATTATTTTCCTATCAACCGAAACAACGCAGCGTAATTTTATGTTGTTACCAATTTGTATGGATTGTTTGATTAATTGGTTAGGTTCTTTATTTGTTGGCTGATTGGCCGGGAGAGAAACCATGCTGCGAGCGAAATGAGCCTGCTCGTTCAATTTTAAATCCATCTTGCTTGTGGTGGCGCTCCCGCTTTTCTTTGGTCAAGCTAGTGGAGTCGGTGTAAACTACGGCGCTATCTTCTTTACGGTAATTGTGGTGCCTGTTTGGGCTCGTTTTCGACTCATGCCGTTCAAAGAATGTCACTCAATATTGATGCTTAAATACCTATGAAACCAACTGCCAGTTCGCAGCACGATCCACTTTCTTTTAATCGTCGTCTTTCCATTGCGCCTATGCTCGATTGGACCGATCGCCATTGCCGCTATTTTCATCGCCTGCTGAGCCAACACGCTTTGCTTTACACCGAGATGGTGACCACAGGTGCGATTCTGTTTGGTAAAGGTGATTACCTTGCGTTTAACGAGACTGAGCAGCCGGTGGCTTTACAGTTGGGCGGGAGTGATCCCGCAGATTTAGCGAAAGCAGCCAAGTTGGGTGCCGAACGTGGTTATGCCGAAATTAACCTAAATGTGGGCTGTCCATCCGATCGCGTACAAAAAGGCCGTTTTGGCGCTGTATTAATGACTGAGCCAGAGTTAGTGGCGCAGTGTGTTGATGCGATGAAACAAGTGGTTGATGTACCGGTCACGGTGAAACACCGGATTGGCGTTGATGAACAAGATAGCTATCAGTTTGCTGCCGATTTTATTAGTCGCGTTAATCAAGCAGGGTGTGATGTCTTTATTGTGCATGCACGAAAAGCTTGGTTGCAGGGGCTTAGCCCGAAAGAGAACCGTGAAATTCCGCCGTTGGATTACCCACGTGTTCATCAGCTTAAGCAAGACTTTCCTCACTGCCATATTTCGATTAATGGCGGCATCATGACCTTAGCGCAAGCGGGTGAGCAACTGCAGTCTGTGGATGGTGTGATGATTGGCCGCGCGGCTTATCAAAATCCTTATTTGCTGGCCGAAGCCGATCAGCTGATCTACGGCGACGACAATACGGATGCGAAGACTCGCGCTGATGTGGTTGAGGCCATGCTGCCTTATATAGAGCAACAGTTAACGCAGGGCGCTCGGTTAAACAACATCATTCGTCACATGCTCGGCTTATATCAGGCCGTGCCGGGCGCGCGCGCTTGGCGCCGCTATCTGAGCGAAAATGGCCGCGGTGATGATAAAGGTATTGAAATCTTACAGCAGGCGATGACGCTGGTTTACGATTAAGCCTCGATTTCGCCACTTATTCACAAATTCTCTAACTCAAATAGTCATTACTCCTTAAGTTCCCCCTCACATTGTTTATGCTGTTGTGAAATTAACCAATACCATGGTTAATTTCACCAATAGCAACCTACTCGTAGCCTTTGTTTATTTTCTGTTAATCCGAATAAATCCTTTATAAACAATCTTCTAAAAGTTTTTTTCAAGGTTGGCACATCACTTGTAATAGATACTTCGTAACGCAGTGAAGCGTAGTAATGTCACTGACATTTTAATAGACCCAACACCTGCAAAGACAGGAACGGGCTACGGACTAGGTAACGGAGAGAACATCATGAAACGCATTCAAATCGCAGTAATCGCAGGCTTAACTTTGGCTTCAACCGCTTTTGTACCAGCAGCGTCAGCCAACGAATTAACCACAGCAATCACCGACGTTGCGCTGAACGTTGCCGAGCAAGTTGCCTCTGATGTGAAAGAGAGCTCAGTACGCCAGATTGATGAAATGTGGGCGAGCTTGCAAAGCATGATGACTGAAGAAGCTGCTGACGAATAACAGCTAGCACACATTGAAACGCAGTGACGCGCAGTCATGTCACTGCAACTTAAATTGACCCAGTACCTGCAAAGACAGGAACGGGCTAAAGACTAGGTAACGGAGAGAACACCATGAAACGCATTCAAATCGCAGTAATCGCAGGTTTAACTTTGGCTTCAACCGCTTTTGTACCGGCTGCAGCAGCCAATGAATTGACCTCAGCGGTCACCAACGTAGCACTGGACGTCGCGGAACAAGTTGCCGCTGATGTGAAAGAAAGTTCAGTACGCCAGATTGACCAAATGTGGGCGAGCTTGCAAAACATGCTGGCCGACACAGAAGCAAGCGAGTAATAGCCATGTTGTCACCAGTCGAACTGATGATGTGGTGGAGTCTGCCACTAGCAGGATGGCTGGTGGCATGGCTCGGATACCACTTAATAGCAAGTTGGGTTCCTTGGGCAAGAAGTAGCAAACGAGCAGGAGTTTAGAGAATCATGAAGACGTACCAACATCAACTTTATCGTGATCCGGTTCAAGGCAAATTAGCGGGCGTTATTGCCGGGTTTGCCAATCATTGGGGCCTGAGCCGGTTTTGGTTACGGATTATTTCGTTAGTGCTGTTGTTTAGCATGCCGATGGTGATGATTCCTGGCTACCTACTTGCGGCTGTCTTGATGCCATCCCCTCAACCTCGCTGCCGCTAATTTAAGCAGCGAAAGCGCGAAACAAGATAGCCTTGTGCCGCTCAATGGAACTCGCATTTTTTTGATTTATCTGACGTAAAGTTAGAGTTTTTACGCCAGCTTGATATGCTGAAGTCACTAGGTTACTGGATGATGCCGTCGGGATTTGTAAAATTGACGGCATCGCTAGTTTGAAAATCAAACAGGTGATTATGTGATTAAGCGTGTTGCGTCCGCACTGTTATCGTTGGCGATGGTGCCAGCCATTGGCTGTGAACTTACCGTCGAAGATGCTTATGTGCGAGCCCCTATCCCAGGTGTGCCCAATACAGCGGCATTTCTACGTATAAACAATTCATGCTCAGAGCCCGTGTCGTTAATCGCAGGTCAAGCAAGTGCAGCTAAGTCTGTTGAGTTGCATACTCATATTCATGAAGACGGCATGATGAAAATGCGGCAAGTCGATGCCATCATTGTGGCAGCCAATGATTCGGTGGAGCTGAAGCCGGGTGGCTACCACCTTATGATGTTTGAAATCGATAGTGCGTTGAAAGACGCGAAGAGTACGCCAATTTTGCTAACCTTCAGTAATGGCCAACAAGTTGAATTTGTTGCACCACTGCAGGATTTAATGTCGAAGCATCATCACCACTAATCATCAAGCGAGGCTTGTGTGTATAAACGTTATTGGAAGAGCGCTGCTCTGCTCATCGTTTTTTTGTTTGTCATTTTTTACTTCATTGCGGTGTGGTGGAGTGGCGATCCCGAAGTGCCAAATATTGAAAAAACTGCCAGTCAACAAGCTCAGCAAGAGCAAGTAGTGATTGTTCCTGGTTACACCACAACGACCGGGCTAATCCAGCTCATCACCCAATTACTTGATAAGCCCGGCGGCTATTTGAGTAATGATGTGATGCCGCCAGGATTGCTGATGGACAACATGCCGAACTGGGAATTTGGCGTGCTGGAAGTTGCTCGTGATACGGCGCTTGCCATGCGACGGGATTTTGCTCGTAGCCAATCGCAATCGAGCGAAGATCCAGACTTAACAGCCGCTCATCCAGCGTTGAATATCTCTCACACCAAGTGGATGTTCCCCGCTGCGGAAGACGAATACGACAAAGCCCGACAACACCTGGTTGGCTACCGCTCGCGGTTAGCTGATCCGGCTGATTTTTCGGCACAATTCTATACTCGGGCCGACAACTTAAATGAATGGCTACGCTTTGTTGAAAAGCGATTGGGCTCGGTATCGCAAGCGCTGAGTGCCAGTGTGGGCCGTGACCGCATTAATGTAGATATGCTGAGCGAACGCTATGAAGATCCGTCGGCAGCAATCGCGGAACTGCAGTACAAGCAAACATCTTGGTGGGAAATTGACGATGTGTTTTATCACGCTCGTGGCACCAGCTGGGCATTGCTGGTGATGTTTAAAGCCATTGAAGTTGATTTTGCTGATGTGCTTGAAAAGAAAAATGCAGCGGTTGGCTTGCAGCAAATTATTCGCGAGCTGGAAGCGACTCAAGAATCGTTATGGAGCCCGATGGTCTTAAACGGCTCAGGTTTTGGCATGTTGGCAAACCATAGTTTGGTGATGGCAAATTATGTCTCGCGCGCTAATGCGTCGGTGATTGATTTGCGCGAACTGCTCAATCAAGGGTAACCAAACGAGCTAGACGCAATGTAAGGCAGCCACATGGCTGCCTTATTGTTTTGTTGCGACTAAATTTTTAATCGTGTCAGCACCATGTGATCCGCTTCATATTTCTTTTCGGAATATAAAAATCAAAATCAATTCTTTTACGTTATTTCCAAACTTGGATAGTCTTTATCACCTCTGAAAAAGTAAGGTTAGTTACCGCCATGCAATTAAACGGACTCAGCAGTCCTTTATCGGACCAACAATTAAGCCTGCTACAACAGGCATTAGCAGGCATGACGCCACTGCAGCTTAGCTGGGTGAGTGGCTACTTGTCGGCTCTCAGTCACGCCGGCAGCCCTCAAATTGCAGGCCAAGCGCCGGCCGCGGCAGCTGAAGCCGACGGAGCTCGCCTGACTATTTTATTTGGCTCGCAGACCGGTAATGCCCATGGCGTTGCCAAGCAACTCAAAGAAAAAGCCGATAGCGCTGGCATTCCAGCCGATGTGATCAGCATGGGCGACTACAAGCCCAACAAGCTGAAAAATGAGAAGTTGTTAGCGATTGTGGCCTCCACTCATGGTGAAGGCGAGCCACCTGATGATGCCGAAGAATTGCATGGTTTTCTGGTTGGCAAAAAAGCACCGAAACTGGCCGGCGCCCGCTACAGCGTATTGGGTTTAGGCGATTCAAGTTATGAGTTCTTTTGCCAAACCGGTAAAGATTTTGACGAGCGCCTGAGTAAATTGGGTGCTGAATCGTTCGTGCCTCGGGTTGATTGTGATGTTGACTACGATGACGCCGTAGCCAGTTGGATTGAGCAAGTGGTTGCCGAAGCCAAAGCGCTCACGAGTGTTGTTGCTGCGCCGGCTGCTAATGCCGCGGTTGCTGCTCCGGTAGCCAGCCAATACAACAAAAAGAATCCATTCTCGGCCAATTTGCTGACCAATCAAAAAATCACAGGCCGTGATTCCATCAAAGACATCCGCCATATCGAAATTGATTTGGAAGGCTCAGATTTGCAGTACCAGCCTGGCGATGCGTTAGGTGTTTGGTTTGAAAACGACGAGGCGTTGGTTGATGAGCTGCTAGCGCTGGTCAAAGCCGATGGTAATGCTGAGGTTGATGGTAAGCCGCTGCGCCAAGCTTTAATTGAAGATTACGAACTGACGCTAAGCTATCCGGGCTTTATTAAAGCGGTTGCTGAAGCCAGTGGTGACAAAGTGCTTACTGAGCTGACGGCCGATGCGGGCAAGTTGCGAGATTACATCGCTGACCGTCAAATCATCGATATTGTGCGTGATTACCCAATTGAATTAACAACAGAACAGCTTGTTGGCGCGCTGCGCAAAATGGCGCCGCGTTTATATTCAATTGCTTCAAGCCAAGCTGAAGTGGACGAAGAAGTGCATTTAACCGTTGGCGTGGTGCGTTATGACGCGCATGGCTCGGAGCATCTGGGGGGCGCATCAGGCTTCTTATCTGAGCGGCTCGAAGAAGGCGGCGATGTCAAAGTGTTTATTGAACACAACAATAACTTCCGCCTACCAGAAAGCCCTGAAACGCCGATCATTATGGTTGGTCCAGGCACCGGTGTGGCACCATTCCGTGCCTTCATGCAGCAGCGAGAAGCCGATGGCATTGAAGGCAACAGCTGGATGTTCTTTGGTAACCCGCATTTCACCCAAGACTTCTTGTATCAAGTGGAGTGGCAAGGCTACCTAAAATCTGGCGTGTTAGAGCGATTAGATGTGGCTTGGTCGCGCGATCAGGCTGAAAAAGTCTACGTCCAAGATCGCATCTTGGAGCAGGGTGCCGCGCTCTATCAATGGCTCGACAAAGGCGCTCATTTCTATGTTTGTGGTGATGCTAACCACATGGCAAAAGATGTTCACCAAGCCTTGCAAACCGTCATTCAACAACATGGCGGAAAATCAGAAGAAGAAGCGCAGCAATATTTAACTGATCTGCGTAAAGCGAAGCGTTACCAACGGGATGTGTACTAATGAGCGACATCAATATTGACGAGTTGCAAGTCAAGGGCAAACTAGCCGATAACGAGCGTCTGAAGCGCGAAAGTAACTTCTTGCGCGGTACCATTGCCGAAGAACTCAACGACCAAATCACCGGTGGCTTTGGCGCCGATAACTTCCAGCTGATCCGCTTTCATGGCATGTATCAGCAAGATGATCGCGATATTCGAGCCGAGCGTGCCAAGCAGAAGCTAGAGCCGCTCCATACGGTTATGTTACGTGCTCGATTGCCGGGCGGTATCATTCAGCCGAAGCAATGGTTGGGCATTGATAGCTTTGCCGAAAGCCATACCATGCAAGGCTCGATTCGCTTAACCACACGACAAACGTTCCAGTTTCATGGTGTGCTCAAGCGCAACATGAAGTTGATGCACCAAACGCTCAATGACATGGGCATTGACTCCATTGCAACGGCGGGTGACGTCAACCGTAATGTATTGTGTACTTCTAATCCGATCGAATCAGAAGTACACGCCGAGGCTTACCAGTGGGCGACCAAGATCTCTGAGCATTTGTTGCCAAAAACCAATGCCTATGCCGAGATCTGGCTAAACGGTGAGAAAGCAGTATCAACCGAAGAGCCGATTTTGGGTTCAACCTATCTGCCGCGTAAATTCAAAACCACGGTTGTCATTCCTCCTCTCAACGATGTTGATGTGCATGCCAACGATTTGAACTTTGTGGCCATTGCCGAAAACGGCAAATTGGTTGGCTTTAATGTACTGGTGGGTGGTGGCTTGGCCATGACTCATGGTGATACTGCAACCTATCCGCGTAAAGCCACTGATTTTGGCTTTATTCCATTAGATGCAACGCTTGATGTGGCCGCCGCTGTGGTGACCACCCAACGAGATTTGGGCAACCGCGTAAACCGTAAAAATGCTAAAACTAAGTACACCTTGGAGCGCGTTGGTGTGGATGTGTTTAAAGGCGAAGTTGAGCGTCGTGCCGGCGTTAAATTTTCGCAAAGCCGTCCTTATGAGTTTACTGAGCGTGGCGATCGTTTTGGCTGGGTTGAAGGTATTGATGGTAACCATCACCTAACGTTGTTCATTGAAAACGGCCGCATTCTCGATTTTCCAAACAAGCCGTTAAAAACCGGTATGCGTAAGATTGCAGAAATTCACCAAGGTGATTTTCGCATGACAGCCAACCAGAATTTGGTTATTGCCGGTGTACCCGCAGACCAAAAGCAAACCATTGAGCAGTTGGCTCGTGAGCATGGCTTAATTGAAGATAGTACGAGTAATCAGCGTAAAAGCTCGATGGCTTGTGTGGCATTCCCAACGTGCCCGTTGGCGATGGCTGAGGCCGAGCGTTTCTTGCCCGGCTTCGTAACCGACATTGAAACGATCCTCGCTAAACACAATGCGCCTGATGAATCGGTGATCACTCGCGTGACGGGTTGTCCGAATGGCTGTGGTCGCGCCATGTTGGCGGAAATCGGTTTAGTGGGTAAAGGTCCGGGTAAATACAACTTGTATTTAGGCGGCACCCACAACGGCGATCGCATTCCTCGTTTGTATAAAGAAAATATTAGCGATACCGAAATTCTCGCCATCATTGATGACCTGATCGGCCGCTGGTTGGAACAACGAGAGGAAGACGAGCGGTTTGGTGATTTCGTGGTCCGTAGCGGCATTATTGCCCCTGTGGTCGACTCAGCGAAGGACTTCCATGATGTTGGCGCAATCCCAGCTTAAAACCCTACCGGAACTGTCGCCTGCGGCTCAGCGTTCAGGCTTGGCGGAAGTGAATGCCAAGCTCGAAGGGTTGAGCGCGCAAGAGCGCGTTGCATGGGGATTGGAGCATCTGCCGGGTGTGCAGGTGCTGTCTTCAAGCTTCGGTATTCAAGCCGCGGTGTTATTGCACATGATGACACAGCAACAGGCTGATATACCGGTCGTATTGGTTGATACCGGCTACCTATTTCCAGAAACGTATCAGTTTATCGATCAGTTGAATGATCGGCTCAAACTGAACCTGCAGATCTTTCGAAATCCGATAGGCCCCGGCTGGCAAGAAGCTCGCTATGGTCGTTTGTGGGAAGAAGGTGTTGAAGGTATTGATAAGTACAACCGCATGAACAAGGTTGAGCCAATGCAACGTGCGTTGGAAGACTTAGGCGTGGGCACATGGTATAGCGGTTTGCGCCGCAGCCAGTCGAGCACTCGCAGTGAATTGCCGGTGGTTGATACCGTCAAAGGCCGCTACAAAATGTTGCCAATCATCGATTGGAGCAACAAGGATGTGCACTACTACTTAAAAGAAAATGACCTGCCTTATCACCCGCTGTGGGACAAAGGTTATGTGTCTGTGGGCGATGTACACACGAGCCGGCCGTTAGAAGTTGGCATGACAGAAGAAGAAACGCGCTTCTTCGGTCTTAAGCGCGAGTGTGGGCTGCACGAAAGTAACATTGATGGAGATGGCATTTAATGGCGCATTCGCAAATGCTAAGTATTCCTGGCCAGTTATTGAGCGCGCCAACGGCAAATATTTCGCTGGTGGGCGCTGGCCCAGGTGATGTGGGCTTATTGACCATCAACGCACTGCTGCGGATCCAACAAGCAGAAATCGTCTTGTTTGATTATTTGGTGTCTGAGCAAATATTGTCGCTATTGCCAGCAAATTGTCAGCGTTACTGTGTTGGCAAACGAGCAGGTCAACACAGCATGACGCAAGATGCCATTAACCAATTACTGGCTAAGGTGGCTGCCACTGGCAAGCGCGTGGTGCGGTTAAAAGGTGGTGATCCGTTTATCTTTGGCCGCGGCGCCGAAGAAATGCAGGTGTTACTCGACCAAGGCCATCATGTAGAAGTGATCCCCGGCATTACTGCCGCGTCAGGTTGCGCTGCGTATGCTGGCATCCCGTTGACTCATCGTGATGTGGCGCAGAGCGCAACGGTTGTGACGGGTTACTGCAAAGCGGAAGGCAAATCACCTGACTGGGCACAAATGGCGGTGACCAACAGTACCGTTGTTGTGTACATGGGCTTGTTTAAAGCCGCTAAGATTGCTGCCGAATTGATTCATCATGGCCGTGCCGCAAGCACGCCGGTCGCCATCATTGAAAAAGGTTGTACGCCAGAGCAGCGGGTTGTCGAATGTCAGCTGAACAATTTGGCACAGACCATTGATGCGGCGTCGATTCAATCGCCAGCACTTTTGGTGATTGGTGAAGTGGTGGCGATGCGATTACAGCAACCCGAAGCCGATATTCAAGAAAACGTTGCCTAAGCTCGTTGGTCGGCAGTGATAACGGCTGCCGATGTATGTCAGAGCTCCTTTCCTCAAAACACTACTTGTCGCCGTTAAATTGATCTGCGTGAAACGAAGCCGCTTTAAATTCCGTTAGTTGTTCGACTTGCTCTGAGTATTTGGCCAAGGTTGGATATTGGTTTGGATCAATAACGCCAGGGTTCATCTGCTGCGTAAAATACCAAGCGCAAGCGGTGGTAATACCGGTTTGACGGATGTTATCGCTACGGCCAGCTAAGGTATTGCGGCTCGCTTCCTGCTCTAGTAACCGATAACAGTCGGTTAATTGACTGCGGACGCGATCAATCCACGGCTGGTGTCGCTTTTCTTCTGGGCGCAGCATTTGTTCATAAACCAATTGCACACTCTTTTCACAGGCTGTTAAGGCCAAGCCAACAATCCTCAGGGCGAGCTGATATTCGCTCATGCTATGGGGCATTAACGAGCGATTGTTCGTGCTGACGGTGTCGAGGTAACTGAGAATCAACGTCGAGTCCATTAGCGCCTGACCCTCATCGCAAATCAATGTGGGCGCTTTGACAGCGGGGTTTATGGCTTGGAAGCGATCAAAATCGCGAAACACCGAGAGCGCTTGGTGGTCAAATTCAATGTCGAGTAATTGCATCGAGATCGCCACGCGGCGAACAAAAGGCGAGTCGAGCATGCCGATAAGTTTCATCATAATGTCCTGACTTATTTGGGGGGCGTTGCGGCTTTCATAACCTGACCAAGCATAGCCAATAATGCGTCGTGGTAAGCCTCATGTTTGAGATTACCAATCAATGGGGCCAGCTCGTCGCCCACAGGCGTAAAGCGGTAATAACGAAGTTTTAGCTTTTTGACCGAAGGCGTAAAGCTGTGTAAATCGCCGGTTAGGCGGATTTGGTAGTCTTGCTTGGGGTTTAATGGACTGGTTTCTAAATCGCTACTAAATAGCAGGCCATGTTCCATTAACCACAAAATGCTGGAATAGGGTAAGCCGTATTGATTGAGGTTTAAATTATGCGATTCGGCATCGCCGAAAAATCCGCGGGACAGGTAGTGGCAGCCAAACAATATTTTGCAGGAGCGATCGCCAGGGGTGCGGCTATGAAGCGCTACAGCCTGCTGAAATAATTGAGCATCTTTGCGCGTCATTTCGCTTAATGTGCGCAAGCTTCGAATACTAAAGCTACCGCTACTACTGGCTTCTTTGGCAAAAATGCTAGCCCATAATGCTTGCATGTCGGTGTTGGCACTTTTCTCTGCCAGCTCCAAAAAGTTATCCAGCCAATCGGCATCGAGAGGGGTGTCGGTGGCGGTGTTCTCTATCAGCCGCAAGCCTTTTGCCAAAATGCTTTCGAGGTTTTTTTGTTGCCGGAGCAAGCGTTGTTGTTGACGTTTTTGCAGTCGTTGCTGGGCTGTTGTTCCGGTAATCGATAATGAAACGCCAGCCTGTTGTAATGCTGCGCGAGCACCTGCAGATGCGCTGCTTGGGTGAGGTTCCTTGGCCATTCCCTTTCTCCATGGCGAGATCTGTCCACAGCATGACGAATGTTCAGCGGGGCTGCAAGTTTGACCCGCCCAAACGTTAGTTACCGTTGAGCTGCCTAAGTCGATGTATTTTGAACAAAACGGCGCTAAATGAATCATACTGATAACAAATAGCGGGTAACGGGTGAACATATGCGTTGGTTGTTGATGGTCGTGCTGGTGAGCGTGTCATGGGGAAGTTTGGCGGGGAAAATCGTGGTGCGAAAAAGCTCCGATCCGGAATTTGACGTGTGGGCGATGAAGCAAGAATTAATTCAGCAAAATGCTTGGAACGAAGCGCTGCGTCAACAACAAGTCCTCAACTGGGTGTACTCCATTCCGCCCGGCTGTTTAGCGCATGCCGCGCCCTATCGCTACTACGCCTGTAATAATCAATATTGGCGCCCGTACACTCATCAGGGCCAGAACATGTACATCCAGATCGATCCGCCGACGGTGCCGCCAACTCAACCCAAAGACAAGCCGAAAGTTGAACATCACTAGCAAAAGTGTACGAGCTAGCCTTGGATGCTTGATAGGAGGCAGTGACGGATTGATTTTTATCGCGAAAGCTAAAATATTCATCTTTATTTTCGGCTAGTTAGGTGAAAAATAGCCAGTTGTTGCCTACGCTGTTTGGAGAACAATTTTCAAAGGACTGTGCTAGGCATGCGTTTGTCGACGGACTCTTTTCAAAGCCGCATTGTATTTTGGTTAGCGGTACCAATTTTATTTATTGTCGTGGTGCTCGATGGCTTAGATATTTACTTTGAGCATCAGCGTGCCTCACAAGCGCAACAACGCCATTTGCAAGCCATCACCGAAGATGTTGCCAGTCAGCTTGGCGACCAACTTCGCCTCACCATGCTAACGACTAAATCGGTTGTGCGTTTTCTCGAATTACAGGGCGACAGCATTACCGAAGAGAAAGTCACTCAACTGCTTTACTGGCAACTGCAAAACAACGAATTGATTTTCGGTGCGGCGATCGCCTTTATGCCCAATAGTTTGCCGGGACGAACCCTCTATAGCCCTTATGTGCACCGTACCGACACGGACCAAACGCGTTTCATGGATATTGCCCAAGACGGCTACGATTATCGCGATGGCCAACATGACTGGTGGACGCTGCCGGTTCAAATGGAACGCGAAATCTGGACGGCGCCTTACCTAGATGAAGGTGCGGGCGATGTTGTCATGACGACGTTTTCGGTGCCGTTTTATTGGCAAGGGAAAGTGGCTGGTGTAGTCACCGCTGATGTGTCGCTGCCGACCATTGCCTCTCATTTAACCCGTCATGAAGAACAATTGTTGATCCTCGATCGCCAAGGCAAGTTGATTAACAGCTCCGGCATCACCGACTTACCTGAGCAGAACTTTACCGATCTCATTGCACAAGATGAACGAGCCCTAAGTCTTACGAATAGCCTGCTAAATGGGCAATCGGGTATGACGCGGGTTGAGACTGCCTCCGGGCCTCAGACGATAGCTTATGTGCCGGTCACGGGCATTCAGTGGCATGTGGCTATGTTAACGCCTGAAATTGCTTTTTTCTCGTTGGCCAATCAGCGCTTCTGGCAGGACTTATTAGAACTGCTGCTGTTGGGGATTGTGACTATTGCCATTGGTGTCTGGATCAGCCGTCGCTTGACCCGACCGTTAGTGCGATTGCAAGACACGATTAGTGAAGTGGCGACGGGGAACTGGCAAGTACAACTGGACGCGGCCGGGCCTCGGGAAATTCGCGCGGTTGTTCGTAGTGTCAGCCAAATGGCCAAGGCGCTTCGCTTAAAAGATCAGGCCATGCGCACCGAGCGTGGCGAGCGATTTGCTGAATTGATTGATTCACTTGGTTACCGCGCTATTTATGTGGCGTTTGATCGTGACGGAAAAATTGTGCAGGTGAGTCGTTCCGCTTATCGGATCTTGGGAGTTGAACCAGCGGACTTGATGGCCAACTTGCTTGAGCGGCTGGCCGATCATCCTGCCAACGAACCTCACCGACAAGCCTTGCAATTGTTGTTTCAAGGTGACGAGTTCAATGATTCAGAAGTGAAGCAAGTAACGCTCAAACATCGCACTGGCCGAGAAGTACGCTTTGACGTTGCCATGCATGCCTGTGAGGATCGCAATAGCAACATTGTGGCAGAAGTGCTGTATACCGATGTCACCGAAAAAATGTCTATTTCTGAATGGTATCAGGCGGTTATTGAAACGTCTCCGGATGCATTGCTGATGGTTAATGAGCATGGCGCTATTACCTATGCAAATGCTAAGACCCGAGAACTATTCGGCTATGACGCCCAAGAGTTGGTGGGTGAGCTGGTTGAAATACTCATACCTGAGCGTTTTCGCAAGGGCCACCCCGGCCAGCGCAGTGGCTTTTTCCATCAACCGGTAACGCGTGAAATGGGCGAAGGGCTAAGTTTGTTTGCCCGCCGCAAATCGGGCGATGAGTTTCCCGTCGAAGTGAAATTGAGTTTGTTGCCGCAGGCGCAAGAGTTCGGCCAGCAGCAAACCCAAACTGCCGTTGCTATTTTGCGCGACGTGACAGAAAAGGTAGAAGCCAAGCGCCTGCTAGAGCAAAGTGAATCGCGCTTTCGAACCATGGTGGCCAATGTGCCGGGCGTCATTTATCGCTGCTTGTTGGATGATGACTGGACCATGGTGTACATCAGTGAGCACGTTGAGGATATTTCCGGCTATCCGGCGAGCGATTTTATCAACAACCGACAACGTACTTTTGAAAGTATTATCCACCCCGAAGATAGCCCTTTTGTGGCGTTGGAAGTGGAAGATAAAATCAGCCGAAAAGAGCCCTACAGTTTGCAGTACCGTATTCTCGATAGCAGTGGCAACGAACGCTGGCTTTTTGAAAAAGGTCGGGCGGTGTATGAAGGTGACAAAGCCGTATACCTAGATGGAGCCATCAACGAGATCACCGAGCACAAATTGGCGCAACGTAAACTACGTGAGTCGCAACAACTGCTGTTTAACATCACCAATTCGTTGCCCGGCACCGTTTTTCAATTACAGGAAGTGGATGAACGGCGTTATCGCTTTAATTTCGTCAGCATTGGCAGCCTCAGCACCTTGGGCTTACCACAAGAAACCCTCGAGAACAGTTTTGACAGTTTTATCGCGCTGCTTCAAACCGATGATCGCGAGCTTATGATCAACGAGCTGATGGAAAGCAAGTCGTTCCGTCAGCCTATTTCCATGAAGCTGCATATCACCTCGCCTAGCGGTCAACGCTTGTGGATTGAGTGGATCGCCATGCCAACATTCCGTGACGGAGAAGCGGCAGAATGGAATGGTTACATTCAAAACATTAGCGATCGGGTCAAAGCCGAGGAAGACCGCGCCCGCAGCGAAGCGCATTTTAAAGCCCTGTTCAGCAATGCAGGGATCGGCATGACCAACATCGATGAACGCGGCAATCTACTCAATTGTAATGAACGGTTCACTGAATTCAGCGGTTATGGCGTGGATCAACTGCTTCGCATGCACTTGTTAGAGCTGGTTCACCCAAGCCAGCATAGCGAATGCAATGCGTTGATTAAGTCGCTGCTGGCTGGTGAACAAGAACGACTAGATGCAGAGCTACAATTTGTCACTGCGAGTAGTGAAGTGCGCTGGGGCGATGTGAACCTGACGACTTTGCCATCGACGGAAAAAGGCGATGTCGTGGCGGTAATGACGGTGGATGACATTACTGAGCAAAAAGAAATGTCGCAGCAATTGCAGTTGGCGACTCAAGAAGCCCGCTCTGCCAATAAAGCTAAAAGTGAATTCTTGGCCAACATGAGCCATGAAATCAGAACGCCAATGAATGCCATAATCGGCATGTCTCACCTTTGCCTCCAGACCGACTTGAACCCCAAGCAGCATAACTACGTCCGTAAAATAGAAAACGCTTCCAATGCACTGTTGAGCATTATCAATGACATTCTGGACTTCTCTAAAATTGAAGCCGGTAAGCTCGAGCTTGAGATCATCGACTTTAAGTTAGAAGACGTGTTGGAGCGCATTAGCGATATGTTTGGGCCACAAGCTCAGGACAAAAACATTGAGCTGTTGTTTGAAGTGGACCGCGATGTGCCAACAGCGATGCGAGGTGATCCGCTTCGACTCGGTCAAATCCTAACGAATTTGTTTAGTAATGCGCTCAAGTTCACCAAGCAAGGCGAGATTATCCTTAAAGTCGCGGCCGTCAAATCTAGCGATGGCGAGTTCATGGTCAAGTTTATGGTGCGCGATACCGGCATTGGTATGACCCAAGAGCAAACCGCTAAATTGTTCAAAAGCTTTAGTCAGGCCGATAGTTCAACCACTCGGAAATACGGCGGAACAGGGCTTGGTTTAGCCATTTGCCGACGACTCTGCCACCTCATGGAAGGAGATATCTGGGTTGAGAGTCAGCAAGGTCGCGGTAGTGATTTTATTTTCACAGCAACTTTCGGCGCATCAGAAGGGGTCACGCCGCGCGGCACACCGAGCCCACAATTGCTTGATAAACATGTGTTATTGGTGGATGACAATGCCCATACTTTAGAAGTGTTAGAAGCTGTTTTGAGTAATTTTGGCTTCCAAGTCACCACCGCACGCAATGGCACCGAAGCCTTAGCGCTGTACCAAAGTAATGATATCGATTTGGTGCTGCTCGATTGGCAAATGCCTGGCATGGATGGTGTGCAAGTGGCCGAAAAACTCATCGCGATGGAGGCCGATGAGCCACCACGTATCGTGATGATTACCGCCTACGGCAACGATGAATTAGATGACCAGCTCCGGGCACTGCAATTGAATATTGTGTTGCATAAGCCCATTAGCCCATCGTCGTTGCTCGACGGCATTATGGAAGCATTTGGCGAACGCTTGGATGAGCCGTCCGATGACATCGACCTTGATAATTTACAGGTTGATCCGTCGGAGCTGGCAGCCAAAAAACTGCTACTTGCCGAAGACAATCATGTCAATCAAGAAGTCGCCATTGAAATTCTATCTGAGCTGGGCTTTGTTAACGTCACTGCGGTTGATAATGGCGAAGCAGCCATTAATGCCCTTAAGGCTAAAGATTACGACTTAGTCTTGATGGACTGCCAAATGCCCGTGATGGATGGGTACGCCGCGACCCGCGCAATTCGAAAACAACAGCAATGGCAAAGTTTACCCGTGTTGGCGATGACCGCCAATGCCATGGCTGGCGATCGTGAAAAATGCTTGGCAGCCGGTATGGATGACCATATCACTAAACCGATCGATGTCAGCCGATTGCAGCAAGCCTTGCACCGCTGGTTGAAAATTACCGGCCAACGAATCGAGCGCAGCCCGGAGCAAACCAATTGGCCTTCACACGCTGAGCTGAACGTCGACTTGGCCCTGCAACGTGTCCAGGGTAGTGCCAAGATATATCGTAAATTGCTGCTACGCTTTGTGCAGCACCATCAGCATTTTGTTGATGAATTCAATGCGTTGATTAGCTCTGAGCAATTACCTGATGCCGAGCGTTTAGCTCATACCTTTAAAGGGTTGTGTGGCAGCATTGGCTGCGAGGGTTTGCAAGCCCAAGCACAACAGTTTGAGTCCTTGGTGTTAAGCGAGCCGCAGCAAGCGGCGGCGCAGTCGCAAGCGATCAAGGAATCTTTGCAAAGCATCTGTGACAGCATTGAAAAATGGCAGTTGGCGCAAGGTGACTCGGCGGCTAAAGCAACTAAAAAAGGGCCGCCACCAACGGAGCAGCTCCACCAGTTACTTCACTTGCTGAATGATAGTGATGCTGATGCTGTGGACTTAGCCGAGCGGCTCGCCGAACAGTATCCGGATGATAAATGGCAAGCTTTAATTAGCTCGATACACAATTACGACTTTGAGGAAGCAGAAACTCAGCTTCGACAAGCGTTTGAACTACCCGCCGATAATTCATAGAAAAAGCGGCGTAGCAGGAGACAAGCATGGCAGCAGCTGCAAAACAAACCGTGTTAGTGGTTGATGACACCCCTGAAAACTTGGATGTTATTGCCGGAATTCTGAAAGAAAATTACAAGATCCGGGTCGCAACCAATGGGGCTAAAGCGCTAAAACTGGCCGACAGTGCATCGCAACCCGACATTATCTTGCTCGATATTATGATGCCAGAAATGGATGGCTACGAAGTTTGCCAAGCGCTGAAGAAGAATCCACGTACGGCTCGAATCCCGGTGATTTTTGTGACCGCCAAAGGCGAAGTCTCTGATGAAGCCAAAGGATTTGAGTTGGGCGCTGTTGATTACATCACGAAACCGGTCAGTCCGCCGCTGGTGTTAGCGCGTGTCAAAACTCAACTCGCGCTTTATGATCAAGAACGCTATCTCGATGCCCTTGTTGCCGAGCGAACCAAAGCACTTGAAGGGACACGGTTACAAATTATTCGCCGGCTTGGGCGTGCTGCTGAATTTAAAGATAATGAAACGGGCATGCATGTTGTTCGCATGAGTCATTATTCTCGAATTATTGCCGAATCGATGGGCATGCCTGAAGATTATTGCGATCTCATTCTGCAGAGCGCGCCGATGCATGATATTGGCAAAATTGGTATTCCTGACAATGTGATGCTGAAACCCGGTCGATTAACGGATGAGGAGTGGGTCATCATGCGTACTCACCCATCCATTGGCGCCATGATCATTGGCGATCATGATTCTGAATTACTCAAAATGGCCAAGGTGATTGCACTTAACCATCACGAGAAATGGGATGGTTCGGGTTATCCCAACGGTGTTGCTGGCACGGATATACCGATTGAAGCTCGCATTGTAGCGATTGCTGATGTATTTGATGCGCTCACTACGGCACGACCTTATAAAGATGCGTGGCCGGTTGAAAAAGCCGTTGATGTGATTAAGCAAGATGCGGGCTCTCACTTCGATCCTGAATTGGTTGATGTGTTTGTTAGAGAGCTGCCGAAGGTGCTTGAAATTAAAGAGAAGTATGCGGAAACCACCGAATCTATCGATCAACAAGAACAACGTATCGTGATCACCGAAAATTTGCCATAAGTCAGGTGGACATCAATCACTCAGGCAATAAAAAAGCCAACTGCAAGGTTGGCTTTTTTGTGAGCGTAGGCTGGCTTAACTATCAGCTTGGTTGTGTTGGATGTTTGGTGACATCAAACACCAGCGGCTTAAGCTAAAGAGTCCTGCAGTGGCGGCACAACCTGCTTCTTACGGCTCATGATGCCATCAATCCAGACTCGGCCATCTACGGTGGCTGCACCGTAAGCTTTCTCGGTCAGATCGTCGTTGTCACTAACAACCAGAAGCTCAGAGCCTTCTTTCATGATGTCGGTCAGCAGTAAGATCACGCTGTGGCGTTCGCCTTCGGCTTTAACCGCGGCAATGTCTGCTTGCAACTCATCTTTCATGTTGTCGAACAACGCCAGATCGATTACTTCTAGTTGGCCGATGCCAACCTTGTTACCGCCCATGTTGAAGTCTTTAAAGTCACGCATGACTAGCTCGCGAACCGGTGTGCCTTCTACCGCAGACTTCACTTTGAACATTTCCATGCCAAGCGCTAAGTGATCATCAATGCCTGCAATTTCTGCGAGGGCTTCTACACACTTAATATCCGCGGTGGTGCACGTTGGCGATTTAAAGATCACGGTATCGCTTAAAATGGCGCACATGAGTGCTCCTGCGATGTTGACTGGAATCTCAACTTGATGGAAGTCGTACATCATCTTAATGATGGTGCCGGTACAACCAACTGGACGGATCCAACACTCAAGCGGTGTGGAAGTGGTGATATCGCCAAGTTTGTGGTGATCGATGATGCCTAAAATGGTGGCGTCATCAATATCATCTGGGCCTTGAATACGATCGGAGTGATCAACAATATAAAGCTCTTCGCCAGCGTAGCTTAACTTCAATTCAGGCTGTTCGAAGCCAAACTTATCCAGAATATACAGGGTTTCTGGGGATAGCTCGCCCAACCGGGCTGCGACAGTCTCTTCACCTAAGGTGGTTTTTAAATAGGATAATGCAATGGCTGAACAGATAGAGTCTGAATCAGGTACCTTGTGTCCTACGGCATATGCAGGCATGAATGGTCTCTCCTGGCTGAGAAATGAATTTATTAGATTCTACACAAGCCGTGTAGTGATGAGGTCGACTTCGAATCACAGTGGCGAACAGCAAACATCGCACCGGAGTCTTCGCCTATTTCGTAGTTGAATGGAGTCGCACTTGCTGGCGTTTAGATGACGAGATAGTTGTCATCAGAGTTCTTTGCCAGCAGTAACATCGTTCAGGCTTGTATAGCTTTCTTTAGCAGAATTTCGTTCGTTTTGTCGCAGCATTATAGCTGCGACAAAAGCGAATACCAGTCACTCATCAACTGAATGGAAACATTTATTCGGCAAAGTCGCGCATGAACTCTTCAGCCTTGCGCACCATGTCTGGCGAACCAACAAAGAAAGGCACGCGCTGGTGCAATTCTGTTGGTTTGATATCCATCACCCGGCGATAACCGTCCGATGCCACGCCGCCTGCTTGCTCGGCCAAGAATGCAATTGGGTTGCACTCGTACAACAAACGTAGTTTACCTTTTGGTGCCGATTCAGTGGTTGGGTAAATGTAAATGCCGCCCTTGAGCAGGTTACGGTGGTAGTCAGATACCAACGAACCAATGTAACGCGAGGTGTAAGGGCGATTGGTTTCTTCGTCACGCTCCTGACAGTATTTGATGTACTTTTTAACGCCTGTTGGGAATTTGATGTAGTTCCCTTCGTTAATGGAGTAAATGCTGCCGGTTTCTGGAATTCTCATGTTCGGATGCGATAAAGCAAACACACCCAAGCTAGGATCATAAGTGAAACCATTTACGCCATTACCTGTGGTGTAAACCAACATGGTTGATGAACCGTAAATGACATAACCTGCGGCAACTTGGTTGTGGCCTGGCTGTAAGAAGTCTTCTTCGGTAACCGGAGAGCCCGCTGGTGTAACGCGGCGGAAAATCGAGAAAATAGTACCTACAGACACGTTGACTTCAATGTTTGAAGAGCCATCGAGAGGGTCCATCAGTACAACGTACTTGGCGTTCTCACTGCGGTTATCATCAAAAGCAACGAACTCATCTTCTTCTTCAGATGCAATACCACAAACTTGGCCACGAGCAGAAAGCGCCGCTTTAAATTTGTCGTTGGCAAAAACATCCAGTTTTTGCTGCGCTTCGCCCTGAACATTTTCAACGCCCGCGGCGCCAATAATGTCCGGAGACAGACCCGCGCGGTTGATTTCGCGGTTTACAATTTTTGCAGCTAATCGGATTGCACTAATGAGTGAGGAAAGTTCACCGGTTGCGTGAGGAAATGCGTGTTGTTGCTGAACGATGAATTCGCCCAGCGTAGTCATGCCTGCCATAGCGGACACCTCCTTTTAAATTCGAGTTATACCAATGCCATAGTATGAATTTTTTTTACAGGTAAAATGAAAAAAAATTACACGATCAGGCCAATAGTTGCGCCTCAGGTCAATCGCTTTTGGACCACCAATGTGGCTTAAGGTTTGTTGCCTTGACGGACTTGGCGATTCTATTGCTCGTTACTGAGTGTCGCTGTCGCCTAGGCTTTGGTAAACTCAACGGTTATCTGGTCGTTGTTTACCGCTTTCGCGGTCACTTTCTCGAGTCGTGTTTACTATGCACATTCATATTTTAGGAATTTGCGGCACCTTCATGGGTGGCGTTGCCGCACTGGCAAAGGCCTTGGGCCACCAAGTAACCGGCTCTGATGCCAATGTTTACCCGCCGATGTCAACGCAGCTTGAAGCGCTCGGCATAGAGCTCACGCAAGGATATGCGCCTGAGCAGCTCGATCCCAAACCTGATGTGGTGGTGATCGGCAATGCCATGTCGCGCGGCAATCCTGCTGTGGAAGCGGTACTTGAGCAAGGCATTCCATTTATGTCTGGACCCGAGTGGTTGCACCGTTACTTACTACAAGATCGCTGGGTGCTGGCCGTGGCTGGTACACATGGCAAAACAACGACGTCATCAATGCTGGCTTGGATTCTTGAATATGCCGATCTCAAGCCCGGATTTCTAATTGGTGGTATTCCGCAGAACTTTGGCGTTTCTGCGCGCTTGGGCGATTCGCCATTTTTTGTGGTCGAAGCCGACGAATATGACTCTGCCTTTTTTGATAAACGCTCTAAGTTTGTTCACTACCATCCGCGCACGTTGATTTTAAATAATCTTGAGTTTGATCATGCCGACATCTTTGATGATCTTGCTGCGATTGAGCGTCAATTTCACCATCTCATTCGAACTGTTCCGGGCCAAGGGCGCATTGTTTATCCGCAGCAAGAAGAAGCGCTTGAACGAGTGCTAGCACAAGGCTGTTGGAGCGAAACAGAAGCGCTGGGCGATGGGCAAGACTGGCAATACCGTTTAGAGCAGGCCGATGGCGCTGTTTTTTCTGTTGCTCATCAGGGCCAATGGTCTGAGCCACTGCACTGGAACTTATTGGGTGAGCACAACGTACAAAACGCGGTCATGGCCATTGCTGCCGCGCGCCATGTGGGAGTGACGCCTGAAGTGAGTTTGGCGGCATTGGCTGAATACATTAATACCAAGCGCCGCTTGGAGTTGCGGGGCGAGGTGAATCGTATCAAGGTTTACGATGACTTTGCCCATCACCCAACCGCCATTAAAACGACGGTAGCGGGCTTGGCCAACCATATGACAGGTGGGCGTTTAATTGCCGTGCTGGAGCCTCGTTCAAACACCATGAAAATGGGTTGTCATCAACAAACATTGGCGGCAAGTTTGCAACAGGCCAATGTGGTGGCGTTATTCCAACCGCCGGGTTTGCAATGGTCGGTTGATTCACTCTTAGCTGAGCAGCAAAGTGGCTTTGTGTGTGATGATGTGGACAAGCTCGTAGCCCAGTTGGTTGCGTTAGCTGAGCCGAGCGACCAAATTCTGGTGATGAGTAATGGTAGTTTTGGCGGCATTCATGACAAGCTGCTGGCAGCGCTTTCGGAGCGTCATCCATGATTTATTCTGGCCAAATTACGCTGGCATTGACCGGTGCGTCCGGAGCCCCTTATGCGTTGCGATTATTGCAATGTTTATTGGCGGCAGACCGGCAAGTTTTTGTGTTGATGTCGAGTGCCGCGCGGGTGGTGCTGGCTACCGAAAATGATCTGAAAATACCAGCCTCTCCTGATGCGGCTACTGAGTTTTTGAGCGACTATTTCAGCGCGAAACCAGAACAGCTACAGGTCTTTGGCAAAGAACAATGGTTTTCGCCGGTGGCTTCCGGCTCGGCAGCACCCAAGCAAATGGTGGTATGCCCGTGCTCAACTGGCTCCTTGGCTGCCATTGCAACAGGGATGAGCGACAACCTGATTGAGCGCGCCGCCGATGTTGTTATTAAAGAGCGCGGCCAATTAATTTTGGTGCCGCGAGAAACGCCGTTTTCGGCAATTCACCTCGAACACATGCTGTCGTTGGCTAAATTGGGCGTCACAATTATGCCCGCTGCGCCGGGGTTTTATCAGAACCCTCAATCGGTGAATGATCTGGTTGATTTCATTGTTGCCCGATTACTCGACCATTTGCAGATCCCACAGCAACTAATGCCGCGTTGGGGCTATCAGCACAACGACTGAGCCTTGGGCTAGTCTGATGAAATAAATTTCCAAAAGTTAAGAGCAATTAAGATGATTGAACACAAAGTTGAAGAACTAATTAGTGCCGATGACATTCAAGCCCGAGTGAAAGAGTTGGGTGAAGAAATAAGCACTTACTATGCTGGCAGCGAACACCTTATTTTGGTTGGCCTGCTGCGTGGTTCGGTAATTTTTATGGCGGATTTGGCGCGGGCCATTGATCAGCCTGTGACATTGGATTTTATGACGGTCTCCAGTTACGGCAGCGCTATGAGCTCATCTCGTGATGTCAAAGTTCTGAAAGATTTAGACGAAGACATTGAAGGCGCAGATATCTTGCTCATTGAAGATATTGTCGATTCCGGTCATACCCTTAGCAAAGTCTTGGCGATGTTGGCGTTGCGGAATCCTCGCTCGATGAAGATTTGCACTTTGTTAGATAAACCATCTGGCCGTGAAGTTGACGTCAACGCCAAGTGGGTTGGTTTTGAAGTGCCAGATACCTTTGTTGTGGGCTACGGCATCGATTACAGCCAGCGTTATCGCAACCTACCTTACTTGGGCAAAGTCGTACCGGTTTAATACTGTATCGATCAAGCTCGTGGTCGAGCCCATATTCTATTTAGAAGTAGCGAATTTTTAATGAAAGCAATTGAGATTCAAGGACTAACCAAGACTTACGCTAACGGTGTGGAAGCGCTGAAAGGCATTGATTTGGTGGTTGAACAAGGTGATTTTTATGCCCTGCTAGGCCCCAATGGCGCCGGCAAGTCCACCACGATTGGTGTGCTCAGCTCTTTGGTGACTAAATCACAAGGCTCGGTTGAGATTTTTGGCCATAGCATTGATACCGCTCTGGAAGCTGCCAAGAGTTGTATCGGGTTGGTACCGCAGGAATTCAATTTCAATCAGTTTGAAACCTTGCTGCAAATCGTGGTCAATCAAGCGGGCTACTATGGTGTTCCGCGCAAAGAAGCGATCAAGCGAGCCGAGAAATACCTGACTCAACTTGAGTTGTGGGATAAGCGAAATCATCGTGCTCGTGAATTATCCGGCGGTATGAAGCGCCGCTTGATGATTGCGCGAGCACTGATGCATGAGCCGCAAATGCTGATCTTGGATGAGCCCACCGCTGGTGTCGATATTGAGATCCGCCGCGGCATGTGGGACTTCCTGCGAACCATTAATCAGCAGGGCAAAACCATTATTCTAACGACCCACTACTTAGAAGAAGCAGAGCTGTTGTGTCGCAACATTGGCATTATTAACAAGGGCCAGATTGTGACGAACACCAGCATGAAAGCCTTGCTCGCGACGCTGAATGTAGAAACTTTTGTGTTGGATTTATCGGCGCCATCGGCCGACGTGCAATTGACCGATTTTGATTGGCGAGTGGTAAACGATTCCTCCATTGAAGTGGATGTGGCGAAAGAAAAAGGTATGAACTCGGTTTTTGCGCAATTAGATGCGCAGGGCATTCAGGTATTAAGTATGCGCAATAAAGCCAACCGGCTGGAGGAGTTGTTTGTAGCCATGATGGGCGAGCAAGCCAACCAACCAAAAACGACCGAGGAGCAAGGAGCATGAGTGCCTCCGTCAATTACATTGCCCTGAAAAGTATTGTTCGCAAAGAATGTACTCGCTTTTTGCGGATTTGGGTGCAAACGCTGGTGCCGCCCGCGATTACCACTACTTTGTATTTCGTGATTTTTGGTGGCTTGATCGGCAGTCGCGTTGGGGAAATGGGTGGCGTGAGCTACATGGACTACATTGTGCCAGGGCTGATCATGATGAGCGTCATCACCAGCTCCTATTCCAATGTGGCAAGTTCGTTTTTTTCGGCAAAATTCCAACGTAATATCGAAGAGTTGCTCGTAGCGCCAGTACCTAATTACATCATTGTGTTGGGCTATGTCATTGGCGGCATGTGTCGCGGCTTGCTCGTTGGTTGTGTGGTGACGTTAGTGGCGTTCTTGTTCAGTGATTTGCACTTTCATCACGTAGGTATACTGGTCGTGGTGATCTTACTGACGGCAATGCTATTCGCCTTAGGTGGCATGTTTAACGCACTTTTCGCCAAGACCTTTGATGATGTCAGCATTATTCCAACCTTTGTGCTCACCCCATTAACTTATCTCGGTGGTGTGTTCTATTCCATTTCGTTATTGCCAGAGGTTTGGCAATGGGTGTCGAAACTCAACCCCATTGTCTACATGGTGAATACCTTCCGTTATGGTTTCCTTGGCATCAGTGATATTCCTGTCGCACCGTCCATTGCCATGTTGATCGCAATGACCATCGTGTTGTTTATGGTTATTTTAAACATGCTCAAACGTGGTGTTGGGATCCGCTCGTAATGACTGGCGACTCCAAGCAAATTGTAAGTAATCAGGTTGGCGTTCACGAACACCTTAATCATAAGGTTGAACGCCATCTGCTGCATCCCTTTCAAAAGCCGATTGCAGCCCATACCCAGCATGTTTTTGATGAATTGAATGACCATGTTAAGCAATGGCAAGGGCCCGTGATCTTAGATGCCTGTTGCGGGGTGGGCGAGAGCAGTCAGCACTTGGCCGCTATGTTCCCTGACGCGTTGGTGGTTGGTATTGATAAATCAGCTTGCCGCATTTCTAAGGGGATCAAACAAGAAGCGAAAGGGCGCTACGTGTTGGCGCGCGCAGATTTAAATGATTTGTGGCGACTGATTTGGGCTGCGCAGTGGCCGGTGACGCGGCAGTACATTCTGTACCCCAACCCGTGGCCGAAGTCGGAGCACTTGGGGCGACGCTGGCATGGAGCAGGAGTTTTTCCATATATTCTGGCGACAGGCGGCATTTTAACGGTGCGCAGTAACTGGCCCATTTACGTGGCGGAGTTTGCGGAAGCGGTCACGCTGGCCGGATTACCAACCTCAAGTCGTCCTTTCCCACAGGCCGGAAACCAGCCTGAGCCGATAACACCATTTGAGCGTAAATATTGGTTGTCTGGTCACAGCAGCACTGAGTTAGAAATTGACTTAACTGACTATCACCCGCCAGCTTGGTTAGTTCAAACCAAACCTCAGCTGAACAACTCGCCTTTATCTTAAAAACTTCTTTAAACATTTTCACTTACGGCTAATCTTAGTAAACAGGTAAACAACAAAAAACGCACGAATGTTTAAGTGCCGATTTGCAACAAAGGATAGCCCGATGAAACTTATAACTTATTGTCGAGTCCTCATGGTGGGACTGCTTGGCCTTACCCTTACCGCGTGTGCTTCCACGCCGAAAGTTGAGTCAGACTACGCGGACAGTTTTAATTTTGCTCACTTGAAAAGCTACCACTTGGTTCCGATTAACAACAACACATATGCTGGCCAACCGGGTGCTAGCTTGACCGAGCAGCGCATTGAAGAGTCGATCAAAAATTACTTAAACCGTCGCGGCATGACGGAAGTGCCGGCTGAGGAAGCGGAAGTGTGGGTGTCGTATCATGTGGCCAGCCAAGACAAAACCCAGATCCGTAGCTACAACACCCGCTACAACTATCATGCTCGCTACCATCGCAGTGCTTGGGGTGCAGGTTGGGGCAACAATGTTGATGTTCGCCAATTCACCGAAGGTCAGCTTCTGATCGACTTAGTCGACCCGGCTAGTAATCATGTAGTTTGGCGCGGCATTGGCACAAAGCGCCTGAAAAAGTCGACCACCACAGAAGAGCGTGAAGAAACCATTAACCAATATGTAGACGCTATGTTTGCCGAAGTACCTGCTTGGTAAACGGCGCGTTGCTCTAAACAAAACGGCAACCCTAGGGTTGCCGTTTTTGTTGGTACTAGCGGTATAGCTTACAGCGCTTTAAAAGCTTGAGCGGCCGCTGCAATGGTGTCGTCCAATTGCTGCTGGGTATGGGCAAAGGACACAAAACCGGCTTCATAGGCCGAAGGAGCTAAATAAACACCTTGCTCTAGCATTAAGTGGAAGAACTTTTTAAAACGTTCAATATCGCATTGAGTCGCTTGCGAGAAGCTCGTGACCTGTTCTGCTTCGGTAAAGAAGTAACCGAACATGCCGCCAACGGTGACGGTTGCCAACGCGATGCCGGCTTGCTGCGCTGCTTTAGCGAAGCCTGTCATTAAGTAGTTGGCCTTGTCGGCAATGCTCTGGTGTACTGCAGGATCTTGAATCAGCTCTAATGTGGCAAGACCCGCGGCCATGGCAACAGGATTGCCCGACAATGTGCCGGCCTGATAAACAGGGCCGGTCGGTGCAATGTGATCCATGATCTCGGCTTTACCGCCAAAAGCACCCACAGGCATGCCGCCACCGATGATTTTGCCCAACGTCGATAAGTCTGGGGTGACGTCATACAAAGCTTGTGCGCCGCCTAATGCAACACGGAAGCCGGTCATCACTTCATCAAAAATAAGCACCGCACCATATTTATCACAAACGGTTCGTAGCCCTTGCAAAAAGCCTTGCGCCGGTGGAATACAGTTCATATTACCTGCGACGGGCTCGACGATAATGGCCGCAATGTCATCACCGCATTCAGCAAACACAGCTTCCACTTCGGCCAGATTATTAAAGCTGACGGTTACCGTGTGTTTTGCCAGATCGGCCGGTACGCCCGGAGAAGTTGGCTCGCCCATGGTTAACATGCCAGAGCCCGCTTTTACGAGCAGGCTATCTGAATGGCCGTGATAACAACCTTCAAATTTCAGCAGTTTGTTGCGACCGGTGTAACCACGCGCTAATCGAATCGCGCTCATGGTTGCTTCGGTGCCTGAGTTCACCATCCGGACTTTTTCCATTGACGGCATGATGCTGCGAATGGTTTCCGCCATGGTGACTTCGGCTGCTGTCGGCGCGCCGTAACTCAAACCTAGTTGCACCGCATCAATCACGGCTTCGCGAATCGCTGGATGATTGTGGCCCATGATCATAGGGCCCCAAGAGCCGACATAATCGATGTAACTTTTGCCATCAACATCAAACAACTGGGAGCCATCCGCACGTTCAATAAATACCGGAGTGCCGCCAACGCCATTAAACGCGCGTACCGGTGAATTCACGCCGCCAGGAATCGTTTGGCAGGCTTGTTGGTAAAGTTGTTGCGAGCGGCTCATGAGAAGATCTCCACGGATAATTAGACGAGCTGAGAGGCGCTACACTATAACAAAGCTGCGATAAATATCATGCTGGAAATTGCTGACGAGCAACCTATTGTTAGCGACAACTAAAGCAACGATTTCTAAACTACACTGGTAGTTGGATAAATTGGCTAGCTGTGACATTACTGCATAGTAAAAAAATACGAGTATCAATATGATAAGTCCATGTTGATGTTGTCCTCGGAGCGATTTAAAGGATTAAATGACATAACCAATGGTTGGACTAAAACTCAGCAAGAAAAACTGTCTTTTATACTGGTGTGGGCTTTGTGCGCTGCTGCTAGTCGGCTGTAGTGAGCCCACTAAAGAATTATCGGAAGAATCAGAGGCCGCGCCAGCGCAACCGGCTCGACTGGCCTTGGTCGTCAAATACCTTGGCAATCCTTTTTTTGATGAGGTCGCTCGCGGTGCCACACAAGCCGCCAAGGAGCTTGGCGTCGATCTCTCGGTTTATTCAACCGCAGGTGCCAGCGGCGCACAACAGATCCAAACGCTGAAAAAGCTCAAGTATGAGGGCATTGACGGCATTATTTTAATGCCGGTGAACTCTGAGCAGCTGATCCCTGCGGTGGTTGAAGTGATGATGGCCGGCATTCCACTGATGACCATAGACACGCCGCTAGCGAGTACCGAATTTACTGAAAATGGCCTAAAAGCGCCGCCTTTGATTACCGTCGACAATGGTCAAGCCGCTTATGATGTTGCCCGATTTGTACTTGAACAAATGACCACTCCAGCGCAAGTGCTAGTGCTAACCGGGCCGCGCCAAGCCATTAATATTCGTGAACGCTACTTTGGGTTTGTGAGAGCAGTACAAGATGCGCCGAATGCGCAATTGGCTGCTGAAATGAAAACCCAATGGACGATTCTGGATGGCTATCAAGTATCGCGGCAACAGTTTCAACATGATCCCACTATCAATGTGGTGCTGGCTGCCAATGATTTGCTTGCACTTGGCGCCGCAAAGGCAGCTGCTGAGTTAAACCGAAAGGTTTCGATTGCCGGCTATGACAACTTAGCCGAAGCCCGAGAAGCCATTGCTCTTGGACAACTCACGGCGACCATTGACCAAAGTGCGTTTGCGCAAGGCTACCAAGGCGTCGTCAGCACCTTGAAATTAATGGAACAACAGCCTGTTGATGACAATGTGTTATTACCTGTATCCATCGTGAGCAAAGAGACGTTAGATGCTTTCACGCCTACTCGCTAACACCAAAATTAGCCACAAGCTGCTGCTAGCCCTTTTTTTTATCGGCTTAGTTCCCCCCAGTAGTGCTGTTTGGTTGTCATACAAAGTGGCGAAACATGCGTTAATTGAGCAAGCCAACACCAACGCCGAAACACAAGTAAAGCAATTTGCCAAGCAAGCCAATTTACAGTTAGCGCATACCGAACAAGTGCTAAGCCGTATTTTAGGCATTGATGAAGTGCATCAGTTTTTTGCCATGTCGGATGACTCTTTCGATACCTATCAGCGACTGGCTATTCGGGCGCAAATTCCTCAAATCCTCAATAACTTCACCTATATTCCAGGGCTCAATGACATTAACTTGATGCGTGAAGATGGGGTGTTGTTGCATTTCGGCAGCCATGCCAAGTTAGGTACTGTTCCTCCGCAAATACGCAATGCGTTGCTCGCCAGCGCAAGAGTTAGGCCGGGCGAAGCGAGCTGGATAGGTGGGCAGTCTTATTCTTTTTCTGGCAGTGAGGCGCTTTCGGAAAGTTCGATGGCAGTGATCATGCCTTTCGAACAATACAATGCAAAAAGCTTAAAAAATGAAGTACGTGGCATCATTTTACTCAACATTAATGCTCCGCTGTTTTTCGATTTTTTTAGTCAGGTACCGGTTGATATTGCGATTGCCGATCAGCGCATGCAGTTTGTCTTTCACCACAAGACCCCATTGATTGGTAAATCGCTCGAACCACCTCTTCAGCAGCTCATCGCACAACAACAGTCAGGCACAATTGAGCAACACAATGAGCGCCTCATGGTCGAGCAAATAGCCATTAATGGTGACCGGTGGCGATTACTGTTGTTTCAATCCGAGCAAGCATTATTAGCGTCCATTGAGCGGATCTTTTGGTTGTATTTATGTGCTGCCGTTGCGGGCTTAGCGATCATTATTTGCGCTGTGCGTTACTTCGAACGCTATTTAGTGGCGCCGCTGACTCAAGTGACCGAAGGGCTACGCCAACTCCACCGAGAGAATTTTACCGATACCAAGCCACTGCAGGTGAAAAGTAGAGACGAAATTGGTGTTCTAATTCAGTGGTTTAATCGTTACTTGCAAGAAGTTCAGCAACGTTTGATGATGGAAAAATCACTGCGCGCCAGCGAGTCGCGTTATGCATTGGCTACCGCAGCCTCGAATGATGCCTTGTTTGAGTGGGATTTTGATACCGATGAGATTTACTACTCGGCACGTTGCGCCAAGCTATTTGGGATTGCCTCGCAATTGGCAAACAAAAGCCATTGGCTCGACAATATTAGCCCCACGGATCGTGCTTCAATTGAGCAGGCTATCGAACAGCACTTAGCGGGGCATACCCAGGTGTTGAATATCGAATATGGCTTTGTCGATCCGGAAGGTCGACCTCGCCGTTTGCACACCCGAGCGTTGGCTGAGTTTGATCAACACAGTCAGGCTGTTCGGTTGGCCGGCAGTCATACCGATATCACCTTGAGCCATCAACAAGAAGCGCAGCTGCAATATGATGCCAGCCACGATTATTTAACGGGCCTTTTCAATCGGCAGTGGCTATTTCAGCAAATGAACGAGCTGTTGAGCAATAAAAAAACGGGCGCATGCCAACCCTTTGCTATCGCTTTGTTCGATCTCGACAGTTTCAAAGTGATTAATGACAGCTTGGGCCATAGCTTGGGTGATCGACTGCTACAAGCGGTTGCCGAGCGGTTGAGCACTGAGCTGGGTGAGCACGCGCAACTTGCTCGTTTAGGCGGCGATGAATTTGTCATGCTGATTGAGCTGGGCAATAACCTGCCCGAACGAGTCCAGCACATTGTGAAACAGCTGCTTGAGTCGGTTGCTGAGCCGTTCAATATTCGCATGAACAAGGTGCAAACTACGGCCAGCGCAGGCATCGTTTTTAGCACGTCGTGTGATGAGTCTTGTAGCCAATCGCCGGAAGATATATTGCGCGATGCAGACATCGCTTTGTATCAAGCCAAAGATGCAGGTAAAAACTGCTTGGTGGTTTTTGAAGCGCAGATGCGCCAGCAGTTGCTCGAGAGCATTGAATTGGAAAACCAATTAGCTCAGGCCATCGCAAATGATCAATTGACGCTGCATTACCAGCCCATCTATGAGTTGAGTGGTAAACGCGTGATTGGTTGTGAAGCGCTAGTGCGCTGGATCCACCCTAAATTAGGTTTTATTAGCCCGGCTGACTTTATACCCATCGCCGAGAAGTCATCGTTGATCCTCGAGTTGGGTCAATGGGTTTATCAAACGGCCTGTCAGCAACTACAGAGGTGGGACTTAGACGCGCAGCTACCAAATCTAAATATGTCGATTAACATGTCGCCGAAGCAATTTGATGACGAGTCGTTTTTTACCATGGTGCCGCAATTACTGCGGCGGTTATCACTCGATCCGGCACGTATTTCTTTAGAGCTCACTGAAACTGCGATTCTTGAACATACCGAGCGCAACCAAAAGCTCCTTGCCACGATTAAGCAATCGGGCATGCGGATTTATCTCGATGATTTTGGTACCGGCTATTCGTCTATTGCCCATTTGGCCACCACCCCAATTGATGCCATTAAAATCGACAAAACCTTTGTTGATAAAGCCTGTATTTATGAACGGGACAATCGACTGTTAGTGTCTATTCTGGCCATGGCAAAGCATTTGGAATTGGACGTGGTCGCAGAAGGTATTGAAACGCCCGATCAGCTTAATCTGCTCATTAGCAATGGTTGTGCCCTTGGCCAAGGTTATTTACTTGCCAGACCCATGCCGGCGGATGAATTTGCCGATTTAGTGCGAAGCCAAGGGTAGTTCGGCGCAAGTTCTATAAACGGTTTAGGCCACTTCTTTGTGCATGTAAACTGCCAACAATTGCCAGGTGATAATCCCCAATAATTGTTCGCGGCTGTCGCCATAGATATAGACGGCACCTTTGCGCGCGCGGCGTAAACGCTGGTAGGCAATGGCAAGAGAAGATTGCTGATCGATACCTTCCATGCGTAACCTTTCTCCGCTATCGGGATCGATATAAAACAAGCGATCGTGAGCCTCGCCTTTCTCTTTGGCGAGCACATGCCCCTTCACCCCAGTAAGATCATCAATGTCGGTTAACCACTGGAAGTTGGTCTCCATCATCGCGAGCGCACCGGTTTTTTGTAGGTTCAATACAATTGGTGATTGCTCGTAGCTCATGCCCTGCATTTGCATTTGCTGCACGAACATTGATGGTTTGTTGAAGATTTGCCCCACCATTAATTGCGCCGGGATCATCACCAGCATGGCAGGCACAATTACATCGGGGCTATTGGTCAGCTCCATGATGGCAACCATTGCAGCCATTGGCGCATGCAGTGATGCGGCCATCATGCTGCCCATACCAATGATAATAAACAGTGGCGTGAGCGCCGGATCCCATTGCCAATATGGGCTTAGCAGCGCCAAAAAGCAGCCAGTAGCAAGCGCTCCCATGGCATACAATGGGCCGATAATTCCCCCAGGGATCCCCAATCCGAGAGCGACCGAGCACGCCACCAGTTTGCCGATGAATAGCGCTGCAATCAGTTCTAACGTGAGGCTGCCGTCGAGTTGTCGCATTACCGCTTCGGTTTCGGTCATGGTCAATTCAGGCACTAACAAGGCAATCACGCCAGTGACACCGCCAGCGAGCAGTAAACGGGCGGTTAGTGATAAATGGTAACTAACCTGAGTCACTCGGCTGAGCACGGCCGCAAACAATACCGATAACAAGCCTAACACCACGCCAAGCATCACAAGGCTACCGGCCATTTGCCAACCAATCGCAGGCAATTGCTCCAATGCCACATCAAATTCGTGGCTCAAATTTAGGTGGTGGTGAGCAATGGCGCCACAGGCGGCGGCCAGTAAGACTGGCAACACCATGTGCATCTTGTATTCTTTTAGTACCACTTCCATTACAAAAACAACGGCGCCTAACGGCGTGTTAAACGTGGCAGCAATACCAGCAGCTATGCCGCTGGCAGAGAGTACTCGGGTGGCGTTATTTGGCAATTTTAGCCACCAACCCACTAAACCACTGCCGGCTGCGCCCAAGTGAACTGCCGGACCTTCACGCCCCACCACAAAGCCACTGGCCAGCGCGATGCTCGCACCAATAAACTGGTTAATGGTGTTTTTCAGTGGCATGGAGCCGTTGTGGGTACGGATTCTATAAATTACAAAAGGGATGCCGAGGCGGTAATATTGCAACCCTAATGAAATGGCAATGAGCAGGATAATGGCGGCGCCAACGAGCGGCATTGCATGCTCAAGCACCGGCAGCTGAATGATAAGCTGATCGAATACCTCCTTCAGAAAGCGAATAAAGCTAATGAAGGAGACAATTAGAATCGATGCGCCAAGGCCGCCGATTAGCCCGAGCAGGGTTAATTGCCAGCTAGCTCTGGGCGTTGCAAGGCGTTGCCGAAGTGAGTGCAGCAGAGCATTCATTCTGATTTCAGCTATAAACTCGAAAGGCAATTGAATATGATGACATTCTATGTGGATTTTTAAGCAGTTACACCTGTTGATTAACAGAATATTTGCCTTCAAGCCACTTCACTCCAAGCGTTTCGCCGTGGTTGTGATAGCGGTCGCTTTGGTATTGATAGGCTTTGTTGTGGGCCGATTTTACTATGGTCATCATCAAGCCTGGCGTGTGGATGCCGAACAGCGCGCCGATTTGGCCGAGTTACGCTTGCAAGAAAGCCTTAAAGCAACGGCCAGTAAAGATATCTCTTTGCGCATGACTAATGCTGAACTGACCTGGTTGCAGCAAGAAAATAAAAAGCTGCAGGATGAAAAGCTGGCGTTGGTTGACGAGCTGAATTTGTATCGCAAAGTATTCCGCGATGGCGGCTCTAATGACGCCATGACGATTGATTCCGTTGAGTTGCTAAAAACCAATGCGCATCAAGTGTACCGTTTTCGCATCATCCTTATTCAGCTGGGGCGGTTTGACAACATGGTGCGCGGGGAGCTGGCTTTGTCATTGATGGGGATCCGCTCGGGGCAACCTGTGCAACTCGACACTTGGGCCTTGCTCTCCGCCGCCGATAAGGCAAGTTTGCAATTCAATTTCCGCTACTTGCAAACCATCGAAGGGATCTTACAAGTCCCAGAAGGAGTCATGCCTGAGCAGCTTGAATTACAAGCCAAGTTGAAAGGGATGCCAAAAAATAAAGCGGTAATTAATGCGAGCTACGAATGGCGAGACATTGTACAGCCCGCCCTTTGAATGGTATCTATTAGTTTCGAGTGTGACGTAACGCAGATAATACTTGAATGAAATAGTCAGGTATTAGATAATCGCGCGGTAATTAACGAACGAGGTCTCTATGTCCCAGCCTGAAGTCGCTGAGCTGCCCATTCAGTTTTCTGAAGCAGCCGCGAAAAAAGTAAAAACTCTGATAGAAGAAGAGCAAAACCCTGAGCTGAAGTTGCGTGTTTACGTGACCGGCGGTGGCTGCTCTGGTTTTCAGTATGGCTTTACTTTTGATGAGAAGGTGAATGACGGCGATACCACTATCGATAAAGACAATGTCACGCTGGTCATCGATCCGATGAGTTTGCAGTATTTGATTGGCGGCATTGTGGATTATACCGAGGGGCTTGAAGGCTCCCGCTTTTTCGTCAATAACCCCAATGCAACCACCACCTGCGGCTGTGGTGCTTCATTCTCGGTCTAACGTCGACGAAACAATTGTGTGTCCGCCAGCAACATCTGTTGCTGGTTATTCATCTATAACCCTCTGAATTAATTCGCTATTTTTTCTGAGCTTCCTTTCTCTCTGAATTACTTCACAACTCGTAACATTTTTACATCCACTTTTACCTTATGGTCTTTTAGGATAGCCGAGTCGAAGAAATACCGGGCGCGTCCACATCAGCGTGATGGCCACGGAAAAGGGATTCATTTATGTCGAAGTTATCGCAAGGCTTACAGCTTATTTCCAATAAACCATGGATTTTAGCGGTAGCGATTAGTGTGCTGTTGGTTCTGTGGATGACAAGTGGTTCAGTTGAGCAAACCACTGACAGCGCGCCGGTGAGTGAAGAAAACTTACTTCCAAAAGTTCAAGTGCTGCATATGGAAGCTGAATCGGTCACCCGAGCTATTTCGCTCTATGGCCGCACCGAGCCAAACCGGCGAGCAACATTGCGTGCTGAAACTGCTGGTCGAGTGGTTGAAGTCATGGCCGCGCGTGGCGCGTCAGTTAAATCTGGTGAGCCGCTTGTGCGGCTAGCAATGAATGATCGCCAACAACGGCTGAGCCAAGCCAAAGCAGAATTCGCGCAGCGTGAAATTGAATATCAAGGCGCCAAACGATTGAGCTCTCAAGGCTTTTCAGGAAAAGCTCGGTTAGCCGAAGCACAAGCGGAACTTGAGCAAGCAAAAGCAGCTGTCGCCCGTCTTGAACTTGAAATTGAACACACCATCATCAAAGCGCCATTTGACGGCATTCTTAATGAACGAGTTGTGGAAATTGGTGACTATGTTGGCATCAGTGACCCTGTCGCCATGATGTATGACATCGATCCGCTCATTATTCGCGCCGATGCCGGACAGCACGATATCAGCTTGTTGCAGCTGGGCCAGCAAGGCCAAGCTCGCTTCGTGAATGGCAATATCCGTTACGGAAAAATTCGTTATTTATCAAAAGTAGCCGACGAGGCCACCAACACCTTTCGGGTTGAACTCGCACTGGATAATGCCGATGGTCAGTTATTTGCGGGTTTAAGCACTGAGTTGGAATTACCGCTGGCCACAGTCAACGCCATTCAAGTGACACCCGCATTACTTGCGCTGGATGAAGACGGCAATCTTGGGATTAAGTCGGTGGTCGATGACATTGTGGTGTTTACTCCCATTGAGCTGGTGAAAGCGGACAACGATGGGGTGTGGCTATCCGGTTTTGGCGAAAGTGTTGATGTGATTACCTTAGGGCAAGGCTTTGTGCGTCCTGGCGATCAAGTCATTCCCGTTTATAAAGCCGATCAATAGGACACCGCTATGCTGAGTTTTATTGAAGCTTCCCTAACGCGCACTCGCACCGTGATGATGGTGTTGGTGTTGCTGCTCCTTGCGGGTGTATCCACGTATATTTCGATTCCAAAAGAGTCGAACCCAGATGTGCTGATCCCATACATCTATGTCTCTATGATCCACGATGGGATTAGCCCTGAGGATGCCGAGCGGATGCTGGTGCGGCCGATGGAAAATGAACTTCGCTCGATTGAAGGGGTGAAGGAAATGACCGCGCGTGCTGGTGAAGGACATGCATCGGTGACGCTCGAATTTTTAGCTGGCACCGACCCAAAAGATGCCCTTGCTGATGTGCGCGATAAGGTCACGTTAGCCAAAGCGAAATTACCGAGTGAGACCGAAGAACCATCGGTCCATGAAGTAAAAATGGCTGAAGAGAACCCTGCCATTACCGTCATGCTGGCGGGCCCAGTGCCAGAGCGAGCCCTCATCCAACTGGCTCGTGATATGCAAGATCGGTTAGAAAGTCTGCCGGAAGTGCTGGAAGTCAAAGTTGGTGGCGATCGCGAAGACATTGTAGAAATCATTGTCGATCCGCTATTGATGGAAAGTTATAACCTTGACCAAGGCGATATCGCGAGCTTAGTGGCCCGCAACAATCGCTTAGTTGCCGCAGGTACCATGGATACCGGTAAAGGCAGTTTTGCGGTGAAAGTACCGTCGGTCTTTGAAACTGTCCGCGATGTTATGGAAATGCCCATCAAAGTTGATGGTGACAAAGTCATTACCTTTGCTGATGTCGCATCGGTACGCCGTTCATATAAAGATCCAAGCACCTTTGCTCGCCTCAATGGTCAACCGACGGTGTCGTTGGAAGTGATTAAGCGGCCGGGTGAAAACATTATTGAAACGGTTAACAAAACCAAGGCCATGATTGCTGAGCAGCAAAAAATCTGGCCGGCAAACGTAACCGTGGCATACACCGGAGACCAATCCGAAGACGTCAAAGAGATGCTCAATGATCTGCAGAATAATGTGCTGTCGGCCATCATTCTGGTGGTGATTGTCATTGTTGCTGTGTTGGGTTTACGCAGTGCAGGATTAGTTGGTGTCGCCATTCCCGGGTCGTTTCTAACCGGTATTTTGGTGCTGGCCATCATGGGCTTTACCGTCAATATTGTGGTGTTGTTTGCCCTGATTATGGCGGTGGGGATGCTGGTGGATGGCGCCATTGTGGTGACTGAATATGCCGACCGCTGCATGAGTGAAGGCATGCCGCGTCAGCAGGCTTATTTGCAAGCTGCCAAACGCATGGCATGGCCGATCACGGCATCGACTGCCACCACGTTAGCTGCGTTTGCGCCGCTGATCTTCTGGCCGGGGATTATGGGCGAGTTCATGAAATACCTGCCCATTACGCTCATCACGACGCTCAGCGCTAGCCTATTTATGGCACTGATTTTTGTGCCTGCTCTGGGCGCTATGATTGGCAAGAGTCGCCCCGTTAGCGCAGAAGCGAAAAAGCAATTAATGCTTGCCGAGCAGGGCGATATCTCAGCAATCAAAGGCTTTACCGGCACCTATTTGCGAACGCTGAGTGGGGCGCTGAAGCGACCTGTTTTGGTGTTGATTGGCTCCATTGTGTTCGCAATTGGGGTGATTTTCGCCTACGCCGCGTCAAACCTAGGGATGGAGTTTTTCCCCGAAGTTGAGCCCTCCGGCGCCAATGTTCATGTGCGTTCTCATGGCGATCTGTCGGTGTACGAGAAAGATGCCATCATGCAGCAAATCGAGCAGCGCGTGGTGGGCATGGAAGAAATTGAGACCCTCTACACCTTGACGGGTAATAACGGCGAGGTGGGCTATTTTCGAATTAATCTGGTGGATTGGGACAAGCGCCGCGCGGCCAATACCATCATTGAAGATATTCGTGAGAAAACAGCCGATTTAGCGGGTGTTGAAATCGAAATCCGTAAAGATGAAAACGGCCCGAGTGGCGGTAAAGATCTTAAGTTGGAGTTAAGTTCACGCTTCCCTGACTTAGTGGATGACGCAGTCCGTACGGTACGTCATGCGCTGGCCGAAAGCGGCAGTTTCACCAATATTGATGACAATGGCAGCAAGCCTGGCATTGAATGGCAGCTGAAAGTTGATCGCTCTGATGCAGCGCGTTTTGGCGCGGATGTAACGACGCTTGGTGCCACCGTACAAATGGTCACCAATGGCTTAAAACTTGGCGAATACCGGCCTGACGATGTGGATAACGAGCTTGATATTCGCGTTCGCTTTCCTGAACAAAAGCGTCACCTTGGCCGACTGGATGATTTGCGGGTTAAAACCCATGCTGGGCAAGTCCCAATCACTAACTTTGTGCACCGCACTCCAGAGCAGAAGCTCGATACCATCCGCCGCGTTGACGGCAAACGCGTGGTGACCGTGAGTGCTGATCTACTGCCCGGTAAATTACTCACCTTAGAGTTGCCCAAGCTGCAAGAGCAGTTGCCTGATCTGGGTATTGATCCGCGCGTGCATTTCGAGGTGAAAGGGCAGAACGAAGAGCAGGATGAATCATCGGCCTTCTTGCAAAATGCCTTCATGGTGGCGTTGTTTGTTATGGCCATCATTCTGGTGACCCAATTCAACAGCTTCTACCAAGCCTTCTTGATTTTAAGTGCAGTGGTGTTTTCAACGGTTGGCGTGTTACTTGGCCTGCTAATTTTCCAAAAACCGTTTGGCATTGTTATGTCGGGCATTGGGGTGATTGCGCTGGCCGGTATTGTGGTCAACAACAATATTGTTTTGATTGACACGTTTAACGTGCTCAGACGGCAAGGCATGTCGGCACGCGAGGCCATTTTGCGCACCGGTGCGCAACGCTTGCGCCCCGTATTGATGACCACGGTGACCACGATTCTGGGTTTGTTACCTATGGTGTTGGAGGTCAATATCGACTTAATGGCTCGCACCATTCAGCATGGTGCTCCATCTACCCAATGGTGGTCGCAGTTGGCGACCGCGGTTGCTGGTGGGCTGGCGTTTGCCACTGTTTTGACCTTGGTTTTGACACCATGTTTGCTGATGTTGGGTGTCAATATTCATCAATTTTTTGAGCGTCGACGTGCTAAGTCTGAGCCGCCGCTTGAACAACCAAATGCCGACGTTGAGGACATCAACTCAGCGGCATAGGGCTTATTGATTGTGTTGCTTCGTAACCTGACTCGGCAACGTTAACCAATAGCCCCACGCAGCTTCATCAAGCTGCTCCCTCAAAACCAACAATTTGGGGCGCCCGCAGGCGCCCCCTTTTTTTGCGCTGCTTTTAGCCCAGCTTTTTGCGTTATCGCCAATGCTGGTTTAGATTAGCGCAACTTTCCCTTGCTCTGGCTAGATTGTGCAAGGTCGCCCTCTGATTTGGACACCGCCCATGTTGAGCTATCGCCACTCTTTTCACGCTGGTAACTTTGCCGATGTGCTCAAGCACATTGTGTTGGTAGAAACCATTGCCCACCTACAGCAAAAACCAAAAGCGTTTGACTATATCGACACGCACTCCGGCGCCGGTTTATACAATTTAGCGTCTGCCGATGCCGGCAAATTGAGTGAACATGAAGGTGGCATTGGCAAGTTGTCTCGTAAGCAACTGCCAGAATTAAAGCGATACTTTGATCTGATTGAGCAGTGCCAACAAAGTAGTAAAGTGCGCTTTTATCCGGGCTCGCCAATGTTCGCCAAACTGATGTTACGGCAACACGATAAAGCCTGGCTAACCGAGCTACACCCGCAAGACTTTAAGCATTTGTCCAACAACATGGGCAAAACTCGCCAGATCCGCATATCGCAAGAAGATGGGCTGAAACGACTCAAGGCTGTGCTGCCGCCGCAAAGCCGTCGCGCGCTGGTGTTGATTGACCCGTCTTACGAAATCAAAAGTGAATATCAGCAAGTTTTTGACGCCATTGCCTACGGCCATAAGAAATTCGCAACGGGTGTTTACGCGCTTTGGTATCCGGTGGTGGAGCGCGAACGAATCGATAAACTTGATCAGCAATTTATTGATTCAGGTATTCGCAATATTCAGCGGTTTGAGCTTGGAATTGGGCCGGACTCAGATGAAAAAGGAATGACCTCTTCTGGCATGTATGTTGTTAATCCTCCTTGGAAATTGTTTGCTACAATGGAGGCGCTGTTGCCAAAGTTGGCGCAGTATATAGGGGAAGGGGACAGCCAGTACTTTAAGTGTGAACAACTGGTCGCAGAATAGTATTTCATGCGCCAAAGGTTTGTGTCTGCGGACTGATAGACATAGGCCTTGTGTGCCGGCTGTTAATGAAGGCATGTGACGATAGGACTGAAGAGCAAGGACGCGGTAATTGAGATTGGCTAAGGGCCTTACGAATGCCGTTATTAACCCGCATAAAACATGCTTGGCGAATGATGTCAGGCAATGTGACAGAACAAAAAGTAGCGTTTGTTGTTGCTGGCGCGCAAAAAAGTGGCACTACTGCGTTAGATAAATACCTGCGTTGTCACAATGACTTGTTGATGCCCGATAAGAAAGAAGTGCACTTTTTCGACCATAGCAAGTTGTTCGAAAAAGGTGAGCCTAATTATCGACAATACCAAGCTTATTATGAGCCTCAAACCAACGACCGCTTGATGGGCGACGTGACCCCAGCGTACATGTATTTGCCCGATTGCATGACCCGGATACAAGCCTATAACCCGCAGATGAAGGTGATTGCGGTATTGCGTAACCCCATTGAGCGCGCCTACTCCCACTGGAATATGGAACGACATCGTGGCCGAGAAAAGCTCCCGTTTGTGCAAGCTATGGCAGAAGAAGCTGAGCGTTTAAAGCAAAGTCGCGGCTCTTCGCGTAAATTCTCGTATGTAAATCGAGGATTCTACAGTCAGCAAATTGAACGAATTTGGCAACATTTTCCGAAGCAACAAACCCTGTTTGTTCGCCATGATGAACTGCTGGCCGATCCGACCGGAACGGTGAATCAAATCTATCGCTTCTTAGGTGTAACTGAACTGCCCCACACCGAGAAAAAAGACGTCCATAGCCGCCCTTATGTGAGCAGTATGTCAGCCAGCGAACACGCGCAGTTAATCAATATTTTTCGGGCAGAAATTACCGCGTTGGAAGGATTGCTCGATTGGCAATTGGATGACTGGCTAACTCACACGCCAAAAGCTAAGGGTTAATTTACCCCCGGATACAAACAACCCAACACCCGTGGGCCTTTGGCGCCGGTGACTTTAGGCACATTGGCTGGCTCTCGCTTGATAAAGCAACGTGCCAGCCAAGCAAAGCAAGCGGCTTCCACCCAGTCCGGATCGAGCCCTAACGCGGCTGTGGTATCGAGTGTGTGAGCAGGCATCGCTTGTTCTAGTGAGCGCATCAGCAAGCCATTGTGGGCGCCTCCACCGCAGACATAAACATCACATCGACCTCGCGCCAATGGCCTGATGGCATCGGCAATGCTATGTACAGTGAGTGCATGCAAGGTTGCCTGTGTATCTGCCGAAGCGATCGGCTTGGCGTCGCCAACATAGTCTTTCAACCATTGCACATTAAAGTATTCGCGGCCGGTACTCTTCGGCGCTGGCCGGTGGAAATATGCATCGGTCATCAAGTTCGCTAACAACTCTTGATTAACGTTACCCGAAGCGCCCCAGTTGCCATTGTCATCATAGGCTTGGCCAGTATGTAGTTGGCACCAACTATCAATCATTGTATTGCCAGGGCCAGTGTCAAAACCAAAAATACTGTCACTTTCTGCAGGGAGGTAAGTGATGTTGGCAATCCCGCCAATGTTGACGATGACCGTTGGATTTTGCCGTTTGCCAAGCAACCACGCATGAAAAGCAGGCACCAATGGCGCGCCTTGGCCGCCAGCCGCCATGTCGGCACTGCGAAAATCTGCGATGGTATCGATGCCGGTTAATTCGGCAATAATGGCAGCATCACCCAGTTGTAGCGTGAAGCGATGATCCATGTCTGGGCGGTGACGAATAGTCTGGCCATGACTACCAATGGCCACCACTTGCTCGGCGCTAACGTTGGCCTTCTCAAGTAATTGATTGACCGCCTCAGCGCTGCATTGGCCTAGCCATTGGTGAGCGCGGCCATAACTATCAATGTCATCGGCGCCGGGCTCGCATAGGCGTTGGCAAAGCGTATTGAGAGTGTCTGGGAGCAAATAGGTGTGAGCGGCAACCAGCTCAATGTCGTGGTCGCCGAAGCGGACTAATGCCACATCCAGCCCATCCATGCTGGTGCCGGTCATGAGTCCAATAAAATAGTCTGTCATCGATTGATTGCGTTCATCGCCAATAAAATGCGTTGATTGGAATCTAGTTGATGACCGATTTGTTTGGCAACATTAAGGAACGATTGACGTTCATTTTTTGCAATGGCTTGCGATTGCGGCAACTTAACCGTGCGTGGATTACGATGCACGCCGTTGACCAAAAATTCATAATGCAAATGAGGGCCAGTCACACGGCCTGTTGCACCAACAGAGCCAATGGTTTTGCCCTGCTTCACACGTTGGCCAGACTTCACGTAACGTTTGTGCAAGTGCAGGTATTTAGTCACGTAGCGCTCACCATGCTTGATGAAGACATAGTTGCCATTGAGTCGGCTATAACCCGATTTAATGACTTTACCGTCGCCAGCTGCTAATACCGGCGTGCCGGTTTTTGCGGCATAATCGATGCCCCGGTGCGGTCTTACTTTACCGGTGACAGGATGCAATCGGCGAGGATTAAAGCTCGAGCTGATGTACTTGAAGTTAACTGGTGCACGTAAGAACGCTTTACGCATGGCATGGCCATCTGGCGCATAGTAGTTACCATCGGAATGACGAATTGCGCGGTGACGTTCACCTTGGTTAATGAACTCTGCACCAATGATGTCGCCGTAGCCGGCAAATTCGCCATCAAGGTAGCGAGTCTCATAAATCACGGTAAAGCTATCGCCCTTGCGAATATCCAGAGCGAAGTCGATGTCCCAGCCAAAAATATTTGCCAGCGCCATGATTAAATTTGGCGTCATGCCCGATTCCATACCGGCATTCCAGAAATTGCTTTCAATGGTGGCGCCTGCGTAATCGCTGCGTAACTCAAACTCTTTCACATCAACGCGAGCTTCATAACCAGCCGGTGTCACGTCGATATACAGTGTTTTTTCATCGCTGATGGCATAGGCCAATTGCTGGAGTTTGCCGTCGTTGTCGCGGGCAAAACTAATTTGGTCGCCAGGGTGAATTTTTTTCAGTGCTGCAACGGGCTTGCCCAATTGCATAATGTTGTGGAGTGATTTGGCAGATAAGCCTGCACGGCTAAACAGCTTGGCTAAGCTATCGCCGGATTTGACTGTTTCAACTTGCCAATTAAATTGCTCGGCAGCTTCTGCCGCCAATGCTGCAGCTTGCGTCGCTTTTAAATTAAGAGGGATAGGATAACGCTTATTGAGATCAAGCTGCCAGGGCGCGTCCGCGGTGCGCGTGGCTTTGGCCTGTTCCGAAGGCCAAATTAGTCCTAGCAATATGAAAAATACACACAGACCCAACAACCAACGGTGGCTATGGGGTATGCGGTGTAAAACCCGCGTCATTGTACAACTACTCTTTGTAATATGTGATTCGAATTCGCGCTTTCTTGTTCAAACGAAGCTTTCGGATAAACAAGATATACACATCAAAGGTCAACAATCCCTTGGCCTACAGTGCTACTTGATACTTATATTGGCTTCATTTTTCAAGTACAATCCGTCCGCTTTGACGTATTCATCTAAAAAAAGGGGCGATTCATGACCGACTTGCAGACTGCACTGGCAGAGATTAAAAGGGGTGCAGAGGAAATCCTGGTCGAAAACGAACTGGTTGAAAAACTCAAATTAAATCGCCCGTTGATCGTCAAGCTTGGCGCGGATCCAACGGCGCCAGATATTCACCTCGGCCACACTGTGATTCTGACCAAGCTGCGTCAATTTCAGCAGTTAGGCCATCAGGTTGTGTTCCTCATTGGCGACTTCACCGGCATGGTGGGCGACCCAACAGGTAAAAATTCCACGCGCCCGCCTTTAACTAAAGAGCAAGTGCTTGCTAACGCAGAAACCTACAAACAGCAGGTTTTCAAAATTCTTGATCCAGCAAAAACCAAAGTTGTCTTCAACTCGGAATGGTTAGCTGAATTAGGCGCCGAAGGCATGATTAAGTTGGCAGCCAAACAAACCGTTGCCCGCATGTTAGAGCGTGATGACTTTAAAAAGCGTTACACCGGCGGTCAGCCGATTGCCATTCACGAATTCATGTATCCGCTACTGCAGGGCTATGATTCCGTTGCTCTGAATGCGGATATTGAGTTAGGTGGAACCGATCAGAAGTTCAACCTACTGATGGGCCGTGAGCTACAAAAAGATGCCGGCCAGAAACCGCAAGTAGTGCTGATGATGCCGTTGCTGGAAGGGTTGGACGGCGTGAAAAAAATGTCCAAGTCGGCCAACAACTACATTGGTATTTCAGAGCCTGCCGAGCAAATGTTTGGCAAAATCATGTCAATCTCTGATGAGTTGATGTGGCGTTATTACCAGCTGCTTAGCTACCGCCCATTGGCTCAAATCGAGCAATTAAAAGCGGATGTTGCCGCAGGTACAAACCCACGTGACGTCAAAGTCGCGCTGGCGAAAGAGATCATTGCCCGCTTCCACAGCCAAGCCGATGCTGATGCTGCTGAGCAGGCCTTTATCGCCCGATTCCAAAAAGGCGCGATTCCAGACGATATTGAAGACAAAGAAGTGCCGGCAACAGCGCAAGAAGTGGCCATTGCTAACTTGTTGAAAGATGCGGGTTTGGTTGCATCAACATCAGAAGCCATGCGGATGATTAAGCAAGGTGCGGTGAAGCAAGACGGTGAGAAAGTTGCCGATCCGAAGCAGCCCGTAGCCGTGGGTACTCGAGCAGTATTCCAAGTTGGTAAACGCCGAATTGCCCGCGTAAGCGTGAAAATGACTGTCCGTAAGGGCTAATATCGCGTCATTCGTTACTATTAGAAAAACCCGCCTCGTGCGGGTTTTTTTGTGCCTATGAACTCGCTATTTATCGCTTCAGCAATGGTACGGCATGTGAATGAAGGCGAACTTTATGGGCTTTGAAAAAATTAGTCGACAATGAATGCGCCATTGCCTTGGTAGCAATGGCTCGTCGAACAAATGTCGTAACGCCTTGCTACGCGTTAGTTTTTGTTGTTTAACTTGGGCTGCTTTGGTGATCGCTGTCACATTTAGTTAACAGGTTCCTGGCTGGGGGAACATGGCTCGCTCTTGCTCGCACCCTCATTCTGCTTATATATTCGATCAAATTTAATGCGCCCTTAACATCTGAGTAACGGTGCTAAATTTGATCTATAAATGATTCGGCGAGGGAGGCTCAAGGCTTTCTGCATGCCGATTAAAAATAACAAAGAGTGATCAACACTCTGGCAACCATGGTAAGTCGTCACTAGGCGGCGTTCCTAACAACACAACTAACATATTGAGAGAACTACCCGTAATGCTAATCAAGAATAGTGCGATTGCGATTGCCGTTCAGCTTGCTGTTGCATCATCCATGTCTGCTGTTGCTTTGCAGGCTGGAGCAGAAGAACTGGCCAAGGAAGAAGCAGATAAAAACAAACTTGAAGTCATTCAGGTGACGGCCCGTAAGCGTGTTGAAAATGCGCAAGAAGTCCCTGTTGCGATCACCGCACTTCAAGGCGAAGGTTTAGACACCCTGAGCTCTGCGGCAATGGATATTCGTTTTTTGAATGCCCGTACACCGAGCTTAACGGTGGAATCTTCATTCGGCCGAACCTTCCCGCGTTTTTACATGCGTGGTTTAGGTAACTCAGATTTTGATTTGAATGCATCTCAGCCTGTTTCTCTGGTGGTTGATGATGTGGTGCAAGAAAACCCAATTCTAAAAGGCTTCCCTGTCTTTGATGTGGAGCGAGTGGAAACCTTACGTGGTCCACAAGGCACTTTGTTTGGCCGTAACACTCCGGCTGGCTTGGTGAAGTTTGATTCGGTGAAACCATCGCAATCATTTGATGCATTTGCATCAGCTTCCTATGGCACCCACAACACAACCGATATTCGTGCTGCTGTTGGCGGTGGCTTAACCGAATCATTGTCAGCTCGCGTGTCTGTCTTGCATCAAGATCGCGATGACTACATTGATAACATTGCCCCTGGATTTGAGCAGAAAGATGTTTTGGGTGGTTACACCGACAAAGCGCTACGCGTTCAATTCTTGTGGGAAGCCGATGACTTTTTCGCCTTATTTAATTACCACATGAGAGATCTCGATGGTAAGCCAGTGGCTTTTTACGGCAATGGCATTGAAAAAGGTAAGAGCAAGCTAGGTGGCGAAGGTTGGGCTGGCCGCGATAAGGTTTTTCATGATTCAGCAGACCGTGCAACGCAAGAAGTTGAAATTGAAGGTTACAGCCTGAAGCTTGAATGGGAACTGGGCGATTACACCCTTACTTCTATTAGTGGCGTAGAAAAAGCCGAATTGTTCTCTCGTGCCGACGTTGATGGTGGTTATGGTTCCAGTTTTGCTGCAGGGTGTTGCGACATTCCAATGGGGCCAGGCGTTATTTCTTTAGATTCCGAAACATCTGATGCCATTCCAGATCACGATCAATTCACTCAAGAAATTCGCTTAGCCAGTAACTTCAATGGTCCGTTGAATTACCAAGTTGGCGTGTTCTACTTTGACGAAGATCTGGAAATTGAAAGCCTCTCTTACGACCCAGTTTTCTCTGACGGTGATTTAACGGGTCAGGTAAAACAGTGGCAAGATACCACGGCTTGGGCGGTGTTCGGCTCGGTTGATTACGACTTCACTGACCGCTTATCTGTTACTGCAGGGATGCGCTACTCAGATGACGATAAAGAATATCGCAATGAGCGCTTCAAGAGTCCGCTGGCCTTTTTGGGGGTGCCGGATTCGGTAACTGGCGAAGTGAACCCAAGCGACTCTCACGTCAGCTGGGATCTGAGTGCGACCTATAGGTACAACGATGATGTGAATATTTATGGCCGCGTTGCTGATGGTTTCCGTGCGCCAAGTGTTCAAGGGCGTAACTTGTTCTCGTTTGACGATGGTATCTCTGTCGCTGATTCTGAAACGATTTTGTCGTTTGAAGCCGGTACCAAAGCCAACATCCTTGATGGTCAGGGTCGCCTTAATGCGGCAGTATTCTACTTCACCATGGATGACCAGCAGTTAACGTCAGTAGGTGGCGACAGCAACACCGCGCGCCTGCTTAATGCTGATGAAACGGAAGGTTATGGCTTTGAGGTGGATGCTGAGCTGATTGTCACTGACAACTTGCTTGTGACATTTGGCACCAGCTACAACAAAACCGAGCTGAACGACAGCAGCCTTTCTGTACCGGTCTGTGCAAACTGTACGGTGACCGATAAGGTGGTCGACGGCTTCGCGATGATTGACGGTAACAGCCTGCCGCATGCGCCAGAGTGGATTCATACCTTTACCGCGCGCTGGTCAAAAGACTTCGCCGAAGGTGAAGTGTTCCTGTACACCGATTGGTCTTATCGTAGCGAAATTAATTTCTTCTTATACGAAGCCAAAGAGTTCACCGGTGAATCACTGCTCGAAGGCGGTGCCCGCGGAGGTTACGCTTGGGAAAGCGGCGGCAGAGAATATGAAGCGGCACTATTTGTTCGCAACATGACTGATGAGCAACAAGCCATCGGTGCTGTTGACTTCACCAACAATGCTGCCATTGTCAATGAAGAGCGTTTCATTGGCGCTGAATTCAAAGTCAACTTCTTCTGATTGTTGGCCTGAATCGTTGATGAACTCCAGAGCCGTTCATGCGGCTCTGGAGTTTTGTTGTTTTCATACTTAATTTGAGTTGTCGTTACGCGAGCGATTAAACAGGGAAATCAGAACATTATGGGCATTGTTATCAGCTTGGCGGGGATCTTCTGCTTACTTGGGATCGCTTTTGCATTCTCCACCAATCGCAGCGCGATTAATTGGCGTACCGTTGGCGGTGCACTGGCGCTGCAAGCGGGCTTAGGCATTTTTGTTTTGTATATCCCGTTTGGCCAAGTGGTGCTCGAGAGCATCAGCGGTGGTGTTCAGGTCGTGATCGACAGTGCTCAGGCTGGTATTTCCTTCATGTTTGGCGGTTTAACCAGCCCAACCATGTTTGATGTTTTTGGTGATAAAGGGTTTATTTTCGCGCTGCAAGTGCTGCCCATTATTATATTTTTCTCATCACTGATTGCCGTGCTCTACTACCTAGGCGTGATGCAGTGGGTGATTCGGATTATTGGCGGTGGCTTACAAAAAGTACTCAAAACCAGTCGTCCAGAATCCATGTCGGCAACGGCAAACATCTTTATTGGCCAAGCCGAAGCGCCGATGGTGGTGAAGCCGTTTATTCCGACAATGACCCAATCAGAGCTGTTTGCCATTATGGTGGGTGGTTTAGCCTCTGTCGCCGGTACGGTGCTAGGTGGCTACGCGAGTTTGGGCGTTGAGCTGAAATACTTAATCGCTGCAAGCTTTATGGCCGCGCCTGGCGGCTTGTTGATGGCTAAAATTATCATGCCAGAAACGGAAGTGCCGGTTGACTCCATGGAGCTCACCAAAGTTGAGACCGAAGGTCATGTCAATGTGATTGATGCGGCGGCTGCAGGAGCGTCTTCTGGCCTGCAACTGGCGCTTAACGTTGGTGCCATGCTGTTGGCCTTTATTGCGCTCATCGCTCTGGTAAACACCGTGTTTGGTTTTGTTGGTGGGTACTTTGGTGCACCCGACCTCACCATGCAGGCAGTCCTCGGTTATGTGTTTGCGCCGCTCGCATTTTTGATTGGCATTCCTTGGGATGAAGCCTTTATCGCAGGCTCTTTTATCGGTCAAAAGTTGATTGCTAACGAGTTCGTTGCCTACATTGATTTCATCAGCATCAAGGATCAAATGTCGACGCAAAGCCAAGCCATTATTACCTTTGCTTTGTGTGGCTTTGCAAACTTGTCGTCCATCGCTATTTTGATTGGTGGCTTGGGGGCGATGGCGCCTTCGCGCCGCCCTGATATTGCTCGCTTAGGATTGCTGGCTGTTTTAGCCGGCTCGCTGTCAAACTTAATGAGTGCAGCATTAGCCGGTTTGTTTTTGGCACTTTAGCCAATTGTAAGTCTCAATTTGATCGGTGGCGTATGGAAAACACGCAACAGGTCAATGAGCCGCAATATCTATTGCGAACGGATGTTCTGGCTTGGGCTTGAACATGCTATGTACACGCGGTTACACGGATGTTTGCCTAGACGCGATAGCTAAGCTGATTTGCAGCGAGTTGTCGTGCGCTACCTTTTGTCTCTTCACGGAACCAAGTCCGCCACGTCAAGCTTTCTCATCGATTGGTGTTGTTAACGACCCAACCCGAGGCAGCTGATTCGACGTGCTTTATTTAATGATAATTCAAGGCGAAAGCCTCGTTTTTGTTGAGAGATAACTCATGACCCAACTTCACGATACTGCGCGCCATGCCATTTCGATGATGGATTTGACCACACTGAATGACGATGACACGGATGCCAACGTTGTTGCTCTTTGTCAGCAGGCGAAAAGCCCTGCGGGCAACACCGCCGCGGTTTGTATTTATAAGCAGTTTATTCCTGCGGCGAAGCAAGCCCTGCAACAACAGGGCACGCCAACCATTAAAATTGCGACAGTGACTAACTTCCCCCATGGCAATGATGATATTGAATCGGCGGTTGCTGAAACCACGGAAGCCGTTGCTTTAGGTGCCGATGAAGTTGATGTGGTATTCCCTTATCGCGCGCTGATCGCCGGCAACGCAGCGGTGGGCGCTGAGTTGGTGAGCCAGTGTAAGCAAGCTTGCGGCAACAAGGTGGCGTTAAAAGTCATCATTGAAACCGGAGAATTGAAAACCGAAGCCTTGATTCGCCAAGCCAGTGAGATCGCCATTGAAGCCGGCGCGGACTTCATCAAAACCTCCACCGGTAAAGTGCCCGTCAATGCCACGCTAGAATCGTGTCGGATTATGCTTGAAGTCATTAAAGCCAGTGGTAAGCCGGTGAAATTCAAACCGGCTGGTGGTGTCCGCACCGCGGAAGATGCACAAGCTTTTATCGCCGTTGCTAGCGAATTAATGGGCGAAGACTGGGTGACTAAAGACAATTTCCGCTTTGGTGCCTCAAGTTTACTTACAAATTTGCTTGAAACCTTGGGCCACAGTGATGGCAAACAAGATCAGCAAACAAGTGCGTACTAAGAGGGGCTTATGAAACGAGCAATTATCTTAGTCCTCGACTCGTTCGGCATCGGCGCCACGCCGGATGCGGCGCAGTTTGGCGATGAAGGATCTGATACCTTTGGTCATATTGCCGAGCAATGCGCCAATGGCAGCTTGGGCCGCGGCCCTATCCATTTACCTAATTTGGCTAAAATCGGCCTTTATCACGCCCATCGGGAAAGTACCGGCGCATTCGCAGCTGGCGTTGATCAGACAATTGAGGCCACGGGTAGCTATGGTTACGCCAAGGAGCTTTCATCTGGTAAAGACACGCCCAGCGGTCATTGGGAAATGGCTGGAGTGCCGGTGTTATTCGACTGGGGTTATTTTCACGATAAAACCAATAGCTTCCCTCAAGCGCTCATTGATGCCTTTGTCGAGCGTGCGGGCGTGGATGCAATCTTAGGGAATTGTCATAGCTCAGGCACGGTGATCCTTGATGAACTTGGTGAGGCTCATATCCGCACAGGCCAGCCTATCGTCTATACCTCCGCCGATAGTGTGTTTCAGATTGCTTGCCATGAACAAACCTTCGGTCTCGAACGCTTATATGAGTTGTGTGAAATCGCCCGCGAACTATTGGACGATTACAACATCGGGCGGGTGATTGCGCGACCATTTGTGGGTGAAAAATCAGGAGCTTTTGAGCGCACAGCCAATCGCCGCGATTATTCGGTATTGCCACCTGCGCCAACGTTGCTGGATAAGTTGAGTCACGCCGGTGGTGAGGTTGTGTCGGTTGGGAAAATTGCAGATATTTTTGCGCATCAAGGGATCGGCAAAAAAATCAAAGCGTCTGGCATCGACGGCTTATTTGATGCCACGCTTGGGGCGCTGGAACAAGCCTCAGAGCGGTCACTTATCTTCAGTAACTTCGTTGATTTTGATTCCAGTTTTGGTCACCGGCGTGATGTGAAAGGTTACGCCGATGCACTGGAGCAATTCGACCAACGACTGCCAGAGCTACTGGCTAAACTGGCTGACGACGACCTCCTGATCTTGACGGCCGATCATGGTTGCGATCCAACCTGGGCTGGCACCGATCATACCCGAGAGCATGTGCCGGTATTGGTTGTTGGTGGTGCAGTTCCTTCGGGCTCTTTAGGTCAGCGCGAAACCTTTGCCGATATCGGTCAAACACTGGCAGCTTATTTCGATTTAGCGCCAATGGACTACGGCAGCAGCTTTTTGAAATAACAATTTGACTAAAAAGGCCGAAAGTACGGCCGTCAATTGGACATATTCGATTGCCACAATCATGAATTAACAGCAGCCGCTGAGCGGCTGAATCAATCTTTAGAGGAACAACAAATGGCGACCCCACATATTAATGCCGAACCTGGTGATTTTGCCGAAACCGTCCTATTTCCGGGCGATCCACTTCGCGCTAAATTTATTGCCGAAACGTTTTTAGACGACGCACGTTTGGTCACTGATGTTAGAAATATGTTCGGTTATACCGGTACTTACAAGGGTAAAGCGGTCTCGGTCATGGGCTCGGGCATGGGGATCCCCTCGTGCTCTATTTACGCTAAAGAATTGATTACTGAATACGGCGTAAAAAATGTTATTCGGGTCGGCAGTGCTGGTGCTGTTAGCACCGATGTAAAAGTGCGTGATGTGGTCATTGCCATGGGTGCATGCACAGATTCTGGCGTAAACCGCACGCGCTTTAAAGGTCATGACTTTGCGGCAATTGCCAGTTATGAGTTGCTGAAAAACGTGGTTGATGAGGCCGACAAGCTGAATGTACCGGTGAACGTGGGGAATTGTTTCTCCGCCGATCTGTTTTATACCCCAGATCCAGAAATGTTTGATGTAATGGAAAAAATGGACGTGCTGGCGGTAGAAATGGAAGCTGCCGGTCTATACGGCGTTGCGGCAGAATTTGGTGCCAACGCACTGGCGGTTTTGACCATTTCGGATCATATCCGCACCGGTGAAGCGACCACTTCCGACGAGCGCCAAACCAGCTTCCGCGACATGATGGAAATCACCCTAGAATCGCTGCTGTAAAGTAACGCTGCACACCCATTGATGTTTAAAAGCCCGCGTTGCGGGCTTTTTTGTCAGATTAATGCAGCGCTTTTATGGACGCCTTAGCGGCAATAAATTTCGGCTTACTTTTACTGTTATTGGTCTCAAATGTAACCTGCTCACCACGACGTGACAGCCAGCGTTTATCAAAGTTAAACCATGCGCCTTGCTTGGTTTTCTTCACCTTTTTAGCGGCTAGCACTAGCTCGTTGGCCGACGAATAAGCAACTTTCATCTTGATGGTCGGAGACTTGTGCTTCGCTTTGCCCTCTTTCACCAAATAGACTTTAACGGTTTTGGTATCGCCAGCGGCAATGGTGACGCTTAACGGATAAATATCAAAGGGTTTGCCTTTGTATTCCACTTGGCCTTCGATAGTGACCGAAAGTAAGTCGCCCAAGTTACAGCCATCGCCCCATGCACGTTGGTAAGCACAGTTTTTGCGCTGGGCTTTGTTACTTTGCTGGCGTTGAGCGTCTAGGTTGTCCCAATAAGTTGAATCATGTTGCTTCGCCGTTTCGTTCGGCAAAGGGTTCTCCGTTGTCACACAGGCGCTTAGCGTCACGCCCGCAAATAACAGGATATAAAGTGTTAAGTTGCGCATTGTTAAACCACGAAAGATTCTGTTTGCCATCCGAGTCGTATCTAAAGCCAAGCTACCACGAGATGGCCGGGGTGCAAATCATCCTCGCTAAGTTAAGGGTGAGATGCGGCGAGGTCAGCCTGTCAATTCATGTCAGATAAGAATGCTGGGCGATTGTTTTTATAACGCTCGCAGTTCTATAAAAAATAAACTTATTTTCAACAATAACTAAAAACTTATTTGCCTAACCGCGCCGTTATCAAAGCGTTGATTGTTGACTAACATTTGACCGTACCATTCATCTCGAATCCGGCAATCGTCAAGAGGCATAAGTTAATGAAAGCATCCCTAATTAAACGTTTTGGTGGCAGCGATGTATTTGAAATCGCAGACATAGCAACGCCTGAGGTGAAAGCGGGGCATGTATTGGTTCGTGTTGCCGCCAGTAGCGTAAATACCGTTGATACCATGATTCGCCAAATGGGCGAGGCATTAGCGCCGTTGTCGCCGCAGTTACCGGCCGTGTTGGGAATGGATTTTGCCGGCACTATCGATGCCGTGGGCGAAGGTGTGACAGAGTTTGCCGTTGGTGATGAAGTTTACGGTTGTGCCGGTGGCTTGGCTGACTTACAAGGCGCCTTGGCTGAATTTATGCTGGCTGATGCGCAGTTGATTGCGCACAAGCCGAAGAATCTATCGATGAAAGAAGCGGCGGCGATTCCATTGGTCGGGATCACTGCCTACGAAGGGTTAATACGCGCAGGTACCAAAGCGGGCCAAAAGGTACTGGTACATGGTGGCGCCGGTGGCGTGGGCCATATTGCCCTGCAAATTGCTCGTCACCTAGGCGCTGATGTTTACGCGACAGGGGCGGGTGAACAAAGTGCCGCACTTATCCAACAGTTAGGTGCCACTGCAATTGATTACAAACAGGAAACCGTTGCTGATTATGTTGCCAATCATACCGGCGGTGCTGGTTTTGATGTGGTATTTGATTCGGTCGGCGGCGCCAATATGGCGAACTCTTTTGAAGCCGCCGCGCTAAATGGTCAAGTGGCATCAACGGTGGCGATGGTTGAACTGGATTTGACATTAGCTCATTTCAAAGGGTTGTCATTGCACGTGGTGTTCATGTTGATCCCAATGCTGCATAACTATCAACGTCAGCGCCATGGCGAGATTTTACAAGCCTTGGCAGCCATTGCCGAAGCAGGCGCTTTGCGACCCGTTGTAGACCAACACACTTTTACGCTAAGTGATGTGGGTCAGGCTCATGATCGACTGGCGAGCGGGCAAGCACTCGGTAAAGTTGTCATTGATGTGGCTTAGCCTTCGCAAGCAAAAAGCGGGAACCAGGCTAACCGGCAAGTGTGCTGGTTAGCGGTTTTATGACGTCGGCTCACTGTCTATCGGTACGGCGAATTTGCCTGTCATTTGCAAGCCGTGCCGCTGTCTGCACCAGGCTCGGTAAGCCAAATATGAAAGCGCTGCGCTCAATAAGTTAAACAATAAAAAACCGATGAAGGTGCAGAGCGTAATGTACTGATCAACTTGCTCAAGGTTGATTCTCGATTCGCCATGCGAGCTGGCAACAAAGCGCAGCATAAAAGTGATGGCACAGGCAAAGGTCACGCTAATAAACGAGGCCAACTGCATGTATGAGTGAAAGCTCAGTTGGATGCGAGCGCGATAACCAAAGATCTCGGCGGGTTCGACAGGGTTCATAGGCGGTGCTTTGTGCTGGAAACCATCTACATAGTGTAGCCAGTGACGATTGAGCGGGTAATCATTGATAGCGCCGAATCGGTCATTGTAATGGGCGGTACTGAGCTAAAGCTTACATCTTTTAAATGGCTTAGCTCTATAATATTGACGCTCGCTGAGATTTGGATACGCATAAAAAAAGCCCGCGTCACGCGGGCTTTTGGTTTTGCTTCAAGGCGTTATTTTGCCAACATCAAGTCCGCAATCACTCGTACAGGCGCATTGCCGTAACCTAAGAAGGTTTCGTTAAAGCGTTTGATGGAGTAGTCGTCGCCCCAACGTTGTTTCGCTTTTTCTCGCAACACCATAATGTCGCTAAAGCCGGCGTAGTAACTGGTAAGCTGCACTTGAGAAAGGGTGGCTCGGCGCCATTTCCCTTCTGCCTCGGCCTGCTGTTGGAACGCCTGATTAACCATCAAGTCCATGGCTTGCTCTTGCTCCATACCCAGCACGTGAATGCTGTAATCGAGCAAGGTATTGGTCACCACTCGCAAATTCCATTTGTAGTACATCAACCACAGCTCTGGCTCAAAATCACCGTAGCCGGCTTCAAGCATCATGCGCTCAGCGAACACTGCCCAACCTTCGATCATCGCGCCATTGTGCATGATGGACTTAATCAAACTTGGCGATTTGTTGGCATACACGAGCTGGGTATAGTGACCGGGAATGGCTTCATGAATGTTCAGTACCTGCATCAGATATTGGTTGTATTCGCGTAAGAAGCTTTCTGCCTGCTCGGTGGGCATACCATCGAGCGGCATGACGTTGTAGTAGGTGTTGGCTTGAGCATCATAAGGGCCGGGTGCCTGAATGGATGCCACGGCGTAACCACGCATGTACTCGGGCGTGTGGCGAATGACTAAAGGTTTGTCATCATCAAGGGTCAACAAGTCATGCTCTTTGATGAAGGCAATGAGTGTTGGGATTTGCTCTTCAACGGCGTCTTTGAATTGTGCTGGGTCGGCGTGAGTGAGTGACAATTGATCCAGCATTTGACTGGTGGCTGCCATGGTATCTTCAGGCATTGGTTGTTCGGCAAAGTATTTCGGCCAGAGTTGTTCGGTTAGCTCGGCCATTTTGCTATGAATGGTTTGTTGATCTTGCAATGCACGTTGATAAAGCTGCTTGGCGGTGAGCTGAGATTGAATGTCGTATGCAAATTTTTGCTCGTACACGGCTTCGCCTAAGCGATGTACCGGATCAGCGCCTTGTTGTTCTGGCACTAGTTCTTGCAGGAATTCAATATAGCTGTCGACGGCTTGCTGCGCGTTTGTTAGCGCAGCCTCAAACGCAACCTTTTCATCATCGGTTAATTCGCTCGCCATTACTTTGGTCAGCAGCTCATCTCCTAGTACGGAACTCACCCCTTGGTTTTGCTGGATGGCTAGGCGTGTTTGTGGCACCGCTGGATTTTTAATATTGGCCTTGGCAGCTTGATAGTAAGCGGGGACGTTGGCCAGCCGTTTGGAGATGGTGCGCAATCGTTCCACTTCAGGCTTGTAATCGCCATTGAGAATTTGAGCAAAGCCGCCGGCAACGTTGTAGCCACTAGGGTCCCACTGCCAGTCTTTAAATTGTTCAATTTGCCAAATGGCGCGCTCAACAAAATTGGCCAGTAGGCTTAAATCGGTTTGTTCTGCATCAGTTAACTCGGTTGCGAGCAAAGTTGCTAACTGCTGTTGTTGCTGTTTCAGCCACGTGAGTTCCGCGCTGCGGCGGGCCTCATCGTTGATCGGTAATTGATCGTCATAGTCGTAAAAGCCAACATACAGAGCGTATTGCGGATACATCTGCCACAACTCTTGGACGAATTGTTCGCCATATGCGGTTGCAGATAACTGACTTGTTGATGCCGATTCGGCCGATGTTGTGGTGGTGTTCGCTGAGTTGGTTTGAGCTTGTTCTGACGGTTGAGAACAAGCGCCAATAAGCGCGCAGCTAATGAGCGCTGCGAGTACGGTTTTTTTCATGGCTTAAGCCTATATTAGTATTGTCTGAAGGTAGTCGATAAGCACGTTATCAATGCGCTTTGTTGCTTGCAAGCTGACCGTTGCTGCTAACGGTGCTGGTTGAGCGTTGGTAATGCCAACTTCCAGCGAATAGCCGTTAAGCGAATTAATAACGTGGTGAGCATGGCAATGGCGCTAGCCATTTTTATATCCATATTACCGTGCAGTAAGGCGGCCAGAACGAGTGCACCTACCAGCGATGCGGTGGCGTAAACTTCGCGTCGTAAGATGAGTGGTACTTGCCCCGATAACACATCGCGGATCATGCCGCCGGCAACTCCGGTCATGACGCCCATGACGATGGCAACTGTCATGGATACTTCGGCACTGAGGGCGCGCGACATGCCCATGACGGTAAACAGCGCCAGACCGAATGCGTCAGCAACATTTAGAATGCGATAAGGCCAGCCGCGTTTTAGCGGCCAAATCACGGTGAAAATAGCCGTTGCGGCAATAACATAAAGGTAGTTCGGATCAGCAATCCAGAACGGCGTAATGTCTAGTAGTAAGTCGCGCAAGGTACCACCGCCAATAGCGGTGACGCCGGCTAAGATAAGTGCGCCAAACGGATCCATTTGTAGTTGTCGTGCGGCCATTGCGCCAGAGATGGCAAATACCGCAACACCAAATAAATCCAACGCATACATCATCGGCGCGGCCGCCAGCGGTTTTTGCTTTGTTTGCGCTTTTCTTCATCACACCGCTGTTCAATCACTTCTAAGTGAATGTTGATGGCGGCAGCGGAAATATGAATTTCCCAGACTGACAGTGCCAGCGAATAGGCCAGCATAAGCAAGCTACCGGCAAACAACACTGAGCCCCAGTATTGATAGCCTAAGTGCAGCAGAAACATGCAGATCACACAAAAGAAAAAGCTGCCTACGCCAAACGCCTGCATTTGTTTGATGAGATTAATACGGCGGCGGAAGTTGACCAGCTGACGCACGGTGCGCTCATTGGTCAGATCGGCCTCAGAAAAAGCTCGAACCACAGTCGCCAGCGTTAGAAAACGGTTGGTATATGCCAATAAGAGTAATGAAATTGCTGGAAACAAAAGTGCTGGTGTAGCCAGCGGGAGCGCCATCATGAGAAATTGTCCTGTTGTTAAATTCCGGCAAATACTACCCAAAAGGTGTGGCTGACAATGCCTGCCCAGATCAAGCTTAGCAGTAACTGTAGATGCCAGTTAACTTGTTGAAAGCTGGTGATAACGTCGCTGGCTTGTGGCGGTCGGTTGGCGGCTAATCGCGGTTGCCTGAATTTACGTTGTTGATACATGGCTGGGCCACCAAGCTCACAACCTAAACGTTTGCTGGCTGCAACCAGTACCAATGCTCGTGCTTTACTTCTAAATTGGCCAACTAAAGCAAGGTGCTGTTGCGACCACGGGCCACCGCTACTGAGCGCTAGCCAGAGCGCCCAAACGGACTGGGGCAAGACATCGAGTAAGGCTCGCAGTTGTTTCAACGGTGAACCGAAGTAATGCTGCTTGCGCAATCGAGGGTGCCATTGGCGCGACAGCTCTAACAGCAACCAGTAGCCAAGCGCACCATAAATACCGGCAATGACATACCAAAATAGTATGCCGACCTGATCGGTAAAGCTGCGTAAGTAAATGGCTTCAACGGCGCCTTTGTTTAAACCAAGCTCTGACAAGGCGCCGCAATCACGAGCCAACCACGGGCTAAGTAAGGTTCGTTTGAGCTGTTTTTGCTGGTGGTTGGTATTGGCAAAGCGAGTGAGTTGCTGCTTCATCGGCTGCCATTGCAGACACAACATCAGTAATAGCGTGTCGACCACCATGGGGTAGGGCGCAAACTCGTGGGCCAGTATTGGCAGTGGCGCAACAAACAGCAGCATCATCAATGCGGCTAGCACACCGGCCATGGTTTGCTGCGACGGTGAGCGCGAAGGCACTAATACTTTTTGTTGTAACCGTTGCGCCATATTGCGGATGAACAATCGCGGATGGTACGCCGCGGGAATGGGAAGCAACCGCTCGGCAATGATGGCGGCAGTGATCACCCATAGCCAATCATAGCGATTGATAAGTATCCCAATGACATACTCCATTTCTTATAACTACCTCAATCTGCCCGTCGTGCCTGCTGGTGACTCATTACAGCTTCGGTAGCATCTGCAGAATAAATTTTGAGGAGTGCAGCGCGGCTTGTTCTAAGAATTCATCAAATGACTGCGACGATTCTTTACCGGCAATGTCTGATAGTGCGCGAATAACCACAAACGGCACCTCATACTTGTGGCACACGTGGGCAACAGCAGCGGCTTCCATTTCGCAGGCGATCATGTGTGGGAAGTCGGCGCGGCATTTCGCCACTCGTTCGGCATCGGCCATGAAAATGTCACCGGTACAAATCTGGCCGGTTTTGGACTGCACATCGGCCATTTCGGCAAAGGTTGCTGTGGCAATATCGATGAGTTTTTGATCGGCGATAAAGGCGGCTGGCAGCGACGGAAGTTGGCCCATTTCATAGCCAAATGCGGTGACGTCGGCGTCGTGATAACGCACTTCAGAGGATACCACGACGTCACCTACGTTTAGGCTTTGATCAAAACCACCAGCCGAGCCGGTATTGATGACGATGTCGGGTTGGAAGCTTTCCAACATGACGGTGGTGCCAATGGCTGCCGCTACTTTACCAATACCGCATTGCAGTAACACCACGGAGTGGCCGGCTAATTGGCCGGTATAAAAGGTGCCGCCTGCGTGATGCAAGGTGTCACACTGTTCGATTTGACGACGCAGGATGGCGACTTCCTGCTCCATGGCGCCGATAATGCCTATTTTCATAAGATAGTTAAGCCAGTTGAGGTGCAAAAATTTAATGCGGCAGTGTACCGCAACAGAGCTGCTTGCCGGAAGTAAAACACCGGCCCGAAGCCGTTAACGAAGCGATGTACGCATGAATTTCATCAGATCGAGCTTGAACTCATCGGGGCGCACGCTGGTTTCGATTTGATCGCTGTTGTGACTCGCGGCTAAGTCGATGTGTTTGATCTCAGTGTGGTAACCGCCAGTAATGCTATAGAACGCCACAACTTTTGGCTTCAGCGGTTGTTCGAAATTATTTTCTACAACCATAGCCAGCTTGTTGCTCGACAGCTTCACTAAACTGCCGACAGGAAACACGCCAATGCAGCGGATGAGCTGCTTCATGAGATCATTGTCGTAGGCGTTTGGCGTACCGTTGGTCATGATTTTAAATGCCGTGAATGGTGCGACCGCATCTTTGTGTAAGCGATCAGACGTCAACGCATTGTAGCTGTCGATCAATGCGATCATACGGCCGTATATATTGATGTCGTCACCTGATAAGCCATTGGGATAACCCGAACCGTCAAGGCGCTCATGGTGCAAACGGATCACATCCAGCGACTCTTGTGAAATACCCGGCATGGAGCTGGCGACTTCAACACTGTAATCAACGTGGTGTTTCATTTGCTCAAATTCTGCTGGCGAATATTGGCCGCGATGATCAATCAGTGATTGCTCAATGTGCATGTTGCCAACGTCATGGAGCAGCGCGCCTGTGGCAAGTTTTTCGATGACCGATTCATCGAAGTCGAGGTAGCGAGCAAACACACTCATTAAAATGGCGCAGTTCAAGGCATGTTGGTAAATGTACTCACCCTTGTCCTTCATTTGGCACATCATCATTAGTGAGTTGGGATCACTGAACACCGATTCAATAATTTGCGATGACAGCGCATCGGCTTCTTGCAAGTTGACCGCTTTGCCTTTTTTGATATTGGCGATCATCTTTTTTTGGATACACTTGGCATCTTCGTACAGGCTCATTGCTGCCTGAACTTTTTCTTCGAAATTCTTTGCCGGCTCTTGCTGCGTTGGCGTTGTGTGGGCGGGTGGCGAGACCGGCTCATCTGTCTCTTCGCTTCGATCTGGATCGATCCAAACTTTCAGAGCGCCCGAGTTTTTTAAATTTTGTAAGGTGGTTGGTGTACGCACTAAGCCTTCGGTTTTAACTCTAAGCGTACTACTGGCCGTGATCACCTTGACCACAAACATGCCTAAAGTCAGTTCGCTAATGTCGATTTGTTTAAGGTCGTTGGCGTGCATAGGGTGTACCTGTCGTTAAATCAAATTGAAAAACGGGAAAGCAAAAACACGGTTGGCGCGTAACCGAGGGCTTAGCTTGGCATCAACTTTGTTAGTTCCAGCGAGATAGAACGCTGTTCACTGGCTAACATCCAGACGCCATCTTGATGCGACAACGATAGTGCCATGTTACGTTCCGCGAAGTCTGCCAACTCGGTCAAATCGTCATCTTGAACTTGCAGTATGGTCAAATTTGGCAATGCTTCAACGAGTTGTTGATGCTGCTGCCACCACATGGTCAGTGCGTTATTGCCGTAGGCGAACAAGCTGACTTGATTGGCTTTGGCACAAGCTTTTTTTAACCGCTTGGGCTCTGGAATGCCCAGCTCGATCCAATGGTTGATGACGCCCGTGGCATCGAGTTGCCACAACGCGGGTTCGTCATCGCTACTCAGGCCTTTACAAAATTCCAAACCGTCATCGGCGCAGGCGGCAAAGGCTAACAGCCTGAGCATCATGCGTTTGTCATTTTCTGATGGGTGCTTGGCAATGGTGAGCTGGTGGTCTTGGTAGTAATGTCGTTCCATATCAGCAATGGAAATCGCAGCTTTATAAATGGTGGACTTTAGCGCCATAACGGCCTCAGATTGCTAGTGTTGAGCAAACTATACAGCATCAAAGGGGCCTCCGTTGATTGGTTTGACCGTGCTAGAATCGCCAGCAATTAACTACCGCTCACCTGATACGGCACATTGACATGATCATCAAACCAAACTGGCGCATTCTAACCATTGGTGATGGTGACTTATCTTTTTCTCTATCGCTGTGGCAGTACCATCAGCCAAGTTCATTGTGGGCAACGATCTTTGATAACCAGCATCAACTTGCGCAAAAATACGGGCTTGGTAATTTCAACAGACTCATCAACACGGCTGGCTGCCACGTGCTCTCCGAGGTGGATATTAATCAGCTGCAAAGTTGGCAGCAGCTGCCTCGGCAAGCATTTGATGTAGTGATTTTTCAGTTTCCGCTGGTGCCCGCTCTCCCTTCAAAGGACGATTACCAAACCCTAACCGAGCAGATGAGCGTTAACACGTTGAATCGCGCCTTGCTTCGCCAGTTTTTAACGCACGCCCATGATTCGTTTCTCGATCCGCAAGGTCCGCAGTTGGCTTACATTTCGTCCAAGGACGTCAAACCCTACAGCGATTGGGATATTGAGCGGGCGGTTGCCGATGGACTCGGTATTCATTACTTAGGCTCATCGCCTTTCTCTATGGCTCAATTTCCCGGCTATCGGATGCGCAATGTTGATCGGCCCGGTTGGGTGAAAGAAACCGCTGCTCGAACTTATGTGTGGAGTGGCAAGCCTCACCTCGAGTTAGTGGCTTCGTTGGAGCCATTGGGTTATCAACGCGATGATTGTTGTGGCTTGTGTCGACGAGGGCCGTTTGCCAATGACGCCGATCGACAAGCCCATGAGCGCAGCAAACGTCATCGCCAACTCACCGAGTTCGACAAGCAGTGGCAGCAATACCTTCGCCAGCATTAGCAGCTGAACGCCCTTACCAGCCGCAGAGTAGCAGTCAAAACGCAGGAAGTTTGTTTGAATTGGTTCACGAAAAACTGCTGTTTTTGCCTCCTATTTGTGCATCTTGTGTGCATGCACAATAAACCTTGTTCTTAATCAAGTGACTCGACTAACTGTTTGCTAACGTGCGTCAGATAAAGGAATGGGGCAATTCAGGCCATCAGCTGTTTGATGGTTATTGGTAGCGCCTTATCGATAGACAAGGAGAGTGCTGATGCAACTTACAATTAAACAACGGTTAATGGTTTATGTGGCCCTGATTTGCAGTATGCAGGTGATTGTTGCCATTATCGCATTTGCTAATTTAAGCCGCATAGAAAGTCACGTGAAAGGAATCGCCCATCGTGATATTCCTGCCATTTCAAATCTGACGTTGATTACCGAACACCAGCTTGAACAAGAAGTTTTGTTTGAACGGGCATTTCGCCATGCGCTGGAAATAGGTCGACAAACCAATGCAAACGAACGATTTCAACAAGCCGTTAATGACTTTGCCGGACTAAATAACACCCTGCGAGTAGAGCTCGAACAAGGTGAATTACTCCTAGAGCAGGCCATGGCTGGTGCGACTAGCGACGCCGAAAAACGTGAATTTAATGCCGCCTTTGACGGCCTTAAAACCATTCACCATCATCATGACACATGGATCAAGCATGTAGATTCGGTCTTTAGCCTGTTACGTCAGCAGCAATTCGGTGAAGCCGAGCAGGTTGCCTTAACCGTCGAGCGAGAAGCGAAGCAGTTGACGGATGAGGTGGAAACCTTGTTGCTGCAAATAGAGCACTTTACCGAAGCTGCGGTACTCGATATTGAGCAAGAAACGGCCAGCTTAGAGCAAACCATTTTGTCGATGGGGATCGTTCAGACGCTGATTGCCATTGGACTTGCTTGGTTACTCATTCGATTTATTGCTGGCGGGCTTGCATTGGCCGACCGCGCTGTGCGCTTTTTGTCTGAGGGGAACTTTGCCGAACCGATTGACAACCAACAGGCCGGAGAAATTGGCTCGCTGTTAAAGCATATGGAATCAATGCGATTAGCTGTGGGCGACTTATTGCGTGCGGTAGCCAACTCTACCGATGAAGTCAGTGGCGCAGCAACGGCATTGGCCCATTCGAACGTCTCAGTGCAAGACAATATTCAACAGCAAACAGAACAAACCGAACAAGTTGCTGTTGCGGCCAATGAAATGGCGGCAACCGCGGCGTCGATTGCTTCTAATTCGTCATTGACCCATCAATCAACGGAGCAAGCCGCTCGCCAGTCTAGTGAGTCTGAACGCATCAATGATCAAGCAAACGATTATACGCGCCAGTTAATTTCAAGTTTGAGCAGCACCGCTGACGCGTTGGTTGAGCTGGACCAAAATACAGACACCATTGCGTCAGTTTTGGACGTGATTAAAAGCATTGCCGAGCAAACCAATTTACTGGCGCTTAATGCGGCCATTGAAGCTGCACGGGCCGGAGAGCAAGGCCGAGGGTTTGCCGTTGTTGCCGATGAAGTGCGCCATTTAGCCCAACGCACGCAAGAGTCCACGTCGGAAATTGAAACCATGATTGAGCAGTTTAAGCATGGCTCTCAACAAGCGGTTTCGAGTATGAAGCAAAGCCAAGATCTCGGCGAAAAAACGATCGAAGCGTCGGAGCAAGCATCGGAATTAATGGTTGATGTGAATCGTGCGATTGCCGCATTAAACGACATGAACATGCAAGTTGCGAGTGCGGCGGAACAACAAAGTGCAGTCGTGGAAGAGCTCAATCAGAATATTGATGCGGTTAAAGTGGCGGCAGAAAATAACACCAGCGAGGTCAGCACGGTTGCTGCAACAAGTGAAGAGTTAAGCACCACCGCTTTGAACCTCAATGAGTTGGTACGAGCTTTCAAGCTTGAGCAGTCCCCTCAGTCTGCGCAACGCATGACGGCAGCAGATCGGGACTTCGCATACGCCCAATAACACGATGCTAGCTAGTAATAAAAAAGCCCAGCTCGAATGAGCTGGGCTTTTTTCGTTAGCCGGTCAAATGGTTGAACAGCATTACTTCATCGCACTAGGCAGTGGAAAACCGCGATCGCGCATCAAGGCTTCAACGTTTGCATCGGCACCACGAAACGCGCGATAAGCCTCTGCTGGATCAACCGAGTTTTGCACGGAGAACAGGTGCTGGCGTAACTTCTCTGCCATCGCTTCGTCGTAGTAACCGCCAGGCGCTTCGGCAAATGCTTCGCCAGCATCCGAAGTCAGTACTTCCGCCCACATGTAGCCGTAGTAACCCGCCGAATAACCTTCACCCGAGAAAATATGACCAAAGTGAGGCGTGCGATGACGCATGACAAGCTCGGTCGGCATGCCCATTGCAGTGAGTGTATCGCGCTCAAATGCATCGGGATCGATATCCGTTGGATCGGTGGTGTGCAGTTTCATATCGATTAACGCAGAAGCCAGATATTCCGTCGTGGCAAAGCCTTGATTGAATGTTGCGGCATTCTTAATTTTCTGCTGCAGATCGGCCGGCATTGGTGCGCCAGTGTCAACGTGAGTCAGGAATTGACTAATCACTTCATCAGTACTTAACCAACGCTCTAGCAGTTGAGATTGGAATTCCGTGTAATCACGAACGCCGCCATTCAACGTAGGGTAGGCCACGTCAGAACTTAAATAGTGAAGCGCATGACCAAACTCGTGGAAGAAGGTTTCGGCGTCATCCCAAGACACAAGCACTGGTTCGCCCGGTGAGCCTTTTACAAAATTGGAATTGTTAGACGCTAAAACCACTGGCTTATCATCGGTCAACAATTCATGACTGCGATAGGTTGTCGCCCAAGCGCCAGAGCGCTTACCTTCACGAGCAAATGGGTCTAAATACCATAAGCCAACCAATTCGCCGGTTTGTTTCTGTGTTACTTGCCAAACGGCCACATCGTCGTGGAATACAGGAACCGAGCCGTCAGTAATTGGCGTGAATTCAAAGTTAAACACTCGGCCAGCTACATAGAACATGGCTTCACGCAGTTTATCTAACTGCAGGTATTGTTTGACTTCGTTGGAATCGAGGTCGTATTTAGCTTGGCGCACCTTCTCAGCATAGAACCGGTAATCCCAAGGCTTGATGGTGATGTCAGCGCCGTCGGCATCGGCAATCGCCTGCATGTCCGCCACTTCTTCGGCAACGCGAGCAATGGCTGCTGGCCACACTTGCTCCATCAGTGTCATGGCATTATCTGGGTGTTTCGCCATGCGATCTTCTAATCGCCACTCGGCATAGTTGTCGTAACCTAATAGCCCAACGCGCTCGTCACGTAGTTTCAGAATCTCGGCAATAATTGCGTTGTTATCGTGCTCGCCGCCGTTATCACCACGGCTGTAATAATTGGTCCAAACCTGCTCACGGAGTTCGCGCTCTGTGGAATAGGTTAAAAACGGTGACATTGACGAGCGCGTGTTGGTGATGGCGTATTTGCCAGCTTCACCTTTCGCTTCAGCCGCAGATGACGCCGCTTTGATGAATGATTCAGGTAAGCCGCCCAACTGCTCTTTGGTGAGGTAGACCACATAGCTTTGCTCATCGTGCAGCACGTTGTTACCAAACTGGGTGTGTAGCTCTGCTAATTGCGCTTGAATGTCCGCGTAGCGTTGCTTGGCTTCGCCTTCTAGCGTGGCACCATTGCGAGCAAAACGGTCATAAGAAATTTGCGTCAAGCGCTGTTGTGCTGGCGTTAAAGTGGCAAATTCTTCGCCTTTATAGACAGCTTCAATGCGTTGGAATAGCGCTTCATTTTGCGTGATTTTAGAACGGAATGCTGACAACTTAGGCACAATCTGGCCCTGAATTTCACGGAATTCAGCTGACGACATGTTTGACCGCCAGATACCGTAGTAGGGGTATACGCGATCTAGGGTTTTGCCTGATTTTTCCATGGCCACAATGGTATTTTCAAATGTGGCTGGCGCTTGTTGTGTGGCAATGGCATCAAATTCTGCCAACTGCTCGGCAATGCCTGCTTCCATGGCTGCTGGCAAATCTACCATGTTCATTTTATCGAACGCCGGTACGCCTTTGAATGGGCCTGTCCAGTCTGCTAATAAGCTATTGCTGGTTGATTGTTCTACGGTGCTTGAAGTGGGCGTTTGAACTTGATTTTGGCTGGTTTCTTCCGATTTGCTTGGCGCTTGGCCACAGCCGGATAAAACGGCTAGTGCCGCGCTACAAGCCACTGCTATCAGTGTTTTTTGCATGGTATTCCCTGTCAGTCATGATGAAAAAGCGAAAGCTCTATTGGCTTCGTCGTGTTGTTTTTGAGGCGTTTTTTGTTGGTTATAGGGGCGGGAACAATGGGGAGAATAGGTCATCCATTGGTTCATCGCGCGTAACACGCCAGACAGGATTGTATGCAATCTGGTACCGCATTAGCAGCACCAGATCCATGATTGCGATATTAAAGTGTTAAAAAATGTAAGTGGGCAAGATTACATTGGTGGCAATAGGATTTGGAGAAGTGAGTCATCAGGGTTGAGTTGTTCGTCGACCAATGGGAAGTCGTTTTTATAATTCCAATGAGCCCAGGCGATATCGTTTTCGTCAAAAATCTCGATGAGATCTCGATACCATGCTTGCCGCAGCGCTAGATGGGTTGTTGGAAATGCGCCGAACTCACCGCAATATAACTGCAAATTATGTGCTTGCGCGACGGCTACAGCTTGCTCGATATGCTTGGCCATGATGGCTTTATCGTATGGGCCATTTGCGCCCTTTAAGTGATCGGCCAACACCGAATCTAACTTGGCAAGTTCCTCAGACGGTACCGTTTCACCCGGATACTGAACCGGCCCCGCATAGTCTTTTATGTGGGTCCAAGGTGCACGATAGTGGGTGAGGTTAAACGGGGTGTAGTAATGAAAACTGAGAATAATGTTGGGATCGTTGGCTGGCACCTGCAGTGCGGCGAAGGTGTCAACTTGCTGCCAGCGATTTGAACCCATGATGATGGTGCGATTCGGTTCTAGCTTGCGGATTTCTGCGATCACCCAATTAATCAATTTGTTCCAATCTTCATTGTCGTCGGCAACGGCTTCGTTCAACGGTTCGTAAGCAACCTTCGCCAGCGGGTATTGTTTCAGCTCTGCTGACAACTGTTGCCAAAAGCTGATGTATTGCTCCTGAGCGGCTCGGTCATGCCAAATCTTTTGTGAATCTGGTCGATTAAAGTGGTGAGCGCGCAGCACATGTAAGTCAATGATGACCCGCAAATCGTGCTTCAGGCTCCAACCAATGGCTTGATGCATCAGTGCAAACGCTTCTGCTTGCTGCTCACCTTGCTCATTCCATAATTGCTCTTCATCCACAGGTAGGCGAACGTGGTCAAAGCCCAGCGCGGCTATGGTTTCAAAGTCTTTTTCTTGCATGTAAGCGACGCGTTCGGCACCGCGAATATCACTTTGTGAAAGCCAATGACTGGCGTTGACGCCGCGGTTAAGGGTGAAACTATTGGCAACATATGGCGCAGCGCTTTGCTGCTCGGAGGGTTCTGAACCTGAATTGACACAGCCTGTGATGAACACGATGGCGAGTGCGCAACCGGTCATGAGTAATCGGTTGATCTGCATGGTGGGTGGCCTTTTGTTATTAAAATGAAAGCGCGTTCATTTTAGGTTCGATGGGAGGCGTGTCATGCCATTTCTAGATAAAGTGTGAAGCGTCCGGCAATCTTCTTGCGAACTTGATACAAGGCGCTGTTTGCGAACACGTGAGTTGCAACAAACTCGGCGCTTATAAAAGTGCCTCGTCTGCTACAACCTTGTTGGTGATTATTAGGCGGACATTAACTGCTTGATCTGCTGAGCGAGCCGCAACAATTCAAAGCCTTTGACCAAATCCCAATTCATCACCGCTACCACGCCATGCATAAGGATTAAAATACGTTGGTATGCTTGCGGTTTGCGAAGCACTTCCTGATGCGCCGCTTCATAGCCCAATCGATCATAGGTCAGTAAGAGTTCGACCGAGTGCTCTTCTGGAGTACGCTCCCGAGGTTTAGGTTCATACCCTAGTTCGGCGATCACCATTTCGGCCATGGTCCAAACCGACCAAGGGTTTTGCCCGGTGATTAACTTGCCGTCTTGGCTGATTTGTTCCAAGTATTGGGCCCCTGCTTGCACCAAAGCGCCGCGTTGCTCTAGTTTGTCTTGCAGTAAAAACGGAAAAATTTGCGCGGCGTCGGGAATCAAAAACAACTCTTCTTCATTGGTAAAGGCGCTGACGCGTTTGTCGGCCACAAGCCAATTGCCGTCAGCCAAACGAACATTGACTAGCGCGGCAGGGCCATGACAAACCGCACTGACGACCCTGTCATTCTGGTACATGGTGCTGATCAGATCCTGAATTACGAGATTGTTCGGAAAGTCGAACATGGCGCCTTTACCACCCACAAAATACACCGCTTGGTAATCCAAGGGGGTAACCTCATCGAGGCGCATTGTTTCATCAAGCTGTGCTTGGATTACTTGATCATTCAAAAATGCATAATCGAAGGCGCCCATGTCGTCGCCATCAATCACCACCGGAGGCTTACCACCCTCGGGACTCGCAATATCAACCTCAAATCCATTGGCGGTAAACACCCAATAGGCACGGGCTAGTTCTGTTAGTTCGTAGCCTGTCGATTTACCGCTCTGGCCCATCTGATCGGTGCTGGTCACGACAGCGAGGATTTTGCCGCGGAACTCAGGAACCTGCTCGATCAGATAGCTTAACTCGTTCGATTGACTGCGCTTCAATGCTTCAAAGTGAGACGGGGCTGGTACTAATCCTTTTAGCCAAACCCAAGCGCCATATAGCGCGCCGAATAGAATCACGAGTGCGAGTAGTATTTTTCTAATCATGTTGCTGTCTCCAACCTGCTTTGATGTGTTGGAGTCAGCATAAAAAGTCGGAGGTGAATTCAGAGTGAAATTTGGATGGAAAATTGCGATTGGGTGAGCTGCAAATCATATTGCCATCCCAATGCATCAACAATGCGAGTCACCAAATAAAGCCCTTGGCCGATCCCTTTGCTACTTGCACCTTTCACGCCGGCGCGAGTTGCTTCGGCTGGCACACCTTGTGCTTTTTCATTGTGAAACACCATTTGATTGCCACTGGCGCGAACCCAAAGTTGGTGAGTCGAGCCGTGGGCTATGGCGTTGTTCATCAAGTTAATGAGCAACAAATGCAGTAACTCAGCATTGGCATTGATTGACAACTCATCTGCCATCTCAATATTGAGTTCGAGTTCTACGCCCGCTGCTAAGGCGCTTTGCATTCCGGCTTGCTCAACCATTGAACGTAGCATGCAGGGTTGTTGACACAGCGACTCTTGCCGAGCCAGCGCAAGCAACACATCAATCGTGTGCTGCATGTCTTGGCCCACTCGTTTTAGCTGTTGTAGATCGCTTGGTTGAAACCCTCGTTGCTCTGCTAGGGCAACAGCATTATTGAGTACCGTTAACGGCGTGCGAAGTTCATGACTAACATCGGTTGTGAAATCTTTTTCTCGCTGCAGAGCGTCGTTTAACGCATCGAAAGCGTGCTGCATCGTTTTGGACAAATAACCTAGCTCGTACTGTAATTCGGGCAAGGGTTGATTTTGTTTTACGGCTCGGGTCATCGCCATGACCGGTTGTACCGTCTTGGCTGCCATTTTATAAGCAAGCACAGCGGCAACAATAAGGGTTAAAGCGAGCCCCCAAAGAAAAATTTCGAAAATTCTGGGGCTATTGGTAACGGTCAACAGAGGCGAGACTTCCGCCAGTAAATAGCCCGTGTTGTGGTTGTCGAGGCGAAGTGTTTTGACATGGAAATGCTCATCACCAGGGGTAAAAATTTCATTGTCATCCAAGCCTTGCTCAAGCGCTTCACGAACCCATAAAGGTAATTCAGCGTAACTCGGGTAGATCTGGATAAAGTCCATTCTAGCGGGGACTAGAGCGCCGGTTTCTTGGTAGGTTTGCTCGATATGGTTCGCTTCAAATCGCAATAGGCGATCAATGATATTGTCTTCCACCACGAATGAAGCAATGACCGCTAACGCTAAATACAGGCAGCTGATACCGAGTGTGAAGCTAACAAAAAGAGCAAGTGCTTGGTGCTTGATGCTACGAATGAGGGTCATTGTTGATGTCCAGTCGATAACCTAAGTTCATGACGGTTTTAAGCATGGCGTGAGGGAAGGGCTTATCAAGCGCTTGGCGTAACGAATAGATATGAGACTTGAGCGAATCACTATCGGGAGGCGATTCGCCCCAAAGCTTGTGAGTAATGAGGGTTCGACTAACTGGCTGGGGGTAACTTTGGGCCAATAAAGTGAGCAACTGAAAGCCAATGCTGGTCAAGGTTAATGATTGCCCATCGCGCTGCGCTGTTTGAGCCGACAAATCCAACTGTAATGGACCCACTTGAATGATTTGCGATTGATGCAGATTACTCCGACGCGCTAGCGCTTGGCAGCGCAACACTAATTCACGCAAATCGACGGGCTTGGTGAGATAGTCATCTGCACCTTGATGAAATCCGGCCGACTTATCTTCAAAACTATCGCGAGCGGTCAGCATGAGTATTGGCGGCGTTACTTGGGCCTGCTGTTTTATCATCTGGCAAACTTGCAGGCCGTCGATATCTGGTAGGTTTAGATCCAAAAGGATCACGTCAAATATCTCTGCCAACGCCAAAGCTGCGCCTTGCTGACCATTCTGGGCATAGTCCACTTGCCACTGGTGGGCACCTAGAAATTCAACGATTTGCGTTGCTATCGTGGTGTTATCTTCAATCAACAAAACCTTCAATGAGCTGTCCTCAAAAAGCTGCATGCAGCCACTGTATTATTAACGAGGTGAAACAGAAGTGAAATGGTGCCGCGACGACGACATTAGATTGCGCCTGTCTCGGACTTGATTGGTAACTTGAAGCGTAATCAGTGGTTCTATTTCACTAAAAAATAACACAAAATAGTCGCTGTTTTTTGCGTGCGCCATTTGCTTCGGTTCGCTTGTTTAATCCATTGCGCGCGGCAATCATCTTCAGCCTTTTATTTTTAATGGTGTAACGAGCAAGGAGCCACGATGAATCGACTCAAGAAGGTAGGCGTAGTTTTAGTAGGATGCTACCTCGCAATCTGGGTTTTAACTTGGTTAGCCTCACCAGCCATTACGCGTTTAGTGCTGGGCGACTTATTGGCTCCGCATCAAATTCAGCTCGATAGAAACAGCTCTGTGCGCCTCAACCTGCTGAGTTCATGTGTCACCATTGATGATCTGATTTGGCATAAGAATGAACAGCTGGCATTTGAGTTGGATGAATTGGAAGCCTGCTATAGCTTGCACCGTTTGATCTTTAATGAAGCGCGGCTCAAGCGCTTGACCCTGACGGGTTTAAACACTGACGTGTTGCTACAAGATAAAACCTTTTCCATTGCAGGGGTTGAGCTAGGTAAGAATAAAGACCAAGCCGAGCAAACATCATCAACGGCAACGGCCGACGCGCCAGCGCCCAAAGGCAAGCGCTTTGGTTTAGCGGTAGCGGCACCGGAAGTTGTTCTCAAGGACATCAATGTTAACTTGCTGCATCGAGATCAATCTCATGAGCTTCACATTGAGCAGTTAAAAATTGTTCGCAGCCACTACCAAGAAGAAGTGTTGCACAGCGAATTAGAGCTGCAACTGACCTTTAATCAAGCGGCGCTCGATTTCTCGGCGGCAGTTGATTACGAGCCGCTGCAATCTTTCGGTACATTCAATATTCAACTGACGGATTTCGATCCGGCGCCATATCAATATTTACTGCCTGAATCTGTGGGCGAACTAGCCGCCAAATTGAATGTTGATCTCAACCTCGAAGTGAAGCGTCGAGGCGACATCTTCGAAATCGCTAGTGATAGCAGTGCCATTAACCTACAACAAAGCAGTTATGGCGATGACGCGATTCTGGCCGAGCTCGAAAGCCTTTCTCTTGAGCTTAATGAGCTCACCTCAACATTATCCATAGAAGCGGTTGAAGAGCTGACCGTTGATACTGGCTTTACCCTAAATCTCGATAACATACGGGTTGCTACGCAAGATGGTGCGGGCGACTTGCTTGCACTGACCAACTTACAGCTCGAGCCAAGTACGCTGTCGTTGGCCGGAGAGAAGATCTTTATCGAGTTACCTGAGTTGGCGTTATCAGAGATGCAGGCATCAGTGCGTCAACTCGACGCCGATACTCAACTTGAGCCACTCTTTCAGCTCGATGAGCTGACCATTTCCGAAGTACAAATGACCGAATCGGCAGTCGCCATTAATGACATTCTGATTGGTGAAATTCTGATTCAGGCGCAACGCGATGAGCAAGGCGAACTCATTTCATTGGTGATGCCTGGGACATCAGAAGATGCCGCGGCAAGTGATACGGACACGGCGGAGGTCGACTCAAATACACCATCTCAACCAGAGCCACAATCACCATCTCAATCAACGCCACAACCACCGCAGGAGCCAGTTGAACCTGCCAATGCGTTTGCAATTGCGCTGGGGCAGCTGAGGTTGGATAAACCCGCGCAAATTCAGTTTCGCGATGCCAGTATCAAACCTGCGTTAGAAAAAACATTCACGATTGAACAGTTACAGCTTGCTGGTATTGACAATCAACAGCCTGAGCAGCGCGCTGATGTGATTTTAAAGCTTAAGGATGAAGGCTATTTTAAGTTTGACTTTACCGGGCAGGTGGCGCCGTTTGGCGACAAGCTCGATCTGAATTTTGAATCAACGGCTACTGAGTTCCCGCTTTATCAAATTTCACCTTATGTGCGTCATGCGCTTGGATTTGACGTACTGGCCGGTCAGCTTGATGTGAGTGCATCGGGTGCCATCGAACAAGATATGCTGGACGCCGAAGTGGTCTCGAATCTGCGTGGGGCTCGTTTTGACTCCGGCTCAGGCGATCAAAACCCTGACGATTCAGGCGTGATTGGCCAAACTGCAGTGCCTCTAGATATGGCGCTTGGCATGCTTAAAGATGACGATGGCAATATTGAACTGATCATTCCGGTTGATGGTGATGTTGCCGATCCAAGCTTTGGTATGCATTACATTTTTGGCCTTATTGTTCAAAAAGCAGTGCTCAGTCAGGCGCAGAATTATTTGATCATGACCTTCATGCCTTATGCTCAAGTGATTAAAGTGGGAATGGCGGCAGGCTCTTTTGCGCTGAAGGTTCGATTTGACGATTTGGCGTATGCTCCACAGCAAATTTTGCCTGCCGAGCCGCAAGCAACCTTTATCGATCAGTTCCACGCCTTGATGACAGAAAAAGATTCGCTGCAGGTGAAAGTTTGTGGTGTTGCAACGGGGAGTGAACTGGGATTCAGCGAAGGCAGCCAATTGACGGAACCACAGCGCAAGCAGCTGTTGGATCTGGCTGAGCAGCGCGCGAATGCCTTTAAAAAAGCGGTGGTGGACAAAGGCGTTGCGTCATCGCGGATCTTGTTGTGTGTGCCCAGCTACGAGCTTGATGACACCGCTCAACCGCGCCTCAAGCTGTCGGTCTAGCGTTCACAGCTGTATAGCCGAAAACAATCAAATAAAAAGGGCGTTCGGTACAACCGAGCGCCCTTTTTTGTTTGCTAAATACTAGCCTGTGATGACCAACTCAACTTATTGCGCACGCAGGTGAATCGTTTGCATGGCACGAGCGGCAATGTCCGCAGTGTAGTGGTTACCGTCTAACGTGAGCGCCAATGTATAAGGCTGATCATTGCGATTGAACGCGACCACGGCAATGGAGCCATCGGGGTTGTGGGCTGCCGTGTAAGTTAACCCTTCAATGGCATCCCCTTCTAAACCGATGCGATGGGCATCGGGGCGGATAAATTTACTAAAGTGGCTCAGTAAGTAATACAGCGGTGTGTAAATTACTTCGTTAGTGGTGGGATTAATGAGTACCGGCGCACTATTGAAGTTATCGTATGGATTGGGCTGACCTTTGTGGCTGAGGATCACGCACCACTCCACATAGCCTTGAGTGCCATGGTTTAAGTCAGTAATGATGTCATAGGCATAAGTATCGAAGGGGATAAAGGTGCCCGCGTAATCGGTACTTAGGCGCCAATACTGACCGATAGGATCGTCGGCATCAATATCAATGCTCGACTCGGTGTGGATCATGGCTTTGCCTGGCCAGTTTTGTTGCAGCTCGGCTAACTCTGCTTGATACCAGTTATTTTCAGCCAGCTTTGAGTTGGTGTACCAATGAAAGCCGGTTCCCCACGCATACTTGGATGCATCTGGATCTTGATACGTCGGCGCAACGTAATTGTTCATCTCATCTTTGTTGTGATCGTAAATCAGCACGCGCACGCCAGCTTCTAAATCGGCGGTGTCTAGGTGGCCATCTTTCACCAGCTGCGGGCCTAAATGATCGCGTAAAAAATCGCGTGCTTCGGTAGCCGTCCAGCCATTGCTGTCCCAGCGCGCATCATGGGCATGGAGCGGTTCATTTTGCGGTGTGATAGCCCAAAGTTCGATGCCTTGTTCCGCGTAAGCCGTGATGTATTTGGAGATGTATTTTGCCCAGGTGGCGTGATACTTCGGCAGCAAGTGACCATTGGTCATTTCGGCAGTTTCGCCGGTTTTCATCCATGATGGCGGGCTCCATGGTGAGGCTATGATGTTGAAATCGGCACCGGCAATGGATTTAGCTTCCAGAATCATGGGAATTAAGTCATAGCTTGGATCATCGAGCTCGATACCGCGTACCTGATCATTTTCATCGCCGCTGAAGCCTTTCATGTCTTCATGGACTGAAAAGCTGGCCAATGCGGTATCGCCAACGTCGACGTAGCTGTAATGATTATTGGAGTAGTCACTGCTATTGATGTGGGTGCGCGTTAAGGTGAATCCTGCGCCTTCGGTTGGACTGAATAAACGTGTTAACACCTGCTTTCTGGCTGCGACTGGAATGGCTGCCAAGTTCCAAGCGGACGACTCGGTAAAGGACGCGCCAAAGCCGTAATAGCGTTGGTAAACTTGCGCCGGCTTAATCGTTAACTTAATCGCATCGGTGTTGGCGGTATTTGCAGTGCTGACTTCGGGTTGCAAGCTGGCAATCAATGCGAGGTTATCGCCCGCGTAGGAGGTCTGGTAAACATCGGCAACATAATTTGAGGCTTGTGTCGGTGGTTGGTCGGTTGCTGGCGAACAGCCAACCAATGCGCTAACAATGCAGCTTAGCAATATACTCATGCGGGTGGCGGGTGTCTGATAGCCCGGATTGTGGCTGGTCATTGAATCGTCCTTTACTATGTCCAATTGAACTTGTTGCTTGCTCGATACGCTGTCACGGCTCCGAGAATTGCCAAATGCTTAGGTGTTGGTGACCATCCTGAGGCATTAGCAAGCTAGTTATTCGTTAGCGGCAAGCAATAAAGGCCATCATGAAACCACATTGGTAGCACGGTTAGTTTGGTTGCTGTCACAAATGCTAGAAATTATGTAAGCCCTTACATGGACGTTTAATAATGTTGTTCGAGCGGTCTCATCGCGTAAATGTTGATAGAAAGGCTAAATAAAATCTTTGGCGAGCAGCGTTAAGCACAGTAGTGCCAAAATGCCGCTAAGCGACTTCCAAAAAAACACTGGATCACGCTCAATCAGCGGGGCCGCTTCATGGCGGTCGAGTAATTGGGGATTGGGTTTATTGAGATCTTCTAAGAATTCAGAAAACGATTCAGGGCGGTTGTCGACGATCGGCGAGGTTGCTCGCTCTAATGCTAAGTCAATCCAATTGGGCAGATCGGGGCGGACGGTACGCAGCGGCCGATAGCGCCAAACACTAATATCATTGGGGATCTGATAACGGCTAGCGCCGGTTTTGTAGGGTAGTTGTCCGGCGAGCATTTCATACATGACCACCGCAAGAGAAAACAAATCGGCTTGAAAACTCGCTTGTTGGTTTAGCAAATACTCAGGGGCAATGTAGTCGGCAGAGCCTTGTGGGCTTGCATTCTTCTCATGGCCAAAGTGCTCTTCTAAGCCTGCAGCTTGCACTGTTCCGAAGTCGATAAGTTTCACATGGCCATGCACATCAATAATGATATTTTCCGGCTTGATGTCGCGGTGAATCATGTCGTTACGTTGTAGCGAACGCAGCGCCTTGACCGCTTCACGGATAATATCGCGCACCTGATTCAAACTGGGTTTGGGATTATCGACCAACCACTGGCGCAGGTTCTGGCCGGGTAAGTATTCACACAGTTGATAGGCAAATTTGCTGCCTTCAGGCCGTGCATGCATGCGCATGATGTTGGAGTGGCTAAGGGATTTACCAATCCACTCCTCTTTAATAAACCCTTCTAAATAGGTGAGATCATCTGAAAAATGGGCAGAAGGGGCTTTTAAGGCAAACTGTTGACCTTGGGCGTTTTCTGCTACATACACATGACTGCGAGTGCCGCTGAATAACACATGACGTATGGTCAGGCCGTCGATTTTCTGGCCCGGCTCCATCACTGGTGGAATGGCTAGCTCCATGGCGAGGCGCTTGGCTTCACTCAATCCAGCTTCGGGCAACTCATCAACACGGACGATTAAGGTGCTGATATTGTCATCCGAACCGGCTTGCTTGGCGTGCTGGCACAGGGTTTCGCTTAATTGTTCTAAATTGCAATGGCGCGCATTACCGAGTTGATCGCACAAGCTTTGCTCTGTGAGGTGGTTGTATAAACCGTCGGTGGCTAACAGATAAACATCGCCTTCAGCCATCTCAAACTGTTTGGTATCGAGTTCGAGATGGGAGTCGATGCCCAGCGCACGCGATAACGACTCGGTGCCACCAAACGGTTGAATATGATCGCGGGTTAAGGCGCGTAAATTACCATCTCGAAGCCGATAGAGGCGGCTGTCACCCACATGGAAATACCAAGCTTGACGGCCTTTGCCAACCAAGGCGGTAAAAGTGGTGACGTAGGCTTGCGATTTCTCGTTGCGTTGATTGTGGCTGAAAAACCAATGATTAAGAGGCGATATGACGGATGCCGCTGACTTGGCTACGCTCCAGGCGTGGTTAGTGGCGTAATAGTCTTGTACAAATTGAGTGACGGCAGTTTGCGCGGCCACTTGTGATTGTTCACTGACACTTACGCCATCGGCAATTGCAGCTACAACGCCTTTTCGATTAACCAAATGAGCTGACGGGATCTGCGCGGCAAAAGCGTCCTGATTCATGGGTTTTATACCGGCGGTAGAATGCCCACCAACGGCCAGCTTCATTTGTTTCATAGCATCATCAGATAAAAAGCGGGCCGAAGCCCGCGTAAAGGTCAGTTATCATTGTTATTTATTATGTAGGGTATTCAAGTTATTAAGTGCTCTCCAGCACTTTATTTTTAAGCTTGAAGCTTTCGCAGCTCAGCTGTTTTAGTTCACTTGAATGAGTTCGACGGTGCCGTCTTCGCGTACTTCTGTCATGTGGCCTTCAGGCTCTTCCATTAGCAATAAGCAGACAAAGCCAAGAATCGCTGTAGCAGCAATCACCAAGAAGAAGGTCGACGCATCAACCATACTGAAAATGGTCAAGTAAGTTACAGCGCCAACATTACCGTAAGCACCTGTCATACCAGCAATTTGTCCTGTCAGACGACGTTTGATTAGCGGCACGACTGCGAATACCGCACCTTCACCGGCTTGGACGAAGAACGAGCACGCCATGGCGCAGGCGACGGCAATCCAAATGGGCCAGGTGGCGTCAATCAAGCTCATGGCAAAGTAACCCACAGCCAATCCAGCGGTCAGAATGAGTAAGGTTTTCTTACGGCCAAACTTGTCTGAAATTAAACCGCCACCGGGACGAGACATCAGATTCATAAAGGCATAAGCGGAAGCTACAAGGCCGGCGATGACCGGATCTAAGCCGAAGGTATCGGCAAAGAATAGCGGCAACATCGAGACCACGGCTAACTCTGAGCCAAAGGTGGCAAAGTAGAGAATGTTCAATACCGCCACTTGCTTAAATTTGTACTGGTGCATTGGCTCAACGGGCTTAACAAAGATCTCTTTGTTAACGCTATAAGCTTTGTATGAGTCGTAGAAAAACAGTGCAGTTAGGCCGATGTAAGTACCGTAGGCCGCCTCCATGCTAATCAGCGTCACACCTTTAGGCGAGAGTTTCCAAGTGAGCAATGCCAAGGCAAAGTACATGGGTAGTTTCATGACGATCAGGAACCAGAAATCGCCTTTGCTGGTGACTTCCATTCCGCCGATTTTCTTCGGTCGGAAATAGGTTGAACCCTTTGGTGTATCAGAAACAGTGTTGTAGTAAACAAAACCCCAAATAATGCTCAGCACGCCGGTGGTGGCAACGGCATAGCGCCAGCCTTCATCGCCGCCATACCAAAGAGCGATCATGGGCAGCAACATAGAACCTGCGGCAGAACCGAAATTACCCCAGCCGCCATAAACACCTTCTGCCGTGCCCAGTTCGTTGTGTGGGAACCACTCTGACACCATGCGAATACCAATCACGAAACCAGCGCCAATGAAGCCTAATAGCAAACGCGATAACGCTGCCATTTCAAAGGTAGTGGCGGACGCAAACATAAAACATGGAATGGAGCAGAGGATCAGCAAAGCAGAGTAGGTTTTGCGCGGGCCGAAGGCATCGGTCAACATCCCGATGATGATTCGTGCCGGAATAGTCAACGCCACGTTTAGGATCAACAGGGTTTTTAACTGACTACCGGTTAAACCCAGCGAATCGCCAATGGCTTTGAGCAATGGCGCGTGGTTAAACCAAACGAAAAAGGTAATAAAAAAGGCGATCCAACTCATGTGCAGGATCTTCATTTTTCCTGCCATCGAGAACAGGTTGAACTTGCTTGTGTTATCCATCATCAGGGCCTTGTTACTATCAATTTTTTAGTTGTAATCGTATTGCTCACTCCCCTTTCGACAAGCGCCAGGAGAGCGGCATTTATTGTATTGTTCGCCCCTCGGTAAGCTCAGGGCGATAGTTGTTATTCTGATTTTATTGGGATTGCGCTCGGCCTTAGATCCTTGGCACGAACGCATCAACGCTATTAAGCGGCCACTTCGACCTGACCTTCGGTGACTCGCACTGGATAGGTGGCAATGGTCACCTCGTCGTCATCCAGACAAACACCATCGTTCAGACGGAAGCGTTGTTTCAGTAGTGGCGACGCAACGTATAAGGCGCCGTTTGTTTCGCCAATCAATCCTCGTGACAACACGCTGGCTTTGCCGAATGGGCAGACGTTAGAAATGGCAAATAACTCGCCACTACCCGCCACTTTAAAAATGGCCACATGCTCGTTGCCAACTTTGGCGCAAATCCCGGTATCTGGTATCAGTACCGATTCGTCGCAAACTGAAATCCAAGAATCACTCATTTGTTATTGCTCCTAATTCTTAATTTGCGGGCTTAATCTACTAATTCGATGGCTGGGATGGCTTGCTCACCACCTGGGAAACCACGTTTTTCAGCTTCACTCGCTGGCCGACGTTGACCGCGTTCTTCGACGTATGCCAGATTTTCATCGGGGGCATCTGAGTTGATGAAATGAGCAAAGCGCTTCAAGCGTTCAGGGCTTTCGATGGTTTTCTTCCACTCACACTCGTAAGTGTCGATAACCCGCGACATGTCTTCTTCTAAGTTGTCACAAATGCCAAGCTTATCGTTGATGATGACGTCTTTGAGGTAGTCTAAGCCGCCTTCAAGGTTTTCCATCCAAACCGAGGTACGCTGCAAACGGTCTGCGGTATGGCAATAGAACATGTAGAAACGGTCAATGTATTTGATGAGGGTTTCATCATCGAGATCCGTGGCAAACAAGTCTGCATGGCGAGGACGCATGCCGCCGTTGCCGCACAGGTAGAGGTTCCAGCCTTTATCTGTCGCAATTACACCAACATCTTTGGATTGAGCTTCGGCACATTCACGGGTACAACCCGAGACCGCCATTTTGACTTTATGAGGGGTTCGCATGCCCTTGTAACGCATCTCCAGTAAAATCGCCATCGATACAGAATCAAGCATGCCGTAACGACACCAAGTGCTGCCGACGCAAGATTTTACGGTACGTAGCGACTTACCGTAGGCGTGACCCGTTTCAAAACCAGCATCGACCAAACGCTTCCAAATCGGAGGCAGTTCGTGCAACTGGGCACCAAATAAGTCGATGCGCTGACCACCGGTCAGTTTGGTGTATAGGTTATAGTCGCGGGCAATCTCACCAATGACAATCAGGCCTTCAGGTGTGACTTCACCCGCAGCCATACGCGGCACAATTGAATAAGTACCGTCTTTTTGCATGTTGCCAAGGAATACGTCGTTGGTATCTTGCAGTGGCAAATGCTCGTCTTTCAGCACGTATTCGTTCCACTGCGTGGCTAGCATCGAAGCTACGGCTGGCTTACAGATTTCACAACCGTGGCCTTGGCCATGATCGCTTAGAAGTTGTTGGAAGCTGGTGTATTTCTTCGTGCGAACAATATCGAACAGTTCTTGGCGGCTGTAATCAAAGTGCGCACAGATGTTGTTGTTGACCTCAACACCCATTTTCTCAAGCTCGGCGTTCAATACTTGACCAACCATGGCAGCACAACCACCACAGCCAGTGCCGGCGCCTGTGCACGACTTGAGATCGGCAACGGTTTGATTACCGGCATGAATGGATTCAATCAAATCACCTTTGGTGACATCCAAACAAGAACAGATTTGGGCTTCATCAGGCAGGGCATCCACGCCCATGCCGCCCGCTTCACCGTCGCTAACCGGTAAGATCAAGGTCTCTGGGTTACTCGGTAAATCCATACCTGTAAGCATGATGGGCAGCAGCGTACCGTAATCGCTGGTGTCGCCTACCATGACCGCACCCAATAGTTTCTTGTTATCGGCCGACACGATAAGGCGCTTGTAAATTTGCTCGGCACCATTGCTGTAGACATAGCTTAAGCTGCCCTGTGTATTACCGTGGGCATCGCCGATGCTGCCTACTTCCACGCCGAGTAGTTTCAGCTTGGTGCTCATATCAGCACCTTCAAATGTATCGTCGCCACCTGTTAAGTGAGATACAGCAACTTTTGCCATGCTGTAACCAGGGGCGACCAGACCAAAGATCCGGTTATTCCAGAGAGCACACTCACCTATTGCATAGATGTCCGGATCTGAGGTCTGGCATTCGTTGTTGATGACGATGCCGCCGCGTTCGCCGATGTCTAAATCGAACTGACGAGCAAGTTCATCTTGCGGACGAATACCGGCCGAGAACAAAATCATGTCTGTTTCTAGGTGAGTACCGTCTGCGAATTCCATGCGATAGCGATTGTCTTGGCCATCGACAATGTTCTGGGTGGCTTTACCGGTATGAACCTGCACACCAAGCGCTTCAATTTTTGAGCGCAGTAAATTACCGCCGGCTTCATCAAGCTGAACGGCCATGAGGCGCGGCGCAAACTCAACCACGTGTACTTCAAGACCAAGGTTTTTCAGCGCGTTGGCCGCTTCTAAACCAAGTAATCCTCCACCAACAACCACGCCAATACGGCTTTGTTTCGCCGAAGCCGTCATCGCTTCTAAATCTTCAATGGTGCGGTAGACCAAACAGTGTGGCTGATCATTACCAGGGATTGGCGGTACGAATGGGTATGAACCCGTTGCTAAAATCAGCTTGTCGTACGACTCCACATCACCTTTTTCGGTGGTTATGGTTTTGGCGGCTTTATCGATGCCTGTGACTTTATCGTTCAACAAATAGCGAACGCCACGCTCGTCATAATATTGCGGCGTGGTCATGGCTAAATCTTCGGCAGTGCTGCCTGAGAAATACGCACTAAGTTGCACCCGGTCGTAGGCAAGGCGTGGCTCTTCCGAAAAGGTGGTGATCTCATATTGGTCGCCCTTGGTATCGTTTACCAAGGTATCAATAAATTTATGGCCGACCATGCCGTTACCGACAACGACGATCTTTTGCTTGCTCATAATTTGGCCTCTAGGTCTGTTTCTTGTTATGACATGTGCGAGAAATGTTTGGAAAATGCAGGCTCGTCACTCGCCTTGATGAGGCGGAGTTATGAGTGAGGTTGGTTACGTCGTTGGAACCGGAGGGTACTGAATTGGTGAATCTCAGTACGATTCGCACACACTTATCATGGACAAAGCAAAACAGGTGCCAATCTAACCTTGAACTATTTGTTGCTTATTAAATACATTTAAAACAACAGATTGAAGATTATTGCACCAACTTGGTGAAGTTAACCAAAAGCTGAATCTAAGTTTTTTATAGTGCAATTGGATCATGTTGGTGCGTTTGGCGGATATTTGGCTGCGCACTCGATTGGTGCTTCGGGGGAATACGGTCGTTTACGGTATGGCGCCCATAAAAAATGCCGCCGGACGTAAGCGTCGGGCGGCATTGATAGAACATTGCTTTGGGTGTCTGCAGTCTGTTGACTGCAGCCAGCCATTTTACTTATAGGCTAGCGAGTTCTTGAATTTCTACGTGGCCTTCTTGCAGTGAACGAATGTAGTTAGCAATTTCGTCAGCGCCATTCTCTGCTGCAAACGTACCGATGTCTTCACCGTTGCAAACCACTTTATCAGCAACGTCTTGTAGATCTAAGCGGTAAGACTTAACAACTTTTTTGAAGTTCATTGTTTTGTTGCTCAGGCTTGTGTGGCAAACATCCTGCAACGCTTTCTCTACCACTGGGTTCATAGACGCTTTTGATGGAGCAGAAATCAGAAGAACGAAAGTAGTGACCATGCCGACCAAAGTAGTGATAGTTAATTTTTTCATTGCCTGTACCTCTAAAATGCTTGATTGAACATTTAAGCAAGCCCACAATCTTTTTGCTCAAATGCGTTAGTTAATTTGTAAGTTATCTCGTTTGCTGAGTAACTCTGATGGGCTTACTTTAAAGCGATAAAAAAAGTTTTTAAACATATAAAAACTAATCTCAAATATTAGATTATAAATATCAAAAAACACAATAATTATAAAAAACAAATATTTAACGTAATTTAAGTGTTATTTTAAGTAATGTTTGGGTGGTTATTTTTATGGTTTTCGATGATGAGTTTTTTTGATTAAAAAAACTTATGAAAAGCTTGTGTGATCGTGATCTCGGAATTAGGCGTTTTGGCGGTATTTTAGTCACACGAACGTAACATTCGATTGATGTTTCAATGCGGCAATGGGTAACGTCCAGCATTTTTACGATGGCTTTCTCTCATTGCTTTTGCTGGGATTCGAACTTAGGCTTTGCCGTTAGCACCTTTTAATGTTTAAACCTGTCAAAAGGAAGTCCAAGTGGCGAGTCGGCTTTATCTTCGCGTACTACTAGTCGTGATTGCTTTAACGTGCGGTACAAGTGGCGTCTATGCTGCACCGCCCTTTGTGTTGATTGACCAAGTACAGCTTGCGCAGCTTAATGACCAGGTTAAATCGAACCAGCTCAATACGGCACAGCAGGCGTTGATAAACGCCTTGATTGAAAGGGCCGATACCCTATTAGATGATGATAACCCGACGGTTATGAGCAAATCGTTATTGCCGCCGACAAACGACAAGCATGATTATCTAAGTATTTCTCGTTATTGGTGGCCTAACCCTGAGACCCAAGATGGTTTACCGTGGATCCGTAAGGACGGCCAAACCAACCCGGACACTCAGACCGACGCGGTTGACCGTAAAAGCCTAGGGCGCATGACGAAGGGCGTGAAACTACTTGCGTTGGCCTACTTTTTTAGTGGCGATGAAAAATATGCCCAAAAAGCCACCGCAATGGTACAAACCTGGTTTATTAATGATGCGACTCGGATGAATCCACATTTGTCCTACGCGCAAAGTGTACCGGGTAACCCCAAAAGTCGTCGCTCAGGGATCTTAGATGGCCGACTGATTCCCGAACATGTCCTCGATGCAATCAGCTTAATCACGCCTTCGCCTCATTGGCAAGACAGTGACCAGCAGGCATTGAACCAATGGCTGACGGCATACCTTCGTTGGTTAACCGATAGCAAGGTCGGCAAACAGGGGGCTCTGCAAACCAATAACCACGGCTCTTGGTATAATTTTCAAATTGCCGCATTGTCATATTACTTGGGCCATAACAACACCTTGACTGCGGTGGTTGCTAAAACCAAGCAAAGCTTAGATCAGCAATTTGATGAGCAAGGCGCGCAAGCCCACGAGATCAAGCGAACGCGGTCATTTTTCTACAGTACCTTTAATTTACGAGCGCTGGTGTCGGTTGCCATTGTGGCTGATAAAGCGGGCCTGCCATTCTGGCATTACCAAACCGAAGCTGGCCGTAGCTTACAACTCGGTATTGATTACCTAACGCCAGTCGCCAAAGGAAAGACTTGGCCGCACCCTGCGAAGGCCGTGAAGTTAAGTGACTTGGCAATTGTATTAAGTGAGTTGGCGCAGTATTACCCGCAGACGGATTACGCCAACTTACTCAAATCAATGGCGGAAGAGGGGCCAACTAAGCTGAAGTGGAGCGATTTAAAAGCGCCGCTGATCCGCCACCCAGAGCTGATCCTGACCGTCAATTAGCGTTCATTTATTTCAGCCCAACAAAAAGCCCGCAATTCAGCGGGCTTTTTCGTTCTGTTTCTGGTGAGCCGTTTAGACACCCATAAAGTCGAGCATACCTTCTGCTGCTCCGCGACCTTCGGCAATGGCAGTCACCACCAGATCTGAACCGCGAACCATATCGCCGCCGGCAAATACTTTTTCATTGCTGGTTTGATATGGAAAGGTTTGCTCGGATGCTGCAACTACCCGATCCCATTGATCTAAGCTGATATCAAAATCAGCAAACCATGGCGCAGGGCTAGGCTGAAAGCCAAAAGCAACCAGTACTGCGTCGGCTTCCAAAATATGCTCCGAACCTTCAATAGGCTCTGGGCGGCGGCGGCCGTTGGCATCCGGCTGACCCAATTGGGTCTTTATCATTTTCACGCCGGCTACTGAGCCATCGTCTTTCTTAACGATTTCTAATGGCTGCAGGTTAAACATGAATTCGACGCCTTCTTCGCGAGCATTTTGCACTTCACGACGTGAGCCGGGCATGTTCTCTTCATCTCGGCGGTAGGCACAAATGACCTGCTCGGCTTGTTGACGAATGGACGTGCGAACACAGTCCATGGCCGTGTCACCACCACCGAGTACCACCACTTTCTGATCGGCCATGTCGATGTAGTCAGCATCATCCTGCTCGTAGCCCATCACTTTATTGGTGTTGGCAACCAGAAATGGCAAGGCATCATAAACGCCTTGAGCATCTTCTCCTGGGAAGCCACCTTTCATGTACTTGTAGGTGCCCATGCCAAGGAATACCGAGTCATAGTCATCAATAAGGCTTTGGAAACTGACATCTTTTCCAATTTCCGTATTGAGGCGAAACTCAATCCCCATGCCTTCGAAGATTTCACGACGCAGTGTCATGACCGACTTTTCAAGCTTAAAAGATGGGATGCCAAACGTTAACAAGCCACCAATTTCAGGGTACTTGTCGAAGACCACTGCCTGAACACCGTTGCGCGCAAGAATATCAGCGCAAGCTAAACCGGCAGGACCCGCACCAACAATGGCAACCTTCTTATCGGTTTTTACCACGTTTGACAGATCTGGGCGCCAGCCTTGTTCAAAGGCTTTATCGGTAATGTATTTTTCAACATTACCAATGGTGACCGCGCCAAATTGATCGTTAAGGGTACAGGCGCCTTCGCACAGGCGGTCTTGCGGACATACTCGGCCACAAACCTCAGGCAGGCTGTTGGTTTGATGCGCCAATTCGGCCGCTTCAATAATACGTCCTTCTTTGGCGAGCTTGAGCCAATTAGGAATATAGTTGTGAACAGGACATTTCCATTCACAGTAGGGGTTACCGCAATCTAAACAGCGGTCAGACTGTTCATCGACGTTTTGCTGGCTGAATGGTTCGTAAATCTCAACGAAGTCCACCTTGCGCACGTCGATGTCTTTTTTAGTGGGATCGACTCGATTGACTTCGAGAAATTGAAAGTTATTACTCACGTCAATACTCCTTATGGCGCCACAACACGTAATTCAGGGGCTTGCTGAGACGATGTGTTCAGCAAGGATTCGAGTTTCGCTTCTCTTGGCTTCACAAGCTTGAATCGAGCAAGTTCTTGCTCGAAGTTAGCCAATATTGTGGCTGCGCGAGCGGAGCCAGTTAGCGCCAAATGTTGCTCTAACGTTTCTTTCAAGTGCTGTTGGTGAATGCTGACATCGGCCATTTCGATAGGCTCAACCATCTCTGAGTTGAGGCGTTCATCAAAGCGCCCGTCTTCATCGTAGATATAAGCAAAACCGCCGGTCATACCTGCGCCAAAGTTAACGCCCGTTTTACCAAGAATGGTAACCACGCCGCCGGTCATGTATTCGCAGCCGTTGTCGCCAACGCCTTCTACTACCGCAATGGCACCCGAGTTACGCACAGCAAAACGCTCGCCACCGCGGCCCGCAGCATAAAGCTTGCCGCCAGTCGCGCCGTACAAACAGGTGTTGCCAATGATGGCCGATACGGCTGGATCGAATTCACAACCTTTTGGTGGTGCAACGACCAGCTTGCCGCCGGTCATGCCTTTACCAACGTAGTCGTTGGCATCGCCGGTGAGGAACATTTCTACGCCGCCGGCATTCCAAACACCAAAGCTTTGACCTGCGGTACCGCTGAGGTTAATGCGAATCGGATCGGCTGCCATGCCTTGGTTACCCCAATGCTTGGCAACTTCGCCACTCAAACGGGCGCCGACTGAACGGTCAGTGTTGCGCACCGAGTAAGAGAACTCGCCACCGGTTTTGGTGGTAATGGCATCAAAGGCGTCATTGACCATTTGCTGGTTAAGCTCCGCCTGATCATATGGCGCGTTGACATGCTGCCAATAGACTTCTTTGCCTTCAGGAGACACAGGCGCTTCGAGAATGTCGCTTAAATCCAGTTTGCTTTGCTTGGCGGTTTGACCGTTAAGAGCTTCGAGCAAGTCGGTTCGACCAATCAAATCAGTCAGCTTAGCAACACCAACGGATGCCATGATTTCGCGTACTTCTTCAGCAATGAACTTGAAGTAGTTCATGACCATTTCTGGCAGGCCGATAAAGTGTTCATCACGCAGTTGTTCGTTTTGCGTTGCAACACCGGTAGCACAGTTGTTTAAGTGACAAATCCGTAAGTATTTACAACCCAACGCCACCATAGGACCAGTACCAAAGCCAAAGCTTTCGGCACCTAAAATAGCCCCTTTGATGACATCAAGGCCGGTTTTCAAGCCGCCATCAACTTGCAAGCGAATCTTGTCACGCAAGCCGTTTTCGACCAGTGCCTGTTGTGTCTCAACCAGACCAAGTTCCCAAGGTGAACCCGCGTACTTCACGGACGTTAATGGACTTGCACCAGTTCCGCCGTCGTAACCGGATACCGTTACTAAGTCGGCATAGGCTTTGGCCACACCTGTTGCGATGGTACCAACGCCTGGCTCGGATACGAGCTTCACTGATACCAATGCTTCTGGATTCACTTGCTTTAAATCGAAGATCAGCTGGGCTAAATCTTCAATGGAGTAAATGTCATGATGCGGCGGCGGTGAAATTAACGTCACGCCCGGTACAGAAAAGCGCAGCTTGGCAATGCTTTGGCTGACTTTCTTGCCCGGTAACTGGCCGCCTTCACCTGGCTTCGCGCCTTGTGCGACTTTAATTTGCAAGACTTTGGCATTCACTAGGTAATGTGGTGTAACGCCAAAGCGGCCAGAAGCAACCTGTTTAATATTGGACACGCGCTCAGAATTAAAGCGAGCCGGATCTTCACCACCTTCGCCTGAGTTGGAGTTGCCGCCTAAACGGTTCATGGCGATAGCGAGCGCTTCGTGTGCTTCTGGGCTAAGCGCGCCAATCGACATGGCGGCAGTATCAAAGCGCGGATAAAGCGCCGAAGCGGGCTCTACTTTATCGAGCGGAATGGCTTCAATCCCGTCTTTTAATTTGAGCAAGTCACGTAGCGATGACACTGGGCGTTCATTAACCAGTGCGGCAAATTCGTCGTAGGATTTACGGTCGCCTGTCGTCACTGCTTTTTGCAGGGTGTTCACCACATCTGGGTTGTAAGCGTGATATTCACCGTTGTGAACGTATTTGAGCAAGCCGCCTTGGTCCAGCTTTTTGCGTGGGATCCATGCGATGCGCGCAAGGTTCACTAAATCTTGCTGGAAGTCGTCGAAATTAGCACCTTGAATACGGCTAGTGACGCCTTTGAAGCATAAGTTTATCACATCATCGTGCATGCCGACCGCTTCAAACAATTGCGAGCAGCGGTAGCTGGCAATGGTACTGATCCCCATTTTCGACATGATTTTGTAAAGGCCTTTGTTGATGCCTTTACGGAAATTGATGAGCGCCTGATGCTTGGATACTGACATGACGCCTTGTTCTGCTTGAGCGGCCAATGTTTCGTATGCCAAATATGGGTAAATCGCCGTGGCGCCAAAGCCAAGCAATACCGCAAAGTGGTGTGGGTCGCGGGCAGTACCGGTTTCCACCACAATGTTGGTATCGCAACGTAGATTTTCATCGACCAAACGTTTTTGTACGGCACCGGTGGCCATGGCTGCTGGAATTGGCAACTGACCTTTTTCGATATAGCGATCTGATAAAATCACCATCACGGCGCCGTCGCGGGCGTATTGTTCAGTTTCGCTACAAACTCGCTCAATGGCCTGCTGCAAACCTTCTTTGGCAGGATCAAAGTTGAGGTTGACGATTTGATGGCTGTAGATTTTCTGATCAAGCTGCTTAAGTTGCAGTAAGTCGCTATAGATCAAAATCGGAGAGCTGAATAGCACGCGCTGGGCATGGCCTAGCGTCTCATTAAAGACGTTTTGTTCTGAGCCAATACAGGTTGCCAATGACATGACATGATTTTCCCGCAATGGATCGATTGGCGGGTTCGTCACCTGAGCAAATTTCTGGCGGAAGTAATCGAACACGCTGCGGTTTTTGGAAGACAGCACCGCCATTGGCGTATCGTCCCCCATAGAGCCAACGGCTTCTTGACCTTCATTGCCGAGCACATTAACAATTTGCTCAATTTCTTCATTGCTGTAGCCGAATAGTTTTTGATGAATGGCTAAATCGGTGTCATCTAAACTACGACGATCCATTTCTTCATCATCAAATTGCTCGGGTGGCTGCAAACGCATCACGCTCTTGTCGAGCCAAGCTCGGTAGGGCATGCGGCTTTTCAGATCTTCATCAATTTCGTAGCTGCGCCAAAGCTTGCCGGTTTGGGTATCAATTACCAACAATTCACCGGGGCCAACGCGGCCTTTCTCAACGACCTCATCGGGCTCGTAGTCCCAAATGCCAACTTCCGATGCCAGTGTAACGAAGCCATTCTTGGTGATCACATAACGAGCTGGGCGCAGGCCATTACGGTCAAGGTTACAAGCCGCATGACGGCCATTACTCATGACGATACCGGCGGGGCCATCCCATGGCTCCATGTGCATGGAGTTGAAGTCGTAAAAAGCCTTTAAGCCATCATCCATATTCGGATGAGCTTGCCAGGCGGGTGGCACGAGTAAGCGCATGGCACGGAATAAATCCATGCCGCCGGATAAAAACAGTTCCAGCATGTTATCGAGGCTGGATGAGTCTGAGCCCGATTCATTGACAAATGGAGCGGCGTCCTGCAAATCAGAGATCAGCGGCGATTTAAATTTGTAACTACGGGCACGTGCCCATTGACGGTTGCCTTCAATGGTATTGATTTCACCATTGTGGGCTAAATAGCGGAACGGTTGAGCCAACGGCCAACGTGGTGATGTGTTGGTTGAAAAGCGCTGGTGGAATAAACAGATAGAGCTTTGCATCCGCAGATCTGCCAGATCTAAGTAAAAATTCGGCAGATCGACAGGCATCATTAAGCCTTTATAGACAGTTACGAGGTTGGACATGCTGCAGACGTAGAACTGATCATCGTCAGCAAGGCGTTTTTCAATACGCCGGCGTGCCATATACAGGCGCCGCTCTACATCTTCTTTGCGCCAGCCTGGGTTGGCATTAATAAAGACTTGTTCAATAACTGGGAGGGTCGATGCGGCGATTTCGCCTAGGATATCAACATCGGTTGGCACTTCACGCCAGCCTGCCACTTCAAAGGTCTCTTGTTCTAATTCGTCGGCAATAACCTCGCGAGAGGCGGCGGCTTTGACCGGATCGGTATTTAAGAACAGCATGCCAACGCCGAAGCGGCGGCTTAAATTCCAGCCACTCTCTTCAGCCACAGCTTTAAAAAAGGTTTCTGGCTTGGCCATTAATAAGCCACAGCCATCTCCGGTTTTACCATCTGCTGCAATCGCACCGCGATGCTGCATACGATCCAGCGCCGAAATGGCGGTGCGAACCAGGCGATGACTCGGTTGACCTTCCATTTGAGCGATCAAACCAAAGCCACAATTGTCTTTGGTTAGCATTGGGTCGTACAGACTCATCTAACTTCTCCTCGCTGGCTAAGCAAGCGTTACTATTTTAGTTGGACAATTTTTGCTCAGAGTAGTTTTTATTTGCGCAAAATAGCTCCAAGGGGAACCTGACAAATTAATCCGAAATTTGAGCTGGGTCAATAAAAACGTATTGCGGAGCTTTGCTGTGAGTCGAATAGATCAATGAAATTAATGACTGATTATGCACATATAATAACTTTTGTGCATAAGTAGGCATTATTGGGTGGTTTTAGAGAATTCGGTGATTAACTACAAAAACGCCCCATGTTGACGCTGATTTCGTCAGACCATGAGGCGTTTCAGATGATAGGGCTAGTTGATGCTAGGCGGTGTAACCGTTCGCCAAGCCTTTTACGGTAACTGCGGATGCATCATGGGCATGCAAACTTTCTAAATGATCGACCCGCAACCAGAAATCGGCTGCTGCGTCGAATTGATTTAAATGGTGCTTAAGACGGCGTGCGGCATCTTCACAGAACATCAGGTTTTGGCCATTAAGACGGGCAAATTCTTGCTCATCTTCGCGCTTAACCGCTGCCTGTACCGGCGTTTTTAGCGCATCCTCAATATGATCTATCAAGGCGCAGATAGGCAGTTCATTGGCATCCGCGGCTAATTTAATTTTGACCTGAGCCAAGCTGCGTTGGCTGTGAGGTGTTGCCACAATGCCTTGCGTTGTGCCCAACCATTGATGCACGGTTTCGCTATCAACCTTGTCTTCAGCCCCAAAGCGATCGCTAAAGGCTTGCTGGATCAGTTGGCGAGCGAGTGCCGCTGAGCAAGGGCAGGTTGATGAATACGGCACAGTAACCTGCAACTCAATATCAATGCCGGTGGTTGTCAAACGACCTTCAATCATCACCGGATAGGCTTTCCAACCTTTTTTACCACTGATTAAGCTGGCGCGCTGCAAGTGATAGTCAAACGCAAAACGCACGCGGCCTTGATCGCTTAAGTCGTCATGGCTTTCAATGAAGTCCGTTAGCAATAAACGCAGCGTTTCTGTGGTTAACGACGATTCGTTAGAAAGTTGCTCGAGAAGCAAGTACAGCCGAGACATATGAATGCCCTTGGCCTTGGGTTGAACCAAGTTGACCATGGCTTCGACTTTGGCGGCAACCTGACGCGGAGCTCCCTCATCGGCCTGTACCATCAAAGGTACTTCGATTTGGCTCATCCCAACCCAATCCAGTGTCCCTTCCAGGCTGGCATTTGTTTGGTGAGCAATGTCAGGCATTACTTTTGGCATTAAAAACCCCACAGAATCTAACGCGCCATTGGCTCAATAGCGCAATGGTATAAATTGGTTGTTTGGCTAAAAAGGGCACACTTTATATCACGAACTGTGAGCGACTTCATGTGTTTTGCCATGTTAGTCTTATTTCGTCTGTATTGGCGCAACTCCAGTTCAGGTTGCTTGGGTATACTCAGTTTTTTATTTTTGCGGGATGATCAATGCCATTACTTGCTAATCGAGTGCTGGAATTAACCATGCGCTTAGGGGTCGTTCGATTCGGCCTACTGATCGCTGCATTCGAGATTCTGTTTTCCATGTTGGTCACCGTGGTACTACGCGGTATCGTTGTTGGTGAATTGCACTGGGTCGATTATTTGCGCCCGGTATTGTTCGGTTTGATTATTGCGCCCTGGCTGGCTCTGTTCTTTACCTACCTGATTAAGCAGCTGGGGGAATCTCGCGATAAGCTGGCTCAGGCACACAGCAAACAGCAAGCTTTGAATGCCGAGTTGAAACGCAAAGTCAGCGAGCTAAATCGAGAAATTGATGAGCGCCACAATGCAGAAGCACAAAAGCAGCAAGCTATCCGCTATTTGCAGCGAGAAGTTGCTGAGCGGCGGGATACCCAGAATAAATTACGTGATCAGGCAGTTCAGCTGCGAAGCCTCATCGACAGCTCGCCGGATCTGATTTTCTACCGCAATAAAGACGGCGTGTTTTCCGGTTGTAACCTTGCTTATGAACAGTTGGTGAACTTAAGTGAAGCCGACCTAATTGGCAAAACGCCTGAAGATGTTTATGAGGATCAAATTGCAGCCCAGGTTCGGGTTACTGACTATAAGGTGTTAAACGACCTCGAATCGCTTACCTATGAACAGTGGATGACCTACCCCGATGGCCGCAAGGCCATGTTTGAATTCCGAAAAGTTCCGTTTAATGACGCTCGCGGTAATCTGCAAGGCTTATTTGGCTTCGGTCGCGATATTACCGAACGCAAGCAAGCGGCCAATGCGCTTGAGCAAGCTGCGCGCGACAAAACTACCTTTATCTCCACCATTTCCCATGAGTTACGCACGCCGCTTAACGGCATTGTTGGTTTAAGCCGCATCATGCGTGATTCAGAGCTTAATGATGAGCAACACGATTTCATCAATACCATTTATCTGAGTGCCGTTACCCTCGGTAATATTTTTAACGACATTATTGACCTCGACAAACTCGAACGAGAGCAGTTAGAAGTGGCGCCAATGCCACTTCATATCACCGAATTAATTGCCGACGTGCGCGCCGTAGCTGCGCTGATGTGTCGAGATAAGAAACTCTATTTTGATTACCAGCAACGCGGCGACTTGCCTGCTGTCGTTGAAGTTGACGGCACACGCTTGCGCCAAGTGTTGTGGAATCTACTTGGTAATGCGGTGAAATTCACTCAGCAAGGCCAGGTTGGCTTGTCGTTGGATATTAGCCCCGCAAAAAATGGCAAGATCAGCATTGAATTTCGAGTTTCAGATACCGGTGTAGGTATTCCAAAGGCTGAACTAGATAAAATTTTTGCGATGTATTATCAGGTTTCTGGCCAAGGCAAAACGAAAGCCGTGGGAACCGGTATTGGTTTGTCAGTATCACAGCGATTGAGTCAGGCGATGGGCGGCTCGATAAACGTCACATCAGAAGAGGGTAAAGGCAGCTGCTTTACGGTGAGCCTAACCTTGCCCGTGCTGTCAGAAGATCAGCTGCCGGATGCCACTGATATCGAACTGCCAGCTCTGCATGTGTTGCTGGTTGAAGATATTGAGCTCAACGTTGTGGTGGCTCGTTCAGTGCTCGAGAACCTTGGTTGCACGGTCGATGTAGCTATGAATGGCACTGATGCGCTGCGGATGGCACAAGAAGATGACTACGATGTGTTCTTCCTAGACATTCAATTGCCAGACATGACCGGTTTCGACATTGCCGAATCATTGATGAATGATCCAAACCAACGGTTACGCGAAACGCCGCGAATCGCTTTAACGGCCAATGTTATTCGAGATAAACAAGAATACTTAAACAAAGGTATGCAAGACGCGGTCAGCAAACCGATTGATGTTGGCTTACTGACCATGGCATTAGCGCGCGCCTTTGGCTGTGTTGATGAGCCAGTATTGTCAGCGCCTGCGCCACTGTTGGATGCCCCTAGCGGCCAAGAAGAAAGCGTACTGGACACCAATTTTGTGGGCCAGATGCATGAAACCTTAGGCTCGGAATTGTTTGCCAAAAGCATCGATATGTTCGAGCAATTGATGCCTGACTATGTTGAAACCATTCATAATCAATTGCTGTCTGGCGACGACAAGGCCGTGGCTGAAATTGCCCATAAGGTTAAAGGCGCTGCTGGCTCTGTTGGTTTGCAACGGGTTCAGAAACTGGCATCACAAGCGCAAGATTTAGATCACCCAGCCTGGGAGCAGAACATTCAGGAATGGGCCGAAGGCATCGCCAAATACTACCCGCTCGATGTTGAAACGTTACGTCAACAACTGGTGACCTTGGATAGTTAGCGAGTAACTATGGTGGCCGGCTTGGCCGTTTTCACCATAGTTGATTGTGCCGTCCTAAAATAAGTTGACGGTTTTTGATTAAGCCAGCGTTCCTTCAACGCTGGCTTTTTTGTGCACTTCTTCTGGTGTTTTCATACCAAGGCTCAAGTGCGGCCTGAGTTGATTGTAGATAGCGATAGATTCTTTTACTACTTGCT
>NZ_JAHZSS010000009.1 GCF_019457915.1 Neiella holothuriorum
CTGGCTCTGGCTCTGGCTCTGGCTCTGGCTCTGGCTCTGGCTCTGGCTCTGGCTCTGGCTCTGGCTCTGGCTCTGGCGCCAATTTTGCCGCAGGCTCCGCTTGAGGCGGTTGCTCGGCTTCCGCTTCTATTTGTTCATTTTCCGGCTGCTGTTCGGCTTCAACTTTGTCTTTGCTGAACCAGGAAAATAAACCTTTCTTTTTCGATTTTGCCATCTAATTTTGAACCCGTTGGTATGAACCCGCTTGAGAAACGGTGAGGGTTGAGAAAAACTGGTAGACTATTGCCGCTTTACTCCAGCGTACCGGAGTGAAACCGACGTTAAAATTTGTGTTGTCGCGGATGTTACCTGCTTCTGGTGTTTTTTTCATCCCAAGCGATTCACCTGCGCTAACACCATGTCAGTAAAATGAGTTGAGCCCGCTAAGTCATGCGTAAAAAATCTAACAAACATGCCGCGAGCGGCGGCCAAATTCGTATCATTGCCGGCCAGTGGCGCGGGCGAAAATTACCTGTTCATGATTTGCAAGGCTTGCGGCCCACCACCGATCGGCAAAAAGAAACTTTATTTAATTGGCTTCAAGGCGAATTAGATGGCGCCAACGTACTGGATTTATATGCTGGTGCGGGTGGCTTGGGGTTTGAAGCCTTATCGCGGTATGCCGAATCATTGATTGCCGTCGAGCGAGATGGTCAGGCGGCTAAGCAACTTAAAGCCAATGCACAAACATTGCAGGCGCAAGCACAAATTATTCAATCTGATGTACTCAGCTACTTGCAGCAAACGCCGCACTCATTTGATTTGGTGTTTGTCGATCCACCCTATGGCAAAGACCTATTAGCACCAACCTTGAGTGCGCTGCAGCCTTGGTTGGCGGAAGAGGCTTGGGTTTATACGGAATCAGAAGCGGGGTTGGTATTGCCACAACTGCCGGCGAACTGGCAGCTGTGGCGCGAAAAAGTGGCGGGGCAAGCCCACGCCAGACTTTATCGATTAACCTCTGAAGACTGAGCTTCCTCGGCAGGCGCAGACGAGGCTTTGCCGGCCTGGAGGGCCAGCTGACGATCAAGTTCGTGAGCAACGTCATCTGGCGAGCCGCTACCACGTGCGAGTAAACCGTATACCGACGGCACAATCACGAGGGTGAACGCCGTTGCCACGATAATCCCGGTTAATACCACCACGCCAATCACAATGCGGGTTTCACTACCGGCCCCCGAGCTGAGTACTAGCGGTAATGCGCCCAATGCGGTAGTGACAGCGGTCATGAGAATTGGCCGTAAACGCTGACCTGCGGCCTCGACAATCGCATCCTCGAATGGCGTACCTTGGTCACGCAGCTGGTTGGTAAATTCTACAATCAGAATACCGTTCTTAGCTGCGAGGCCAATCAGCATAATAATGCCGATCTGGCTGTAAATGTTGAGCGACTGACCAAACAAGTACAGCCCCAACAATGCACCGAATATCGCTAGCGGTACCGTCAGCATGATCACAAGCGGGTGGATGTAGCTTTCAAACTGCGCCGCTAACACCAAAAACACCACTAACAACGCCATGGTGAACACGAAGTAGATGGAGCCGCCGGAGTCTTGATAGTCCTGTGATTGGCCTTTGTAGCTAATCATGGCATCGGCGGGCAGGTAGGTGTGGGCAATATCGTTAAGGTAGCTTAATGCCTCACCTAGGGTGTAACCATCGGCCAAGCTGCCTTCTAACGTAATGGCGCGCATCCGGTTATAGCGATTAAGCGACGTGGCGTCGGCAAACTCTTCGACTTCTACCAAGTTCGATAGCGGTATTAGCTCACCAGTATTGGCACTGCGCACGTACATATTAGTCATGTCTGTGGCGGTGTTCTGGCGGTCACGTTCACCTTCTAGAATGACGTCATATTCTTCGCCACGCATCATGAAGGTGGTCACAACACGCGAGCCTTGCATGGTTTCTAGCGTGCGACCAATCTCAGAGATTGAAACACCAAGATCACCGGCTCGTTCGGTATCAACCACCACGCGAAGTTGTGGCTTGGTTTCTTTGAAGTCATGATCAAGACCAACGATATTCGGGTTCTTGCTGGCTTCACGGATCATAATGTCACGCCAGCGCGCCAACTCCTCGTAGTCACTGCCACCAAGAACAAATTGAATTGGCTTGCCAACACCGCCACCTAGAGCTTGGCGCATGACAGGGAATGCACGAACGCCGGCCAAATCGCCAATTTTTTCCTTCACCTCATTCATTAACTGCCAAGCGCTTGGCCTGTTTTCCCAGTCATTTAGGACCAAAATGGCAAAGCCGCCAGCAAAGTTTGAGGTGGAGCCAAATGAACGCGGCGTTCGGATCAGCAAGCGCTTCACGTCACCACGTTCGGTCATCGGCATCAGGCGGCGTTCAATCTCATCCATGTATTCTTTGCTGAATTGATAAGTGGCGCCCTCATGCGCATTCACAATAATGAAAAATGCGCCGCGATCTTCTTTTGGCGTGAATTCATCAGGTACTTGACTGAACAGCACGGTTACCGCACCAACGGCAGCAATAATGATGGCAAAGGTCAGCCAAGGTTTTTTAATGCGCTTACGGAGGCTGGCTTGATAGCTGGTCCGCACCCGATCGAGCGCCGAATCCATTTTGCGCGTCAGCCAGCTTGGCTTTTCGTTGGGCTTAAGTAGCTTCGAGCACATCATCGGTGACAGGGTCAACGCAACTAAGCTTGAGAAAGCCACAGCTGCCGACATGGCCACGGCAAATTCGGTAAATAGCTTGCCGATATCGCCATCCAAGAACGTGATGGGCAAGAACACGGCGATCAAAACCAGCGTGGTGGCAACAACTGCGAATGAAACCTGACGAGCACCGAGGTAAGAGGCAACGAGTGGCGATTCGCCTGACTCAATGCGTCGGTGGATATTTTCGAGCATCACGATGGCGTCATCAACCACCATCCCGATGGCTAAAATCATCGCCAGTAAGGTTAATAGGTTGATGGTAAAGCCGAGCAAATACAGAATGATAAAGGTGCCCATTAGGGAAACCGGCACCGTCAATGCTGGGATCAGCATGGCTCGAACGTTACCCAGAAATAGCAAGATGACGAGAATGACCAAACCCATGGCAATAAATAGTGTTTGGTAAACCTCATCAATGGAACGCTCAATAAATACCGACGAGTCGTAACTGTTGAGGACCTCCATGCCTTCGGGCAATTGTTCATTCACTTCTTTAACCAGCGCCTGAACGCCTTTGGCTACTTCCAGTGTGTTGGCGGTGGACTGCTTGGTAATCCCCAAGCCGACCATGGGAACCCCATTGCCGCGGAACGATTTTCGTTTTTCCGACGGGCCAATTTCGACCCGTGCGACATCGCGCATCCGTACTAAGTAATTATTATCGCCGCGCGCAATCACCAAGTTAGAAAACTGCTCGGCAGTGTCATAGGCTCGCTGAATACGCACGGTAAACATGATGTTGTCGGATTCAATGTTACCGGCAGGTAATTCAACATTTTCACGTCGCAGTGCGCTTTCAATGTCATTGACCGTAAGGTCGCGAGCAGCTAGCGCTTCGCGGTCGAGCCAAATACGCAATGAATAATCGAGACCACCACCAATACGCACGCGCGCTACACCGTCAATCACGCTGAACCGGTCTTCCAAATAACGCCTGGCGTAATCTGTCAGCTCCATTAAATTCATGCGATCGGACGTCAGGTTAAGCCACATGATGGTGTCATCATCAGCGCCTGCTTTGGTGACTTCTGGTGGATCTGCTTCTTCCGGTAAGTTATTGAGAATTCGTGAAACTCGTTCTCGAATATCGTTCGCTGCGGCATCAATGTCGCGGGAGATATTGAACTCAATAGTGATCCGTGACCGACCATCTTGAGAGCTAGAAACCACATTGCGAATGCCTTCAACGCCAGCAATTCGATCCTCAATCAATTTGGTAATGCGGCTTTCAACCACCGACGCGGAGGCGCCTCGGTAGTTGGTGCTAATGGAAACCACTGGCGCATCAATGTCCGGATATTCGCGCAACGGCAGCTTATCGAATGCGACCAAGCCAAAGGCCAGCAGCAATAAGCTGAGAACCGAGGCGAAGACGGGACGCTTTACAGAAACGTCGGTCAGGATCATGATTCACCCTCACGCCAAGTTTCTTCTTGGATCTCGACCTTGGCGCCGGCGCGAACTTTTAGTCGCCCTTCAATCACCATGCGCTCGCCGGGCTCGATGCCACTTAGGATTTCAACCATGCCATTTTGGCGCATGCCGATTTCGATTTCTTTTTGGCTTACGGTGTTTTCGTCATCAATTAAGTAAACGTAGTGCTTGTCTTGCAGCATGATCAACGCTTGCTCTGGCGCTGCGAACACCTCATGGCGTGCGCGTATCACTTGCACCCGCATCAGCATGCCTGGACGCAGGGCAGAGTCCTCGTTGTCAATTAATGCACGCACACTGATCGCGCGCGTTACTGGATCAATACGTGTTGCTAAGCTGCTAATTTTGCCAGTAAAGGTGCGGCCTGGGTAGGCTGCACTTGTGGTGGCGATTTCGGTTCCAGGAGTGACTGCTGTGAGGAAGCGTTCAGGGATTTGGAAGTCCAGTTTGAGCACACTAATGTCATCGAGGGTAGTGATTAACGTACCTGGGGTGACCAAGGCGCCGGTACTGACTTGGCGAAAACCAAGGTGACCAGGAAATGGCGCTGTGATGATGCGATCATCGAGATTAGACTGGGCTTCTGCAACGCGCGCTTGGCCAACATCAATCAAGGATTGCAGGCGGTCTAACTCTGAGCTGGCCACGGTGCGTTTGCGGACTAAGTCCTCAATCCGTTTGTACTCGCGTTGCTGCTCCGCCAAATAGACTTTGGCTGCTTGTAATTGTGCTTGCTGCTCACCACTTTGCAGTCTTACCAGAACTTGGCCTTGTTCAACGGCCTGTCCGTCTTTGAAACGCACTTCGACAATCTTGTCGGTGGTGTTGGCGGTTACTTCGATATTACTGTTGGCTTGCAAGGTTCCAAGCGCTTCGAAGCGATCTTCCATAATCATTTGAGTCATTGTCGCTGCGACAACAGAAGCCATTGGCCGCTGTCGTTTTTCAATGGCGGCATTCTGCTGGTAACGCCAGTAGACGCCACCCGCAACTGCGATAATAACGAGTGCAATAATGATACGTTTCATTGGGACGGTTTCCTGTCGGTAAACTGGATTTTTAGTTTTAATTATTAGTTATCGTTCGATGCCAATACTGCTAACGCCTTGCTCCCGAATCAGTTGGCGCAATGCTTTATTGTGTTGGTAGTCGAGTTTGGCTTTACCGGCTACGTGAGCCAGAATTTCTTGTTGGCAGTCGTGTTCAAATGCCATCAAGGGTTGATCGCTTAAACGGTCACCGTCACCAAGCTCAACGGTTGCTTCAATGAAGCGAGCAACGCTAGCCCGTGATAACCGGCTAATGCTCACGACTTGCTCGACATCTTTTTGAATCAGTAATTGCAGGCAATGATCGATGGCCATGGCTGCGTCGAGGCTGAGGTAGCTACCTAAGCTGTCATCTGTGCTGGGATCGGGGATTAAGTCTTGCAATTTTTCGGCTTGTTTGACGAAGTCGATCCGACTGCCTGCTACCGTTAAGTGCTCCCAAACGGTGTCCAAAATTGCGCGCGCTTTGCGGCCAGCATCGTTTTCCTGAGCATCAGCAAACAATTGCCAATTGGGCAGCATTCGTTCGGCAATCGCGGCACAAAAAGCAACATGCTGCCAGTCCTCGATTGCTCTGAGTTGGTCGTTAAATGACATGACTATTGACTCCTTAGTGCAGGGGAGCCGCATTGCCAGCAAATATCAAAGCTGGCGGGATTCGACTCATTACATTGTTGGCAATGCCAATGCCCTGTTACATTTTTCTGTTGTTGCCACTGTTGCATGATTTGTTGTGCTTGGTTGAAGCTTGTCTCATCAACCCAAAGCTCAATTTGCAACAAGTCTGCAGGCAACTCACCGACGGCTCCGGTGAGCGACTCGCCACGAATGTCTACCTCAATGCGTTGTTGCTCGAGTAACCCTGCAAGCAACCTCGCTTCAATACTGTTTTCTGCTCTGTAAAGGCGCTGGCGTGGCATTAATGCATGCTCGCTTCAAGGTAATCGGCAATGCCATCGAGGAACATTTGTACGCTCAGCATTACCAATATCATCCCCATCAGTTTTTCCATTGCTGTTAAGCCTCGTTCACCGAGCCACTTATGGAAGTTCTGTGAAAACAACAGAATCAAAGTCGTTGGTACCCAAGCGGCCAGTAGCGCGATGGTCCAATCGGTCATCCTGCCGGGCTCTTGATTAGCAAGTAGCAACAGCGCCGCCAAAATGGACGGGCCGGCAACCAGCGGAATCGCCATGGGCACAATGAGCGGCTCTTCACCTGCGGCTAAGCCAATAACGCCACCGGGCTGTGGAAAGATCATTCGAATTGCAATTAAAAACAAAATGATACCGCCAGCAATGCTGACTGCTTCTTGCTTTAGGTGCAAAAACGACAAGATCGCTGAGCCGGTATAAAGGAACAGCAACATGATCGCCAAAGCAATGACCAACTCGCGGATTAACACGATGCGACGCCGCTTCGGATCAACTTGTTTCAGGATGGACATGAATATGGGTAAGTTGCCCAAAGGATCCATGATTAGAAACAACATGGCGGCAGCCGATAGGGTTTCCATTATCACCTCAATGAAATGCCAAAGAAAATTGGCCGCGAGTCTACCACAGTGATTTGAGCAAAATGCCTAGCAACCAGAGCCTTTGCAAAAGAAGAACTGTAAATAATTGTAAGGATTATAGAACAGCACCGGAAACTAACGTCTGTAGTGGCTAGTGTGCGGCTGTTTGGGGCTTTTACGAACGCTTGTTGCCGGCAGTGCGAATGATTAGAATAGCGCACCTATTTTGGAGGCTGTCATGTCAGAACAAGGCTCAAAACAAAGCTCAGAGCAACGCCTTTTGTATCGCATTCAATTTGTCGTCAATGGTGAGCAGTATCAACTATTTGTGCGTGAAGTCGTGCAAGGAAGTTTATGGGGCTTTATTGAAATTGCCGACTTTGTTTGGAATACCCAATCTGAGCTTCTTGTCGATACCGCGGAAGAGCGTTTAAAGAGTGAGTTTGCCGGTGTGAATCGCACTTACTTGCCAATGCATAACGTGTTGCGAATTGATGCCGTTGAGCAACGAGGGCGCGCGAGCATCAAACCGCTATCAGACAAAGTAACGCCGTTTCCCGCGCCAATCTATACCAAGGGTAAGTAGCGCTTATCCGTTGAACGGAGCGCTGCTGTCAAACGTGCGTCGTTTAACAGCAGTGAGTGCTTTACTGTTGTAGCTGGGCGACGACTTGCCGCAACGCATTGGTTTCACCGGCTAACTGTTGGCCATTGTCTTTTGCCACCTGAATATTACCCGATACGCTGTCTGACAACGCTTGCAATGAACTGACATGTTGGCTGGCGGTTTCTGCCACTTGTTGTTGCGATGTGGCATTTTGAGCAATTTCATTGTTCATATCGCTAATCGACGTGACGCTGGCGCGAATATGTTCGAGCGCATCGCTAACCTTGGCCGAGGTTTCAATGGTTTGCTGCGCGGCCGTTTGGCTTTCTCGCATGGCGGTATTGGCTTCGCCTGATGCGCGCTGCAATTCATTAATGATGGATTCAATTTCTTCGGTGGATTGCTGAGTTTTTTGAGCCAGCGATCGAACTTCGTCGGCCACCACGGCAAACCCTCTACCTTGCTCCCCGGCGCGAGCCGCTTCAATTGCGGCGTTTAACGCCAGCAAATTGGTTTGTTCTGCAATGGAACGAATCACCGTTAGCGCAGAGCTGATGTTGTCGCTATTTTCGCGCAGTGTTTCCACTTTCATTGCGGTGGTATCAATTTGCTCCGTCAACTGATTCACCGTATCCATAGAGCTGATCACAATGGCAGCACCGTTATCTGCAAATTCACGCGTACTGTGGGTTTGCTCGGCGGCGCTGCTGGCATTGCTCGCCACTGCGGTCGCATTGCTATTGAGTTCAGACAGGGTTTCTGCAAGAGACGTCAATTCGCGTTGTTGCTGGCCGTTAACCGTTAAGGTGTTATCACTGGCAGCAGCCATGCTTTCGGCGTTCATTTCCACCGTTTCGCTGAGCTGATGAACTTGACTGGCGACTTGAGACAGCTTGGTTTGTTGCTCGGCACACATGGCTTGCACCAGTGTCACTGGATCTGGTTGATTCGCAGACAATTGAGGATGTTTGCTGGCCATTTGTTGGAGCGGCTGCATGAGCCATTGTTGGGTGCCCCACCAATTTGCCAAGGCCAACAGCAACAAAATGACCGCAGTAAGCACAACGGCTGCGCCGATGCTAAGCGAGTTAGTCACTAGCGTAGAGCCAATAATGATGAGTGTCACCGGTGCGGCGCTCAGTAAGGTTAAGCGCAGTGCAAGACCAGCCATAGGAATGATTCCTTTTGTAATTCGTGCCGCTTTGAGGCGACGACGGTATGTCGAGCTATTATCGACACTGTTGGCCGAAGCTTGAATTGTCTGACAATAATTTTTTGGTTACGTGATGTAAACCATTTCTCATCTTAGGTGCTGATAGCTATGTAGTTTTACAGTTGTTTGTGAATCGGCAGCCAACTTGAAAAGCGAGCAAGCCAGCGCCGCCAACAACTGCTTTCCGGCTCTTGTCGCTTGAGTTGGGTTTGCCCGCACCAACGACGTCGCCAGAATAATTTACCTCTGCGGCGAGATACTCGCCAGCTGTTGCCGGATTGCGTGTGCTGATGAAATTGCTCAAGCACTTGTTGGGCGAGCGGCTGACTGTAGATCAGCAGGCCCATTTCAGTATTGAGATGAATCGAGCGGGGATCGGCGTTATGGGTGCCAATGAACACATGTTGTTGATCGAGTACCAAGGTTTTGCTGTGCAAGCTGTATGGCGACGGCGCCGGTGGATCAAATTGAGCGCTAGGTGATAACTCAAACAACTTGGCGCCCAGTTGCAACAAACGACTACGATGCGCCATGTAGCCGCCATGAGCCATCACAACATCATTACTGGCCAGAGAATTGGTGAGTATATTCACTTTTACACCTCGCTCTTGATATTGCTGCATTAATGCGAGCATCCCCGGCGTTGGAATCAAGTAGGGTGATATAAGGTGAATCTCTTGCTTGACGCGTCGTAGCGCAGCCAATAACGGATCAACACTGTAACGCGGCTGGTTCGGGCCCTGTTGCACTTTATCTGGCGAGTCATAAATCACAGTCGCTTGCGCGCGAATCAGATTTTGAGTAATCGCAGCGACTGGAAGCTTGGCCAATTCCTGTAAGCGAGCAACGTGACCATATTGGCGCGACCGCTTAAAGCGCCTCAACATTAACTGAAGCCGTCGCCGTTGGCGCGCGGGTAAGCTAATTTTGAGCAGAGAGTTCACCGGTATTGCCCAGCGGCTATTCCAAAAATCATCAAACGCCAGATGCATGGCCGGGATAACATTGCCCAGGCACAGCAAATCGAGATCTCGAAACGTCACCTGACTCGACAAACCAAAATACTGGTCGGAAATATTGCGGCCACCACATAACGCCACCAGCGAGTCCACCAGAATCAATTTATTGTGCATGCGGTGATTGACTCGTTCGTTGCGTAACCATTCAAGAGGTCGGGTCAGCGGGGTCATGCGGCGCGAATTAAAGGGGTTGAACAAACGGATCTCAATATTCGGGTGGTGATCAAGCGCTTGTGCGTTGAGATCGGCATCAAAGTGAATATCATCAATGAGTAAACGAACGCGCACGCCTCGCTCTGCGGCGGCGATGACATGCGACATCAACAGTGAACCACTATTATCATCGAGCCACTTGTAGTACTGCATGTCCAGGCTGCATTGCGCTTGGTCAATGAGTGCGAGGCGAATGGCTAGCGCTTCATCGTCTCGACTGATGAGACGGAATGCAGCGTCATCGCGCAGGGTTAGTTCGGCCGCGGTTAGCTGTTGGCCAATCGGGCACTGCCAATCGGCTGGAAGGGCGTGGCTCGCCTTACTTTTCCAGTTACGAGGAATTCGAATAATGCTGGACGATTTCATAATGACAGGTACGGGCCTAAGTCCAACCTGGTTCTCCCCCCAACAACGTGTAGCTGACTTATGAGCGTATTAAGTTGGTTGCTCGCCGTTAATTTGAGTTTGCCATGGCAATTGGTCGAGCACCATCAGGTTTTAAATAATCAACAGCAAGTTGTGGCAGGTCAATGTTCATCGCAATGGCTCGATGCAACGCGTTCTCGATTGAACGATCCGTCAATCGCGTTGCCGAACCCTTTTGAGCTGGTGGTTTGGAATACGTATAAGCAGCAATTGCCCGGCTTTCAGGCGGAATTCGAGCGCGTTGCTTCGCAAACCGATGTGCTGGCGCTGCAAGAAGTGGTTGCTGAACCTTGGCTTGTGACGTTGTTGGGGCAACCCGAGTGGTTTCGCCACCAGAGCAATGCATTTTTTTCTGCTCGGCAACACGGATATGCAGCGACTGGCGTAAGTACCTCGGCGCGAGTGCCCGCCCGCCACGTTTGTGGATGGTGGGCTGAAGAGCCATGGTTACCGGTGCCTAAAACGGCGCTGCTCACGGTGTTTTCATTATCGGATGAAGGCGCGCTCTGGTTGGTCAATTTGCATGCAATTAACTTCACTTTGGGGGTAATTGATTATCAAAATCAATTAGAGCAAATCAGTCGGTTATTAAAATGGCACACAGGCCCCATTATTGTGAGTGGGGACTTTAACAGCTGGCGTGAAACACGGCATGATGCACTAGTAGCGTTTAACCAGGAATTAGGCCTTGAAGCCGTTTCCTGGCAGCCGGATGAGCGAGTGACGTTTCTGGGCCAACCGGTTGATCATGTTTTTTATCGAGGGTTAGTGGTTGAGCAGGCTGCGGTGGAGGCAACGCAGGTGTCCGACCATAGTCGGTTAAGAGTTCGTTTTAAGCTTTTTAATGCGGATTAATGGCTTTAAGCAAAATTACCCTCTAACTTGTGAAGCACAAAAACTGTGATACTGTTAACTCTTTAAACCTGCCTCAAATCAACTTGTTGTCTCGATCTGGCACGGATAATAGTTTCGATAAAAACAGCAAATCACAGCTCGCTGACTTGGCGCAACAAGCCATGAATTGTTTGTTCACTTTAAAAACAATGATTCATGGGTTTGTAACGTTGGGGAGCAAATAATAAATGTTTGTGGTACCGGTTTCTCGGTGCCGCAGTTGACGTAAATTGAATTGCAAAGGAGAAGTCATGTCTGGAATTTTGTCCATGATTTTGGCAGGGGGTGAAGGTACACGGTTGTCGCCATTGACTGGGATTCGAGCCAAACCAGCAGTACCTTTCGGCGGTAACTATCGCATTATGGATTTTGTACTGAACAACTTCGTGAACTCGGATTTGCTTCAGATTTTCGTATTAACTCAGTTTAAGTCGCATTCGTTGATGAAGCATATGTCCCGTGCCTGGCAGGTTTCGGGTTTGACCAATCGCTTTATTGATCCGATTCCGGCGCAGATGCAAACCGGTAAAAACTGGTATATGGGCACAGCCGATGCCATTTACCAGAACTTGCATTTGATTCGCGGCCTCGACCCAGAGCACGTTTGTATCTTTGGTGGTGACCATATCTACAAGATGGACATTCGCCAAATGATTAATTATCACCATGATAAAGACGCGGTATTGACCGTTGCGGCGATCCCTGTCCATGTTAGCGAAGCCGATCAATTTGGTATTATCGAAATTGATGAAGACGGCCGCATGATTGGCTTTGAAGAAAAGCCAAAAGAGAATCCAAAAACTATTCCTGGCCGCCCTGACATGTGTCTGGCCTCGATGGGCAACTATGTGTTTGAAGCGAAAACACTGGTGCAAAGCCTAGAAGAAGATGCCGAAGCGGAAGGTTCGAAGCACGATTTTGGTCACGACATCATTCCTAAGCTTTATGCGCAAGGTAAGGTGTTTGTTTACGACTTCTCGACCAACGTAATTCGTGGTGAGCCTGAGTATGCTCGTGGCTACTGGCGTGATGTAGGTACCATTGACGCTTACTTTGAAGCCAATATGGATTTAATCCAAATTCAGCCACCTATCAATTTGTATAATAAATTCTGGCCGCTACGCAGTTATCATCCAGCAGTGCCGCCAGCTAAATTTGTACATGATGAGACCAACCGAACGGGTCAAGCTATTTCATCCATGGTTGCCGCAGGCTCCATTATCAGTGGCGCTATTATTTACAACAGTATCATTGGCCATAACGTCCATATTCACAGCCATTCTTATATGGAAAAGTGTGTGATCATGGGTAATAACGATATTGGTGAAGGTTGCCGAATTCGCCGAGCGATTATTGATAAGGATGTTCATATTGCACCGGGCACGGTGATTGGTGAAGATCCAGAGTCAGATCGCAAGCGCTTCCACATATCCGAAGGTGGAATCGTGGTGATACCGAAAGGTTCGCGAATCGGATTCTAAGCTATAAAACCCCGGGCACTCCCCGGGGTTTTTTCTATGCTTAACTTAATATTGAATTGCCACAACGGACACGCTTGATGAAATATGTCGCAGATACTGGACGCACTTACCCGCTGGGTGCGTCGTTCCTCAATGGTGGTGTAAATTTCAGTCTATTTAGTCGCTTGGCCACTGGCGTTGAATTGCTGCTGTTTGCCGACCTGGAAGATGATTGTCCTGAAACCATCACGCTCAACCCAGAATTTCACCATAGTGGGCACTATTGGCATATTTGGCTGAAAGGCATTAAGCCGGGCCAGCTCTATGGTTATCGAGTTCATGGGCCATACGTGCCTGAAAAAGGTTTGTATTATGATGCGAGCAAGGTCTTGCTCGATCCGTATGCTCAAAGCGTCTGTCGGCCACCAACTTATTCGCGGGCAATGGCGTGCGAATTTGGTGTTGATAATGTCGGCCATAGCTTTTTAGGGGCGGTGGTCGATCACAAAGGGTTTGATTGGCAAGAAACCAGCCGCATTGCGCGCCCGCTGTCAGAAACTGTCATTTATGAAATGCATGTCAAAGGCTTTACCGCCCACCCTAATTCCGGTGTAGCACCAGAGCGGCGAGGCACTTATTTAGGTGTGATCGACAAAATTCCGTACCTGAAAGAATTGGGCGTAACGGCCATTGAGTTAATGCCGGTGCAGCAATTTGATCCGCAAGATGTACCGCCTAACAGCCCCGCAAATTATTGGGGATATAGCCCCATCAACTTTTTTGCGCCACATTCTGACTATGCCATGGACAAGTCGCCGCTGGGGCCTGTTAATGAGTTTCGTCAAATGGTGAGAGCGTTGCATCAAGCTGGCATTGAAGTGTTCCTTGATGTGGTCTTTAACCACACCGCAGAAGGCGGATCCGATGGCCCGATTCTGAGTTTCAAAGGCTTAGATAACGACACTTATTACATCCTCGATCAGAATGATCAGTTCACCAACTACAGTGGTTGTGGCAATACCTTTAATGCCAATCACTCGGTGGTACGACGGATGATCCGTCACTCGTTGCGGTACTGGGTTCAGCAAATGCATGTGGATGGATTCCGGTTTGATTTGGCGTCGGTGTTATCGCGGGATGAAGCCGGGCACCCAATGGCAAGCCCACCTATTTTGTGGTCCATTGATACGGACCCCGTTTTGGCACAAACCAAGATCATTGCTGAAGCTTGGGATGCCGCAGGGCTTTATCAGGTTGGCAGCTTCATTGGTGATCGCTGGCAAGAGTGGAATGGTAAGTATCGCGATGATATTCGCGCGTTTATCAAAGGTGACGAAGGCCAGCTTAGTGCGTTTGCCAACCGTTTGATCGGCAGCCCAGATATCTACTTGCACCATAACTCGGCGCCACAGCGAAGCATTAATTTTGTGACCGCTCACGATGGTTTCACCTTGAACGATGTTGTGAGCTACAACGACAAGCACAATGAAGCGAATGGTGAGAACAACCGTGATGGTGACAACCACAACAATAGTTGGAATTGTGGTGTTGAAGGGCCAACGGACGATCCCGCTATTCTAGCGTTGCGCCAACGTCAGATGAAAAACTTCATGACGGTGTTGTTCTGTTCTTTGGGCACGCCGATGCTCAATATGGGCGATGAGGTCGCACGGAGCCAACAGGGCAACAATAATGCCTATTGTCAGGATAACGAACTAAGTTGGTTTGACTGGGATGATGTTGCTAAAAATCAAGATCTCCTTCGATTTACTCAAAGTTTGATTCGTTTACGGTTACTTAACGCTGGTCTTAGCCAGCAGTTGAATCAGTCGTTAGCGGATATGCTCAACAGCGCCAACATCGAATGGCATGGCACGAAGGCCTACGCGCCCGATTGGTCATCTCATTCTCGCTCGATTGCCATCAAAATGCAGGCGCCTCATTCTTCTGAAACAGTCTACTTCGCGATTAATACGTATCACGAACCACTGAGCTTTGAATTGCCTGACGTGGAAAATAGTCACTGGTATCGGATTGTTGATACGTCGCTGCCGAGTCCTGATGATTATGTTGAATTGGGCTGTGCACCTGCGTTAACCGTTGATCACTACCAATTAGACGCCCGATCGGTGTTGTTGTTGTGGGCTAGAAAAGGCTCCGACCTAACGTAGCCAACGACGCTGTTTTGACTAATAAAAAAGCCCGCAAAGCGGGCTTTTTTATTTGTTGAGCGCCATCGGCGTTACATATCAAGTTCTTTTAATTTGCGGGTCAAGGTATTACGCCCCCAGCCTAAGCGGCGGGCGGCTTCTTGCTTATGCCCACCGGTATGATTCAACGCGCAACGTAGCATGACTTTCTCAAACTCAGGTGTTGCTTCGTCAAGAATATTGCTGCGGCCTGCGGCGAGTTGGCTATCAGCCCAGTATTGCAGCAATTGTTGCCACTGCTGACTACCTGGATCTTGAGGCTCACCGGGCTCGCCGGTTGCAGTCGGTGCCGACGATGATAACGGCTCATTCAAAAGTTCTGGCGGCAGATCGGCGACGAGTACTTCTTGGCTGCTTGCCATGACGGTTAACCAACGGCAGGTATTTTCGAGCTGACGAACGTTGCCAGGCCATGGCAGTTGGGATAAATACAGCTCTGTATCTGGGTGCAGCGTTTTGGCTTCGACGCCAAGATCGACCGCGGCACGTTGTAAAAAATGTAGCGCTAACTGCGGAATATCAGTGCGGCGCTCAGCCAGTGCAGGCAAATGAACGCGAATGACATTTAAACGGTGGAATAAATCTTCGCGAAACTTATTTTGACCCACCAAATTTTCCAGATTTTGGTGGGTTGCTGCGATAATGCGTACATCTACCGAAATTGGTGCATGACCGCCAACACGATAAAACTGACCGTCGGACAACACGCGTAATAGGCGTGTTTGCACTTCCATTGGCATGTCGCCAATTTCATCCAAGAATAGGGTGCCGCCGTCGGCTTGTTCAAAGCGACCATGGCGCGGGCCGGCCGCACCGGTAAATGCGCCTTTCTCGTGGCCAAATAGCTCTGATTCAATTAAATCTTGCGGAATGGCAGCCATATTCAGTGCAATGAACGGCTTGCTGGCTCGCGGGCTATGTTTGTGCAATGCGCCTGCGACCAACTCTTTACCGGTACCTGAGCCACCATTAATTAATACGCTGATGGACGAGCGAGATAGGCGGCCAATGGCGCGAAACACTTCTTGCATGGCAGGTGCTTCGCCAATAATTTCTGGCATTTCAATTTGATCTGCCGCGTCGCCTTCCTGACTGTCTGCTTTAGCCTGTTCTTTAGCGTGAGTGAGTGCACGATTAACTAAGGTAACCGCATCATCAACATCAAACGGTTTTGGCAGGTATTCAAATGCACCGCTCTGAAATGCGGTAACAGCGCTATCAAGGTCGGAGTGTGCAGTCATAATGACGACCGGCATTTCTGGATAATGCTCTTTGACGCGATTGAGCATGTCTAAGCCGTCCATGCCAGCCATTCTCACATCCGAAATCATCACTTGTGGACGGGTGCGATTGAGTTCGTCCAGCACATCTTCAGCACTGGCAAAGCTCTGATTACTGATGTTGGCTGCGCTCAGGGCGCGCTCTAAAACCCAACGAATTGAGCTGTCATCGTCAACAATCCATACAGAGGAATTTCTCATGCCGCTTTAATCCTTGCGTATCGGTAGTGTAATTTTAAATTCTGTGTGTCCCGGCCAACTGCTGCAGTCAATGCGACCGTTGTGCTGGGCGGCTAGTGTCTGAGCAATGGAGAGCCCTAAACCTGTACCTGTGGGCTTACCTGATACCATTGGGTAAAACACGGTATCTTGTAGCTCCAGCGGTACGCCAGGGCCGTTATCCACAATGGAGATCTCGACTGCCAGTCGGTAGCGAATACCTTTTAATGTGACCTGATTGGTTATTCGCGTCGACATGGTAATGGTGCCCTTGCCCTCAAGTGCTTCCACGGCATTTTTTACAATATTTAGAATGGCCTGCTGCATCTGCTCAGGATCCATTGGAAACTCAGGAATACTTGGGTCGTAATCGGGGACTAAAGCAAGATCTTCGGATTTTTCCATGCTGACCAATTGGCGCACGGTTTCTAATACTCGGTGAATATTGTGTTCTGAGCGCTGACCCAACTGTTGCGGCCCTAACAAGCGATCCACCAAGTTTCTTAGTCGATCGGCTTGTTCAATGATGATGCCGGTAAATTCGTTCAGATCGTTGTTTACTAATTCTTTTTGAAGCAGTTGCGCAGCTCCTCGGAGGCCGCCTAACGGATTTTTAATTTCATGGGCCAAACTGCGGACTAAATCGCGCGCGGCAGTTTGCTGGGCATTCTGAATCACTTCTTGGCTAATACGGCGCTGCTGATCGACACGGCGCAATTCAATCAATGCATAGGTGTCGCCTTCAATAATGATGGGCGATGCAGATATATCAGCCAACAACGGCGCGGCATCGGTTGGTACTAAGGACACTTCCGCGTCAGAAAACCCCTGCGACTTGTAAAATACATTTTGCAGTAGCTCTGACTGCAATGATGAATGTTCAAATAGCGTGGTGAATTTCTCGCCAATTAGACGGTGCGCGCTTTGCGCCAACGTTTGTTCGCCGGCTGCATTGATAAAGCGGATCAACAAATGATGATCGAGCAGCAAGATTGCTGTCGACAAGTTTTCAAGCAATGTATCCGACAAGTCGGGAATTATTTGTTGTGTTGAATCTATGGCCGTCATGGCTGTCGATGTTCCTACATCTTTGCGATGCACCAAAATCAAGCCCATCTATTGTGAGAGAAGGAATGATAACACTTATCGCACTAAAATGGTGCGTAAAGGGTGGCAGATCGCTGACATATGTCTAAAAAGACAATAAAACTGAAGAAGAGCAAATACTGTGCCTAATGTTGGGGCTTTATCTTGGTTAGCGCTCAGTTTAAGGGCGTAGGGACTGGGCCGGTTTTCGCATTATGCAGTTTGGACGGGCGATGCATATGAATGGTGGTGGTTGGCGATGAAGCTAAGACGGAGCCTTGGTTATTGACGAGCTGCAACTGTAGTGTGTGAGTGCCGCGCTCGACCCCCGTTAACACAAACGTTTTCTCTCGCTGAGGCTTACCTTGGGTCTCGCCGTCAATGAGCAGTTGCAAGCGCTGTGTTACGCCGGCAGGAATCGCCAGCTCAGCGGCAATCATCAGATTACCTTCGGCGCTGCGAATGGTAGCGTCGTTTTCTGGCTCTGAAATACTGATGGCCGGTTGCGGAATAGACTCTGATGTTGATGCAGTTTGAAGTGTCGGTAGTGCGGTTGCAGTGTCGGTAACATTTTGTACGCGCGCGCGCAGATCGATGGTGTCAGCTCCCGGCCTCGGTAAGTCCGAATAGACCACATTGCCGTTCTCATCAGTCCAACTGTAAACGGTGGCGTTGCTAGTAAGCGTCCAAGTGCTCAACAAGCAGAAAATAACGACGACTGGTTTCATGTCCACATCTGCAAAGTGTTCCTACCGCCAGTATAAAAAAAAGCCCGCGCAATGCACGGGCTTTGTTCACAGTTCGTTGTTACTAAACTGTTTATACGCTGTAGTACATTTCGAACTCAACAGGGTGAGTTGTCATGTTCAGGCGCTCAACTTCTGCAGATTTCAGCTCAATATAAGCGTCGATCATGTCGTTAGAGAATACGCCACCAGCGTTCAAGAACTCACGGTCTGCATCTAAGCAAGCCAGAGATTCTTCCAAAGAAGAAGCAACCTGAGGGATTGCAGCAGCTTCTTCAGCTGGCAAGTCGTACAGGTCTTTGTCCATGGCATCGCCAGGGTGGATCTTGTTCTTAATACCGTCGATACCAGCCATCAGCATAGAAGCGAATGCCAGGTATGGGTTAGCCGTTGGATCAGGGAAACGTACCTCAATACGAACAGCCTTCGGAGAAGGCACGAATGGGATACGGATAGAAGCAGAGCGGTTACGGGCAGAGTATGCCAGCATTACTGGAGCTTCGAAGCCTGGAACCAGACGCTTGTAAGAGTTGGTAGAAGCGTTAGCGAAAGCGTTGATCGCTTTAGCGTGCTTGATGATACCACCGATGTAGTACAGAGCCGTCTCAGACAGTCCGCCATACTTATCGCCAGAGAAGGTGTTGTCGCCTTCTTTGAAGATAGACTGGTGACAGTGCATGCCAGAACCGTTGTCGCCAACGAGAGGCTTAGGCATGAAAGTCGCAGACTTGCCGTATGCGTGAGCAACGTTGTGAACAACGTACTTGTACACTTGGATTTCATCAGCTTTCTTAACCAAGCTGTTGAACAAGGTAGCAATTTCGTTCTGACCAGCAGTCGCCACTTCGTGGTGGTGTGCTTCAACAGTCAGGCCCATCTCTTCCATGATCATGCACATTGCATGACGGATGTTGTAGCCAGAATCGACTGGTGGTACTGGGAAGTAACCGCCTTTAACGCCTGGACGGTGACCCAAGTTACCTTCTGGGTATTCTTTGTCGCTGTTCCAGCCAGCTTCTTCAGAATCGACTTTATAGCTAGCGCCTGACATGTCAGAGCTGAAGCGTACATCGTCAAACATGAAGAACTCAGGCTCTGGACCGAAGTAAGAAGCATCACCGATACCGGTAGACTTCAGATATTCTTCAGCGCGTTTTGCAACAGAACGTGGGTCACGATCGTAGCCTTGCATGGTTGAAGGCTCAAGGATGTCACAACGAATAATCAGAGTTGCTTCATCTGAGAATGGGTCAAGCAATGCAGTGCTTGGGTCTGGCATCAGAATCATGTCTGACTCATTAATGCCTTTCCAACCTGCAATGGACGAACCATCAAACATTTTACCGTCTTCGAAGAAGTCTTCGTCAACTTGGTGATGTGGGATAGTGACGTGCTGTTCTTTACCTTTTGTGTCGGTAAAGCGCAGGTCAACAAATTTAACTTCTTCAGTTTTTAGCTGGTTCAGTACGTTTTCTACGGACATCCTTTAAATACCTCCGATTTCCAATCTAGGAAATTCTGGTCAATCCACGTTGTTGTTTTAAAAAAGGGGTCTGACTTCAAAGCGAATAATGTGCCAAAATGGACATGTTGTTTAATAACAATTAGTTGCCTATATAAGTGCAACAAAACCATGCTTTGAAAGTGGACAAAAAGAACTAAAATGGTGCGCAATGCACTTGTTTGGTGCTTAAGTGTTCAGTTGTCCATATGAGTGCAAAGCGTCCTTACTTTTACAGTAATCGTGAAATTCTGGAGTGATCTAGATCGCACTATGACGAGATGAAACTAAATGGTCAGATTAGATCGAGATCACAAAGACCGAGCAATAGTTTCTTTTTTGTGCATAATACGCATCCAAAGATTGGGCGAACTTCGCCCCCACGCTGCTGGCACGTGCACGCGATTGATTGCCATGCCAACAAATGCAGAGTTCACAGAGTAAAGCACATGCAAACCAAACAAATTCGCAACATCGCAATTATTGCCCACGTTGACCACGGTAAAACCACCCTGGTAGATAAGTTGTTGCAGCAATCAGGTACGTTGGATGTTCGCGCCGATTCGGGCGAACGGGTTATGGATTCCAATGACCTTGAAAAAGAACGTGGCATCACCATTCTGGCCAAAAACACGGCGATTGAATGGAATGGCTACCACGTCAACATCGTAGACACCCCAGGCCACGCCGATTTCGGTGGTGAGGTTGAGCGGGTTATGTCGATGGTCGATTGCGTGTTGTTGTTAGTTGATGCTGTTGACGGCCCAATGCCGCAAACTCGCTTTGTGACTCAAAAAGCATTTGCCCAAGGGTTGAAGCCTATTGTTGTTATCAACAAGGTCGATAAGCCGGGCGCGCGCCCTGACTGGGTTATGGATCAGGTATTCGACTTGTTCGATAACTTAGATGCTACCGATGAGCAGCTCGACTTCAACACGATTTACGCGTCTGCGATTAACGGTTGGGCGACGCTAGACTTAGACGAAGAGTCTGATTCTATGGAGCCGCTGTTCCAAGCCATCATCGATAACGTTGAGCCGCCAGAAGCTGATGCCGCAGGTTCGCTGCAAATGCAAATCTCCCAGCTTGACTACAACTCATATGTTGGCGTCATTGGCATTGGTCGTATTAAGCGCGGTACTGCTAAGGTAAACCAACAAGTCACTATCGTTGGTGCTGATGGTAAAACTCGCAACGGCAAAGTTGGCCAAGTACTGGGCTACTTAGGCCTTGAGCGTCACCAAGTGACAGAAGCTCATGCTGGCGACATCATCGCGATTACTGGCTTAGGTGAGCTGAAAATCTCTGACACCATCTGTGATGTGAATGCTGCCGAAGCATTGCCGCCGCTGAGTGTTGATGAACCAACCGTTACCATGACCTTCCAGGTCAACACCTCTCCGTTTGCGGGTAAAGAAGGTAAGTACGTTACCTCGCGCAATATCCTTGAGCGCTTAGAGCAAGAGCTGGTTCATAACGTGGCATTGCGCGTTGAAGAAACCGACGATCCGGATAAGTTCCGCGTATCTGGCCGTGGCGAGCTGCACTTGGGCATCTTGATTGAAAATATGCGCCGTGAAGGTTTTGAGCTGGCGGTATCGCGTCCTGAAGTAATCATTAAAGAAGTCGATGGTGAAAAACAAGAGCCATACGAAACCTTGACCGTGGACATTGAAGACGAACACCAAGGTTCTGTGATGGAACAGCTTGGCTTGCGTAAAGCTGAGATGACCAACATGACGCCTGACGGTAAAGGCCGTATTCGCTTAGACTTCATGATCCCAAGCCGTGGCTTAATTGGTTTCCAAACCGAGTTTATGACCATGACTTCTGGGTCTGGTTTGCTTTACCACACATTCGATCATTACGGCCCATTCAAAGGCGGCGTTATTGGTCAACGCCAAAACGGCGTATTGATTTCAAACGCCACGGGTAAAGCATTGACCTACGCGCTGTTCAACCTGCAAGAACGCGGTAAATTGTTTGCCAAACACGCCGATGAAGTTTATGAAGGCCAGATCATTGGTATTCACAGCCGCGCCAACGACTTAACCGTCAACTGCTTGAAGGGTAAGCAGCTGACCAACGTTCGTGCTTCGGGTACTGACGAAGCGCAGGTATTGACGCCGCCAGTGGTATACACCTTGGAGCAAGCGTTAGAGTTCATTAACGATGATGAGCTGGTTGAAGTAACGCCTGAGAGCATTCGTATTCGTAAGAAGTTACTGACTGAAAGCGACCGTAAACGCGCCGGCCGCGTTTAAGCTTCCAACTAAGTAACACTTGAAAAGGGACTCTTCAGGAGTCCCTTTTTTGTTTTTTAGTCAAAATTTAAATTCGTTTGATACCGACGGCATTTTAAAACAAACTGACCCGCTCAATTTACTTCATTTTTCCGTCGAAAGGCGCTAACTCCAAAGGATTATGATGAACATGTTGAATCTATTGAAATCTTGTGTGGTCGCTATTTCCGTATTGTTTGCCGCTGTTAGTCATGCAGCGGAGGCCGGCACTACTGAAACGCTAATTGATGGCGGCAAAGGATTAGAAAATTGGAATCAAACGGGTAGCGGTAATTGGAGTGCGCAAGCAGATGCCATTGTTGCAGATGCTGGAAGCGGTTTGTTGGTGAGCAAAAAGTCGTATGGCGATTTTCGCCTTGTCGCAGAATTCTGGGCCGATCACACCACCAATAGTGGCATCTTCATTCGTGCTGATGATCCGTCTTATATCAATGCGTATAGCGCCTATGAAGTTAATATCTTCGATCAGCGCTCAGACCCAACGTATGGTACGGGCGGCATTGTTGGCGTGGCCAAGGTGGATCCGATGCCCAAAGCCGGCGGTCAGTGGAATACCTATGAAATCGTTGCAAAAGGCGATCAGCTCATCGTAACACTCAACGGTGTGGAAACGGTCAACACCACCAGTGATCGTCATGACAGCGGCCCCATTGCGCTGCAAATTGGTTACGGGGCTGGCGCAATCGGCGCGATTAAGTGGCGTAAGGTAACGGTGGAAGAGTTATAATCCACACCCTCAAATTTATGACCCGAAGGAGCTTTCGAGCTCCTTTTTTATTGCTTGTCGCCCTCGTTTTCGATTGAGGCATGGCCATGGTTGTCACGTGGCCGCATTACATTTATGTAAAACAAAGTTGCCAGATAAGGTTGTCCATCTCCCTTTGCGATGTGGTGTAGATCACATAATCCAATGCTAGAGTCAGCCTTTCTGACTTCTCTCATAAGGATTGTTGTTGTGTCTCTGTTCGAGCAGACTGCATTTGATAACCACGAGCAAGTGGTGTTTTGTCATGATCGTGCCTCCGGTTTAAAAGCCATTATCGCTATTCACGATACACGCCTTGGCCCAGCCACTGGCGGCTGCCGCATGTGGAATTATGCATCTGAGCAAGAAGCCATTTTTGACGTGCTTAGACTGTCCAAAGGTATGACGTACAAAAATGCGATGGCAGGCCTGCCAATGGGCGGCGGTAAAGCGGTGATTATTGGGGATAGCAAAACTCAAAAGACACCAGAGCTGATGCGCGCTTTTGGCCGTCATGTGCAGCGATTAGGTGGTCAGTACGTCTCGGCTGAAGATGTCGGTATCTCGCCGGCAGATATGGCCATTGCAGCTCAACACACAGACTATATTGCAGGCTTGGAAGGTAAGTCCGGCGATCCGTCACCATTCACTGCCTATGGCACGTTCCTCGGTATTCAGGCCGCTTTGAAACATCAAACCGGTAATGAATCGTTGAACGGTAAGCGTGTTGCCGTGCAGGGGATTGGTCATGTCGGCTATCACTTGTGCCGTCACCTGCATCAAGCCGGAGCTCAGCTCGTGGTTGCTGATATCAACCAAGAGGCATTGAAACTAGCCGTTCAAGAATTTGGCGCGAAGGTCATTGAGAGTCATAACATTTATGATGAGGCAGTGGATGTGTATGCGCCGTGCGCACTCGGTGCAACCGTGAACGACGACACCATTGGACGGTTAAAAGCAGGCATCATTGCTGGCGCCGCAAATAACCAGTTGGCCACCGATGCCCACGATGAAATCCTGAAGAACAAAGGCATTTTGTACGCGCCAGATTATGTGATTAACGCCGGTGGCATTATTAATGTGTCCTACGAGCATGCATATGACGCTGATGCGAGCAAAAAGCAAGTTGAGGGCATTTACGACACCCTAAGTCAGGTGTTTGCTCAAGCGGCACAAAACGATTTGCCTACGGGGATTGTGGCGGCGCAACTGGCTGAACAAAAACTAACGGCCGCGTAACGCCCGAGAGAGTTTTTTAGAAATGATAAAAAAAGGCCCGTTGATACGGGCCTTTTTATTAGTTGCCTTTGAGGCTATCGATAAACTGATTTGAGCTATCGATCGAGGCATTCATTTCACTTATGAGGGCGTCGATGTCACTCTTAATCGCGCGATATTCCTGATCAAGCGAGCCGATGGCTGCTGCGTTCAGGTTATGCTTCAAATACAGCATGTTGTCTTTTAACGCCGTCAGGACGGGATCCATTTTCGCTTCAGCTCGACGCATGGAGCGGATCAGACTGTTGTAGTTGCGCTCAGTTGCTTTCAGCTTGGTGGAGCTATCGCGGCGTAACCGGTCGCTACTGATTTGTGACAACTCATCTTCCCACTCATCAAACAACGCATCGGCAACACTTTCTACCGCATCAATTCGAGCACTGACTTGAGCCGCAGATTCGGCACTATCCTCGTAGGAATCGCTAACGGCTTCATACATGCGCTGCAGATCGCCGCCATCAAAGTTAGTGAGTGCCTGAAATTGCTCCAGTGCCGATTGAAACTCTTCTTGAGCGTCGGACTGAGCATCGCGAGCTTCTTCTACGCGGTCTACCATGATATCGCGCTTGTGCACGCCCACTTGCTCCATGGCGGAGTAGTAGGTGCTCTCACAGGCGGTAAGTAGCAGAGCGGTTGAGACAATTAGGATTCGCAGCATTAGCTACCTCCAGCAGGGCCCTTGTATTTGGCCGCATCAATGATGCACCAAATATAGACGATTGGGACTAATAGCCAACCTACGGCAATAACTACCAGTACCCAAGAAATGGCCATGGCGAGAAAAAATAGAATCGCCGCCATGATGCGGCCTTGCACCAATTGCCCTAAACCTGGAATAAAAAAGCTGCACAACGCAGCAATCACATTACCACCTGAACCTTGACCTGCCATTTCGTTTATCCTTTTAACTCATGTTGACTTCAGTTAGCTTAACCGAATCTACTCTGATGCAAAAGCTGCTGAATTGTTACTATTTTTTAATCAATAGGCGGTACACACAAGTTGAGGTTTGCAATGGATTCTGAAAAACAAATGGACTGGCAACGCTTACGCCAATACAGCCTCGAAAAGTGGCGTCATGGCTACGACGTATTTTCTCATTTTGTGCGTCGATGTGGCGATGACCAAGTCTCTATGACCGCAGGCCACTTGGCTTACGTCACCTTATTGTCTCTGGTTCCAATGATTGCCGTGTCATTCGCAATGTTTTCGGCGTTTCCGGTGTTTGAGGAATTGCGCGGCGACATTGAAGCGTTCGTTTACGAAAACTTTGTACCAACCGCCAGTGAAGTCGTGGCGCAATACATGAACGACTTTGTGAACAACGCATCAAAGGCCACGTCCATTGGCATTTTGGCGTTAGTTCTTGTTGCGTTCATGCTGATGTCCGCCATTGATAAAGCGCTTAATCGCATTTGGAAAGTTCATAATAAGCGCCGCTTAATCTTATCGCTGTCCATTTACTGGATGGTGCTCACCATGGGACCTATTTTGGTCAGCGCCAGCTTGGCAGCAACATCCTATTTGGTAAGCCTCAATGTGGTGGGGGATGTCAGTTGGCTGAAAACTCAAATGCTCAAATTCTTCCCATTCTTGTTATCAACACTGGTGTTCATGTTGCTTTACTTGCTGGTGCCCAATAAAGATGTGAAATGGAAGCATGGCCTCTATGGCGCGCTGTTGACCGCATTCCTGTTTGAAGTCGGCAAGCGAGGTTTTGCTATTTATATTGCCCAATTTGCCAGTTATCAGGCAATTTACGGAGCGTTGGCTGCGGTGCCCGTAATTTTTGTTTGGGTCTATGTGTCTTGGTATATCGTACTGTTGGGGGCCGAATTTACCGCTACATTAGGCGAGCGAGATGAAGCGCAGGACGTAGCGGAATGATTGCTTTAATCCAGCGAGTTCAACACGCACAAGTTGTGGTGGATGACGAAGTAATTGGCAAAATTGGCCCAGGACTTTTGGTGTTTCTTGGTGTTGAAAAGGATGACGATGAGGCCAAGGCAAAGCGCTTAGCAGAGCGCGTATGCAACTACCGAATGTTTGAAGACGAACATGGAAAAATGAATCTGAATGTCCAGCAAACAGGGGGCGAAGTGCTGGTGGTTTCGCAATTCACTCTGCCGGCCGATACGCAAAAAGGCAATCGGCCGAGCTTTTCGAGTGCTGCATCCGGCGAGTTTGCCGACCATCTGTACCAAGTGTTCAGCGCGGCTTGCGCCGATAAAGTCATGACTGAAAATGGTCGTTTTGCTGCGGATATGAAGGTGTCACTACTAAACGATGGGCCGGTGACGTTCTGGTTGCAGATCTAGCTAGAATATTCTGTAACCACCAACATATTCAGGTGATTTGGTACTTGAATCCAACCCAAAGGAGCCGTTAATACCGAGCGCATGGCGTCGGTAACGCGTTGCCATTCCTGCTCATCTTTTGGAATTAAGTTAACCGCAATGGTCGGATTCGGCGCCAATATTCGCTCGATTTCAGCCCAGAAATAGACATCAGACATAAACTCCGGAAGCCCTTCATCGGTACAGATATCAACAACTAAGCCGTTAAACGCATCATCATCATATTCAGTAATGGCGCGTTCTGCTCGGTTGTGAATAACCTGATTGGGATTGTTCTCCGGTGCGAAGTGTTCTTGAAATAGCTCCACGATCACCGCATCTATTTCAACAGATATAAGTTGCCAATTGGGTCGATAATGGGCAAAGTAGCGCTGCATTGCACCGCCGCCCAAACCTAACTCAAGGGCGAAGCCTTTGTTTTGCTCTGGGGGAAAAAGCTGTTGAACCGCTTGATGCGGAGGCAGTACCGGGGCTGCAGGCGTATTCAGTTTCATCAAGCTTTGCATGATGCCGTTAATTTCAAGCCAACGATATTGATCGTTTTCTTTAACCTTAATACAGTGGTCACCCTGCCGTAGTAATCGTACGATGCTGCCGTAGCGGGTTGCTTCTTGCCAATTAGTTGAAGACACCAATATTTCCTGTAGTCGTCGTGGTCGTTTGAGCCCGAGTTGAGAGTAAAGAGTTTAATTGCATGTACAAGGTCATAGAGCCCGTCACTGACGCAGATTTTGAACGTTACTTTCAGTTTCGCTGGGAGCAGTTGCGCGCACCCTTTAATTTGCCAAAAGGCTCTGAAAAGGATGAGTACGACCAATTCAGCGAACACCGCATGATCTTGGACCGCAAAGGTAACCCTGTTGCGGTTGGGCGATTGTATCAAATCAGCGCCGATGAAGCCCAAATCCGTTATATGGCCGTGTGTGATACGCACCGAGGTAAAGGCATTGGCTCGAGCATGGTTGCGACGCTCGAAGAGTTAGCCCGCGCTAAATCCATCAAGCGCGTGATGATGAATGCGCGTTTGGCTGCGGTTCCTTTCTATCAAAAGAATGGTTATCACCCCGTGGGTGAAGGGCCAACTCACTTTGGCAAGATTAAGCATCAGCAGATGCAAAAAGACATTACGCCGAAATCTACCAATCGAAAATATGGCGAATGGTGTGACGCTTTAGCTGGCATGTGGCGCGATCAAATTCCACTGAGTAGCCAGATGGGCGTGACTGTGGATGACTACACCGGCGATGTGCTGCGGGTGTGCGCGCCGTCTTCGCCAAATGCGAACTTGTATGGTGGTATGTTTGCCGGCAGCATGTATGCATTGGGCTGCCTCACCGGGTGGGGCCTGTTATATCTGATGCTAAAGGAACGCAATATTGCGGCGCGAATCATGTTGGTTCACGGCGATATTCGATACCTCAACTCGGTTGCCGGTGATGCATCGGCAGTATCAAGTCGCAAAGACATTGCGGGTAGCATTTGGCCACTGATCCGCGATAAAAAAGTCGTGCTAAAAGTCGCTGTCACCTTATTTTCTGGTGAACAAGAGGCCGCCGAATTCACTGGCAAATTCATTCTCTATCCTGAAAAAGACGATCCCCACGCGGATTCCTTCGACACGCCGCAAGGCAATTTGCCATTTGAATAACGCCATGGGCTAACTACACTCATGGCTGCTAATGTCGCGATCAGGAGTTGTTGTGTTCAAACGGATTTTTTGGCTGACTGTTATTTTATTGAGCGTTATCCATTGCCGCGTTGCCATTGCGGCACCAGGCATAAACTCGGCCGTTGAACACAGCATGTTAATGATTGATGAGGTGCAGTTAGAACGCTGGGCCTTTGACCGAATACTCCGCGCTGACGACCAAACCCGCATAGCCCATCATGAGCCTAGGCAGCAACACTTTAATGGCTGGAGTTTACGTTCGGTCAACGGCAAACCGTCATCAATTGATGAGCAATGGCAGTTTTTACAAGACTTCGCGCCTGCCCAACCAGAATCCAAAAACAAACCTTTAGTTGAAAATCGGCTCACGCGAATGGTTCAGCCGGACAGCTTGGCGTTACTATCAAAAACCGAAGTCTCTGCACGTTATTCATTTTCGCCTCGTTTAAACAGTATCGATCAAACGTCGTTGGCTGATTTAGTCGGGTTACTTTGGTTTGATGTGAAGCACCAGCACATAACTAAGGTAGAAATCAAATCGACGGCACCGCTAAACAGTACCTCAGGGGTGATCTTTTCTGATTTCAACTTAACCCTTACCTTTGTTCGTGAACAGGGATTCGTGTTGCCACAGCGAGTAGAAATGCGTTTTGAGGGACAAGTTGATGGACTTAATGTGTTTGCCCAAGACACTCAACAAAGCTATCAGAACTACCAGTTAATCTTTCCTCCACCGACTTTCGCCGAGCGTTTAATTAGCGACAAACAGGCTAATATGTAATTTAATTACGGATTTGCGCCTAAATAAATGTGATCAATGTCTCATGAAGCTTGATATTTTGAGTTTGTGTAATATAATTACACTCGAAAGTTAACGAATAGAGAGAGGAATGAGATGAATATTTTTGGCGTAAAAGGTAGTTATAGTGTTGGTCGCTCCACTCGCAGTCGTCGTCGTAGTCAATACATTCGCAACGATGCGTAAGTCAGCAAAGCAACACATCATCAGATTTTAAAAGCCTCGATTTGTTCGGGGCTTTTTATTGCCCCCAAACCCCTATTCAGATCACGCTTAGCTCTAATTATCTATCGATTAATCATATTTAGTGTAATTAAAACAGTATTTTATGTGAATTTTGGCGGGTTGGCTTACAGGTGATCAATATCAATAAATTAATAATTTAGAAGGGAAACAAAAAAAGTGTGATGAACATCAAATAAAACTGTTCATTTTTAGAATTTGGTGTATAGTTAACTCGTAACTAAAAACAAACAAGGAGCAACAATATGAATATTTTTGGCGTAAAAGGTAGCTACAGCGTAGGTCGTACAAGTCGTAGCCGTCGTCGCAGCCAAGCCTTCCGCAATGATGCATAATCATCATCAGCGTTCGGCCTCACCAACTTAAAAGCCTCGATAAAATCGAGGCTTTTTTTATGGCTACGATTTACACGAGGCCATCAGGCACTACCAAATTGACTGCGCCCAGCCATCCAGCGATCCACAAGAGGCTGGAGATGTTGAGGATATTGAGCTTGAATCTGCTGCGCCAGCTGTTGAATCAATGGCAATAAATGCTGATCGCGAATGAGGTCTGCTATTTTGAGATCGGCCAAACCCGTTTGCTTGGTTCCTAGAATTTCGCCAGGCCCGCGAATTTCCAAATCGCGTTGAGCAATCACAAAGCCATCATTCGAGTCTCGCAATACCGCCAGTCGCTTGGTTGCTGTTTTTGACAGCGGTGCTTTGTATAACAACACACAGTGACTGGCAATGGAGCCGCGACCAACTCGGCCACGTAGCTGATGTAATTGTGCTAACCCCAACCGCTCCGGGTTTTCAATAATCATCAAGCTCGCATTGGGAACATCAACGCCGACCTCAATGACTGTGGTTGCTACTAACAAGTCTAACTCGCCATTTTTGAATTGAGCCATGACGTGCTGCTTTTCCGCGGCTTTTAAGCGGCCATGAACGATGCCAATGCGTAATTCGGGTAGGCTTTCTTTTAACAGCGTCTGGGCGTCTTCTGCCGCTTGCGCTTCAAGTACTTCAGATTCTTCAATTAGTGTGCAAACCCAATAAACTTGGCGTTTATCGTTTAAACATGCCGAGCGAACGCGTTCTAATACTTGTTCGCGCCGAGAGTCCGGCAAGGCGACGGTCGTGACCGGCGTGCGCCCCGGCGGTAGCTCGTCAATCACTGACGTGTCGAGATCCGCGTATGCGGTCATGGCGAGTGTTCGAGGGATTGGGGTTGCCGTCATGATCAATTGGTGCGGTGTTATGCCATCGGCTTCACCTTTTTCCCGCAGCGTTAATCGTTGATGCACACCAAACCTGTGTTGCTCATCGATGATCACCAAGGCTAATTGCTTGAATTCCACATGCTGTTGAAAAAGTGCATGGGTGCCAACAATCATTTGGCCACTGCCATCGGCAATGGCATCAAGCGCGACTTGTCGTTGTTTTCCTTTGGTTTTGCCTGCCAGCCAAACAATGGAAATCCCAAGTGGTTCAAGCCAGCTTTGAAAGTTCGTTGCATGTTGCTCGGCCAGTAACTCTGTTGGCGCCATAAGTGCGACTTGTTGGCCATGGCCGATGACGTTGAGCGCCGCTAAGACTGCAACCAAGGTTTTGCCCGAACCAACATCCCCTTGCACCAACCGCATCATCGCGTGGGGTTTGGCTAAATCAGCTTGAATCTCGGCAACCACTCGTTGTTGTGCGCCTGTTGGCGAAAAGGGCAGTTGTGCGAGCAGCTGTTGTTGTAAGTCGGCGGCATGAGGAAATTGCGGTGCACGGATCTGCTGCATGCGATGTCGTAGTTGTTGCATGCTGAGATGATGAGCTAAAAGCTCTTCAATAATCAGTCGTTGTTGCGCTGGATGTTCACCTTCTAGCAGCTGCTCAGCTGATACGTCGGCACTAGGCCTGTGGAGTAGGGCTAGTGCTTCATTGAGCGGTAATTGACTATGATACAAGCCGGCTGGCAATAATTCTGGCAAAGGGTGCCGCTTAAGCATTTGCAGCGCTTGATCAGTCAGTTTACGTAAACTAGCTTGGCGTACGCCTTCGGTTGTTGGATAAACCGGCGTGAGGGTTTCCTCAACGTGTGGCAGCTCGTCAGTATCGTCGCTGATTTTGTATTCAGGGTGCACCATCTCAAAACCGTTCGGGCCACGTTTTACTTCGCCAAAGCAACGGATTTGGTGACCGGCCACAAATGCATTTTTTTGCGCGGCACTGAAGGTGAAAAACCGTAAGGTTAGGCTGCCCGATGAATCGCTGACACGCACCACGAGCATGCGACGACGGCCAAATTTAATCTCACTCGCCAGAATGGTTCCAACAATGGTGCCAGTTTGATTGGCCAGCAGATCGTCAATGGCATACACGCGGGTTCGATCTTCATACCGCAACGGCAAGTGAAACAGTACATCTTGCACTGAATGCAGCTGCAATTTGGTTAGCTTTTTGGCAAGGCTGCTACCGACACCTTTCAGATCGGTAACCGGCAATTTGGCGAGAGTGTGGACAGGCAAGCCAAGATCTCTTTAAGCACAATGTGTTTGCAAGTGTACTGGATATACAACCAGTGCAGCAAGGCCTGTTGTGGCGCAGTTTGGCTTATTTAGACGGGCTTCTCATGATTTTCCACCATTGTTCGGAGGCTACAACGTCGCCTTTGTCATCGACTTGTGGGTACGGCAGGCCTTTTTGGCGACAACGTTTTGCTAACGCTTCATGGCATCCTTCAAACAATAAGCGTTGTTTTTCTTGCGCCTCAACACCTTGAGCGTGTTGATACAGGCCTGCTATGTCACGTTGGCGTTGCGCTTCGTACAAAATCAAAGCACTCGCTACCGATACATTCAACGACTGAACCATCCCCATCATTGGCACCACGATATGTTGATCGGCGAGTTCTAGCGCCCGCTCTGAAATACCGAACCGCTCCGTCCCGAGAATGATGGCGGTGGGCTTGGTGTAATCCACTTCACGAAAATCGATGGCGCTATCGCTCAGGTTGGTTGCCAGAATTTGCATGCCTTGCTGCTTAAGCGTGTCAACGGCCGTGTCGATATCGGGTTGGCGATGAACCCGCGTCCAATTGTTACTGCCGGAGCTATAGAAATTGGAACGTTCTAAATCTTGGTCGTGCCAAATGGCGTGTAGATCATGAACGCCAACTGCGTCTGCAGTGCGCACAATGGCAGATAGGTTATGGGGCTTGTTGACGTGCTCCATCAAAACCGTTAAGTCCATTTGGCGGCGATCGAGTACGGTGTTAATGCGCTCAAAGCGGGCGTCTGTGGCCATAGTCAAACTCATAAACAAAAAACACGCAGCAGAGTCATCAACTCAGCGCTGCGTGTTGGAATTACACAACTGGGAATTTAAACGACGGCAACACCGTCAATTTCAACCTGAGCACCACGTGGCAACTGGTTAATACCAATGGCGGCGCGGGCAGGGTATGGCTGATCAAAATAGCGCGCCATCACTTCGTTGACGGTCGCAAAATTGCTCAGATCGGTTAAGTAAATTTGAACTTTGACCATGTCATTCAAGGTGCCACCGGCAGCCGCCAATACGGCTTTCAGGTTTTCAAAAACTTGCACGGTTTGCTGTTCAAAGTCATCGCTGACCAGTTCCATGGTTGCGGGAACTAATGGAATCTGGCCCGACAGATAAAGCGTACCATTGTGATTAACGGCTTGTGAGTAAGTACCGATAGCGGCTGGCGCAGCGTCGGTTGAAATCACTGTTTTGCTCATGATGCTTCCTGATCTGAGGTTAGTTACGATTACGAACGATTCGGACCACTTCTGGCATGACGCGAATGCGACGCATCACATTAGCCAGCTGAACTCGACTGGTGGTGGTCAATACTAGGTTAACGCTGTACAGGCGCCCATCTTTCTCATCACTGCTGATGCCCTGAATATTAGAGCCGCAATTGGCCACAATTGAGGTCAGCGTTGCTAATGCGCCTTGGTGATTCATCATTTCGACTCGTAGCTCGGTCAAAAATTCTTCGTCGCCGGTGTGGTTATCATCCCAACGCACCGACACGTATTTGTCCGGTTCGTGTTGATAACCGCGCACGTTGGAACATTGATCATGATGGATGACCAAGCCTCGATCTTTACTCATGTAAGCAATAATCGGATCGCCGGGAATCGGCCGACAACATTTACCAAATGTGGTCAGTACACCTTCGGCGCCAATAATTGGAAGACGCTTACGTTTGCTGCTTTGCAATTTGATGTCGCCGGCCAAGCGCTTAGCGACCACCGGACTCATGATTTTGCCTAAACCAATATCAATAAGCAGTTCGTCGCCATGCTCGAATTTGTACTCTGAAAGCAGTTGATTGACCTGCGCCGGATCGAAGTCTGACAGCAGCTTTTGACCACCCAATGCGTGCGTTAGTAAGCGCTTACCTAGCTTAAGGGCTTCTTCTGACTTTAGGTTCTTCAGGTATTGACGGATCTTGATGCGAGCGCGGCTGGTCACCACAAAGTTTAGCCAGGCGGCGTTAGGACGAGCGCCTTTGGCGGTGATGATCTCAATGGTTTGACCGGTCGATAATGGCTGGCTAATCGGATACGGCTGGCGATCAACGCGAGCACCGACACAGCTATTACCCACATCGGTATGTACCGCATAAGCAAAATCAACAGCGGTGGCGCCTTCTGGCATTTCTAAAATTCGGCCATCAGGTGTAAAGCAGTAAATTTCATCTGGAAATAGATCAGATTTAACACTTTCAATAAATTCAAATGATGAGCCAGCACTTTGCTGAAGCTCCAATAAGCTTTGCATCCAACGACGTGCGCGAACTTGAGCCGTTGTGCCTGCGGTTTCGCTATCGTCTTTATAGAGCCAATGAGCAGCAACACCGCGATCAGCCATTTGGTCCATGTGCTCAGTACGTATTTGTACTTCCACTGGCACACCGTGCGGGCCCATGAGGGACGTGTGGAGGCTCTGGTAGCCGTTCGCTTTGGGAATGGCAATATAGTCTTTAAAGCGACCGGGCTTGGGCTTGAACAGGCTGTGCACTAAACCAAGGGCGCGGTAACAGGTGTCAACGTCATCAACAATGACCCGAAACGCGTAAATGTCCATCACTTCAGTAAACGGCAACTCTTTATTGCGCATTTTCTGATAGATGCTGAACAAGTGTTTTTCACGGCCTTTTACTTTTGCTGGAATGCCAGCTTCGTTAATACGGCCGGCAATATCTTGAGCAATGGCTTCGGTGATTTGTTTGCGATTCCCGCGCTCGCGCTTCACCACATTACCAAGGACCCGATGGCGCATCGGGTACTGCGCTTCAAATCCGAGATCTTCTAGCTCGTTACGAATGTTGTGAATGCCTAAGCGATTGGCAATTGGCGCATAAATCTCGAGGGTTTCGCGGGCGATGCGGCGGCGTTTATCGGGACGCAGCGCAAAAATGGTGCGCATGTTGTGGGTTCGATCGGCGAGCTTAATTAAGATCACTCGAATATCCACAACCATGGCCATGACCATTTTTTGGAAATTTTCGGCTTGCGCTTCTTCTTTCGAATCGAATTGAATTTTATCGAGCTTAGAGACGCCCTCAACTAACTCGGCAACAGTTTCATTAAACTGTTCGGCCAAGTCGGCTTTGGTTAAGTGAGTATCTTCAATGACATCGTGCAGCAACGCTGCCATAAGCGCCTCATGATCGAGGCGCATATCGGCAAGAATGCGGGTAACGGCTACCGGATGAGTAACGTATGGTTCGCCGCTTGAGCGGGTTTGGCCTTCATGCGCGTCGCGACTGGCGATGTAAGCCTGTTCGACGAGCGCAACCTTGGCGGGATCTAAATATTCAGCGATTTGCTGCTTTAGTCCTTCAAACAATTTCAAGCATCACCCCGCTAAATACTGCCGCCAAATTTTAGAAGTTTGGCTGAGTGATCGAAGCAACAGAAGCCATTTCGGCAGCTTCTTGCTCTTGTTGTTCGCGTGCTTCTTCTGCGTCCAACGATGCAGCTGTGATGTAGCCTTCTTCGATCTCACGTAAAGCCAATACAGTTGGCTTATCGTTGTTTTCGTCAACGAGTGGATCTTTACCTTGAATGGCCAACTGACGAGCGCGACGTGCTGCAACCAACACTAAATCAAAACGGTTGCCGATTTTGTCGACGGCATCTTCTACTGTAACGCGAGCCATGACGGCCTCCTACTTGTTCAAAAAAGGGACGGAATTCTACCGAAATCAGCTGCCTTCCGCCAGTAATTCGTTGAGCATAGCTTTGTGGCGTTCTGATTGTCCAGCATGACGCAGGCGACTGCTCACTACAATGGACGTCAGATCTTCCACCGCTTGGTCAAAATCATCGTTAACAATCACATAATCATATTCATGAACATGCGACATTTCTGCCACGGCTTTGGCCATACGGCCGGCAATAATATCTTCCGAATCGGTACCACGCTTGCGTAATCGTTGTTCAAGCTCGGCCCGACTAGGCGGTAAAATAAATACGCTAATGGCATCGGCATCGTGTTTTCGAATTTGCTGCGCGCCTTGCCAGTCAATATCGAACATCACATCCACGCCTTGATTCAATTGCGCTTCAACAGCATGGCGGCTGGTGCCGTAAAAATTGCCAAAAACGCCGGCCCACTCAAAAAAAGCATGATCATCAATCATCTTCATGAACTCTTGCTGCGACACAAAGTGATAGTGTTTGCCATCTTCTTCACCCGGTCGCGGCGCGCGCGTCGTGTGAGAAATAGAAACCTGAACCTTGTGTTGGCCACGTGCTTTAATCATGGCGGCAATCAGACTGGATTTACCAGCACCGCTTGGAGCAGAGACAATTATGAGAGAACCGCGATCGGTCATGGTGTGATTCACTTTCCAGCTGTTTCAGAAAGCGCCTTAAATTAACACTGTTGAGGTTTTTTGGCTAGCAAGACTGCTATTTGCAACCATTATTTGCCTGTGGAACTAGAGCAAAAACTCACCTAGGGCCACTTATAATTGGACTGACCAATTGTTTGACTTCGATCAAACTCAGATTTAATACGGCTCTGAACCAATTCCAATCCGGTATATCTAATTAGTGGACGTTGACCTTTTATTTACAAACGGTGGCTGTTTAGAAAAGAGCATCACGCCGAATATAGCCGCAAAAGCGCTGTGGCAGCCACATCGTTTGGGTCAATCAACTTACCCACATTAGACTATCGAGAGATCACACATGCAATCGAGCTGGCAAATAAGTGTTTATTCACCGCGCATGGCATGCGTTCGCATCAGTGGTGACTGTAAAAGTTATGAAATGCTGATCCCTGATCAGCGCCCCTATTTAGCTTGTGGTACCAAACAGCAAACAAAATATAAGCTGACGATGCCCTACGATGCTCACAGTAAGCCGCAAACAAATCATGCCTAAGTGAGAACATATCGCAACAAAACCCGCTGATAAGGCGGGTTTTTTATGTCGAACGATCAGAACCCCACAGTCCAGTTCGAAATTCTAATGTTAACGGAATCATCGTAAAACCCCCACAAACCCCAGCACGCTGCGGATCCTGTGCTAGATTTAAAGCGCTAATTATTTTCACGCTACTCGCTCCACCCTTGTTGTTTGTCGCAGCGGAAGCGATCAGTCCAGTCTTTGTTTGAGTAGCTTTTTTTCACGGATGGATGTTATGTCACTGAAATATCGTATTAACTCACCTGTGACGGTGGGCCAATTTTTGCATTTGCTTCATGAATCCGAATTAGCAAATCGTCGGCCAGTTAATGATCTCAGCTGTATGCAAGGCATGTTGAAGCACAGTAACTTAATCGTTTCGGCATGGGATAACGAAGAGCTTGTCGGCATTGCGCGCTCTATGACCGACTTTCACTATGCTTGCTATTTATCGGATTTGGCCGTGAGTAAGGCCTATCAAGGGCATTTGATTGGCTACAACTTGCAAGTATTAACGCAGCAGCAGTTAGGCGAGAACTGCAAATTGATTTTATTAGCTGCGCCGGGTTTAGATGATTATTACGCCAGCATTGGTTATCAGAAACATGATAACTGCTGGGTGTTGCCACGCGCCGAAAGTCTAAGTCAGCGAGGCTATAGCCCCAGCGTCAAACAACTTAGGTAACCGCCATTGTCACTCTTGGGCTTCTGTTACTTTGACAAGCTCAGTGACTAATTGGCGGGTTAACTCCGACAGTAAACGGTTATGCCCTTCAACCAGCGATTGGTAGCTTGAATCGTTGGTTGATGTTTGTTGCTCAAAGCCTCCTTGAGCAAGCACTTGATGAGTTGGCCTGTGGTAAATTTGCCATTGCGCCACTAGCTGAATCTCAGCGCCTCGTTCGCCATCGAATTGTAAAATCTCCAGCATCAACTGGTGGCTACTGCTATCGGGTTTCGGTAACGACCGACTAAAACTAGAAAGGTTTGCGTTGGGAAGTTGTTGGTGTAGTGAGTGGCGCAATACCGCTGGAATTTGTTGTGGTAATGCTGAAGCCCACAACTCGGTAGCTGAGTAATGCAATTGATGATCGGAGCGGCGGTCTACAATACCACGGCGTTGCAAATGATCGGCAACTTGTACCGGCCCCACCATGAGCTCTAATTCAACCGTCAGATTGGGCGTTTCCGCCGGCGCCGGATTTAGTAAATAGTATCGAGTAGGCGCGCTGGTGGAAGAACAGGCTACCAGCTGCAGTAGCAAAAACAGGCTAACTAGGACGCGCATGCGTTACTCCGACTTTCCAAAAATGATTGATTCAGGATGGCGCTGCAAATTTTCCAATAACTCATTGGTTGATTGCAGTGTTTGCTCCATTTGTTGCAAGTTTTGCTGTGCCTGATAGCGCAAATTAGAGTCACTGTTCACCATCCCTTCATAAGCTTTGAGTGTGGTTTCCGCTTGCTCTAGCGTCGTGCTCAATTGCACCACAGCTTTCTCTACATCTGGCATCACGGCAACGCCTCGATCACTAAATTGGCGGAATCGCTCGGACGAGTCCCGCACCGACGCCATACTGCTGTGAAACTGCTCGATGGTTTCGGGTAGATTGGCATTCAATTGGGTCAGCAATGTGGTCAGCTCTTTACTCGCGGTAGCCATTTCTGCGCGGAGCGTGTCGAGCGATTCGGATTCGAGCAATTGATTAATGTTGGTTAGCAATCGACTAAATTCACCACCAATCGCTCTAAAATCAACGGCCCTGATGTCTTGCAAAATGCCCTCGATTGCGGCACCTGCTTCATCAAATTGCGAAGGAAGAAGCGGGATCTGGGTGATGTCCGTTTTGATGTCGATGGTGCGGCCAACCGAGCTTTGATTCACCTCTAGCTCGATCATTAACTGACCGGTCACTAAGCTGCGGGGCACTAAACGAGCTTGAATATGGTCAACAATCGCTTCGTGAGCAGGGGTGAACATATCAACGTTGACACCACGGGAAGTTTTTAAGCCAATTTCTTTGATTTCGAGAATGACTGGGAGAACAATTTTGCCTAGTTTCTCGGAGAAGACAACTTGAATATCAACAACTTGACCAATGGGTACACCTTGAGCGGTAACGGTTGAGCCAATATTTAAGCCTTTAATGGAGCGATCAAATACCACCACAAAGTGGTCGGTCTTTTTGAATAATGAGCCTGAGCTGAGCAATGCAACGCCAATGACCAATACCAGCAATGCGGTTGATACAAAAATTCCAATAGAACGCGCCTTGGCATGTTCATTCATGAGGTAATGCTCCCTGTAGGGGCTTGCCGCTCGCCGCGGGTTAAAAATCGTTGAATCTGCGGTAGTTCACAGCTCGCGAGTAATTGCTTCGGATCGCCTGTTGCCAGTTGGGTTTTGGTTTCAGGATCGAGAAACACCGAATTGTCTCCAATGGCAAAAATACTCGCTAATTCATGGGTCACGATGACAATGGTCGCGCCTAAGCTATCGCGTAATTCTAGAATCAAATCATCAAGTAAGCGCGCACTAATTGGGTCTAAACCGGCCGAAGGTTCATCAAAAAACAGCACTTCGGGATCAAGCGCAATAGCTCGAGCTAATGCGGCACGTTTCCGCATGCCGCCACTAATTTCCGAAGGCATAAAGTGTTGATACGGCTCTAGCCCAACCAGCGCCAACTTATAGCGCACTAAATCATCAATTTCTGATGGTTTGAGGGGGGTGAACTGCTGCAGTGGTAGCGCAACATTTTCGCCAAGGGTGAGCGAGCTTAACAAGGCGCCGGCTTGGTATGTAATGCCAAATCGGCGCAATAAATTGCGTCTTTCCTGCTCGTCAATATGCCACAAGCTTTTGCCTGCAAATAAAACTTCACCTTGGGCAGGTCGATTGAGGCCAATCAAATGCTTCATCAAGGTACTTTTACCGCAGCCACTGCCGCCCATAATGACAAAAATATCGCCACGGTTAATGGTGAAATTCAGGTCGCGTTGAACCACCATGGGGCCATATGCCATGGTCAGATTGTTCACTTCAATGTGAGATTGGCTCATAGGCCGAGCACCGTGAGCAATATGGTCACCACCGAATCGACGACAATAATGGCAACAATGGCGTGTACCACCGCCAGCGTTGTTGCCTTACCGACGGCAGTTGCACTGCGGCCACAGTTAAGGCCATGAATACAGCCCGACATGACAATGACAAGCGCAAACAAAATCGATTTCGCTAAACCAATGGCGTAATGGTAAAGGGCTACCGTATCGGACATTTGCTTAATATAAAGCAGCCAACCGATATCAAGCATGAGGGATGAAACCAGCGCGCCGCCAAGTATGCCCATGGCAATGGAGAAAATGGTTAATAGCGGCAACATGATCAACATGGCGGTGACACGCGGAAGCACCAGGAATTCAACGTCTGACAGGCCCATGGTTTTGAGCGCATCAACTTCTTCATTGACTTGCATGCTGCCAATTTGAGCGGCATAGGCTGCGCCAGTGCGACCGGCCATGATGATTGCCGTCATCATGGCGCCCATTTCACGGCCCATGCCTAACCCAACAAGGCTGGCAACATAGATTTCTGCGCCGAATTGGCGTAATTGCACAGCCCCCACAAAGGCCAGAATGACGCCGACCAAAAGACTAATTAAGGCAACAATTTTGAAGGAGCCTGGCCCGGCATCTTGCAAAAAGAGTCGAACATCTTCACTGCGATAGCGTGCCTGACCTTTAACCAAACGTACGAGTGCCATGGTGAGGTGGCCCAGAAAATCGAGGATGTAATCGAGGTTACGCAGTGACGATTGAACGTTTTTGCCAATGCGCTCAAACAAAGAAAGCTTAGGTTTGGTGCTTTTATCGGTATTGCGAGTGGGGTAGCTATCGGCCAACTGCATTAATCGCAGAACGCCTTGTGGCAAGCTTGCCAATTCAAGTTCAACATTTAATTCTTGGCACAGGTTGCGCAGTTCGCGCAGCATACTCATCAATGACGAATCCCAGCGACCAAGCTGATCGCCATCAACAACCAAGCGCTGCCATGAAGGTGCGGGTGCTAGCTGCTGGCGCAGTTGTTCACCATTGAGCAGTCCGTCATCGATTCGCCAATCCCCTAGCAGCGATAAGCGAGCCTCGGTTTGATCGGCGGTTGTTGACACAACAAGCTTGCGACTCTGCTCGGACAACCGACTTTCTCCTTTAGATGAGTAAATTTTACAAATAACATCAACAAGCTAGTGGAATGGCTATGGGGCGTCAAGGTACCTTTTTAATCGCTGCGAACGGTTAATGCCGTTGTGGAACTGATTCGTCGCAGGCGAGGGGCGTTGGCAAACGAACCGCCAAACTTACTGGCAGCGCGGAAGCAATCTAACGGGGGATGCTGACACAGCATAATTTTAATATGAATGAAAAGGTTCATTAATTAGTCAAGTTGCTGATTTATCTTATTCTTCTATACTGCCTGCAAAGCAATTGGACTGTACGATTTATTCTGGAGAGAACACATGGGAATTGAACTGGTTGATAGCGTGCTGAGCCTCAGCAGCTTCCTAACCTTGACCATTGGTATTGTCGTGTTATTTGTGGGGCGGCGACTCAATCAGTCTGTTGGCTTCTTAAAAGAATTTAGTATTCCTGAGCCCGTAAGTGGCGGCATTCTATTCTCTGTGTTGTTCGGCTTGGTATATGCCGTTAGCGGCATTGAAGTTGAGTTCGATCTGCAAGCGCGCGACATCCTGCTGATTTACTTCTTTACCACCATTGGTATTAATTCCAGCCTGAAAGATTTGCTCAAAGGCGGTATGCCGCTGATTATTTTGCTGGCTGTCACCATCGGTTACATGGCGCTACAAAATTTAACGGGTATTGGCATTGCCTCAATCTTTGGCTTGGAAGCGCCGGTTGGCTTGTTGGGAGGCTCGGTGTCGCTTATTGGTGGCCATGGTACTGCTATCGCTTGGGCGCCGAAGATTCAAGAAGGTTTTGGGGTCACTAATGCCATGGAAATTGGCATTGCCAGCGCAACATTTGGCTTGATCCTCGCCAGCTTAATGGGTGGTCCGATTGCCAAATTTCTCATCAACCGCCATAACCTGACACCAAACAAAGAAGAAGCGTTAGACATAGGCGTGTCAGATAAAAAGAGTGAGAGCCAAATTACAGCGTTTGAGTTTTTAGATGCTGTGCTTGCCCTTCATGTTTGTGGCATTGCTGGTGTGCTTCTTAACGAAGGCGTATCGCAACTGGGATTAGACTTACCACTGTTTGTGACATGCTTGTTCGCCGGTATCATCATTTCGAATATCATTCCTGATAACTTTCCGCGTATCTCTGGTACCAAATGGCCTAGCCGCAAACCAGCGGTGGCTTTAATTGCAGACTTGGCGTTGGGTACGTTTTTGGCAATGTCACTGATGAGTATGCAACTGTGGACGCTGATTGACTTAGCTGGCCCTATTTTCACCATCTTGGCTGCTCAGTTTATTATTGCGATTATGGTCAACATATTCATCGTGTTCCCAGCGATGGGTAAAAACTACGATGCTGCTGTGGTGTGCTCGGGCTTTGGTGGTATTTCCCTCGGCTCCACGCCAACGGCCATGGCTAACATGTCAGCTGTTTCCCAGCGTTACGGTAACTCCCACCTCGCATTTATTATCGTGCCGTTAGTGTGCGCGTTCTTTATTGACTTGGTGAATGCGCTGATGATTCCGTTCTTCTTAGCGAACTTCTAAACCGCTAATCGAAACCCATTAAAAAAGGAGCTGAATTCAGCTCCTTTTTTGTACCCGTATTTTAGGTTTTAAGTTGATGGGTTACTCAATGTTCTGGATCTGCTCATTGAGTAGCGGTCTAGACCCTAACAAACTCAATGAGTTATCGAAAAGAAACCGTTCAAAAATGCTTGTTTGCCCACCAAACTGCCCACCACTTGCCTCTGGCTTTTACTAAATCTTAGTGGTTAGCAATGGAAAAGCAGTGCCGTTTTTATGCTGCTGTTAGGGTCTAAAAATAGCAGTTTAGAAAGGCTTTATCGAGTGATTTTTCAACAATTCACCCAGCAATGGATATGATAGTATCCACTTTGTGTTTTTTTTGGCTATAATGGGTATAACTGTATCCATTTAGTCTTTGCGGATGAATTTTACCTTACTTGATGATACCGATGTAAGCCAAGCTTATGCGGCTTATTTACGTGAGTTACGCAAGCAGGCAAAGCTGTCGCGCGCTGCATTGGCTGAGCGAAGCTGCGTACCTGCGGCCACCATTAAGAAATTTGAGCTGACCGGGCAAATTTCATTTCGTCAATTGCTGTTGCTATGGCAGACCCTTGATTCGCTAGATAGGCTTTATCAGCTCACGCAACTTAGCAAAGAACGCGCTGCTATACCCACGAGTATTGATGAGGTGCTAAAAGATGAGTTTTAAACCGATTCAGAAGCTTAATGTTACTCGTACGCTAAGCTCAGGTGAGCAGATCTCTGTTGGAGTCTTGGCGCAGAATCGGCAAGGCGTTTTTTTTCAGTATGCTGACGACTATTTGCAGCAGTTTGGCAATTTATCACCGTTTACCTTGCAGTCGAATACGCAAGTTCAAGCCGCCCCTAAAGCGCCGCACCAAGGTGTACATGGCGTATTTGGAGATTGTTTGCCCGATGGTTGGGGCATGTTGTTACAAGATCGTATTTTCCGGCAAAAGGGCATCCTACCTAATCAATTAACTGCGATGGATAGACTGGCCTTTGTCGGTGATAAAGGCATGGGAGCATTGTCTTTTTCTCCGGTGTCTGAGTTTTCAGCCACCACGCATGCGAATATTGATTTAGCTACTTTAGGCCTAGAAGCACAAACCCTGTTCGATTCTTCAATGTCAGATTATATGGATGATAATCACGATGAGTTAGATGGGCATACGCAACAGGTTTTGGCTGCATTGGTCGCGGGTGGAAGTTCGGGCGGAGCAAGGCCCAAGGCGCAGATTTATATGCCTGCTGGGGAAACTCAGCATTGTCGAACCTTTGCTCAGCCTGGAGATGAGGCTTGGCTGATTAAGTTTACCTCGAAAAATCTCGCGCTCGGGCATGAAGAAGGTTTGTGTGAGGCGGTTTATTTACAAATGGCAGAACTTGCTAAGTGTCAACCGCCGCAATGGCAACTCATTGAAGCACCAACTACAAGCGGTGCGCCTGCCTGGTTAGCGCTTAAGCGTTTTGATTATGGCACTGAACAGGCCGACTTAGGCAGCAAGCGCAGTGCAGGTCGGTTGCATATGCACAGCGCTTGCGGGCTACTGGATGCAGATTTTCGAACGCCAAGTTTAGATTATATTGACTTAATTAAAGCCAGCCGACAGCTCTGTAAATCTCCAGCCGCTGGGCAGCTGCAATTTCGCCGTGCCGTTTTTAACCTGCTGTCGTCTAATCAAGACGACCACAGTAAAAACTGGGCGTTTTTGCAAGCGGATGACGGTCAATGGAACCCTGCACCTTTTTACGATGTTACCTACAGCCCACATCCATTTAACGAACACGCCACTGCGTTCGGCGGTTATGGCAAAGCGCCGCCGCTTAAAGTGATGCAAAAACTAGCGACTGGTGCTGGCTTTGCGAATTGGCATGAGGCAAGGCAAGTCATTGAAGAAGTAGTAGAAGCTATTAGTCAATTTACTTATCTTGCTAAGCAACAAGGGATCAGTAAAACAACAGTGTCTGGGATTGCTAAGACATTGGATCAGCGCAAACAGGAAAATGCCGCGCTGTTTCTATAACAATAAGAAGGGACAATAATGAAACTCGGCCGAAACGATCCTTGCCATTGTGGCAGTGGTAAAAAATTTAAACGTTGTTGTATGAGCAGCGTTTCCAAGCAACATGCCCAAGTCTTCGATGATGTTGAAACCATGCTGGCAATGAACCCAAATTTGAGTCTTGATGAACTCAATGCCGCTTTGCAGCACAAAGTGCAAGAACGCAATCATCAACCTCATCCCGATTTTTGTGGCGTAACGCCAACGCAAATGGCCAATTGGCTTTATGCGCCTTTTGATGAATTAAAGTGGGTGACAATTCGCACACCCGACTCTCTTTCTGCCAGCCCAATAATGCGTTATCTAGCGCTAATTCTTGATGAGGCCATGGCACAAGAAGGCTTCTTCAAAGCCACGAATAAAGGCAACTTACCGGCTAAGTTGGTTAAACAGGCCAGTGAGTTATTGCCTGAGTTTGCCGTTGCTCAATTCGAACGTAGTATAAGCATCAGCGAGTTTTCGGGCAGCAACGAAGACAAATTTAATGCCTTGCACTACACCCGAGTACTTGCCGAAATTAGCGGTATTATTTATCGGCGCAGTGGCCGCTACCATGTAAAAAAATCAGCGCAAAAGCAGTATCAAGCGCTAGGCATACAGGCCTTTTTCAAACCTATGTTAGAGGCCGCCATCAGCAAATATAACTGGGGTTATTTGGACAGTTTGGAATACGATGTCGACTTGCGCACTTTTTGGTTGTTTATGCTGTGGCGTATTCAAAGCCACAACAGTGTGGAGCAGCTTGTGAAAGAGGTGATGACAGCTTTCCCTGATCTATTGCTGGTATTCCCTACGGATGATTACTTCTCGCCAGAAATAAACTTAAGTATGCTCATCGAATCACGATTTATTGAGCGATTTTTGCAGTTTTGGGGATTTGTAACGATTGACCCAAGACGTTATATAAACGCTGAACAAGTCGCCAGAGTGGTTCAGGTACAGCCTTTGTTAAAACAAACTTTTCAATTCACAATAAATAAATAGCAAGGTCACCGTGAGCGAATATCAATACTATAAATTTGAGCGTCTGGATGGGTATTTAGATGCTAAAGCACGTCAAGTACTCAGAGCCATTTCAAGCCGTGCCGAGATCAGCGCTACGGCTTTTCAGGTGTATTACACCTACAGTGATCTAAAGGCAGAGCCTTTTGAGCTGATGTTAAAATACTTTGATATCGGTTTTTACTATGCCGATTGGGGCTCAATCGATGCCTACATCAAGCTACCAGCAGGAACGCTTCCAGATGCGTTACTTGGCTTTTCAAGTGATGGGCTTCATGTTCACGAAAACGATGAGTGGCAGTTGCTGATTTTTTCCCTTGAGGAGTATGACGAGTATTTTGACGATGAGCATGCTGACGACTTTTTCCAGCATTTAGCCGCTTTACGCAGCAGGTTAATGCAAGGGGATTGGCGCCTTGTGTACTTTATGTGGCTCAAAGCGTTTGATTTTAATGATGACGTTGAGCGAGTGCCGTTAATTCAATTCGATTTTGAGCACCTCAGTGAAGAGGAGCAGGCGTTTGCAGCGCTGTATGATATTCCCTTAGCATTGGTTAAGGCGCTCGCCATGGTACTGAGCGAACAACCCAGTCACCAAGCCAAACAAACTCAGCTTACGCTTGATGCGTGGCTCCATAATCTCTCGCAAGCAGAGAAAGACACGCTATTACGCACGTTGTTTGAGCAAGGCCAGCTAACCCGTCACCAAGCCTTAGCGCTGACGCGAAAAGAACCTGCCAACACTGACGAGATCTATCAATACTGGTTAACACCCGATCTGATTTCCCCTTTCATTGAGCAAGCGCAAAGTCAATTACAGCAAGAACAAGCCGCAGCACTCGCAAAAAAATTAGCCATCGAAAAAGCGGAAAAAGAAAAAGCGTTGACGGATATCTACAATCAGCGTGAGCACTACTGGCAGCAATCACAAGAGCAAGCAGATCGAACTTGCGCTAGTGGTTACGATGCGGCATCACGCTATCTGCATCAGCTGTTTGATGCCTATCAGTTCAAAGCGTATGAAGCGGCGTTTGAACAACGTTTTAAGCGCTTTGTTGTGGCGAATAATAGCCGTAAAGCACTGTTAAATCGTTTGAGTGATTTGCTTTAAACGATGAGGCGATAGGCTGGCCAAATGACGTTAGCAATAAACTGATTGAGGGGGGATTGAAAGGTTGTAAGCCCACCAAAAGGTCTACAAATTGTTACCCATAAGGTAACTTTGTGTAGACCTCGGGGTCTAAGCAACGCGCTTTTACCATCTCTGTGGTAAATACTGCGTGAAATACAAAGGCATCACGATATTGGTTTGCTCTAATGCGGATGAGCCTTGTGTACCCGTTAACTTAAAGGTTTTACTTGGAGCACATTTTTCAACGTAGGATGCCAACGATTTTGCTCTTGTACGTTTACCACTTTTGACCTCCACAGGGACGATATCGCCTTCATCGGTCGCCAAAATAAATTCGATTTCGGCGCGGGCGTCATTCCATGAATAGCTTGGGTCAACGCCAATGGCAGTGAGCTCTTGTTGCACAAAGTTTTCAGCCACATAACCTTTGTATTCATAGTTTTGTTGCTTAATTTCTTTATAACTGCTGCCGAGCATATGATTAAGCAGGCCCACATCAAACAGAAACAGTTTCACCATATTTTCTTTTTTATAGGCCGCTAACGGAGATTTCGGCAATCCTTCAATAGGGTAGTTTGGCAAAGCTAAGCGGCAGCAGTTAAGCCAATGGATCGCGGTTTCAAAATCGCTATAACGAGATTTACGCTCATGCACATGCTTAAATTTAAAGCGTTTAACCGACTCATCGCTGACAAGTGATAGCTGGGCTGGAATGCTATTAAATACCGATTCAATCAGTGTGGCGTCGACCTTGCCCGCGTACTTACCAAAATCGCGGCGATAACCTTCCACTAAATCGGCATGAATTTTTGTGACTTTTTCAACACGCTCTAGAATGCTTGAATCCTTATACTGATACCAAGCAGAAACGGCTTCCGGCATACCACCAGTAAAAAAGTAGTCAGTGAGTTTGTCCATCAATTTGGTGTGTACTGCCGGTGTGCTTGCTTGACTATCAAACGCTTTGATCAGCGCTTGCTCGTTGGATGCGTAAATAAATTCTTGGAAGGTCAGTGGTCGTAAATTGTATTGTTCTACCTTGCCCACAGGGAAGGTGTTGAGCAAACCAATATTCGAGCCGCTGGCAGCGACAAAATAGGACGGTGCTTTTTCAGCAAAGTACTTTAGTGAGGTAACGGCACGTTCACATTCGCCAATTTCATCTAATATCAGCAGATCGGTTTCTGGGTTGAACGCTTGGTTGGTTAACAACTCAATGTTCATTACTAGCTCGTCAGTTGACAGAGAGCCATCGAACGCTTCTTTGTAGGCAGGGTTTTCAAGGAAGTCGATACGAAGGATGTTGGCAAAGGTGTTCCCAAATAACTCTTGTAGCAGATAGGTTTTACCTGTTTGTCTTGCACCATCGATCAATAATGGCTTGCGCACCGGTTGATTTTTCCATGCTATTAGGGCGTTTAGTAAGTTGCGCTGCATTGTCATTTCCCGCCAATTAAGACTGTTAACTGCCTGTAGTATAACTCAGTCTACACTTTTACGCGCATAAAAGTGCGGATTTTTACATTTTTATGCGCACAAAAGTGTAATTTGATGGCCTTTGGCATTCAGGGATCCACATCATCGCCTTGGCCAACGCGCAAGCTAAACCTAAAGGCGGGATATTAATCCGATTATATTGAGCAAAGTGGGAATATAGTCCCACATGTAACTTGTTGGAGTTGCTTGGGAATCAAGGTTGGACTATATTCCCATTATCGGTTGAATAGTGGGAATATAGTCCCTTCGGTTGGTGATATGGCTAAACGTGATTTGCACAATGTACTGTTTCCAAAGCAGCGCAAAATTCTGACTCATTTTGGTGAAGACTTGCTGTTGGCTATGAAACGACGTGGTTTTACAAAAAAGCTGCTGTGTGAACGTACTGGCTTTGATCATAAAACAGTGAACAAAGTCTTCGCAGGTGATCCGGGCGTTGCCATAGGCACTTACTTAAAGGTGATGGCCGTTCTTGGCATGGAAAGCAACTTTGCAGAAATGGCCGCTCATGATGAAGTGGGCATCAAGCTGCAAAATATAAAATTACTGGAAGGTTCAAAATGAGCCGTGAAATCGTTGAAGTCTATGCCGACTGGCAGCCAATTGAGGCGCCTTTGCTAATAGGACAGCTGACTTACAGCGATTCAAGTCGAGGTGGCGTGTTTAGTTTTGCCTACGATAAAGCATTTTTAACTTCAGCCTATCGTTTACAAATTGATCCCATTCTGACCCTCCACTCCGGTGAACTCTACAACGATGAAGCCAATAAAAACTTTCGTGCATTTCTTGATTCATCGCCTGATAGATGGGGACGTATTTTAATGCAGCGGCGTGCAGCCATTGAAGCGCGCAAAGGCATTCGAGCAACAAGTCGATTAAACGAATTGGATTACTTGTTGGGCGTGCACGACTCTTACCGGATGGGTGGTATTCGATTTAAGCGAACAGGCTCGGCTGCGTTCTTAGATAACAACGCTGAGTTTGCTGCGCCGCCAATGGCTTCTTTGCGAGAGCTAGAGCACGCAGCAATGCAGATTGAAAAAGACGATAACATCGACAGTGACGAGTATTACCGCTGGTTGAAAATGCTGATTTCTCCAGGCTCATCATTAGGCGGTGCAAGGCCCAAGGCTTGTGTGACAGACGAACAAGGCCACTTGTGGATTGCCAAGTTTCCCAATCTAAATGACACCCATGACGTGGGCGCGTGGGAGATGGTCTGCTATGAATTGGCGCTGGCGGCAGGTGTTGACATGTTTCCAAGTGAGATTAGACGGTTTTCCTCTGGGCATCATACCTTTTTAACCAAACGGTTTGACCGCGACGGTGAAAAGCGGCTGCATTTTTCATCGGCCATGACACAGCTTCAATACTATGATGGTGAACAATCTCAAGGTGCCAGCTACTTAGAAATTGCTGAATTTATTTCCAATTCTGGTGCACAAACCGAAGCTGATTTAGCACAGTTATGGCGACGTATCGTGTTTAATATTGCGGTGTCCAACACGGATGATCACCTGCGTAACCATGGATTTTTATTAACAACGAATGGCTGGAAGTTATCACCCGCTTATGATTTAAACCCGATAGTGGGTAAGCATGGCCTGCATCTGAATATTACCGATTCAGACAACACTTTAGACTACCAATTAGCCTTTGATGTGAAAGACTTCTTCCGACTTTCGCAAACCCAAGCCACGCAAATTTACGACGAAGTATTAAATGCGGTGAAGCAATGGCAAACCGTTGCAAAGCGCCTAGGGATCAGCCGAGCCGAGCAAGTCATGAAACAATCGGCGTTTAACGTTTAATGAGTCAGTGAAACTATATTTTCAATTCTTAGCATATAGAGAAGTTATAGTTTCACTTTTATGCTTTGCCTCACTCTCCATGTGTTGTCACACACCACTTAACTCTTGGGCTTTTGGGGCAGTATGGGCAAAGCCTTAATTCACGCTATTTAGACATCCACTAACCCTGCCCACACGGTATTTATTACTTGGGGCACTATCTAAAATCAGGGGCAGGTAGCTACCTATACCCTCAGAAAGCTGCACGATCTGGGCATTTATCTACCTACTGCGTCCGTTTAGTACTGTCAAACTCCTAACTGAACTTAACAGATCAGTGAGGAAGCAAACGATGACCCCAACTACCCAATCATCCACCACATCAGCACACCCAGCGCGTCAGCAACGGATTTTGCGCTTGCCCGAGGTAAAAGCCAAAACAGGCTTTGGCCGCAGCACCATTTATGCCCTGATGGCCAATGGTGAATTTCCGCGATCCATCCGGATTGGCGCGCGTGCCGTGGGTTGGTTAGAAAGCGATATCGACCAGTGGATTGAAACCCGCCGTATCGGTGCTGCTTATGGCCGTGGATAAACCATTAGCATCAAACCAATTACCTGCCAGTGATATGCATAGCAAAGTGCCAACATTACCGGCTGGTTTTGCCTATAACGCGCAAAACTGGCTGGTGATGCACCCAGCAGGGCAAGATAGCCCCGTTAAAATCTGCTCTTGGCTGCAAGTGGCCGCCCGTACTCGCGATCCGCAAGGGGACAACTACGGCTATTTATTGCACTGGTTAGACGATGACAATCGCCATCGCTATTGGGCCATGCCCGCAGAACTATTGGCCGGAGACGGCAGCGAGTACCGTCGAATCCTACTCAGCCGAGGCATGCGGCTTAGTAACAGTGTCAAAGCGCGGCAGTTGCTCTCCCTGTTTATTCAACAAATGGGCGAACTGGCCACGCAAAAGGCCATTAGCGTGAACTGCATTGGCTGGCATCACCACGCTTATGTGCATCCGCGCCTCACCTTTTACCCAATCGAACACAGCAACAACCCGCGCATGGTGCTGCAAACCATGCACCCGATAGAAGGCTTTATTCAACAAGGCAGTAGCGACAGTTGGCGGCAGCACGTAGGCCGTTATTGTCTGGATAACACGCTATTAATTGTTGGCGTTTGTGCTGCACTGGCTGCACCTTTGTTACACTTGTGCGGGGTGGATGGTTTTGGTTTACACCTCTACGGTGCCAGCAGTACTGGTAAAACCGCGGCGCTGTATCCGGCATTGTCGGTGTGGGGCGAACCTAATCAGCTACGCCACAGTTGGCGTGCCACGGCCAACGGTTTAGAAGGCACAGCGTTAGCCCATAACGATGCCTTGCTGGCGCTCGATGAAATGGGCGAAGTGGACCCAAAAGAAGCAGGCGATGTCGCTTATATGCTTGCCAATGGCCAAGGTAAAACCCGTGCAGGCAAATACGGTGAAATGCGCTTACCCGCTCGTTGGCGCTTGGTGTTTTTATCCACTGGCGAAGTCACGCTCGAAAGCCATCTTGCTAGTATCGGCAAGCGCGTAAAAGCCGGCCAGCAAGTGCGCGTGATTGATCTCAGTGCCGATGCCGGTGCGCAAATGGGTGTGTTTAATCAGAGCCATGGCATGAACGCCGCCGATTTAGCCGATCACCTAAAACAGCAAAGCCGCCAACATTACGGCAGTTTGGCCTTGGACTGGTTACGGTATTTAACGCAGCACAGCGCGCAGGTGCGACCCGTTTTCCAAAATGTACGCCAACGTTTTTTAACCAGCTTACCATCCGAGGCTGACGGCCAAGTGCGCCGAGTCGCCGAAAAATTTGCCTTACTGGCTAGCGCAGGCCTGTTAGCCATTCAAGCCAAAGTACTTGATTGGCCAACCCAAAGTGTCGAGGCTGCCTGTTTAAGCCAGCTAAACCAATGGATACTCGCCCGCGGTGGTGTGGCCGCCAATGAAGACCAACAAGCCATTCGCCAAGTACGAAGTTTTATTGAGCAGCATGGCGAAAGCCGCTTTACGCCCAAACAAACCGGTTACAGCAGCCAAGTACGTCAGCGTGCGGGTTGGCTTGATTCTACAGGCCCACAAACCCTCTACCTGTTTTACCCAACTGGCTGGCGTGAAGCAACCGAAGGCCTCAGCCCAGATCGCGCCGCTAAAGCACTGATGGCCGCAGGCTACCTAATCCCCGATGGCAACCGACCACAGCGCAAAGTCAGCTTGCCCGACAATACCCGCCCACGCATGTACTGCGTGAAAGGCAGTATTTTGGATGACTAACGAGGCGATGAATTCTGTGTAGGCTTGTCGCCTTGCAGCGTACCGCCAGTCAACATAAATAGCTAGCGATGCTTGAAGTCCAACGCAGACAATACCGCCAGAGGCATTCCCGTGAACCGCCAGCGTACCAACAACCAGCACCGAACGAATAACAAATGGGCTCAATTATTTGGTTTTAACTCAAATAAGTTGAGAATAATCATAATCGTGGTAGGGTAAGCAACAGTGAAAAATCCCCAAGTTTATGGTTAAGAAAACACCGTGGAGAGAGCATGATCCGCTGCCACCTAGCCCGATTAATGGGTGAGAGAAAAATGCGCATTAGCGACGTGATGCGAGAAACCGGCCTCAGCCGTACCACCGTCACGCTACTGTACAAAGAAACCGCGCTCAAGGCGGACTTAGAGGCGCTCGATAAGCTGTGCAGTTTGTTTAACTGCGAGTTAAACCAATTATTGGAACATATTCCGGCCAAAAGCCAGACGATGAAAGATTAAGGAACCCAAATGGCCATTAAGAAAACCGAACTTTACTCTTCCCTTTGGGCCAGCTGCGACGAGCTGCGCGGCGGTATGGATGCCAGTCAGTACAAAGACTATGTGCTGACCATGCTGTTTATGAAGTACGTCTCCGACAAATACAAAGGTGACCCTTACGGCATGATCGTGGTGCCACAAGGTGCTAGCTTTGAGGACATGGTTGCCCTAAAAGGCGACAAAGAAATCGGCGATAAAATCAATAAGGTCATCAGTGCGCTCGCTGAAGAAAACGACCTCAAAGGTGTGATTGACGTCGCCGACTTTAACGACGAAGACAAGCTTGGCAAAGGCAAGGATATGATCGACTGCCTTTCCAAATTAATTGGAATATTTGAAGGCTTAGACCTTTCAGACAACCGTGCTGATGGTGATGATCTGCTAGGCGATGCCTATGAATATCTGATGCGTCACTTTGCCACCGAATCGGGCAAATCCAAAGGCCAGTTTTATACACCGTCGGAAGTGTCGCGCATCCTTTCTAAAGTGATAGGTATTAATAGCAACACCCCGCAAGATGCCACCGTGTATGACCCTACTTGTGGCTCTGGCTCCCTATTGTTAAAAGCCAGTGATGAAGCGCCACGTGGATTGTCTATTTTCGGGCAGGAAAAAGAAGGAAGTACGGGAGCATTGGCTCGTATGAACATGATTTTGCATAACAACGCCACCGCAAAAATCGTGAAAGGCCAGAACACTATCTCTTCCCCTGAGTGGAAAGAGAATAACGGTGAATTAAAGCGTTTTGATTTCGTAGTTGCTAACCCCCCTTTTTCCAATAAGAACTGGACCAATGGCATTAACCCCACTGAAGATGAATTTGGCCGTTTCAGTTGGGGAATACCACCAGAGAAAAACGGCGACTACACCTTTTTGCTGCACATCATTAAGAGCCTAAAAAGTACCGGCAAAGGCGCTGTGATTCTGCCTCACGGCGTTTTGTTCCGAGGCAATGCCGAAGCGCGCATCCGTGAGAATCTGATTAAACAAGGGTACATTAAAGGCATTATCGGCTTACCGGCCAACTTGTTTTACGGTACGGGGATTCCTGCCTGCATTATTGTCATCGACAAAGAGCACGCGAACGCTCGCAGCGGGATTTTTATGGTCGATGCCAGCAAAGGCTTTATCAAAGATGGCAACAAAAACCGATTGCGCAGCCAGGATATTCACAAAATCGTCGATGTTTTTACCAAGCAGTTAGAACTGCCACGCTACTCGCGTATGGTGCCGCTCAGTGAAATTGCCGGTAACGACTACAACCTGAATATTCCGCGTTATATTGATTCCAGCGAACCGGAAGACTTACACGATTTAAGCGCTCATCTTCAAGGCGGCATTCCAAACCGCGACATCGATGCGTTAGAGCGTTACTGGCAAGTTTTCCCGAATATTCGAGCAACGTTATTTGAACATGCGCGTGAAGGGTATAGCGAAGCCTTGGTCAAAGCCTCAGAGGTGAAAAGCACCATTCTGAACCATGACGAGTTCAAAACCTTTGCTGCACAAAGCCTAGTGCCCTTTACTGAGTGGTCGCAGCGCTCAAACCTGCACACCATTGAGCAAGGTGAATTACCTAAACATATTATTCATCGCATCAGCGAAGATTTGCTGCAAAGCTATGCCCAAACGCCGCTACTGAGTAAATACGACATCTACCAGATCCTGATGGATTACTGGGCCGATAGCATGCAAGACGATGTGTATGTACTGGTGCAAGACGGCTGGCCAGCGGGCAAGGTACTGCGTGAATTGGTGGTGAATAAAGGCGAAAAGCTCAAAGAAACCCCTGATTTAATGATTGGTAAAGCCAAATACAAAGCCGAACTTATTCCCCCTGCGCTCATCGTCGCGCGCTTTTTTGCTGCTGAACAAGCCAAAGTCGATACGCTGCAATCGCTATTAGATAGCGCCAGCCAAGAGCTAGAAACCTACCTTGAAGAAAACTCTTCATCAGGCTCCGGCGGTGGCGAAGACGGTTTGCTGAATGATGCGCTGAACGACAAAGACAAAGTCACAAAATCCACGGTCACGGCGCGCTTAAAACTCGCCAGCGACCCGGATGAAAAAGCCGCACTAAAACAAGTCAAAAAGCTGTTTGATGCTGAGGCCGATGCTAAAAAAGCCCTAAAAGAAGCGCAAGATGCGCTCGATTTAGCGGTATGTAAGCAATATCCCAAACTCAGTATCGATGAGATCAAATCCCTGATTGTGGACGATAAATGGCTGGCAACGCTTGAAAGCCATATCATCGCCGAAATCGAGCGCGTTACCCAGCAATTGGCCAATCGTGTAAAAGAACTGGAAGAGCGCTACAGCGAACCCCTGCCTGCCATCACTCAATCGGTAGAAAACCTCAGCGAAAAAGTGGCGGCTCACTTAAAAGCGATGGGGCTGGAGTGGGCGCTATGACAGCATTAAACACCACGGGCTTGAGCAAACTGGTGGAGGCGATTGCCGGCCAGATTGAGCAAGCCAGAAACCAAGTTCGCCAATCAGTGAATAGCGCAATGGTGCAAAGCTACTGGCAAATTGGCCGTTTGATTGTTGAGCAGGAGCAGCAGGGCGAAAGCCGCGCCGCCTACGGCAAACAGCAGTTGCAGCAGCTTTCTCGGCAGCTCACCGAGCGCTTAGGCAAAGGATTTGATGAGCGAAACTTGCGCAATATGCGGGCGTTTTATCAAACCTTTCCAATTCGGAACACACTGCGTACCGAATTGAGTTGGTCTCATTATCGCACCCTGTTACGTCTGGAAAATCCCGCAGCGCGTGATTGGTACTTACAAGAGGCCATCAGCCAAAGCTGGAGCGCCCGCGCACTGGAACGCCAAATCAGCACGCTCTACTACGAGCGCCTGTTAGCCAGTCAAGAAAAAGCGCCAGTCGAACAAGAAGCGCAAGCCAATACGCAACCCTTGGCAGAAAGCGCCAAGGATTACCTGCGCGACCCTTACATTCTCGATTTTTTAAACCTGCAAGATAACAGCTACCAAGAAAGCGAGCTGGAGCAGGCCATTATCAGCAACCTGCAACAATTCCTGCTAGAGCTGGGCAAAGGCTTTGCCTTTGTTGAACGCCAGCAGCGTATCCGCTTTGAGGATGAAGACTTTTATATCGACTTAGTGTTCTACAACTTCAAGCTCAAGTGCTTTCTGCTGGTTGATCTGAAACTGGGCAAGCTGAAACACCAAGATATTGGCCAGATGGATACCTATGTGCGTCTGTACGATGAACAGCGCAAGGGTGATGACGACAACCCCACCATTGGCCTAGTGCTATGCAGCGAAAAAAGCGAAGCGGTGGTGAAGTACTCAGTATTGGCGGATCAGAAACAGCTATTTGCGGCCAAATACCTGCCTTACCTGCCGACGGAAGAAGAGCTGAAACGGGAACTGGAGCGCGAACGCGAACAGGCCGCAGCACAACTGCAACAGCAGGAGTTAAGAGATGAGTAATCAGGTTGCAGAAGTGAGTGCAAAATATCTGGTGGAAGCAGCAGAGAAGGCTGTGCCTGTTGGTTATAAGCAGACAGAAGTGGGGGTGATTCCTGAAGATTGGGATGTTGCGACAATAGAAGAACTAGCCGGTATTATTGACCCGCAACCAGATCACAGAACGCCACCAGAATCATCGAATGGTGAGCCATACATTGGCATCAGTGATTTCATTAACAGTAAGGAAGTTGACTGGACTGCAAGTAGGAAAATTATATCTAAAGCAGTAGACAAGCAAGAAAAAAGCTTCCAACTCCAAAAAGGAGATATTGTTTTTGGGAAAATTGGAACTATTGGAGTGCCAAAGTTTGTACCTCAAGTTCCCTTTAGATTTGCGCTAAGCGCTAATGTCATTTTATTGCAGCCGAAGAACATTGAACCAGTCTATTTGATGGAGTTTTTCTACTCGGAACTCTTCCAAAAAACACTCAAATCGGAATTACATTCTACCTCGCAAGCAGCTTTTGGAATGAACAAAATGAGGTTGATAGAACTACCTCTACCTCCAAAAGAAGAACAAACCGCCATCGCCAATGCGCTGTCCGATGTCGATGCGCTGATCCGCGAGTTGGAAAAACTGATTGCCAAAAAACAGGCCATCAAAACCGCCACTATGCAACAACTCCTCACCGGCCGCACCCGCCTGCCGCAATTTGCTTTGCGGGAAGATGGCATGCCAAAAGGCACCAAACCAAGTGAGTTAGGGGAAATACCGGATGATTGGGAGGTACACGCTTTAGGTAGTTTATGCGGTTATCAAAATGGGAAAGCTCAAGAGCAATACTTCAATTCAAATGATGGCTACAAGGTAATTTCTATAGGTAACTATTCTGAATCAGGTAGATATATCGAAACAGGTAGTTATATTGACAAACAATTTAAAAATGAGATTGGAAGATTTGTACTTAGCTGTGATGACTTAACAATGATCCTAAACGATAAGACGGCTGTCGGGACAATAATTGGCAGAGTGCTTTTAATTGAAGCAGATGATACCTATGTCATGAATCAGCGAACGATGAGGCTTACACCTAAAGAAGGTGTGCAATCGAAATTCTTACACTTTCTCATCAATTCTGATTCAGTTCACAAAAGAATCGTGGGGATGGCTAAGCCTGGCACACAGATCTATGTGAATACTGATGATGTTTTAGAGTTTAATTTGATAGTCCCCAATTCTCAGTACGAACAAACCGCCATCGCCACCATCCTATCCGATATGGACGCAGAGATTCAGGCACTGGAACAACGCCTTGGCAAAACCCGCCAAATCAAACAAGGCATGATGCAAGAACTGCTGACGGGTAAGACGCGATTAATCAAGTCATCAAAGGAGGTTATTCATGAGTGAATCTGTATTTGCGTACGGAAGTCGTTGGTTAAAAGCCGACTTCCACCTCCATACTCGGGCCGATAAAGAATTTACTTATACTGGTGAAGAAAATGACTATGCTAACCAGTATGTTGCGGCGCTTGCGAATGCGGGCATTGGTCTTGGGGTTATCACCAACCACAATAAATTTGATGTAGATGAATTTAAGGCACTGTGCAAAAAAGCCAAAAAATCAGGCATTGGTTTGTTGCCGGGCATTGAGTTATCCATCAAGGATGGTCAGGCTGGTGTGCATACCTTGGTGATATTTTCCGATGAATGGTTTAACAACAAAGAACAGACTAACCATATTCAAACGTTTCTCAGCCTGACTTTCGCGGGTATTGCGAACTTTGAAGATGAAAATGCGCGCTCGAACCACGATATTGTCGACACCGTGCGTGAGCTGGATAAATTTCACAAAGATTACTTTCTCATTTTTGCCCACGTCGAAGCACCAAAGGGGTTGTGGAAAGAACTCGCACCAGGGCGAATAAAGGATTTATTTGATAACGCGACAGTAAGACGTAGAGCCTTGGCTTTTCAAAAAGTGCGCACCCGTGATGAACGCGCTAAAATCCAGCAGGCATTAGGTCATTTATATCCGGCTGAAGTGGAAGGTTGTGATGGCAAGAACCTTGCGGATATGGCGGCACGAAAAGAGGCAAGCTACTTAAAGCTTGGCTCATTCAGCTTTGAGGCGGTCAAGTTTGCGTTGCGCGATAAAGCCTCCCGAGTCCGCGCCGAGCTGCCTAGCTATAAACATTCTTATATTCAAAAAATCCGTTTTGAAGGGGCGGGTACTTTAGGAGGCACAGAAATTTGCCTTTCACCTGAGCTCAATACCCTGATTGGCATTCGTGGCAGTGGTAAATCATCCGTGTTGGAAGGCGTACGTTACGCGCTGAATATCCCCTTTGGTGATAAGTCGTCGGATGTGGAATACAAAGAGGGGCTGGTAAAACACTTACTGCGTAGTGGTGGCAAAATTACCATCGACGCCATTGACCGCCGCGGCCAGCCCTATCAAATCCGCCGTATCTTGGGTGAGCGCCCCGATGTGTATGTGAATGGTCAGTTGCAACCGGGCGTGTCGGTGCGTGAAACGGTATTGCATCAGCCGATCTACTTTGGTCAGAAAGATCTTTCCAGCACGGGCGCTGGCTTTGAAAAAGACTTGATTGAAAAGCTGCTTGGCGAAGCTCTGGTGCCCGTTAGACAAAAAATTGAGCTGGGCCGTCAGCGGGTGGTGGACGCGATTAATCAGATTAAACGCCTCACCCGAGCGGCAACGCAAAAGCAAGAATGGTTGCAGAAAAAACAAGATGCCGAATTTAAGCTCAAGTTTTATCAGCAGCACGGTGTTGAAACCAAGCTGCAAAAGCAAATTGACTTTGAGCGCGACGAACGTAAAGCACAGCAAGTCATTCAAGGTGCTGAGCATTATCTATCCGAGCTCAATAGTTTTGTCGCCAGCTTTGAAGATGAGCTAAAAAATCAGGCGTTGTATAAGTCTGCCCAGAATCAGATATTTTTTGATGACTTTTTTGCAACCTACCAGCAGTTGATTGCTGGCTTTGATGGCATTAAGCAAACGGTGCTAACGGGTCAAAGTACGGTTGCGCTATTACAACAGAAGCTGGCTGGCTTTGTGCAGCAAAAACAGGCGCTAAAAGAAGAGTTTGCCGAGATTGAACGCAAACTGGCCACAGAGCTTAAGCAAGCCGGTGCTCAGGCAATTAGCCCGCAAGAATTTAAACAGCTTAAAAGCTTGTTAGACCAAGCCGATCAAATGTTAGCCGTACTCGCCAAAAGCGAGCAGCAGTATGCGGATTTGAATCAATCCCTAGAACGTGAATTAGCGCAGCTTAATGATCTTTGGCTGGAGGAGTACCGCACCATTGAGCAGGTGCTGAGTAAGATCAATCGGGTTGATTCGCCCCTTAAAATTGTGCCGCAATTTAAAGCGAATAAGGCTGCCATGCTTAAGCACATTCAAGATTTGTATCGAGGGAGCCGTATTCGTGAAGCGACGTTGCAAAGTGTGGTGGATGAATACAGTGACTTTGCATCGGCCTATCGCGACGTTGAAAAGCTGAAAAGCACGCTTGGCGGGTCTTTTGATACCTTCTGGCAGTATTTTGAAGACAACTTAGAAGCCTTGTTAACTTGGCAAGTGCCGAATGTGTTTACCATCGAGTATCACGGCAAAGCACTGGCGCACCACTCGTTGGGGCAACGGGCATCGGCGTTGATGCTGTTTGTGTTAAGTCAGCAAGAAAACGACGTGGTGATCATTGATCAGCCAGAAGATGATTTGGACAACCAAACTATCTATGACGATGTCATCAAGCTGATCCGAGAGCTTAAGCCTTCTACCCAGTTTATCTTCGCGACACACAACGCCAATATTCCGGTACTGGGTGATGCGGAACAGGTAATTGCCTGTGAGTATCAAGATGACCATATCGCGTTGGTTAACGGCAGCATTGACTGTGCTGACGTTCAACAGCGCATTGTAAGTATTATGGAAGGTGGTGCCGAAGCCTTCGAAAAACGTAAGCAGGTATATGAAGCATGGAAACCGAAGAACTCTTAGCGATTATTGCCAACGGTGAAGACTCAAGGCATCAGTTTAAAGCCACCATTAATAATGAGAACTCATTGGCCTCTGAAATGGCCGCATTTTGCAACTCTAAAGGCGGCTACATTCTCGTTGGTGTAAACGACGATGGGACTATTTCAGGTTTAACAGACGAAAATATTCGAGAGATTAATAATCGGATCTCTAATGCTGCATCCAATAACATTAGGCCCGCCATAAACCCAATGACTCAGAATTTCACTTTGCCAACTGGGAAGGTGCTGCTAGTCACCGTTGAAGCGGGTTTAAACAAGCCGTACATGGATACTAATGGGTATATCTGGGTTAAAAGCGGATCTGACAAACGAAGAGTGACCGCACGCGAAGAACTCCAAAGAATGTTTCAAGAAGCTGCACTGATACACGCTGATGAGACCCCTGTTAGCGGTAGTTCTGTTACAGACATAGACCAAGAGTTTTTTGACGCTTTTTTTGAAAGGGAATACGGCGAACGAGTTGAAGATCAAGACGTATCCCGTGTTCAACTGCTTGAAAACATGAATTTGGCAAAGAACGGGCAGCTTAATATCTGCGGCGCCTTGTTGTTTGCATCACGACCACAAATACGCTTACCGGTTTTTATGGTAAAAGCGGTGGCTTTTCCGGGTGTTGATATCGAAGACGAGCACTATATCGACAGCCAGGATATTAACGGCAAGCAATCGGATGTATTCCAAAAGGTTCTGGGTTTTGTGTTGGCTAACATTCGCCATGAGCAGAATGAACAAAGCTTCAACTCGGTCGGTGAACCAGAAATTCCGCGAATCGTGCTTGAAGAGCTTATTGCCAATGCGCTTATTCATCGCGATTACTTTGTATCCGCGCCGATTAAGGTTTTGGTGTTTGCAGATCGAATTGAAATCGTGAGCCCCGGTCACTTGCCCAATAACTTAACGATAGAAAATATCAAAATGGGTAACTCGAATGTTAGAAACCCAATTTTGGCCTCGTTTGCTCCAAAAGTGTTGCCATATCGAGGCTTGGGGAGCGGCATAAAACGAGCGATAAAAGCGTATTCAGACATTGAGTTTATTGACGACAGAGCTGGCAATGCGTTCAAGGCCATTATTAAGCGAACTCAATGAATAGCGAGTACAGTTGGTAGCGTTAAGTGCTCAAAAGTCTAACTTGCTTGATCGTTGCTTGACTGAGTGGTGCTGAATCTAACTGGCTTGGTAGTAATTTATTGATTTAAATGGATAAAATTTGCTTGATCGTTGCTTGATTGGCAAGGGAAACAAGCTTCGAATTGATTAGAGGTTAGGATGAGTAACGTTGGTCAGCGTGAGCGCGCTACCCAAAATCGTATCGTTCAGTTTTTTCAAACTGACTTAGGCTATCGCTATTTAGGCGATTGGCAGGATCGCGCTAATAATAAAAATATTGAAGTGGATATCCTCGTTGATTGGCTAAAAAAACGCGGCGTCAGCGAGGCGTTGATCAATCGTGCTATTCGCCAATTGGATACGGCAGCAGCACTGGGCGAAGGTAAAAAGCTCTATTACGCCAACAAAGAGGTTTATCGCCTGCTGCGTTACGGCGTGAAAGACAAAGAAGGTGCTGGCCATCTTAATGAAACTGTGTGGCTGATTGACTGGAAAAACCCAGAAGCAAACGATTTTGCCATTGCCGAAGAAGTGTCCATTAAAGGCGAGAATAAGAAACGTCCAGATATTGTGTTGTATGTCAATGGTATCGCGCTTGGTGTGATTGAGCTAAAACGCTCTTCGGTGTCTGTCTCTGAAGGTATTCGCCAGAACCTCGATAATCAGAAGAAAGATTTTATTCGTAACTTTTTTACCAGCATGCAATTGGTGATGGCGGGTAACGATACCCAAGGCTTGCGTTACGGCACGATTGAAACCCCTGAAAAACATTACCTAGAGTGGAAGGAAGATTGCAGCAGCCATGAGCCAAATAGAGGGCCATACGATCATAAACTCGACTTTCACCTGAGCCGCGTGTGCAACAAAGCGCGCTTGCTGCAAATTATCCATGATTTTATTGTTTTCGATGCGGGTATAAAAAAGACCTGTCGCCACAATCAATTCTTTGGTATTGAAGCGGCAAAACGCCATATCGCAAGGCGAGAAGGCGGCATTATTTGGCACACGCAAGGTTCTGGTAAAAGCCTCACTATGGTATGGCTGGCCAAATGGATACGCGAAAACGTCAAAGACGCCCGTGTATTGATCGTGACCGATCGTACTGAGCTGGATGAGCAGATTGAAAAAGTGTTCACCGGTGTTGAGGAAGATATTTATCGCACCAAAAGTGGTGCCGATTTGGTGGCGACGCTCAATCAGCCCAACCTTTGGTTGGTTTGCTCTTTAGTCCATAAATTTGGTCGGCAGTCTGATTCGGAAAACGATACCGCGACGGATGAGTTTATTGCCGAGTTAAAGAAATCCCTACCATCGGACTTTAAAGCCAAAGGCGATTTGTTTGTGTTTGTGGATGAGTGTCACCGTACTCAATCGGGCAAGTTGCACGAAGCGATGAAGTCCATCCTGCCAGAAGCAATGTTTGTCGGCTTCACCGGCACCCCCTTGATGAAGAAAGACAAGAAGAAATCGGTTGAGGTATTTGGCCCTTACATTCACACCTATAAATTTGATGAAGCCGTGGCCGATGGGGTGGTGCTCGACTTGCGCTATGAAGCACGAGACATTGACCAAAATGTCACTTCGCAGAAAAAGGTTGATGAATGGTTTGAGGCCAAAACACGCGGCTTATCTCGATTAGCGAAAACCCAGTTGAAACAGAAATGGGGCACCATGCAAAAGGTGCTGTCCAGTAAATCGCGTTTGCAGCAGATTGTGAATGATATCTTGCTGGATATGGACACCAAGCCACGCCTGATGGATGGCTACGGCAATGCCATGTTGGTCTGCTCTAGTGTCTATCAAGCTTGTAAAGCTTATGAAATGTTCAGTCAAACAGATTTAGCCGGTAAGGTGGCTATTGTCACCAGTTTTCAACCGACTGCTGCAAGCATTAAAGGGGAAGAAACTGGTGAAGGTTTAACAGAAAAGCTCTTTAAGTACGATATTTACCGCAAGATGCTTGCGGATTACTTCGAGCAACCGGAAGACAAGGCCGCTAACCGAGTTGAAGAGTTTGAAAAAGAAGTTAAAAAGCAATTTATTGATGAGCCAGGGCAAATGCGCTTGCTCATCGTGGTCGATAAGCTGCTGACTGGCTTTGACGCTCCTTCGGCTACCTATTTGTATATCGACAAACAGATGGCTGATCACAACCTGTTTCAGGCCATTTGCCGCGTGAACCGCTTGGATGGCGATGATAAAGAATACGGTTACATCATTGATTACAAAGATCTGTTCCGCTCGTTGGATAAAGCGATTTCTGATTATACTCAAGGCGCATTTGATGGTTATGACAAGGAAGACGTTGCCGGGCTGCTGAAAGATCGTTTAGAGCAGGCCAAGCTAGATTTGGATAATGCTCTGGAAATGGTGCGAGCCTTGTGTGAGCCGGTAAAAGCGCCACGCAACACGGAAGACTACATTTATTATTTTTGTGGTAAGTCAGGTCTGAACCAAGACGAGCTCACCGAGAAAGAAGCGCTGCGTTTAACGCTTTATCAGAACGTTGCCAAACTGCTGCGTGCGTTCGCCAATATCGCCAATGAAATGCCTGATGCAGGCTATTCTGGGCAAGATGTGGACTCGATAAGAACAGAAGTGGCTCATTTTGAGAAAGTCCGTGACGAAGTAAAACTGGCCAGTGGCGATTTGGTAGAAATGAAACGCTTTGAGCCTGCCATGCGCCATTTGTTAGATATGTATATTCGTGCGGATGACAGCGAAGTACTGATGGATTTTGAAGAGCTGGGGCTAATTGAGCTCATTGTTGAAAAAGGCGCTGATGCCGTGGAGGCTTTGCCTGAAAGTATTCGTAAGAATCAGGAAGCCATGGCCGAAACCATCGAAAATAATGTGCGTAAAACCATCGTTGATGAAAACCCGGTTAACCCCAAGTATTACGAGCAAATGTCGGTGTTATTGGACGAGCTGATTGAGCTTCGTCGCCAAAAAGCGATTGAATATCAAGAGTATCTGGAAAAAATCCGCGAGCTATCTCGTAAGGTTATACGTCCAGAGCAGACAGCGGCTAACTATCCGCCATCGATGGACTCTAATCCCAAACGCGCGTTTTACGATAATTTTGGTCAAGATGAACTACTGGCTACCAAAATAGATAGTGCCATTCGTTATACCAAAAAAGCGGATTGGGTAGGTGATCGCTTTAAGGAACGAGAAATTGCCAATGCGGTTCGAGAAGAAACGGCGGGTTATGAGGTGGATATTCAGGGTGTAATGGAACTGGCAAAAGCGCAAAAAGAGTACCACTGATGCCTAAGGTAGAAATTGGTTCTATTACGATGCAGTTAAATCGTAAGGCAATTAAAAATCTCCATATCAGCGTACTGCCACCTGATGGGCGTGTGCGCGTTTCTGCTCCTGAATCTATGACAGAAACCGCAATCCGTATGGCAGTGATTAGTCGCATTCCTTGGATCAAGAAACAGCAGAGTGATTTTGCCAAACAACCTCGCCAATCTGATCGAGAAATGGTTAGCGGTGAATGTCATTACCTGTGGGGGAGGCGTTATCGTCTGAATCTTATCGAGCGTTCCGGGAAGCATAAAATCAACTTAGGTCGTGGTCGATTGCATTTATATGTTAATCCCGCAACAACGCTTGAGAACAAGGCTCTGGTACTGAGCTCATATTATCGAGATGAACTTAAAGCGCGAATCGCTGAGTTATTGCCTATTTGGGAGGATAAGATCGGCGTTATCGCTGCCGATTGGGGCGTTAAAAAGATGAAAACCAAATGGGGTAGCTGCAATATTCAGGCAAAGCGTATTTGGCTAAATTTAGAACTTGCTAAAAAGCCACCGGAGTGTTTGGAGTACATCCTGGTGCATGAATTGGTGCACTTGCTTGAGCGTAATCACAATGAACGCTTCAAGGGGTATATGGATAAGCTACTTCCCGATTGGCGAGAGCGTCGAGATTTGTTAAACCGAATGCCTTTAGCACACAATAATTGGATTTATTAAAGTTTGGTTTTGTTTAATGCAGGTGAACTGGGGTATTAACGGATATTGCTGACCATTTCGTGGATCATCACGAGATGGTATGAATAGATGGCCATTCAGCTTTATTAATATTAAAATCGCACCAACAACACCCCTCCCGCTACCCGTTAGATCAGCGCCCTGCGAGGGGTTACTCGTTTCTGGGGCTTGTGATTTCGGGTAGTTTTTAAGAGATAAGCCCCAGTCTTAACGGCGACTGAGGCGCAGCCACGAACCAAAACACTGGGTAAAGGTTCAACCAGTTCCGAAGAACTTGAGTGAATTATGGTGCTCTTGATGAAAAATATCAAGCTATTTAGCCTTGTTGTTGAGTTTCGTTCTCGTTAACAAAGCATTTGCTCGTAATCCACGCATCATTCTCCGGTCCACAAAGGTGGTGCAGCAGCGCTAGGTTGATCTGGTGGCTGATCACGTTGGCGTTTCGTTTTTGGCGCTCTTTTTTCAAGCCTCTCAGTAATAACCCCGTGCATGATTTTCCTATTTGCTCCGGCGAACTGGGCAGGCAAAAGGCGCGATTTTGCTGTTTGGGGTGCAAGGTAGCGCGTTTTCCTGTTTTAGATAAAGGCGTGATGCACCAAAAAATACAGGTGTTGGCGGGAGTATGACGTTGCGGCAATGTGTTGGATATCGGTAATAAATGCGCCGGTAACAGAACTAACCCGCCTTGCGCATGGCCATCAACCTCAGGTAAAGGCAGCCAATACAGGTTTGGCCATTGTTCGGGGTGCTGCCATTTTTCTACGATCTCTTGTGCGCCAATACTATTCAGCCATTGGTGAATCGGGCAGCCAGGGTGTGCTTGTTTAACGCGCGGTAACTGATAGGTCAGCCAGCGGGTTAAACGTTCGGCGGCATTATCGCACTGGCTTAGTGCTGGGTAGAGGGTAAACGCGCCATGCCCAACTAGTAAATCGACCACCTGCTTTATCCATTCTCTATCCCAATCGTTGCCACTTGCCCATAACACGTCACTTACCACCTTGTTGGTTTTTCATGTCGTCTATTTTCAGTGGTCGGACGCAGACTCGGTGGTGAATTAGATGAAAGAAATGGCCATCAAACTAACCAGTCAAAACGGCTTTATGTTATGGGCAGTGCGCGGCTAACTGTTTGATATACATAGTCCAATACGGTGCTGTTTGGCGGCATTTGGCTAGCGCAAAAAAATCGAGACGCCAAACGATCGTTTGCATTCTGGGCTTAAAAAATCAAACGGTTTGTACTTTGATGCCGAGGTCGGTTTAGGGGGCAAAAAGTGCCAAACCTTTCTTTAAGCCAGTACCGGCAAGGCCTACCAGCTTTGGATTTCAATCGAGAAGCCAAACAGTAAATGGGCAAATTTCCCTGTTTGGCGTTTCGATCCAAAAGCCAAACGGATAGTGGTTTTGGCGTAAGGGGGTAAAGGCATGGGGAAGTGTTTAATGAAGTGCTGCTGTTTATTTTGGCTTGGTATTTGGTGATGGGATGTTTTCTAACTTCAATGAAGGTTGCTTGTTACTGTTGTCATCAATGTACTCAAGGGCGTACCCCATAGCCTTGTAGCTTTTCTCGCGTTTTTTAAACATGCGTTGCAGCATAGGGAAAGCGCAGTCCACATAGTCGTGAATAGTGACTTGTGTTTTGCCTTCCGATTCACGATGAATACGACCGGCATATTGAGCCAATGTACCTTTCCATGCGATTGGCATAGCCAAAAACAACGTATCCAGTCTTGGTAGGTCAAACCCTTCGCCTACATATTTTCCTGTTGCGACGACGACTTGAGCCGATTGCAGATGATTGTCAGCGTTCTTGCGTTCCGCAGCTTTCATGGCGCCTTTGAGTGCGACAGTGCTTATACCCATCTCGGTAAGTCGTGAGTGTATGTACTCTGCGTGCTCTCTACGCTCTGTAAGGACTAACGGGTGTCCACCATTTTGAACACACTGAGAGGCGTCTGAGACAATTTTTGAAGTGCGCTGTTGGTTATCGACGAGCCAGCGGTAGGCATCGCTTATTTTGGGGCGCTCATCTGTTTTTATTAGCTCTGCTGCTGGTACATCGTAGAGCTGATGAATCATCACGGTTTGAGTAAATTGCTCATCAGGGCTTTGTTTCACTTTGTAGCGAATGGGCCCTGCCGCCATGAAAATGATCTTTTGATGACCATCTTGTCGCTCTGGTGTTGCTGTAAGGCCCAATACATATTTTGCTCTTACCTCGTTGAGTACCATTTCAAACCTTGGTGCAGATAGGTGGTGGCATTCGTCAACAATAATGTGGCCATAGTCTTGGATGAGAGGGGAGATAGAGTTGTCTTTTTTATTGACCAAGCTTTGGTAGGTGGCTATGTCGATAAAGCCACTCGGCTTTCTTTTGCCACCGCCTATACTGCCAATGTTTACTTCTGGTAGGAATGTGCGTAAGCGCTCTTGCCATTGTTCGAGCAGTTGTCGGCTATGAACCAGTATTAGGGTATTTACTTTGCGTTTTACGATCATACCAATGGCTGTAACCGTTTTTCCAAATGCGGTGGGTGCATGCAAAATACCGAAGTCATGTTTAGATATTGCGGCCACTGCGTCTCGCTGGTTCTTTCGCAAAGTGAACTCGGGGGTAAGTTTTAATAATGGTTTGCCGGTTTCACGCTTATCGTCAAATAGTGGCGAAATATTGTGCTCTTGTAGCAAAGCAATCGCGTCATCGAGACAGCCTCGCGGTAGTGCTAGATAACCGTTTTCAATACGAGCACAGGAAATAAACCTCGGAATGCCATGGGTTGAAAAGCGCAACGCTTGTGTTTTAAAAAACACAGGATTAGAAAAACTCGCTAATCGCTTTAGTCCTGCCAGTAGTGGCCCAGGTAACTCGCTCATCAAAAAGTAGATATGGTTGGCCAAGGTAATAGTCACGTTTTTCGGCAAAGACTCTAATTTTATTGGTGCGGCTTTGGCTGTGATTTCCCAAGGTGGGCGGTTGTCTGTTAGCCCTTGTTCGGACAGTAATAGGGTATTGGGTGAAATGGTTGTTATGAGTTGGTCAATACCCGACTGAGTGAGCGTTTTAAGCCCAGCAAGGTACTGCCATTGATCATCGATGGCATTCAGATCACTGTCAACAAAGCAACTACGGCCTGAAAGGCGAGCCTCCTTTTGAAGTGGTAGCGCAATGAGATTGCCAAACCCGCCTTCAGGAAGTACATCTTGGTTAGGAAAGAGCCTGTCATAGGAGTCAAACGAAAGATTTGGAAATATTTCCATGGCTTTATCAAGCAAAGCGAAACCCAGTGCCCGAGCTTGGTTCGCTGGGATATTGGTGTCAAAAAAGATCCATAAGTGCGCCCCGTTGCCAGAACGCGAGATTTCTATCGCGTGCGGAATATCAAACGCTTGGCACGCTTTAGACATTGCTTTGACTTCTTCTTGCCAACAGCCTTTGTCAAAATCGGCTGCCAACAAATAGCACGTATTATCTTTCAGTAAGGGATACAGCCCCACCACTTGATGACCGGCAAGGTGCCTGTAAATAATGCGCTCGTCTAGTTCGCTAAACTTTCGGTGTGAACAGTCTTGGCATTTAATGCGGGGTTTGTTGCAAACCCCGTTTACCCACTCATTATCACAGGCTACGGAATAGCCACTGCGACCCTGTTGATTTTGCCAACGATTGGCAAAGATATCCTCTCGTCCACGAAATCGTTGTCTGAACAGGGCGACCTTTTGTGCTGGTGTGAATGTCTGTACTGAACGCTCGTTTTGAGCGCTACGCAAAGCCTCTCTTAATGCGAGAAGCTGCTGCTTTTCGTTTTCAAGCTCAGCTAGCCTGTTATCAATAGCAGAAATGTTTGGGTAACGAGCGTCATTCATAACAAACTAATTTTGATTCGAAGCACTATGAAGCGCGAACTTGCGGTGGCTTGATCAGCGACTCTGCTGGAATACCTAACCCTTCATGAAGTTTCCAAATCATTTTTAGCGTGAGTGATCGCTTATGGTTTAGGATTTCATAAACACGATTGCTTTTACCTATCATGGGTTCAAGATCTTTAACGGTTAAGCCTTTGCGCTCCATCTCAAACTTTATTGCCTCAACAGGGTCTGGCAAATCCATTGGAAAATGCTTTGCTTCGTAGGCCTCGACTAACGTAACCAAAATGTCCAGCTTTTCGCCTTCGACGGTATCAGGCTCCGCCATCATTAGGTTTTCGATGTCGTTTAATGCCGCGCGGTAGTCGGCATCTGTTTTAATAGGTCTGATGTCCATTATATTTACCTCTTGTTACTACCTTTTGGCTTCAAATCGTTTGTACATCAATTTTATCGTATTGCGCATGGCTGCCTATAAACCTTATGTAAACCACCTTGTAGGCATAATTGATCCAAACGACTAACCGGTATTTATTACCGGCAATGTTAAACACGACACGCCCATCTTTGAGGATGCTGGCATTTCTAAAGTCCTGTTTCACATCCGCCGGTGATCCCCAATCAGCGTTTAATGCATGCCTATACCACGCTAACGTTGGCTCTTTCGCGTCAATGTATTCTGGGCTGTCTTCCCAAAATGTTTTTAAGGTTGATAGTGCGATAATTCTCATAAATAGATGTTAGTCCCATATTGGGACTTTTGCAAGTTTGGCATTTTTGATGCGGTTAGGAGTTTTTACCGCATCCCCAATTGCCCCATTCCTTGGGGCGGTTCAAATCCCTCTTATTCACCTTCTAAAGCTTGCGGTATCAAGTGTTGCCCCATTGTCCCAACTGCCCACGGTAAGTGAGCAAGTGGGTGGCTAGTTAGTTTCGCCTGTATGGCTTTTTTGGCATACGGCTGCGTTTGCCATCGAAGAACGCCAATACTCTGAACCAATAGAGTGATTCTTCATAACCTAGGCTGTACGTTGGGCGTGCAGGCGGGATGAGTCCTAGTTTACGTCCTAGGCTGACAATCACGTAGAACGTGAGTTTTAGCGTCAGCCACGGGGCGAGAACCACCAATGTCGTCAGGCAATATCGGGTAAGTGTGTAGCCTACGCCATAAGTTTGTTCGAGTAAGGCAATGCCAATACACCAACCAAGCCCTGCCAGCATGGCTATTGGAAAGGTAATGGGGGCGAGTCGCATCATCAGTTGCATGCTAACGCCCTCCTGTGTGGTGTTGTGAAGCGGGCTCAAAGTTCACCAGCGGTTCGATCGCATCAGCCACGGTTTGATGGGCAATACGGCGCTCTTCGAAGTAATCGTGTCGGTCGTAGATGCCCTCAACGCCTTTTAGCTTATGGTTAAGACAGCGTTCGGCCACATTGCCTGCAATGCCTAAAGAGGCGGCAAGGCTGCGAAAGGTGCGGCGTAAATCGTGTACGGTGAAGTGTTCAAGTTTGCCCATTTTATTGGGTGGCTGCTTTTTGCGCCCAGGCTCGCGACCAAACAGCTTAGAAATAGCACGGTTCAGTGTATCTGGCCCCATATGCGGACGATGGCTTGCTCGTCTGGCTGGGAAAACATAAGGCGAGCCACAAGCGCGGATTTGCAGCTCGTTAAACCAGGCAATGGCTTGGCGTGGTAAGGGAATGCTTATCGGCACGCCAGTTTTACTTCGTTCCTTGGGTAGGTCCCACACGCCCGTGGTTAAATCCATTTCACGCCACATGGCTTCGCATAGTTCGCTTTTACGCACGCCCAAGACCAAAAACAGGCAGCAAGCGAGGTAGTTATCGCGGCCAAAGCTATTGATATGGGTATGGAACACGCTAAAAGCGTAGAGAATTTCCTCTTTGCTGAGCATCCTGTCTTTACTGGACTCCACGCCACCGGCATCGTCCACGGTAAATGCTGCGGCTGGGTTATTCAGCGTTAAGTCGAGCTTAATTGCATGTCGAAACAACTGCTTCATGTACATCAAGGTGTCGTTGGCAATGGTAGGGCGGTTACTTTCTCGAATGCGTTCCAATACTTCGCGCACATCGCGTGCGGTCACCTCAGAAATACACTTAATGCCAATGACTGGGCTTATCTCTTTGGTGTAAACCCGATACGGGATCTTGGGATGCTTCAGTCGTCGACTCAGGTCTGTTCTATACCAGTCATGGAACAGTTGATCCACGGTTTCAATGTCAGGTAACTCGATTTTCTGTTTTTCCAGAAGAGGATCTATGCCGTCACGTACTTCCTTTCGAAAGTATGCTGCGGCAATTCTGGCGTCTGCCAACGACATTAAAGGAAATTTCCCCAAGGTTGCTTCTCGTCTTCCTTTGGCGGTGGTGTAGCGGATCATCCAGTAAGGCGAGCCTTGTTTGCGGACGCAAAAGTATAGACCTTCACCATCTGAATATTTTTTGGGGTCGGCTTTGCTGTATGCAATAACCTGTTTTGCTGTGAGTTTTCCCATGTTTACTCCATAGTTGCTGAAATAATGGAGGGGGCAATAATGGCTGCCCACCACCGATTTGCTTATTGAATCAGCAGCTAACCTGTTGTGGTGGCGAGTTAAATGCGAAAATTTGGCAACTTACTGCCCACCAATTTGCTCACCGCAAAACGCTTATTGAGCCAAAATGAGGGGGCTGCCCACCATTCTGCCCACCACTAAACAGGTAGTTGGTAACGGGCATCTGCAAACCGATTTGGACGGGAAAAATAAAAAAGCCCTGTATTTACAAGCAAATAACAGGGCTTTTAAGACATTCTTGGACGGGTGAAAAGACTATTCGATATTCTGGATCTGCTCGCGCATTTGCTCGATGAGTACCTTCAATTCAACAGCGGCCTGAGTAATATCGGTCGTAATGGATTTAGAGCCCAGGGTATTTGCTTCGCGGTTGAACTCTTGCATCATGAAATCTAAACGACGGCCACAGGCGCCACCTTTTTTAAGGATCTTGTTGCTTTCCGCTACATGAGTGTCGAGCCGATCAAGCTCTTCCGCAACATCTGATTTTTGCGCAATCATGACCATTTCTTGCTCTAGTCGGCCAGCGTCTAGCTCGACTTTGGCTTCTTCCAAGCGAGTCATGATGCGATCGCGTTGCCACTGAGCTGCAACGGGCAGATGCTCTCGAACTAATGCGACTTGTTCGGCTACGCCATCTAGGCGCGTGGTGATTAAGTCTTTGAGTGCTTCTCCCTCTGCCTTACGGGCTTGTAGGAATTGCTTGAGGGTTTCATCAAAGCCGACCAATACGTCTTTGGTGATCTGATCTAAGTCTTGCTCTTTGGCCATCATCACGCCGGGCCATTGCATCACATCAACCGGATTGACGTGCATGGAGCCGCCAACATGATCGCTAATCCAACGTGCTTTCGAAATGACTTCTTGGGCCAGCGATTCATTTAACTGCAGCTGACTATTATCTGCTTGTTGAAACTCGTAACGCAGGCTGCATTCAATTTTGCCGCGTTGCATGGCTTTACGAAAGCGTTCACGCAATACAGGATCGAGGCTGCGGAATTGCTCGGGAATGCGCATAAAGGTTTCTAAGTAACGCTGGTTTACCGAGCGAATTTCCCATACGGCGCTACCCCAAGAGGCTTTAATTTCGTGGCGCGCGTACGCCGTCATGCTGTGAATGCTCATGTTCAATTCCTTGTGGCTCAAATGGCGTTGGCGAAGCAACGGCGGGAGCATTGAAATAGGTTTTTCAAAAGGCGGTCCATTATGGCGTCAGCTTGCTGGATTCACCAGCCTATATTGGCCTTGATCGACCGGCGTCACTTGGTTTTCTTCCAGAATCCTGAGGATGGTCAAGTTAAGGGCTTCAGCCACTTCTAAATAAACATTGAAATCAGTCGTTTTGACATAACACAGAATATTCAACTCAAGACCATGATTGGTAAAACTCTGCAGTCTTACTCTCACTGGGTCATAGTCGATCATGGCGTGCTCGGTGAGTGCTTGCTTAATGTCGAGCAGCACGCGTTCGATGTCGCTGGCTTTGTTATCTAAGCGTAGTTTCAATGCCGGATTGAATCTTATTTTCTCGCGCTCGGCGAAATTTTCTAAATGGAGATCGACAAAGGTGGCGTTGGGAATATTGATGACGGTGCGGTCGAGCGTTCTCACTCGGGTAAACCGCAAACCGATCTCTTCCACAATCCCCGTTTGATCGCCAAATCGGCAAAAATCGCCGGCTTTAACCGGCGTTGAAATGTACAGCGTAATGGCGCCAATAATGTTTTCGACTGATTTTTGTGCCGCCAAGGCGATGGCTAAGCCACCAATGCCCAGCCCGGCCAAAATTGTAGTGGCTTGAAAACCTAGATTTTCTAACCAAATGAGTAGAGCAAACAGCACCACCAAGGTTTTTAATACATTGAATAATGGGCGGAGCAATAACACGGCTTGGTCTTTGTGTTTTGCTAATAATTGGCGGCGGGTACGCTGGCGCAACAACTCCAAACTGATCACGATGACCCAAGTACAAGCGACAATTAGCAGGGTTTGCCCTTCGGCAATCGCGCGGCTTTCAATCGACGGCCTCAGTACGTCAAATTGGCTACGCACAATTAGTACGATGGTAAGCAAGCGCACCGGTCCGGAAATAAAGTGCTGAATGAGATCAGAATGCTCATGCTGCTTGCGAAAAAAACGCTGTGCGAGCCAAAACAATGGCCAAGTCCCGGCGTAGGCACCAACCAACATGGCAACTACCATCACCCACTGCCAACTCTGCATGCCCAATAATTGAAATGATGGCAGGTAAGGCGACAGCAGCTCCCCAATGGGTCCATCGCCATATTCTTGGTATAGGTTCGGTACGTGTGAAATCGACGCATTGGAAATTTTCCAAATATAAGCGCCGTCACCACGGGGGATCCGCTGCATAAAAATGCTCACCGTGCGATCGGACGTGGCAATTTTTCCGATTAGATCGCGGTAATTGGGCAAGCCATCTTGGCTGACGCCCGAGTTTGACTGACTCAGGGCATGTAGATCGACCCACAGTTTGCGATCAAGCACTTGCTTCAATTGCTTCGCTAAATCCGCTGCGCTAATAGCGGCCACATCGTGTGGCAGGTTACGCGTATCTAGGTAATGTCCGGCTAACTCAAAGTCGTTACGATTGGTGGCGTTGAGGAACCCCTCCATCGCAGAGCGAGGTGAGCCGCGGTTGAATTCATCAACCACCACCTGTTCATCGGGTGGGACCTGAGTGGCATTAGTGGGAGCTTGGTCTTGCTGCTCTGTTTCGCCACTCAGCATACTTTTTAAGGTGGGCGGCTCGGCCAAACTTGTGAAACTGGCGCAAAAGAAAATAACGAAGACGATTGTCAAATGGCGAAACATGGCCATATTTAAGCCCTACTGCAATTAGAATAATGATGCATGTTGTTCATATTAGTTGAGATTTTAGGGCAATTGAAAAATCTGCCACGGATTCACACATTCATTTTTTAGGCGCAGCAAATTACCGGCACTGCGCGGTAGGTTAATGCCCCCATTATGGTTACTTGGCTTGAAGACTAAGTTTTTGAGAAAACCGCTGCGCGCATCGTTATACTAGTGCCGATTTGAATTACAACTAAGCTGGAGCCGGCATGCGCCCGAACGAAAGAGCCCCTGAACAACCCCGTCCTATCAAATTTACTCGCAATTACACCTGTCACGCCGAAGGGTCAGTATTGGTTGAATTTGGCGACACCAAAGTCTTGTGTACTGCGTCTGTTGACGATTCGGTGCCGCGTTTCTTGAAAGGCTCTGGCCAAGGTTGGGTTACCGCGGAATACAGCATGCTCCCGCGTGCAACTCATACGCGAGGCAATCGCGAAGCGGCGCGTGGCAAACAAGGTGGTCGCACCTTGGAAATTCAACGCCTCATCGCGCGTTCATTGCGAGCTGCGGTGGACTTAAAGGCTCTCAATGATTACTCCATCACGTTAGATTGTGATGTGATTCAGGCTGACGGTGGTACCCGCACTGCGGCGATTACCGGTGCTTGTGTGGCCTTGGTTGATGCCTTCAACTGGATGGTTGCCGAAGGTAAATTAAAGAAAAGCCCGCTTAAATTTATGATTGCGGCGGTCTCTGTCGGTATTGTTGGTGAGAATGCGGTTTGTGATTTGGAATACGTGGAAGATTCTGCCGCTGAAACCGACATGAACGTGGTGATGACCGAGCATGGCAAGTTGATTGAAGTGCAAGGAACGGCTGAGGGCGAGCCTTTCTCGTTTGATGAATTAGGTGAGCTGTTAGAACTCGCCAAAGGTGGCATTAACACTATTGTTGCCGAACAGAAGAAAGCGCTGGAGGATTAATCAGTGAAACCGTATCAGCAAGCATTTATTGAGTTTGCACTTGAGAAGCAAGTGCTTAAATTTGGCGAATTCACGTTGAAATCCGGCCGTAAAAGTCCTTATTTCTTCAATGCTGGTTTGTTTAATACCGGGCGCGATTTGGCCAAACTAGGCCGCTTTTATGCGGCGGCGTTGGCTGAAAGTGCTATCGCCTACGACGTGTTATTTGGCCCTGCTTATAAAGGGATCCCAATTGCCACGACCACGGCGGTTGCGCTTGCCGACCATCACGACATGGATGTGCCGTACTGCTTTAACCGCAAAGAAGCCAAAGATCATGGCGAAGGCGGTAATTTAGTGGGCTCGCCGCTGCAAGGCCGCATTATGCTGGTGGATGATGTGATCACCGCTGGCACGGCCATTCGTGAATCAATGGCAATTATTGAAGCGAATCAGGCTGAATTGGCTGGCGTGCTCATTGCGCTAGACCGACAAGAGCGTGGTACCGGTGAATTGTCAGCTATTCAAGAAGTGGAGCGAGACTATCAGTGTCAAGTCACGTCCATTATCAGTTTGGCTGATTTAGTGACTTATCTTGAGGCGCAGCCAGAAATGGCCGCCCACCTAGAGCAGGTGAATAACTACCGTGCTGAATATGGTATTTAATGTGCTTTGAATAATAGCCCGGCTGCTCTAGTCAGCCGGGTCTATACCAACTGGGCTAAATGCGCTTTGGTTACCACCACTACACCATTCTCGGTAATTGCAAAACGCTGGGCATCTAGCTCGGCATCCTCGCCAATTTCTAAACCATCTGGGATCACGCAGCCTTCATCAATAATGGCATGATGCACAACGCAGTTGGCACCAACATGAACGTCCGGCAGTAAAATCGACTGGTGCACTTCGGCGCAAGCTTCAACGCGGACGTTGTAGCAACAAAGTGATCGACTTATTTGAGCGCCAACAAAAACGCAGCCAGCAGAAATCAGTGAGTCTTTTGCGTAGGCGTGGTGACCGCAGCTGTCGTGAGTTAACTTCACAGGCGGCAAGTGTTCTTGATACGTCCAGATAGGCCAGTGTTTGTTGTACAAATTTAACTTCGGAACGGCTGCAATCAAATCCATGCTGGCATCGTAGTAGGCTTCAATGGTGCCGACATCGCGCCAATATCCCGGTTGACCGTCGCAATTTTTGAAGTGATGAGCGATAAGTTTATGACTCGCTAATGCCTTGGGTAGTATGTCGTTGCCAAAGTCATGGCTAGAGTTTTCATCTTGGTGATCAGCGTGAAGTAAATCGAGCAACATTTGCTTGTTAAAAACGTAAATCCCCATTGACGCCAACACGTTGCCAGACGGCAATGCATAAGGAGAAGGATCGTCTGGTTTTTCAATAAACTGATGAATTCGGCCGTCTTCATCGCATTGCAAGATGCCAAATTGATTACCAACCCGTTGTGGGACTTCAACACAGCCAATGGTGACATCGGCGTTTTGTGCCACGTGATCGTGCAGCATCGTGAGGTAGTCCATCGAGTAGACATGATCTCCGGCCAGCACTAATACATGTTCGGTATCAGTCACTTCCAGCATCTTCAGGTTTTGCCAAATGGCGTCGGCAGTACCGGTATACCAGCCATTGCTTGAGCCTTGATGGGCAGGCAACAAATATACGAATTCGCCCATTTCTGAGACTAAATGACTCCAAGTGCGTTGCACGTGTTGGAGTAATCCAATGGCGTTGTATTGGGTCATGACGCCGACCCGTCGGATCCCTGAATTCATACAATTTGAAAGGGTGAAGTCGATGATTCGATACTTGCCGCCAAACGGCGTAGCGGGCTTTGCTCGGACTTTTGTTAGGCTGCCGAGGCGAGTACCTTTGCCGCCTGCAAGCACGTAGGCAATGGTGTTTCTAGCGATGTCATCTATATAACGTCCGGGAGGGTTGACCAAGCGCATGATGAAGATCTGTTCGATTAACCGTCAATCAAGCATAGTTGCTATAGCTGAACCTAAGCTTGATCAGAGCCAAAATTAACACGCAAATAAAGTGCGCAGAAACAGGTTTTGTTGATTTTTTGCTCGAAAAATTAATTGCTAAAGCTTCCGAGGCTATTTGTCGATACAGATGTCACATTTGTCGATGAATCGCATTTTGCTGATTGTGAAAACTGCTAAAGTTGCTAGGGTCCGCGAACTGGGGGAGTTTCGTGAGTTCAAAAGGATTAGCGTGTTTGCTTATCACCCCGTAGCAAAGGCCACTGCACGCAGCACACGGATGTCATGGTTGAGGAATGAAGCATCATTCTGCTCATCAACAAATACAATTCCTACGAATTGACAATGAGAACTCGCTTCACGAGGCAAAAATCCTGAAGGTCGCTAAGGCAACCTTCTAAGAGGTAAAAATAATGAAAATGAGCCTGAATAATAAATTGGTGTTTGTCTTGGTTGGCTTCGGCTTGCTTGGGCTAATTTTTGGTTGCAGCTTTTCCTACTTCAATTTGAAATCGAATTTGGAAGAAGCATATAAAGCCGATCAAACAGCCATGGTCGAACTGGCAACCGCATCACTGATTGAACCTGTATTTACCTACGATTTTGAGCAAAGCGAATCGATTGCAACGGCCGTGACCCAGTCCAACATTGTGTTTGGCATCCATGTGACCGACCACCGCGGCAAAGACATTGCGCGTATCGGTGAGTTAGCGGACGGCGACATTATCGAACAAGAAGTGGTTCGAGATGGCAAAAGTATCGGTAAATTTAAAGTCTCGTTTGACCATAATGTGGTTTCAGATGAGCTCTCTCAGAAATTGATGTTTATGAGCGTGACCATGGCCTTAATGCTGGCCGTTGTGGTGGTCGCGGCCTTTATTGCACTGCGCAAAATGGTGATTGAGCCAATCAACCATGTCGCCGACTCGCTCTACGAAATTGCTTCGGGTGATGGCGATTTGACGAAGCGTTTGAATGATAAACGTGGAGATGAGATTGGTACCTTAGCAACCAACTTTAACTTGTTGATGGATAACTTAGGCGGTTTGATGTCGAACGTTGCTTCGGTCTCAAGCAAAGTAACCTTGGTGTCAGACTCGTTGGCAGCAGGCGCTACTGAAACCGAATCTAATACACGCGATCAGCGCAGCCAAATTGAACAGGTTGCCACTGCACTGCAAGAAATGAGCGCTAGTGCAATGGAAGTTGCGAAGAATGCGGAAGACACGTCAGACCGTACTCAAGAAGCGATGAACCAAGTGAATCACGGTGTTGAGCAGGTTCAAACCAATGCTGAAACCATTAACAGCTTGTCACAGCAAATCAGTGCCACGGCTGAGCGCATTACCACATTACGCAGCGCCAGTACGGCCATTGGTTCGGTTGTTGAAGTGATCCGCAGCATCGCTGAGCAAACCAACTTGCTGGCCTTGAATGCGGCGATTGAAGCGGCGCGCGCAGGTGAGCAAGGCCGCGGTTTCGCCGTGGTTGCCGATGAAGTTCGCTCGTTGGCTCAGAAAACTCAAGAGTCCACGCAAGAAATTGAATCCATTGTGAACGAAGTGCAGCAAAGTGCTGAGGCGGCAAACACGTCAATGGCTGAAAGCCTAGGCTCAAGTGAAGAAGTGAATGATTCTGCATCACGCGTGAGTCAAGTGTTACAAGAAATCCTTGAGCATATCGTTACCATTAATGACATGAACGGTCAGGTTGCCACGGCGGCGCAGCAGCAAAGTCATGTTGCTACCGACATCAGCCAACACGTCACTGCAGTGAATGATCTGTCGCAATCGGTATCTGATAATGCGCAGGCGGTATCAACGCAAGTTCATGAGTTAGAACAATACAACAGCGAACTGTCTAGCAACATTAGTCGCTTCCGTATCTAACACTTGCTCAAGTCAAAAAAAACCAGCCAACCGGCTGGTTTTTTTATGGCCACGGACGGCCGGTATGCCATGAGCACATGGAAGTGCGGGAGTGGCGATGGCCACGGAAGGCCGGTATGTCATGAGCACATAGAAGTGCGGGAGTGGTTATGGCCACGGATGGCCTGTATGCCTGAGCACATGGAAGTGCGGAAGTGGTGATGCCCAACGAAAGTCTGTATGTCGCGGAAGCATCAACAACCTATTCCGTTCGCCCTGAGGCTCTAGAAGGGTGAACGCTTCGGCTAAAAAAAAGCCATCGCTTTGTGCGATGGCTTGATAGCGTTTGCTTAGGCGCAAATATATGGGCCTAACGAGCTACTAACTTTGCAGTAATTGCTGGCGCATAAACGCCCACTGTTCATTAAAGTTGGCAGTTGGCAATGACTTAAAGTCAGAGCGCACGTACTGAGAAATACGACCTTCAGCATAAGCTAGTAGCAAGTTCGCTAACATCCCTTCGTCTAATCGAAAACCAACGCCTTCACGGATCGCTTTTTCCCGCAGCGCCTGCTTAATGTGCGTCTGAATCTTTTCAAACAAGGCATGAATGCGGCCACGTAAGCGTTCATTTTCACCCATCAGCGCATCACCGTTCATCAGGCGGGTAATGCCTGGGTTCCGCTCGGCGAAGGTTAGCACCAGTTGTAGAATCAACTGACAGCGCTGAATGGTGTCTTTCTGTTCACTTAAGATTAGGTTGATGCGGCTCAGCAATGACTCTTCTATGAACTCAATCAGGCCTTCAAACATGCGAGCTTTAGACGGAAAATGCCGATATAAAGCTGCTTCCGACACGCCCACTTCTGCCGCCAATTTAGCGGTTGTGATGCGTTGGCCCGGCGATGTTTCGAGCATTTGAGCCAAGCACTGAAGAATGTGCTCTCGGCGGCTGATTTTAGTTTCCGGGGCTTTGGTCTCTGACATAGTACCTCCTAACGTCCGAGCTTAAGTGACTGCAATTATCGATAACTTATTGCTTTCCTGAGTGGCCAAAACCACCCTCGCCACGATCGGTTTCATCAAATGATGCAACCACATTAAATTTTGCTTGCACCACAGGTAAGAACACCAGCTGGGCAATACGATCGCCTGGCTCAATAGTGAACGCCTCTGAGCCGCGATTCCAACACGACACCATTAATGGGCCTTGATAGTCAGAATCGATCAAGCCAACTAAGTTGCCCAACACAATGCCATGTTTATGGCCAAGGCCTGAGCGCGGCAAAATTGTTGCTGCCAAACTGGCATCGCCAATGTGGATGGCAATACCGGTTTCAATGAGTTTGGTTTCGCCGGGGCCAATCACCAATGGGCCGTCTACACAGGCGCGTAAGTCGAGGCCGGCTGAACCGTCTGTCGCATACGCTGGCAGTGGAAATTCATTACCAATACGCGAGTCGAGAATTTTTACGTCAATGGGTTTCATCGTGAAGTACAAACCTTATTGCATTAAATGTTGCTGGATGAGAGCAAGTAGCTGCGCCGCAACTTGCTGTTTAGAGCTTTGTTCAATGGTGTGCTGGCCATCGTGCCAAAACACGCTGAGAGCGTTATCGTTGGCATTAAAGCCAATATCGTTGCCGCTCACGTCGTTGGCGGCAATCATGTGCAACCCTTTTTGGGTCAGCTTGTTGCGGGCGTACTGAGCAATATTCTGAGTTTCTGCTGCAAACCCCACAACAATAGTGTTGCTCGTTTGTTCGGCAACCGAGGCGATAATATCTGGGTTTTTAATCAACTCGATGGCAATACGGTCGCCCTGCTTTTTTAATTTCTCAGGCGCAATTTCGGCAGCCCGATAATCGGCCACAGCAGCGCAGCCAATAAAAATGTCTTGCTGCTCTGCAACCGCCAGCGAGGCCGCTAGCATTTGTTCCGCACTGGTCACATCGACGCGCTGACAACCCTGAGGAGTGGGCAGGTTAACCGGCCCGCTAATAAGCGTCACGTCCGCACCTAAACGAACTGCTTCGGCAGCCAAGGCAAAGCCCATTTTTCCGGAACTGTGGTTGCTGATGTAGCGCACTGGATCGAGTGCTTCGCGGGTTGGCCCTGCAGTAATGGTGAGCTTTTTCCCTGCTAATAGCTGTGCTGGTGCTAAAAAATCGTTGATGTGCTCAAGTAGCTCGGCGGGCTCTAACATACGCCCCGGACCAACTTCGCCGCACGCTTGAGAGCCAAGGGCCGGACCCCACTGTGGAATGTTACGCGCCGCGAGCTGCTTGATGTTGTGCTGAGTCGCTTGTGCTTGCCACATTTGCTGATTCATTGCGGGTGCGATTACCACCGGAGCGGTTGTTGCCAAGCATAAAGTCGATAACAGATCGTTGCCCAAGCCGGCGCAAAAGCGGGCAATAAAGTCAGCACTGGCCGGCGCAATCAGCACTAGATCGGCCCAGCGAGCGAGCTCAATGTGGCCCATCGCGGCTTCGGCGGTTGGATCGAGTAGGTTATCGGCAACTGGGTGGCCTGACACGGCTTGCAGCGTCAGCGGCGTAATAAATGCTTGTGCTGCGGGCGTCATGACTACGCGGACGTCGGCACCATTATCTTTTAGCCGACGCACCAGTTCAGGTATTTTATATGCGGCGATTCCGCCGGTAATGCCAATTAAAATGCGTTTATTGGTTAACACAAAAAGTAGCCCTGATTAGGGGGTTTGTGGGCGTTACCTTACCATACACCGCCCGAATTGCGTACGGTCTGCGAATTCTGTTTGTGTCAGTGGTGTGATCTGGTGCGGCTATAAAGTCGTAATTTTGGCCGCTCTGAATAAAAAACAACCAAAGCGCCGAAAATAACATGTTAACCAGCTCGCTTGCGGCCAGCCAGAATCAACCTGTATGAGCTTTGCTATAGTCTAAGAGACTGAAAACAGTTTGCATCTATGCAAGGAGGCTCGCATGCAACTGAATCAATGGCCACAAGCTATGCGGCCGCGAGAAAAGCTAATGGCAAATGGCGCCGGCTCACTGTCAGACGCAGAATTGCTCGCGATTTTCCTACGAACGGGGTTGCCCGGTTGTAATGTGGTTGATCTGGCTCAGCAACTACTGGCTGATTTTGGCACGTTGAGCGAATTAATCTCGGCGCCAAAACAAGAGTTTTGCCAAGCAAAAGGACTGGGCAGTGCCAAATACGTTCAACTACAGGCGGTGATGGAAATGGCTCGCCGGGTATTGGCTGCACAACTGCGCCGCGACACAGTAATGGACAGTACAGAGTCGGCTAAACGTTATGCCGCGGCTGAACTAGCCCAGCACGCAAACGAAATGTTTGCCTTGCTGCTGCTCGATAGTCAGCATCGACTTATTGAATTCAAAACCCTGTTTCAGGGCACCATTAATCAAGCCAGTGTGTATCCGCGAGTCATTGTGCAAACAGTCTTGGCGGCCAATGCTGCGGCGGTCATTTTGTGCCATAACCACCCATCGGGCATTGCTGAGCCGAGCAATGCGGATATTCAAATTACCCAACGGATCCAAGATGCATTAGCGCTGGTTGATGTGACGGTATTGGATCATTTGGTAGTGACCCAAGGACATGTGGTGTCGATGGCGGAGCGGCAGTTGATATGATGGCGGAGTTTGATATCAAAACAGTAGATATAAGTTAAATAATGCGGTCATTATGTTGTGAGCGGCGTCGAACTCGCAGTATCTAGCTGGCTCAAGGTTGCTATCGCGACTTATCGCAAGCAAATGGGCTGTTCGGTAAGCCTTACTCCATCACCAGCGGCTGGATTAATTTTATCCATAATCGTTGTTTTTTCTTGATCTCAAACTCATTCCGCTGTATAAAATGCGCCCTCTTGTGTCCTGGGCGACGGCCAGATGCAGGATACAGTACGCTCGAGCATATGTAAGAATTTTCGGAGACAAATCGACATGTCTAAAGTATGTCAAGTCACTGGCAAGCGTCCGGTTACTGGTAATAACCGTTCGCACGCGAAGAACGCGACCAAACGTCGCTTCTTGCCAAATCTGCAAAGCCACCGTTTCTGGGTGGAGTCAGAAAAACGTTTTGTTAAATTGCGTATCTCTACCAAAGGTATGCGTATCATCGACAAGAAGGGTATCGATGTGGTTCTAGCTGAACTGCGTGCCCGCGGTGAAAAGGTATAAGGAGTTAAACCATGGCTGCTAAAGGTGGACGCGAAAAAATTCGTTTGAACTCATCAGCTGGTACAGGCCACTTCTATACCACTGATAAGAACAAGCGCAACATGCCAGGCAAATTTGAAATCAAAAAATTTGACCCAGTAGTTCGTAAGCACGTTATGTACAAAGAAGGCAAAATCAAGTAAATCTTGATGCTGCTTTTAGATTGAAAAACCCGGCTTCGGCCGGGTTTTTTATTGCCAAAATTAGGGTAAGCTTGGCGGTCTCGATTTTTAGCGGTGTGCTTAAATGGCGCTTAATTTATCCCGTCGGGGCTGGAACAACGTCCTGATTTTTTCCATTTTGTTGTTTATTGTGGTCATTCAAGTCTCGCAAAAGCAGCTGCTGCAAAATCGTGCTGAAAGCCCCGTACTGGCGCCAGAAGCTCAAGTCTTATCTATCCAAACCCCTAGCCGCCAATTTGAACGCTTAGGGGCGCTATGGCGCTCAACGGACCCTGCATGGGGCGAACAACAGATCCAGTCTTGGTTAGAACGCTGGTACCAAGCATATCCCGTGGTGGATGCAAACCCGGCAGTATCGCTCGATCAAATGATTCGCCTACAGTTATTAGCACAGGCAGAGCCCTTGGTGTTTTTGCTAGATGGGGTCAACCTTCGTTTGCAGCCGGCCAATGAAGACTGGGCATGGCAGTTAGATCAGCAGCAATTTGATGCGTTTTCACAGGTGCTTACGACTCCCTAAGCACAAGGAAGAGCTATGCCTGAATTACCTGAAGTTGAAGTAAGCCGGATGGGGATTGAACCCCACTTAAATCAACAAACCATTACTGCCGTTATCGTCCGAGACAAACGATTGCGTTGGCCCATACCCGATGCGATACAGCAGCTCGTGGGGCAGTCGATTCAGGCCGTTCGGCGTCGCGCTAAATATTTATTGATTGATACTGCTGCGGGTACAGCTATTTTGCATTTAGGGATGTCGGGCAAACTGCGAGTGGTACCAATTGGCACGCCTGCGGTGAAGCATGATCATGTCGATATCGAGCTATCCAATGGCCAATTACTGCGTCTCAATGATCCAAGGCGGTTTGGTTGTTTGCTATTTTCCAATCAACCTGAACAACACGAGCTGCTTGCATCGCTTGGGCCTGAGCCGCTAACGGAAAAGTTTGATGGCAAGTGTTTATATGAACTTTCACGGCAACGTAAAACACCCATAAAAACATTCATTATGGATAACAAAATTGTTGTTGGAGTGGGGAATATCTATGCCAATGAAAGTCTGTTCAGAGCTGGGATCCATCCGCAGCGAGAAGCCGGTAAAATTAGCTTACAGCGTTATCTGAAATTAGCCGATAACATCAAAGAAGTGTTAGCCGCCGCTATTAAGCAGGGCGGCACGACACTAAAAGACTTTGCACAAGTCGATGGCAATCCGGGCTACTTTGCTCAAACGTTGTATGTGTACGGGCGCGGCGGCAAACCTTGTTTTCAGTGTGAACGCGCGCTGAAGGAAGTGAAGTTGGGGCAACGGACCACGGTTTACTGTGGCCATTGCCAGCGTTAGTTGAGTCAACCCGCGTTAGTTTTCAGGCGTAGCGCTTTGGCAACTGCCGGGCAAACAAACTGACTCACGTCGCCGCCATGCAAGGCAACCTCTCGCACTAAGGTAGAAGAAATAAACGAATTTTCTTCTGCTGGAGTCAGAAATACTGTTTCTAATTCAGCCATTAGTCGGCGGTTCATGTTGGCCAGCTGAAACTCATACTCAAAATCAGATACGGCGCGCAAGCCACGCATGAGTACGTTGGCATCATATGCTTTCGCAAAATCGATCAACAAGCCCTGAAAGCCAACGACTTCGACGTTGGTTAGGTTTTGCAGCGCTTCTTTTGCCATCGCCACGCGCTGATCAACCGTGAACCAAGGTTTTTTGGTGGGACTGGCGGCAATACCAACCACAATGTGGTCGAACAAACGTGACGCCCGAACGACCAAGTCGGTGTGACCATTGGTAATTGGATCGAAGGTGCCTGGGTAAATAACGCGAACTGTCATGATTGCAGACCTATGGTGTTAAAAACGCCAGCTCAGGTAAAGGCTGGTGCTAAGGACGTCATAAAAAATATCTGGGCTATCCGTTTCCGGATCGTCAGCAAACAACACATCGCGGGCAAGGCGATCACCGTAACGAACATCCAATCCCACATCGAGTTGTGGATAGATGTTCAAGTACGTTGCTCCGCCACCGAGGTAGTAGCCAGTTTGAGAGGCGCCGGTATCTAATGAAGCCGCGCCAAAAAAAGCACCCAAGCGCCAGTGATCATCAAGTTGGTATTGGTAGTCGATGGCACGAAAGCCAACCATGGAATCGCCCAGTACTTCATCAAAATCTACACGGAAGCCAAACCAATGTTGTTGGTGCTCGCCAAACGGGCGCCGAACACCAAACCCGAGGTGGTAGCCAGCGTCGGAATCATCGTCAGCATCAGCCTGAGCGTTGCCCGTATCAAAGCTGACGTTGTGGTAGTTAAGGCCCAAATTGGCATAAATTTCAGTTGCCTGAGTTGGTATTGCCAAACCGGCAGCAGAGCATGCCGCCGCCATCATCCATTGCTTTACCATCGAATAAATCCTGTTGCTGTGGCAAATGAATCGCCGTAAACATTTTGTCCGGCATAAATTTCAGCGCCAGCTAAAAATTTGCTGAAAATGTGGGTGTATTCCAAATGCAGCTCATAACCGTCATCGTAATCAGAGTTGTAATAATCTTCGTTACTGATAAAACGCGCGGTACTGGTAAGAATCTGGCGGCCGGACATTTCCCAAATTAATTTGGCCATGTGGGTTGTAGCGCCAACGGGTGGGTTTAAGTCACGATTCTGACCGCCCCAATGACCAATCACTACATCTTCATTGCGAAGGCCATCACCGTAGTTACTGTTGACGTACCAGGCGTTTTGCCAGTCGGCAAACTCATAAGTTAGATCCAACGTTTTAGTCAGCTTGGGTAAATGAAACCCAAACATTAGCGCGGTATTGCCTAACCGGAAGTTCGAGCTGTTGGACGTGTCTTCACCGGCATATTCCATATATACCGAGAATGGAAACTCCCCAGGAAACGTGTAACGAGTGGTGACCGATGATAATTGGTTACCAAAGTCACGCCCTTTTTGGCCAATATTGTCTTGCCCTGAGGGGTCAACAAAGGCTTTAAAAAGCGAGCTGAAATCTTCGTCTCTATCGCCCCCGCCGTATTGCATTAACCGGTTGAAGGCAATAGCAAAGCCGTCAAACGGTTGAAATCCAAAGTGGACCCCGAATAAGCGAGGCTCACCGGTCTGATATTCGTCGCGCTCTTGGCTAAGGACCAAGTCGGATTCAGACATTTGAGCGAGAAATAGTTCGTAGGTGAAACCGAAATCTGTAAGCGGAACGGTGTTTGATAGGGTGACGCTTGGCATGGTTTCAGCGTTGGTAGCAATCAACATATCGCTATCTTGAAACGGCCCAAACCAGTGCGGGCGGTAGCCAATATCAATCTGAAGCCACTCATCGCCAAACGAGACGTAGCTACCTTCCCAGCTACTAGTATCATCGCTGTGTAATCCGCCAAGGGTTATCCACATGCTATCGGTTGGCGTCCAGTAGGCGCCAGCGTGTACTTCATAACTACTGCCGACGGTGCGACCTCGCGCATTAGCGAGGTGCTTATCAACATCATCATCAATCGTTAGTTTGGCACTGCCGTGAGTGAGGCCTGCAGTGTGGTTATAACGCCCTAGATAACGCTTAATGGAGCGGCTTAGCGCCGGGTCTTGATCACCAATTTTGGCTAATGCTTTGTAGACTGAACGGACCGCCAGCGGGCGTTTGATAATTGGCTCATCGGCGAGCACAAACAAACGTTCAACTTTATATTCGATTTCTGGTGACAGCTTTAGTGGTAAGTAAGGTGAAACTGATTTTGCTTGAGCGGGTAAGGCAACCAGTGTGGTTGCTGTTAACGCAAATAAGCCAATAGTGGCTGATAATTTGTCTGATAGACCCATGGAGGGCTTCCCTGTCGTATTCCAAGTGATGTTGTAGCCAAAATTTCAGACTAAAACAATGGGCAGGTCGTCGATTATAAGGGGATTTTTAGTCAATGTCAGATTGTGACTGATAACAAAGAACCCACTAACCAATTAAGCGAAATACGAATTAGTTTTATATAGTGTTTATTCAGTAGTTTATTGATCTGGCTAGTTGGTCAGGCTGCCACACGGGTGACACCATGAAAACCAAAGAGCGAATTATCCAGGCGAGTATCGAGTTATTTAACGAATTCGGCGAGCGAGCCATTACCACCAATCATATTGCTGCCCACCTAGGCATTAGCCCTGGGAACCTGTATTACCACTTTCGCAATAAAGAAGACATTATCCACAGTGTATTTGCCGAATATATTAGCCACATGGAATCGGCGTTTAAACCAACAGAAGGGCCGATGTCGGTAGCAAAAATGGCTGATTATTGCGATGAGGCATTTTCCAGCATCTGGCGATTTCGTTTTTTCTACTCCAGTCTGCCGGGCATTTTACTGCGCGACCAAACATTGCAGCAACGCTACCTCAATGTACAGGAAGCTATTTCTGATCGCGCTGGCGTGGTATTGCGTGCGCTGCGTGAGAACAACCTGATCGCTGCCAGTGACCAAGAAATACTTGACCTGATCCAGCTAATGAAGGTGGTGGTTGCGTTTTGGATTAGCTTTCAAATGTGTCAGTCCAACGACGTCAAGGTGGAAGTGCCCGCAGTATACGATGGCGTCGTTAAGCTGATTGCGCTGGTGAAACCGTACGCCACTGACATTGCGAAAGATGATTTCGAACGGTTGCAGCAAAACTACCGAGCGCGCAGTGAACTTCAATAATCCGCGTTGGACAATGATTTGAAGTAGCCTATGCGGCTACTTCAACACTGTCATCATCATTAAATCTCGTTAAGTAAGAGTAGCTTAATGAGAGCAAGCAGATCTCGAAGACGGCAACAACGGGGGATACAAGAATCTGCAGTAGAGAAAAAACAAACCACTCCGTTAATTGCAACATGGCGAATGCTAGTGAAATAGAAAAAGGCAAAATGGTGAGTAACAGCAGTAGTCGCAAACCATTGCCTTTCGATAGCTGCCAAGCCCACGATAGCGATTTATTGCGTTCATCCGTTGCGGTAGCCGGCAATACTAATGTCCAGCGAGAAATCACATAGTAAAGCGGTAAATAAATTAGCGTAAACGGAACAATCATTAACGGTGATAGGGCCTCAGGGTTTTTGGCACTGGCAAGCAATAATGGCGTTCCGACCATGGCAAGCGGTATCGACAGTAGCGCTGCGCAAATCCCGATAACCAGCCACCAACCGACAAATCTCAATTCACGGCCGCTCCAACGAAACGCTTTAGTTGCGCGCACTTCTTCTGGCGTTAGCAAAAATGTGCGATGGCAGCCGACGACAGCCATGACCGCAGTGGCCCCCACCATGATGAAGATCACCACAAAACCAATAAAGAATGTTACAGGGAATCCTTCATCGACGGTTGATGGTGCTAACAGCGCAGAGAATACCGCTGCGAGGACAAGCGTGATGATAAACGGCGCCACAAAACGAAAGAGGCTTTTGTAGTTTGAGATACAAAGTGATGCGGCCTCAAATAAGAGACTTTTGATCGGTAGTTTGTTGGTTATGTCATCCATGATTATTCATTCCATTTTGTTGTAAGACGCTAAAACCTTATATTTTTCATGTGTAATTTAGTGCATTGATTTTATATGTGAAACATAGCGATGTGCGCAACAATTAGCGCGGCTGTGATGAGCGGATTGAGAGCTAGTTAAAACTGTACGTGATCATCTTGCACGCTTGCACTGTTCGATAAACGCAAAGCTGGAAATTGGTAGCGCAAGCCAAGTGTATTTAGAAGTTTCCAAAATGACGGCGCAAGCGCGGGTGAAATTGTGCGCCTAACATACAATCCAAACCAGCCTTAGCGTTACACTACGCGGCAATTATTCCATGCCTGAGAATCGCCATGACTCACCCATTTTATGCTGATCTGGTTGAACGTATTGAAGACGTTCGCCAACAAGGCTTGTACAAATCAGAACGAGCCATTGTTACCGCCCAAGACGCCGATATTACGGTTGCGTCGGGTGACGAGGTTATTAACCTGTGCGCCAATAATTATTTAGGGTTGGCGAATCATCCCGAACTTATTGCTGCCGCGAAACAAGGGCTTGATCACTACGGGTTTGGCATGGCGTCGGTCCGTTTTATTTGCGGCACACAAGATCAGCACAAAGCACTGGAAAGCGAGTTAGCCGAATTCCTTGGTATGGAGGATGTCATTCTTTATTCCTCTTGCTTTGATGCGAACGCTGGCTTGTTCGAAACCTTGTTGAGCGCTGACGATGCGATTATTTCTGATGCGCTTAATCATGCGTCCATTATCGATGGCGTGCGGTTGTGCAAAGCCAAGCGATTCCGATATCAAAATAATGATATGGCGGATTTAGAGCAGCAGTTGATTGCGGCCGATAAGGCCGGCGCGCGTTTCAAGCTCATTGCAACTGATGGCGTATTCTCGATGGACGGCGTAATTGCCAACCTGCCGGGCATCTGTGATTTGGCAGACAAATACAATGCATTGGTTATGGTCGACGACAGCCACGCAGTGGGATTTGTGGGTGAGCATGGCCGTGGTAGCCACGAATTTCACAACGTGATGGACCGCATCGACATTCTGACCGGCACCTTGGGTAAAGCCATGGGTGGCGCGTCTGGTGGCTATACCGCGGCCAAAAAAGAAGTGGTTGATTGGTTGCGCCAGCGCTCTCGTCCTTATTTGTTTTCCAATTCATTAGCGCCAGCAATTGTTAGTGCATCGCGCCGAGTGCTGACGTTATTACAACAAGGCGATGCGCTGCGTCAGCGCTTGCTCGATAACAGTCAATACTTCCGTCAACGTATGAGTGACGCCGGCTTTAGTCTGGCTGGCGCCGACCACGCCATCATTCCTGTGATGTTGGGTGATGCCAAAGTGGCCGCTGAAATGGCTGAACGCATGATGCAGCGTGGTATCTACGTGGTGGGTTTTTCATTCCCAGTGGTACCGCAAAACCAAGCCCGTATTCGCACTCAAATGTCTGCTGCACATACGCAAGCACAGCTCGACCATGCCATTAATGCCTTTATTGAGGTCGGCAGAGAGTTAGGAGTGATTTCATGATCGACGGCTTGCCTAAAACCATGAAAGCATTAGCCAAACTTAAGGCTGAGCCGGGTATTTGGATGACCGAAGTGCCGGTGCCGGAGTTAGGCCACAATGATCTACTCATCAAAGTCCATAAAACCGCTATTTGTGGAACCGATCTGCATATTTATAAATGGGATGAATGGTCGCAAAAAACCATTCCGGTACCAATGGTCGTGGGTCATGAATATGCCGGCGAAGTGGTCGCAATTGGACAGGAAGTACGTGGTTTTACTATTGGCGATCGCGTTTCTGGCGAGGGCCACATCACTTGTGGTCATTGCCGAAATTGTCGCGCGGGCCGACGCCATTTGTGTCGCAACACGACCGGTGTTGGCGTAAATCGGCCAGGGAGTTTTGCTGAATACTTGGTGATCCCGGCTTATAACGCATTTAAGTTGGCCGACGATATTAGTGACGATTTAGCCTCCATATTTGACCCCTTTGGCAACGCGGTGCACACCGCGTTATCGTTTGATTTAGTGGGTGAAGATGTACTCATTACCGGCGCTGGGCCCATTGGTATTATGGCGGCTGCGGTTGCTCGCCATTGCGGCGCGCGCCACGTGGTGATCACCGATGTTAATAATTACCGCTTAGCGCTTGCTCGTAAAATGGGGGCAACCCGAGCCGTTAATGTTGCCGAACAGTCGCTTGATGAGGTGATGCGCCAGCTAGGCATGAGTGAAGGCTTTGACGTGGGGCTAGAAATGTCTGGTGTTCCGGCTGCCTTTGCTGATTTGCTGGACAAAATGAATCACGGCGGCAAAGTGGCGCTGCTTGGGATCCCGCCATCAACCATGGCCATCGACTGGAATCAGGTTATTTTTAAAGGATTGATCATCAAAGGTATTTATGGCCGAGAAATGTTTGAAACCTGGTACAAAATGGCGAGTTTAGTGCAATCAGGGTTAGACCTAACCCCCATGTTGACCCACCATTACCCGGTTGAGCAGTTTCAACAAGGTTTTGATGCCATGCTCAGCGGTCAGTGCGGCAAAGTCGTGTTGGACTGGACGTCATCGAATTAGCACACAACTGTCATTCCGTTGTAGTGAAGGTTAATTACTGTGGCTGTGCTTGTAGTAATTATCCTTGACGGGGAGTTAGCGCGATGGAAATTTGCCCTGAGTGTGATGGTGCGGGCAGCTTAGTGCTGGTTGGTGCCAATGGCCACCAATCATATCGAGAAGCCTATACTTGCACGTTGTGTGGTGGTAGCGGCAGCGTGGCATCGACTCAATCACTCATGAAATCAAATCTAGGTCGCTCAGACAGCAAATTCTGGGAAGTCCTAAGAGCAACTGATTGAAGCATGACTTTGCAGTCACAATAGACTGACTGCTCAAGGCTGATACAATGGCAACTTATTGAACTAGGAGCCGTTGATGTCAGCCTTTTCTCGTATTTCCCCAGCCGATGCCCATGCCATGATGGCAAGTGGCGCGATTCAAATTGCCGATATTCGCGATCCAGCTGCGTTTGCTAAAGGTCGAATGAATGGTGCCTTACGACTCGATAACACCAATGTGGCCGAATTGGTGCTGCATGGCGAGTTCGAGCAGCCATTGATTGTTTGTTGCTACCACGGCATTTCTAGTCAGCCTGCCGCTGAGTATTTAGCGCAACAAGGGTTTGAGCAAGTTTATAGCTTAGATGGCGGTTTTGAAGCGTGGTCTCAGCAATTTCCCAATGATGTAGAGGTTGATGCTTGATGCAGCTCGGCCGTTTAACAGATGCCAGATTGGCACAGGCTTTCGTTGATTACATGGCAGTGCAGGGCATGCCTTGTGAGATCCGAGAAGATGGCCACTATTTCTCCATTGATGTTGTTCATAGCGAGCAATTAGATGCCGCACGCCGCGAATTCCAACAGTTTGCTGAGCAGCCGAACCACCCCAAATATCGTTCGGCTTCTTGGCAGCGCGCGGATCGCAGTGGTGCTCAGTTTGATTACGGCAGTAGTGGTACGCCAATCTTGCATCAAATCTGGCTTCATGCTGGGCCGTTAACCTTAGTGATCCTTGGGGCTTGTTTGGTACTTGGTTTGCTAAGCCAGATAGGCTTTGCATCCACCATCTTTGGCGCGTTGCATTTTCCGGCGCCATTTGTCGAACAGTGGATGCAAATTTGGCGGATGTTTACCCCCGCGTTAATGCACTTTGCCATGGTGCACCTGCTATTCAACGTTGTTTGGTGGTGGTATCTCGGCGGGCGTATTGAGCGGGTGGTTGGCACGCCTAAATTGCTTGAGCTGCTGCTTATCGGTGCCTTGTTCTCTAACACCTTGCAGGGCTTTTTGGTTGATGCCAACTTTCTTGGACTGAGCGGTGTGGTGTATGCCTTACTGGGATATATCGCAGTGGTTCAGCGCAGCAAGCCAGAGCTTGCGATGCCGCCCGCTTATATCGGCTTCATGCTATTTTGGTTAGCGCTTGGTTTTGCTGGTGTGCTAGGGCAACAGGTTGCCAACTATGCGCATTTAGGTGGCTTGTTGGTTGGCGCTGCGCAAGGCTGGCTTGATGCTCGAAAATCCCATCGATAGGCCTGGCATCCGTTCAATACATTAAAAAAACCGGCTAATTGCCGGTTTTTTTATTAAGCGAGAATAAACAAGAGGCTTAATGATAAAGGTATTTGGTAAACAGTATATCGGCCGCTAATGGCTGGCCTGTTTCCTGTGTTAACAGCTCGTTGATTGTGGTCAAACAAAGGCGGCGGATCTCTTCACGGCCGGCCAAGGATTTGATTTTATCTTCTGGCTGACGGCCAAAAACTTCAACCACAGCAGCTCGCAACAATGGCGCGTGATGCTCGACCAACTCAAGGTTATTGTTGCCCGCCACCATAATTTCCGCCGTTAGGCGAATGTAACCGAGGCTGGCCCCTTTGCGAATATAATTGGTGACGATATCAGGTTCAAATCCAAAGTAAGCGTAGTCGCCGGCTGGGTTAACAGCGGTTTCGGCAGAGGAAGCTTGGCTGAATAACAATCCGGCCAGCACTATTCCTGCCTTCCAGCTAGTCGAAAATGTTTTGAACATGGTGCCTGAGGTCTTTGCTGCGATAAGAGAGCCATAGTGTACTGAGTTGCTTTCGCTAATGCCACCAAACTTAGCGGGAATGATGATCCGATCGGCTAGGATAATGACAAAATTGTTGTGCTGTCGGACAGTTAACGGCCGGTTTTATTATCGAATGGCTTGCGGTGGATTTTTCGGGTCAATGACGATTGTCGACTGTGTTAGCATGATCGGGTGACAAAGTTAGTGAACGGAACCGATGAAAACTCAACAGTTAGGACGCGCCACGCCGCTATCATGGCGGGGCCTTTGGCGGCTGTGCCGACTCGACAAGCCGGTGGGCATTTTATTGTTGTTATGGCCAACCCTGTGGGCGCTAATTGACGCGTCACAAGGTAATGTTTGGAGTTGGCCGGCACTGGCGTTGATGCTCGGTGTAGTACTGATGCGTTCAGCGGGTTGTGTCATTAATGATTACGCTGATCGACACTGGGACGGTGACGTTGAGCGAACAAAATCACGGCCGTTAGTGACAGGTGAGGTTTCGCCACAACAAGCGTTAATCCTGTTCATTACACTTTGCGTGTGTGCCTTTGTATTGGTGCTGTCGCTGAATCAGCTAACCATTGCCTTGTCGGTTGTTGCGGCTGGTCTAGCAACGATTTACCCCTTCACTAAACGTATTACTCAGCTCCCCCAAATGGTCTTAGGTTTAGCGTTTAGCTGGGCTATTCCCATGGCTTATGCGGCGGTATTGGGTACTGTACCGATCCAAGCGTGGTGGTTATTTGCGGCTAATTTATGTTGGACGGTGGCTTACGATACTCAATATGCAATGGTTGATCGCGACGATGACGTGAAGGTTGGTATCAAGTCTACGGCAATTTTATTTGGCCAATTTGACCGGTTGGCGATCGCAATACTGCAGCTGCTGTTTTTAATATGTCTCATCGTGTTTGCTTGGATCACATTGGCTGAGCCGGTGTTGTTGTTCGGCTTGTTGTTAGCGGCAGGCATGTTTGTGCGTCAGGCAAAGATGATTCGACAACGCGAAAGGCAACAATGTTTTGCCGCCTTTCGCGCGAATAACTGGGTAGGTTTCGTGGTTGCGGCTGCAATGGCCGCGTCGGTATATTGGTCGCAGCTTTAGCTACGCGGTTGGAGCACCAATTGTTCGATACTTTTGTGGATATCGCTGGAGACTAAACCAGACACCAACTGATGGTAGCGGCCAAGCTGATCCTTGGCTTGCTCATCTTGATCCAGCATCCCCATCGTTTTCATCTTGGTGGTTAGCGTTGCGAACAGCTGCTTATCGAAGAATTCGGGTGCGTTAATACCATGCAGTCGGCCAAGTTGCTCAGCAATGGCTCGGCTTTCTGACTCGAGTGCGCTGCGCGATAAATCAGGCGTTTGCATCAACAACTCCAACACAACGCTATACCGTTGCATCGTTTCCCCAATGATGTTGGCTAACTGCTGCAATTGTAAGTGCTGTGCGCTGCGTTTATCACAGCAGGTAATGGCATCATGGTTAACTTCAATCAACTTCAATGTTTCGAAGGAAGCGATGATTTGCTCGATATAAGCAGCACGCCACTCGTCACATGGGTTGAGGAACAATTCCGCTTGCAGCAACGGAAATAGCGCTTCGATGTCCTGTACCAAGTCTTGTTTTGTTGCTGTGCCACGTTCCGTAATCATGGCGGCAATTAAACTGGGTACGACAAACAAGTGAATAATATTGTTACGGTAATAAGTCATGACCACCTGACCAAACGGATCGAGGCTGACGATATTGCCGAGCTTATCTTTGTCGACGGTGAACTTTTCAAGCTCTAGCGTCTGGCTCAACAAGGCTGGGCCATCTTCCTCGGGTACGGTCGTGTTGTCGTGGTAACGCGCTTGGCGAGACAGCTGAAGGCAAACTTCTAAAAATAGTGCCAGCGAACGTTCGCTCATGGCGCGATTGTCGTTACTCAAAATCGCCATGGCAGTGATGGTTAAGCCGTTAATTGCTGCGGCATTATTCACTTCAATCATTGAACGATTTGCGAGGCTTGATACCGCTTCGGACAACCACGGCGGCCGTTCATCGGCGCCGGTTTGTCGCCAGTCAGCTGCATGAGCGTTGAGATGATCATCAAGCGAAATTGGCGTACCAAAATTGACGTAACCCTGACCGTAATTGCGCAATTTACGCAGAATTTGCAGTGTTGCAAAAAAGCTCTCTTTTTCTTTTCGCTTGCCTTTGAGCTCTTTCAGGTAGGTGGTGACTTCCATGACGTGTTCATACCCGAGATAAATCGGTACCAACACAATGGGCCGACTTTGCGAACTGAGTTGGCTCTGCACTGTCATTGCTAACATGCCGGTTTTCGGCGTTAGTAAGCGGCCCGTCCGGCTACGGCCACCTTCGCTAAAGTATTCGACCGGAAAACCTTCTTTAATCAGCCAGCTCAAATACTCGCGAAATACAGTGGAGTAGAGCTTGTTACCGCGGAACGAACGACGAATGAAAAACGCGCCGCCTCGACGGAAAATAGGTCCAGCAGGCCAGAAGTTTAAGTTGATACCGGCAGCAATGTGCGGGGGCACCAGGCCTTGTTGGTAAATGACATAGCTCAGCAGCAGGTAATCCATGTGACTGCGGTGACATGGCACATACACAATCTCTTTACCGGACTCGGCAAGTTGACGCACTTGCTCAATGTTGTTGACGTTGATGCCTCGGTAAAGGCGATTCCAAAGCCAAGTCATAAAGCGATCGAGCACCACAACTAAGGAATTCGAGTAAGTCGCAGCAATTTCTTCCATGTACTCCTGCGCGTTTTTGCGCAAAGAATCTTGCTTGGCAGGATCGGCGTCGGTGATTTGGCGAATCGCTTCGTTGCGCGACAACTCTTTGAACATCCGCTGTTTATTCGGTAGGCGAGGGCCGGTCGCCGCTAACCGTTGGCGATAAAAGTGAGCGCGAGCCACGCGGGTAATACGGTGAACACTGGTTTCATCATCGCCATAGCGATTAACGAATTCGCGAATGGAAACCGGGGGCGCAAAGCGAATAAAGTGATCGCGACCTAAAAACACCACCATCCAAATTTTACGAAACCAACTGGGAGTCGGGTTGTCGGCAAACCAAGTGGCAAGCGAGCCTTTAGTTTTTTCTGGGCTGCGGCCCCAAAAATGAGTGATGGGCAGTAACTGAGTATCTTGTTGTGGGTCTTGTTGATGCGCCGACAACAACGACTGAATTGCTAATCGTAATTTCCCTGCATGACCCCGTTGGAAGCGGTGGCCATGAACATAAAGAACACGGCAGTTGTCATCGTAAGGAGAAGGTAAACCAAGTTCCTTTGCTGTTTTTGCCAAGGTCAGGGTGTCAATGGCACTGGAGTGTTCGAGCACATAGACCACCGGTTTATCGGCAACAGCCGCCACTTCTTCGGAGCTTACCGCACGCGAACGGACGAATAGTTTAAGAGACCACTTTATTAGGTGAGACAACAACTTGGAGTGATGGATCATGATATTCAGAAAAGGATTGCAGGCGCCAATGGCGGAGTATAACAAACACAACTGAGAAATGGATGAAAGCTTTTACTTGCGATCACTAAGGTACTGTATTACTGTACAGTGGTACTGTATGGATAAACAGGCAAGCAACGGGAAAGACAATGGCAACCACAACGCGACCTTTAACGCCCCGACAAGCTGAAATCTATCAGCTGATCAAAGATACCATCGAAGTGACCGGCATGCCGCCGACTCGCGCCGAAATCGCACGTCAGCTCGGCTTTAAAAGTCCGAATGCGGCTGAAGAACATTTAAAAGCGCTAGCACGCAAAGGGGTTATTGAGATCCTACCGGGCACATCACGAGGCATTCGCTTACTTCTAGAAGAAGCTGCCAACGATGAACAAGGCCTGCCTTTGATTGGACAGGTTGCTGCTGGCGAACCCATTCTGGCGCAAGAACATGTTGAATCGCATTATGCGGTGGATCCGAACCTATTTCGGCCACAAGCTGACTTCTTACTTCGTGTTAGTGGCGAAAGTATGAAGGACATAGGTATTTTAGATGGTGATTTGCTAGCCGTTCATAGTACTCAAGTTGCTCGAAATGGTCAGGTCGTCGTGGCCCGTGTGGAAGAAGATGTCACCGTTAAACGGCTCCAGCAAAACGGCCATAAAGTCCTACTTCTCGCAGAAAACCCTGAATTCGATCCCATTGAAGTTGATTTACGCCAACAGCAGTTCTCCATTGAAGGCTTGGCTGTTGGTGTGATCCGTAACGGAGAATGGTTATGAAACATGTCGTGCAAACCAAATTGAAACACCCTGGCGTATGGCAAGTAGCACCACTTGCCCAACCCAAAGTGTGTTTAAAAACAGGTAACGATTTACTTAATCAACAACTTAATGCCGGTGGTTGGCAGAGTGAAGTGATTTACGAAATGTCACCTAGCCATCAAAACCAATTGCTGAAAACCTTAGAGCCGGTCTTGAGTGAATTAAGTCAGGGTACCCAATGGCTGATTTTACTCAATCCACCTAAATCAGCGCTTGATGCATTGGCGGATATGGCTGGTGTGAACCAAGCACGCTTGCTAATCGTGCATGGCAAAGAAGACTTCGACAGCCTGTGGGCAGCAGAGCAAGCGTTGGCTAAAAATAATGCAGCTGGAATTTTGACTTGGGCAAAAGAGTTAACTGCGCGAGATATTAAACGATTAAAGTTGGCGGCTCGCGGTACGAATGCCTTGAGCTTTGTATTTCCACAAACTAGCGGGTTTGCAACGCTAGCGGATTGGCCGGCTATTACCGCTCATCAGTACGATAAAAATGCCACTAAAATTGACCTTCCTGTTAAAGAAAACAACCAGTTAGAAGGGCTACAGCACTGTTTACACTAATCTGGCTTTAATGCTTGCCCAGAGAGTTGTCGGGCAAGAGAGCTAGATCACTTTTCTAACAATTCATAAATTCAAAATAAAAACTTTGTTTTTGATCAATAAATAATCTAAAACTATTCAATTCAATAACTTGCTCCGTCAATTCATCTAGAGCCTTTGCTCTATCTCATTGAATCATAAATTAATTATCAATAATCTGCGTGCTTGATCGCTGGACTGTTGCCCTTCTATGCCTAATTCTAAATTTAGTGCGAGCCGAAACGCGGTAACAAGATAATGTTAGCCGTCTGCGTTTCCCTAAGGCATGCAATGCTGCATGTGACCTGGAGGACGCTAGGTGTATTTGGCAAAATTGGTAGTACCCTGTCTGACGTTACTTGCTAGTTTCGCAAGTAAAGCCAACGACATGCCCTTGAACTTGACCAAAGGGGTGACCGATATCAGCGATCGTGTGTATGACCTACACATGACCATCTTCTACATCTGTTGCATCATTGGTTTTCTTGTCTTCGGCGTGATGTTTTACTCCATCGTCCGGCATCGAAAATCTCGTGGCGTAAAACCCGCCAACTTTCACGAAAGCACCAAAATTGAATTACTGTGGACTGCTATCCCATTTGTCATTTTGATTGGCATGGCAATACCGGCTACCAATACCCTTATTGCGATGGAAAATTCTGATGATGCAGATTTAACCGTGCTCGTAACCGGTAGCCAATGGAAGTGGCATTACCGTTACCTCGAACATGATCTCGAATATTACAGTGTGCTTGCCACCCCTCGTCGCCAAATAGAAAACAAACTCGCTAAAGGCCAAAACTACTTACTTGAAGTAGACCGCCCGTTGGTTATCCCAACCAATACCAAAGTTAGATTTCTGATGACCTCTGATGACGTTATTCATTCGTGGTGGGTTCCTGAATTCGCCGTCAAAAAAGACGCCAACCCAGGTTTCATTAACGAAGCATGGACGAATGTCCCGACCGCAGGCATTTATCGCGGTCAATGTGCTGAGTTATGCGGGAAAGACCATGGCTTTATGCCGGTCGTTGTTATTGCCAAAGAGCCTGAAGAGTTTCAGTCATGGTTGGCATCGCAGCAAGCGGAGCAACAAGCAAAGCAAGCGGAAGAACAACGACTATTAGCCTTGCAAATGCCAAAAGACGAGTTAATGGATTTAGGTAAACGTACTTACGATCAATTTTGTGCCGCTTGCCACCAACCGAACGGACAGGGGCTGCCGGGTATGTTCCCCGCGCTCAAAGGGAGCGACATGGTGATGACGGATGCCGCTGCTCATATCGATATTGTGTTATACGGCAAAGCCGGAACTGCGATGGCCGGATTTGGCAAGCAGTTATCGCTGAAAGAATTAGCCGCCGTCGTTACCTACGAGCGTAACGCTTGGGGAAACGATACCGGTGAACTGATTCAAGCCGCTGATATTGAAGCCCGCCGAAAAGCAGCGATGTAAGGAAACAATTATGACGTCTATGACCGAGCAAAATGACATCGCAGCGCAGCAACATGACGAAACCAATGAACATCACCATTATGCCCCAAAGGGAATCATGCGTTGGCTGCTTACAACCAATCATAAAGACATTGGTACCCTCTATTTAATTTTCGCATTCACCATGTTTTTAGTCGGTGGTGCGATGGCAATGGTGATTCGAGCAGAATTATTCCAACCGGGCTTACAGTTAGTCGATCCGAATTTCTTCAACCAAATGACCACAGTCCACGGGCTGATTATGGTGTTTGGTGCGGTCATGCCTGCATTCACGGGGCTTGCCAATTGGATGATCCCGATGATGATTGGCGCGCCAGATATGGCACTGCCACGTATGAATAATTGGTCGTTTTGGATTCTACCTTTTGCCTTTGCAATATTGTTGGGCTCATTGTTTATGGAAGGAGGCGGGCCGGCGTTTGGTTGGACATTCTACGCGCCCCTTTCAACCACGTATTCATCGGACAGCACTGCGTTGTTCGTGTTTTCCGTCCACATCATGGGGATCTCCTCAATCATGGGGGCTATCAACGTGATTGTAACTATTGTCAATTTACGTGCCCCTGACATGAGTTGGATGAAATTACCGTTATTTGTGTGGACATGGCTAATCACCGCGTTTCTGCTAATTGCAGTGATGCCAGTGCTTGCTGGTGTGGTCACCATGGTGCTGACCGACAAATACTTTGGCACCAGTTTCTTTGATGCCGCTGGTGGTGGCGATCCCGTGATGTTCCAACACATCTTCTGGTTCTTTGGTCATCCAGAGGTGTACATCATGATTTTACCGTCGTTTGGCATTGTCTCGGCGATTATCCCTGCATTTGCCCGCAAGCCCTTGTTTGGTTACGCCTCTATGGTATATGCGACTGCGTCAATTGCCGGTCTGAGCTTTATTGTTTGGGCGCACCATATGTTCACTACCGGAATGCCATTGTTTGGTGAGCTGTTCTTCATGTATTGCACCATGCTCATTGCGGTACCAACCGGCGTGAAGGTGTTTAATTGGGTTGCCACCATGTGGCGCGGAGCAATGACTTTTGAAGTGCCCATGCTGTTTGCATTGGCATTTGTGGTGTTGTTTACCATTGGTGGATTTAGCGGCCTCATGCTCGCCATCACGCCGGTCGATTTTCAATACCACGACACCTATTTTGTTGTTGCACACTTCCACTACGTTTTGGTCACTGGGGCAATATTTTCTATTTATGCGGCCGCCTATTATTGGTTACCAAAATGGACCGGTCACATGTTTAATGAGTTCTGGGCCAAGATGCACTTTTGGTGTTCGCTAGTTTCGGTCAACGTGTTGTTTTTCCCAATGCATTTCTTAGGTCTGGCGGGCATGCCGCGCCGTATTCCGGACTATGCGTTGCAATTTGCCGACGTCAATCAAATTGTTTCCATCGGTGGCTTTGCATTTGGTCTTTCGCAGTTGTTGTTCGTGGTTGTGGTAGTAAAAGCTGCGCGCGGCGGCGAGAAGGCTGCGGCTAAACCGTGGGAGGGGGCCGAAGGATTAGAGTGGACTGTGCCGTCGCCCGCGCCTTATCACACCTTTGAAACGCCGCCAGCCGTCAAATGAATACGCCAACCGACCGCCAAACCCAGCACCAACAAGCCAACAAAAAACTTGTTGGTCGCTTGGTGCTGATTGTTGCGGCTATGTTCGGTTTTGGCTTTGCGATGGTGCCGTTATACGACGTGTTTTGCGACATCACTGGGCTGAACGGCAAGACCAATAGCGAAGCGGTGAGCACCGTTGCTGTTGATGCTGATTTGAGTCGTCAAGTTCGAGTGCAGTTCGTTACCCATAATGCCAAAGGTGTGGCTTGGCCGTTTCAGTCAAGCTTGCCAAGTATCAAGGTTCATCCTGGCGTCATGACGCAAGTCGAGTTTGTGGTAGAAAACCCGACTAATCGACCCGTCATCGCACAAGCGATTCCAAGTGTATCGCCAGGATTAGGCGCGCAGTACTTACGTAAGTTGGAGTGCTTCTGCTTTAACCAACAGCCACTGGCGCCGGGCGAGCGAAAGGTTATGCCGATGCAGTTCTATATTGCACCGGATATGCCAAATGACATTGGAACTTTGACCTTGGCCTACACACTGTACGACATCAGCAATCGTGGCGACCAGCCAGCGAATGCCCAAACGGCAGCGCCGTAAGAGGATGATGGTATGAGTCAGCAATATCAAAAATATTATGTGCCGGCGCAAAGTGGCTGGCCCATTATCGGAGCCGTTGCGCTATTTCTGATTGCCGTTGGTGCCGGTACTGCCGTCCAGCAAATGAATCAGGGCGGCGGGTACGGTCAGTGGTTGCTGCTGGCGGGCGCAACCTTGTTGATCATCATGCTGATTGGATGGTTTGGCAATGTGATCCATGAGTCGATGACGGGACTCTACAGTGAGCAAATGGATCGTTCATTCCGCCAAGGCATGAGTTGGTTTATTTTTTCAGAAGTGATGTTTTTTGCAGCATTCTTTGGCGCCCTATTTTACGCAAGAATGCTCGCCGTTCCTTGGCTGGGCGGTGCCGATAATAATGAAATGACCCATGCTTTACTTTGGCCCGAATTTTCAGCCCATTGGCCACTAGTTTCTATGCCAGATGGCGGTGAAACTCAAGCCATGGGCTGGCATGGGCTCCCCCTATACAACACCATCATTTTGTTAATCTCATCCGTTACTTTGCACCTAGCGCACGTCAGCCTTGAACAAGGTAAGCGTACGGCTTTAACGGCTTGGTTATTCTTGACCATCGTATTGGGCATCGCCTTTTTGTTCTTGCAAGTCGAAGAATATGTCCACGCCTATGTGGAAATGGGTTTAACGCTTGATGCGGGGATCTACGGCAATACCTTTTTCTTATTGACCGGTTTTCACGGCATGCACGTCACACTGGGCACCATCATTCTGATTGTGTTGTTTGGCCGAGTCCTCAAAGGCCACTTCACAGGCGATCAGCATTTCGCATTTATGGCTGGTAGTTGGTATTGGCATTTTGTGGATGTGGTGTGGCTGTGTTTATTCGTGTTTGTGTACGTGATCTAAAACGGCCGTGGATTAAAGCTGATTTGGCCGGTAGCGGCGAGCAGTAAAAGCAAAATCACAATCGATGCTGAAAAGATTAACCGGCGGCCGATGAAGTGAGACATATGAGGTCGATTGCCGGCTTTGGAATGAGTAGACAACATTTGGCGCAGCGCTAAAGCCAAATTGCCAATGGCAACGAGTAGCAGGGCAACAATGATGAGTTTGATAAACCAATGCATGGATAACCCTTGTTGTTGGTGACTTAGAGAAAGGTGGTAATGCAGCTATCTTGGCGAATGATAAGTTTCAGTCTTTTTACCTTGGTGGTGTTCGCAGGGTTGGTCAAGCTTGGCCTATGGCAAACCGAGCGTGGCGCACAAAAGCAAGCGCTACTCGATACTTTGCAAGCACAATCCAATCAAGCACCCGCCGATCTATTTGCCATTCTGAATACGCCGTTACCGCAACGCCACGGTATGCCTGTGAAGCTCAAGGTAACACTCGATGCAGGCCGCAGCGTGTTGTTGGATAACAAAACCTTCGAGGGCAAGGTTGGTTATCAGCTGTTGGTTCCGGCCCAACATCAAGACCGTCACTTGTTAGTTCACGTTGGTTGGTTACCAGCAACACCAGACCGAAATGAATGGCCTGCGATACCGCAATTACCAACGACCGTTTGGTTAACAGGGCACATTAAATTACCTAGCCGTGTACCCGTGCTCAATGACGCTTTAATCATTGAACGAAAAGGCGCTGTGGTGCGCAGTCAAACCGAAGCGCCAGCCATTTTATCGGAGGCGCTTCAATTACCGTTAGAGCCGTGGTTAGTGCGACTCGATGAACAAGCCGAATGGGGCTTGCCACGACAATGGCAATGGTTGTCGATGGGACCAGAAAAGCACTATGGCTACGCGTTGCAGTGGTATTCACTTGCACTGGCCATTTTTATCTTGCTGCTGTTGTTTTGATGGCGAGCATGGCGCTCAGCCGAGCACAGCGCGTTGTCCACCAAACAGATTCAGTCTGCGGCGACTCAGGAGAAAATATGAAAGCACTCACGTCAGCACAGCGCACGTTACTCTTGGTGTTATTGGTGTTTGCTGCGCCGGTGATTTGCGCTTACTTGATTCTACGGTTGGGATGGTTCACTGGCGGGGTTACCGCCCATGGTGAAATGCTGATGCCGCCAGTCGAACGAGTCCAGTGGCGTCAGTCCGATTGGCAGCGAGAGTGGGCGTTAATCGGCATTTGTGAGCAACAATGCGAGCCGATGCAAAGCTATTTACAACGCATTAAATTGACGCTCGGCCAATATCAAAACCGAGTTGTGGTGCTATCTGTTGGTGAGCAAGCGCCAAAATCTGCCGCTAATCATGCCGAGCAACAATTGTATTGGCGTAACGAGTTACCCGATTTGCCCGCGAATTGGCAGGCGGCGGGCACTATTTTAATCATGGATCCACTTGGCCACATTATGTTGGCCTATCCACCGACGCCGATGGAGCAGGCGGCTGAACAAGGGCGCGGGGTTAAATCCGATTTGTACAAGATGCTGAAATTGTCTCGGGTAAGTTAGCCATGAGAGTTGTTGCCATTGTTGCGGTTGTACTTGGTTTTCTGGTGATCCAACTGGGGGCTTATACACGCCTAACGGACGCTGGTTTGGGCTGCCCAGATTGGCCGGGTTGCTATGGCACTATTGCTGTGCCGCAAACGGAGGAAGCGATTAGTGCTGCGAATCGAGCGTTTCCTGAACGGCCGGTGGAGCCGACTAAGGCTTGGAATGAAATGATTCATCGCTACCTTGCGGGTGCATTGGGTTTACTCATTGCGTGTTTGGCGGTGATGGGCTGGCGACGCGGGGGAAGTATTCGGCGACTGAGCAGTGGCTTGTTGGTGTTAGTGATTTTTCAAGCCATGTTGGGTATGTGGACCGTGACCATGAAGCTCAATCCGCTCGTAGTCTTGGCCCATTTGCTGGGTGGTTTTTGTACGTTGGCTTTGCTTTGCGTGCTGGTTAGTTGCTTGCGAACAACTGAACCTGCAATTAGCGAAGGGAGGCGCACCAGTCCTTGGTTGCTATTGGCGTTGATTGTGGTGTTGGGGCAAGTCTTACTGGGTGGGTGGACATCAGCCAATTATGCTGCCACCGCCTGCACCCAGCTGCCAGTCTGTGAAGCGGGTTGGCAAGAACGATTCGATATTGGTGGCGCCTTCTCATTGCCTCAAAGTGACGATGGTAGTTACGAATATGGTCGCCACAACTATCAGCAGCGCATGACCATTCATGTGTTTCATCGCTTTGGCGGCGTATTGACGGTGCTGGCTGTTTTGGCCGCGGCGTTGAGTCTTATGCAACAGCAGCGTCGAGCTGCTGGCTTGTGGTTATTGTTGCTGGTGACGGTGCAGTTTTCATTGGGCTTAGTGAATGTTGTTGCTCATTTACCTATCGCGGTTGCCGTTGGTCATAACGGTGGTGCCGCCTTGTTATTTGCCAGTTTGATGGTGATGTGGACTCGCCCCGGTCGCCATCGGATCTTCGGAGAAAATCATCATGGCTAGATCAATCACAGTGCACAGTGGTAGTTTTCGCGCTTGGGTTATGGGCGAAGCCAATTGGGCAGACTATTACCAAATGACCAAACCCAATGTGGTGATGTTGTTGTTACTCACCGCGCTCGTTGGTATGTGCATAGCGTCTCAAGGCTGGTTACCTTGGCAACCCGTGGTGGTTGGTTTAGTGGGAATTGGATTGGTGTCAGGTGCGGCGGCTGTCCTCAATCATGTTGTCGACCGGCGCATTGATGAGCAAATGGCTCGTACTCACCATCGGCCGATTCCTCGTGGCGTCATTGATGCGCCCAGAGCTCTGGGCTTTGCTGCTATTTTGGGCCTTGTAGGCACTGCGCTCTTGTGGCTGTTAGTGAATCCATTAACGGCCATGCTGACGGTGCTGGGCTTGGTGGGATATGCGGGGGTTTATACCCTGTATTTAAAACGGGCCACGCCACAGAATATTGTGATTGGCGGGCTAGCGGGCGCTATTCCACCTTTACTGGGGTGGACCGCAGTAACTGGCCAGATTGATGCCGAGCCGCTGCTGTTGGTGATGCTGATCTTCACGTGGACACCGCCTCACTTTTGGGCGTTGGCGATCCATCGACGCAACGATTACGCACGAGTTAACGTGCCTATGCTGCCTGTTACCCATGGCGTTGAATTTACCAAAACGGCCGTGCTGCTTTACACCTTGCTGTTATTTGTAGTGGGGCTTATCCCATTTTTGGCAGGCATGAACGGTTGGTTATACCTGCTGGGCAGTAGTGCACTGAACTTGATGTTCGTGTACTACGCCGTGCGCCTAAAGTGGGGCCCTGAATCAGTTTGGGCCATGAAAACCTTTCGCTTTTCTATTGTTCACCTTATGCTTTTGTTTATGGTTATATTGGTCGATCATTTTGTCAGCGGATGAACGCTGCTGAGCCCTAAGGTGTTGTTGTGAAAAACCGTTTATTGTTTTTGGCTGCGGCGGTGTTCGCTGGTCTCGTTGGCTTTTGGATCTCTAGCAGTATTAAGCAAAACGTGACGGAAAAACCCACAGTCGTTGCCTCTGGCTATGGTTATCAGTCCGACTCGCTGGTGGTGTACCAACCGCAACGGGAATTACAACCTTTCCACCTGACGGATCACCATCAACAAGAGGTTAATCGAGAGCGCCTACAAGGAAGCTGGACGTTGGTGTTCTTAGGCTACACTTTTTGCCCTGATATATGCCCAATGACGTTGGCAATGTTAAACGGCGTGTATCCCAAATTAGCCGAGGCCAGTGATTTACCCGTTACGGTATTGTTTGTGAGTGCTGATCCACAACGAGATGATTCGGCGCGCTTAGCAAGCTATCTGGAGTACTTTAATCCTGCTTTCGTTGCCGCAACGGCGCCGCATTCCGATCTATTCCCGTTCACTCGCAATCTTGGTTTGGCCTACGCGCTTTACGATGGCAACAACAGCGATGCCTATTTAGTGGATCATTCCGCATCCATAGTCTTGATTAACCCTGCTGGTCATATTCATGGCGTGTTCAAACCGGTGCCCGTTGCAGGTGAATTACCTACCGTTAAAGCCTCTCAGCTGCTGGAAGATTTCAAGCGCGCTATTGAGTTACCTTGATGATCGCTAACCTAATCGCCACGGTGCAACGTATCGAGTTGCACCGTAAGGTTGGCAAAATCGCTGTGCCAATGATCCTTGCTAACCTAACAGTGCCATTGCTGGGACTAGTCGATACGGCGGTCATTGGTCACCTCGATGAGGTGTATTATCTCGGCGGCGTAGCCGTTGGTAGCATGGTGGTGACGCTGCTTTATTGGCTTGCGGGCTTTTTACGCATGTCGACTACGGGGTTAGCGGGGCAAGCGCTCGGCGCCGATGACGGTCATCAGCAACAACAAGTATTGCTGCAAGGGCTGGCGCTCGCTATTGGTTTAGGGTTGTTAGTGGTGATTGCCAATAGTGCTATTTGGCATGTTGCATTGGCCTTAATGAAGCCGTCGGCTCAGGTGGCCATCCAAGCACAACTATATTTCGATATCCGTATCCTATCGGCGCCAGCAGCATTGATGAACTTAGTTCTGATGGGGTGGTTCATCGGGTTACAGCGCAGTCGCACGGCGATGGCGCTTATTATTCTTACGAACAGCGTCAATATTGTCCTCGATTTAGTCTTTGTACTGGGCTTTAAGTGGGGCGTACAAGGTGCGGCGCTTGCAACTGTTTTGGCCGACTACAGTGCGGCGGCGTTAGCATTATGGCTGGCGTGGCGGCTTCAACCGAAGTTAATCAAGTTACTGGCGCAACCGGCGAGTTGGCTCAAGTGGCGCCACATCAGTTCGTTGGTTGCGATGAATCGTGACATTTTTATTCGTTCGCTCAGCCTCCAACTATGTATTGCTTTTATGACCGCAAAAGCTGCGCGTTTAGGTGATGCGACCATTGCCGCCAATGCCGTATTGATGAATTTCCTCATGCTTATTGCCCTTGGTTTAGATGGCATTGCTTACGCTGCTGAAGCCATGGTGGCGCGGGCAAAAGGGGCAAAATGCCGCCTTGATGCGACGATTGCAATTCAGGTGAATAGTGCTTGGACCTTGATTTTGGCGTTGCTGTTTAGTGCCGTGTTCTGGCTGTTCGGTACTGCGATTATCAGCCTGTTGACTGACTTAGCGCCGGTTCGCGAAACGGCGCAAAATTTTATGCCGTATATTATTTTGTTGCCGTTGGCTGGAGCTGCGTGCTTTTTGCTCGATGGAGTTTTTATCGGCTTTGCCGCCGCTAAGCCAATGCGTAATACCATGTTAGTGGCCGCCTTTGGTGTGTTTTTCCCCGTTTGGTGGTTGTTACAGGCACAAGGCAACCATGCACTGTGGATCGCTTTTTTGTGTTTTCTACTGGCGCGTGGCATCGGTTTATCCGTGTGCTTACCCAAACAGTTACGCCAAGTAGCAGGTTAGCTGAGCAAGCATCCGCAATAAAAAAGCCTCGCATTGCGAGGCTTTTTTATTGGTGTTCAACTCGTACCTAACGGTTAGAGCTAGTAGTAGGAGTGCTCGCCGGGCTGGTGCTCGGTTACATCACGGACACCTTTGAGCTCTTCTGGAAACTGTTCCAGCAGTTGCTTTTCAATGCCTTCTTTAAGCGTCACATCCACCATTGAGCAACCATTACAGCCGCCGCCGAACTGCAAGATGGCGAAGCCTTCTTCGGTCAATTCAACCATTTCTACTTTGCCACCATGATTGGCAAGTTGCGGGTTGATCTCACTTTGTAAGATGTAGTTTATGCGTTCAACGAGCGGCGCATTGTCGTCAACTTTTTTAACGCGAGCATTTGGGGCTTTCAAGGTTAGTTGTGCGCCTAGTTTATCGGTCACGTAATCAATGGCTGCATCGTCGAGATAAGCTTTGCTTTCTGCGTCAACCACGGCGTCAAAACCATCGTACGGAAACAGCTCGTCGCTGTCTTCTACGGCGTTTTCTGGGCAGTAAGATACGCCGCACTCAGCGCTTGGCGTGCCCGGATTAATAACAAAAACGCGGATCCGCGTGTTGTCGGGCTGCTGACTCAGCAACTTAACAAAATGAGCTTGTGCTTCTGGAGAAATATCAATCATATCGGGCTCAGTCATAATACTTGACAAATTTACTTGGGTAATTGTAACGCTATTACCTCGGCGGACACAAGCTATCCATTACGGTGTCCGTGCAATGCACCAGACATCAACTCGCTCTACACCATGGTTTTTGAATTGCTGCGCGAGGTTGTTTACCGTGGCTTGCGTGGTCACCACATCATCAACAATGGCAATGTGATGATAATTGCACGGTTCAACCTGATACATGCCATTGACTTGCCGTTTGCGCTGAGCTTTGTTGGTTCCGGCTTGGCTGGTTCCTCCAATTATTCGAGCACAACAGGATTCATCTAACGGTAATTGGTGATAGTGAGCGAAGTCTTGCGCGATCACGCTGGCGGGGTTGAATCCACGTTGACGCATTTTACTTTGATGACTGGGCACGGGGATCAGCACTTGCGGCATATCAACGTCCACACAGCGCGTTAACCAGGCTGCTGTTAGTGCACGGCCAGCCACTTGATCGCCGTGGTATTTGAATCGTTGCATCAAATGTTGGATATGAGTTTGGTACCAGCCTAATGCAACCATCCTATTAACAGCAGAATCCTCTTGCTGACAATGGCCACAGAGAAGTAGTTGCGGGCCATTTGGGCTGACTTGATGTTTTAACGGTAAGCCACAACAGCTACAGGCTTGTTCTGAGAGCGGAAGTCGATCATAGCAAGGTGCACATAAGGTTGGTCGGCGCGTATTGTTTGTGGGGAGTTGGCACAAGGCGCACCGAGGCTTTAGTAGGCGCCCTGAAAGCGCAGTCACTACACCACGTATTTGTTGCCACTTGGCGTTCCACGTAAAAGTTCTTACCATGTCGTCCTTGATTGTTGATGTAGCCAAATCCGTTGGCTTAACCAGTATGGATCTCAGATGACAGTAATGCGAATTGGCAATGGCGACGATTTAGTCCTACTCCACGGGTGGGGCATGAATGGGGCGATTTTCGAATCGTGGGCGGAGCGCCTGAAGCAGCACTTTTGCTGTCATTTAGTTCATTTACCAGGGTTTGGTGGCAGCGCAGCATGTGACAACGCTGATCTGGACGAATGGCTTGATGCGCTATTACCGAAACTGCCTGAGCAAGCGTATTGGTTAGGCTGGTCGCTCGGAGGCTTACTCGTTCAGCGTTTAGCGCAGCGCCATCCTGAACGTGTCTCGGCACAATTATTAGTGGCGACGACACCTCATTTTCCGGCAGTCGAACCGTGGCGCGGCATTAAGCCACAGGTGCTTGCCCAATTCGTTGAACAATTAAGCCAGAACCCCGGTAAAACCATCGAACGGTTTTTGGCAATCCAAGCAATGGGAAGTGAGTCTGCTAAGCAGGACATTCGCCAAATCAAGGCGCAGCTTTCAGCTCATCCGGCGCCAAATGACATTGCCCTTCAACAAGGCTTAGCTTTACTGCAGCAGGTGGATTTTCGCGATGTTGCAACTCAGCCCCCACAGCATTGGCTGCTTGGTAAGCTGGATTCACTAGTGCCGGTTGCGTTGGCTGAATCCATTCAAGGCGTCGCTACCGTGTTACCCAAAGCCTCTCACGCACCGTTTATTAGTCACCCAGAAGAATCGACCGAATGGCTATTACGTGCGACGGGCAAGCTCGATTAAGTGAGTGCGCTTAGTGTCAAAAATATAGCAATAAACGTTATTCTGACGCGGGTTCAGCCGCTGTTCAGCTTCTCGCTTTAAACTGTTAAAAGCTTTCATTTTGTTATTGTTTGTACGATAATTAAACAGCTTCTGTTTGGAGGGGGTCGACATGAACAGTATTCATCAATCGGGAATTAACCTAGTTAATCAGGCTTTCTATACCGCGTCTCAGAGCGCGCAAGAGATTGCTGAAGTTGTGGTTGAGCCTGAAACTTCCGAACTTTCTAGCAGTAATTTAATTGGCCCAGTTGTCGAACTGAAGAAAGCTGAAATCCTCAGTTTAGCGGGTACTAAAGTGATACAAACAGCCGACGATATGGTCGGCACATTGATTGACACTAAAGTGTAAGCACGATTATGAATCTCGTTTCTAACTTTGCCCATGTGCCCGTGAGTCCGGTAAATCCGCAGACTCAGGCGGTTGCGCATGACAACAAAGTGCGCGAGATCATTCGGCAACCCGCGCAAACAGAGGGCTTTCCTCGCGAGCCGGGCATCGCCAAAGATCAAGAACAGCAACGGCCCCAAACCAAAGACAATCGCCAACGCTTGGTTGCTTCAGACAATGCCTTTGAGAGTCTCGACACCGTTGAAAATGAGTCCGAAGAAGGCATCGAGGCCATTGGTGACAGCTCACAAGAGCAAGGCGAAGAACGTGGTGAAAATACCGAGCAACAGCAACGCCAAGCTGAACGTGAGCAAACCGATCAGCAACAAGCGATTGAGCAACAGGAAATTGATGCGCTAGAAGCTCGCGACCGCGAAGTGATTGCCCACGAGCAAACCCACTCTGCGGTTGGCGGTCAGTATGCAGGCGCGCCCAAATATAGTTATGAGCGTGGCCCCGATGGTGTGCTTTATGCTGTGTCTGGTGAAGTGTCCATTGATGTTTCGCCGGTACCCAACGATCCGGTCGCAACCATCCGCAAGATGCGTCAAATTCAAGCTGCAGCTACTGCTCCGGCTGAACCGTCAGCACAAGATCGTCGAGTGGCGCAAGAAGCGGTTCAGCTTATTGCGGAAGCTCAGGCGCAAATTGCCGCCGGTGACACGGGTGACGATGAAGCCTACCAATCAAACCGCCGCCGATTTAGCGAAGCGGTTGCCGATGCCACGCAAAACTTGCAAGGGCAAGATAAAGAAACGTTGCAAGAAGAAAAGCAAGGCCCTCTTAGTGATAAGCAAACCATTGCTCAAATGGCAATGCGTAACGCGGTGATTGCCGATACTTATCAGCGCAGTAGTTTAAGCTCTGCCGGTATCTTGATAGGCAGCGTTTAACGCCGCTTATCAAGCTTGACCAACTTCCCATCTTTTATTTTCTTTTTGCCTTAGCAAAGGCGTCGGCAAAGGCATTATTGACCGGCGCACTTTTGGCTTGCCCCTGGTGTTTAGCTGGTGCGGAAGAGCGTTGTGGCTTGCGGCCCTCGGAGGGTTTGTTTTCTGCAACATCGCCCATCCTCATCGTCAGGGCAATGCGCTTGCGGGCAATATCGACTTCCATCACCTTCACTTTGACCACTTGGCCGGCTTTGACCACATCTGCAGGGTTGCTGATGTAACGATCTGCCAGTGCGGAAATGTGGACTAAGCCGTCTTGATGAACACCAATATCAACAAAAGCACCGAAGTTGGTGACGTTGGTAACAACCCCTTCAAGGATCATGTTTGGTTTCAGATCTGCAAGAGTTTCAACCCCATCTTTGAAGGTGGCTGTGGTAAATTCAGGACGAGGATCGCGGCCGGGTTTTTCAAGCTCAACAACAATATCGGTTACCGTTGGAACACCAAATTTGTCGTCAGTGTAGTCGCTGATATTTAACCTTTTTAAAGCGCCACTTTGCCCCATAACATCGCTGATTTGCCAACCATTGCGTGACAAAATTCGCTCAACAACAGGATAGGCTTCAGGGTGAACGGAAGACGCATCGAGTGGATTTTTACCATTACTGATACGCAAAAATCCGGCGCATTGCTCGTACGTTTTGGCGCCCAGTCGCGCCACTTTCAATAACTGCTTACGTTGGGCGAACGCGCCATTAGCATCGCGATAATCGACGATGTTTTGTGCCAAAACTCGGTTGAGACCAGCGACTCGAGTGAGTAATGGCGCTGATGCCGTATTCACATCAACGCCCACCGCATTTACACAATCCTCAACCACGTTGGTCAAGCTAGTGCCGAGTTGCGTTTGGTTGACATCATGTTGGTACTGGCCAACGCCAATGCTTTTAGGGTCAATTTTCACTAATTCGGCGAGCGGATCTTGCAGCCTACGGGCAATTGATACGGCTCCACGAAGCGAAACATCGAGATCAGGAAACTCATTGGCGGCCAACTCTGACGCCGAATACACGGACGCGCCAGCTTCGCTAACCATGATTTTTTGTAGCTCAGGAAGACCCATCGCTTGGATCAGTTCGGCGGCAAGTTTATCGGTTTCACGCGAAGCCGTACCGTTTCCTATGGCGATTAAATTGACCGAGTGACGCTTGATTAACGTTGCCAAGGTCGCTAACGATTGTTGCCATTGTTGTTTAGGAACATGAGGGTAGATGGTGGCGGTATCGAGTAACTTGCCAGTGCCGTCTACAACGGCAACTTTCACGCCCGTGCGTAAGCCCGGATCTAAGCCAAGAGTGGCTTTATGGCCTGCAGGCGCAGCCATTAGCAAATCGTTAAGGTTGCGCGCGAATACCGAAATCGCTTCATCTTCAGCTTGTTCGCGGAGCTGACCAATCAACTCATTTTCTAATTGCATCAGTAGTTTAATGCGCCATGTCCATTGCGCCAGCTGTTGTCGCCAACGGCCAAGCGTCGATTGGTCGGCAGACAGTCGCAAATGGCCTGCAACCAATTGATCGCCGGGTTCGATATCGTCCGGCAGGGTGACCTTCAACTGCAAAACGCCTTCGTTGCGGCCCCGCAACATGGCAAGCGCACGATGTGAAGGAACCTTGTTAAGGGGCTCACTGTGGTCGAAATAATCGCTAAATTTCTGGCCGTTCTGCTCTTGCCCATTGAGGACGGTGGCGCTGAGCACGCCATGACGTTTTAAATGATTACGCGACTGGCCAACTAACTGGCTATCTACAGCTAAACGTTCCATCAAAATATAACGGGCGCCATCTAGGGCTGCTTTGCTGTCAGCAATGCCTTTGTCAGGGCTAATGTACGCCTGAGCCATTTGCTCAGGCTCGCCGGATGACGCTGTTAATAGCGCTTCAGCTAATGGCTCTAAACCGGCTTCGATGGCGATTTGGCCTTTTGTGCGGCGCTTTTGTTTATAGGGTAAATACAGATCTTCGAGTTGAGATTTATTATCGGCATTGCCAATAGCTTGTTTCAACTCTTCAGTCAGTTTGCCTTGCTGATCAATGGCCTTGAGAATGCTTTGGCGACGATCATTCAATTCGCGAATGTAGTGCAGTCGTTGCTCTAGGTTGCGTAATTGGGTGTCGTCTAAGCCGCCAGTCACTTCTTTTCGATAGCGAGCGATAAACGGTACTGTTGCGCCTTCATCTAATAGTGTGATGGCAGCATTGACCTGAGCCGTGGCTGCGTTTAATTCAGCCGCAATTTGTTGAGCAATGTTTTGCATGGGATCTCTTAAACATTCGTTGCCGGTTATGCGTTTGCAAACGGCGTATATTGAATTTTATTGATGTACCAAATCTTGGTGCCTTCAGGTGTTTGCACCTGAATCTCGTCGTCTTCTTGCTTACCGATGAGCGCCCTGGCCATGGGGGAGTTAATGGTGATGTGTTTCTTTTTTACGTCAATTTCGTCAGTGCCAACAATTCGATAATGAGCGAGTTCACCATCATCATTTTCCACTTCGACATAGGCGCCAAAAAAGACTTTGCCATCTTGCTGGGGTGAGTAATCGACGATCTCTAACACTTCCAAGCGCTTCATTAAAAAACGTAACCGCCGATCGATTTCCCGTAGTCGCTTTTTTCCGTAAACCATTCCGCATTCTCACTGCGATCACCAAGTGCTGCAGCTTCTGATACCGATTGAGTCACCCGTGGCCGTTCTTCTTTCCAAAGGTATTTCAGTTCTTGGTCTAGTTGATGCCAGCCCTCGCGGGTGATCAGGTTTGTTTTCATGCGGCGGTAATATGGGCTTGTGAAGATGCAATGGTTTTAATATGCGGCCAATTAACGTAATTCCAAGATAGCCTTGACTGCGCTTGTCACATAATTTGTAACAAAACGCTGATCTCATTTGCATTCAATGTTTTGCTTCATTTGCTTGGGGCACACTATAGTGATCGAAAAAGGAGGCTTTCATGAATCAGGAAAGTACCAAAATTCTGGTAGTAGACGATGACATGCGCTTGCGAGCTTTGCTGGAGCGATATTTAGTTGAACAAGGCTATCAGGTGCGTGTGGCACCAAATGCCGAACAAATGGATCGCTTACTGGAGCGAGAGAATTTTCATTTGATGGTGCTGGATTTAATGTTGCCGGGCGAAGACGGGCTATCGATTTGCCGTCGAATGCGTCAACAGAACAATGAATTGCCCATTATTATGCTGACCGCTAAGGGTGATGAAGTCGATCGCATTATCGGCCTAGAATTGGGCGCCGATGATTATTTGGCCAAGCCGTTTAACCCGCGTGAACTACTTGCCCGTATTCGAGCGGTGTTACGCCGTAAAACGCAAGAAGTTCCTGGTGCGCCTGCTCATGAAGAAACCATTGTTGAATTTGGTGATTTCAAATTGAACCTGGCGACACGTGAAATGTCGCAATTGGGCGAGCCGCTGACGCTGACAAGCGGTGAGTTCGCGGTGCTAAAAGCATTGGTGACGCACCCTCGAGAGCCGCTATCGCGCGATAAACTGATGAATCTTGCGCGTGGCCGCGACTACTCTGCACTTGAGCGCTCGATTGATGTTCAAGTTTCACGTTTGCGAAGGATGCTCGAACAAGACCCATCAAACCCTCGTTACCTGCAAACGGTATGGGGATTGGGTTATGTGTTCGTGCCCGATGGCACTTCCGTTTAAAGGCGGTTAAATGATCCGGATTTGGCCCCGCAGTGCGTTCGGGCAAACCGTATTGCTGATTGGTAGTTTATTGCTACTGACGCAAATGGTGTCTTACTTTATGGTGGCGTTGTACGTCATCAAACCTTCTTATGAGCAAATTGTTCACCTGCTTGGCAATCAGGTGCGCTTGGTGCTGGACGATCATAATCCGGGTAATAAGATGCTGGCGCCCGCGCTCAAGGCTCGGATGCTGTCGAGTACCGGCATTGAAATATTTATTGAACCGCAAGCCATGGCTGAAGGGTTGGCATCGGCCACGCCTTACTCTTTGCTGTCCGAACAAATGAGCAATGAGCTTGGTGGTAATGCTCAGATCCGCATTGAGCAAGGCTCTAATTACATTGTGTGGGTCAATGCGCCGCAGGCACCAGAATTGTGGTTGCGGGTGCCAATGAAACAGCTTGAAGAGAGCGATTTTTCGCCGTTACCCATGTATCTGGCTATTATTGGCGGTTTAAGTGTGTTTGGTGGCTGGCTGTTTGCTCGGCAACTCAATAGGCCACTAAAAGCACTGCGCATCGCGGCCTTAAAAGTGGCTCGAGGCGACATGCCTGAAACCTTAAAAGAGTCAGGCACTCAAGATGTGATGGAAGTGACTCGTGCTTTTAATCATATGGCCAATGGTATCAAGCGTCTCGAGGGAGACCGCAATTTATTAATGGCCGGCATTTCCCACGATTTGCGTACCCCGCTGACACGGATTCGGTTAGCGAGTGAAATGATGTCGGATCATGATGATTGGTTGCGCGATGGCATTGTGCAGGACATTGACGACATGAATGCCATTATTGATCAATTCATTGATTACATTCGTCATCACAAAGACGAGTCGCTCGAACCCTATCAACTCAATGATATTGTTTCTGAAGTGGTGCTGGCCGAAGAAGTGCGGGATGTTGCGATTCACTTCAATCCTGACGCGCAATTACCTGAGATTCCGTTGCGACGCGTCACCATCAAGCGGGTGGTCGCAAACTTGGTGGAAAATGCATTGCGTCATGGAGAGCCGCCTGTTGATTTAGCAACAGGCATTGATTCTGCAAATCAAAAAATTTGGCTTACTGTCCGTGATCATGGCGTTGGAATACCCGACGACGAACTACAAAATGTGTTTGAGCCGTTTACCCAAGGCGATAAAGCTCGCGGTAGTGAGGGTAGCGGCTTAGGTTTGGCAATCATTCGTCGAATCGTATTGTCCCATGGCGGCAAAGTCTCACTGAAGAATGTTAATGGTCAGGGCTTAATGGCTCGGATTGAATTGCCGATTAGCTAGTGAGAGCTTGCCGAGCCAGTTCAAACGGAGAGCGCCTGCTCATGGTCATGTAACATGGGATGGCACCGCTAAACATCACAGAGCAATAAAAAACCCGCCGAGGCGGGTTTTTTAGTTGGAAGCGATTAACCGTTACACTTTCGGTCCTGCGTCAACGAGTGCTGCGCCAGCATCGTTGTCGGTGTACTTCTCAAAGTTTTTAATGAAGCGGCTTGCCAGATCTTCTGCTTTGGCTTGCCAGTCAGCAACATCTGCGTAGGTATCACGAGGATCCAAAATGGCTGGATCCACACCAGGCAGTGCCGTTGGTACTTCAAGATTGAAGATCGGTACTTGCTTGGTTTCTGCTTTCTCAATGGAATCATCGAGAATGGCATCGATAATACCGCGGGTATCTTGAATAGAGATCCGCTTGCCTGAGCCATTCCAGCCAGTATTCACCAAATAAGCTTCCGCACCTGCAGACTCCATGCGTTTTACCAGCACTTCCGCATACTTGGTTGGGTGCAGCGTTAAGAATGCAGCACCGAAGCAAGCGGAGAAGGTTGGCGTTGGCTCGGTAATACCACGCTCAGTACCTGCTAGCTTGGCAGTGAAGCCGCTAAGGAAGTGATACTTGGTTTGCTCAGCTGTTAACTTAGAAACCGGAGGCAGCACGCCGAATGCATCTGCTGTTAGGAAGATCACTTTGTTGGCATGGCCGGCTTTGGAAACGGGCTTGACGATATTCTCAATGTGGTAGATCGGGTAGGACACGCGCCCATTTTGAGTTTTGGAGGTGTCGTCGTAGTCGACAGAGCCATCGTCCCGTACCACCACATTTTCTAACAGTGCATCGCGCTTAATCGCGTTATAAATATCTGGTTCGGCTTCTTTACTTAGGTTGATAGTTTTGGCGTAGCAGCCACCTTCGTAGTTAAACACGCCTTCATCGTCCCAGCCATGCTCGTCATCACCGATGAGTGCACGTTTTGGATCGGTAGAAAGGGTGGTTTTACCGGTACCTGATAAGCCAAAGAAAATAGCTGTGTCGCCGTCTTGGCCAACGTTTGCAGAGGCATGCATGGAGGCGATGCCGCGCAATGGCAGGTAGTAGTTCATCATGGCGAACATGCCTTTTTTCATCTCGCCACCGTACCAGGTGCCGCCGATGACTTGCATCTTCTCGGTCATGTTGAACACAGTGAAGTTTTCGGAATTCAGGCCGTGTTCACGCCATTTAGGATTGGTTGTTTTGGAGCCATTCATGACAACGAAGTCAGGCTCATAATCTTCCAGCTCCGCCTCGGTGGGGCGCAGGAACATATTGGTCACGAAATGGGCTTGCCATGCAACTTCAACAATAAAGCGAACTTTCAGACGAGTATCTGGGTTGGTGCCACAGAAGGTGTCCACGACGTAAAGTTTTTTGCCGGAAAGTTGTTGAGTAACCAATGCCTTGAGGTCATTCCAGACTTCTTGGGTAATTGGCTTGTTGTCGTTTTTGGCTTTTTCAGAGGTCCACCACATGTTTTCGCGTGTGGCGTCGTCGCAGACAATCCATTTGTCTTTGGGCGAGCGGCCGGTGAAGATGCCGGTATCGACAGCTACAGTGCCGTTTGCCGTTACGATGCCTCGTTCGAAGCCTTCTAGTGACGGATCAGTTTCAGCTTCGAAAAGCTGTTCGTATGACGGATTGCGGATGATCTCAACGGTATCTTCTATGCCGTACTTCGTAAGATCGAGTGTTTGGATCGGAGCGTCCACAGTCATGTCGTTCTCCTAGTTTTAAGGTGTAGGGTTGTAGGTTTAGTTTATTATCTTTCTGGTTAGACATTGTTGTCGCTCGGCACTCTGGCAGTCCTGTTGCCAGATCAAAAAATAAGACGTTATCAACGGTGTTAACCGATCAACGTCACAAATTTGGGGGTCATAAATCGGCCCCCAAGAAAAACTAATGAATTGAAGGGTTGGTCTTACCAAACAATTCAATCATGTCTTCTTGATTGAAAACATGGTGGCTATTGCAATATTGGCAGTGAATATCCACCTGCTCTTGCTCGCTAAATAGCTGTAATACTTCGTCTTTCCCCATAGACAATAAAGCCTGCTTGCTACGCTCGCGAGAGCAGCTGCATTTAAAACAGACCGATTGAGCTGGGTAAAGGGTGACATTTTCTTCGTGAAACAAGCGGTGAAGTACCTGCTCCGCAGGCAGGTCGAATAGCTCTCCAGCCTTGAGTGTGCTGGTCAACACCTGCAAATGTTGAAAGTCATCAGCATCGTTTTGCTGGGGCAATGCTTGCAATAAAATACCGCCACACTGCTGCGATTCGGCGTCGGCAAATAGCTTGAGGCAAGTAGCTAACTGTTCAGAGCGAATAAAGTACTGTTCGAGGCAGGCACTAAATGTCGCTTCACTCAGTTCAACAATGCCTTGATAACGCTCACCTTGATCGGGGGCAACGGTAATCACCATTTGGCCATGGCCAATCAGTTGTTGAAATCCCATGTCCGAGCCAGCGTGGCTTTTTAAGCGAGCAATGCCGCGCATGCTCTGATCGTTACGGCCATTGATAACCAATAAAGATAATGGTCCATCACCTTGAATTTGAACAGTTATTTCACCTTCAAACTTTAGCGTGGCAGTTAATAAGCATGTGGCAGCGAGGGCTTCGCCCAATAGCTTGGCGATAACCTGCGGGTAGTCGTGCCCTTCAATTATGCGGGCGTAAGTGTCGTGCAGTTGCACCAACTCGCCACGGCAATCGCGCTGCTCAAATAGGTAACGGTGCAGCAGGTCAGCATCTGGTTGAATCACGTGAGTAAGTCCTCAAATTAGCTAATCGTGTTTGCGTTAAACGTTACTCAAAAATTGAGTGTATCTAAAAGTTCGGCAACACGGCATGGTTCACAAAAAGTTTTTGATAAAAAATTATTATCATTACTCATTCGATTGAGGCCGAAAAGGCCTAAAAACGGCGCGATTATATACCTAGGACCAAGCAATAATCTCGTTTCTGAATGAATCTCAATACCTTGGCTGAAAAACTCAAGTGATGGAAAGTGAAAGGTAGGTTGCCATCTTGCCAAATGGCTTTCATAAAACTGTCATTACTCCGTCGTTAAACTACGACCGAAGGGGCATGGTTAAGACTCACGCTGACGCGATTTTAGTTGCAGTAGTTCGCGGCGTTGTTTCTTATCGGGCTTGGTGGGTGGCGCTGTTTTACTATCAAACGCTAATTTTCGCTGTTGTTGCAGCTGCTCTCGTTGTTGCTTACTTTCTGCTGTTTCTTGATACAAACGTTGAGCTTCCGGTGCACTTCGGCGGGTTCCGCTCAATTCTTGGATCACCACAGTTTGGTCGACAAAGCCTTGGCTAATGCGAACAGTGGCTCCCACTTCAATCGTTTTGCTCGGTTTGCAGCGCTGACCGTTGTAGCGAACCTTACCGCCTTGCACCATTTGTTGGGCAATTGAACGGGTTTTATAAAAGCGGGCGGCCCACAGCCATTTGTCTAAGCGAATGTTACTCGAACACGACATGCTCAACTCTCTGTTAACAAAACAAGTGACATAGCGCTAGAAACACTAACAGAAATTAGAAGATAGTGTGAAAACAGCCATGACTTGGGTTGTCGGCGGCCCGTTGCCTCGTTTAACATGGCTGCTCTTTGCCACGGCTGGCGAAGCGTGCTGTTTATTGAATTCTAAAGAAGAGTAAGAATGAATTGGGAAGTAGTTGCCAGGCGCTGGTTAAGTAACCTATCGACGGGAAAAGTTCCTATCGATAAAATCCGGCTTGCCCTTTTAATCTTGCTTGCAATCACGGTTGCATATTTGTTGGCTGCGCTGACCTTGCGCCTGTTGCCTTCCAGCCATTCTAAAGGGCAATGGCAACCGCCTAAAGCAAATCAGGAAGAGGCCAATCAGCGAGATATTAGCGCCCTGCAAGATTTGAAACTGTTTGGTGATGCATTAGCGCCCGCTGCGGTGCAGAAAAAAGCGGTGGATGCGCCAAAAACCAAGTTGCGAGTGAAGTTAACCGGTGTGGTTTCCAGCTCTGTGCCACAGCGAGGTTCAGCCATTATTGAATCGAAAGGTTCGCAGGCGACTTATGGTGTTGATGATCGCATTGACGGGACTCGTGCGGTGATCAAGGAAATTTACCCTGACCGAGTGATCATTAGTAATGCAGGTGTGTCTGAGACCCTGCAATTGGATGATGCTTACGCCAAAACCACATTCAGCCGCAACGAAAATAAAACTACAACACGTAAGTCGGCCAAGCCGACTGGCAACCCGAAACTAAAAGAAGCGTTAGAGTCCGTCCGTTCGTCTACATCGACTCAGGACAAAATCGCCAAATTAACTGATTACGTAAAAATTACGCCCGTGCGTGATGGCACGCAATTAAAAGGATTTCGGATCAACCCAGGTGTTGACCAAGCGCTGTTCAAAGCGGTTGGTTTGCAAGCCAATGATTTAGCCGTTGCGCTAAATGGCTATGACTTAACTGATCTCTCCCAATCCGCGCAAGTGATGGAAGAGCTAAACACCATGACTGATCTGTCGCTAACCGTCGAACGTGACGGCCAATTGTACGACTTTTTATTGGAACTACCGTCGCCGTGAAGCTAACTAACTATTTGCTTATGAAACAATTATCTATTCGCCCAGCAATAAGCTGGTTGCGCCATTTAGCTTTGGCTTCGTTATTGAGTGGGGCCGCGTTGACGGCCGTAGCTGCGGAATACACTGCCAGCTTCAAAGGCACAGACATCAACGAATTCATCAACATCGTTGGTAAAAACCTCAATAAAACCATCATCATCGATCCAGCGGTGCGCGGTAAAATCAACGTCCGCTCGTACGATTTGTTGAACGATGACCAGTACTATCAGTTTTTCCTCAATGTGCTTGAAGTCTACGGCTATGCGGCCGTTGAGATGGAAAACAACATTGTCAAAATCGTGAAAGACAAAGACGCGAAATTTTCACCGACCCCAGTTGTTGGTCGAGACGGAGTTGCCGTCGGCGATGAGTTTATTACTCGTGTTGTACCAGTGCACAATGTGTCGGTACGTGAATTAGCACCGTTATTGCGTCAGCTGAACGACAATGCTGGCGGCGGTAATGTGGTTCATTACGATCCATCGAATGTATTGATGATCACTGGCCGAGCGGCCGTAGTGAACCGTTTGGTCGAAATTGTCGACCGAGTTGACCAAGCTGGCGATCAGCATGTTGATATTGTTGATCTTGAATATGCTTCTGCTGGCGAGATGGTGCGCATTGTTGAAAGCTTAAATCGTACTTCTGGCGGTAAAAATACGGCCGATTTCCTAACCCCTAAATTAGTGGCTGACGATCGCACCAATAGCGTCATCGTGAGCGGCGAAGAAAAAGCCCGAGTTCGCATCGTGACGTTGATTCAACGCCTTGATAAAGAACTCGCGAGTAGCGGCAACACCCGCGTGTTCTACCTCAAGTACGCCAACGCAGAAGATTTGGTGAAGGTGCTCGAAGGCGTTAGTGATTCGATTTCCTCCGAAGAAAGCGGCGGCAACAAGGCAAAAACGCGTACGCGCAATGACGTCAACATTGAATCCCATGAAGACAGCAATGCCTTGGTGATCACCGCTGAGCCATCGATGATGCAATCGCTTGAAACGGTGATCCGTCAGTTGGATATCCGTCGGGCTCAGGTTCATATCGAAGCCATTATCGTCGAAATTATGGAAGGAGATGGCGCTAGCTTAGGCATTCAGTACTTTAGTGAAGATACTGGTGTCATGCAGTGGAATGATGGCACTCAGGTACCCGTATCGGGTTTGTGGGCCGGTCAGCGTGCTGCGGAAGATGTGCCGGGCTCAACTGTTTGTACCGGTGACACCTGTACCGAGAACCCAACCACCGATGGCGATTACACCTTGCTAGCCAGTTTGCTGGGCCAAGTTAACGGTATGATGATGGGTGTGATTGAAGACGATTGGGCAGCCGTGATCCAGGCCGTTAAAAGCTCGACTAACTCCAACATTCTGTCGACGCCTTCGGTTACTACTCTAGATAACCAAGAAGCCTATTTTATTGCCGGTCAAGACGTTCCGATTTTGACAGGCTCAACAGCCAGCTCAAATAACGCTAACCCATTCCAAACCATTGAGCGTCAGGAAGTGGGTGTGAAATTGAAAGTCACGCCGCAGATTAACGAAGGTGACGCCGTTCAATTAGTGATTGAACAAGAAGTGTCTTCGATTTCAGGGACTACATCGGTTGATATCACCATCAACAAGCGCGAGCTGAAAACAACGGTCATGGCGGATAACGGCGATACCGTGGTGCTAGGTGGTTTGATTGATGAAGACGCCCAAGAGAGTGAATCGAAAGTTCCATTTCTCGGTGACATTCCAGTATTGGGTAAACTCTTTACGTCTACTTCAACTAGCAAAACAAAACGTAATTTGTTGGTATTTATTCGTCCAACCATCGTTCGTGATGCGGCGACTATGAATGCAGTAAGTTCGCGTAAGTACAACTTCATGCGGGCATTGCAATTGTCACAAGACGAACAAGAGTTACCGATTATTCGCGAGAACGTGCCTGTGTTGCCGGAATATGGCACCACCATTGACAGCGATGAGAAGTACTTGGAATACCTGAAAAGCCTAGAAAAGAAACAGGACGACGATGAGTAAGTTAGAGCATGTCGATCCGTTAGACGAAAGCATCGAGCTAGCCGAGCAACAGCTGGCAGACGCTGACGTTACCGAGGCTGATGTCGAAGACGAAGCGATTAGCCGACTACAATTGCCGTTTGCCTTTGCGCGTGAAAATGGTGTGTTGTTGGTATTGGATGACGATGCCCCGCGTTTGCTGTATCGCGCGGCGGCGGATTGGCGCTTCATTACCGAAGCTCGTCGAGTGGCCAATCGCCCGTTGAGTCTAGAGCTACTGGCTGATGATCAGTTTGAGTTGGCCCTCACTACAGAATACCAACGCGATTCCAGTGAAGCGCAGCAATTGATGGAAAACATCGGTAACGACGCTGATTTTTACACCCTCGCCGAAGAATTGCCGGAAACCGAAGATCTTTTAGACTCCGACGACGATGCGCCCATCATTAAGCTCATCAATGCCATGCTCGGGGAAGCCATTAAATATGGCGCCTCTGATGTCCACATTGAAACGTATGAGCAGAGCTTAGTGATCCGCTTCCGGGTTGACGGCGTGCTGCGTGAAATGCTCAAGCCAAATCGCAAATTAGCATCCTTACTTGTGTCGCGAATTAAAGTCATGGCGCGCTTGGATATTGCTGAAAAGCGGGTGCCGCAAGATGGTCGTATTTCGTTGCGCATTGCCGGCCGAGCCGTTGATGTGCGGGTTTCTACCATGCCATCAAGTCACGGCGAGCGGGTTGTATTGCGTTTGCTAGATAAGAATCAGGCGCGGCTCGATTTAGAAAGTCTCGGCATGACCGAACAAGTGCGCGATCAATTTGCTGAAGCCATTGCCAAGCCCCACGGCATTATTTTGGTCACCGGTCCTACGGGCTCCGGTAAAAGTACCACCTTATATGCCGGCTTAACCGAAATTAACAGCCGTGAGCGCAATATCCTGACGGTTGAAGATCCAATTGAATACGCCATTGAAGGTATTGGCCAAACGCAAGTAAACAACAAGGTCGATATGACCTTTGCGCGCGGCTTACGCGCCATTTTGCGTCAGGATCCAGATGTTGTGATGGTTGGTGAGATTCGAGATTTAGAAACGGCTCAAATTGCCGTGCAAGCCTCGTTAACGGGCCACTTAGTGATGTCCACGTTGCACACCAATACCGCGGTTGGCGCCATTACTCGTTTGCACGACATGGGCGTCGAACCTTTCTTGTTATCGTCGAGCTTATTGGGCGTGCTGGCGCAACGGTTAGTGCGTACCCTTTGCCCTGCGTGTCGGGTGCCATATAACCCGTCAGCAGCAGAACGTGAGTTAGTACACCTAACGCCAGATGAACCTGCGTCCATGTATCACGCGAAAGGCTGTGATAGCTGTAACCATACGGGCTATAAGGGCCGGACGGGTATTCATGAGTTGCTGGTGGTGACTGACGAAGTGCGAGAAATGATTCACAACGGTGAAAACGAGCAGCGCATCGAGCGTTTGGCTCGTGAACACAGTGCCAGTATTCGAGCCGATGGTTTCCAAAAAGTTCTAGCGGGTGAAACGACCCTAGAAGAAGTCATGCGAGTTACTCGCGAGGAATAACCGTGGCAGTTTTTCAATACAAAGCGATTGACGCCAAAGGCAAACAAGCCAAAGGTGTTGAAGAAGCAGAAAGTGCCAAGCAAGCGCGCCAACAACTACGCGAACGTGGCCTCATGCCAGTTCAGCTGGATGAAGTCGCTGCTGGCCGAAGCGCCAAAAGTGGCGAGAGTGACGCTAAACCTGGCGGTCGTTTTCGCGGCCGAATTTCCACCACCGATCTGTCATTAATGACACGCCAGTTGTCGACCTTGGTGCAGTCAGGGTTGCCCATTGAAGAAAGCCTACAAGCAGTTGCGCAACAAAGCGAAAAACAGCGTATTTCCAGTATGGTGATGGCGGTTCGCGCGCGCGTTCTGGAAGGCCATTCGTTAGCCGATTCGCTGCGTGGCTTCCCGCAAATTTTCGATGAGCTATTTTGTGCCACCGTTGCTGCCGGTGAGAAGTCAGGTCACCTCGACGAGGTGTTAAATCGACTGGCCGACTACAACGAGAAACGACAGGAAACGCGCGGTAAAGTCGTGCAAGCGTTGGTTTACCCAATAGTGCTTACTGTGATTGCGATTGGCGTTATTAGCATGTTGTTAGCCGTGGTCGTGCCCAAGGTTGTGGAGCAATTTGTTCATTTGGGGCAAGCCTTACCGTTACCAACGCAGATTCTAATCGGCGCGTCAGATTTCGTACTGGATTACGGCATTGTGTTACTCGTTGCCATCATGCTTATTGGAGTGGCTATTCAGCGCGTCTTGCGTATTGAGTCGTATCGTTTTCGCTGGCATCAGGCGCAGTTACATTTACCGGTCATGGGCAAAGTTGTCCGCGGCCTTAATACCGCACGCTTTGCGCGTACCTTGAGTATCTTAACCGCCAGTGCAGTGCCGCTGCTCGAAGCGATGCGAATTGCTGGCGACGTATTACTGAATTTAAAAATGAAAGAAGCGCTGCGCAAAGCCTCCGATCGCGTTCGGGAAGGTAGCAGTTTGCGAGCATCGTTACAGGAAACCAAATTATTTCCTCCTATCATGCTGCACATGATCGCCAGTGGTGAAAAGAGTGGCGAACTGGAGCAAATGCTTGGCCGGGCGGCCGACAACCAAGATCGTGAATTCGATAGCGCCATGACCATTGCCTTAGGACTCTTAGGGCCGTTGGTTTTGGTTGCAATGGCCGCGGTCGTATTATTTATTGTTGTAGCAATCCTACAGCCGATTTTAGAAATGCAGAATTTAGTTGGCTAATCAGTCAGCGGGAGAAACTTATGCAACATTCATCTTTGTCATCGTCAATTCAGCGCCGTGCGCAAGCCGGCTTTACCTTGCTGGAAGTGATGGTCGTTATTGTGATTTTGGGGGTTATGGCCAGTATGGTTGTGCCTCAGTTGATGGACAAATCAGAAAAAGCCGCCACTCAAAAAGCAGTATCTGATATTGGCAAGCTTGAAGAAATTTTAGAAATGTACCGCCTTGATAACCATCGCTACCCAACCACAGAGCAAGGCTTAGAAGCGCTGGTGAGTGAGCCTACATCTGATCCGATACCAAGAAATTACCCAAGCAAAGGTTATGTGCGCCGCTTAGAAAATGATCCTTGGGGCAATCCGTACTTGTACCTGAGCCCAGGTGAGAATAGTGATGTTGATATCTACACATTAGGTGCCGACGGTGAAGAAGGCGGTGAAGGCAATAATGCAGATATTGGTAACTGGAATCTGCAGGACTTCCGTTAATTAAAATGGGCCGCGCCTTCGCTAAACGCAACCAGGGCTTTACCTTACTCGAAGTCCTCGTGGTTGTGATGATCATTGCCTTCGTTTCTGGCGGCATGGTGATGGCGTTGTCCGGCTCTGGCCCCGAGCCGCTATTACAGCGCGAAGCTGCTCGTTTTCGAGTGGTCATGCAACTGGCAGCGGACCGTGCCATGCTCACCAGCGAAGAGCTGGGTTTGCGTGTCACAGATACGGGCTACGACTTTGTTCGATGGGAACAAGAAAGCTGGCAAATAGTTAATAACAGCAAAGGGTTAGCGCCCTACGAAATTGATGAGAATATCGGTTTAGAAATAGAGCTCGATGGTTTGCCTTGGGAAGAGGATTCGTTATTCGAAAGCGAGGGTTTATTTGAAAATGCTTTTGAAGAAGATGACGAAGACGAGAAAATCATGCCGCAGGTGTTCATCTATAGCTACGGTGAATTTACCGACTTTTCGCTGACCTTTAGCTGGTTACCGTTGGAAGACGAACAGCCACAAGACATTACCGTGTTGGGCCAAATTGATGAAGTAACCTTGGCTCCGCCAGAGGGCGAGCGATGAAACAGCGTGGTTTAACGCTCATCGAAGTGTTGGTGGCGCTGGCAATATTTGGCTATGCCGCGGTGAGCATTGTGAGCGCAACGAGCCAAAGCTTACGCTCGCAGACTCGAATTATGGATAAAACCGTCGCCAACTGGGTTGCTCAGAACCAAATGGCTGAGTTTATCTTGCGTTACGATGCCAATGCACAAGCGCAAACCGATATGTCAGGCGACGTGGAAATGGCAGAGCGGCAATGGTTTTACCAAATCAAGCTGGTGGATGCCGGTAGCGACTATTTGCGTAGTGTTGAAATTACGGTCAGCCAAGATGAAAAGGGTGACGATGTGTTTGCCGTGCTTACCGGTTTCGTGGAAAAGCCATGAGTCAGCGCGGATTTACACTACTCGAAATATTGGTTGCCGTTGCGATTTTCAGCGTCATCGGTATTGCGTCATTTAGCACCTTAACGACCGTGCAGAAAGCCGATCATGCATCGGCCCAGCACAGTGAAAAATTTGAGCGCTTACAGCGGGCCATGTGGATCATGGAGCGCGACTTCATGCAGGCGTCAGTACGGCAAGTACGGCTTAACGGTGAAGCACCATCAACCACCATTTTCTCACATGAGGCGGGGCGTGGTGAAACAGAAAGCGATACTATGGCTTTCACCCGAGTCGGTTGGACCAACCCGTTTAATCAGCTCCCTCGCGGTGAAGTGCAAGGGGTCGCTTACCGGGTTGAAGAAGAGCAGTTTCAACGTGTATACCAGCTTTACCCAGATCAAGACCAAGGTGAAGAACCAAAAGTTAGAGTGCTGCTTGACGGCGTTGAGTGGTTCAAAGTGCAGTTCTACGTTGATAAAGCGTGGGTTGAGAGTTGGAATCGCCCGAAAGAATTACCGGAAGCAATAGAAGTCACCATTAGTAGTAAAGAATTTGGTGAGATCCGACGGGTGTTTTTGATGACGGGGGCCAAGCTTGAACAAGCGACTGCCACCACGACGTAACGCTGCCACCATGCGCCAACGAGGCGTGGCGCTCATCACGGTTTTATTAGTCGTGGCTTTGATCTCACTAATGGCTGTTGAGATGAGCGAGCGGTTAAGGCGTCAGTTGCAACGGGCCACAGCGTTGGCCGCGTTAGATGAAGCCAAGTGGGTCAATATTGGCGCAGAGGGCTTTGCATCTAAAGTTCTTAAGCAAGATTTTGAAGATAGCCCAGAGCGTACCCACCTCAATCAATATTGGGCGGTTGGCTCAACCAGTTTTCCGTTGGAAAGCGGGGCTGTGTTTAGCGGTGAATTAAAAGACATGCGCAGTTGTTTCAACCTTAACGGGGTGCGCACGCAAGAAGCCGAGCAAGCGGAACTGCAGCAAACCGGCGAGCGGCCACTTGCGGCAAAGCAATTTATCGCATTACTCGAAGCGGTTGAAATAGACAGCTATCAAGCAGAAGTGATGGCCGATTCGCTAGTCGATTGGCTCGATGAAGATGATTACGTGAATCACAGCAGTGGTGCAGAAGACAGCGAATATCAAAGCCGCACGCGGCCCTATTTAGCGGCAAATAGCATGTTGGTTGATGTTGGCGAGCTTCGCGCCATTAATGGTTTTACCCAAGAGGCTGTGTTTCAAATCTCGCCTTATGTGTGCGTGGTGCCATCGAGCAACAAGGCGTTATTAAACGTCAATACGGTACAACATCCAGAGCTGTTTGTTGCCGTATTTACGCCAAACATGTCGCTGCAACAGGCCGAGCAATTAATGGCTGACCGGCCCAGCGATGGTTATGAAGCCATTGACGATTTGTTGGCATCGACAGCGCTTGCGGGCATCGATATTGCCGATTTGGTAAAGAATAATTTGACGGTAGTGTCGGATGCATTTTTGCTTAAAGCCAGCACACAATTGGCTGATGGCACAAGGTTGCAATCAGAAGCGCTGCTAAAACAAGATACAAATAACTGGGTGGCATACAGCCGCCGGTTTGGAGGACGAGTTGAACGAGTTCTTGATAGTGAGGTTGACGAGCCATTCTGATCAAGCCATCCCTTGGTTGGTTTGGTCACAGCGTGAGCGTGACGTCATTGCCTCAGGAGAGCTAGCTGATGCCGATCATTTGCATGAACTGCAAACATGGTCAGCTGACCGCCAGATCATTGCATTAGCGCCGCTACAAGACTGTGGTCTTGCGCAATTGGCTGTGCCAAAGAAAAATCGTCGTCAGGCGATGGCTGCACTGCCGTACATGCTGGAAGATGATCTTGCTGAGGATGTTGAGCAAATCCACCTGACCGTGACGGCACAGCTGGGCGATGAGGTTGGAGTGTGTTTTGTCAGCCATAGTAAAATGGAATTGTGGCTGTCCTGGTTCCAGAATGCTGAACTTCAGGTCGGTAAAATTGTACCTGATGTGCTGGCATTACCGCTGCAAGATGAACAGTGGCATGCCGCCCAACTGGGTGACAACTGGTTGATTCGTCAGGGTTCTAATCAAGGTGTCGTGCTAGATGATGACGATTGGTTTGCCGCTTGGTGGCGTCAAGCAGAGCTGCCTGAGCAGGGGCTCGTTGCGCACACACCTTGGCCGCAGGAGCATTCGTCAGATGCAGTTATCACTGAGCTTGCCGAGCTACCGCTGGCGTCGTTGGTTGACGGTGCCATTCATACCAATATCAACTTACGCCATGGTCAATACCGGATCCGCAATAAGCGTACGCCACAAGCCTTAAGGCCTTGGTTGAGCGTTGCTGCACTGGCAGCGATAGCGCTGACCTTATATCTCATTAATGTTGGTTTGCGCATCAGCGAGTTGAACCACCAAGCAAACTTAGTACAAGCCGAGGTTGAAAACACCTATAAAATTGCCTTCCCGAAAGCCAAACGCTTTACCAATCTACGTGCCCAAATGCGCCAGAAGTTGAAAGAGGCGGGTGGCGGTAGTGGATCGGACCATGGTTTTTTGAGCGCGCTGCATGACTTAGCCGATACGCTCCGGGCTATTGATGGCCTGACCATTGAGTCGCTTAAATTTGATAGCAAGCGAAAAGAAGTCCGAATTCAAGCGGTGGCGAGCGACTTCCAACAGTTTGAACAATTTAAATCCGCCATCATTGACCCGTATCAGGCGGAAGTGGGAGCGCTCAATAAGAGCAACGGTAAGGTCAATGGCACGCTAACGATTCGGAGGGTGTCATGATCGAGAAGTGGCATCAATTACAGCAGCGTGAACGCCACCTGTTGATTGCCATGGCCGCGGCCATTGGCATTTTATTGTTTTACTTAGTGGTATGGCAGCCCATGCATGACGCCGTAACCCGAGGTGAGCAGCGTCTTTCATCCCAGCAGAATACGTTGGAGTGGATGCGTAAAAGCGTCAGTCGAGTGCTGTTATCGCGTAGCGCAACACCGCGTTCAACGGCTAAAGTCTCTGGTAGTTTGAGTCAGCGCGTTAACCGTTCGGCTCGAGATCACAAGATCACATTAAGCCGACTGCAACCGCAAAAAGACGAGCTGAGCGTGCGGATTGACCAAGCTGAATTCAATTCGCTATTGGCTTGGCTGCAAACATTACAACGTCAGCGGGTTGAAGTTGTCGCTGTCGATCTCGCCCGTGATGATCAAGTGGGTATGGTAAAAGTGCGTAAATTACAGTTGAGAATCATTGAATGAAGCGTTGGTGGTTAATCGCGGGTGCGGTGGTGTTGTACCTGATTTTTGTCGTCGTCTCACTGCCTGCTAAATTTGGCTTGTGGTTCGTACCTGCGCCGCAAAATGTTCACGTTGGCGGTGTGTCTGGTACGGTTTGGCAAGGCCATATTCAAGTGATTCATTGGCAAGGAAAAATCATAAAAGATTTGCACTGGGATATGAATGTTGCGGCGCTGTTTGGCGGCAGTGTTGAGCTTGATCTAACTGCCGGGCAAGACATGACGAGTGATATCGCGATATCCGGTGTGGCCGGCACGAGTTTTTCGGGCTGGTATGTTGAAAACTTAACCTTTTCTTTGCCCGCCAGTATTGCTGCCGAATTATCGCCAATGCCTATTCAGGTCGAGCTCCAAGGACAAGTTGATGGAACCATTGAGCATGCATCGCAAGGTGTACCTTGGTGCTCCGAATTAGCTGGCGATGTGGTTTGGCGCAATCCAGCTGTTGCGGCAGCAGCATTAGGGCGACCATTACAATTAGACGAAACCCGTGCCAAGCTGAGTTGTGCCGATGGTGATTTAGTTGCAGCAGTGGAAGATGACAAACGGGTATTAGGTTTGGCATTAACCGCGCAAGTCGGTCAACAAGAATTTAGTGTCAGCGGCACCATGGAGCCTGGCCCGGGCTTTCCGCAAGGCTATATACAAGCATTAATGTTTGTTGCCACGCCACAAGGCGGTAATTCTTACAAAATCGAATTTGATGGCACATTCTAATTGCGGTTAATTACCAGCGCCGGTTGAAAGCCGGCGCTACCTTACTGACTGATATCATCAAGCAATGTTGTAAAGTCACTCACCGATTCAAACTCTTCAATAATCCTATTCGGTTGGCGACTATCAGGGTTGGTCACTGCCAACAAATGGCCGATGCCAAATCGCTTCGCCGAACGTAAGACCGACAAACTATCATCAACAAACAAGGTACTAGCCGGATCAATTTGCTGATCGGCAACGACGTCCTGCCATAAACGTTGCTGCTCTTTGGGAGCACCGTATTGATGACTCGATAGCAATACGTCGATATGTTCATCGAGTCGGGTATGTTCAATTTTCAATGCCAAGCTATCTGGATGAGCGTTGGTCAATAAAATCACCCGGCGACCAGAGGCTTTCAGCGCATCTAAAAAAGGCTCGGTATCAGTGCGCATTTGAATTAAATGCGCTATTTGCCGTTTTAACGCCATCAAATCCAGCCCTAAACGCTGATTCCAATAGTCCAGGCAATACCACTCGAGCTTCCCTTGCAATGCTTGGTACTCGGCTTTCAAATAGGTTAGCGCTTGTTGTTCGCTAATATTTTGCTGCTTGGCGTAACAGCGCGGCATGAATTCAAGCCAGAAGTGATTATCAAAATATAAATCGAGTAAGGTGCCATCCATATCGAGTAGCACGGTATTGATTGCAGACCATTGCGGCATAACACTGGAATCTTCAGTTGGAATTGGTTGTAATGAGAGCACACTACCACTTCAGACTCGGCAAACCAACGCAATGTCAGATAAGGATTTACCGCTTCTCACGCCACCTAAGATTCACAAGCGAACGGTGATCGCTAAAAGTCGTATGTTCGAAATCGAAACCTTGGAGCTAGAATTTGCCAACGGCGCCACGCGGCAATACGAACGAATGCGCGGCAGCGGTCGGGGTGCAGTCTTGGTTGTGCCTGTGACAGAGACCCGCGAATTTTTGCTGATTCGAGAGTATGCTGCAGGTACCGAGCAATATGAATTGGGCTTCCCAAAAGGCTTAATTGATCCGGGTGAAAGTGCCCTTGAAGCCGGTAATCGAGAATTGCAAGAAGAGGTCGGCTTTGCTGCAAGTGAGTTGACCTCGTTAAAGCAAATTACGTTGGCACCTGGCTACTTCGCCGCCAATATGCAGCTGTTATTAGCGCAAGGTTTAACGCCGTCGCAGTTAGAAGGCGATGAGCCAGAGCCACTGGTGATCGTTAAGTGGCCTATTGATGAATGGCGCAGTTTGCTGGATTGGTCCGAATTTAAAGAAGCTCGCAGCGTGACAGCATTAATGTTGGCGGCCCGCCATTTGGGTTTGTGGCGCTAACGTGCACGCTTGATGAATCATAGTCTCAACCAACTTTTTCAGAATACAAAGGATGGATAGATGAAGTTAGAGCAGTTGCTGGAATCAGTCATGGCCCTTGCTGTTGAAGCGGGTGCAGTCATTACGTCTATTTACGATTCCGGCGATTTTGAGAAGCTAGAAAAAAGTGATCAAACTCCTGTGACGACTGCCGATCTCGCGGCCAATGACGTCATTGTGACTGGGCTAAGTCAATTGCCCGTTGATTACCCCATTCTGTCTGAAGAATCTGACCACATACCTTATGAACAACGCGCTAATTGGCAACGGTATTGGCTCGTTGATCCGCTTGATGGCACCGGCGAATTTATAAAACGCTCCGGTGATTTTGCGGTCAATATTGCGCTGATTGAGAACGGTAAGCCGATCATGGGTGTGATCCACGCACCAGTCACCGGAATTAGCTATGCTGCGATTTCTGGCCAATGTGTGTTCCGCCGCGATCCAAATGGTGTTGATACGGCTATTCAAGCCCGCTCTTTGCAAAATGGGGTTGGCACACTTCGATTTGCGATTAGTCGCCGTCAAAAACTCGATCTCATTACCGAACTGTTACCCGCAGGTATGAATGCCGAATTTATTCCATTTGGTAGTAGCACCTTGAAAAGCTGCATGGTTGCCGAAGGCTCTGCTGATTGTTATTTGCGTATTGGTCCAACGGGCGAATGGGATACCGGCGCCGCCGAGTGTATCGTTCGCCAAGCTGGAGGCTCCGTGATGACCATGGACTTACAGCCGCTGACCTACAATCAACGCGAAAGCTTTGAGAACCCAAACTTCATGGTGGTGGCCGACCCCGGGTACCGCTGGGGCGATATTATTCGCGCCTAACTTAGCTATAAAAAAGCCCGCTGCAGCGGGCTTTTTTATGATTTTTTTTACCGTTCGCTATTTAAAATAGTTTATTCAGACCATTCAACGCCGCGACTCGGTAGGCTTCCGCCATTGTGGGGTAGTTGAACGTAGTGTGGGCAAAATAGTCGATGGTATTGCCTTTTCCTGTTTGCTCCATAATCGCTTGGCCAATGTGAACAATTTCTGCTGCACGCTCGCCAAAACAATGGATGCCAAGAATTTCTTTGGTATCCCGGTGGAATAACAGCTTTAAGGTGCCTACGGGTTGGTCAGCAATTTGTGCGCGCGCTAAATGTTTAAAGTGAGCACGGCCGACTTCGTAAGGCACTTTTTTCTCTGTCAGTTGCTGCTCTGTTTGGCCAACCGAGCTGATTTCAGGAATGGTATAAATGCCCGTTGGAATATCCACAATTAACTTGGTATCGCTTTGGCCTTTGGTCATCGCATCAGCTGCAATGCGCCCTTGATCGTAGGCAGCGCTGGCGAGGCTTGGATAACCAATCACGTCACCAACGGCAAAGATGTTATCCACTTCAGTACAGTAATGGCTGTTGACCGTTAGCTGGCCGCGGGAGTTGGCCGCTAAACCAACGGCAGATAAATTCAGTGTGTCGGTGTTACCGGTTCGGCCGTTGGCAAACAAGAAGCAGTCGGCGCGCATTCGTTTACCCGATTTCAACTCCATGACGACGCCCGTCTCATCACCGGTAACGGATGCATATTCTTCACAGTGACGGATGTTGGCACCGTTGTTCCGCAGGTGATAACTCAATGCATCAGATATTTCAGCATCAAGGAACGACAACAGGGCATCACGGCTGTTGATCAATTCGACCTTGTTATTCAAGCCTCGAAAGATAGATGCATATTCACACCCGATCACGCCTGCGCCGTAAATGATTACGTTACGCGGATCGTGCTGTAGGTTCAGAATGCTATCGCTGTCGTAAATGCGTGGGTGGCTGAAATCAATATCAGCAGGGCGGTACGGGCGAGAGCCGGTGGCAATTACGAATTGCTTGGCGGTGAGTTGATCAATATTGCCGTCGGAGCGGGTCACATTGATGGTGTAGGGGTCAACAAAACTCGCTTCGCCGTGGATGACATCCACTTGATTTCGCTCGTAAAAGCTATGTCGCATTCGGATTTGTTTACCCACCACGCCTTGGGTGTGTTGCAGGATGTCTTTAAAGGTGAGGTGAAGGTTGTCTTGGCGGCTTGAAAATAGTGGGTTGTTGTTAAATTCGGTTAAGCGTTCAACACTGTGGCGTAGTGCTTTTGAGGGGATGGTACCCCAGTGGGTGCAACCGCCGCCGACATCACTATGGCGCTCAATCACGGCAACGTGAAGGCCTTTTTTCGTGAGATTCATGGCGGCGCCTTCGCCGCCGGGACCGGTGCCAATAACGATGGCATCGTAACTAAACGTTTCCGGCTGAGCTGGTTTGGATTTTTTTTGTTGTGTCACTTTTATCAATCCTGCTAGTTCACGTATCTGTCTGATAAGTGGTCAGTCTAGCAGGACTAATGACGAAAACCGAGTGATCAGGCTGGTGACAAGGCCGTTACTTCTGCAGCTAATTGTTGCCAACGTTGTTGATGTTGCTGAATTGACGCTTTAAGTTGCTCAATACGGCTTTTCAGTTCATCACGCTCTTGTTGGTAGGTTGCTGATAATTTGTCTTTTTTAAGCTGCAGCAATTGCTTGCGTAGCGCGTAGAATTCCTGAATACGCTGTAGCAACAAATCGTATTCGTGTTGGAGCGATTCGCGCCAGCGTTCAGCGTGAAGGCTGAGCTCCATTTTCAAATCTAAGCGTTTTTTCTGGGTTTCCAGTTTCGCTTTGAGGATGCGCTCAGTTGGAGCTTTTCTCAGGTTTTGAGTTAAGCCGAATTTTGACATTCCCCAAATGAACCATTTGCTCGGATCAAATTGATACCAGCGAATGCCGTTGCGGTAATCGTATTCAAATAAATGGTGGAAGTTATGGTAACCCTCGCCGTAGGTCAGTAGTGCCAGCCAGCCATTATCTCGTGCCGAATTCTTTTCAGTGTATGTGCGCTTGCCCCAGATATGGGCCAATGAATTAATGAAGAAGGTAAAGTGGTGACTGGCCACCAGTCTTAAAACGCCAATGAGTAAAAATCCACCAACCACATCGCCGCAAAGCCAGCCAAACGCCAGCGGTACACCTAAATTAAGTAGCCACGTCAGCCACCAATAATTGCGGTGTTGCCACATGACGATGTTGTCTTTTTGTAAGTCACGGCAATTACTGTAGTCCTGATACCGCAACGGTTGATACTCACGTAGCATCCAGCCGATATGGCTATACCAAAAGCCTTTGGTGGCGGCATAAGGGTCTTTTTCTTCACTATCAACATGGCGATGATGAACTCGATGATCGGAACTCCAGTGCAGTGCACTGTTTTGCAAAGCAAAAGCGCCGCCAATGGCAAGAATAAAACGAACGAACGGGTGTGCGTCGAAAGTTTTGTGCGACCATAGACGGTGATAGCCCACAGTAATCGACATGCCGCAGTAGCCTAGGCAGAGTGCTGCAATAAGCCATAATTCGGCGCTATATCCGTAAGTTAAGCCATACCAAGGCACTAACGTTATGGCGCCAATAAAGGTGCTCGCGAACAAAATGTTTGTAGACCAGATAATTGCAGGTTTTGCCATGATTTTAATTTTCAGCGTACAGGTGTACGCAAATTAAAACCGAGCTTGCGATGTGAATCAAGCAACATTTTTGCTTTTGTTATCAGCAGGAGCTGTGCCTGCCCTCGAAACGGAGTAGAATTACGCTAGCAATCATGACTTTGCACGAGAACTATTCATGTCCGGTGTGCGCGCACAACAAAAAGAAAAAACTCGCCGAGCGATCATCGACGCGGCGTTCAGCCAGCTGAGCGCTGATCGTAGCTTTTCAGGCTTGAGCCTGCGAGAAGTGAGCCGAGAGGCCAACATTGCTCCAACCTCATTTTATCGACACTTCAAAGACATGGACGAGCTTGGCCTGACCATGGTCGACGAAGGAGGGCTGGCGTTACGTCAGTTGATGCGAAAGGCTCGTCAACGCATTGCCGATGGCGGCAGCATCATTCGTACGTCGGTAGAAACCTTCATGGAATTCGTACAAAACCACTCAAACGTTTTTCGTTTGTTGCTGCGCGAACGTTCCGGCACATCTGCAGCCTTTCGAGCGGCCGTTAACCGAGAAATTCAACACTTTATTGCTGAGCTAGCGGATTATTTAGAAGATTATGGCAAGTGTTCGCGAGAGTTGGCCGTTATTGAAGCGGAAGCCATGGTCACGCTGGTGTTTAATGCGGGTGCAGAAGCGCTAGATTTACCCGCGGTAGCCCGCAAGCCACTGGCCGAGCGAGTCATTAATCAATTACGGTTAATTGCGAAAGGCGCGGCGGCGCTCAAGCATGATCGCCGCTTTACCGAGTAACCGTTACTTTGCTGTTAACCACACACCCATTTCTGCGTGATGAGTAAATGGGAACTGATCAAACAGTGCTAGTTTTTCAACTTGGTAGCGATCGCTTAGCCGCTGCAAATCTCGATATAACGTGTCGGGATTACATGAAATGTAGAGCACTTGCTTGAAGTTCATTGCCATTTCTCGTGTTTGCTCGTCCAAACCGGCGCGCGGTGGATCGACAAACAAGGTATCGAGTTGGTAGCTTGGCAAATCAATCCCTTCTAACCGACGAAACTTCCTATCGCCGCGCCATGCTTGCGTAAATTCTTCACTCGATAAACGCAGAATATCCAAGTTACTAACGCCATTGCTGGCAATATTATGCTGTGCAGAGTCGACAGATGGCTTGGCTATTTCAGTTGCCAACACTTTACGAAAGTTCGCGGCCAATGGAATTGAAAAGTTGCCGTTGCCGCAATACAGCTCGAGTAAATCACCGTCAATATTGGCAGTGCAGTCTTGTGCCCAGTTCAACATGTGCTCGCACACTTTGGCATTCGGTTGCGTAAAGCTATTTTCAACATGCCGGTACAGATAGTCTCGTCCATTGACTTGCAGCGTCTCGTTTACGTAGTCGCGGTCGAGGATCAGCTTTTGCTTGCGGGCGCGGCCAACAATGAATGTAGGAAAGTGCGCTCTGAGTTGTTGTTGAAGCAATTCTGCTTGTGCCTGCCATTCATCATCTAATTGCTTGTGATAAAGCAGGCTTATCAATAATTCGCCTTGTTGGCTTGATAGGTAATCCACCTGAAACAATTTGCGACGCAGAACTTCATTGTCTTTCAGTAGTGAGATTAATAACGGCATGGCTTGATTAATGAGCGTGGAGGCCGTTTCGAATTGGTCAACGCGGTATTTCTGCTTGCTCTGCTGATCAAACATGATGTGATAAAGTTCTTCACCTTCGTGCCAGACCCGAAACTCAGCACGCATACGATAATACTGCGCCGGTGACTCGAAAACAGCCATAGGTACATTACCAAACTCGGTAAATTGTGCACTCAGGCGTGCGACTTTTTCATCCAGCTGTTGCTGATAAGAGACGTGATCTGACATAGTTTGATCCCATTGCAAAAACGGGCCGATTGTAGGGCCTAGAATACCACTGTCCAGTTTTTGCGCCGACTTATTGCAATCACAAAGGCTCAGCAAATTGCGTTCTCAGAAAATAATCGTGTTTGACTCCGGTGTTGGCGGCTTGACGATCTGGCAGCACATACGAGCATTGGCGCCCGATCTTGAGTGCCACTACTTATTTGATAACGCATTATTTCCGTATGGCGAATTACCCCAGCCGATATTAAACCAACGTGTCCTGTCGTTGTTACTCAAGCTGCTGGAAACGGTCGCTGCTGATGCAATAGTCATCGCGTGCAACACCGCCAGTACCTCGGTACTCAATGACATTCGTCTGCATGTTGATATCCCGGTGATTGGTGTTGTGCCAGCCATCAAGCCGGCGGCCGCGCTTAGCCAAACCAAGCACATTGCTTTATTGGCAACACCGGCCACAGTAACCCGCCAATACACCGATCAGTTAGCAGCCGATTTTGCCCCCGATTGCCGTATTACGCGCCTTGGGGTCAGTGAATTGGTTCATCTTGCTGAGCACTACTTGTTAACGGGGAGACTGGATGAGCAAACCTTAGCCCAGCTACTAAAACCTATTAGCGAGCAACCCGATATTGATACCGTGGTGCTGGGTTGCACTCACTTTCCGTTAGTGGCGTCTCCCATTGCGAGCGTTTTAACGTCGGTACGTTTGGTCGATTCAGGTTATGCCGTGGCACAGCAAGTTATGCGGAAACTGGCGCGATCGGCCGATGAACCATTGTTTGAACGTGTTGAAGGGGTTTATTACGCAACGAAGACGTTGCCGAACGAAGAGGACTTCAATCAGGCCGTAGCGACCTTTGGATTAAAAAAGGGCAGGGTGTTAAACCTGCCCTTGTGAGTTTTGCGGTCTGGTTTGGCTGCTATTGCCAATGAACAATCGATAGAACGAAGGTCTACTCTTGCTCGGTTTTGTTCTTAGCTTCACGCACTTTTAAGTTACGTTGCTGGAAATCAGCGTCATTTAATGCAGCGATTGCCTGTGCTGCATCATTTTCTGCCATTTCAACAAAACCAAAGCCACGGCGTTTACCTGTTTGACGATCTTTCATCAGTCGAACAGAAAAGACTTTGCCATGCTCAGCAAATAGCTTGCGTACCGCAGCTTCATTTGCACGATATGGCAAGTTACCAACATACAAGGTTGTCATACCTTGTACGGCATCGGTTTGAGTATCCCGAGTTGATGCGACGAAAGCAGTAATAAGCGCAGCAACAAGCGCGCTAATAGCGGTTGTCCAGTCTGGCGCCAGGTAAGCACTAATTGCCGGGAAAGTTATTTTTGCAACGATCGCAAGTACAACGGCAGTACCAACGGCGATTAGCGAACGCCTCATGTGCACAGAAGATGTCATTTTTATTATCACCTAAATTACAGGTTTAAAAGAGTTATAAGACTCTGGGAGCCGAGATGCTACGGAGTGAACGTAGATTCACATAATAACAACAAGACGTTAACGAAAATAACCCAGATTGCCCAGATTATCGACAGTCAGAAAAAAGTTATAGATTGGTGCTTGACTCTGTGAGCTATATCTCTAAAATGCGCCACCACTGCAACGGGTCGCAGCTCAATGAGCGTAAGCGTTTAGGTTGAATAACCACCAGCTTGTAGCGCTAGAAAAAAGTTTGAATTAATCGCTTGACTCTAGCAACTGGAAGCGTAATATACGCCTCCCGCAGCCAAGCGCTGCAGCGTTGAAAGACGCACGCTCTTTAACAATTAAGCAAGACAATCTGTGTGGGCACTCGCAGTGAGTTGAGATAAAAAATTATC